>JAEUIW010000040.1 GCA_016794925.1 Phycisphaerae bacterium
CTCCGCGTTTACCTGTATCTTCAGTTTCGGCTACAGCGAGGACCAGAGCGTGCTTCAATGGGGCCGCGGCATTACACCGCGGAAAACGCCCGCCGCGGCGCCAGAGACGCCCGCCGCGGCGCGCTTCAATGGGGCCGCGGCATTACACCGCGGAAAACGAGCAAAGCGCCGCCATCGAGAGCCGGCGCGAGCAGCGCTTCAATGGGGCCGCGGCATTACACCGCGGAAAACGTCGATGCGGCTGAGAAGGCAGTCGAAAACCCGGAGGAGCTTCAATGGGGCCGCGGCATTACACCGCGGAAAACAATCTTGGCAAGCGAACATATCTGCTGAACTCGTAGGCTTCAATGGGGCCGCGGCATTACACCGCGGAAAACCGGCCGCAAGGCCGTGAAATCGCGATCGTCGTGATGACGCTTCAATGGGGCCGCGGCATTACACCGCGGAAAACCGCCGCAGAGCTGCTGACGCGCGCTACCGGCACGCCGTGCTTCAATGGGGCCGCGGCATTACACCGCGGAAAACCACGGCTCAAAGTGGACGCGCGGAAGTGGCTGCTGGCGCTTCAATGGGGCCGCGGCATTACACCGCGGAAAACGGCTCGCCGATATCCATTTCCGGCATATCGTCATATTGCTTCAATGGGGCCGCGGCATTACACCGCGGAAAACGGACCCCAAGGTATGAACAGCTTTTTGCCTTTAGGATGCTTCAATGGGGCCGCGGCATTACACCGCGGAAAACCTCCCCCGCCGGCCTGATCGATTACCGGCTGGCTCTGCTCGCTTCAATGGGGCCGCGGCATTACACCGCGGAAAACGACCCGCAGCTTTACGGGTGTGACGCGCGAGTCGTGGCGCTTCAATGGGGCCGCGGCATTACACCGCGGAAAACACGACAGCACCGACGCAATCTGCGGAATCATCGACGCTTCAATGGGGCCGGGCATTACACCGCGGAAAACCGCTGCTGCGCGCATGGTCGAATGCGCCGGAGCGTCGCTTCAATGGGGCCGCGGCATTACACCGCGGAAAACAAGCGCGGCAGCGCAGGATGCCACCGCGCGGCGGGGGGCTTCAATGGGGCCGCGGCATTACACCGCGGAAAACCCCCGCAGGCCTGATCGATTACAGGATGGCTCTGCTCGCTTCAATGGGGCCGCGGCATTACACCGCGGAAAACCCTGTACACCGGCCACGGCCTGAACTTGGTCCCGGCGCTTCAATGGGGCCGCGGCATTACACCGCGGAAAACCTCCGGCGGAAACGGCAACCAAGACAACGGCCGTGATGCTTCAATGGGGCCGCGGCATTACACCGCGGAAAACACTCTAGCGCGATGATTTTTTCATCATGCACTGTTGTCGCTTCAATGGGGCCGCGGCATTACACCGCGGAAAACCTGGAAGCCTCGATGACGTTCTGTCCGAGCCGGTCGGGGCTTCAATGGGGCCGCGGCATTACACCGCGGAAAACCGCCGCAGAAGTGGGCGGACATGATTCGCGTGCTGGTGCTTCAATGGGGCCGCGGCATTACACCGCGGAAAACTATGCAGTGCCGCGCAGCCATTCGGCCGCATCAGCAGCTTCAATGGGGCCGCGGCATTACACCGCGGAAAACGAAACGCTAATTATTAGAGTTTCGGCGCCTACGCAGGCTTCAATGGGGCCGCGGCATTACACCGCGGAAAACGCATCGACGCCGTCCGTGATCCTCATCCAACTAGCACCGCTTCAATGGGGCCGCGGCATTACACCGCGGAAAACCCTGACCGCGCAGGGATTCAAATGACCGCACGTGTCGTCGCTTCAATGGGGCCGCGGCATTACACCGCGGAAAACCAAAACTCGAGCGCGCCCAAAACCTGCGGCGCATCCGGCTTCAATGGGGCCGCGGCATTACACCGCGGAAAACTAGCATTCCCGCGATGAATGAGCACGGCTGCGGCGGGCTTCAATG
>JAEUIW010000041.1 GCA_016794925.1 Phycisphaerae bacterium
CCTCGACCGGGGGGGGGCGCCTTTTTTGAAGAGGCAATGCGGTCAGGGTGCTGACGTTGTTTTACTCTGCGCCCCTCGTTGCCGAGGGGCGATGCGTTCTTGGGTCACACGGAGACGTCATAACGCTTGGCGTTTCAATCCGCGCCCCTCGTTGCCGAGGGGCGATGCCTGGTCTGCTCGATGAGCGTGCGCCTGTCGCAAATGTTTCAATCCGCGCCCCTCGTTGCCGAGGGGCGATGCCCATCCGTTGATATGGCCACGTGACGGTCGGAGTTGCGGTTTCAATCCGCGCCCCTCGTTGCCGAGGGGCGATGCGCAAGACCCAGAACGTCATTGCCCTGCGCCTCGAGTTTCAATCCGCGCCCCTCGTTGCCGAGGGGCGATGCGACTGACTTCGGCTCGAACCAAGCGACGCTGTACCTGTTTCAATCCGCGCCCCTCGTTGCCGAGGGGCGATGCTATCCTCCGGATCAATGACAGGCTTGACGCCCCACGGGGTTTCAATCCGCGCCCCTCGTTGCCGAGGGGCGATGCGCAACTCGGGCCGCGCATCAAACTCCGGCGGGGAGTTTCAATCCGCGCCCCTCGTTGCCGAGGGGCGATGCCCGGCTCGCCGATGCCGCGATCGGCGAGAAGAAAAATTTTCAATCCGCGCCCCTCGTTGCCGAGGGGCGATGCGTCCCAGCGCTCGGTGGGCAGGTTGAGCTTCTGCCTGTTTCAATCCGCGCCCCTCGTTGCCGAGGGGCGATGCGGGACGAGAGCGCCGAATACAACACCCGGAAGGGGTTTCAATCCGCGCCCCTCGTTGCCGAGGGGCGATGCCTCAACAGAGCATGGATTGCGGATGGGGCACGTATCCAAGGTTTCAATCCGCGCCCCTCGTTGCCGAGGGGCGATGCGGCCGCTTCGCCGAAAAACGCGGCATGGACGCCTGTTTCAATCCGCGCCCCTCGTTGCCGAGGGGCGATGCTTCATGGTGACGTCGGTCCACAGAGCGTCGTAGCAGTTTCAATCCGCGCCCCTCGTTGCCGAGGGGCGATGCAGCGCCGGCATTCCGGCTTTCGTGCGCGCCCGCTCGTTTCAATCCGCGCCCCTCGTTGCCGAGGGGCGATGCGCGATGCCGCTTTTCCCGATCGCCGACAACAGCACAGCGCACGTTTCAATCCGCGCCCCTCGTTGCCGAGGGGCGATGCCTGTATCAGCTTGGTTGGTTCCATTCTCAGCGGGAGTTTCAATCCGCGCCCCTCGTTGCCGAGGGGCGATGCCTTTCCAGCGCGTCCACTCGGTGGATTTCTCCGGACGGTTTCAATCCGCGCCCCTCGTTGCCGAGGGGCGATGCGTTGCTTGCCGTCCACCTCGTTCACGCCATCGACGTGTTTCAATCCGCGCCCCTCGTTGCCGAGGGGCGATGCAAGCAGTGGGGAGAGTGGGAAATTGCCTCTCGTGGGTTTCAATCCGCGCCCCTCGTTGCCGAGGGGCGATGCGACTGGCATCCCGCCAAACGCCCGCCGATGACCGTTTCAATCCGCGCCCCTCGTTGCCGAGGGGCGATGCAGCGGTACGGCGACCAAGGGCACAACACGCTTGAGTTTCAATCCGCGCCCCTCGTTGCCGAGGGGCGATGCCGGCCAGCGTGCCGTCGTTGACGATGGTCAGATCGGGTTTCAATCCGCGCCCCTCGTTGCCGAGGGGCGATGCACGACACAGGCGTCTTCCCGCCGAGCCAGGCAATAGGTTTCAATCCGCGCCCCTCGTTGCCGAGGGGCGATGCTCATCTCCCGTAACCTTTGGGAGCAAAAGAACAAAACGCCCGCATTGCGCGAACCCCTTGCCCATAAGCGAAATGCAATCTTACGCGAAACG
>JAEUIW010000042.1 GCA_016794925.1 Phycisphaerae bacterium
TAAGTGAGCCATGCCCGCCGAGTCCCGACACAGCGCTCGCAAACCCCAGCCTAACCAGTTGATGCGGCTGGCGATTTTTGAAGGTCTGTTTTCCGCGGTGTAATGCCGCGGCCCCATTGAAGCGAGATCGACATGAACCTGACCAGAAACCAGACCTACGCCGTTTTCCGCGGTGTAATGCCGCGGCCCCATTGAAGCGTCGGACAGGCCGAGAGCCATGCAATCCTCCTACGCGGTTTTCCGCGGTGTAATGCCGCGGCCCCATTGAAGCTCAGATGCGGTTTTCGCATCTTCCGCAGACTTCTTAGGTTTTCCGCGGTGTAATGCCGCGGCCCCATTGAAGCGCAAACAGCGTCGACAGGTATGCGTAATGCGCGATCTGTTTTCCGCGGTGTAATGCCGCGGCCCCATTGAAGCTCCCACATCCGCACCAGCGCGTCGGCTTCGGCCGCCTGGTTTTCCGCGGTGTAATGCCGCGGCCCCATTGAAGCCACATCCCGCCGGAGTGCGGCGGACAGACGGTGGAGGTGTTTTCCGCGGTGTAATGCCGCGGCCCCATTGAAGCCGCGCCGAGCGCGTCGTGGTCGAGGCGTGGAACGCCGTTTTCCGCGGTGTAATGCCGCGGCCCCATTGAAGCAGCAGGCCGGCAAGGATGATCGAGCCGTCCGATTGCAGCGTTTTCCGCGGTGTAATGCCGCGGCCCCATTGAAGCAGGAAGTCGGCCACGCCACTGCGCCGGCTCGCCTCGGTTTTCCGCGGTGTAATGCCGCGGCCCCATTGAAGCAACCTCGGCTGGCCCCGCTTGTCGAAGTTCCGGAAATTGTTTTCCGCGGTGTAATGCCGCGGCCCCATTGAAGCGCCGATGAACTCGCCCGCACCGTCGCCGCTGTCGACCGTTTTCCGCGGTGTAATGCCGCGGCCCCATTGAAGCACGGCAAACGCCGTCGCCGCCGCGCCGGTGGCGAGGTTTTCCGCGGTGTAATGCCGCGGCCCCATTGAAGCTCGATCAACCGACGGCGGACCTGCGCGCGATGCTGCTCGTTTTCCGCGGTGTAATGCCGCGGCCCCATTGAAGCGGCTCCGGTCTGACCGGCACCATCGACGCGCTCGCCGTTTTCCGCGGTGTAATGCCGCGGCCCCATTGAAGCCGTCTTGCATTTCGCGCATAGCCCTTTATTGTTTAACGTTTTCCGCGGTGTAATGCCGCGGCCCCATTGAAGCGCCGGACTGCGCCTCCCAGTGTGTCCGCCAGGCCAGCGTTTTCCGCGGTGTAATGCCGCGGCCCCATTGAAGCGCCAGCTTTCGCAGCGCGGACTTGCTCAGCGCGCCGCGTTTTCCGCGGTGTAATGCCGCGGCCCCATTGAAGCTAGTAGACGCGCGAACGCTCTAATCCGCGCTCAATCGTTTTCCGCGGTGTAATGCCGCGGCCCCATTGAAGCCATTTTTCCGTCTCGACATCGCTCGCCTCGGCGCTCGGGTTTTCCGCGGTGTAATGCCGCGGCCCCATTGAAGCGCGACCATCCAGACGCCGACTCGCGGCAATACGTCGCCGTGTTTTCCGCGGTGTAATGCCGCGGCCCCATTGAAGCGCGCCGCTGCTCGGCACGGCATATCAGACCGTCGAGCAGTTTTCCGCGGTGTAATGCCGCGGCCCCATTGAAGCACGCCACAGGCACGCACGGCGCCGTTCGACGGCGGTTCGTTTTCCGCGGTGTAATGCCGCGGCCCCATTGAAGCCCGTTTTGCCGCGGCACGATCCGACGAATGCAGTCGCGCGGTTTTCCGCGGTGTAATGCCGCGGCCCCATTGAAGCTCGGGTGGCGCACGACGACG
>JAEUIW010000043.1 GCA_016794925.1 Phycisphaerae bacterium
TACGCGGGGATCGACCCCTATCGAGAAACGTCGGACGAGGTTGGACAGAGTCTCCCCCGCGTACGCGGGGATCGACCCTGATCCGGCGGCTGGTGAACATCTGGCTGAAGGTCTCCCCCGCGTACGCGGGGATCGACCTGAGGTCGATCAGGCGCTGGCAGTTGCCCTGCTGTCTCCCCCGCGTACGCGGGGATCGACCTGGACCGGGAAATCGAAGCCATGGCCCTGAACAGTCTCCCCCGCGTACGCGGGGATCGACCTTCGTCGGTCCACACCAGATCGCCCGGCAGCGCGTCTCCCCCGCGTACGCGGGGATCGACCCCTTGCGACCTTTGACGTATGCGTGATGGTGGAGTCTCCCCCGCGTACGCGGGGATCGACCCGACAATATCGGGCGAAATGCCGACGAGTCCGGGTCTCCCCCGCGTACGCGGGGATCGACCCCCGTCAGTCAACCGGACCTTGGCCGGCGTTGCGTCTCCCCCGCGTACGCGGGGATCGACCTGGCCGAGTCGGTCAAAGCTCGCCCGATCCATCGTCTCCCCCGCGTACGCGGGGATCGACCCTGGTCGCGCAGATCGCGGAAGACACGGGCATTGTCTCCCCCGCGTACGCGGGGATCGACCTGCTCTGCGTCATCGATCGTCATGTATGTGACAGTCTCCCCCGCGTACGCGGGGATCGACCCGAGCAAGAGGGTGCAGTGAACAAGGTGGCGAAGTCTCCCCCGCGTACGCGGGGATCGACCCATGATTGGTGCGTCACTGGCTTTGCGCGCTTCGTCTCCCCCGCGTACGCGGGGATCGACCTCGTGCAGCGATGGACCTGGATCAGACCTATGAGTCTCCCCCGCGTACGCGGGGATCGACCTGCAGCTTCGAGCGATCGCCTGATCTGGCCGCGGTCTCCCCCGCGTACGCGGGGATCGACCCCCGATCATTGCGGCGTCGATGGTGGTACGCCGGTCTCCCCCGCGTACGCGGGGATCGACCCGCCGATGCGCACGAGATGACGAGCCAGGATGCGTCTCCCCCGCGTACGCGGGGATCGACCCTTGCCGCACTCGAAAGGGCCGGCGCGCCCCAGGTCTCCCCCGCGTACGCGGGGATCGACCCGAGCGCTGGGAGATGGACGCGACGCCGGCGGAGTCTCCCCCGCGTACGCGGGGATCGACCCGGCAGTGGTCCGACGACGAATACCGCGACATCGTCTCCCCCGCGTACGCGGGGATCGACCCAATACCACCGCGATTGTCGGAGAGTCCGGATAGTCTCCCCCGCGTACGCGGGGATCGACCTGTTGGCGCTGCTTTCGACGACCCAGGCCCGAAGTCTCCCCCGCGTACGCGGGGATCGACCCCTTCCATTTCTGGATAGTTACGCTGGTGTCCTGTCTCCCCCGCGTACGCGGGGATCGACCCGGCAGACCGAAAGCGCCGTGACAGTCGGAGGAGAGGTCTCCCCCGCGTACGCGGGGATCGACCCAGGGAGAGCGCCAGATTCTCGACGCCGATCCGGTCTCCCCCGCGTACGCGGGGATCGACCCGATGTCGTCTGCTTTTACCAGAACGAGATCCGGTCTCCCCCGCGTACGCGGGGACCGACCTAATCCTGCTTGACCTCCAGCAAACTCTCATCCCACTTGGCATGCTTCTCGAAACCAAGCAGATGGGTGATCGTCGCTGCGA
>JAEUIW010000044.1 GCA_016794925.1 Phycisphaerae bacterium
GACCTGACTCCTGGCCTTGAGGTTTTGCCAATAGCGGGTCGATCCCCGCGTACGCGGGGGAGACGCCAGCATCCACTGCAGCTTGGAGTGCAGCGCGGGTCGATCCCCGCGTACGCGGGGGAGACTCTGGTCTCGATGCGGCAAAGGTCACCGCCTCGGGTCGATCCCCGCGTACGCGGGGGAGACATCCATGTTTGCCGAGCGAGTCATTCTTTGCCCGGGTCGATCCCCGCGTACGCGGGGGAGACGTGCTGGCGAAAGACGGACGGCACACAATCCCGGGTCGATCCCCGCGTACGCGGGGGAGACCCTGGCCAGTACTTGGCAGGGGCCTATCCCATGGGTCGATCCCCGCGTACGCGGGGAGACACGACGACGCCAGCGGTAGCCAGATATACACCAGGTCGATCCCCGCGTACGCGGGGGAGACGCTACGGGTTCCCGTACCCGTATCCCACGGGCGGGTCGATCCCCGCGTACGCGGGGGAGACGCAATTGGTTTTCCTGGGTCTGGACGCCACCAGGGTCGATCCCCGCGTACGCGGGGGAGACTCTTTGCCGTGTGGTTTCGAGGCGTTTGGCTAGGGTCGATCCCCGCGTACGCGGGGGAGACGGTTCACGCCGGGTCCGGGACGGCCTTGGAGAGGGTCGATCCCCGCGTACGCGGGGGAGACCGCTGCTGCCATTCGTGGAAGTGCTGCACGAGGGGTCGATCCCCGCGTACGCGGGGGAGACACACTGCCATTCACCTTGCCAGACAGGGGTGCGGGTCGATCCCCGCGTACGCGGGGGAGACGTTCGTTTCGTAAGTAACGTTCCGTTTCGTTAAGGTCGATCCCCGCGTACGCGGGGGAGACCAAGGCCCTTCACTTCATGGGCAACATCGGCCGGGTCGATCCCCGCGTACGCGGGGGAGACGCTGAAAACCCTGTTCGGCCTGGGGGACTGGAAGGTCGATCCCCGCGTACGCGGGGGAGACACGGGAATCAGCCGCATCTGTCGAACCGCATCAGGTCGATCCCCGCGTACGCGGGGGAGACTTCTTCTTCTGCCTCGTTCGCCTGTTCCTTCCAGGTCGATCCCCGCGTACGCGGGGGAGACTTCCATGTCTGCAATTACTTGAGTTAATGGTAAGGTCGATCCCCGCGTACGCGGGGGAGACCTCTGGGTCAGTGACGGGGTCCCAGAGCATCGGGGTCGATCCCCGCGTACGCGGGGGAGACACCTGGCCGGCGGAGATGGCGCGATGGGAGGCGGGTCGATCCCCGCGTACGCGGGGGAGACGCCCGGCCATCCCCTACGTGATTCCCTCCTCAAGGTCGATCCCCGCGTACGCGGGGGAGACCGGAGACGACGATCGCGAATTGCTCCTCGATCGGGTCGATCCCCGCGTACGCGGGGGAGACTCGACGCCGGCGACGATGGCGTTTTGGGTGCCGGGTCGATCCCCGCGTACGCGGGGGAGACAAAAACAGGTCCGGCGTCGGCTTTGGCTCCCAGGGTCGATCCCCGCGTACGCGGGGGAGACGCAGTCTTGTCATAGAGCTTCGCCTTCCACCAGGGTCGATC
>JAEUIW010000045.1:0-287 GCA_016794925.1 Phycisphaerae bacterium
GAATGCGGCGCATATCAGCGTTTTCCGCGGTGTAATGCCGCGGCCCCATTGAAGCTTAATCCGGTGCTGTAAAGGAAACCATCATGCAAAAAGGTTTTCCGCGGTGTAATGCCGCGGCCCCATTGAAGCCGATTCGTTCGGCCGCTTCGGTCTTTGCCTCGCGGACTGGTTTTCCGCGGTGTAATGCCGCGGCCCCATTGAAGCTTTTCGAACAGGCTCACAACGTCTTGCGGGATGATGGGTTTTCCGCGGTGTAATGCCGCGGCCCCATGGAAGCTCTGAAGCGA
>JAEUIW010000045.1:297-1427 GCA_016794925.1 Phycisphaerae bacterium
GATACCCAAAAGCGACACCGCGACGTTTTCCGCGGTGTAATGCCGCGGCCCCATTGAAGCGCGAAGTTGCCGCTGAGCACATCCCAGCCGCTGACCGGCGTTTTCCGCGGTGTAATGCCGCGGCCCCATTGAAGCGTCGCGAATGCGATCCAGTTCGGCGCGCCCGGCATCGGTTTTCCGCGGTGTAATGCCGCGGCCCCATTGAAGCCGCCTCGGCGGCCTCTTTGGCGAGACGTGCCAACGCCGTTTTCCGCGGTGTAATGCCGCGGCCCCATTGAAGCGGCTTTGCGCCGAATCAGCGTGTCCGCGCACCCGTGCGTTTTCCGCGGTGTAATGCCGCGGCCCCATTGAAGCAACTACTCGCTGACCGCAGGCCAGCCGGCCAATCTTGGTTTTCCGCGGTGTAATACCGCGGCCCCATTGAAGCGCGGGCTAGCCGGCGATGCGCTGCGTGGCTGCATAATGTTTTCCGCGGTGTAATGCCGCGGCCCCATTGAAGCTACCTGCTCTACCGCCCTGACACACGCGAAAAAAGATGTTTTCCGCGGTGTAATGCCGCGGCCCCATTGAAGCGGCGCGTGGTGATCCCGGCCGGTCGCGACCGGGCGTGGGTTTTCCGCGGTGTAATGCCGCGGCCCCATTGAAGCAAAGCGCCCGGCGAAACGGCCAAGCCGCACCAAGAAGTTTTCCGCGGTGTAATGCCGCGGCCCCATTGAAGCGACTCCGCTCCCGTGCTGGTGCTGGCGCCGTTGCGCGTAGCGTTTTCCGCGGTGTAATGCCGCGGCCCCATTGAAGCCTTTTATCTTCCGCTAATTCCGGATGCGTTTTCAGCGTTTTCCGCGGTGTAATGCCGCGGCCCCATTGAAGCTGTGTAATGCGTGCACCCCTGCTTTTCTATTCAGGCACGTTTTCCGCGGTGTAATGCCGCGGCCCCATTGAAGCGTCGTAATCGTTTCGTCTATGAGAAAGGGCTACCTCGTTTTCCGCGGTGTAATGCCGCGGCCCCATTGAAGCTCTTTGTGTAGGGGCTTGCGTTGCGGCGCAACGCGCGTAGTTTTCCGCGGTGTAATGCCGCGGCCCCATTGAAGCCCGCCGCAGCCGTGCTCATTCATCGCGGGAATGCTAGTTTT
>JAEUIW010000046.1 GCA_016794925.1 Phycisphaerae bacterium
CGCGGCCCCATTGAAGCTCGATCCTTGCGCAAGAGAGCAGCAATGTCTCTGCGGGTTTTCCGCGGTGTAATGCCGCGGCCCCATTGAAGCTATCCGCCGATCCGCTGCTCTTGCATTCGAAGAGCGCGTTTTCCGCGGTGTAATGCCGCGGCCCCATTGAAGCGCGCAGGTCGGTCTGCTGCGCCTCGATAATCCGCTGTTTTCCGCGGTGTAATGCCGCGGCCCCATTGAAGCTCGAAATCCGAAACTCCAAGCGCGGAGTTGCTGATGTTTTCCGCGGTGTAATGCCGCGGCCCCATTGAAGCAGCGCATCCTGCGGGCCGCGGGCCGTGCGCGGCGGGCGTTTTCCGCGGTGTAATGCCGCGGCCCCATTGAAGCGACTTGATGGCCGGCGACAGATCGCAGCGCATCAAGGTGTTTTCCGCGGTGTAATGCCGCGGCCCCATTGAAGCGGTGGCAGCTGCGCCGGCTCGTCGGGCGCGAGCGCATCGTTTTCCGCGGTGTAATGCCGCGGCCCCATTGAAGCTCCGCGCAAGCGATGTTTCGGCGCGCGGGGGCGCAGTGGTTTTCCGCGGTGTAATGCCGCGGCCCCATTGAAGCACGCTGCTCGAAGTGCCGTCGCGCACGCCGGAATTGCTCGTTTTCCGCGGTGTAATGCCGCGGCCCCATTGAAGCCGACGCGCAGCACCAGCGCGGCAATCGCCGGTGACGAGTTTTCCGCGGTGTAATGCCGCGGCCCCATTGAAGCTGCGACGATCTCTGCGGCGGCTATTCGCCGAGCGCGAACGTTTTCCGCGGTGTAATGCCGCGGCCCCATTGAAGCAATTCAGGCTGTATCGCCAGACGACTGCCGGCACCAGCACGTTTTCCGCGGTGTAATGCCGCGGCCCCATTGAAGCGCCGCGTTCCGGGAGGCGATGAAATGACCACCTGCACCGGCGTTTTCCGCGGTGTAATGCCGCGGCCCCATTGAAGCCGCTCATCCGTCGGGAACAGCATCTCAGCGAGGCGTGACGTTTTCCGCGGTGTAATGCCGCGGCCCCATTGAAGCGTTCGCGTAGAGTTTCGGGGATACCCGGTAAATAGGGTTTTCCGCGGTGTAATGCCGCGGCCCCATTGAAGCGCATAGTCCGCCGCTTCTCCCGTGCAAAATATTCGCGTTTTCCGCGGTGTAATGCCGCGGCCCCATTGAAGCTATGGTTCTGTAAGCTCGCCGTTGAAATTATGTAATGTTTTCCGCGGTGTAATGCCGCGGCCCCATTGAAGCTCTTCTAGCATCGCTTGCACGCCAACATAACTATAAGGTTTTCCGCGGTGTA
>JAEUIW010000047.1 GCA_016794925.1 Phycisphaerae bacterium
ATTGGGGTTGTTTTAATGGCATCGATCTTTCGCCTCGCACGCGGGGCGCGGATTGAAACAATTCGTCGATCGGGCTTTCTCCATCTTGGTTGTCGCTTTCGCCTCGCACGCGGGGCGCGGATTGAAACCTTGTGCTGCAATTCAGGGGCAGCAGCGAACCGACTTTCGCCTCGCACGCGGGGCGCGGATTGAAACAGGTCTGCGATGTCGTCCCAAGACAATTCGTATTGCTTTCGCCTCGCACGCGGGGCGCGGATTGAAACGAGAAGTTTGCAGCATACGAAGCTGCCGATACTGACTTTCGCCTCGCACGCGGGGCGCGGATTGAAACAAACTCGCGACCTTCAGCATTCGTTTGGGAACTGTCTTTCGCCTCGCACGCGGGGCGCGGATTGAAACAGGATGAAGGATTGCTCTTTGCTCATCGGCTCGTCCTTTCGCCTCGCACGCGGGGCGCGGATTGAAACTGTGGTTCGTCGATGGAGTTTCGGAAACCTAGACTTTCGCCTCGCACGCGGGGCGCGGATTGAAACCTGTCTGATCGTCTCACCCGTATCCCTGGCTCTGACTTTCGCCTCGCACGCGGGGCGCGGATTGAAACTCCGGTTGTTTTCCAGACTCGGCGACCTGTGCTGCCTTTCGCCTCGCACGCGGGGCGCGGATTGAAACGAAGCGTGCGTGACGACGCGATTCCCTGCGTCCCTTTCGCCTCGCACGCGGGGCGCGGATTGAAACTTTGATTCCGGTTGAACGTGTTGAGTGTTTCCTGCTTTCGCCTCGCACGCGGGGCGCGGATTGAAACTATGCTACTATGCGTGAATTAAGTCACCCAAACCCTTTCGCCTCGCACGCGGGGCGCGGATTGAAACCTGTTTCGCTCCATCCGGGTTGTCGGCGTCTTTTCTTTCGCCTCGCACGCGGGGCGCGGATTGAAACGTGCTGTCAGCGCATCGTGTGAGGCGCAGTCAGCGCCTTTCGCCTCGCACGCGGGGCGCGGATTGAAACGAACTGAATCAGCTCTTTGCAGCGCGATCGGAAGAGCGTCGTGGAGGGAACGGGGGGTAGTCGGAGTGTGGTTCGGGGTGGTCGGGGTGGGAGGGTCGGGGGGGGGGGGGGGGGGG
>JAEUIW010000048.1 GCA_016794925.1 Phycisphaerae bacterium
GGCCGCGCACGCAAGCGCGCAGACCGCCGGCCGCCTGGAACGCGGGCCCCGCGTTTCGCTGCCGGCCGTCGCGGCAGGCGCTGCACAGGGCGCGGCCGGGCTGGGCCCGGGCAGCCAGGTCGGCCCCTGGCGGCTGACGGCCCTGCTGGGCCGCGGGGGCATGGCCACGGTCTGGCTGGCGCAGCGCGCCGACGGTTCACTGTCGCGGCCGGTGGCGCTGAAGCTGCCTTCGCGGCTGGCCCTGGTGGCGGGACTGGCCGAGCGCTTCGCGCGCGAGCGCGACATCCTGGCGCGGCTGGAGCACCCGCACATCGCACGGCTGTACGACGCCGGCGTCGACGCCGACGGCACGCCCTGGATGGCGATGGAATGGGTCGCCGACGGCCGACCCATGGACCAGTGGTGCGACAGCCAGGGGCTGGGCGTGGAAGGCCGGCTGGCCTTGTTCGACCAGGTGCTCGACGCGGTGCAGTACGCGCATGCGCGGCTGGTCATCCATCGCGACCTCAAGCCCGGCAACATCCTGGTCACGCCCGATGGCCAGGTGCGGCTGCTGGACTTCGGCATCGCCCGGCTGCTGGCGGCACCCGACGACGCGCACGGCGGCGCACCGCTGACGCAGGACGCCGGCGCGCGCCTGCTGACCCCCGCCTACGCCGCGCCGGAGCAACTGCAGGGCCAGCTGCTGACCACGGCCACGGACGTCTATTCGCTCGGCGTGGTGCTGTACGAACTGCTGGCCGGGGTGCGGCCGCCGCCGGCCGCTGGCGCCGAGCCCACCGGGGAAGCCGGCCACGCCGCCCGCCAACCCGTGCGGGCCAGCCGGGCAGCGGCCGACGCCGCCGCGGCCGGCGCGGCGGTGGCCGGCGCGCGCTCGACGACGGTGGCGAAACTGTGCGCGGCGCTGGCCGGCGACCTGGACACCGTGCTGGCCAAGGCCCTGCACCCCGACCCGGCATGCCGCTACGCCGGCGCCGCCGCCCTGGCCGACGACCTGCGGCGCCACCGCCAGGGGCTGCCGCTGGTGGCGCGCCCGGAGGGCCCCTGGGCGCGCGCCCGGCGCCTGTTGCGGCGACACCGGCTGGCTGCCACGGCGGCCGTCAGCGTGCTGCTGGCGTT
>JAEUIW010000049.1 GCA_016794925.1 Phycisphaerae bacterium
CCTAGGGCGCCGCTGGTCGCCCCGTTCATCTGAGCGGGGCGCGGATTGAAACAGCTTCTTCAGAATGATCACGTCCTTGGCGAGCAAGTCGCCCCGTTCATCTGAGCGGGGCGCGGATTGAAACAACCCCGACTCGCCAACGTTCGACTACGAGGCGCGTCGCCCCGTTCATCTGAGCGGGGCGCGGATTGAAACGTGTCCGCGAGCGTGATGTCCACGCGCAGGCCGGTGTCGCCCCGTTCATCTGAGCGGGGCGCGGATTGAAACTTTGCTGTCCAACGTATCGCGAAAAGTGATCGTGGTCGCCCCGTTCATCTGAGCGGGGCGCGGATTGAAACACTGCCTACAGGCGGGTCAATGGACGGGCTGACGCCGTCGCCCCGTTCATCTGAGCGGGGCGCGGATTGAAACAAGCCATGCGGGATTCTCAATCGTTGCGCGCCGCGTCGCCCCGTTCATCTGAGCGGGGCGCGGATTGAAACCATGCTGACCACAAGCGAGAGGCTTGGCTCGGCTGTCGCCCCGTTCATCTGAGCGGGGCGCGGATTGAAACACGCGCCCACCTTGCGTAATGCCCATGCTCGCTCGTCGCCCCGTTCATCTGAGCGGGGCGCGGATTGAAACTCGTTCGCCCAATTCTCCGAGTCGTCTGCCGAATGTCGCCCCGTTCATCTGAGCGGGGCGCGGATTGAAACAATTGGGTGCATGGTTCAAACGTCTGCGAACGATGTCGCCCCGTTCATCTGAGCGGGGCGCGGATTGAAACCTGCATTGGCGCTACCGCACGACCAAGCAAAGCAGGTCGCCCCGTTCATCTGAGCGGGGCGCGGATTGAAACAAGCCAATCCTCATTTGCTGCCGCTTGCTGCACCGTCGCCCCGTTCATCTGAGCGGGGCGCGGATTGAAACCGCCAGCGCACAGGCCTCAAATGCGAAGCCTGCAAGTCGCCCCGTTCATCTGAGCGGGGCGCGGATTGAAACTAGGCGCTAGGATCGCCAGCAATGCCCGTTTGCGGTCGCCCCGTTCATCTGAGCGGGGCGCGGATTGAAACA
>JAEUIW010000004.1 GCA_016794925.1 Phycisphaerae bacterium
CACCCCACCCCTACACCGCCTTGATTACGCTCACCGCCGCGTACAGGCCCGCAACCCGTTCCCGCTCCACCACCCGCGCCGAAAACGCCGGGTTCAGCGGCTGCAACCGCACCAGCTCCTCCCCTCCTTCCCCCGTCTCGAAGTACACGCGCTTGAACGTGCTGGCGTGGTCCGGCTCCAGACGCGCGAAGCAGTCCGCTCCGTCCTTCACCGCCCGAGCCGGGCTGAACACCACGATGTCCCCCTCCTCGTACTTGGGCCGCATCGACTCCCCCACCACCCGCGCCGCGAAGGCGTCCGGATCGTTGATGTCCGGGCACCGCACGTACTCGTCGGCCACCCGCGCCGGGTACGACAGGTCGGTGAATTCCGTCGGGTAGCCCGCCGCCACCCGGTTGATCAGCGGCACCTCCAGCGGCAGCAGCCGCGCCACGCCGCCGATTCCCGCCCCGACGCCATCCCCTCCCGCGCTCCCCCCGCGCTCCCGACCCCCCGCGCCCGCTCCCTCCTCCGGCGCCAGTCGCGACACCAGACGCGCCAGCCGACCCGACCGGTACGCCTCGTCCAACCCTCCACTCGCCTTTCCTCCGGTGTCCGATCGCACCAGCGTCGCCAGTTCCCGCGCCGCCCGCACCCGCGCCGCCAGCGACACCATCTCGCGCTTGATCTCACCCGGTGTCGCCTGCCACCGCGCGCTCGCCATCAGGCTCCCCGCGGCCAGGCCCAGCGCCGATTCCAGTCGCCGCACGATCGCGTCGCGCGGCGGTCGTTCGCGCTTCCCGGTCTCAATCGCCGAGAGATAGCTCTTCGTACACAACGCCCGCCGCGCCAGGTCCGACAGCGACAGCCCCGCCCGCTCCCGCTCGTGGCGGATGACTACACCGAGCGCGAGTTCCCTTCCTTCTCTTGCAGGTGCGTGGGCATGTTCCACGAAAATGCCACCACAATTGGGGATGTTTGCGGGCGTGTCTGGGTGTTGATTTTCTGTAATCACAACAAAATACTATCATATACCAAACTTTTTTTCAACCAAAACCGAACAAAATGCTTGCAAAAGAGTATTCTGTTTGGTATACTATCGGTGATTGTTCACTGTTTGAAGAACATCAATCACACAGGAACGTGTTCAATGACACCAAGAACACACGCAATCATGGATTATCAGACCACAGATTCCTGTCCAATCCTCAAAAACGAGGAATTGGAGGCTCGTGGAAGGGCCCGCGACCGCTGGCTTATCTCGTGGATTCCCTCGCTCCCGGAGGGCGACCGCGAACTTGTCCGCGCCGTCGTCGAGCGCGGCACGCCCGAGCGCGAGGTCGCCGAGCTGCAGGGCCTTCCCCTGTCCGCCGTGCGCGCCCGCGTCCGGCGTCTCAAGCACCGGCTCCGTTCGCCCGTTTTCCGTGTGGTCGCGGCCCGCAGCGCCGAATGGCCCGAGGACGTCCGCGCGGTCGCCCGCGCCTGTTTCCTCCGTGGGATGAGCATCCGCGCCGCCGCCGGCAGCCTCGGGCTCTCGTACCACCACGCGCGCACGCTGCGGGGCGCGGCGACCCACCTTGCGCGCGCCGTCGTCGAACGTGCCGCGCGCCCGCGGCCGGCTCCCGATGCGCCCGGGCGCGCCCGCGCGTGACGCCGCCTCGGATGCCGACGGTCATGAACTGAACCAGATTCCGCACGGGAAGGGGGGTCCGATGGGACGCATGAGTCTTCAGGCGCGTCGGGTGTCGGCGATGTTCGGACTGGATCCGCGCGCCGGCCGATGCGCCCGCCGCCGCACCCTCCGACGACTCGACCGCGCCGCGCGCCGGCTGCTCGATGCGCTCGCCCGCGCGGAAGCAGAGGGGGATGGAGGGGGTGTGGGGGGTGTGGGGGGAGTGGGGGGTGTGGGGTTGATCATCGGCGCCAGCGGCACGGGCAAGAGCACGCTGCTGCGGCGCATCGGCATCCTGGCCGAGCGTCGTGGCGTGCGCGTGGTTCGCGATGCCCCCGCCGCCCGGCCCACCTCCCGCACCATCGACGCCGTGTCCGGCGACCTCGCCGATCGGCTCGGCGCGCTCGCGCGCGTGGGGCTCGCCGAGGCCGCCGCCTTCACCCGCCCGCTTGCCTCGCTCAGCGACGGCGAACGGTGGCGGCTCCGCCTCGCGCGCCTGTTCGACCGGGCCCGCGCCGTGCCGAGCCCGGCTCCGACGTCCGCCCGCGTGATCCTGCTCGCCGATGAGTTCGCGACCAGCCTGGACGCCCGCGCCGCCCGCAACCTGGCCTGGTTGTCCGGCCGTCGCGCCCGCGCGTCAGGGGTTGTCCTGCTTGCCTCGACCGTCCGCGACGACCTCGCGGGCCCGCTCGACCCGGACATCACGGCCCGGCTGAGCCGCCGCGCCGTGCGCCTGCACGGGCCGGCCCTGCCGCGGGAACTGCGATTCGAGACACGCGCCCCCGTTCGCTCGACAAGGAGAACACGATGACCCGCCCCACGCCGCCCGACACGTCCGCCCGGGCGCGGCCCGCCCGCCGCCGGCCTCGCAACCCCGCGCGCGCGCTGCGCCTGCGCGAGGGCACGCTCGACTCGTACCACGACCTCGCGCCGTTCCACTACATCGCGAACCCGCCCGGCCCGGTCGAACTGGTGCTGGTCGCCGAGGATCGCACGGGTGCGCGGCGGGACGATCGTCTCGCCGGCGTGCTCACGCTCTCTCGCCCGGTGCTCAACGGGCCGTGGCGTGCCGTGGCGTGGCCCGACCTGGCGGGCCCGGACCACGCACGCGACCTCAACGCCTCGTTGCGGACGATCTCCCGGCTCATCGTCGAGCCGCGCTGGCGGGGGATGGGCGTGGGCACGGCCTTGGTGCGCGCGGCCCTGCGGTGGTGCACGGGACGGGGCATCGGGCGCGTCGAGGCGCTGGCGTCGATGGGCCCGGTCAGCCCGGTCTTCGAGCGCGCGGGGATGCGCCGCGTCACGTTCCCGTGCGCCCGGCGCGAGGCCCGCCTCCGCGCGACGCTCGCCCGCCTCGACCTGATGCCGTGGGACCTGATCGATGCCCGCCGGGTGTGGCGCGACCGCGCCACCGGAGAGACGGTCGAGCGGGCCGTCCGGCGCTGGGCCAACGACAGCCGCGCCACTCGGGCCGGCGCGTCCGATCCGCTCGGCGCCGTGTGCGTGCGCGCCGCGCGGGCCCTGTGCGGGCGCGCCGGCGCGTACGTGTGGGAGGGACGCGCCCGCGACGCGGGCTGAGCACCAGATCCGAAAGGGGGGAGCATGGGGGAGCGAACACGCACGATCCGCACGGCGCCCGACGATTCAACCGGCCCGACGCCCGGGTCGCGCGCCGCCGCCGGCGCGAACACCGAGGCGGGCGGGGGCGGGCGACCGCCCCGGAACGAGGACGAGCTGCACGCGTGGCTCATCCGGGCCCTGCGGGTGCACGTCCCGCGGCGCGGGCTCGCGGACGGGGACGGGCCCTTCGAGTACCTCGCGCACGCGTTCTTCGAGGGCCGCCCGCCCGGCCGACGGGCCGGGTCGCCGGCCGCCCCGGGCGGGCGTGAGGCCCGCCCCGGCGACTGCGTCGTGTGGGCCAACCGCGGCGGGGGCAAGACGTTCCTCGCGGCGGTGGCCACCGTCCTCGACCTGGTGTTCAAGAAGGGGATCGAGGTCCGCCTGCTGGGCGGGTCGCTGGAGCAATCCCGGCGGATGCACGAGCACCTCTCGCGCCTGCTCAGGATGAAGGAACTGGCGGCCGACGTCGGCCCGCTCAAGCCGAAGATCACCGCCCGCGGCGCGGTGCTGGCCAACCGGTCCCGGGCCGAGGTCATGGCCCAGAGCGAGCGTTCGGTGCGCGGCACGCGCGTGCAGAAGGTGCGCTGCGACGAGGCCGACCTCTTCCAGCCGGACGTCTGGCACGCGGTGCAGCTCACCACGCGCTCGATCGACCTCGCCGGTCCCTGGGGCGACTCCGTGCTGGGGAGCGTCGAGGCCCTCAGCACCATGCACCGTCCGATGGGCCTGATGCGCTCGATCGTGCGCGCGTGCGAGACCCCCGCCGTCGCTCTGGACCCGCTCGGTGGCGGCGAGCCCGCGCGCCGGCTCATCCGCTGGGGCGTGACGGACGTGCTGGAGCCCTGCCCGGCGACGCGCTCGTGCCAACGGTGCTGCCTGTGGGACGAGTGCCTCGGGCGGGCCAAAGGGCGCGCCCCGGAGCAGGCCGGGCACGTCCGGATTGACGACGCCGCGGCCATGAAGACCCGCGTCCCGCTGGAGGTGTGGCGGAGCGAGATGCTGTGCCTGGGGGTGTCCCGGGGATCGTGCGTGTACCCGGACTTCGACCGGAAGGAGCACGTTTCGAAGGGGGGAGAGCATGATGATGGAGCGCTGGGTGGGGGGGATCGACTTCGGCTGGCGGAGCCCGACGGTGGTCCTGTGGGCTCGGCTGGATGAACGCAACGTGCTGTGGGTCGAGGACGAGCTGGTGCGCCGTCAAACGGTGCTGGACGATCTGGTGCGCCAAGCCGAGGCGCGTCCCTGGCCGCGCCCCGAGTGGTTCGGCGCCGATCCCGCGGGCCACGCCGCCCACGAGCAGACGGGGCGGAGCTCCATCGGCGCGCTGGCGCGCCTGGGATGGCGGATCCGCGCCCGGCGCGCGGGGCTCCGCGAGGGAATCCACCTCGTCAAGGCCCGGTTGCGCCCGGGCGCCGGCGCGTCGCGCATCCGCGTGGCGTCCCGGTGCGATCTGCTGCTCGAGTCGCTGGAGCGATACCGCTACCCGGACCACGACCCGGAGACCGAGGTGCCGCTCAAGGACGGTCACGACCACGCCTGCGACGCGTTGCGGTACATGGTGCTGAACCTCGACGCCCCCGGCGCGGACGGCCCGCGTTGCACGCGGTATGTCTGAACCGTCGGGAGGGCGTGAGCCCGGGAGAGGAGTGTGTTAGGATGGGGCGGATGCGGT
Source organism: Phycisphaerae bacterium (assembly GCA_016794925.1). Taxonomy (GTDB): domain Bacteria; phylum Planctomycetota; class Phycisphaerae; order Phycisphaerales; family UBA1924; genus JAEUIW01. The sequence goes on from JAEUIW010000004.1 coordinate 4,944, forward strand.
CGGAGCACGAGGATCAAGGCGATCACGCCGCGCGCCGCGGCGGCTCGGGATGGTGGGCGTTCCTGCGCCTGGCGCGTCCCACCCAATGGGCCAAGTGCGGCTTCGTGCTGATCGGCCCGGCCTATGGGTACGCCGCCGTGACGCCGGATTCGGCGCGGAGCGTGGCGGGCGCGGTGCTCGCCTTCGCGCTGGCCAGCAGCGCCTGCTACGTGATGAACGATCTGGCGGACCGCGAGGCGGACCGGGTTCACCCCCGCAAGCGGAAGCGGCCCCTCGCCAGCGGTGCGGTCTCCCCCGGCGCGGCCCGGGTGTTCACGGGCCTGCTGCTGGCGGGCGCGGCGGGGGGGATCGTGCTGGTCCCGGGCGCGGCCCGCCTGTGGCTGGCCGCGTGCGTGGCGCTGTACGTCCTCAACGTCTTCGCGTACACCGCCGTGCTCAAGCGGGCGGTCATCCTGGACGTGATCTCACTGGCGTCGGGGTTCGTGCTGCGGGTGCTGGGGGGGTGCGCCGCGGCGGGGGTTCCGCCCTCGAGCTGGCTGCTGAACGTCACGTTCTTCGTCTCCATGTTCCTGGCGTTCGGCAAGCGACTGGGCGAGCGCCGCACCATGGGGGCGGACGCCGCGGCGGCCCGGAGCGTGCAGTCGATGTACACCGACGAGTTGCTGCGGATGGCGGTGGTGGTGACGGCGGTGGCGACGCTGCTGACGTACTCGGAGTACGTGGCCTCGCAGGCGGAGGGATTCACGCGCGGGTTCAACCTGTTCTGGCTGACCATGCTGCCCGCGACGTACGCGCTGCTGCGCTGCATCGTCCTGTTGGAGCGGGGGGCGTACGACGACCCGACCGAGCTGGCGGTGCGGGACCGCCCGTTCCAATTGTCGGTGCTGCTCTTCGCCCTCCTGACCGTGCTGCTGATGACGGAGGTGCGGATCGAGCACGGGGGCGGCGCGCGGGGTGTGGCGGGCCCCCCCGGGGCGGTGGCCCCCGCGCGAGCGATCACGGGAGCGGAGCGTGATCCATGACGGGAACGTCCCCGAGGCGCATCCAGAGGTCCACGCGGACGGAAGCAGGGGGGTGGTTGCGCGCCGGGCGGGCGTGCGGTCCAGTGAACGCCGCGTCGATCACGCAAGAAAACTCGAAAAATCGATCGGGACGCGGATGCGAGGATTGTGAAAATAGCCTAGAGTGAAATCGGCTCGCCGCGACGGTTCGCGACGGGTCGGCGCGCGTGGGGAATCGCACCCGGGGGGGAAGCCGGGGGAGCGCGGGGGGGAGCGGGGGTCGGGTGGTTTGGGCGCACACACGGCCCGCCGCGTGCGGGCGAGGAGATCTCACATGGCGAGGCTTGCGTCGGCGCGAATTCTGACCGGGGCGGTGCTGTTCGTGGTGTCGGGCACGGCGATGTCGGTGCTGGGCCAGCCGGGCGGCGCTCCGCCCGCGGCGCCGGGCGCGCCGGCCGAGGCGCCCAAGCCCGACTTCCGCCCGTGGGCGGAGGTGTCGAAGGACTTCCGCCAGGTGGTCTCCACGGCGGACGGCCAGCCCTCGTTCTACGGGGTGTGGGTGCGTGACAAGGACAGCCAGATGCTGGCCGAGTTGCCGCGGAACTGGGCGAGTCAGAAACAGTTCATCGCGATGACGCTGCCGACGGGCGAGCTGTTCGCGGGCCTGCAGGCGGGCGACATGTACGTGTACTGGAAGCGGGTGGACAAGCGCCTGCTGCTGGTGGCGCCCAACACGGACGTGCGCTCGACCGGGGACAAGGAGAGCAAGGACTCGATCCAGAATCACTTCGTGGACCGGGTGCTGGTGGACGTGCCGATCGAGTGCATGGGCCCGAACGGGAACCCGGTGATCGACATGCGCGGGCTGCTGGTGGGGAACATCGGCGTGTTCTACGGCGGGATGGCCGGGGGCGCGCGGGGCAACCTGGCGACGATCGCGGCCGCGAAGGCCTTCCCGAAGAACGTCGAACTTTCGTGGCAGATTCCCGCCGCGGGCGGCCTGCTCAAGACGTTCCACTGGTCGATCAGCCTGATCGAGGACACGCCCGGGTACCAGCCGCGCGCCGCGGACGAGCGCGTGGGGTACTTCACGACCGAGTTCCGGGACCTGGGCAAGTTCGTGGACGACCAGGTGCCGGTGCGGTACATCAACCGGTGGCACCTGGAGAAGGCGGACCCGAAGCTGAAGCTGTCGCCGCCCAAGACGCCCATCGTGTACTACGTGGAGCACACCGTGCCGGTGCGGTACCGCAGGTGGGTGCGCGAGGGCATCGTGTACTGGAACAAGGCCTTCGAGCAGGTGGGGATCAAGGACGCGATCGAGGTGTACTACCAGGAGTCGGCGACCGGGGCCCACATGGACAAGGACCCCGAGGACGTGCGGTACAACTTCGTGCGCTGGCTGAGCAACGACATCGGGACGGCGATCGGGCCCAGCCGCGCCCACCCGCTGACGGGACAGATCCTGGACGCGGACATCGTGCTCACGGACGGATGGATCCGGCACTTCTGGTACCAGAGCCAGGACGTGCTGCCGATGGCGGCGATGGAGGGGATGAACGCGGAGGCGCTGGCGTGGCTGGACGAGCACCCGTCGTGGGACCCGCGGGTGCTGCTCGCGGCCCCCGAGGACCGTGAGGCGGTGCTGGCGCGCCGGATGGCGCAGCGGGCCGAGCGGCTCATGACCCAGGCGTCCGGGGACGGGCACGAGCACGCAACGGTGGGCGACGTGAACGTGGACATGAACCCCGAGCTGGCCCGCCTGAGTCAGCTGCTGGGCGGCAAGGGCAACCTGTGCACGGCCAGCGAGGGCATGGCGCGGAACATGGCGATGATGGGGCTGTTCATGCACGTCAACGACATGCTCGACCTGTCCGACCCGGCCGGCCAGGACGGGGGCGCCAAGCCCGGCGGCGAGGGCAAGAAGGACGAGAAGAAGGACGAGGGCGACAAGATCGACGGCATCCCCGAGTGGTTCGTGGGCCCGGCGCTGGCCCACCTGACCGTGCACGAGGTCGGCCACACCCTGGGCCTGCGGCACAACTTCAAGTCGTCGTCGATCTACACCATGGCGCAGATCAACTCGGCCGAGATGAAGGGCAAGCCCTTCACCGGCTCGGTGATGGACTACACGCCCGTGAACATCAACATGAACGAGAAGCTCGTTCAGGGCGACTTCAACCAGATCGGCATCGGCCCCTACGACATGTGGGCGATCGAGTACGGGTACACCACCGGCGACGTGAAGGAGGTGCTCAAGAAAGTGAGCGACCCGCTCCTGACGTACGCGACCGACGAGGACACCGGCGGGCCGGACCCGCTGGCGCGCCGGTACGACCTGGCGGCCGATCCGCTCGCGTACGCGCAGGACCTCGTGAAACTGGCGGCGACGGGACGCACGAAGATCATCGAGAAGTTCGTCAAGGACGGCGAGCCGTGGTCACGGGCCCGCCGCGGGTACGAGATCACGCTCTCCACGCAGATGAACGGCGTGAACATCATCGCCAACTGGCTGGGCGGCTCGAACATCGTGCGGGACCGCAAGGGCGACCCGGGCAACCGGGCGCCGGTGACGCCCCTCCCGGCCGAGACGCAGCGCGCGGCGCTCAAGTTCGTCATCGATAACTCGTTCTTCGACGCGGCGTTCGGCCTCACCCCCGAGCTGCTCGGACGCATGACCGTCAACAAGGACGCCACGCCCGGCAGCGACGCCACCTGGCCCGTGCACGACCGCGTCAGCGGCGTGCAGGCCTCGGCGCTCACCATGCTCATGAACCCCGTCCGCCTGCGCCGGGTGTACGACAACGAGTTCATGACCCCCGCGGACAAGGACGCGTTCACGCTCCCGGAGATGATCGACACGATCTCCGCGGCGATCTGGTCCGAGCTCGACAAGGACTCCGCCCAGAAGTACACCGCCCGGCAGCCCATGATCAGCTCGCTGCGGCGGGCCCTGCAGCGCGAGCACGCCGAGCGCCTGATCGACCTCTCCATCGGCGGCGGCTCGGGCCCGGCGGGACGCACCATCGCCACCCTGGCGACCGCCAAGCTCCGTGAACTCCAGGGCCGCATCGAGGCCTCGGCCAAGCGCGGCGACGCGAACCTGGACCCGTACAGCCGCGCCCACCTCGGCGAGATCAAGACGCGGATCGCTCGGGCGCTCGACGCGCACTTCACCTACAACGGCGGCGGCGGCGGCGCGGCCAACTTCCCGTGGTTCATGTTCATGCGTGACGCTAAGGGGCAGCCCATGGGCACACGCGGCGAAGAGTCCCGCTCCCAGTCGTCCGGCGAGCGCTGAGACCAGATTCAGATCGACCGAACAAAGACCGCCCCGAAGGGGGCGGTCTTTCATTGCGCCCCGACCGGTTCGTCCCCTTGCTTGGCCTGGCCTGGTCGTTTTTTCGTGCGTGTCCAGCTCGCGTTCTCGAACTCTCCAGCGTCGGCGCCGCTATTAAGGATAATACTATCCTTTAATGGAGGACGGACCATGAAATCCGCGAGCACGGCGATGCGAACGTTGGTGGGAACCGTCTTGGCGTTGGCGATGTTGGGCGCGTCCGCTCGCGCCGACGTGGCGTACGCGCAGCCGCCCGATCCGGCGGGCGGCCAGTACAAGTCGGCGTGGTACGCGCCCGACGGGCTGGACGACGACGCGTACGTGTGGGACGCCTTCGCGCTGGCGTCGAACACGGCCATCACCGAGGTGCACTGGCGCGGCGCGTACACGAACTACCTGTCGGGCGCGGGCAAGGCGCCGGTGTACGACTTCACCGTTTCGATCTACGCATCGATCGCGGGCGGCTCCCAGCCCGACGTGACCCACCCGCCGCTGATCCGGCACCACACCAACGGCAACGCGGGTGAGACGCCGGCGGGCAGCGCCGGGGGCGTCGCGATGTACGACTATCGTTTCACGCTGCCCGCGCCGTTCCAGGCGGTCGCGGGGACCAAGTACTGGATCCAGATCGAGGCGTACCAGGGCCTCACGCCCACCTATTACTGGCCGCCGGACTGGAGCATCGCCAGGGGCACGGGCGGGGACGGGTCGCACTTCCGCAGGATCGGCGGATCGGGCGGGATGTACCAGTCCATCTCCGGCGACTGCGCGTTCACGCTCATGAAGGCCGCGGGGTCGTCGTTCACCATCGGCGCGAGCGCATCCCCCGCCGCGGCGGGCACGATCACGGGCGCGGGGGCGTACCCGAGCGGGTCGGTCGCGACCCTGACGGCGACCGCCAACGCGGGCTACGGCTTCTCCAGTTGGACCGAGGGCGGCACGCGGGTGAGCGCGAACCGCGTGTACTCGTTCACGGTCACGCAAGACCGGACGCTGGTCGCGAACTTCGTGCCCGCCTACACGATCACGACCATCACGCTCCCGAGCTACGGCGGCACGGCCACGGGCGGCGGCACGTTCAACGAGGGCGCGAGCGTGACGGTGACGGCGGCGGCGAACCCGGGCTTCGCGTTCGCCGGATGGACGTGGTACGGCCTGCCCGTGAGCGCCGCGTCGGTGTACACGTTCCCGGCAAGCGCGGACCTGGTGCTCACGGCCGAGTTCGTGCACGATCCGCTCTCGACGACGTTCACTTTCGACGACGCCCCGCCGTACACGTCGTTGCCGGTGAGCCTCGCGTTCGACGGGCTGGCCGCGCACCTCTCGGCCACGGGATCGGGCTTCTCGATCCAGCACGCCGACGCGCTCGGTTTCACGCCCGCGGGCTTCGGGGGGCTGTGCGTCTATCCCAACAGCGTGTTCCCGGCCGACCTGATCGCCGATTTTTCCGAGCCGCTGACGTTCTTCTCGATCATGTACGCGCCGCAGGAGCTGGGCTGCGACGACTCGGCGCGCATGCGCGTCACGGTGTACCTGGGCGGCGTGCAGGCGGGGACGGCCACCGCCGCCGCGCCCGTGCCGGGCACGTGGCCGACGGGAACGCTCAGCATCTCGGCGCCGGGCGGGTTCGACCGCGCCGTCGTGCACTACGACGCTCGCCCGCCGACCTGCCAGGACTACGGCGTGATCTTCCTCGCCGACAACATGACGGTCACGCGGGCGTGCGTCGCGGCGGGGATCAGCGACCAGCCCGCCCCGGCGACGACCTGCCCGGTCGGGGGCGCGGCCTTCACCGTCGGCGCGACGGGCGCGGGCGCGTTGACACACCGATGGCAGCGGGAGGCCGCGCCGGGCGTGTTCGCCGACCTCGCCGACGGGCCGACGGGTTCATGGGACGGGGGCGCGCCGGGCGTGGGCGCGGTCGTTTCGGGCTCCGGGTCCGGCACGCTCCGCATCGACGCGGACATCGCGAACGCGCGCCGATTGGCCGCGGTTCACGCGGTGCGCTACCGCTGCGTGGTGAACAACGCGTGCGGCGCGGCGGCCAGCGTCCCGGCGCCGCTCACCGTGTGCCCCGCCGACTTCAATTGCGACGGCGGCGTGGACGATTTCGACTACTTTGACTTCCTCAACGCGTTCTTTGCGAGCGGCCCCGCCGCCGACTTCAACGGCGACACCAGCGTGGACGACTTCGATTTCTTCGATTTCCTCAACGCGCTCGGCGCCGGGTGCTGAGTCGGACGGGCGGAACCCCGGCCGCGAACAAGAAGCCAAGACCGGCCCCGGCGCGGGGTCGTTTTTTTGTTGATCGAACGCGGAGAATCGCGGAATACAGGGATTTTTCTGGTTGTTCCGGCGGATTCGATTAGACTGGATGGTTGGCTCCCGCGCTCGCGCACCGGACACGGGCGGCGCGGCCCGCGTGGGGGTGCGGCCCTTGGCCGCCCGCGCGCGGCCGGGGCGAAGGAGGGACGGATGAGACGGGCGATGCTGGTGCTGGCGGCGGCGGGAATGGCGGCGCCGGCGAGCGGGCAGGTGCGGTCCTGGGCGGTTGCGGGGAACGGGTCGTGGGGCGACGCGTCCCGATGGTCGCCGGCGGACGTCCCCGACTCCGGCGCGGAGACCGCCTCCATCGCGACGACGGGGAGCTACATCGTCACGCTCTCGGGCAGCTACGGGATCGGCGCGCTCGCGCTGAGCAACCCCGACGCGGAGCTGCACATCAGCGACGGGTCGGTCCTCTGGCTCATGGGGGACTCGGTCAACGCCGGCCGCGTGCGGATCAACCCGGGCCAGGGCGGCAACGCGACGATCCTGCGCCTGACGGGGGGCACGACGCTCTCGGGGGGCGGGGAGATCGTGCTCAGCGCCGCGGGCGAGGTGCTCGACCGCGCGTACATCTACAACGACGCGGCCGGGGGCAACAACTACTTCGTCAACGGGTCGGGGCACACCATCCGCGGCACGGGACGGATCTATTACGGCGTGGTGAACCAGGGGACCATCGCCGCGGACGTGCCCGGCAGCACCATCGAGTTCACGAGCTCGACGGTCGCCAACTCGTGGTTGCTGGCGGCGATGGGCGGGACGCTGCGGCTGCCCGGAACGGTGGTGACGCAGACCGGCGGGGGCGGGATCCTCGCGCAGGGATCGAACGTGACGCTGCAGTCCGCCTCGATCACGGGCGGCACGATGGCGGCGACGGCCGGCGGGCGGATCGTCTCGGAGATCGGGACGCAGACGCTCAGCGGCGTGACGGTCAACGGCCCGATGGACATCAATGACGGGACGTACATCACCGCGGCGGGGGACCTGGACCACACCGGCACGCTGACCGTGAATGCGCAGTCGGGCCCGAACGCGACGATCCTGCGCGTGCGAGGGGGCGGGGCATTGACGGGCACGGGCGAGATCGTGCTCAACGCCACGGGCGGGGTCCTCGACCGCGCGTACATCTACAACGACGCGGCCGGGGGCAACAACTACTTCGTCAACTCCTCCACCAAGGCCATCCGCGGGAGCGGCCGGATCTACTACGGGCTGGTGAACCAGGGGACCATCTCGGCGGACCGACCGGGGGAGTTCATCGAGCTGACCAGCGGCCCGGCGGACAACTCGGGCGTCATCAAGGCCGCGGGGGGCGAGCTGCGCCTGACGGGGATGACCGTCACCCAGGCGGGCGGTGTGATCGCGGCCGAGGGCTCGGACGTCCACCTGGTCTCCACGAGCATCGCCGGCGGCACGCTCGCGGCGAGCGGCGGCGGCGTGTTCATCTCGGAGGCCGGCACGCAGACGTTGACGAACGTGACGCTGTCGGGCGACCTGGACATCAATGACACCACCAACCTGAGCGTCCAGGGCGTGCTCACGCACGCCGGGACGATCACGGTGAACACCTCCGGCGGCGGCAACGCCACGATCGTGCTCGTGCAGGGCGGGGGGACGCTCGCCGGGAGCGGCGACATCCTCCTCAACGCCACCGGGGACGTGCTCGATCGCGCGTACATCTACAACAACGGCGCGGGGGGCAGTAATTACTTCATCAACGGGCCGGGGCGCACGATCCACGGGAGCGGGCGGATCTACTACGGCCTGCGCAACCAGGGCCTGGTCAGCGCCGATCGTTCCGGCGCGGCGATCGAGCTCACCAACGGGCCGATCGACAACACCGGCACGCTGCGGGCCGAGGGCGGGGGCGAGCTGCGCCTGAGCGGCACCACGCTGGCCCAGAGCGGCGGGGGCGCGCTGCGGGCCCAGGGCGCGAACGTGACGCTCACCAGCACGTCGATCTCGGGCGGGTCGGCGATCGCCTCGGGCGGCGGGCGGTTCGTGTGCCTGGCGGGCGCGCAGCACCTCAGCGGCGTGGCGGTGGATGGGCTGGTGGACGTCACGGCGGGCACGAACATTTATTTTGACGGCGGGGGGCTGTCGCACGCGGGCGTGGTCACGCTCAACACCGCCGCCGCGAACCAGACCACCATCGCCCTCATGCCCGGCGGGGGCACGCTGGGGGGCGCGGGGCTGGCGGCGGGCGAGCTGCGCCTCAACGCCCCGGCCGGGAACCTCGACGCCGCGTACCTCTTCGCGTCCAGCGGCACCATGACCCAGGCCGCTACGCACACGCTCAGCGGCGTCGGCCGCGTGTACGGCAACTTCGTCAACCAGGGGACGATCAGCCCCGGTGCGGCGGGGAGCGCGGGCGTGATCGATTTCCAGTACGGCCCGAGCCTGACGCTGACGGGCTCGTCGGGGCTGCTGATCGACATGGTCGGTTCGGGTCCGGACCAGCATGACCGGGTGACGAGCACCGTGCCGGTGCAGCTCGGCGGCACGTTGACGGTGGCGGTGGCGGGCGGGTTCGTGCCCGCGCCGTGCTCGACCTACACGGTCGTTTCAAGCACGGGCTCGGTGACGGGGAGCTTCTCGAACATCAACCTCTTGGGCGCGGGCTCGGGCGGGGTGCAGGTCGAGTACCTGAGCAACGCGGTGGTGCTGACGTTCCACGCGTCGGACTACAACGGCGACGGCTCCCTGGACGACTTTGATTACTTTGATTTCCTCAACGATTTCTTCACCACCAACCCCCGCGCGGACGTGAACCACGACGACAGCGTGGACGACTTCGACTACTTTGATTTCCTGAACGCGTTCTTCGCGGGATGCTGAGCCGTACTCCGCCCCACCAAGGAGCGCCCATGGCCGTGCGCCGGTTGCCGTCCGTTCCCGCTCTGGCGATCGTTCTGGCGGGGATCGCGTCCGCCCGCGCGCAGACCGCCGCGCCGGGATGGACCTGGCGCGTCCACGCCGTGAACGTCTCCACGCTCACCGCCAACGGCGGGGGGAGCGAGATGGTGACGCAGGTCCGGGCGACCAAGGAGGTGTTCGTCCGCTCGACCCGTTACCCGGACGGCGACCGCGTGCAGATCTCGAAGATCACGCCGGGCGGGGGCGTGTCGATCCTGTTCGATCAGACCAACACGTTCCGCAACTCGGGGGAGTCCGGGATTCACTACGACCCGTTCAGCGGGCGCCTGCTCATCGCCAACGAGGTGCCCAACCCGGGGACGATGGTGGGCGTGCTGCCGTCAACCGGCGCGGCGTCCACGCTCCACACGTTCGCCTGGCGGTTCAACCCCGCCGGCAACGGCACGGGGCAGCAGCGTTGCTGCTCGGGCCCGGCGGGATCGGGCCTGGTCTATGTCTGGGACTCCACGACGGCGTCGGTGTACGAGGTGAATCTCTCGAACGGCGTCCGCCGCGTGCTCCTCGCGCTCGACCCGTCACACGCGGCGGGTCAGCACGTCGCGACGGCCCTGAACGACGTGGAATTCGACGCCCGCGCCGGCACGGTGCTCACCTCCGACCGGCTCTCGGTCTCGATCATGGAAACCGTGCCGGCGACGGCCGTCACGACCGTGCTGCAGCCGCTGCCCGGCGTCGGCGGCAGCGCGATCGCGCTCGACGCGGGGCGCGGGCGCGTCTTCGCGCTGACCCCGGCGGGCCTGAGCGACACGCTCTACATGGCGCCCAAGGGTTCGGCGGGCTGGGCCCCCGTGCTCTCGGGCCTGGACCACGCCACCGACGTGACCCTCGGCCGTGCCGCGCTGGCTGATCGGCCGGCGCTGTTCATCACCGAACGGCTCAAGAACCGGGTGCTGGAGCTGACGCTGGACTGCCCCGCCGACTGGAACGCGGACGGCGGCGTGGATGACTTTGACTTCTTCGAGTTCCTCAACGACTTCTTCGCGACCCCGCCCAACGCCGATTTCAACGAGGACGGCACGACGGACGACTTTGATTACTTCGACTTCCTGAACGCGTTCAACGCGGGGTGTTAACTCCAGCATCCGCAAGGACTTGTGAACTCCGCGGCCCTGCCGAGGGGGACCTTGATTCACAGCACCGATGTGCCTTTCAGGGCTTGCCTAAAATCGAGCATCCTTCTATCCTTCTATCCTTCTATCCTTCTATCCTTCTATCCTTCTATCCTTCTATCCTTCTATCCTTCTATCCTTCTTGCTCGAATCGTCGATTCCGCACCACCAAACCGGGAGGCGAATGATGAACACCAAGCCGTGCCGCGTCGGAGCGTCGGTCGTGTCGATGGCGAGCGTTGTGGGAACGCTGAGCGGGATATCCGCCGGCGGACCACCGCTGGTCGTGATGCAGGTCAGCGCGCCGGGCGCGAACGACCCGCGGGACAACATCGTCGGCGTGGTCACGCCCTGGGTGAGCACGAACTCTGCCGCGGCGGAGTACGCGTACGGGGCGCAAAATCCTGCTTCGTACAACGGCACGCACGTGCAGCTCGTGGGCAACCGCAGCCACCTCTTCTTTGTGGATTGCGCGCTCCCAGACGGATTGTCGATGTTCGTGGTGCATGACCGGACGAACTCGGGGAGCGGCGGACGCGCCAAGACGTTCGTCCGCGTCGTTCCGACTTCGCCGAACGTACGCATCGCTGTCCGTGATGACCCGTCCGACCCTACTCCCTGCACGTACCAAGATTCGGACTGGCTCAGGTGGTTCGTGCATAACTGGGAACCGAACAACACAGACGGATTCGTGATCAGCGGGTTGTATGGAACATGGAGCGACGTCGTGCTTGCCTTCGTACAACCGAATGTTAACTGCTCCCTCAACACAACATCGGATCCGATCGTCGGGCTCGACGAGTGGTACGCGTACTCCGCGGACGGCACGGGCCCCATCCGGCTTGCGCTGGCGCAAACCCAGCGCGTGGTGGTCCGCCCGATGACGGCTTGCGAAGGGATCGCCTGGCCGAGCCGCGTTCGAGTGCCGTGCGAGGGCGCCGCCGTATTCACCGCATCGACCACGGACGACGCCGCGACCGCGTACCGGTGGCAACGCGAGACCGCGCCGGGAAGCGGACAATTCGTAGATCTTGCGGACGGGTCAACCGCGGCGTGGGACGGTGGTGCTGCCGGCGTCGGCGCGGTCGTCTCGGGGTCGAGCACCGGGGTCGTGCGCATCGCCGCCGACGTGGCCAACGGGAAGCGCATCGGCGCGGCGCACGCGCGGGGCTATCGCTGTGTGGTCACCGAGCCCTGTGGCACAATCAGCACGAGCGTCGCCCGGGTGCTGGAGTGCCTCGCCGATTACAACGACGATTGCGAGGTCGATGACTTCGACTACTTCGATTTTCTCAACGCGTTCCTAGCGAACAGCTCCGCCGCCGATTTCAACGGCGACACCAGCGTGGACGACTTTGATTATTTCGATTTCCTGAACGCGTTCAACGCGGGGTGCTGAGCGCGCCGCCGCGGCCTCACCGGTTCTGCATGGTGCGCACGAAGACCTCGACCAGCAGGTAGAACGCGACGGCGAGCGCGACCATCCCGAGCAGGGTCTGCGCGGTCATCACCACCACCTCGCGCCAGTACCCCGCGAAGGAGCGCACGCGGATGGCCTTCCACGCGATGGAGATGAACAGGCACATCGGCGCCAGCAGGACGAACCAGTACGAGGACACGTTGAGCGGGTCCAGGAATGGGCGGTGGGCGAGGAGGATCACGCGGGCCGGGCCTTCCTGCGGTTGAACGCCGCGTCGATCATGCAGATCAGGTTCATCATCCCCGCGACCGTGGTGTAGAGGGTGCCCAGCTCGTTGGCCCGGCCCAGCGACTTGGAATACGGCGGCCGTTCACCCTTGGACGCGTCCAGCGGGGCGGCGGTGCCGTCGGGCAGGCGCTTCTCGTTGGGGCGCGGCGAGCGGGGCACGTTTGACCCGGGGTCCGTCACCTTCAGGTGATTCTGGTGGTAGTAGTCCACGCCGAAGGCCACCGGCCCCACCAACGCCTGGCCCAGGAACCAGAAGAAATCCTCACGCCGATCCACGCTGTCCACGCCCCCGATGAACAGCCCGCTGATGAAGAGTCCAAGCACGCCGATGCCGATCATCACGCCGCGGCGGGCCTGTCCCAGGTAGGCATGCCCCAGTCCGGGGATGAGGAAGGCCAGCGCGAAGGCCACGGGCTGGAGCATCTCCTCATCATGGGTGGGGTCGAAGGATGTGTGGGGCGTTGCGGGTGGCTGCGAGACCGGCGACGCGACGGGAGGCGCGGCGGCGGCGGGAGCGGCGGGGCTCGGGATCGGCGGTTGCGGCGGGTTCATATGGGGATCGGGGGGCAGGGCAATGGTCGGGCGGGAAGGCGTCGGGCCATGAAAAGAGGGGAAACCGGAGCGCCACGTTCATGTGGATGAAGGGGGGAAAACACAGTCGTGTGAGCCCGGTTGACACCGGCCGCAAGTGCAGTAGTGTACCGCGACGATCCGGGGGTCTTGCGGGACCGAAATGGAATCGGTCCGGAACGAAGGCCGGGGGTGGTTCCCGGCGGATCGGATCGGGAAGGATGCAGCGGTGAAACGAGCAGAGGGAAGCATCATGGCCGCGGAACTTCTGGTGGCGTCGTCCGGCGGCGCGGGGACGGTGGGTCTGTCGGGGATGTTCGGTCCGTCGGAGCGCTGGTGGGAGCGCGGCGGGCCGGGCGTGGAGGTGCTGGGCGCCAAGGGCCGCCCCGGTGAGGAAGAAGCCGAGGGTGACGAAGATGAGGACGATGAGGAAGAGGACGATGCGGAGGGCGGCGCCGACGATGAGGAAGGCGAGGAAGATGACGAGGAGTTTGACGAAGGGGACGACGATTATTTCGGCGACGACGACGACGACGAGGACCTGGACGATGACTTTGACGATGACGAAGACGACGACTTCTAGCGCGGCGTGACGGCCGGCCGGCACCACTCGGCCCCCGCCCCCGCGCGTCCACGCGAGGGGAGCACGCCATGTCGAACGATCCGCGTCGGCCCGACCCGTCCGAACCGAATCCGTCCGCCGCGCCGCCGCGGCGGGGCGATCCCGGGGAGGCGCGCGCCCCGTATCGGCCCGCGACCGTGGACCGTCGCTTGGGCCTGGACCGGCGCGAGGTGGAGCGCTTGGCGCGGGAGCTGGGCGTTCGTGCCGGCGACGACGCGGCGGCGTCCGCCCGTGGCGATGAGACCGAGCCGGACGTAAGCGGGCTGGAGCGCCGCCGGGGCCCCGGGCGCCGGCTGAGTGATTTTTCCAAGAGCGCCGAAGAGGGGGAGATGACCAAGGAACAGTTCCTGTTCCTGATGGCCATCGAGGCGTTCAAGCGATCCAACGCCAAGGGTTTCCCCACGTGGACCGACGTGCTGGAGGTGGTGCGCCTCCTCGGGTACCGCAAGACCTGCGGCAGCGAGATCCGCGTGGGCAGCGCCGAGGACTGGACCGAGCCGCACAACGCCCCGGCGAACGTCCGGCCCGACGGCTGGGAACGGCGTTTTCGCGTGGGGGCCGGCCCGACCGGCGGCACGGGAAAGGAAGCGGCCTAGCGGGCTCGTCCGCCGCGCGGGGTCGCGTCGTCACGCGGTTGGATCGTGGGTCGCGTTACCGCGACGGGCCGGCGAGCAGGCCGGCGGCGCGGAGGGTTTGCTTGCGCAGTTCGGGCACCGCGGTGGCTTCCCAGTGCTGGGCCCGGCGCCACGGCCCGACGATGATCATGCCGGGCACGGGCCGGCCGTCGGCGCCGAGGGGGCGGCCCTCGGGGTCGGCCAGCAGCCCCAGGCGCAGGGCGTCGGTGCGAACGATCCCGGAATCGAGCAGCTGCCGGGTGAGCGGATCGGCCGAGCGCGAGAGGTCGGTGTCCGGGCCCAGGCAGTTGATGGCGGCGTCAACGATCATGCGCTGCACCTGCTCGGATCCCCGGGGGCGGAACCGGGCCTCGAGCTTGGCGCCCGCCGGGGCGAGCGATTCGAGGCGCGCGGGCCGGATCTTGAGGCGGCGCGCGGCCATGAGGTCGGCGATGAGGGCCCCGATCTCGGGCGCGGCCCGGTGCCGCACGACCTCCCAGTACGAGCGGAGCCGGCGGAGGAAGCGCGACCGTTCGGTCTCGGCCATCCGGCTCCACAACTGCGGGGTGATGGTGCGGATCGAGTTGACCGCCTCGCGCCAATCGGCGCCCGCGGCGGCGCCGTCGGCCACCGCGGCGCGCAGGATCCGCAGCATGCCCAGGGCCGAGCCGTCCCAGCGGTCGAGGGCCTCGGGGGGGCGACGGCCAACGGGCGGCTTGGACGGCGAGCGGTGGGTTCGCGGGGCCACGCCGTGGCGCGAGATGGCGGTCATGGGGCCGGTGTGGCCGCGGTCGCGGAGGGTGAGCACCGCGTCCACCATGGTCAGGCCGGCGCCGATCAGCAGCACCGAGGCGCCGGCGTCGATGGCCCGCAGCCGTTCCACGTTCCAGGGGTTGGAGACGTAGCCCGCGTGCCCGAAGACCCGAACGTCGGCCCCGGGTGGCGGTTGGGGCGGGGTGTTGCCCAGGGCCAGCACCAGGGCCGCGGAGGTCAGCGCCTCGCCGGAGCGCAGCTCCACATGCCAGGAGCCGTTGTCCCACCGGCCCCGGAGGGCCTCGTCGTGGCACAGGCGGATGCGGTCGGGGTGGGCCGAGCGTGCCGCGTCGAGCACCGAGCGGATGTACTCGCCGTACAGGCTGCGGCGGACGAACGAGCCGGTGTGAATGCTGGGGTCGGCCGAGCGGGCCCAGTCGAGGAAGTGCGACGGCTGGTCATCGAAGGCGGACATGTTGCCCGCGGGGACGTTCAGCAGGTGGGAGGGGTCGGGCGTGGAGTAGGCCAGGCCGGGCCCGAAGCGGCCGCTGCGTTCCACCAGCGTCACGCGGATGTCGGAACGGGCGCGCACGAGGTGGACCGCGGTGAGCGTCCCCGAGAACCCGGCCCCGATGATGGTGATGTCCATGCGCTCAGCCCCGGTCGGCATCGGAAGAGGTATCGGACCGAACGGGGACCCGGATCAGCCCTTGGACTTGTAAAAATCGAGGTTGATCTGCACGTACCCCTTCCAGGGAGCGGGAAGATCCTCCTCGGGGAAGATCGCCTTGACGGGGCACTCGTCCACGCACAGGCCGCAGTCGATGCAGGTGTCGGGGTCGATGTAAAGCTGATCGGTCTTTCCGAAGGTCGGTTCGTTCTTGGTGGGGTGGATGCAGTCCACCGGGCAGACCTCGACGCACGAGGTGTCCTTGGTTCCGACGCAGGGCTCGGCGATGACGTGAGGCATGGGGGAGAACGATAGGTGCCGCGCCCGTCGGAATGAAGCGGGCGAGACGCCATCGCCGGGACGCGAGCCCGCTCCCATTGAGGTGGCGGATGATGAGCGATCATCCCGCGCGTGCACCGCGACTCAGCGGGCGTGCACCGGCGCGGGCTTGCGCTTCAGGAACGGGAAGATCCGGGTGAGGGCGAAGCCCCTGGCGGAGCCGCGGCCGTCACGCTGCGCGAGGAACTGCTCGATGAGCCGGAGGTTCTGGCGGGCTTCGTGCTCGGTCCGCCCCACGTCGGAGATGAGCGGATCGTCGCGGAGCGAGGCGAGGTACATGCCCGACGGGATCCGCTTGACGACGATGTCGCTCATGGCTCACGCTCCCGCAAGGGCAAGCAAGGTAGCAAACCAGATCGGATGCCGCGAGGGGCGGCGGGGGTAGGGCGTCTTGCCCCGAGGCGTGCGAAGCGTCCGTGTTAGGGAAAATATAGCATAAGAGCAGGGATTGTCAAGGCAATCGCCGGATAATGGGATCGGGTGAACGGCCGCCGCGCATGAATCTCCTGGAGGGAGTTCGGCGTGTGGCGAGCGATCGTGGATCAGGATCCGAGGACGCGGCGGATCCAGCCTTTCAGGAAGGACTCCTTCACGGCCGGGTTCGTCTCAACCTTCATGGAATAGAGCGCAAAGCGAGCGACCTGCGCAGCCGGGGCGTACCAACCCCCCTGGTCCATCCACGGTTCGGGCCTCGCCTTGTGGTCGATCCTCCAGTTCCAGAGGAAGACGCGGAGGGGAGCGGTTCGCTTGGGCCCGTCGTCGGCCCGGCGGTAGAAGAACACGTTTTCGAGTTTTTTGAGGGACTCCTTGCGGACGGAGCCGTTCCTGACCGCGTGCTCGAAATCCGACTGGATATCCGGCGAGCGCGTGAACCCCAACTCGCTCAGCCACTGTTCGGCCAGCGCCAGGGGCATGTAATCGAGATCAACGAGGTAGAAGTGGCTTGCGTCTTTGCCCGTGAAGCGTGTGCGGCCGACGGAGTTGAGGTCGCGCGGCCCCTGCGCGGCGGGATCCCTGGAAACGTTGACCTTTTCGGTCGGCTCGGCCGGGCTGTAGCCGAAGCGGGAGAAGACCTCCAGGGCATCCGGATCGATTTCTGGATCGGGTTTGCGCTGCGGGTGTGGGGGTGTCATGCCGGTCCGGGCCGCGGACGCGGCGCGCCACGAGCGTGCCGCGAGCGGGCTCGGACCGAACAAATGTTAGGAATTCGCGACGGCGTTCACAAGAAAATGTTCAAGAATCTCTCGGGCCTGCGGGTCCGGACGTTTTTCATCACGGCTTGGATGGCGTGCACGGCCGGCGCCCCGGGCACGACCGCGCCCGATTCGAATTCGAGCGCGCCCCGGCGCATTGGGTAGCGGCCGCGTCGGCCTCAGCACCCCGCTCCGAAGGCGTTGAGGAAATCGAAGAAATCGAAATCGTCAACGGAGGTGTCCCCGTTGAAGTCGGCGCTGATGTCGTTGGCGAAGAAGGCGTTGAGGAAATCGAAGTAATCGAAGTCGTCGAGGCTGGTGTCGCCGTTGAAATCGCCCGGGCACGGCCCCGGCGGCGCGCCGAACGTGAGCGTGAAGTCCGAGGTGGAGTGACCGACGGCGACCTCGGTGGTGAGAACCGGGACGTCCCAGTAGTCCTCGCTGGGGAACTCGCTCATGATGAGGCCGGGGGTCGTGCTGAAGTTGGCGAGCTCACCGTTGACGGCGTTGACGAGGTTCGCGAGCGACGCCCCGGCCTGCGTGACCACGCCGGGGACGGCCCGCTCGAGGGCGTGAACGAGGTTCGACTTGACCCCGATCACGACGGTCTTGGCGAAGCCCGACTCGGTGGCGCCGGCCAGCAGGGCCACGCGGCCGAGGCGTGAGAGGTCGCCGGTGGTGTCGGCGGGCCCGCCGTTCCAGAACCCGCCGCTGTAGCACTGGTTGAGAACGAAGAGCTTGTCGACCTGGGACCAGACGGGCTTGGACGGGTCGGCGAAATAATCTGCGAACTGGTCGTCGGTCCAGCGCTCCTTGCCATGGAGGATCGTCTTGGACATGCAGATGGACTCGTCCTGCGAGGACGGGGCGTAGTGGGATTCGTCGTGCGCGTCGTCCTGGATCTGGATGAGCGGCTCGTCGCCGGGGCCGTTCTCGTCGGTGCGCCCCGAGCCGTGGGAGTTGATGTAGAAGACGAGACGGTCGTCGGGCTTCATCCGGGCGTACATGGCGTCGAGGGCGGTCTTCACGGTGTCGATGTTCCCGAAGTCGCCGTCGTCAAGGGGGAGGTACACCACGTCGGCGGCCCGGATGAGGGGGAGCATGGCGTGGATGAAGTACTCGCCCGATTTGTGCCAGGGAGAAAGGACCCCCCAGTCCACGCCCGAGGCGAGAATGTGCGTGCGCGGCGTGGCCCGGACGATGCCCGTGCCGCCCGAGCTGAAGCCGGCGAGCACGGCGATGTTGCCGTGCTGATCGACGGGGTCGTACAGGGAGATGCTGGAGATGGTCCGGCCGTCCACCACGTCGCCGACTTTCATGACGAGCACCGGGGGCCCGACCGGGATGGCGACCTTGTCGAAGATGGAGACGCTGGACGTGTAGACGCCCAGGACGCCGTCCTTGATCGCCGCGAAGACCGCGCCCGCGAAGCGGTAGTCGGAATCGTCCGAGTTGACTCGGGTCCACACGCCGACACGCTGCTCATCGGGGAACGCGTACCCGTCCGCGGTGGAGGCGAGCGTGTACCGGACGTAGGCGCTCGTGTCGGGGTTGGTGCCGCGTACCGAGAGGTACACGCCCTGGCCCTGGCCCACGTCGGTCACGTAGCCCACGGCGTGGGCGTCGGCCGACACGCCCGGCCGCACCAGCGCGAGCGCGGCGTTGCCGGGCGCGGGGGCGATCACCTCGTCGGCGCCGACCAGGTAATCGATGAGCAGGATGCGGCCGTTCTGATCGCGCAGGACGGCCTCGTCGGTGTTGCTCAGCTGGGGGCGAAGGCGGGTCGAGGTGGGGCCGAAGCTGCGCACGTAGCGTGTGTTGACGTTCGATCCCCAGACGATCCCGGCGTTGGTGGAGCTGTTGGTGAGGGCGGCGGTGATCATGTACCCCTCGTCGTCGATGTCCGGGAACCCCAGCACCGAGCTGACCACGGCCCCGTCCGTGCCGGAGACGAGCGTGGAGGAGTTGTTCGAGGTGTTGAAGATGTACGCGAAGAACAGCGGTCCGCTCACGCGCTTGCGGGTGGCCAGTTGCGCGGGCATGAGGTTGTTGATCGAGCCGCCCAGGTAGGTGTCGGACGACGCGGACTGCGCCACCACCTGGTACGAGCCGGTGGCCGGGCTGACGAATGCCTTGGACACGCCCGACTGCACGCCGCTGAACCCGATCCATCCCTGGTTGTTGATCGAGACCCGGTCGTCGATCGACGTGAGCGTGCCGTCGGTCTGCGCCACGATCTCCAGCCGATAGTCGCGCGGCGGGTCCGCGATCGCCGTGGGCAGCGGGGACGCGGCGAGCAGGCCGAGCGTCACGCGGGCGATCCGGGTGGTGAGCTTCATTCGGTTTCCTCCTTCAGGTGGGGTGGCGGTGTGGGGGGCCGGGCCACCCCCGAACCAGTGTACCGGCTCGGCAGGAGGCGTGTGCACGGCCCGTCACGCGAACAAGAGAACCGGCCCGAGAGCGAGACGGTTCTCGCGCCCGGGCCGGTCCGTGTGCCGTTGGCTTCGTATCGCGGATGACGGCGAGAGGGGCCTTCGCTTGGGCGGCGCGTGTCAGGCGCAGGGCGTGTTGAACGAGTTCAGGAAATCGAAGAAGTCGAAATCGTCGATGGACGTGTCGCCGTTGATGTCCGCGTCGGGGTCGTTGGAGAAGAACGCGTTGAGAAAATCAAAGTAGTCGAAATCGTCCACGACGCCGTCGATGTTGAAGTCGGCCGGGCAGTCGCGGACCTCGTGCTGCAACCCGCCGTGCGGGTCCAGCACGTTGTTGTCCCAGCCCGGGCCGGTGTGCAGGGCGGGATCGAAATTGGTGCGCGAGCGGGTGGTGAAGAGGAAGTTCTTGGCGGGCAGGTTGTGCAGCGGCGCGGTCGTGTCCGCGCTCCATGCCCCGGTGAGCTCGCGCTTGAACTGCTGCGCCTTGCCGCCGCTGAGGATCTGGATCTTCCCGGTGTTGGAGAACTGCAGGTCCTCGATGCCGGTCATCGCCGCGTTGCTCGCGGTCTGCTCGACCTGCCAGACGTTCGGCCCGCCGGTGGCGGGGGGGTGCAGCCCGATCTTGCGCACGTTGGTCACGCCCTGCGACGCCAGCCACAGGGTGCCGTCCACGGGGTTGATCGCCAGGCTCCCCTTGCCCGAGAACGGCACGGGTGTGTCCAGCGAATTGGTCACGCCCTGGGTCAGGTTCCCGCCGGGGTAGCGGCGGATCGTCCGCGTGCCCTCGTCCAGCGCGTAGATCGTGTCGGTCGCGTCGTCGATGGCCAGGTCGTCGTAGTTCACGCCGCCGGCGTCCTGCTGCACGATCGTGGGGGTGCGGCCGCCGATCTTGAGCTTGCGCACCGAGCCGTCGCCGGCGAGGATCACGTAGCCGCGCCGATCGGTCAGCAGCGACGTGGGCAGCGCGGTGGTGTCCATGAGGTTGGTGTAGGTCATGGTGGAGGGGTCAAGGCTCCAGAGGCGCGGCGGGGGGTTGTTGAACAGCCCGGGCGTGGACACGATGTACAGATTGCGGGTGGCGTCGTCGAGCGCCACGTGCTTGATGGTGCGCCCCCCCGGCCCGGCGAGCACGTCCTCCATCGGACGCGGGTGCGACGGGAGCTTGAACAACCGGCGGAGCTTCAGGCCGTCGGTGCTGGTCCCGGTGAAAACGAAGTTCGGCCGCATGACGCACACCTCGTCGATGTACCGGCGCGTGTTCGCGTCGGAGATGTCCACCATCCGCCACTGCAGGCGGTCCTCGTAGTTGATCCGCACGTTGTCTCCCTGCAGGGCCGTGCTGGCCGAGGAGAAGGCCGACTGGCTGGTCTTGCTGTCGCTCGTCCACGGGTCCTTGTACCCGATCGAGGGCGTGTTGCCGCACGCGTTGGTGGTGCGGAACAGCGTGCAGATGTGGCCGCCCGTGCGGTACCAGCCCCGCGTCGCATTCGCGTAGGCGTACGGACCGTGCGCGAACGCCACCAGCGAGCCGTAATAGTCCATCTCGACGTGCATGAAGATCGGGCTGGGCGTCCATTCGGGGCTCGACCCGTGCCAGTACACCGAGAACTCGTCGTACAGGCCCACCGCCTGCAGCCACGCCTCCGTGCCCGCGACCCATCCGTTGGAGCCCGTGCCCGAGCTGGCGCCGGTGCCCATGAAGTTGCCCATCTCGGTCAGGTAGCCCGAGACCCAGTAGTAGTTGTTGCTGTTCTGCCAGTTCGAGGGCCCGGGCCGGTTCATGGCTTCCGGGAAGCCCTGGTTCGACAGGTAGGCCATCAGGTTCACCATCGATGTGGGCACGCAGTACCAGCCGCCCTCGCCGGGCAGGCCCGACCCCGTGTCCCACAACGAGCCCGAGCGCCGCTGGTCGAAGTCCGGGATCCCCAGCCACGAGAAGTTGCACTGAGCGGAAGCCGTCCGGACCGCCCCGGCCGCTCCGACCAGGACCGCCGCGCCCATCGCCGCCGCCGACATCATGCTTGTCCGCACAGGTCACCTCCGGTTGGCCCCGCCCGCCGCCGCGTTTCGCCCGACCGGAACAGGTCCGTTTCGGGGTCGCCCGTCTTTCCTACCAGAGCGAGAAAATCGGCTCCGCTGGCCAGAGAATCACCCGGAATTCCGCGGCAGGCGCTGACGCGGGCGTGGCGCCGTGCGATCCACGCGATCCCGCCCGGGAATGAAACTCGCACGCGTTCGCGGCCGGGGCTCGATGCCCCGCCGTCGGATGCCGCGATCGTTCCGTCCGCACTCAAACCGCGCCACCCCTCCCCATCAACTACCGCGCGCCGTGCATGCGCCGAACCGATGCCCCATCAGACAGGTCCAAATCGTGTTCCTTCCGCAATGATCCTACTTTGAAAAGAGGGCCGCGACCGACCGTGCGCGGTGCCACAGCCGGATCGCTCGCTGGGTGCGGCGCGCATGGAATTGACACGCGAGCGAGGCAAGAGGCATGATGCGACGCCGAAGGCTCATGCCCCTCGCTTCAGCCGGCGATACGAGGCGATGACGGACAGCACGGCGGCGGCGCCGATCAGACCAAGCAGCCACGGACGCCACGTGCCTTTTCCAGCGGCGGCATCGAAAGCGGCCATCGCACTGTCCTCGTTGTAGAGTTTGCTGCCATCGGGAGCGAATACGTCCTTTGTCTTGGGATCGAAGCGATTGGTTTTCAATGCCACGGGATCGAAGGCCGGATCGGATTCCGATCCGGCAGCGGCTATGTCAAAGGCGATGACGTTGTAGTCATGGTCGCTCTCAAGCTTCACCCGTGAGGCGGGCTCGGAGCGAATGGTCTCATGAAGGCTGATCGGTCGCGGCAACGACTCCGCTTCGCCCTCCGCATAGCCAAACGAGACGGCAAACACGTAACCGGTTGCCTCTTCCCTCGCGACGCGCTGGATACGGCCCGAATTGTTCCAATCGAGCGCCAGCATCGATTGAACGCTCGTTGCGGAATACTCCCCTTCCCGGGAAACGGTGATGTGCAGGTCCGGAGCCTTTTCAAGCCATTCGACCAGCTTCGGAATCACGGGCCATGGGCAGTACGTCCACTGGATCGGCCCGGGTGGTCCGCCCATCAGCCCGGGCGGCGCCGGCCGCTCTTCGTACGTTCCTCCCGGCGGCTGAGCGATGCGCATCACGTGTCCGTCGAAATGTACGAAATAGTGAGGCACCGCCAGCCAGTCCGCAAGCCGGGCTTGTGGTTGGTAATAATCCTTGGCGAGAAATCGCCCGCTTTGCGTGACGTCGAGATGACGCTCGATTCCGAGGTTGGGTGCCGTGTCTTTCATCGCCAATCGGAGTCGGACCGCGCCCACCTGCGCATACCGCGCGGACAGCCGACGCAAATCAGTCGCCGAAGCAGCGTCCTGCGCCCTCGACCAAGAGGCGCAGATGCTCAGTGCCGCAAAGGTGCCCGCGAGAGCGGACGAGCCATGCCGCTTCGTGCGCATTGTACTCACGGGCAACCGCCCGAGCAGGACTGGACCGGAATCGGACCTGGCGTCGTGATAACGTCAGGAATCACCAGCACGCCGCCGCCGCAAGCCGGACACGCGCCCGTGCCGCCCGTATACGTGTGACACGGCTGGATGCTGTAGGTGATGGGGCTCGCGTAATTGTTGGTTGATCCCGGCATGCACAGGATGCGTCCCGGGCAAACGGTGTAGCTCGTGCAGCTTCCATCGCACTGGATTGAATTGTTGAGCTCCTTGCGCTCCCAGCACGCGGGCGGAGCGCCGCCGGGCCGCGCAAATACCACGGCTGTCACAGCGAGCGGCAGCATCGTCAGGGCAACGCTCAGGATAATTGTGTATCTCACGGGCGAGCTCCAGTCGAAACAGGAACATGCTTACAAAATAATTTGCTCTGCTCAAGAGCTTACCAATAATTCATTATTTGTCAACACTTACTTGACGTGCCCACAGATCGAATGGATCTGGCGCAAACCATGACACGCACGGTCTTTATATTGAACGAGCTCCGCTTCGCGGGCCGTTGAAGAAGTCACCCAGGTTGCGCGGCGATATTCCCCTGCGCGGGGAACGGGCGGGTGGGGGGGGGAGGGGGGGGGACAAAGCAAAGCCGTCCGCCGCGCAACCAGCGAGCGTCATCCGGCGACCGTCGAATCACGATCGTGATCGATCGCCGACCGCTCGTGCCACGCCCGAGCGATTCCGTCGGGGTACCGTCCCCAACAGTGAACGCCAGCGCGGCACGATTCCCGCTGATCGTGGGGCCGACCGCATCGGGCAAGTCCGGTGTGGCTCTTGCCCTCGCCCGCGCCCTGAGCGTTCGTCGCGGCGGCGACGGTGGTCGTGGAAGCGGGGTGGGTGGAGGGGCGGGGGTGGGAGCGCAGGTGGGGGGGGCTGAGATCATCGCCGCGGATGCCTTCCAGATTTACCGGGGCATGGACATCGGTACCGCCAAACCCTCCGCCACGGAGCGCACCGAGGTCCCCCACCATCTGGTCGATGTGGCCGAACCCGATGGCGCGGCGTTCACCGTGGACGACTGGCTGCGCGCCGCGGAGGCCTCGATCGCTTCGATCCGCGCGCGCGGCGGCCTGCCCGTCGTCGTCGGCGGCACGCACCTCTACGCCAAGGCCCTGCTCGATGGGCTCTTCGAGGGGCCGCCCCCGGACCCCGCTCTGCGCGCGCAACTCGCCGCGATGGACCCGGCCGCGCGCCGCGCGGAGCTCGAACGCATCGACCCCGCTGCCGCGGCGAGGATCCATCCCAACGACTCCCGCCGCACCGTGCGCGCCCTCGAGGTCTTCCGACAGACCGGCGCGAGCCTCTCTTTTCATCAGCAGCAGTGGGATCGGGGGCGGGCGCGGCGCGATGTGCTCCTGGTCACGCTCGAGTGGCCGGTCGAGGCGCTCAACCGGAGGATCAACGCCCGTGTGCGCGCGATGATGGACCAGGGCCTGCTGGAAGAGGCGCGTGGACTCTGGCGCGCCGGGCGGCTTGGCCCGCAGGCCCGCGAGGCCCTCGGGTACAAGCAGCTCATGGAGCACTTCGAGGGGAGAGCGGCCTTGGACGATGCCGTCGAGCGGATCAAGATCGAGACCCGACGGTTCGCCAAGAATCAGCGCACGTGGATTCGACGATTACGGGCTTCGGTATCCGGATTGGCTCTTTCGGGCGAGATGGATCCTCTCGAAGCGGCCGCGGCGATCGTGCGCGCGATCTCGGACCCTGTGCTGTCTCAGGGCCACAATTCACCTGATTGTGGGATATAGGTTGTAGATCAAGGGGTGGATCAGACCGATAGGCCAACAGCCCACGTATACGGACGGGCGGCTTGACAACCCGGCCCAATCGACATTTCCTGTCGCTTCGGATCTCGCGAATCCAAAAATAATACGAACAAACGAACGTCGGATCCGATCTTGAGCATCCGAACGGCGTATGAAGAGTAAGGCTGGAGCACGGATGGCAAAGGGCGCGACCAAATCCAAGCGATCGGCGGCACCTCGAAGCAAGGGCGCGGCGGCGGTCGAATCGCCTCGTCAGGGTGAGCAGATGGATGAACGCGCAGAAGAGGGAAGTGGGGGAGCAAGCGGCAAAGACCTGGTGATCGTGGAATCCCCGGCCAAGGCCAAGACCATCAACAAGTACTTGGGAAGCGGGTACAAAGTGATGGCCAGCGTGGGGCACATCCGGGACCTGCCGAGCAAGAACCCCAAGGGCGTGAAGAGCCCTGTTCCGGGGGTTGATCTGGAGCACCGGTTCTGCCCGACCTACGAGGTGCTCCCCGGCAAGGCCAAGAACATGACCGAGCTCAGGCGTGCCGCAAAGGGCGCTCGAGAGGTTTGGTTCGCAACGGACCTGGACCGCGAAGGGGAGGCGATCGCGTGGCACCTGGCGGAGGAGTTGAAGATCGACCCGCGGCGTGCCAAGCGGGTGATGTTCAGCGCCATCACCAAGGACGAGATCGCGCGCGCGTTCCAGAACCCCCACCCCATCGACATGGACCGCGTGAACGCGCAGCAGGCGCGCCGGATCCTGGACCGGATCGTGGGGTACCAGGTGTCGCCGCTGCTCTGGAAGAAAGTGGCCCGGGGCCTGAGCGCCGGCCGTGTGCAGAGCGTGGCGGTGCGGCTGGTGGTGGAGCGTGAGCGTCAGATCCGCGCGTTCGTGCCCGACGAGTCGTGGACCATCACGGGCTACTTCGCGCTCAGCGGCGCTGACGCGGCGCGCCTGGGGCCGTCGTGGCGCGAGTTTCTGGCGCGCACCAACGAGAAGGGGGAGGGGCCGACGGTCCGCGAGCAGAACGGATGGCTGGGGGATGCGCGGGCGATCCGGGCGGAACTGGTCGAGTTCGACGGCGCGCCGTTCGAGCCCGCGATCCGGGCCGACGCGATCATCGGGGCCATCGAGGGCCTGGACGAGCGGTCCACCCGGGCCCGCCTGGAGCGGGCCGCGAAGGCCTTCGGCACGCCCGGCGCGCACGACCTGGCACCGGAGGTGGCGCGGGTGGCGGGGGCGTGCGGCCTGCGCGACGTCAGGGTGAGCGTGCGCGAGGACGCGTCCGGCGCCGGCCCGGCCCGCTGGCGGCGTTCGGTGGCGGGCGTGGCGGACCCCTCGATCACGTGGGCGGTGCGGGCGATCGAGACCAAGCGATCGAGTGTGCGGCCGCCGCCGCCGTTCATCACCAGCACGTTGCAGCAGGCGGCCAGTTCGCGCCTGGGCTTCGGCGCGCAGCGGACGATGCGGACGGCCCAGGGCCTGTACGAGGGCGTGGACATCCCCGGCGAGGGCCCGGTCGGCCTGATCACGTACATGCGGACGGACTCGACGCACCTGTCCGGGGCGGCGCTGGAGATGGCGCGGGGCTACATCCGCGCCTCGTTCGGGGACGCGTACCTGCCCGAGAAGCCCAACTTCTTCACGAGCTCGAACAAGGACGCGCAGGAGGCGCACGAGGCCATCCGGCCCACCAGCCTCAACCACCCGCCCGCGCGGGTGAAGGGCGCGCTGAACCCGGATCAGTTCCGCCTCTACTCGCTCATCTGGGAACGCTTCGTGGCGTGCCAGATGACCCCGGCGCAGTGGGACTCGACCAGCGCGTACCTCGCGCACGGCCCGGCGGTCTTCCGGGCCACGGGCCGGGTGCTGGTCTTCGACGGTTTCTACAAGGTCGCGGGCGTGCCCAAGGGGGACGAGCTGACGCTGCCGGCGCTGCGCGAGAAGCAGGAGCTGCACGCGTTCGGTTTCGAGCCGCGGCAGCGGTTCACGTCGCCGCCGGCGCGCTACAGCGAGGCCTCGCTCATCAAGATGCTCGAGTCGGAGGGGATCGGACGCCCCAGCACCTACGCCTCGATTATCGGCGTCATCCAGGACCGCAAGTACGTGGAGCAGCACGACCGCCGCTTCCACGCCACGGACCTGGGCGAGGTGGTGACCGACAAGCTCATCGAGGCCTTCCCCAAGATCATGGACGTGGGGTACACCCGCGAGATGGAGGCCGAGCTCGACAAGGTGGAGGAGGACCACCACGACTGGGTCACCATGCTGGAGAAGTTCTACGGCCCGTTCCGGGACGACCTGGCGCACGCCATGGAGAACCTCTCGCACGCCAAGGCGGAGACCCGTCCCGCGCCCAAGGAGTTCCGCTGCCAGAAGTGCGGCGCGGGCCTGGTGTACCGCTTCGGGTCCAACGGCCGGTTCCTGTCGTGCTCGACGTTCCCGGCCTGCGACTACGCGTGCCCGTGCGACCGTGACGGCAGGCCGCGCCCGGTGGAAGCCACGAAGGTCGCGTGCCCCAAGTGCGGGGCGCCCATGAGCAAGCGCACGGGCCGGTTCGGGGCGTTCCTGGGCTGCACCCGCTACAACGACAAGGCCAGCCCGTGCGACGGCATCCTGCGGCTGGACAAGAAGGGCCGCGTCGTTGCCCCGTCCGTGCCGCCGCTGGTCGTCGAAGAGCTGAAGTGCGAGAAGTGCCAGAGCCCCATGAACCTGCGCAGCGGCCTGCGCGGGCCGTGGCTGGGGTGCTCGAAGTTCCCCAAGTGCCGCGGCCGCATGGCGTGGAACAAGATCGACCCGGCGCTCCAGAAGTCGCTCGAGAAGGCGCTGGAGGCGCACGATCGCGCCCACCCCGTGACGATCGTCCGCACCCTTCAGGGTGCGGCCCTCACCGACGAGAAGGGCAAGCCGCTGCCGGAGGCGGACACGCTCTCGGGCCTGGCCCCCGGCGGAGACGCCGCGCCGGGCGCGACGCTCGAGGCCGTCGCCGAGGAGCTCGGCGTGTGAGCGAATCGCGGCCCGCGCGACGGTCGTGCCCGCGGGGCCGCCGGGGCTACTTCGGCTTCTTCTTCTCGTCGGGCGCGATCTTCGCCCACTGCTCGTCCGAACGCGGGCGGAGGGCGGCGGTGTCGGCAAGCCATTTCTTGCGGGTGTCGTTGAAGAAGTCCTTGTAGAACAGGCAGAGACGACCCTCCGTGATCGTGAACGAGGCGGCGTCCACCTCGACCTTCTTGCCGTCGGCCATCGCGAAGGCGCACCAGCCGCCGTACGCGGGCTCGAACTTCTCCGGGTCCTTGGCGAACGCCTGCTGGTGCTCGCGGGTGGCGAAGCGGTAGGTGACGCCGCGGTGCCGGTGCGTGAACTCCGTGGTCCCCCTTTGCGGTTTGCCGCCGCCCTCGGCGAAGTAGCTGACCGGATCCATCCCCTCGAGCGCGAGGCCGTCCTTGCCCACGTTGAAGTTCTTCAGGTCGCGCGGCTTGGGGGCGGGTGCGGCGTCCGGGGCGGCCGCGTTGGGGGTTGTCGGCGCGGCGGGGGTCGGGCCCTGCTGCGCGAGCGTGGCGGCGCCGCACCCGCACAGGACGAAGATGGACGCGAGCGTGAGAGTCCGCATGTGACGATCTCCTTCTTGGGCGCGCCCGCGATCCCGACCGCCGGCACGACGGATCCGGGGCGCGGCACGAGCATGGGTGCCCGGTCGCGGCCGGCGACGCCGGGGCTCGGGGGAGGACAACGGGCGTGCCGTGAAGAAACGCCGGGCCGGCGGGCCTTATTCCCGCGCGGACGGGACCGGCCGCGTGAGGCGGTCGACGACGATGTCCAGCGCCGGCGGGGCCTCGGACGCTTCGTATCCCACCAGGGCCCGCAGGGAATTCTCGACGGGCGTGCGCTTGATCATCCAGCGGTGGTTGGTGCCCACGATGACGAAATCGTCCACGCCCTCAAGCCGGGCCGACTCGAGGCTGACCACGCCGTCGCCGAGGCCGTTGATCGCGCCGCGGAGCTTCTCCGCCGCCCAGTCGAGGCGTTCGCCCTCGGCGCCGCCCAGCACGCGGCGGAGCGTGGGCGAATCCAGCAGGCGCACCGCGTCGGCGGTGCCCGGGTCGGCGACGCGGGCCGCGACGATGGTCATCGAGACGTCCGCCGGGACCGGACGGGCGTTGAGCCCGCGCAGGAATGGCGAATCCGGTAGAAGGTCCGCTCCCGCGCCGCCGACATGGTCGTACAGGAAGCCCAGCAGCAGGCGCGGGTCGCCGCGCCTGACGCCCGGGGTGCGGTCGTAGGCGAACGAGGAGATCCAGCGTTCGAGGTGCTCGCGGGCCTCGGCGACGCCGCGCAAGCGGGCCAGGGCCGAGCCGTGGTTGGGCGTGCCGAGCATGACCAGGCGCTCGACCGACGGGCGGCCCGAGGCGGGGTCGGCGGCGCCGCGGCCGCCATACATGTCGGGGTTGGTCAGCACCTCGCGTGACAGCAAACCCCCCATGGAGTGGCCGACGAGATCGACGCGGCGCACCCCGCGGCAATGAAGGTCGCGCAGCGATTCGAGCAGGGCGGACGCGGAATCGGCGATGGGCGCGTCGTTGGCGTAATCGAAGCGGGCCACGCGCAGGCCACGGTCGCGAAGGGCGGGCGCGAGGTCGTCCCAGATGGAACCCGGCTCGTCGAGCCCGTGAACGAGGACGACGAGCCGCTCGGGCAGGGCCTCGTGCGAGCGCGCGAGATCGGTCCAGCCCAGCCTCGAGTCGAGGAACACGGCCCGGGCCGTGCCGTCCGCGGCGACGGTGCGGCTCTCGGTCGGCTCGGCATCGGCGAGCAGGCGCACGCCGCGCGGGTACGCGGGCGCGGCCGCGGTGTAGCGTCTGGCCTGATCGGTGTACGACGAGGCGCGGTCGCGGACG
Source organism: Phycisphaerae bacterium (assembly GCA_016794925.1). Taxonomy (GTDB): domain Bacteria; phylum Planctomycetota; class Phycisphaerae; order Phycisphaerales; family UBA1924; genus JAEUIW01. Next base: position 34,749 of record JAEUIW010000004.1, read on the forward strand.
GACTCCCATTGGCGCGAGGCGTAGCCCGAGCTCTTGTTCGCCCATTCTTTGGCGGCCCGGGCCGCACGCTCGTACCAGCGTTGATCGGCGCCCTCGGCGGCGGAGTAGGAGGATCCGGCGTCGTGCGCGCCGGTGGGATCGCGGGGCGGATTCGGATCGTTCATCGCGTGAACCCCGTTGAGAACCGACCCGAGCGTGCCGACGAGCGCCAGCAGGGTCGCGCGAGCCCCACGGACGGGGGCGGGATCGTTCGATGCTCGTTCGTGCTCACGCGGCGCGCGCACCATGTCCTGCTCCCGTGGTCGTGTTGGTTCGGTCGGCTCATTATTCGAGGAATCGGGGGTCAGGTTTCGGGGGCCTGGGGGGGGGGCGGGGGGGCGGGGTTGCAGTTTCGTGGGCCGACAATCAGAATTTCTTGTGGACGGCCCGTTCGGCCGGTGGTCGCACGCCCAAAATGGCGCGGACGAGCACGAGATCGATGGGGCGGGTGATCTTGAGGTTGCGGGCGTCCCCCTCCACGACATGGACCTTCACGCCGAGCCGCTCGACCAGCTGGGCGTCGTCGGTGCTGGTCAGGTCGGCCTGGTCGTAGGCACGGCGCAGGACGTCGGCCCGGAAGACCTGGGGCGTCTGAACGCCGACGAGGTTGTCGCGCGGGACGGTCGATTCGACCACGCGGGCGGAGGAACGTGCGGAAGGGTCGAGCCCGAGGATGGCGTCGATGCCGTCACGTTCGGTCGCGGCGACACGGGCCGAGCCGACGCGCTTGAGGGTGTCGTTGACGTCCAGGCCCGGGATAACGGCGTCGAAGCGGTCCGCGGCGGAGAACACGCGGTCGATGAGCTCGTCGGGGGTGCAGGGTCGGGCCGCGTCGTGAACGGCGATGTGGGTGCAGGAGTCGGGGACCTGGCGCAGGGCGTTGCGGACGGTCTCGTAGCGGTGGTCCTTTCCGCCCGCGCAGATGCGGACGCCGAGCAGCCCGAGCTTGTCGGCGTGCCGCTCGCGGAAATGGGCCATGGCGGCCTCGTCCTCGGGGCCGGCGACGACGATCGCCGAAACCTCCGCCCGGCCCGTGAAGAGTTCGACGGTGCGTTGGAGCACGGGGCGTCCGCCGAGGTCCTCGTCCAGCTTGCTGCGCACGATCTCGTCGGTCGGCGCCGCGGCGCCAACGGGCGCGAAGCGGCGCGAGGAACCGGCGGCGGGGAGGATGACGCAGACGTGCATGGTGGCTCCCGGGGAGCGTGTTCGCGTCGAGGCCGGACGACGGGCCGGGCGCGCTCGAGCCTGTCGCGGGTGGTCCCGGCGCGTGACGGGATACGGCCGCCCCGCGAACGGGAGCAGTGTACGAGCGGACGGACACCGGCGCGGGGGGCTCCAATACTCCAGCGTGGCCCTGGCCGTGGCGCATGTTGTCGTCGCGATGGCGGCGGGCGCGCCGGTGCTGCTGGCGTGGATGGTGCTGCTGCGCCGTCGCGGCGGGTTCCGCGCCACCGGCCTGCTGCTGGGCGCGACGGTGCTGACGAGCGTGACGCTGCTGGGCGAGGTGGCGCTGCTGGGCTCGCTGCCGATCGAGCGGCCGCTGGATTGGCTGCCCACGGCCCACGGCGGGGCGTGCCTGGCGGTGATGGCGTGGCTGTGGGCGCGGCGGATCGAGGCCCGACGGACGGCGGGGCGCGTGCTCCGCTCGCTCCGCTCGTACCGGCGCGAGACGCCGGGCCTGGAGCGCGCGGTGGTCGCCTGCGCGGTCGCGGCGCAATTGAGCGTGACGGCGCTGGGCGTGTGGCTGCCGGCGACGGAGACGGACGAGCTGAGCTACCACTTGCCGCAGGCGGTGCAGATCATCCAGGACGCGCGCCCGGGGCGGGTTCACGAGCCCGTGGTGTGGGCGGACTCGTACCCACGCGGCGTGCCCATGCTGTGGTCGTGGGCGTACCTGATCGCGCGCGACGAGGGTGTGTTCCACGCGATGAGCGGCGTGTTCGGGCTGGCGCTGATGCTCGCCGGCGCGACGGCGGGCCGTCGGGCGGGCCTCACGCGGGCGTCGTCGGCGTTGGCGGGGGCGCTCGTCGGGGCGACGCCGGTCGCGTGGAGGCTCTCGTGCACGGGGCTGATCGACCTGCCGACGTGCGCCCTGACGGCGGCCGGGATCGCGTTCGCGCTCGGGCCGGGGGCGGGCCGTCGGGCCGACCTGGCGCTGGCGGTGCTCGCGTGCGTCGCGGCCGTCTGGATGAAATTCACCGCGATGGCGCCGGCCGTTGTGGTGATCGGTCTGCGGGTCCTGGCGGCCGCGTGGCACGATCGCGGCGGGCCGCGCCCGACCCGTCGCAGCACCGGGCCGGGCGTGTGGATGGCGGCACGGGCCGGACCGCGGGGGGCGCTGGCGCTCGCGTTGATCGGTCTCGCGTTGGCCTCGGCCCCGTACCTGCGGACGTGGGCCTCGTATCCGACGCCGGTGTGGCCGCTGCGCTTGAGCGTTGGGGGCTGGGTGCTCGCGGACGGGTTTCTCGAATCGACGGCGCTGGGGGCGAGCAACCTGGGCTGGGCGGCGCGGTACATCCACTTCTGGACCGCGTTCCAGACGCCGACCACGGTTGAATCGCCGGGCGGGCTGGGCGCGGCGTTCGCGCTCCTGCTGCTCCCCGCCTCGCTGGTGCTCGCCGCGGGCGCGGGCAGGGGCGCGTGGAGGGATCGGAGCGGGACGGGCTCAGCGGCGATCCTGGCGGCGGTGTTCGTGCTGGCCCTGGCTGCGCCGGGCTTTCATTTTCCGAGGTATGTCGCCTATCTGCCGCTGCCGGGCGCGGTCGCCCTGGGGTGGTTGCTCGACCGGATGCGAGCCGATCGGTCGCCGGCGCGCGAGGCGATCGTTCTGGTGACGGGCGCACTGCTGGGGGTCAACGCGTGGTTCTACGCGGGGGCGGAGATGGAGCGGGTGCGCGAGTTGCTTGGCGCGAGTGGCGGATTTGCGCGCGCGGAACTGACCGCCGCGCGGGACGCGGGCGTTCGGTTGGAGTCGGACCAGCCGCACCCGAGCACGCGGGCGTTCGTGCGCGCCGCGGCCCGCCCGGGGGACCTGGTGATGGCCGTCGCGGTCCCGGGTCCGACGGTGCTGCTGCACGGGCCGGGGTACCGATATCGGGTCGAATGGGACCCGGGTCTGCGTGGCGAGGCGGGGAGGCGGTACGCGGGGAACCGCGGCGTGAGCGAGATCGGAGCGTCGCTGGACGGGGACGCCTGGGCGGGGGAGATCGAGCGGCGCGGCCCGAGGATCGTGCTGGCGTACGCGGGCTCGGACGAGGCCGCGGCGCTGACGCGGACGGGTCGGTTTGCCGAGGTGTTCCGACAGGACCGGGCCTTCGGCCCGCGGGTCGTGGTGGTCCTGGCGCACACGCCGTAGGAGCGGGCTACTTCTGGCAGCGCGGGCACCAGACCGTGGTGCGTTGCGCGACCGTCGCCGACTTGAGGGCGCCGGCGCACGCGACGCAGGGCTGGCCGGCGCGCCCGTAGACCCGGTGCAGGCGCGCGGCCCCGCCGGGTTTGCCGTCCGCGTCGAGATAGTCGCGGAGGGTGGATCCACCGGCCTCGATGGCGCGGGCGAGCACCGCGCGCACGGATCGTGCGAGCGCATCGAATTCGGGCGCGCGGAGGCGCGCGGCGGGCCGGGTGGGCCGGATGCGGGCCTCGAAGAGCGCCTCGTCGGCGTAGATGTTGCCCACGCCGGCGAGCACGGACTGATCGAGCAGCGCGGCCTTGACGGCCCGCCGGGACCCACGGAGCCGGTCCGAGAGGCGCGCGGCGGTGGTTTCCAGGGCGTCGGGCCCGAGTTCGCCGAGGCGTTCCGCGACGAAGCGCTCGGCGGATGGGAACGTCCACAGCCCGCCGAAGCGGCGCGGGTCGCGGAAGACGAGCCAGCGCACCACGCGGGCGCGCGCGAGCGTCCACACGGCATGGACGTGGGTCTCCCGGCGGGGGTCGGGCGCTTCGTTCCGGATCGTGAGCTGGCCGGTCATTCCCAGGTGAACGCACAGCACGCGGCCGGACCGGCCGTGGATGGACATGAGCTTGCCGCGCCGGGACACGGCCGCGATAGAGTCGCCCTCGAGCAGGTCCGCGGGCGTCGAGGGACCCTCGCAGATGTCGCGTCGGAGGAGCCTGACCGCGTGGACAACGGCCCCCAGCGCGTGGGGGCGGAGCGATCGGACCACGCGCTCGACCTCGGGGAGCTCGGGCATGGCGCAGTCTCCGGGCCGGCGGGGCGGTTCCTGCGCGGGCGGGTCTACTTGCCGATCTTCTCGTCGAGGAACTTGGCCATGCGTTCGGCGAAGATGAGGCGGTTGCGGAGCTTCTGGAACCCGTGCCCCTCGTCGGGGCAGAAGAGCAGCTCGGGGTCGTCGCCGCGCTCCTGGAGCGCGACGGCGAGCTGCATGGCCTCGCCGACGGGGACGCGGGGGTCGTTCAGGCCGTGGGCGATCATCATGGGGACCTTGATGCGGTCGATGTGCTCGATGGGGGAGATGCTCTTGAGGAAATCGGGGTCGGTGAGGGGCCCGTATTCAACCTCGCGGAGCTTGCGGCGGTAGCTCGCGGTCTGCTCGAGGAAGGTCTTCATGTTGACGATCCCGACGACGTCGATGGAGGCGCCGAACACCGGCTCCTTGGCGGCGCCGTCCTCGACGATCGTCGCCACGGCCATGAACCCGCCGTACGAGCCGCCGTACGCGGCGATCTTCCCGGCCTTCGCGTAGCCCTGCTTGACCAGGAAACGGGCGGCCTCGACGCCGTCCTTGACGCTGTCCCAGCGTTTCTTGTAGTCGTCCATCATCAGGAACGCGCGCCCGTAGCCGGTGGAGCCGCGCACGTTGGGCTGGAGCACGCCGAACCCGCGCGAGAGCAGGTACTGGATGGTGCGATCGAAACCGGGCCGCCATTGTCCCTCGGGCCCGCCGTGGTAGTTCACGACGAACGGGATCGGCGCGCCTTTCTTGAATCCCGGCGGCGTCCAGAGGAACGAGGGGATGGGCGTCCCGTCGAACGAGGTGAACTTCACCAGCTCGGGCAGCGGGAACTTCGCGAGGTCGATGCCGCCGGTCTCGGCGAACGTGAGCTGGCGGGTGAGCGGCGCCGCGAGTTGCGCGCCGGCCTTGGGCAGCGTCGTGGAATAGGCCAGCCCGGGGGTGCGGGCGTTGCTCAGGGTCCAGACGAGGGTGCGGTCGCGGACGTCGTTGACGCTGATCACGCCCTTCTCCATCGTCGGCAGGTCGACTTTCGCGAGCGCGGGCAGCTCGTACACATGGGGCACGCCGTAGCCGTCCTCGTTGGTCACGGCCACCACGAGCGACTTCTCCCGGTTCATGCCCGCGCCGTCGAGCTCGAACGCCTTGAGGTCCGGCAGCGACTCGACGACCTTGGCCGTCGCCAGGTCACGGTTGTAGAGCCGCTTGATGCCCTCGACGTGGTCGCTGACGATGAACACGCTCTTCTCGTCGGGCGCGTAGCCGACGATCTCATTCGCCGCCGTGCCCTGATCGCCCTTGATCGTCAGGTCCTTGAGCTCGCCGGTGGCGGGGTTGAGTTCGTACGCGAGACTGTCCGAGGCCGAGTTGTACTTGCTCACAAGGATGCGCGAGCCGTCGGCGGTGGCGTCCTGGACGGACCACGAGCCCTCCTTCGCCAGGACCTTGGTCGCCGCGCCCTTGCCGCCGTCGGCCGCGAAGTCCCAGCGGTAGAGGTGGAAATCGGCGGGGCTGGTGTCGTTGGCGGAGTAGTACAGCGACGCGCCGTCCCGCGACCACAGGTTGGCCGAGGCCTGCACCTTCGGGTTCGCGAGGATCGGGGTCATCGACCCTTTGCCGCCATTGGCGGCGGGGTCAAGGAGCGTGAGCTGTGTGTTCTCGTTGCCGCCCACGGCGTGCGCCAGGACGATCCGCTTGCCGTCAGGGGAGAGGGAGTATCCGGCCAGGCCGTCCTTGAAATCGGTGAGGCGGGTGATCGTGGTCTTGCCGGGCTCGAATGACGCAATGGTGTTGGCGCCCTTCTCGGCCTGCGGCGGGGTGACGCGGTAGAGCTGCCACACGCCGTCGGGCCAATCGCGGACGTAGAGCGTGCCGTCGGGGGCCAGCGTGGGGCTCGCCGGCGTGCGGATCTTCATGAACGCGTCGATGCCCGGCCCGCGCGTCGTCGCCGCGGGCTGCGGCGATTTGGCCGCCGGCGGTGCGGGTGGAACGGGGAACGCGGGCTGGGGTGACTGCGCCGTCGCGGATCCGGCGAGCAGCACCATCAGCGAAAGGGAAGTGAGCGCGGATCGGGACGAGAGATTCAGCATGAGTGAGCTCCTGGGCACACGGGGCGGCAGGACGATATGCGCGGCCCCGCCAGAATCATCGCATCAGCTACCGAACAGAATCCGGGCCGATGGCGCCACCGAGGATTCCGGAATCTCATCGCGCCGAACCGCCGAAGGAGAGGTGCATCCATCGGGCGGGGCGCGGGCCGCGAATAATCATATGGATCCGGGTTCGGAGCCTCGGCGTCCCGAGGCTCGAACGGCGGGCATGAGGAGCGTGTGATGAAGGTTCGATCCGGGCAGTTGAGCGTGAGGCTGGTGTTGGTCGCGGCCGCGGGTTCGGCCGCGAGCGGCGGAGGGGCGTGGGCCCAGGTGGTCCCGCCGGTGCCGCCGCCGGTCGCGCCCGCCCCCGAATGGACGCCGCCGCCCCCGCCCGAGCCGGCCCCTCCGCCCGAGCCTGAAAAGCCCGACCCTTCCCTGATCAAACGGGACGCGAGCGGCAACCTCGAGATCATCAAGGGCAACCCCGAGGAGGCGGGCCTGGCGCTGCTGGACCTGACGCCCGAGCAGCGCGCCTCGGCGGAGCGCGTGCTGGCGGCCCGCCGCATCCAGTTCGAGCAGATCGTGCTGGCGAACCTCCCCACCGCCCTGGACCTGCGCCGCAAGCTCACGACCGGCGCGAAGATCGACACGCCCACCGAGATGCGGAACGTCAACGATCAGGTTCGCAAGCTGGACTCGGCCGAGCCCCTCTCGTCGCAGCTGCAGCGGGACAACGCGATCCCCGCCAAGGAGGCGCAGCGGCTGTCGCGCGTCGCCAAGTCGTACAACGACGCGGTCCGCGACGAGCAGCGCAAGAAGGTCGACACCAAGGACATGACGGCGATGGTGAACCTGATCGGGCGCTTCGCCGCCGAGTCCAAGACGTACGAAGCCTTCGCCGCGCTCGACCGGCTGATCGACGCCTCCGGCAAGAAAGACGCGTTCGCGTCCCTCAGCGATGATCTGAAGCGCGAGGCGCTGGAGGCCTCGTTCCGGGCCACGCACCCCGGCGTGGACCTCACGCCGCCCAAGCCCGTCGCCCCGGCCGCGACCCCTTCGGGCACGCCGGCGAACCGGACCAATCCGACCCCGCCCCGACGCCCGGCTCCGCCCCCTCCCCCGGCCGGGACCAAGGGCGGCGGCTGAGCGCGCGTCCGCCCGCATCCGACCGTTCCATCGAGACCCGCGCCCGGCGCGGGTCTTTCATTCCCGCTCCGACGGGCCGCCGGGCGATGCGCCCTCCGGCCGCATGAGCGGGAACAGGATCACGTCGCGGATGGTGCGCTGGTCGGTCAGGATCATCACGAGCCGATCGACGCCCAGCCCCATGCCTCCCGCCGGGGGCATGCCCACCTTCAGGGCGCGGATGAAGTCCTCGTCGAACGTGCGGAACGTGCTCTCCTCGTCGCTCTTGCCCGCGTCCGCCCCGCGAAGCTGCTCGCGGAACTTCGCCGCCTGCACGTCCGGGTCGTTCAGCTCGGTGTAGTGCGGGGCGATCTCCATGCCCGCGATGAACAGGTCGGCCCGGTCCGCGATCGCGGGGTTGACGCGGCTGGGGCGCGTCAGCGGGCTGATCGCGGACGGGTACCCGGTGATGAACGTCGGGCGCGAAGGATCGAGCCGCGCTTCCCCGCCACGCTCCTTGTCCTCGAACAGCTCGTTGACCACCGACGCGTCGTCCATGCGGCCGACCGTCGCGGCCAGCCCCGGCCGCATTCGGGCCAGCTCCGCCCGCGCCCGGGCCACGTCCGTCATCTCGAAGCCGTACGCCCGCGCAAAGAGGTCCCCGTACCCGACCCGCTCGAACGGGCGGGCGTAGTCGATCCGCAGATCGCCGAAGGGGAGGACGATCCCTCCGTCGCCGGCGCCGGGATCGCGGGCGGACCGCACGAAGGCCGCCGCGTCGCGGACCAGGCTCTCGGTCAGCTCCATCACCGTCTCGACGTCGCCGAAGGCCTGGTACGCCTCGAGCATCGTGAACTCGGGATTGTGCTGCTTGTCGAGCCCCTCGTTGCGGAAGTTGCGGTTGATCTCGAAGACGCGCGGCAGGCCCCCCACCAGCAGCCGCTTGAGGTACAGCTCGGGGGCGATGCGCATGAACAGCGGCAGGCCCAGCGCGTTCATGTGGGTGACGAAGGGCCGCGCCGCCGCGCCCCCCGCCAGCGTTTGCAGCATCGGCGTCTCGACCTCCAGGAAGCCGCGATCCTCCATGAACCGGCGCATCCGCGCCACGATCCGCGACCGGAGCGTGAGCACCCCAAGCGTCTCGGGGTTCGACCAGAGGTCCACGTATCGGCGCCGGTAACGGATCTCGATGTCGTGCAGGCCGGCGTGCTTCTCGGGCGGCGGGACGAGGCACTTGGCCGCCGCGTCCAGCTCCTCCGCCCACACCGTGATCTCGCCGGTGCGCGTGCGGGTCACGCGCCCGGCGGCCGTCAGCACGTCGCCCAGGTCGGTCGCCTTGGCCAGATCGAACCCCCGGCCGTTGCCGCCGGTGCAGTCCTTCTGACTCACGGCCACCTGCACGTCGCCGGTGTCGTCGCGGAGGTTCATCCACACCAGCTTGCCGTTGTCCCGGTGCAGCATCACGCGCCCGGCGACGCGAGCCCGGGGACGCGGATCGACGAACCCCGCCGGCGGCGACCGGCCCGCGGCCTGCACCGCCGCGTCGGCGCCCGGGTCGTACATGCCCCGCGCCCGCGCGATCGGGATCAGCCCGTCGGTGCGCCGGCCGTAGGGCTCGAACCCGAGCGACGCCGCGGCGTCGCGGTTCCGACGGCGCTGCGCCTCCAGCTCGTGCGTGGGCTCATCGGGAATCATGAGGCGGATCGTAGTCGCCGCCGTCCGCGGCCCCCCGCCCCGCGGGACCGAACGGGTTCCGCGGCGCTACCCCCGCCCGATCGCGGAGACGGTGAGCTTGGCCGTCAGCTCGGCGTTGCACAGGGGCTTGGAGTCCTTGGAGTCATTCAGCAGGTCGGCGAGCGTCTTGCCCTCCCAGATCTCCAGCACCGCCTTGATGGCGTTGTCCATGGTGCGGTGCAAGGGGCAGAGATTGGTCCCGTGGTTGGGCAGCCCCAGCGGGCACGTGTGGATCCGCGAGATGGTCGCGACCGCGGCGATGACCTCGGTCAGGTTGATCTTGTCCGCCGGCCGCGCCAGCCGGTATCCGCCACCCACGCCGCGCCGCCCGGAGACCAGGCGCGCCGCCGACAACTGCTGCAGCACCTTCGCGAGGTAGTGCATCGGGATCTTGGTGTGCCGGGCGAGTTCGGAAGTGGGCAGCAACTGATCCGGCGTGAGCGACAGCCAGGTCATCGCCCGCATCGCGTACTCAGCGGTCTGTGAGAGCAAGGTGAGCCTCCCGGAAAGTTCGCCCCCGCTTTGCCGGGGGAGCGACCCGAAGTCTAACCGTCGGCTCGGTCGAGAAGGACATCGGGCGGACAGTATGTGAATTCATGTTGAGATTACGTCCGTTCGTTGCGGAACACCACCCGAGTGAGGGATGTGTTCGCGAGGAAGCTCCGATGGGTCGCCGCGCCGGCTCCGGTACGCGAGCAGCCAGAGCGAATTGGCGACCACCAGCAGGGTTCCGCCCTCATGCCCGAGCACGCCCAGCCACAAGGGCATCCGCCATCCCGCCAAGGATCCGGCGAGCACGCTCACGCCCATCATCACGATGGCGCTCAGCGAGAAAGCCAGGTTCAGCTTGACGGTCCGGCGCACCGCGCGGGCCAGGCCGATCGCCCACGGCACCACGCCGAGGTCGTCGCTGAGCAGCACGATGTCCGCCGATTCCAGCGCCGCGTCCGAGCCGATCGATCCGATGGCGATCGACACGTCCGCCGCGGCCAACGCCGGGGCGTCGTTCACCCCGTCGCCGATCACGCCCACCCCGCCGCGCCGGCTGGTCTGCGCCACCCGGCGCCGCAGCCGTCCGACCTGATCGACCTTGTCCGCGGGGAGCAGCTCGGCGTGCCACTCGTCCAGGCCCAGCGACGCCGCGACCCGCTCGGCGGTGAGGCGGTTGTCCCCCGTGAGCATCACCACGGGCGCGACGCTCTGGCGGTGCAATTCGCGCACCAGCTCGGGCGCCCCGGGACGGACGGCGTCCACGAGGATGCCCACCGCGGCCTGCTCGCGCCAGGCGGTGATCACGCCGATCTGGCCACGCTCCTGGACCTTTCCCAGCAGCTCCCGCACGCGGGCGCGCAGGCACACCGGGATGAGCGCCTCAGTGTGCGCGAAGTTGCCCAGGCGGGCCTCGACGCCGTCGATGAGCCCCGTCACGCCGCGCCCGACGACGTTCTTGACCTCCACGGCCCGCTCGTCGGGGACGCCCCGAGCGGCCGCGGCCTCGAGGATGGCCTTGGCGATGGGATGGGTCGAGTCGCGCTCCAGGGCCGCCGCCACGCCCAGCAGGTCGTGCCCGTCGGACCAGGCCACGGGGTGGAACTGCGTGAGCCTGGGGCGGCCGATGGTGAGCGTGCCAGTCTTGTCGAAAGCCATGGCGCGGACGCGGGCCAGCCGGTCGATCGATTGCCCGCCCTTGAACAGCACGCCGGCGCGGGCGCCGCGCGCGATCCCCGCCAGCGTGGCCGTGGGTGTTGAGATGATCAGCGCGCAGGGCGAGGCGACGATCAGCAGCGTGATGGCGGTGTAGGCCGCGTCCGTGGCCGCCCGCCCCAGCCCCAGCCACCACACCAGCATCACCACGACGCTCAACGCCAGCACGCCCAGGGCGTACGGCTCGTTGAACCGATCGATGAACCGTTGCACCGGCTCGCGCCGCGCCTGCGCCTCGAGCACCAGCTTCAGCACGCGGCTCACGCTCGACTCCGAGACCGGCCGGGTCACCCGCACCTCCACCGGGTTCCCAACGTTGACGGTGCCCGAGTACACCTCGTCGCCCGCGCGCGCGTCCCGCGGCACGCTCTCGCCGGTGAGCGTGGACTGGTCCAGCGAGGTCTCGCCCTCGTGGATCACGCCGTCCGCGGGGATCAGCTCGCCGGGCTTGACCTTCACACGGTCCCCCGGCGCCAGCGCCTCCGGCGCGACCTCCGCCCAGTCGCGCCGCGCATCGTCCCAGCGCAGCGTCGCGGTCGGGATCAGCCGGTGCAAGGCCTCCACGGCCCGCGTGGTGCGCGCCCCCGCGAGCGCTTCGAGCGCGCCAGAGAGCACGAACAGGAACAGCAGCAGCGCCCCCTCCTCGGGGTGCCCGATCGACGCCGCCAGCCCCGCGCCCACCGCCATCAGCACGTCGATGTCGAACCGCGCGCGCGAGACCGACACCCACGCCGCGCGCAAGCCGTGGATCATCCCCACGCCCAGGCTCGCCCAGTACAACGCTTCGCTGATCGTCCCCGCCGCCGACCACGGGCGCAGCCCCCACCCCGCGAGCAGCAGCACGCCCGCGATCACGGCGCTGATCAGCTCGCCGTGCGGCGAAAAGACCGCGCCCAAGCCCCCCGGCACGCCCTGAGAATCACGGTTCGTTCCCGGCTCCGGCTTCATCCATGGGAGCGTAGCTCGATGCGGGCGGCACTTATCGGGACGTAGATACCCCCCGCGATGCCGGAACTTCTCTCCCGCTCGTGCGTCGAATGTTCCGGCGACACGAGGGCACGCACCATGACGACCGGGCATCCACTCCCCCAGCTCAACAACCTCCGTATCGCTTCGCCGTGCGCGGCGCGCTGGGAGGACATGTCGGGCGACGACCACGTGCGCCGGTGCGGTCAATGCGACCTCAACGTTCACAACCTCTCGGCCATAACGAGCCGGGAAATCGCGACGCTGCTGGGCGCGCATTTCAGCGCCGACGGCACGCCGAAGGGCGGGCGTTTCTGCGCGCGGCTCCATCGTCGGGCCGACGGCACCATCCTGACGGGTGACTGCCCGGTCGGTCTGGCCGCGGTGCGCGCGCGGGCACGCGCGGCGTTGGTGCGGCTCGCCGCCGCGGTGGGCCTGATGGGCGCGTCCGCGCTGGCGCTGGCGAGCGGGCGCGCCCCGGCGCGCCGCGACGACCCGATCATGGGCAAGGTCGCCGCGTGGAGTGTGCCGCCGCCGCGCCTGCGCGACCGGGAACCCTTCGCCAGCGTGGCCCGCTGGTTCGCGGCGGGAGCCGTGCCGACGACGATCAGCGGCAGCGTGGTCATGGGCGACGCGATCTGCCCGACGATCACCTCACCCCCACCCCCACCCCCACCCCCACCCCCACCCCCGAGCGCGACGCCCGTCGATGCGGGCGCGCCGGGTTCGCCCGAGTAGATCGTTGCGGAAACGGAGTCTCTCATGCGTCACTTCCTGCTTGGGCTCTTCGTGGCGTACGGCGCGGCGGTGGCCGCGGCGCTTTGGCTGAGCCGGCCGGCGCCCGTGGAATGGCCGGAGCCCGGCTCGTGGGTGCAGGTGACGTTCGGGATGCTCATCGCGCCCGTGCTCACGGCCTGGGCGGCGGCGGAGATCGTGAACCTGCGCGCGCTCCGGCGGGGCCGGGGCTCGACGACCGAAGCGTTCTTCCGTCCATTGCTGGCGGGCGTGTCGGCGGGCGTGACGGGGCTCGGGCTCGCGGCCGTCGCGTTGCCGCTCCTGGACCGGTTTGTTCCGGACGCGGCCCTGACCGCCGCGGCATCGGGGGCATCGGCGCTGGTGTTTGTTTCGCTCGTGCGGCGCGCGCGGCCGGGGTCCTGTCCGGCCTGCGGCTTTGACCTGAGCGGCAACACGCCGGCGTGCAAGGGGCGATGCCCCGAGTGCGGGCTGGCGCTCTTTGCGACTCAGCCAAATCCCGGCGGCCGCTTCGCGGCCACGCCCAGTTCCCGCTCCAGGGCCATGCCGATGCCGCACAGCCCGCCCTCGTCGTAGAGACGCCCGATCAGGCTGACCCCGTGCGGCGTGCCGTCGGGGCGGAAGCCGGCCCGGATGGTGAGCGACGGGTGCCCCGTGAAGTTCGTCAATCCGCAGAGGAACAGATTGCCGTCGCTGGGATCAACGATCGCGTCCACCGCGCTCAACCGCTCGTGCATCCGCATCATGGCGCGGCGGCGGAGCCGGTCGGCCTGCACCACCTCGCAAGCCGGGATGAACCACGACTGCCGGAAGATGTTGGGCCAGGCGTCGCTTCCCTGGGCCGAGAGCGCATCGTCCCCGCCCGAGCGGGTGAGCGACTCGAACGACGCCGCGGCCTCGGCCAGCAGGATCACCTCCAGCGTCTGGAACGGGCCGTCGGGGAAGTCGATCTCGACCAGTTCGAGCCCGGCGCGTCGGGCGGCGTCGAGCACCACGCGGGCGTCCCGGTTCGCGCCCTCCAACTCGAACCACGCCGGGTGGTACCCCAGGCGCCGTCCCCGGACCGGGCGGGCGGCGTCGAACGAGAGCGGCGCCTCGATGGAGGATGGGTCCTCGACGTCGGCGCCGTTGATCGCGTGCAGAACGACGAGCGCATCCTCGACGCGCCGGGTCATGGGCCCGATCTTGTCGAGCGACCAGCAGAGCGCCATCGCGCCGGTGCGGGCGACGCGCCCGAACGTGGGGCGCAGGCCGACGCACCCGCAGGTGACGGACGGGGACACGATGGACCCCCAGGTCTCGGTGCCGATGCCGAAGGAGACGAGGCCCGACGGGACCGCCGCGCCGCAGCCGGCGCTGCTGCCGCTCGAACCCTTGGAGGTGTCCCAGGGGTTGTTGGTGCGTCCGCCGAACCAGACGTCGCCCATCGCGAGCGCGCCAAGGGAGAGCTTGGCGACGAGCACGGCCCCGGCCCGCTCCAGCCGTTGCACGACGCGGGCGTCGCGGTCGGGCACGCGCGCGACGAAGGGCTCGGCGCCCCAGGTGGTGCGGATGCCCGCGGTATCGAACAGGTCCTTCGCGCCCCAGGGCAGGCCGTGGAGGGGCCCGCGCCAGTGTCCGGCCCGGATCTCGGCGTCGGCACGGTCGGCCTGTCGCAGCGCGAGTTCGTCGGTCAGCGTGACCACGCAGCGGAGCCGATCGTCGAATCGGGCGAGGCGATCCAGGCAGATCTCGGTGAGGCGGCGGCTCGAGATCGCGCCGGAGCGGATCCACGAGGCCTGCTCGAGCACGGACGCGAACGCGATGTCCTCATCGCGGCTGGGGCGCGGCGGCGCCGCGCCACCCGCATCGAGCGAGGTGCGCACGACGCCGTCGCCCGCGTCCGAGGTCATCCCGGGCGGGCGAGGATCGAACCGCAGCGCGGGGGGCTCGGCGTTCTCCGGAAGCGCGAAACGCCGGCGCGACTCCAGCGTCCGCATCGCGGCGGGCAGGCTCTTGAGCAGCAGATCGCGCTCCGCGGGCGTGTACGAGACGCCCGCGACGCGTTCGGCGGCGGCGAGGGTCGCCGCGTCCAATGGCGGAGGTTCGCGGGCGGGTGCGGGGTCGGGTTGGGCGCCGCGCGCCGGCGTGCCGCGAGCGTGCGCGCCGACCGCGGCGAGGGCCGAGGCCCAGAGGAGCGTGCGGCGCGACACGGGCGCGGCGGGCGTGGAGCCGGGCCCGGGCGTCGCGCGCGACGCTCCCGTCGCCGAGGGTTGGAGGACGGGTTCCTCCCCCGGTTGCCGGTCGAGGGCGTTCCCCATCTCAGCGCACCACGCTGGCGAGCATCTTCTTTTCCTCGCCGCTCACGCCCTCGACGGGGATCTCCGCGATCATGCGCTCGATGATCATCTCGGTCGTGACCTTCTCGGCCTCGGCGTTGAAGTTGGTGAGGATGCGGTGGCGGAGCACGGGGCCCGCGACGGCGCGCACGTGGTCCGGCGTGACGTGCCCCGAGCCGGCGAGCACGGCCTTGGCCTTGGCGGCGAGGACGAGGTACTCGCTGGCGCGGGGGCCGGCGCCCCAGGCGACGTAGTCCTCAACCGCCTTGGGCCGCGGCGCGCCGCCGTCCATGGGGTCCTTGACGCGGGTGGCCCGCACCAGCCTCAGGGCGTACTTCAGCACGTGGTCGGCGACGGGGGTGCGCCGCACCAGTTCCTGCAGCCGGTTGATGTCCGCGGCGTCGAGCACGGCCTCCGGTTCGCCGTGCGCGCCCCCGGTGGTGCGTTTGACGATCTCCAGTTCCTCCGCCGCGCTGGGGTAGCGGATGACGATCTGGAACATGAAGCGGTCGAGCTGGGCCTCGGGGAGCGGGTAGGTGCCCTCCTGCTCGATGGGGTTCTGGGTCGCGAGCACGAAGAAGGGCTGGGGCAGGACGTGGCGCACCCCGCCGACGGTGACCTGGTGCTCCTGCATCGCCTCCAGGAGCGCGGCCTGGGTCTTGGGGGGCGTGCGGTTGATCTCGTCGGCGAGCACCACGTTGGCGAAGATCGGCCCCTTGACGAACCGGAGCTGCCGGGCACCGGTGGTCTTGTCCTCCTCGATGACCTCGGTGCCGGTGATGTCGCTGGGCATCAGGTCGGGCGTGAACTGCACGCGCGAGAAGCCCAGGCTGAGCGTGCGCGCGATGGTCGAGATGAGCAGGGTCTTGGCCAGGCCGGGCACGCCCACCACCAGGGCGTGGCCGCGGCAGAACATGGCCATGAGCACCTGTTCGACGACCTCATCCTGCCCGACGATGACCTTGCGGATCTGGGCCCGAAGGCCCTCGAACGCGGCCCGCACTTCGGCGCTGCCCGCCCCGTCCGCCCTGCCGCCCGCCCCGTTCCCGTCCGACTCCGATCCCTGGTTGGTCATGGTGGCTCCTTGGGTCCCGAGGCCATGATACCGGGCGGGGTCGCCCGGGCCCGATCTTCCGGGCTTCCAACTGTTGCGCCGATCAACAAAAAGACCCGCGGGGGGCGTTCCCGCGGGCCTGTGGGTTCGTTCGGTCCGGGCGCGGCTCAGCGGCCGCCGGAGCGGCCGGGCTCGAGCTTGTCGAGTTTCTCGGAGAGGCGCCGGAGCAACTCCTCCATGCGGGCCAGTTTCTCCTCGAGGCGGTCGCGTTCGGCGACGGCGCGGGTCTTCTCCTCCGCCAGCTTGGCCATCTGCTCGGCCTGCTGGGCGAGCTCGGCGGCGTTGCGCCGCTCGTCGTTCATGAAGCCCCTGACGTCGCCGGTGCCGGAGCGGGTGAAGAACCGGACGTTCGGCTCGCCGGCCTTGGCCCGGTAGCGCTCGGCCATCCGGAGCGCTTCGGCGAGAGACTTCTGGTCCATCTCGAGGTTGTTCAGGCCCTCGAGCCCCTTGATCTGGATGTTGTTGGGGAACGCGAAGACGCCCTCGCCCGCATCGATCGAATCGACCTCCGCCTTGCTCAGCCGCTCCTCGTCGAACTTCTCGAGCTCGATCGAGACGTCGCGCCGGACGCCGCCCTGGACGATCGTCAACCGCACGCTCTGGCCGGGCTCCTTGCCCCGGAGCACTTCGCGCACGGTCGCGTCGTCGGCCTTGCCGCGCCCCTCGACGTCGACGATGAGGTCGTAGGGTTTGAGTCCGGCGCGCGAGGCGCCGAGCCCGCGGTAGACCGAGGCGATCATCGCGGCGGTCCCGTCCTTGAGACCGAAATGTCCCAGCAGCAGCCGGTCGGGCGCGGCCATGGAGATGCCGACCATCACCTTCGGATTCTCGGTCTGCCGGAGCGTGGACTTGCCGTCCGGGTCGGTGCTGTAGGTGTAGCGATAGACGCGGTCGCGGGGCGCATCGCCGCCCTTGGAGCTCGGCCCGTCCGGGCGGGGCGTGGCGGGTGTGGGCGGAGCGGGCGGCGTTTCGAGCACGCTCGTCTCGACGACCGTACGGCCCTGCTCATCGACGATGCGGAGCCGCTGCCCCTGGCGCACGATCCGGTCGTGCGGGATGTCCTTGCCGTCGAGCGTGGCCTCGGTCACGGCGCCGTTCTCGATCACCAGGCGCAGGGCCGGCGAGTCCTTCATGATCTCGATCCGGCTCTGCTCCACCGCCTCCGGCTGGGCCGACGCGGCGGACCCCGCCGCCGCCACCGCCGCCGCGAACATCTGCATGATCCTGCTGCTTCTCACGTGAACTCCTTTCGCACCAGACACCGTCGGCACACTTGATGATGGCCCCGCCGAGGCACGCGCCGGAAGCCGGAAACACCGCACCGATCACCCCCTAGAACGAGCCCTTCGGACGCACGACCGAGACCGGGACGGGCACCGCGTTGCCGGCGTCGTCCTGCCCGGCGCGGAAGAGGGACTTGACGCGCGTCCGCTCCACGAACTGCCGCAGGTACACCACCTCGAAGCCCTCGCCGTCCGCGGCGGGGCGCGCATCGAGCAGCACGTGCGAGGGCATCTCCCCCGCGACCATTCCCTGCTTCTGCCCCACGTTCACGTACGCCTTGAGCGCGTCTTCGGGCGTGTTGATGCGGAACAGGCCCGCCTCGTGGCCGGGCATCGGGCCGAAGTTGCCCCCGCCCGAATTCACCGGAAGCACGCCGCCGCTCCATGCCAGCACCACCGCCGCGGCGGCGGCCCAGCCGGCCCAGCCTTTCCATGACGCCGCCCGCGCGGGGCCGATGCGTCCGACGACTTCCGATCCGTCCAGTCGCTCCAGGGCCCCGGCGGCCCGCAGACGCCGCATCTCGGTGTCGCCGGGCAGTTCGACGCGGTCCGCGGCATCGGTCAATTCGGCGAGCGCGCCGGCCAGCAGGGCCTTGCTCCGCTGGGCCTCGACCACCTCGCCCCACATCGCCGCGTCGGCCTTCACGCTCACCCCGAAGTCCCGCCACTCGCGGACCGTCGCCTCGCCGTCGATCAGGCGGCTGATGAGCAGATCACGATCGTCCGGACGCGCATCAACCTGGTTCATCGCTTCGTCTCCCGGGCGGGCGTCCGGCCCGCCGACCCCCCGCCCACCACGCTGACCCCGTCCACGCCCCGCGCCTGCTCGTGCCGCTCGCTCAACTCTCGGAGCATCCTCCGGCCGCGCACGATGCGGTTCTCGATCGTCGTTTCCGGCTGTCCCATGGCGTCGGCGATCTGGCGGTAGCTCATCCCGCGAAGGGCCCGCAGCAGCAGGGGCTCGCGGTACTCATCGGGCAGTTCGCCCGCCAAGGTCAGCAGCCGTGCCCCGTCCTCACGGGCCTGGGCCACGCCGGAGGGCTCGGTCTCGCGTCGGGCCGCGTCCGGTCCGCGATCCTCTTGGGGGCCCGCGTCGTCCAGGGCCACCATCCGCCTCGACTGATCCCGACCAACCCGCTTGCGCGCCAGCGACCGGGCCGCGTTGATCGCGATGATCCGCAGCCAGGGCCGGAACGCGCCCGCGTCCTCCAGCGTCGAGATCTTCGAGACCAGCGTCACCGCGACCTCCTGCAGCAGATCTTCCAGGTCCTCTTCCGCGTGACGACGCCCGCCGCCGGGCATGTGCGCCACCAGGATCGCCGCCACCCACCGACGGTTCTGTGCCCACAAGGCGCGCAGCGCGGCGTGATCCCCCCTGACCGCGGCGGGCACCAGCACCTCGGATCCGTGAAGCGTCGTTTCGCTCAACCGCTCGCTCCTGTACCCAGGGACGCCCTTCCTACCCTTTTCCGTCAAGCGGGGTTCGGCGGTCGTCCCAACCCGGGCGCGGTACGCTCGTGCGGCCTTCGGCCGATCGAGCCCGGGGGCGTGTTTTCCGCAATCCCGATAACCGATCGCTTTGTTCGGAATCAATCAGGCGACCCGTGATCCCGAAGCAGCCGCAAGACACCGTCATGTCGTTCGGGGAGCATCTGGACGAGCTCCGCCGACGCCTCATCCACACGCTGCTCGGCCTGGCGCCGATCTTTTTCCTCTCGCTGCTCGTGGGCGACCGGCTGCTGGGGTGGATGATCATCCCGGTCGAGCAGAGTCTCCGCAGCGCGGACATGACCGTCATGCTCCAGGGCACCAGCCCGCTGGAGACATTTTCAGCGTACCTCAAGGTCTCGCTCATCGCGGCGATCATCGTCGGCAGCCCCTGGGTGCTGTACCAGGCGTGGCTCTTCGTGGCGCCGGGCCTGTACGCCCGCGAGCGCCGCTTCGCGTACTTCCTGCTCCCCTTGAGCGTCGTCCTGACGCTGGCGGGGACCTACTTCCTGTTCCGGGTGATCCTGCCGGTCATGCTCGCCTTCTTCGCCGGGTTCGGTTCCGGCATCGGCGTCAGGCCGATCGAGACCGCCCCCATCCCCTCCAACATCGTGCTCCCCACGCTGCCCGTGCTCGCGGCGGATCCGCCCAACCCGGCTCCCGGGCAGGCCTGGGTCAACTCGGCCCTGCACAAGATGCGCGTCGCGGTGGCCGAGGGCAAGGTCCTGAGCGTGGAGCTGCACGGCGACGCCGTCATCGCGCAGCACTACAAGATCTCCGAGTACGTCAACCTCGTGTTCCTGATGACGCTGGCCTTCGCGCTGGCCTTCCAGACGCCCGTGGTCGTGCTCCTGCTCGGCTGGGTCGGCATCCTCCGCATCGAGACCCTGCGCCACTATCGCAAGTACGCCCTGTTCCTGGCGTTCGTCGCCGGCGCCATCATCTCGCCCTCACCCGATCCCTTCTCCATGATCCTCCTGGCGGTGCCGCTCTACCTTCTTTACGAGTTGGGCGGGATCCTGCTCCGCTTCATCCCCGCCTCGCGAGTCGCCGAGGGATTCTGGACCCCCGCCTCACGCGCGCGCCGTTCGCGCGCCCCCGACCGGCCGCGTGCCCGTTTCGCGCCGCCCGCCGATCCCCATGAACCCGATCACGGGCGGGCCAACGGGGTCGGCGGACGCACCGTTCCCGCGTCGGATCCCCGGGCCGTCCCCGCCGCCCCGCACCCGCCCGAGGTCGCGCCCGACGAGGATCCCCCGCGCGGCAACGGCTGATCACTGCCGACCCCCATGCCCGAGGCCACCCCCACCGACTTCGAGATGATGCGACTCGCGCTGGGCCTGGCGCGCGACGCGGCGGCGCTGGGCGAGGTCCCCGTCGGCGCGGTCGTCTACGAGACCGTCGCGGGCCGCGTGCTCGCGCGGGCGCACAACCGGCGCGAGATCGACCGCGATCCCGCGGCGCACGCCGAGCTGCTCGCGATCCGTGCCGCGGCCGCGGCCCTGGGCGACTGGCGGTTGACCGCGTGCACCCTCGTGGTCACGCTCGAGCCGTGCCCCATGTGCGCGGGGCTGATCGTCAACGCCCGCGTCGGCCGCCTGGTCTACGCCTGCAGGGACCCGAAGGCCGGCGCGTGCGACTCGCTCATGCGTCTGACCGCGGACAGCCGTCTCAACCACCGGGTCGAGCCCGTTCCGGGCGTGCTCGAGGCGGAGTCGGCCGACCTGCTCCGCGCGTTCTTCCGCGGGCTCCGCGCCTGATCGACCCACGCTCAGCGTGCCCCCGGCCGCGTCCCGGTCCGGATGGACCCGTCCATCCCGATCTCGCACCACAGCGCCCCGTCGCGCGCCGTGCTCAGCCACGTCCGCCCGTGCCGGATCTCGTCCCAGCGCGGATCGTCCAGACGCGATGCGCCCGTGGATTGCAGCACCACCCGCGGGTCCAGGCTCGACACGAAGTCGCGCGCCGCCGGCTTGTAGCTCCCGTGATGCGGGGCCTCCATGACGGCCACGGGCAGCCCCGGTCGCCGCGCCGCGATCCCTTCCATCGCCGGGCCCTCGATGTCCCCGCACAGCAGCAGCGCCGGGCCTTCCCCGGCCGCGAACCGAGCGACCAGCGACGCGTTGTTGTCCGCCGGCGACGCGGCACGCCACCCCTCGGGCGGCCAGATCAACTCGCCCCGCGCCCGACCCAGGTCGATCACGTCGCCCGCGCGCGCCACGCGCAGGTCCACCCCCCGGCGCGTCAGCTCGGATGCCAGGCGCGCGGTCGGGCCGGACGGAAACTGACGGACATGATCCATGAACACACCGGTCACCAGCACCCGCTCGACACCGAGCGGATCGAGCACGTCGAGCACCCCCGCGTAGTGATCGAAGTTGGCGTGCGTCACCAGCACCGTCGGCACCCGCCACGCGCCCAGCGCTCGCGCCGCGGCGGGGATCTCCCGCACGCCCACCCCCGGCGACAGCGAGCCGCAGTCCCACAGCATCGCCGACGAGCCGGACCGAACCAGGTGGCACGTCCCGTCCCCGACCGCCAGCGTGTCCACGCGCAGCGCCACACCGCGAGCGGTTCCGGTGAATCCGAGCGTCACCCCCAGCCACGCGGCGAGCAGCACGACCGCCGCCGCCGCGCCCCGTCGCACCAGCCGCGCGCGCGTCCCGCCCCCCGGCTCTCCCCAGCGGAACCACGCCACGACCACCGCGGTCGCGCCCCAGGCCCACGCCGCGGGGATCGACGGCAACCGCACGGCCATCCACGGCAGGCCGTCGAGCGCCTCGACCATCGACAGCAGCGCCGTTCCGATCCCGTCGGTCAGCCCGGTCAGCACGCCCGCGAGCGAGGGCGCCGCCACGCCCAGCAGCAGCGCCGCGAATCCCACGCCGAGCGCGGCCGCGATCACCGGCACCACCACGATCGACGTCAGCCATCCCACCGTCGAGAGCACCCCGGTGTGGAGCGCGACCGCCGGCGCGGCCGCGGCCCAGCACATCACGTTCACCCCCACGACGTCCCGTGCCCGGTCCGCGAGCACGCGCCGCACGCCCCGGGGCCGCTCGTCCTGCACCGTGCCCCGCAGTCGCGCGCCCAGCAGGCGCTCCCCGGCGCTCCCGCCCATCCAGAGCAGCAGCGCCGTGATGCCCAGCGAGAGCTGGAACCCCGCCGACCACAAGTCCAGCGGCCGCCACAGCAGCAGCGCCGCGCCGATCCACGCCAGCAGGTTCACCCGGTCGTACCGCCGGCCGAACGCCTCGGCGAGCAGGAACGCCAGCACCATCAGCGCCGAGCGCACCATCGGCGCCTCCGCGGGAACCACCAGCAGGTACGCGCCCACCAGCGCCGCCAACGCCAGCGGCTCGATCGCCCCGCGGTCGCCGCTCAGCCGCAGCAGGGCCATCGCCAGCGCGGCCATCACCGACAAGTGGAACCCCGAGATGGACAACGCGTGGACCAGCCCCAGACGCGCGAACGACCGCTCCGCGTCCGCCAGCACCGGGTCCTTGTAGCCCAGCAGCAGCGCGCCCATCAGGGCCCGCGCCTCGCTCGCGCCCCCGCCCTCCACCGACGGTTGATCCAGCCCCAGCGCGCGTTCCGCGAAGACCCGGGCCCGCGCCAGCCCGCCGAGCCATCGGCCCGCGAACGCCTCGCTCGCACGCGCCGGCCCGATCCGCTCCAACACCCCCGACGCGGCCGAAGACGACACACGCAGCGTCCCCGCGAGGCCCTCCTGACGCGCGGCGAGCACAGGATCCCAGCGACCCGGGTTCCGCGCGCCAACGACCGGCTGAAAGAACCCCTTCACCCGCACGCCGTCGCCCGCGCCGATCCCGCTCAGGTCCCCGGGCGCTCGGATCCGCACCCGGCCGCTCGTTTCGATCCAGCCCGCTTCGCTTGCCGCCCGACAGGCCCGAAGCGTGAAGAGCGTTTCTTCCTCCCGGTGCGCCCAGCGTGCCAGCGCCCCCGCCCCGACACCGGCGCGCCGCGGCGTCTCTTCAACGATCCCCTCCAGCTCAATCAGCACCGGTCCCTCGGGCGTCGCCGGGATCAGCGCCCCCAGCGACGAACCCGTCCACGGTCCCATTCGCAGCCCCCACCAACCGGCTCCGAAGGCCGCCATCGCCCCCGCCAGGCACGCCACACACAGCCTGCCGCGGCTCAGGCCGGCGCCGATCAGCGCCGCCGCGCACACGCCCAGGCACGCCGACGGCGCGAGCGCGTCCGCCCCGATCCAGCGCCCCGCGATCAGGCCCAGCGCCAGCCAGGCGAACGCCCACACGCCCCGCCGGCTTGGTGTCGTCCGATGCCGTGGATGCGCCTCGCCGGGCGCGACCGCCGTCCGCGTCGCGCGATCAACCTCGTCGTCGCCCGGTCTCACGACCCATTCTTCACCACTTCCATCCAACCCGGATCCGCCCGCGGAGCGAGGCCGCTCGCGCCCGGCGCGCGTGCGCAACCAGCAACGCCGCCGGCGGCTCGGTCTGGTTGGCCACGTTCATGGCGCGCCGCGGGATCAGTTCCCGACCGCGGTCATCAGGTCGTCGAAATCGATCATCGCGTCGTCCGGCGAGGTGTACTTGATCTGACCGCCCCGGCCCATCGCCACCTTGCCGCCCTTGTCCGTCGAGCCCACGAAGTACCCGTCGGTCCCCGCGGCGTGGAAGATCAGGCCGCCCCGCGCCGATCCCGGGGCCAGCGTGTTGCCCGACGTCGCCGGGTCCGGGAACGACGGGTGCCCCAGTATTCCCGTCATGGACGCGATGAGGTTCGCCGCCGGGTTGCCCCCGCCCACCATGCTCTTTCCCGCCAACGGGTCGCTCGACGTGCCCTTCTGGTTCTTCCCCATCTTCCCCGGCGCGGCGTTGAGGAACCCCGCGTTCGACGCCCAGTAGAACCGGGCCCCGCCGCCGTTGAGCGTCTTGGTGGACATGATCGCCGCGAACGGCGTCGTCGGACCCGCGGGCACGTCGTCCTGCTGCCACGCCAGGATCGGCGTGCCGAACGAGTCAACCAGGTCCGGGATCTTCAGGTGCCCGTCCACGTTCGTCGCCTTCTTCGCCTTCGTGTCCTGCAGCACGAAGTTCGCCTTGTCCGGCACGAAGTAGCCCTTCGCGCGCGTGTTCGTGCCCGAGAAATTCGAGGCCGGTGCCGCGATCAGGTTCACGTTCACGTTCACCGTGCCCTGCACCTTCGGGCCCACCGCGTAGATCCCCTTGGTGTCGTCCGCCGCGTCCGTGGTGATCCCGCCCGACAGGTCCAGCAGCACGTTCTCCATCGCCATGAACCCGCGCGTCGAGTTCGACTGCGCGCCCATGTCGAACGCGTTGAAGTACCCGGGCGTGCGCCGCTCGTCCAGGACGAACTGCTGCGATCCGTTCGACAGGTCGTTGAGCAGCGCCAGCGTCGCGGCGCGCTTGGCCGTGTTCCGCGCCCCGCCCAGCACCGGAAGGATGATCGCGATCACCACCCCCACGATCGCCAGCACGATCAGCAACTCGATCAGCGTGAATCCGCGGCGTGTCGCACCAGCCATCGAACGCTCCTTCCGCATGCGCACCCCGTGCAGAGTAACCGAGATGAGCCTCCCCGCTCACGGAACACGAGAGCCGAACGCGGCTCCCACAAAACAGGTGCAGCGCGAGCCCGAGATTCGGTCCCATCTGCGAGGTTCTCTTCGTCACTATTCGCTCAGGCCTGCCGCCGGATCCGGTGAACTTCCCTGTCGAACTCACGTGGCCTGTAGAAAGGACCGCTTTCTTGTCACCCGCCGTACATGAACTCTTCCCGAACAATCTTCCCGTTCATCACGGTGTACACGCCGACCTCTTCCATCATCGTTCGCTGGCCGGTCTTGGTGTCCTCAACGTCCATCCGCAGCTTCACCGCGAAGCCCGTCGCGCCAACGTACGGCCCCTCCGCGCTCGCCCCGTGGATGCGGTGGCTCGCCATCCACTCCGCCCCCTTGGCCCGGACCGCTTGTTCGCCTTTCCACGACATCGCCACGCCCACCCCCTCGATCGACTCGATGGCCGGCGACCACCACTTCTTCTCGATCGCTTCCAATTTCCCCGCGTTGAACATCGATACGAGCGATGCCCCGATCTCGGCCGCGCCCGGGCCGCGGCCCGTTTTCACCACCTTCGGCGCGGCGATCCTGCCGCTCTTGACTGTCTTCTTCGCGCCGCTCTTCGATGGCTTCGACGCCTTGGTCCGACGTCCCTTTCCCTTTGCCTTCGCCATGCTCCCGACTCCTTTGTGTGTTGCGTTCCCGCCCGGTCGCCCGCGATTCCCAGGTCGCTGCGGAACGACCGTAGCCGCTCCGCACCGCCCGGGTTCGTCGTCCCGTTCGATCCGTGCGGAGCAGGGCCGAACACGCGGACTTACCCGACACCTTCTCTGGGCCGGCTCCCCAGGCTCAGCGCCGCCAGCGTCCACCATAGCGCCGCGGTCTGCTGGTTCAGCAGCACGCTGTCGAACAGGCTCACCAGCATCAGCCCCACCAGCGCCCACCCCGGCCCGGTGTGCTCGAACGGCGCCCGCGGCCGCAGGCCACCCCGCGCCAGCTCCAGCGCCAGCAGCAGCAGCAGCACGCCGCCGGGCACGCCCTGCGCGCACAGCGTGTGCAACATCTGGTTGTGCGCGTGCCGGTGCAGCCTGGGCGGCCGGATGTCCCGATCGGCGGGATCGCCGCCGGCCAAGGCCGCCTCGCGCCGCAGGTCCAATTCCGCCACCCGCTGCTTGCAGTACGAGTTGAACCCGCCCACTCCCAGGCCCCGCACCGGGTGCTCCAGCGCCCCGTCCACCGCCCACCGCAGCATGATCACGCGCGCGCCCGTGTCGGTCGAGAAATCGCCCCGCTCGATCGCCCCCCGCACCTCTCCGACGCCCGCCGCGATCCGCGCCCGCGCTCCCTCGCCCAGCGTCAGCCACGCCACCCCCGCCGTCGCCACCAGCACCGAGGACACTCCGATCAGCGCTCCCAGGCTTGGCCCCCGCGCGCGCCCGCCGGTCGTCGCGGCCGATTCGCGCGCCCGGCGGAACCGACCCACCAGCACCCGCGCCGCGACGAGGAGCACGAGCACCGCCGCCGCGAGCCACGCCCCCCGCGTCCCCGTCGCCGCCAGCCCCGTCCCGGCGACCACCGCGAGGGCCGTGCTCAAGCGCCGCGCGCGGGGTTGTTCCAGCGATGCCAGCCCCCCCAGGTGCAGCCCCACCACGCCCACCAGCAGCGTCCCGGCGACCGCCGGGTCCCACCACCCCGAGTTGCGATTCTCCGGGCGCGACCACGTCAGGGACTCGATCTCAAACACCGAGCCGACCAGGTGCAACCCCTGCGAGCACTGCCCGACCACGAACCCCGCCGCCACCGCCCCGATCAACCACCGCCGTCCATCCAGCACGGGCCAGAGCGTTCCCAGCACCAGCGCCCAGCGGAACTGCCCGAAGTCCTTCACGCCGTGCGCGCGGTCGGGCGTCCAGATGAACGACAACGCCTGCCACGCCGCGAACGCCAGTGTGAGCCACACCACCGGCTCGCGCACCAGCGCGAAAAAAACCCGGTGCGACCGCGGCACCCGGACGAGCCACACCACCAGCAACGGGATCGGGGCCCACTCCAGGAAAGTCGTGGGCCATCCCAGAAAGAAGCAGTAGAACATCGCCGCGCCGAGGTGAATCCGCCACCCGTTGCCGTCTCGCGCGCGCACCTCGCCAAACCGGAGCTCATTCTCCGTTGGGGGAGCGCCGGGCGTTGCGTCGGTGGGCTTGGTTCGGAACATCGCGGCCATCCAAGAGCATCATGGTCCGTATCCGTTATCACTGCAACTTCGGGAACTTCCCGCGCCTTCGGGCGTCGAACACTTCACGAACCTCATTTCGTCTCGAACGACTCGCGCTTGACATCCGAAGTAGACTGCTGGAGATCCGATCAAGCAACGGGTGCGAGTGGGGGAGCGGGTGTGGGAGGGAGAGGGGTGCCGGGTCCTTCCGGCTGCCGGGAGATCATCCGATGGGCGAAATCTCACGAGTGCTCGCTTCGGCCGCGCGTCGGCTGTTCCTGAGCGAGCTGCTTCGGGGTGTGGTGCTGGGCCTGTGCGTGGCGCTCGGCGCGCTGATCGTGCTCCGGGTCTCCCAGCAGATGTTCGGGTTCGCACTGGAATGGCCCCGCATCGGGTGGTACGCGGCCCTGGGCGCGGCGGCGGCCGGCCTGGCGTGGGCGGCATTCAACTATCCCGCGCGCGCAACCGTGGCTCGCCGTGTCGATGAGGGCGCCGACCTCCGCGAGGCGCTGAGCACGGCGCTGTGCGTCGCGGATGCTCCCGACGGATGGGCGCGGGCCGTCGTGGCCTCCGCCTCCGAGCGGGCCCGCACGGTGGACGTCCGCAAGGCGGTTCCCATCCGCGGCCCGCGGTTCTGGCCCGCGCCGCTGGCGCTGGGGCTCTCGTTCCTCGTCGTCTACCTGGCCTTGCCCTCGTGGGACGTGCTGGGCTGGAAGCAGCAGGCCCAGGCCAGGGTCGAGCAGGCCCAGCAGGTCGAGCTCGCGCGACAGCAGGCGGACGAGGCCACCCGGACCATCGAGGAGGCCGCGGCGAAGTTCGACCCCGGTCGCGAGAACCCGGACGCCGCGCCGTCCGAGCCCGCCGCGCCGCTCAAGACTCCCGAGGAGATCAAGCTCGCGGCGGTGAAGAAACTCACCGACCTCACCGAGCGTCTCGAGCAGGTCCGCACGGGCGAGCAGGGTCGGGCGCTCGACGAACTCAAGGACATGCTGCGGCAACTCAAGCCCTCCGGCCCGGGCCCGCTCTCGGAGGTCAACCAGAGCCTCGCCAAGGGCGACTTCAGGAAGGCGTCGGAGGACCTGCAGCAGCTCGCGACCAAGCTCGCCGCGCAAGAGCTCTCGCCCAAGCAGCAGGAGCAGCTCGCCGAGCAGATGAAGAAACTCGCCGCGCAGCTCGACAAGCTGGCCGAGAACCAGCAGGAGATGGAGCGGAAGCTGGCGGAGTCGGGCCTGGACAAGAAACTGGCCGCGGACCCGGACGCGTTGCGGAAGGCGCTCGAATCGGCGACCCAGATGAGCCCGGAGCAGAAGCAGCAGCTGATGCAGGCCGCCAAGGCGATGAAGAGCGCCTCGTCCGCCAGCAAGAGCATGTCGCAGTGCATGAACGCGATGGCCTCCGGCATGCGCGCGCAGGGCCTCAGCCAGGAGGGCATGGACGGGCTCCAGGGGATGATGGCGCAGCTCAGCAAGGGCGAGATGATGGCCAGCGACATGGCGTCGCTCGAGGCCACGCTCAACGAGGCCAAGCTCTCCATGGGCAGGCTCACGCAGGGCATGCCCTGCAACTCCACCGGGCTGGGTCAGTGCGAAGGGGGCCTGGTCGCGAACACCAAGCCCTGGCAGGCGGGGCAGCCCAAGGGCGGCGGCGCGGGGCAGGGCGGGCCCGGCACCTCGCGCGGCGGCGGGAACACCGGCACCGCGGAGGACGTGGAGAACTGGGAGAAACGCAAGTTCCACACGCCCACGACGCAGGGCCCCATCATCGGCACCATGCTCATCGAGGGGGGAGAGCAGATCAAGGGTGAATCGCAGGCCGCGTTCGCGCAGGCCGTCGCGGCGGCCAGCCAGGCCTCGTCGGACGCCATCGAGACCAATGTCATCCCGCGTGAGTATCAGGACGCGGTGAAGCACTATTTCGGACGCCTGCAGGCCAAGGCCGGCGCCGGCGCCAAGCCCTCGGGCAAGCCGCCCGCCGAAAAACCAGCCGCCCCGGCCCCCGCGCCCAAGTGAACCTCGGCGTGCCCATTGTCACGTCGGGGCTCAGCCGTCGGGAGGCGCTGCGCGTGCTGGGCGCCGCCGCCGCGTCCGCCGCGCTCCCGGCGTGCGCGCCGAGCGTGTCCCACGCCACGCCGGACGACATCGTTCTGTATTCGTCGGTCGATGGGGAGATCATCCGCCCGCTGCTGGACGCGTGGCACGCCCGGCCCGGGAATGGCGAGCGGGTGCGGCTGCTGGGCGACACCGAGGCGACCAAGACCACGGGCCTCATGCGCCGCGTGCTGGACGAGCGCCCCGCGCCCCGGGCGGACGTGTGGTGGTCCAACGAGTTGCTCGCGACGGTGCGGCTGGCGCGCGAGGGCGCGCTCCAGTCCTTCACATGCGCCGGGGCGGAGCGGGACGCCGAGTGGGCGGGGGGCGGGTGGCCGGGCGCGTTCCGTGCCCGCGACGCGACCTGGTACGCCTTCGCGTGCCGGGCGCGGGCGATCGTGTCCAGTTCCTCACGCCTGCGCGAGACGGAGCGGCCGCGCGTGCTGGGCGACCTCGCCGCGCCGCGCCTGCGGGGCCGGGTCGGGCTGGCCCGGCCGGCGTTCGGCACCACCCGGGCCCAGATGGCCCTGCTGCTGAGCGTGCACGGCGAGGGCCCGTTCACGCGCTGGCTCGAATCGCTGGCCCGCAACGGGACGCGTCTGTACGACGGCAACTCCGCCGTGGTGCGCGCCGTGTCGCGGGGCGAGCTCGACGCGGCCCTGACCGATACCGACGACGCGCTCGCGGGCATCCGCAACGGATGGAAAGTCGCGCTGGGCGTGCCGCGGCACGAGCTGCCCGGGAGCCCGGCGCGCGCGGGCGAGCTGCTCATCCCCAACTCGGTCGGGCTGGTTCGGGGCGGCCCGAACCCGGCGGGCGGGCGGGCGTTCCTCGCGTTCGTGCTCTCGGGCGAGGTGGAGCGGCGCCTGGCCGCCGACGCCTCCGCGCACCGGCCGATCCGGCCTTCGCTGGCGGGGTCGTTCGCCGGCTTCGCGGCGCCGGACCCCGTCGCGGTGGACCCGTCCGCGCTCGCGGACGCGGCCGATCGCGCGGTGCGCCTATGCGAGCGGGTGCTGGGCGGCTGAGGCCCGCCGCGCGGGCCGGGTGGGGCGCGTCCGGCCGCGCCTAGAACTGTGCATGGACAGGGAGCGCCTGCGTCAGGTCATCGCCCAGGAACTCCCGCGGCTGCGCGCGATCCGGCACGACCTGCACCGTCACCCAGAGCTGGGTTACCAGGAACGCCGCACCGCCGGGGTGGTGGCGCGGGAGCTGGCCGCGCTGGGCATCGAGCACGTGACGGGCCTGGCGGGGGGGACGGGCGTGGTCGGGTTCATCCCGGGCACGGGCGAGGCGGGATCGCCGTGCGTGGCGCTCCGCGCGGACATGGACGCCCTCGCGATCGAGGAGCGCACCGGCAAGCCGTACGCGTCCGTCGTCCCGGGCACGATGCACGCCTGCGGGCACGACGGCCACACGACCATCCTGCTCGGGGCCGCCGCGGCGATCGCCAAAATGCCTCACCGTCCGAACGCGGTGCTGCTGGTCTTCCAGCCGGCGGAGGAGGGCGGCGCGGGGGCCGATCGCCTGTGCCGGGAGGGTGTGCTGGACGGGCGGGTGATCGGGACGCGGGCGCGGATCATCTTCGGCCTGCACGGCTGGCCTATGCAGCCGCTGGGGACGGTCGCGAGCAAGCCCGGTCCGTTGCTGGCGAGCACGGACGAGTTCGAGGCGGAGGTGCGGGGGACGGGCGCGCACGCGGCGTACCCGCACCTGTCGCGGGACCCGGTGCTGGCGATGGCCCGGTGCATCGAGGGCGTGCAGATGATCGTCTCGCGGAACGTGTCGCCGATCGACTCCGTGGTGGTGACGGTGGCGACGGCGCGCGCGGGCACGGCGCAGAACGTGATCCCGGAGCACGCCCGCTTCGGCGGCACGGTGCGGGCGTTGCGGTCGGAAACACGGTCGCTGGCGCGCGAGCGGCTGGAGCAGATCGTGACGCTCACGGCGCGGGCGCACGGGTGCGAGGCCGCGGTGGAGTGGCGCGAGGGCTACCCGGTCACGAGCAACGACGCCGCGGCGACCGAGGTGTTCTTCCGGGTGGCGCGGGGAGCGTTGGGGGAGCCGAACGTGTCGCTGATCGAACACCCCACGATGGGGGGTGAGGATTTTTCGTACTACGGGCAGCGGGTTCCGGCCTGCTTTTTCACGCTGGGGCTGTGCCCGGCGGGCCGCACGGGGTATCCGACGCTGCACCAGCCGGACTTTGATTTCAATGACGACGCGCTGGGAGTGGGCATCGAGACGATGTGCGCGCTGGCGCTCGACCATTGAAGCGGAAAACGAGGCGGATGATTGACGGTGACGCGGGGATCTGATAGACCGCACAGGTTCGGCCCGGCGTGCGAGCGTGGATGGCGGTTGTCATCCGCGGGGTCTCGTCCGAGAACCTGATCGGAGCAAGGCGATGCGGATCAACAAGGCGATGTTCGTGACGATGGCGGCGGGCGTCTGCGTGGGGTCGGGCGTGGCGTCGGTCGCGCGGGCCCAGACGGAGGCGGTGGACTGGCTGCCGGACGTGATTATCCGCGAGCAGACGCTGTACCAGAACCGGATCTTGATCCAGAACGGTCGGCTGATGCTGCGGCTGTCGAACGCGACGCCGAACATCGGCATGGGCAAGCTGCAGTTGTACGGTTCGACGGTGAACGGCGACGGGACGCAGGACGTGAACCAGCGGATCTTCAGGAGCGACGGGACGTACTGGGACCGGCTGGCGGGCAAGTTCGTGTTCCACCCCGGGCACAACCACATTCACTTCCAGGACTGGTGCGTGTACCGGCTGCGCGAGGTGCTCCCCGGCGACGGCGTGGGGCCGATCGTGCGGCTGGGCGCGAAGACGAGCTTTTGCCTGCTGGACGTGGCGGTGTACGACGCGACGCTGCCGAACTTCAACCCGGCGGGCGAGTTTCACTCCTGCGCCACGACCTCGCAGGGACTGAGCGTGGGATGGATGGACATTTACGATCTCGATCTCGACGGTCAGGAGATCGACATCACGGACGTGCCGTACGGGACGTACTGGCTGGAGTCGGAGGTCGACCCGACGCGGCGCGTGCTGGAGTCGAACCCCGACAACAACGTGTCGCGGATCAAGGTGAGCATCGGGTACGTCGGGGAGGTCCTGCCCGACGCGTACGAGCCGAACGACTCGATCGCGGCCGTGAACGCGCGCAGCCCGGGCGAGTTCAACAGCCCGAACCTGGGGCCGTGCAACCCCAAGCGGACGATCACCGGCCTGACGCTGGAGCACGCGGGGGAGGTGGACTATTTCAAGTTCTACAACCCCGGCGCGACATTCTTCGGTGACCAGGTGCGCATCAACTTCCAGAATTACGTGGCCGACCTGGACATGTCGCTGCTGGACGCGAACGGGAACCTGGTCCGGACGTCCTCAGCGGGGGGCGACAGCGAATGGGCGACGATCCCGCCGACCCGGGGCTGGTACTACGTCAAGGTGTGGGCGCGCGACGGTCACGTCTGCCCGAGCTACACGCTCAGCATCGATCCGGGCAAGTCCACCCCGCCCACGATCACGACGCTCACGCCGCCGGCGGGGAACATCGAACTGATCCACGGCCTGGACGCGTACGGGGTCGAGTGGGTGTCGTCCGATCCCAACGGCGATCCGGTCTGGGTGACGCTGTTCGCGAACACGCAGCCGTTGCTCGACGGGCACGAGGTGCTGCTGCCCACGTCGCTGAACACGCCCGGGGGGACGGGGCTGCACGTGCTCAACTCCGCGTACGTCGAGCCGGGCACGTACTACATCTACGCCGCGGCGACCGACGGCGGGACCACGGTCGGTTCGTGGTCGCCGGGGACGGTGACGTTCATCGAGAACCCGCACTGCCTGGCGGACTTCGACAACGACGGGCACGTGGACGACGCGGACTTCTTCCAGTTCATGAACGCGTTCAACGGGGGCGATGCCCGGACGGACCTGAACTTCGACGCGTCGATCGACGATTTCGACTTCTTTGATTTCATGAACGCGTTCGCGGCGGGTTGCTGAGGTTTTTTTCGGACGATCGGGTGCTTTTCTGGCGGTCCGCCCCATCGCGCGGTAGGCTGTTGCGTGCGTGCGGGGGAGCACCAGCGGAGGATGCGCATGCGGCCGGGCCGGGTCGGGAGCGGGCGTGCGGGGTGGTGGGCCGTCGTCGCCGCGGGCGCGGTGTGCGCGTCGGTGGACGGGGGGGCGGGGAGCAGGGCCGGCGCGGCGTGGGGGCAGCCCGCCACGGGCGCATCGGCATCGGATGGCACGCGGGACGGGCCGACGCCGCCCCCCAGCCGTGAAGTTGACTTCGCGCTGGACTCGGGCCTGGTGGCCAATCTGGGGGAGGACGCGGCCGGGGGCGCGGTCGTCTTCTCGGCGGAGGTCCGGGTGGACGGCGCCGCGTGGCTGCGGCTGGTGTTCCGCGACGTGCTGCTGTCGGGCGACCCGGCGGCCGAGAACGCCTCGTTCCTGCGCATCACGTCGCTGCGCGACGGGGGCGTGCAGGTGCTCAACGCGGAGCGGATGGAGCAGTGGCGCAACGCCTCGGCGTACTTCAACGGCGACGCGGTGCGGGTCGAGGTCGTCGCGTTCCCGGGCACGGGCCCGTGCCTGGTCGTGATGGACCGGCTGACGGCGGGTGGCGAGCCGGTCGCCGATCGGTCCATCTGCGGCGCGACGGACGACCGCGCGCTGCTGAACGACACGCGTTCGGCGCGTCACATGCCCGTGGGCTGCACGGCGTGGCTCTTCAACGATCTGAACACGATGTTCCTCACGGCGGGGCACTGCGCTCCCGCGGCGGGCCACACCGTGCAGTTCAACGTGCCGCTGTCCACATCGGGCGGGAGCACCGTGAACCCGCCGCCGGAGGACCAGTACCCGGTGGACGGGGTCAGCGCCCAGGCGCTCTCGGGCGGCGTGGGCAACGACTACTCGTATTTCGGGGTCAACGTGAATTCCAACACGGGCCTGACGCCCTACCAGGCGTACGGCACGCGGCACACGCGCGCGGCGGCGGCGCCGGCGTCGGGCACGCAACCGATCCGCATCACCGGGTACGGCACGGTCTCGTCGCCCGTGAGCCCGACCTGGAACCAGGTCGGCAAGACGCACACCGGCCCGTACCGCGGGCTGTCCGGGACCAACGTCCGGTACGAGACCGACACCACGGGCGGCAACTCCGGCTCGTGCGTGCTCGATGACTCCACGGGGCTGGCGATCGGGATCCACACCCACGCGGGGTGTTCGACCACGCCGGGCTCGTACAACAACGGGACGGCGATCCAGCTCGCGGGGCTGCAGGCGTTCCTGGCCAACCCGCTGGGCGTGTGCCGCAGCGGGAAGGGCACGCCCGGCGGGACGCTCTTCGTCGCGGGTGACGCGGTGAACAACGTCGGCACGCTCAGCGTCTCGACGGGGAATTTCGCGAAGGTCACCGAGGTCGGCGCGACCTTGCAGGGGCTGGCGTGGAACTGGAACACGAGCCGGTTCTTTCTGATCGACTCGCAGCGGCGGCTGTCCACGCTCACGACCTCGGGCGTTCGCACGCTGCTGGGGACGGTCACGGGGACGTCGTCGATCATCAACGGCCTGGGCTTCGATCCCCGGGGCGCCGGGAGCCTGTACGGCATCGTCCAGTCCAGCGGCCAGCTCTTGAGAATCAACACGTCGACCCTGGCGGCGACGGCCATCGGCGCGGCCAGCGGCGGCACCGTGGGGGCGCTCGAGTTCGACACCGACGCGAAGGTGCTCTACGGCATCGACGATACCGGGGGCAGCACGCTGGTCCGATTCAACACCGCCACCGGCGCCAAGACCGTCGTGGGGGCGCTGGGCGCGGGGATCACCGACTGCAACGGCCTGGCGTACAACGCCGCGGACAAGCGGCTGTACACCATCAACGCCTCCACCGAGGCGCTGCTGCGGATCGTTCCCTCGACGGGCGCGGCGAGCGTGGCGGGCGGCACCGGCGGGTTCTTCGGGTCGAGTTACGGCATGGCGTGCGCCAACCCCAAGCCCGCCTGTCCCGGGGACTTCAACGGCGACACGTCGGTGGACGATTTCGACCTGTTCGATTTCCTGAACGCGTTCAACGCGAATCAGGGAGCGGCTGATTTCAACGGCGACACGTCGGTGGACGATTTCGACCTGTTCGATTTCCTGAACGCGTTCGGCACGCCCTGCTGAACGCGGGCGCGGCGTGGGTCGGGGTGGACGGGCGCGTCCGGTCCGGGTGATGGCACGGGAGAACGACGATGCGTGGCCGATGGTGGCGGTGTATGGCGGTGTGGGCGGCGGTCGCGTTGGGCCCGTGCGGCGCGGCGGAGACGCGGGCCCAGCCGATCGCCCGCCTGGGCGCCGTGGGCGACAGCCTGACCGACGAGTACGCCGAGGAATCGTACGGCTCGTACGCCAAGAACTGGCCGCGCCTGCTGCTGGACCTGCGCGGCGTGACGATGGGCCCGACCGCGGCGGACGCGGGGCTGAGCACCTGGGGCGAGCCGCGCCGGAAGTTCTACCAGGACAACTGGGCTCGCTCCGGCGCGACACTGGCCAGCGCGCGAACGCAGGGGCAGCACACCGGGCTGCGCGGCGGGATCGAGAATCGGGGCGTGTCGCACGCGGTCGTGTTCCTCGGTCACAACGACTACTCGCCCTCGGGCTCGATCTACATCAACGTCTACTTCGGGTTCTGGAGCCAGGCGCAGATCGACGCGGCGATCGAGGCCCGGGTGACCGACCTCCGGGCCATCCTCGATGAGGTTGCCGGGCGCGGCGCGCACGTGGTGCTCGTCAGCCCGGTGGACGTGGGCGCCACGCCGGCGGTGGCCGGCGTGTACACCGACCCGGTGCGGCGCGATCGGATGACCGCGGTGTTCCGCAAGACCCGCGACCGGTTCCGTCAGCTCGCCGCGGAGTACGGCCTCGTGTTCGCGGACGGGTTCGCGTACGCGCAGGCCGTGCTCGGCCCGAACACCGGCCTGCGCCCGACGCTGCTGGTGGGCAACCGCGTCATCAACCTGCGGCTGGGCGGGGCGGCGTCGACCAACGGCTTCGTCGGGGACTCGTTCCATCCGCACACCGTGATGCAGGGCCTGTTCGCGAGTTTCTTCGCGGCGGCGTTGAGCGTGACGGCCGAGCCGGACGTGGCGCCGTTCTCGGAATCCGAGATCCTGGGCGCGGCGGGCCTGGCGTACGGCGGCGCCGACACGCTGGCGTCGCAGGTGCCGCCGGCGCGCCAGTTTCTGGTGAACTTCGAGTGCCGCGGCGACTTCAACCTCGACGGCGTGCTCGACGACTTTGACCTGTTCGATTATCTCAACGCGTTCTTCGGCGGCGACGTCGTCGCGGATTTCGACTTCGACGGGTCGCTGGACGATTTCGACCTGTTCGATTTTCTGAACGCGTTCAACGCGGGGTGCTGAGGGTCGCGTCCGACTCGACCCGCCCGGCCGCGCTCAGCCGACGTTCAGCAGCTTCATCGTTTCCTTGACGATGTCCTTGGACGTGAGCGCGCACATCGCCAGCACTTCTTCGGGGGTGCGGGCGCTCTTGGGGATGCGCCGCACGTGGAGCTGGGCGAGGCGGAACGCGTCGCCGGAGGCGGCCAGGGCGTCGGCGACCGACGAGCCGATCCCGCCGCCGTAATTGTCCTCGATGGTCACGACGTGCCAGTTGTTGGCGCTGGCCACGTCCAGCAGCGCGTCCTGGTCGAAGGGGAGCGAGTAGAGGTCCACCAGCGAGGCGGCGATGCCGGCCTTGTCCAGCTCGTCCAACGCCTTGTTGGCCTCGTGCACCATGTACCCGCTGGCCACCAGCAGCACGTCCCGCCCCTCGTTGAGCACCTCGAAGGACCCGAGGTTGAACACCGTGTCCTCGTTGTAGATGAACTCGGTGTCCGCCCGCAGCGTCCGCATGTAGCAGACGCCCTCGTACTCGGCCATCACGCCCGTGAGCGCGTACGCGGCGAAGGCGTCCGCGGGCTGCAGCACGTAGCACGCCGGGTTCCCGCGGTGGTCCCGCACGGTGGACCAGGAGCGGAACCACGCCACGTCCGGCAGGCTCATCTGGCTGGGTCCGTCCGCGGCGAGGGTGATCCCCGAGTGGCTGCCCACGATCTTCAGGTTCGCGCCCGAGTTGATCGCCATCTCCACCTGGTCGTAGGCCCGCGTGACGAATTTCGAGAACGTCGAGCAGAACGGGGCCTTGCCGGCCGCCGAGAGCCCCGCCGCCGCGGAGATCATGTTCTGCTCGGCGATCTTGCACTCCACGAAACGCGGGGCCAGGTCCGCGTCCTTGCGGAAGATGTCCGCGAAGGTCGAGTTGCTCACGTCCGCGTCCAGCACCACCACGCGGTCGTTCACCTTGCCAAGGGCCCGCAGCGCGATGCCGTACGCCCGGCGCGTCGAGAGCTTGCCCGCCTGGAAGGCGCTCTCCATGTCCATCTTCTGCATCGACTCGCGCAGGCTCGGGAGCTCGCCGGCCCGCACCTCGCGGGCCCGCACCTCGGTGGGCGGCTGGATCTCGAACGAGTCCGAGCTCACCAGCGCGCTCGTCAGCTCCACGCGCCGCTCGTCGAGCTCCGCCAGCGCCTTGGTCAGCGTGTCGCCGGACGCGGGCTTGCCGTGCCAGCCGCTGCCGTGCAGCGACGGCGCGCCCCAGCCCTTCACGGTCTTGGCCACCACCGCCATCGGCGCTTCCGCGCCCGCGGACCGCGACGCGAACTCGTCCAGCGCCGCCTTGATCGCCTTGGGATCGTGCCCGTCGATCTCCTTGACGACGAACCCGTACGCCTCCAGCTTGGCGCGCAGCACCTTCGGCGACTGCTGGTTGCTCACCCGGTCCGTCTGACCGAAGCCGTTGCAGTTGAAGATCGCCAGCACGTTGGTCAGCTTCTGGTCAACGATGAAATCGAGCGCCTCGGCGACCTGTCCCTCCCGGGCCTCGCCGTCGCCGATGATGCAGTAGATCCTCCGGTCCAGCGCGTCCAGGCGTGCCGCCACTCCCAGGCCCGCGGCAACGCTCAGGCCCTGCCCGAGCGAGCCCGTCGCCGCGTCGAAGAACGGGAAGCCCTCCATCGGGTTGGGGTGTCCGTCCAATTCGCTCGGCCCGTCCCGCAGGCCCTTCAGGTCCTCCACCGTCAGCCTTCGCCGGTTGTTCGGGTCCTTCCCGATCATCACCCCCAGCTTGGCCGCCGCGGCGTACACGATCGGCACCGCGTGACCCTCGCTCAGCACCAGACGGTCGCTCGTGGGATAGTCCGGATAGTCGGGGCTCCACCGCATGGAGCTGAACATCAGCACGGTGACGATGTGGCCGAGGCTCAGGGCCGTCGAAGGGTGCCCGCTCCCCGCCGCGGCGGTCATCTGCAAGGAGAGCTTGTTCAACTCGATGGCCTGTGCGTGAACCGCGGCTTCGAATGACATGATCCATCCCTTCGCAGAAGGTGCCTGTTCGGAGAGGTCGTCGGACAAGCAAAACGCGCACCAGACTGAACGCCGGTCCGACACCCACGTCGCCGTGGGGAAAGGGAGTATCCCGCCCTCCACCCCGCCGGGCAACCAGAAGCGCGAGCCGAATCCGTTTCAACTACGGCGCATTACCCGCCCAGCCACCGTACAGTCAGACCCCGACGCTCGCGCGAGGCGCGGCCGGCCTCCGCGGCGGATCGCAGCGATACACTCCCGACTTTGGAGGTCGTCCCGAATGAAAGTCATCTGCGACCGCGCCGGGTTGCTCGACGCCGTGAACCTTGTCGCCGCGGTGGTGCCCGTCCGTTCGCCCAGCCCGCAGCTTTCGTGCGTCCGGCTTGAGGCATCCAAGGGCAAGGCCGGCAGCGATCTTCATCTCACCGGCACCGACGCCGAGACCTCGCTGCAGTTCTCACTCGCCCAGTGCGACGCCCAGAAGGCGGGCCTTGTCGTGGTGCCCGCGGAGAAGCTCCGCCAGATCATCCAGGCCACCGACACCGACCCCACGCTCACGCTCGAGAGCGACTCCGACGCCTGCCTCATCACCGGCGCCAACAGCCGTTTCAAGGTTTTCGGCTACCCCGCTTCGGACTTTCCCAAGACCCTCCCGTTCGCCGAGGCCCTCGCGCAGGACAAGCCCCGCACCACCTTCGTGCATTCCGCGGGCGGCCTGCTGGGGCTGATCCACCGCACGTCCTTCGCCACCGCGCGCGAGTCCTCCCGCTACGCCATCAACGGCGTGCTGCTCCGTCGCGACGGCAAGAAGCTCGAGATGGCCGCGACCGACGGCCGCCGCCTGGCGCTGGCCCGCACCACCGTCAAGTCCGCCGCCTCGACCGAATCCTCCCCGTCCTCCTGCATCATCCCCAGCAAGGCGCTGAACCTGTTCACGCGCCTGGCGCTGGATCCCGAGGAGGGCGTGAGGGTCGCCATCACCGAGCGGCGCGTCTACTTCGCCTTCGGCGTGGACATCACCGGCAAGGACGAGGCCCGCGCGCCCCGCGCCGTGCTCAGCTCCGCCCTCGTCGAGGGCACATTCCCACCCTACGAGGACGTCATCCCCAAGGACCAGGACAAGAAGGCCGTCATCGCGCGCGACGCCTTCGCCGGCGCCGTCCGGCGCGCCGCCATCCTCACCAACGAGGAGTCCCGTGGCGTGCGCATGGCCTTCTCGGGCAAGAGCAAGCGCCTCAAGATCTCCAGCCGCGCCCCCGAGATGGGAGAGGCCGAGATCGAGGTCGATCTCACGTCGTTCGACGGCGACGACATCGAGATCAGCTTCAACCCCGCCTTCATCGTCGATGCGCTCAAGGTCATGGACCAGGAGCAGGTCACCTTTGAACTCAAGGCCTCCAACAAGCCCGGGCTGATGCGGTCGGAGTCCGATTTCGTCTACGTCGTCATGCCCGTCAACCTGCCCACCTGAGCCGCGCCGCCGCGGCCGGGTCACGCGGCGGGTCGTCCCGCCCGAAAAAAAGCCCCGGGCGACGCACCCGGGGCTCTGCGTGCTCGTGGCGTGGGCAACCCCGAAGCCGTGTGATCCCGCGCTCTCCCCGCCCCGTCGCGCCCGGATCGATCACGTGCCGTGCGCGCCGGCCCCCACCGGCTTGGCGCCCTCGCCCTTGTCGCCGGCGACCCCCGGCGCGGGGCCGTCGTGGGTGTCGAAGAACAGGTGGTCCTGGTCCTTGCCCTCGGCGTCCTGCTTGCGGGTGACCATCACCCGCGAGTTGGGCTTGATCGTTCCGCCCAGCAGCATCTCGCTGAGCGGGTCCTCGACGAACTGCCCGATGGCCCGGCGCAGCGGCCGCGCACCGAAGTCGGGGTTGTAGCCCTTGTCGATCAGGAAGTCCTTGGCCTTCTGATCGAGCTCGAGCCGGATCCCCTGGGTGGCGATCCGCGTGGTCACCTTGCCCACCTCGATGTCCACGATGCTGTTGAGGTTCTCCTTGCTCAGCGGGCGGAAGACGATCACGTCGTCGAGGCGGTTGATGAACTCGGGGCGGAAGAACCGCTCGACCTCCTTCATCAGGATGGTCTTGATCGACTCGAAGTCGGCGCCGTCGGACCGCTTGCTGAACCCGAACCCGCCGCCGCCCTTGATCAGGTCGGCGCCGATGTTGCTGGTCATGATCAGGATGCAGTTGCGGAAGTCCACGTGCCGGCCGAACGAGTCGGTCAGGCGGCCCTCCTCCATGATCTGCAGCAGCATGTTGAACACGTCGGGGTGCGCCTTCTCGACCTCGTCCAGCAGGATCACGCTGTACGGGCGGCGCCGCACCCGCTCCGTGAGCTGGCCGCCCTCCTCGTACCCGACGTAGCCGGGGGGGGCGCCCACCAGGCGGCTGACGTTGTGCTTCTCCATGTACTCCGACATGTCCAGCACGATCAGCGCGTCCTCGTCGCCGAACATGAACTCCGCCAGCGCCTTGGCCACCAGCGTCTTGCCCACGCCCGACGGCCCGCAGAAGATGAAGCTGCCCATCGGACGCCGCGGGTCCTTCAGACCCGCCCGGGCCCGGCGGATGGACCGCGAGACCGCCTTGATCGCGTCGTCCTGGCTCACGATCTTCCGGTGCAGCTCCGCCTCCAGGTCCAGGAGGCGCTCCGCCTCCTCCTTCTTCAGGCGCTTCAGCGGCACGCCCGTCATCTTGCTGATGACCTCGGCGATGAT
The DNA here is from genome assembly GCA_016794925.1 of Phycisphaerae bacterium. GTDB lineage: Bacteria > Planctomycetota > Phycisphaerae > Phycisphaerales > UBA1924 > JAEUIW01. Next base: position 75,557 of record JAEUIW010000004.1, read on the forward strand.
CTCCTCGTCCACCACGCCGGCCACGTCCTTGCTCTTCTCGCGCCAGTCCTTCTGCATCTGCTCCTTCTTCTTGCGGATCGTCTCGGCCCGGTCGCGCAGCTCCGCGGCCCGCTCGTAGTCCGCCGCCTTCACGGCGTCGTCCTTGTCGATGCTCAGCCGCTCGATGTCCGCCTCCAGCTCCGCCAGGTCCGGCGGCTTGGTCATGCTCTTGATCCGCACCCGCGCCCCGGCCTCGTCGATCGCGTCGATCGCCTTGTCCGGCTGGACCCGGCCGGTGATGTACCGCCCCGACAGGTCCACCGCCGCCACCAGCGCGTCGTCCGTGATCCGCACCCGGTGGTGCGACTCGTACTTCTCGCGCAGGCCCTTGAGGATCTCGACCGTCTGCTCGTTGCTGGGCGGGTCCACAGGGATGGACTGGAACCGGCGCGCCAGGGCCGCGTCCTTCTCGATGTACTTCCGGTACTCGTCGAACGTCGTCGCGCCGATGCACTGGATCTCGCCCCGGGCCAGCGCCGGCTTGAGCACGTTGGACGCGTCGATCGCGCCCTCCGCGCCGCCCGCGCCCACCAGCGTGTGCAGCTCGTCGATGAACAGGATGACGTTCTTGGCGCGCCGGACCTCGTTCATCACGGCCTTGATGCGCTCCTCGAACTGGCCGCGGTACTTGGTCCCCGCGACCATCATCGCCAGGTCCAGCACCACCAGCCGTCGGTCGTGCAGGATGTCCGGCACGTCCCCGGCCACGATCCGCTGCGCCATCCCCTCCACGATCGCCGTCTTGCCCACCCCCGCCTCGCCCAGCAGCACCGGGTTGTTCTTGGTCCTGCGGCACAGCACCTGCACCAGACGCTCGATCTCGTTCGCCCGCCCGATCACCGGGTCCAGCGCGCCCTCGCGCGCCAGTTCGGTCAGGTCGCGGCCGAACGAGTCCAGCGCCGGCGTCCGGCTCTTGCCCTTCGCGCCCGCGCCCGTGCCCGGCGCCTCGGCGCTGCCCGCGGCAGCCTGCCCAGCCCCCGCGCCCGCGCCGGCCCCCGCGGCCCCCGCGTCGTCCGACTCGGCTCCCGCGCCCAGGAGGTTCAGCACCTCCTCGCGCACCTGCTCGAGCTTCAGGCCCAGGTTCATCAGCACCTGCGCGGCGACCCCGTCGTGCTCGCGCAGCAGGCCCAGCAGCAGGTGCTCCGTGCCCACGTAGTTGTGGTTCAGGTTCCGCGCTTCCTCGATCGCGTACTCGATCACCTTCTTCGCCCGCGGCGTTTGAGGGAGCTTCGCCATCGCCACCCCCTCGGGCCCCGCTTTCACCAGCTTCTCGACCTCGATGCGCACCTTCCGCAGGTCCACGTCAAGGTTCTTCAGGACGTTCGCGCCCACCCCCGAGCCTTCCTTCACGAGACCCAGCAGGATGTGCTCCGTCCCGATGTACTCGTGGTTGAACCGCTGCGCCTCCTGGTTCGCCAGGGCCATCACCTTGCGGGCACGATCCGTGAATCGCTCGAACATCGCTGCGCCCTCCTGCGGCACGAAGGGCGCTTGGCCCCGCGAGACGCACTCAGCCCGACCCGCACCCCCGCTCCACGCCGTCGGGCAATTCTCGAACCCCGGGTGACACCCATACAGGGTGCGTTCACCCGACCAATTCCGGAGCCGGCCCTTTCGGGCTCACGCTCGGACATCGGCCTCCCGGGCCTTATACGTCCGGAAAGCCACCACTGATCCGAACTCGATCCAAATCCATCAGCCCCTGACCTCCTCCTTGTATCGACTGCACCCCCCATGCCACTCCCATGACTCCAGTTTGCAGGCCGGATCTCTGCTCAGTCCCCATTGGCGCGATCCGAACTCCACGTCCGATTACCCAGCAAACCCATTCCAGGCGGTTCGCTCACGAGGCCGCTGCCGTTGTGGCACCCGGTGATCCCACAAGAAACCGCCTCGATCCGGGCATTCTTGACAATCCGGTTCCTTGTTCCAGCTCCCGGTTCGGGTACATTGTTGGGGCGAAGCGGTTCACCGGAGAAGCCCGCCCATGCGTCCGTTCTTTGCAATGGTCCTTGCCGGTTCGATCGCCATGCCGGCGGCCGCGCAATTCACGTTCACGGTCCTCCCGTCCGACACCAGCCAGTCGGGTTCGTGGGCGCTCGCGCGGGGTATTTCCGGCGACGGGAAAGTGATCGTCGGCGGCGCCAGCGGGCTGCAGAACACGCTCGAGAAGGGGCACGTCTGGCGGAGCACGGGCTCGGGCTGGGCTCGGACGCAACTCCCGAGCCAGGGCACGCCGGGGTGGGGCCGCGCACTGGCGGCCTCGCACGACGGGGACACCGTGGTGGGAATGGCCGATCTCGTCTCCTCCGGGGGAATCGTGTACGGCACGCCCGCGGTCTGGACAGACGTGCTCTCGGGTTCACCGACGCTGACGACACCGCTCGACGACACGAGCACCAAGCGTCGGGGCATCTTCAGCGGGGTTTCCGCGGACGGTTCGCGCGCCGCCGGGTACGCGGGCCTGCTCCCCGCGGGCAGCGTGCCGCTGGAGGCATGGACGTACGCCGGCGGGTCGCCGCAGCAGATCTCCCCGTCCGGGAGCGTGAATTACTCGTCCACGCCCTGGGTCGGGGGTAACACCCTCTCCGCCGACGGTTTGGCGTTCGTCGGGACGCGTTTCGATTCTGTCGGCGCGCAGAAGCGCGAGGCGTTCCGCTGGACCGCTTCGGGCGGATTCCAGGTCCTGCCCGCCCGGCCCACGGTCTACACCGGCGCATCCGCGGAAGTCATCTCGGCCAACGGGAACGTCGTCGGGGGGCACGTCACAACGTCGGCCGGCGGGGTGTACAACGGCGACGGCAAGCCGACGCTCTGGATCAACGGGGTGCGCCTGGACCTCGCTCTGCCCTCGAACACCTTCAACGGTCGCGTCCTCGGGCTCTCCGCCGACGGCTCGATCGCCGCGGGCGTGCAGTACAACGGCAGCGTCATGCCCATCGAGACCGGGCTCGCCTCGATGGATGCGGTCGTGTGGATCAACAACGAGCCGTTCCGCCTGAGCGAGTACCTCACCAGCCGCGGCGTGGATCTGCAGGGCATCGTTACGCGTTACCTGATGGGCGTGTCGAACGACGGCCGGACGCTGGTGGGCTACGGATCGGTGGGCGTGTCGGATTTCAATCTGCGTTCGTTCGTCGTGACCATACCCGGGGCGGGCACGGGCACGGCGGCGCTGGCGGCGCTCGGGTGCGTGGCGGCCCGGCGTCGGCGCGGCTGAACGCTCAGCGATTGGTCAGGCGCGCGTCCGCGACGATGCGGATGGGCAGCACCGCCTCGGCGATGGAGCCCGTGGCCAGGTCGCGGACGGTCACTTTCAGGTTGAAACGGCCGACCGTGAGCGTCGGGGGCAGATCGACGCGGCGCACCAGGTAGTAGTCGCGGCGCTTGCGGCGGGCCACGTCGCGAACGACCTCCTCCGGCTGCCGCCACGCCAGCACGTGGTCCGCATCGTGGTACAGGTTCAGCTCCTGCCCGAGTTCGACCACCCAGCGCTCGTCGCCGGAGGCGTCCGCGGCCGCGTCGCCGGGATCGGCCTCGGCCAGCGGCGCGTGCGTGAAATTCGTCACCTCGACGTACACCAGCACGCTGTTGACCCGGCCCGCCAGGAACGCGTCCGAGTCCAGCGGCGTGTAACGCCCGAAGGACTCCACCCGCGCGCACAACCGGGCGGTCACGTCCAGGGGTTCCACTCCCGACAAGCGGTCCGCGGCCCGCCGGAGCGCGGCGGCCAGGTCCGATGCCGTTCGTCCCGCCCCGTTGCTCGCCGCCGCCCCCGACGCCACCTCGTGCAACAGTTCCCGAACCGCGGCGATCGAGGCGTCGCTCAGCCCGTTGTTCGTTTCCTCGCCTCCCGCCGCGTCCGGGTCGATCAGACGCAGCGCCTCGGCGGCGAGCGCGGCGCGGGCCGCGGCATCAGGGCTCGCCGCGCCCTCGCGCAACAGTCGGGCCAGCTCCCTGACGAGTTCCGCTCGGCGTGCCGCCCGCGCGGCATCGCCCGACGAATCCGCGGGCGCGTTGGCTTGAGCGTCCGGCGATGTTCCGTCCATCGCCGGCTCGGGTGGGGCGTCCGGCGGTGGGGGGAAGACCAGCCGTTCCGGGGATGCGGTCGCGCGGGAGTTCCGCCCCGTCTTGGGAGAAGGCGACGGCTTACCTGTAGCCGCGTTCAGCGCGGCGAGCTCCGACTGATCGGAACTGAGCTGGTCGAATAGACCTTGGAGGTCTCCGGCGGCCTTTTCGATCGGATCGGCAGGCGCGGGAGATTCCGCCGCCGCGGCGGACGGGTCCGGATCGGTCGTTCTCGCGGTCGTGCCGCAGCCCGGTGCGCCCATGCCCGCGGCCAGCAGGGCGACCAGCGCCGCCGCATTCCTTTCCGTTCGCACGCCCATGTCGCGCCTCCTGCGCCGGCCCGATGGCGAGCATCCTGCCCGCGTCCCCGCTGCTCGGACCCATGCATGGGTATCGGCCGGTCAGGCTCCCAGGGCCGCAAATCGCAGGGCCAAGGTCTCAAGAGATCGGCCGGGGTCGCCCGCACCGGTCTTGATCGAGTGGTCCACTTTCAGGGCCTGGGCGAACAGTCTCGCGGCCCTCAGGGGCTGGACCCGGGCCGCGAGCCGGAGCACCGCGTCCTTGCTCTCGCCCCACAATTTCAGCCGTCCCGCGAGGGCGAACGGGTTCTCACGGGCCTTCAAGCCCCGGCTCGCTCCGTGGAGCTTGCGAGCAAGGTCGGTGCAGGCGTACGACACCAGCACGGGGGGGTGGCGGGAAACTTCGAGGGCTTCGCGGATGAACCGCAGCGCATCGGTGGGACTGCCGGTGAGCAGGCGCACCTGCATTCTCCAGAGGTCCTCCTCGCGGGTCATGCCCACCAGCTCGCGCACCGCGGACGCGGCGACCGAGGGCGCGCCGGCGACCGCGAGCTTGGCCAGCTCGGTGTCCAGGCGACCCAGGTCCGGCCCCACGCACTGCAGGAGCAGGTCCGCGGCGGCGGGTTCAACGGCCAGGCCGTGCGCCGTCTTTGCACGGGCGATCATCCACACGCGCGCGGCGCGGAGGTCGGGCGGCTTGCACTCGACGATCGCGCCGCCGGAATCGAGGATGAGCCCATCGAGCTTGCCGGGGTTCCACTTGCGGGCGCGGAGCAGGAGCGTCGCGTCGGGCGCGGGCTCGCGGGCGTAACGCTCGAAGGCGTCGCGGGTGCCCTCCTTGAGCATCTGGTCGGCGTCGTCGACCACCACCAGTTTGTGCTGCTGCATCAGCCCGAAGGTGCGGCACTCGTCCAGAACCTCGGACGGCTTGGACGCGGCGCCGTCGAACCGGACGGTCTCGACCTCCCCCTTGGCGTGCGCGAGGGATTCGCGCAGGACGCGGGTGTGCTCGCCGCGCAGGAACTCATCGGGCCCGTGCAGGACGACGATGCGCGCCTCGGGGCCCGGCGGAGCATCCCCGGTCTCGGTTCTTCCCGCGCCTCGGCGCGCGACGGTTGGTTGGCCCGTGTCGGTCGGCTTGGCGGGGCGTTTGGCCATCGGTGCGAGGGTAGCTCCGGGCGCGCGTAGGGTACTGGTCGGGCGGATCGGGTCGTGCCGCAGGGGAATCGGGAGGCGCACACATGCGGGTCACCATCCTCGCCGACCGCCTGACGCGGCACCCGTGGTCGCGGTCGTGGACGGTGATCGAGACGGCGCGGTTCCTGGCCGCGCGCGGGCACCGCGTCCGGGTCGTGTGCGACTCCTGCGACGAGCCCCGGGTGATGGAGGGGTGCGAACTGTCGGCGCGGCGACCGTTCCGGAGCGCACGGGTGGTGAGCGCGGGCGGCCTGGCGAGGTTCTTCCGCGCCGCCTCGAACGGACCGGCTGCGGACGGGATCGTCCTGAGTTTCACGCGTGTCGCGCCGGGGGACGTGTGGATGCCCTTGGGGCGTGGCGCCGGGCCGGAGGCGCGCTGGCTGCTGCGCACGTTGCTCACGTCGGGGCACCCGCGTCTGGACTACGCGGTTCGGCGTCTGCTGCCGCTGTACGGGGCGGCGCGCCGGGAGCGCCGCGTCGAGGCCGAGCTCGAGCGCGCGAGGGCGCTGGTGGCCGCGGGGCCGGCTGCGGCGGATCGGGCGCGGGCGGCCCTTCCGGGCCTGGCGTCGCGGGTGGTTGACCTCGGGCACGCCAGCGGGATCGAGCCGCCGAGCGCCGAGGTCTCCGCGTCGTGGCGGGCGCGCGTGCGGCGCGCGCTGCGGCTGGACGATGCACGGGTTGTCGGGGTGATGGCCCTCGCGTCGTCGGCGGACCGGGGGCACCTCGCGTTGCTGGATGGGCTCGGGCGCGTGGGCGAGCGGTGGCCGGAGCGGGCGCCGGTGGTGATGATCGCGGCGCGGGACGCGCACGGGGTCCACGCCGCGGCACGTCGGGCCCGGGCGGGTCACCTCACGCGCATCGTGGGCGTCACGGCGCGGATGGATGCGCTGCTGGCAGCCGCGGACATCGGGGTGTCGCCCTCCGCGGACGAGCCCGGGCGGCTGGGGCTGGGATCGACGGGCCGGTTCGCGGCGGACTGCCTGCGCATGGGCCGACCGCTGCTGATCGCTTCGGGCGCGCCGGGCGCGGACCTGGTCGGGGGAGCCGCGAATCCCGAATCGGCGCCCGGGCTCGTGCTGGAGCGTTCGGACGCGGAGAGGTGGACCGAGGCCCTGGCGACGGCGTGCGACGCGACCTGGCGCGCACGGGCGACGGGCGCGGCGCGCCGGCTCGCCCCGGCGCTGGGCTTGCGCGCGTCGGCGTCGGAAGCGGGGGGGGCCGCCGACGCGCGCGGCGCGGGGGGTTGGCTGGAGCGGATGGAGGCGCTGCTGATGCGCGTCCGCGACGATCGGGACGCGGGGATCGCGGCGGGCGCGAGCGGGCAACAATCCGCACGGCCATGACCACGCTCGTCTCAGCACAGCCGCACGCCGTGCCCGCCGCGGTTCGCGCCGGATCGGACGACGGGCGGGCGGCGCCCATCCCGCCCGCCGCGCCGCTCGACGCGCCGCTGGATCGGCGGGTGCGCGCGGCGCTGGGCCGCGCGGTCCACGCGCTGCGTCGGAAGCTGCGTTCCGATCATGGTGGCCCCGGGCGTTTGCACTGGTGCGCGGAGCTGGAGGGCGACTCGATCCTCTCGTCCGAGTACCTCCTGATGAAGTTCATCCTCGGGCAGGAGGGCGAGCCGGACGAGCGGGCCCGCCTGCAACGGATCGCCAACCAGTTGCGGCTGTGCCAGCGCGGCGACGGCACGTGGGGGCAGTACCCCGGCTCGCCCCCCGACGTGTCGGCGTGCGTGAAGGCGTACCTGTCGCTGAAGCTGATGGGCGATCCGGTCGGCGCGCCGCACCTGGCGCGGGCCCGCGAGCGGATTCGCGAACTCGGGGGCGCGGAGGCGTGCAACACGTTCTCGACGTTCTACCTCGCGTGCCTGGGGCTGGTTTCATGGGACGCGTGCCCGGCCATTCCGCCCCAGATCGTGCTCCTGCCGCGCTGGTTCCCGTTCCACCTGGACAAGGTCGCGGCGTGGACGCGGACGATGATCCTGCCGCTGGCGCTCTGCTCGGCGACGCGTCCGGTGCGGGCCCTGCCCGGCGGGGTGACCATCGACGAGCTGTTCCTGGACCCGGGCTTCAAGTCCCGCATGAACAAGCCCTGGGATCGCGAGCGCCCGGTCTCGTGGACGAATTTCTTTCTGCTCGCCGATCGGCTGCTCAAGGCGTGCCGGCGCGCGGGCTTCACGCCGCTGCGGCGGACCTCGATCCGGCGCGCCGAGGCCTGGCTGCTGGAGCGGATGGGCGAGCCGACCACGGAAGGGCTGGGGGCGATTTTCCCGCCGATGGTGTACATCCAGGTGGCGCTGCGGCGGCTGGGGTACCCGCGCACGCACCCGGCGCTCCGCAAGGCGGAGTCGGACCTCGACGCGTTCATGATCGACGAGCGTCACCCGGACCCGCGCCTGGACCATGTCCGAATCCAGCCGTGCTTCTCGCCGGTGTGGGACTCTTCGATCGCTCTCTACGCCGCGACGGAGGCGGGCCTGAGCGCCGCGGGGGACGAGCGGATCGCGCGGGTGTGCGACTGGCTGCGCGACCGGGAGGTGCTCGTGGCGGGGGATCACACCCGCAACTTGCGTGCGGCGGATCGGGGCCTGCGCCCGGGCGTTGACACGGCCATGTGGGCCTTCGAGTATCGCAACGACTGGTACCCGGACGTGGACGACACGTGCATGACCGCCAAGGCGCTGTTCCGGGCCGGCGATCGGCCCGGCGAGGCGCTGAACCGTGACGCGGCGCGCCGGGCGGTGCGCTGGATCATGGCCATGCAGAACGACGACGGCGGGTGGGCCGCGTTCGACCGCACCGCGCACCGCCAGTGGATGGAGGCGATCCCCTTCGCCGACCACAACGCGATGCAGGACCCTTCCTGTCCCGACATCACCGGGCGGGTGCTGGAATCGCTGGCGGTGTGCGGCGTCCGCCCCGGCGACCCGCGCGTGCGGGCCGCGGCCGCGTACCTGCTCGCGCACCAGGAGCCCGAGGGGTGCTGGATCGGCCGCTGGGGCGTGAACTACATCTACGGCACGTGGCAGGCGGTCACGGGGCTGCGGAGCGCGGGCGTCGGGCCCGAGCACCCGGCGCTGCGTCGAGCCCTGGCGTGGGTGCGCTCGACGCAGAACGACGACGGCGGGTTCGGCGAGTCCGCCGATTCATACCTCGATCGCGCGCGCATGGGTCGGGGAGCGTCCACCGCGTCCCAGACCGCCTGGGGCCTGATGACGCTGCTGCACCTGCTCGGCCCGGGCGCGGCGACGGACCCCGCCGTCGGGCGTGCCGCGGGCTGGCTGTGCGATCATCAATTGGCGCGTGACAAGGGACCGTTCGAGGCCGCGGCGTGCGTGAACCCGGGGTGCCGCGACGCGGGGACCGCCGAGTTTGCGTCGATCGATCACGTGCGCGACCTGGAGGGAGCCTGGAGCGAGCACCTCTTCACCGGCACGGGCTTCCCGAAGGTGTTCTACCTGCGCTATCACCTGTACCGGCACAGCTTCCCGATCATGGCGTTGGCGCGTCTCGCTGGGGTGCTGGGCCCGGCCGGGGCGTGACGCGGCCGCGCGGATCGGAAGCCCGAAGGGTTCAGCCGCCCTCCCCGGGTCGGACGGGCGGGCGCATCCACGTCGGGTTGACCGAGGAGCGGCCCGCGGGCGGCGAATTGGCGGGCGGTTCGAGCTCGCCCGGGTCCACCATCTCCGCATCGGCGTCGCCCGGCGTGGCCCGGGGCGCGCCCGGGCGCGCGGAGCGGATCGGGGCGGGGGCGGCGGTGCCGTCGTCGGGGATGTAATAAATTTCCGGTTCGTTGCCCGCGCCGAGATTGGCCATGCGGTGCGAGACCACGCGCCAGGCGCGAGTCCCCGAGCGCAGGTACACGGTCACGGATTGATACAGCTTGGGCCCGCCTTTGGCGCTGGGGATGGCGATGGGCTTGAGAATGTCCGCGCGGCCCTCGTCGCCGCGGACCCACAGCCGGGTGACGTGGTAGGTGGGCAGCCCAGCGGCCTCGGCCTCCGGGGACATCGGGACGGCATCGGGCCCCGCGGCGCGGACGGTGTCGAGGTAGACGTAGCGACGCACGCCGACGGGGAGGTTGATGGCGAAGCGTCGATCGGCGGCGACCTCGCCCTCGGCGTACACCGGGTATTGCGCGGCGGCCCAGCGCACGCTCTCGGTCATGATCGTGGACATGGGCGGCGAGTTGGGGTCGTGGAACGCCCAGTCGCCCTCGATGGGCGGGTACGAGTTGTACCCGACACAGCCCGGGAGAGCGGCCCCGGCGACAGCGGCGAGCAGGACCAAGGTTGCGATTCGTGAGTGTTGCATCGTGCGGCCTTCGCGAGTTGGATCGGCCCGGTGCGGGCGCGGGCGTGAATGGATCGGGGCGAGCCAAGTGTAGATGAGGATCACCGGGCCGGTGCGCGCGCGAGCGTGATCCGCGGCACCGCCGCGCTTCGCGCGGGCGCAGACTAGTATTCGTCCGGCGGGTCGGGGGAGTCGGGTTGGGCCGACGGGAGGTCGCGATGAGTTCGGCGGGAGCCTTGCCGCGGCCGATTCCGGGCGCGCCCGCGCGCACCATCGTGGTCGGCATCTCGGGGGCCTCGGGCGCGGCGTACGCGCTGCGAACGCTGGAGATGCTCCTGGGCCTGGGCCACACCGTGCACCTGGTGGTGAGCGACTACGGGCGCCGCCTGCTCTTCGATGAGGCGGGCGTCACGCACCTGGATTTCCCCTCGCTCGTGCCGCGCCTGGGCGACGCGACCATCGCCGATCGCCTGTTCATCCATCCGAACAAGGACGTGGGCGCCGTAATCGCGTCGGGCTCGCACCGGCACGATGGCATGGTGGTCGTGCCGTGCTCGAGCACCTCGCTGGGGGCCATCGCGACCGGTTCGGGTTCGAATCTCCTGACCCGCGCGGCGATGGTGTCGCTCAAGGAGCGGCGGCCGTTGCTGCTGCTCCACCGCGAGACGCCGCTCAGCCTCGTCGATATCGAGAACATGCGCACGCTGACGCTCGCGGGCGCCATCATCTGCCCGACCAACCCGGGCTTCTATCTGCGCCCCACGAGCGTGGACGATCTCGTGGACTTCATGGTCGCGCGCGTGCTGGACCTGCTGAAGGTGGAGCACCGCATGGGCGCGCGATGGGGCGAGGGCGCGGCGGGCGGCGACGGGACGCGTGAGCCGGGACGTCGGATCAGTTCGAGCGTGCCCTGAAGTTCCGCGGGCCGCCGGTCTTTCCGCCGACCGCGTCTATCGAGACACCGTTGGCCACCCACACGCCGTCGTCTCCGACCAGCGACTCGAGCTCGCGCACCAGCGCCGGTGAGAGTCGCACCCGACGCCGCGCGTCGGCTTCCAGCACCACCAGCCCGGCGGCGGTCTCGATCTGCACCTCGACGGGGAAGAGCACCGGGGGGCCCTGCTCGAGGTCCGGCTCCGCCGGAGAGGGCGCCCGCCGTGGCGCCGCCGGCGCGGCCGGGTCCAGCAGCGCCGCGAGGCGATTCAGCGTGATCTCGGCCTCGCCGTTGAGCCGGTCCTCGCGGAGCCGCAGGCGGAGACGGCCGGGCAGGAGCGGGACGCCGTCGATGGGCACCAGGCGCTCGACCATGATCTGCCCCTCGCCGCGGGAGTGGTCCACGCGGCCGAGCAGGAACACGGCGGCGTCGGGGCGCGCGAGCTGCGCGTAGCGTGCGAAGCAATCCGAGAACATCACCGCGTCGGCGGCGCCGCTCCGGTCCTCGAAGCTCAGGATGCCCATCTTCTGTCCCGCGGAGCGGCCGGACTTGACCACCAGCGTCCGCACCGACTGGATCAGCCCGCCCATGACCACGCGGGCGTCCTGCTTGAGGTCCTTGACCTTCCCGGCCTCGGCGGTGGCGAAGACCGCGATCCAGCCCTTCCACTGCTCGAGCGGGTGACTCGAAACATAGAACCCGAGTGTTTCCTTCTCGGCCGCCAGCAGCTGCGCCTCGGACCACGGCTCGGCGCGGAGGAGCGCCGTCGGCGCTCCCGCCCCGGCCGCGCCCCCTCCCGGAGCGGGCGCGCCGGCCCGCGGGCTCTCGCCCCCGCCGAAGAGGCCCCCCTGCCCGCTGGCTCGGTCCCGCGCCGCCTTCGCCCCCGCGCTCATGGCCGCCTCGGCGGACACGAGCAGCGCCGGCCGATCGTGGCGTGAGTGGACCGAGTCGAACGTCCCGCTCTTGATGAGCGCCTCCAGCGTTCCCTTGTTGAGCACGGCCCCGCCGCTGCCCGATGGCGCGCGGGCCAGCACGCGCTCGCAGAAGTCGTGCAGCGACGCGAACGGGCCGTGCCGCTCGCGCTCGTCCACGATCAGCTCGATCGACTTCTCCCCCACCCCCTTGATCGCCTTGAGCCCGAAGCGCACGTGCCCGGCGGCCGCGCACGGGGCCGTGCCCGTCTCCGACTCGGGGAAGACCACCGCGAAGTCCGCGCGCGAGAGGTTGATGTCCGGCGGCCGCACCTCGACCCCCACCTTGCCGTCCGGGAAGCGCGTCGTGCGACAATCCTCCAGGTACGGCGCCCAGTCGCTCACCTTGTTCGCGCCCGACTCGTACGTCAGGAACGCGGCCATGTACTGGTTCGGGAAGTACGTCTTCAGGTAGGCCGTCTGGTACGCCACGATCGCGTACCCCGTCGAGTGCGACTTGTTGAACCCGTAGCCCGCGAACTTCAGGATCAACTCGAACAGGTCCTCCGCCGCCTGGCGCGCCAGCCCCCGGCGGCCCGCGCCCTCCACGAACACGGGGCGAGCTTTGGCGATGTCCTTCTCCTTCTTCTTGCTGATCGCCTTGATCAGCGAGTACGCCGCCCGCAGCGGGATGCCGCCCAGCTCGTGGACGATCTGCATCACCTGCTCCTGGTACACCATCACGCCGTACGTCTCGCGGGTGAACCGGTCCACGATCTCGTGCGTCCGCGGCACCGCGGCCTGCCCGTGCTTGCGCCGGTTGTAATCCGGAATCAGGTCCATCGGCCCCGGCCGGAACAGCGCGTTGGCCGCGATCAGGTCCTCCAGACGGTCCGGCTTCATCTCGACCAGCAGACGACGCATCCCGCCCGACTCGAACTGGAACACCCCCGTCGTGTCGCCGCGCTGGAACAGCCGGAACACCTTCGGGTCGTCCGGGCTCAGGCGATCAAGATCGAGCGGGTGCGGCGGACGCGTGCGCGCGGCGGTCGCAGTGTGTGCGGGCCGGCTCGCTCCCGATCCGGGGCCCGCGGCCCCGGCGCCCGCGCCCGCCGGTTCCTCTCCCCCTTCGCCTCCCGCGCGCCGCCACGCATCGAGTTCATCACGCCGCCCCACCGCGTTCCAGATCTCCTCCTCCGCCAGCCCCTCGCGGATGAGGGCCTTGGCCCGCTCGATGGTGCTCAGCGTCCGGAGGCCGAGGAAGTCCATCTTCAGCAGGCCCATCTTCTCGCACGTCGGGCCGTCCCACTGCGTGACGACCTCGCTGTCGGCGGCGCCCGCCTGGCGGTACAACGGCACGATCTCGTGCAGCGGCCGCGTCGCGACGATCACCCCCGCCGCGTGCACCGACGCGTGCCGCGCCTGCCCCTCCAGCGTGCGCGCGTGGTCGATGAGCCGGCGCAGCGTCGGCGCATCGGCGTGGGACTCCGGCGCCAGCTTGTCGTGCAGGCGACCCAGGGCCGCCGGCGAACCCTCGTACACGCCCCGCAGGTCCGGCTCGGCCTGCAGCGCCTCGTCCAGCGTGATGTTCAGCTGCTCGGGCACGAGCTTCGCCAGCCGATCGGCCACCGGCAGCGAAATTCCCAGCACCCGCGACACGTCGCGGATCGCCGCCCGCGCCTTCATCGTCCCGAACGTGATGATCTGGGCCACGTGCCCGTACTTGCGCCGCACGTGGTCGATGACCTCCGCGCGCCCGTCCTGGCACAGGTCGATGTCGATGTCGGGGTACTCCGACCGGTCCGGGTCCGTGAAGCGCTCGAAGAGAAGCCCGTACCGCACCGGGCACGCGTTGGACAGGCCCAGCACGTACCCCACCATCGTCCCCACGCCCGAGCCGCGCGCCACCGCCGGGATGCCCCGCTGCCGGCCCCAGTTCACGAAATCCCACACGATCAGGAAATACGCCGCGATGTTCTTGTCCGCGAGGATCGCGAGCTCGCGCTCCAGCCGGGCCCGCCGATCGTCCGCGTCGCGGCCCCCGGCCCCCGTTCCCGCCGGCCCGTACCGCCACACGAACCCCGCCTCCGACAGCATCCGCAGGGCCCGGTCGCACTCCGCCTTGGCCGCCGCGAGCTGCTCCGGAGCCGGCCGGTCCGTGAACGGGCGCACCTCGAAGCACGCGCAGTACGCCTTGTGCCACGCCGTCAGGTCCCCGCCGAAACGCGGGTCGTCGTGCCGGGGCAACGCGCCCACTTCCGGCGCCTCCACCCGCACCATCGGCGCGTGGCTCACGCCCAGCGGCAGCTCCACCCGGCATCGATCCGCGATCCGCCCCGTGTTCCGTAGCGCCTCCCGCCCCGCCTCACCGTACGGCTCGAACAGCGCGGCCATCTCCCCCGGGCTCTTCACGTACAGCTCGGGCGGGTACCGCATCCGGTTGGGCTCGGACTTGAGCTTGCCCGTCGAGATGCAGATGAGCGTGTCGTGCGCGTCGTGGTCGCCCGCGCGCAGGAAGTGCGCGTCGTTGTCGCACACCAGCGGGGCGCCGACCTCCCGCGCCAGGCGGATCAGGTGCCGGTTGATCGAGTTCTGCTCCGCCACATGGTGCTGCAGCTCGATGAAAAAGCACGGCCCTCCCGCGCTCGCTTCCGAGAACACGCGCCGGTGCCACCGCGCGCTCTCCACCGCCGCCTGCCAATGCGACTCGCCCCCCGAGCGCTCGTAGTCCAGCAGGTGATCCCCGATCTCGCTGCCCAGGTGGCCGTTGATCGCGATCAGCCCGCCGTGGTGACGCTCCAGCAGCTCGCGGTCGATCCGGGGCTTGTAGTAGAACCCGGTCAGGTACGCCTCCGAGCACAGGTACAGGAGGTTCGACCACCCTTCGTTGGTCTCCGCCAGCAGCACGAGGTGGTACCCGCCCTCCCCCCCGCCCGCGTACGTCCGGTCCGTGCGCGGCTTGCCCGGCGGCGTGACGTACGCCTCGACCCCGAGGATCGGCTTGACGCCCCGCTCCTTGCACGCCTGGTAGAACGCCACTGCGCCGAACAGATTCCCGTGATCGGTCACCCCGACCGCGGTCATCCCCAGTTCCTTCACACGGTTCACCAGCCGGTCCAGACGGTTCCCGCCGTCGAGCAGCGAGTACTCCGTGTGCAGGTGGAGGTGGACGAACGGACCGACCGCGCCCGATTCCCCTCCCGCCTCCACCCGCGTATCGCCCTCGCCCGGTATCGGGTTGGTCGCGGTCCGGGGGGCCGCTGGCTTCGGCCCCGCCGCCGCTTCCGCCTTGGCTCGCTCTCCCATGCTCCGGCTCCGTCCGTTCGTGCGCCCCGCGCCAACCTCCCGCGCCTTCCTCAGGTTATCCGACCTGTTCGCCCCACGCTCCCGCTCGCCTTCGGCCCCGCGGTCGTCATGCGCCGCACCGGCGGCACGACCGCACCGCGCGGCTTCACACGCGCCTGGCATCCGCTCGCGGTGAATCCCACATTCGCTCGCCGGCCGCGTCGGGCGTGCCGGCAATTCTCCTTCCCTCAGGAGGCGACATGCGATACGCACACGCGACGATCATGCTGGCCATGGCCGCGGCGACGTGCGCCCCGGCCCGAGCGGGTTTCATCGACGCCGCGTACACCGGCGTCGCCGCCGGGCGGAACGTCTCGCTCACCGTCGGCGCATCCACCTTCGACACGTTCGCCGGGCAGATCGGCTTCACGCTCTCCAACGGCAGCGGCGACGCCGCCACGCTCAACGGCAGCCGTCTGATGTTCTGCGCCGACCCCTACCAGCGCGTCTCGTCGTCGTCGCAGCGCTACGAGCGATTGCCCATCGAGAGCCTGCCCGTTTCCAGCGGCGTGCCGACGATGGGCGGGTCCAAGGCCCAGGCCCTGCGCGACATCTACGCCGGGACCAGCGCCGCGGCCTTCCAGGCGGGCGCTTCGGCGGACGCCGCGGCGGCGTTCCAGATCGCGATCTGGGAAATCATCGTCGACTACGACCCCGTCGTCGGCCCGTCCTCCATCGACCCCGCTTCCGGCGCGCTCCGAGCACGGTCTTCAGGATCCAACCAGCTCGCCTCCTCGATCACCGCGCAATTCGACCTGCTCCGCGCGCTCATCGGGCGCAACCTCGCCGCGGCGGGCTTGGTCGGGCTCGGGAACCCCAGCTACCAGGATCAGGTCATGCAGATCCCGTCTCCGGGCTCCGTCGCGCTCCTGCTCGGGGCGGGCCTCAGCGCCATCGTCCCGCGCCGCGGCCGTTCGTCGCGCGCCGCCGCGACCGTCGCGCCGGCCGGCCCGCCCCGCGACCACCCGTCATCACGAGACTGAAACCCGGGCCGCCCCTGTCCGTATCATGCGTGCATGGACGGCGCCAGGACGCGGGTCGATGTGATGAGCGTGCTCAGAGCCCGCGCCGGCGCCCACCCCGTCGGGCCGCTCGGCCATCTCCTCCTCGCCGTGGGAGCCGTGCTCGGGGTCGCCGTTTTCTTTCTCGTCGTCACGCCGCTGCTGCTGCTGGCCGCGGCGGCGCTCATCCTCCGCGCGATCTGGCGCGGGCTCGATCCCGTCGGCCGCGCCAACCGCGTCCTCCGTCGTGACGGCGAGGGCCGCCGCAACGTTCGCGTGCGGACGGAGAGCGGCGAGACACGTCAGCCCGACGAGCCCGCGAGCTGACGCTCGGCCCTCGCGCGGCTAGATCAGGCTGATCGCCGTCAGCACCACCGTCAGCACCGTCGCGTTGTGCAGACCGTGCGCCGCCATCGGGCCGATCAGGCTGCCCCGCCATTCCCGCAGCAAGGCGAACATGAACCCGAGCGCGGCCACGGGAGGGATCAGCAACATCGGGTACGGGTGGACCAGCGCGAACATCGCCGCCGTCGCCAGGGCCGACGTCACCAGGCCGAACCGGCCCCGCAGGTGCCGGAACAGCGATCCCCTGAAGATCGTCTCCTCGACCACCGGCGCCCAGATGGTCGCGAGCATGAACAGCAGCGCGACCGTGAGCGAGCTCCCGCCCGCCACCAAGTCGAACACGCGGTTGGACGGCGGGGGCTCCGGGGGCGACCCCGTCATCCGCCGCGCCAGCGCCTGCAGCAGCACCAGGAGCACCGCGGTCAGCACGCCCCCGATGAAGATCGGCAGCAGCGCCAGGTAGCCGAGCACGCCCATCGCCATCTCGATCAGCACGCCGCGGCCCGCGTGCCAGCCGGCCCGTTCCCGCCACGCACGCCACCCCAGGCCGCGCAGCAGCGGCCAGAACAGCGTCGCCATCAGCGCCCATTGCATCAGCAGCGTCGCCCACGCCCACCCCGGCGCGAAATTCGCCAGCAGCTCGCTCCCGACCTTGAGCGCCGCGAAACCGCACACGAACAGCGTGTAGGTCTCCAGGAACACGCCCCCCAGCGCCGAGCTCCGTTCCTCTCGGCTCGGACGCGCGAACGCCCGCCCCAGGTGCCCCCCCAGCCCCAGCGCCAGCGCCGTCACCGCCAGACCCAGCGCCAGCACCACCACCCCGGCCCCGGCCAGCGCCACGAACATGAAGAACGCCAGCAGCCGCTCCCCGCCCCCCACGACCGCGGCACGCTCGGCGTCCCGCGCGTCCCGGCCGAACGTGCACGCCAGCCGCCCGAACCACCCGTGATGCGCCCGCAGCGCACCCAGGTCGGCGTCGCTCGGGCCACCGTCTCCCGCCGCGCCCGCGTCAGCGCCGCCCGCGCCGGCCTTGCCCCCCGCCCGCGCGTAGATGCGCAGCAGCGTCCGCGCGTCCGCCGACAGCGGCGCGTCGTTCCCCAGCGCCGCCGCCGCCTTCTCAACCCGCTCGCGGGCCTTCTCCGCGCCCAGGAACTCCGCTTCCATCATCGCCACGCGCAATTCGTCTGCCGGCCCGCTCGCCGCGGCGCGCATCGGCCCCAGCACGTTCGACTCCGCGATCGCCGGGGGCAGGGGCTGGTACGCGTTCCACTTGGCGAAGATCCGCGCCGAGATCAGCGCCGGGTCCGATTCCGACGGCGGCTCGACCGAGCCCTCCGTCGCCGCGGCGACGGCGGGCCCCGGCGACCGCATCCACTCGATCACGTCCACCCGCTGCAGCACGATCACCACCGCCGTCATCAGCAGCGCGAACCCGCCCAGCAGCCAGCGGGATCGAGGCGCGGGCACGAATGAAACGTCCGATTGCGGGATTGGCTCCATCGGTGCATCATTCATCGGTTGCGCGGCGAGGCCGCGGCGAGCGAGCCACTTCAAGGCAATCCGATCGCGGATCGACCTTTCCACCCCGGTCCCAGAGTTCGTAAAATGATAGGGTTGCGCGCCGCCCCGCCGGTTGACTTGTTCCGCGGACCGACCAATGCTCATCTCCCTCCCTGACTCAACCCCCGGGAGACTTCCGAAAATCTGTCGGCGGCACATCCCGCCGGCCCGCCCCGCCCGGTAGGCGGCGAGACGAAGGCCCCGGCCACGCCGCGGCGGCAGCACGCCGTCGATCGTTCCGCCGGAGCGAGAGGTGCGCGATGAGACGTGAAACCACGTGGCTCAAGACCGGGCGGGTGAGCAAGAACTGGCGGATCGTGGACGCCGAGGGCAAACCCTTGGGACGGCTGGCGGTGGACATCGCCAACGTGCTGATGGGCAAGCACCGGCCGGACTACACCCCGCACGTCGATTGCGGCGATTTCGTGATCGTCACGAACGCGTCCAAGGTCGAGCTCACCGGACGCAAGGCCGAACAGAAGATGCGGCGTCACTACACCGGCTACCCCGACGGCCTCAAGATGGAGTCCTACGGCCAGGTCCGCCAGCGCCGCCCCCAGGCGCTCATCGAGGACGCCGTGCGTCGCATGCTCCCCAAGAGCCGCCTCGGACGCGTCATGCTCAGCGGCCTGAAGGTCTACGGGGGCGCCGAGCACCCCCACGCGTCCCAGAGCCCCACCCCCCTGTAAAGCACCCATCCGCAACCGCACACGCCCCGCGCGGGCCCCGACCGAAACGACGACAAGAGAGGCACTCATGGCTGACAAGAACGAATCCAAGGCCGGCGCCGCACTCGGCTCGGCGAAGATCCCCATGACCGCGGCCGCCGCCGCGACCGCCGCGCCGGCCCCCGCGGCCGACAGCGCCCCCGGCCCCAAGAAGGCCGCCGAGGCCAAGGGCGGATGGTGGTGGGGCACGGGCCGCCGCAAGACCGCCGTCGCCCGCGTCCGCATCCGCCCCGCCAAGGGCGGCGAGGCCGCCGTGCTCGTGCAGATCACCGGCCAGAAAACCAAGACCATCGAGCAGTACTTCGCCGAGGACCGCGACCGCTCCGACTGCTACGCACCCCTCAAGGCCACCAACACGCTCGGCAAGCTCGACGTCCGCATCCGGGTCGCCGGCGGCGGCTTCATGGGCCAGGCCGGAGCCGTCAAGCTCGGCGTCGCCCGCGCGCTCAAGGGCTACGACCCCGTGCTCGAGCCCATCCTCCGCGAGCACAAGTTCCTCACCCGTGACTCCCGCGACGTCGAACGCAAGAAGTACGGCCAGGCCGGCGCCCGCCGTCGCTTCCAGTTCTCCAAGCGTTGATCGGCCCGCGCCTCCCCCTTCGCCAACGCGACCCACGGGCCCGTGCCCGTGGGTTTTTTCTTGCCTCGTCTCCACTCCCCCCCCGCGCGCCCCGACTCACCCGGACGCGTGCGCCATCCGCGCCCGGTCTCTCCCAAACGCCGAGCCCCGCCCCAGCAGCGCCAACTCGACAAAAACCCACGACGCCAGCAACGGCGTGATCCACCACCCGTGCGGATCCAGCGCTTCCGCCGCGCGCTGCGCCAGCGCCCCCACGTTCCCTTTCCACAGCCCCTTGGCCAGGCCGATCAACGGGTGCGGCCTCAGCACCGCCCGGTACGCGCCGGTCCGCAGCAGCTCCCGTCCCGCCGCGCCCTTCCGCGCCGCCAGCGCCACGGCCGCCTCCGCCGTCGCGTCGCCGCGCTTCACCAGCTCGGCCCCCTCGCGCCCCGTCACGTGCAGCGCGAACGCTCCCCGCGGGGCCCGCTCCACGTACCGAGCCAGCCGCGCCAACTCATCCGCGTCGTCCGCGTGCCCCACCAGGCGCAGCGCTCCCGCCGGAGAGGCCCGGCGCGCCAGGCTCGCCGCGTCGCCCATCAACCCCCCCGCCCGCGCCAGCCCGCCCGTTCGCGCCGCGCCTTTCAACGCCTCGACCATGCCCCGGCTGAGCGTCCCCGCCTTCCGCGCGGCCTTCAGCACCGCCGCCGCCCAGTCGATCTCCGGCGCCGCCGTCGTCGCCACCCCCACCGCCGACAGCGCCAGGATCACCTCGTCCGAGTCCCCATCCAGCACCTGCTTCGTGCCCTGGATCGCCAGGTCCCGCACGTCCCCGATCACCAGCATGTCCGCCGCCACAGCACCCAGCAGCCGCTCCAGCGAGCTCCCCTGCCCCGTCACCGCCCCCGCGCCGAATTCCCGCACCCGCCTCCACACGCTCGACGATTCGTCCTCCGTCCGCCGCACCTCCGCCGTGAGCGCCTCCCGCGCGGCCCCGGCCGGCATCGTCTCCAGCCCCGCGCGTCCCACCACCAGCGCCTCACCCAGCCGCCCCGCCTCGCGCAGGTGCGACACCTCCCCCGCGTAATCGAAGTCCGGCAACGCCGCGTACTGCAGCCGCGCCAGCCGCGCGCCCGTGTCCGCCGCCACGAACCACAGCAGCCCCGCCGCGACCGCCAGACGCGCCAGCCCCCACCGCCGACCCGCGAGCCACCGCGCCACGCCCATCATGGCGACCCCGCCGGCTCCGCCGCGCTCGCCGTCCCCCCCGCCCCCTCGCCCGCCCCAGGATCGAACGTCACCCGCACGTTCACGGGACGACCCGCCAGCGCCCGCACCAGCAGCACGATCTGCTCCTCCGTCGCCGCTCGGATCCGCGCCCGATCCTCCTCGTGCAGCGGCGTCGCTCGCGCCGCCTCGTGCAGACCCTTCCGCGCCTGCCCCAGGTAATACTCCCCCGCCCGGGAACGCAGCCGCAGCCACCCCGTCTTTACGTCCGACTCTTCCGTCCCCGAGAACACCTCCACCGCCAGCCGTCGCGGCGGCGGCACCCGCACCGCGTACGACTCCAGCAGCGGCCCAACCCGCAACGACTCCACCTCCAGCCCCGCCAGGTCCGTGCCGTAATAAAACCGCGCCGGCGCCGAGACCCGCGCCGACACGTCGCCACGCCAGCTCTGGTCCGTCGTCTCCGCCGTCACCCGCGTGTCCAGCTCCACCGTCACCAGCTTCAGCGCCCGCACCGACCGCTGCACCTCCGCCGCCGCGGGCGCGCGCACCCGCCGATCCGCTTCCGCCGCCCGCCAGGCCGCATCGTCCAGCAGCCCCGCCTGCACCGAACGCAGGTACCACGCCAGCCCCGCGAACAGCACCCCCGCCAGCACCGCCAGCACCACCACCCCCCGTATCCCGTGCGCTCCCCCGAGCCCGCGGTCCTCTCCCACGCGTCCACGCGCCCTGATCGTTGATCTCGTTTCAGCCATGGTGACCATCCGCCGCGATTCATCACGGCCCTTCCACCCCTCGTACGCCGGGGGGTGCGCTCCGTTCGGCCGCGGCGATGATCGCGTGGACTTCATCGTCGAACCGTCCGCCCCGGGGCCACTTCAGAACCTGCGCGCACCCCGGATCTCGCACCGCCAGGAACCCCGCTTCCCCGGGGTTGACCCCCCGGCGCGCGATCCACCTCCTTGCCCCATGCCCCCTGCCTCCCTCATCCCGCGGCACTACGATTTGGTTCGCACCCCCGGGACGGGATGAATCGGCTCACGGCCAATGGGAGTGGCGGAGTTGTGGGGGGTGGGGGGTGGGGGGGGACGTTGCATCCGTTCGCACCGCGCGGCGGCGTACCGCCCCGCACCCTTGGAGAGGAAATTCGGCCATGCCCACCTCCACCATGAACGCGACCCGCGCACCCGCCACAGACGTCCGCGCCGTGCTCGGCAAGGAGGCCGACGGTCTCCTCTCGCACGTCTCGCGCACCGTCGCCCGCGCCCAGCTCCACCTCCCCGGGCCCGACTTCATCGACCGCGTCGTCGCCCAGACCGACCGCTCCCCGGTGGTCATGCGCAACTTCCAGGCCATCCTCAACTCCGGACGCCTCGCCGGCACCGGCTACATGAGCATCCTCCCGGTTGACCAGGGCATCGAGCACTCCGCCGGCGCCTCCTTCGCGCCCAACCCCGCCTACTTCGACCCTGAGAACATCGTCAAGCTCGCCATCGACGGCGGCTGCAACGCCGTGGCCTCCACCGTCGGGGCCCTCGGCTCCGTCGCCCGCAGGTACGCCCACCGCATCCCCTTCCTCGTCAAGTTCAACCACAACGAGATGCTCACCTACCCCAACATCTTCAAGCAGTCCTACTTCGGCTCCATCCGCCAGTGCCACGAGATGGGCGCCTTGGCCGTGGGCGCCACCGTCTACTTCGGCTCCCCCGACAGCCGCGAGGAGATCCGCTACGTCTCCGAGATGTTCGAGCAGGCCCACTCCCTCGGCATGGTCACCGTCCTCTGGTGCTACACCCGCAGCAACGCCTTCAAGGTCAAGAACCCCGACGGCTCCAGCACCGACTACCACGCCAGCGCCGACCTCTCCGGACAGGCCAACCACCTCGGAGTCACCATCCAGGCCGACATCATCAAGCAGAAGCTCCCCGCCAACAACGGCGGCTACGCCGCGCTCAATTCCGGCGGATCCTCCTACGGCAAGTGGGACAAACGCGTCTACACCGGCCTCTGCGGCAGCGACGAGGCCGGCAAGGGCGGCCACCCCATCGACCTCTGCCGCTACCAGATCGTCAACAACTTCATGGGCCGCGCCCCGCTCATCAACTCCGGCGGCGAGTCCAAGGGCGCCGACGACCTCCGCGACGCCGTCGCCACCGCCGTCATCAACAAGCGCGCCGGCGGCGCCGGTCTCATCTCCGGACGCAAGGCCTTCCAGAAACCCATCAAGGACGGCGTCGCACTCCTCCACGCCGTCCAGGATGTCTACCTCGACGACACCATCACCGTCGCCTGAGACGCCGCCCGAATTCCGGGCTCCCCCGCCCTCCTTCCGGAACCCCTTCATGATCCCTGCTCCGCCCCCGCGGCTCAGCACCCGGCGAAGAACGCGTTCAGGAAGTCGAAGTAATCGAAGTCATCCACGCTCGTGTCGCCGTTGAAATCTGCGGACATGTCGCTGGCGTTGAACGCGTTCAGGAAGTCGAAGAAGTCGAAGTCGTCCACGCTCGTGTCGCCGTTGAAATCCGCTGCGCACGCCCCGATGCCCGTGAAGACATACGCCGCCCCGGAATCGGTGGCGCTGTTGTCGGCGTGGTTGCCGTTCACGCCCGTGGCGCTGCTGTCCTCTAGGTAGGCCCCGACTACCGCAGTGTCACCCGACACCGCCACGGAGGTGCCGAATCGGTCGCTCGCCTCGCTGTTGGATGCTTTCAGATACGCCCGCTGGCTCCAGTTCCCGCCCTCATCGCGGGTGAAGACGTACGCCGCGCCGGAAACCAAGGCGCTGTTGTCGGCCTGGTTGCCGTTGACGCCCGTGGCGTTGCTGTCCTCCCCAGTCGCTCCGACGACCACGATGTCACCCGCAACCGCCACGGAAGTACCGAATTCGTCGCCCGCGCCCGTGTTTGACGCCTTCAGGTACGCCTGCTGGGTCCAGTTCCCGCTCCCATCGCGGCTGAAGACATACACCGCGCCGGAATTGGAAGCGCTGTTGTCGGCCTGGTTGCCGTTCACACCCGTGGCGCTGCTGTCCTCCCCATACGCTCCGACCACCACCGTTTCACCTGAAATCGCCACGCAACGGCCGAATTGATCGAACGCGCCGGTGTTGGATGCCTTCAGGTACGCCCGCTGGCTCCAGTTCCCGCTTCCGTTGCGAACGAACACATACGCCGCGCCGGAATCCGTGGCGCTGTTGTTGACCTGATTGCCGTTCACGCCCGTGGCGTTGCTGTCCTCCCCTTCCGCTCCGACCACCACGGTGTCGCCTGTAACCGACACGGACGAGCCGAAGTAGTCGAACGAGCCGGTGTTGGACGCTTTGAGATAGGCCTGCTGGCTCCAGTTCCCGCCCCCATCGCGGATGAACACATACGCCGCGCCGGCATTCATGGCGCTGTTGTCGGCCTGGTTGCCGTTCACGCCCGTGGCGTTGCTGGACTCTCTGGCCGCTCCAACCACCACGGTGTCACCCGCAACCGCCACCTGAAGGCCGAAGAGATCGCTCGAGTCGGTGTTGGAGGCCTTCAAATACGCCTGCTGACTCCAGGTCCCGCTCCCGTTGCGATGGAAGACATACGCCGCGCCGGACCCTGTGGAGCTGTTGTCGGCTTGGTTGCCGTTCACACCCGTGGCGCTGCTGTCCTCCCCAAGCGCTCCGACCACCACCGTTTCACCCGAAATCGCCACGGAACTGCCGAATTGGTCGCCCGCGTCGGTGTTGGATGCTTTCAGGTACGCCTGCTGGCTCCAGTTCCCGCTTCCGTTGCGAACGAATACATACGCCGCGCCGGCATTCGCGGCGCTGTTGTCGGCTTGGTTGCCGTTCACGCCCGTGGCGCTGCTGTCCTCTAACTCTGCCCCGACGACCACGGTGTCACCCGAAACCGCTACGGAATTGCCGAAGACATCACTGTTCCCCGTGTTGGAAGCTTTGAGGTACGCCTGCTGAGCGACCGGGTCGATCGTCAGCGGGTAGCGCGACCCGCCATCATCCACCGTCAGCACCAGCCCCGCGCCCGTTGCCTCGAAACGCGCGGGCGCTGCCTTCCCATCCGCGCCAAACACCTTCAACCCCGCGTAGTTCACCACCGCCCCGCCGCCGGCATGCGCGAACACCACGCCGCAGCCATCCTCGCTCACCCGCGGCAGCAGACCGCCCCGCACCGCCAGTTCGATCCGCAGCGGCCCCGCCCCCTCCGGCCGCTCATTCACCGTGTAGCCATGCTCCACGCCGCGCGGATCGTTGATGAACCACTCGGTCAGCATGTTGTCCCAGCGGTACGAGACACGCTGGCCCTCGGCCTCGATGCACGCGGCACCCGAGACCGCGCGCTGCGAGCCCTCCCGCCCGTAGCCGATCAGTTCCAGCCCCCACGTCCAGCTGCCGGAGCCGGGGCCCGAACCGTCCGAGCCCGGCTCGCCGCGCGCGCCCTCCGGCGCTGCCTCGAACCCGCGCCCATCGAAGCGCAGCGCCCACCCCTGCCCCGGGTTCCGCGCCCGGTGGACGCCGTCAACCACGGACACCGCGTGCCGCCCCGCCTCGTACGCCGCGCGGATGCTCGACCAGTCCGAGGGCGCGAGGCCGTCGGGAACGTTGTCGCGGACCCCTTCGCTCCGGGGTGCAACCGCCGCTGCAGCCGCGTCGATGCACTCCGCCGGTCTCCCCGGCGCCTCCGTGCTCTGCCCCCGCGCCGGCGCGGCGCCCACGAGCCATGCCAATGCCGTCAGCGCCGCCAGCGCCGCACGCCACCGGTGGAGCGCATCACACCCAACCCCCGCCGCGGCGTGGCCTCCGACCGACAACCCGCCGCTCGGTGCAACCCGCAACTTAGAGGAACGCTCGTACCACATGGTGTTCCCTCGCATGACTGGTTTGCAACCCGCACTCGTCCGCCCGCGCACGCCGCGCGATCCGCCAACGTATCAGAACCCGATCCTCGATCAAGGGGGGACTGTGCAACCTCAACCTACTTCCACGATCCCCCACCTCTCACCCATGATTTCGATATTTTTACCTAAAAATCATCATAACATCTTCATTTTCAAGCACTTACAGATTTCATTCAAAATCCGTACAAAATCCTATTGATAACCCGTCTAAATACCGTATATTTGCTCGACCGTGGTCGCTCCCAGCACCATCCCGGCACCCGCACCCGACCCCCGCGCCGCGGCTCCCCTTTCCCCTCCAACCACCCCCACCCCCACCACCACCACCGCGATCCCCCCCGTCCCCGCCCCCTCTTCCGTCCCCTCTCCCCACCTCTGCGCCCTCATCGCCGCCAACTTCAACCCCGCCGCGCTCTCCTCCTCTCTCTCCCCCGAGCAGCTCCTCGCCCTCGCCGCTGACCACGCCGCGCGCGCCCACCTCGGCTCCCTCCTCGACTTCTTCAACACCTGCAACGCGCTCCGCCAGGCCCAGTTCCGCGCCGAGGCCCTCGACGCCCTCCGCGCCGTCGCCGCCACCTCCACCGACCCCATCGAGAAACGCCGCGCCGCCACCACCCTCCTGCACGCCCCCGCACCCATCCGCCCCGCCCCCGCACCGGCAGACTCGCTCGCTGCTCCCACCCGCCCCCGCGCGCCATCTCCCGTGCGCCGGACCCCTCCCGCCCCCACCTCCACGCCCCGCGCCGGCCACACGCCCGCCCAGATCATCGCGGCCCTCACCGCCGCCATCGCCTCCAACCACACGCCCACCCCCGACTCCGGCCTCGCCACCCTCGCCGCGTTCTGCGATGACGACGCCACGCTCGACGGCGCGGTGCTCCCCATCGACGACCGCGCGGCGTGCATCCGCGCCCTCGCCGATTCCCCCATCGGCCGCTGCCGCCCGCCCGCCCGCGGCGTCGCGCCCCCGCCCATCCCGGACCTCGAGCCCGATGACGACGGTCCCGTCGACATCACCCTCACCCTCGACGCAACGCGCGACCCCGACCCCGACCACGCGCGCAACCACGACGACCCCCACGACCACGACCCCCACGACGATCACGACCACGACGACCACCACGACCCGACCGACGACGATCTGCCCGCCCACGAGGGAACCGTCGAGATCACCCTCACCCTCCAGCGCCGCGGCATCTCGCGCCACCCCGGGTGCTGGCTCGTCACCGACATCAACACCAGCTAGAACCCACGCCGGGGTCCCCGGCCCCGGGCCGGGCGGGTCCTTAACATCCCCCCTATGTCCCGGGCGGATCCCAATTCAGTTTCGCCCGGCATCGCTGGCCGCGCCGAACCCGCGCCCCCCTACGGAGATCGCGGCGGCGCGCCGCTCCCGCGCGCCACGCCCGAGTCCCCGCCACCTCCCTCGTTCGAGCCGCCGCGCTCGGCCGTCTCCGTGCTCCGTCACCGCGACTTCCGCATCGTCTGGATCGCGTCCTTCGGATCCAGCATCGGCAACTGGATGGAGATGATCGCCGTCCAGTGGATCGTCGCCGAGCAGACCGGCGACGTGACCTGGATGGGTTACCTCGCCGCCGCGCAGCTCGCGCCCAGCCTCGTCCTGGGCATGTTCGGCGGCGTCGTCGCCGACCACGTCAACCGCCGCTCCCTCCTGCTCGTCAGCCAGTTCATCATGATGATCGTCGCCCTCGGTTTCGTCACCGCCGCGGCGCTCCACGTCACCACCCCCCGCGTGCTCCTCTTCCTCTGCCTGGCCCAGGGACTCGTGCTCCCCTTCAACGCCCCCGCCTGGCAGGTGCTCACGCCCCGCCTCGTGCCCCGCGGCGAGCTGACCAACGCCATCGTCATGCAGGGCATCCAGTTCAACATGGCCCGCGTCATCGGCCCCAGCATCGGCGGCATCCTCCTTGCCTGGGGCGGCCCCACCGTGCTCTTCGCCATCAACGCCCTGAGTTTCATCGGCGTGCTCGCCGGCGTCATCGCCACGCCCGACGCCCCCGCGCCCCCGCCCAAGCCCGGCGACGAGCACTGGCTCAGCTTCCGATCCGTCTGGAATCTCACCCGCGACGCCATGGTCTGGGTTTTCACCCGCCCGGGCCCCCGCGCCGCCATGCTCGCCACCTTCATCTTCGCCCTGCTCGCCACGCCCATCCTCCGCTTCCTCCCCCTCTTCGTCTCGCAGGTCTACGAGATGAACGAGGAGACCTACGGCGGCATCGTCGCCGTCATGGGCGTGGGCGCCGTGCTCGGCGGCATCCTCATCGGCAAGTTCCCCGCGTGGTACCCCAAGCACCACTTCATCCCCATGAGCGTGCTCGGCGGCGGGCTCTCCATCCTCGCCTTCGCCCTCACCACCAACGTCATCGTCGCCGCGGTCATCATGGTCTTTGTCGGGCTGTTCTGGATGTGGGCCTTCAACTCCGCCATGTCCGCAACCCACATGCTCGTGTCCGACGAGATGCGCGGCCGCGTCCTCGCGGTCTCCAACACCATCGCCATGGGCCTGATGCCCGCCGGCAGCCTGCTCGCGGGCTGGATCGGCGAGGGCGCGTACGCCCTGCTCCGGCACTACCGCCCGCGCTGGGAGAGCCACGGCTTCCCCGCGCAGGCCGGCATCGCCGGCGTGGCCATCCTGCTGCTCGCCGCGGGCGCCGTCATGCTCACCTTCCGCACCCCCGAGGTGGACGGGCTGCACCCCGGCGACCCCGGCTACGACCGCCGACCCGGCCTCTTCCGCGGCCTGCTCGCGACCGCGCACCGGCCCCGCTGAACCCGCACGCCGCCCGATGGACCGACACCATGCTCATCCGCCCCATACGCGAGAGTGATTTCGAGCCCGTCGCCGCGCTCACCAACATCTACATCCGGGACACCGCGATCCACTTCGCGTACGACCCGGTGACCGCCGCCGAGCTGCGCGAACTCTGGACCCGGCAACGCGACACGTACCCGTGGCTCGCGGCCGAGGTGGACGGGGCGTTCGCCGGCTACGCCAAGGCCGGCCCGTGGCGCGAACGCGCGGCGTACAAGTGGACCCCGGAGGTCGGCATCTACATCGAGCCCCGCGTCCACCGCCGGGGCGTCGGCAAGGCCCTGTACGCACGGCTGCTGGAATGCCTGCGGGCCCAGGGATACCGCTCGGCCATCGGCGGCATCACGCTGCCCAACGCGCCCAGCGTGGCCCTGCACGAGGCGCTCGGGTTCGTCAAGATCTCGCACGTCGCCCGCGCGGGGTGGAAGCTGAACCGCTGGTGGGACGTGGGTTTCTGGCAGGTGATGCTCGGCGCGGGCGACGCGCCGCCGCGCCCGATCGTCCCGCCGCCGGGCTAGGGTCGCGGCCGGCGCTCGTGCGGGGGCCGGTCCCGCGTGCATGTGTTGAGCGACCGCGAACCAGCGAACCCACTCAACCGAATCCCGTTGTCCCGGTTTCCGGAGGTCCGCGCATGAACACTCTCGCCGCGTACGTGCTCGCAGCCCCGCTCGCCGTCGCCGTGACGGCCGCCACGATCCGCCCGCAACCCGAGGCGGGAGCCGCCGCGCCGGGTGGCGAGGCCGCCGCGTGGATCCGGTCCAAAGCCGTGGCGTTCGCCACGAGCGAGGCGGGGAACGGCTTCGACGACCTCAAGGGGCTCGACGCGATCGTGGGCGACGCCCGCATCGTGTCGCTGGGGGAGCCGACGCACGGGACGCGCGAGGCGTTCCAGATGAAGCACCGGCTGCTGGAGTACCTCGTGGAAACGAAAGGGTTCTCCATCTTCTCGATCGAGGCCAACATGCCCGAGGCGTACGCCCTCAACACGTACGTGATCGAGGGCCGGGGGGACCCCAAGGAACTGATCGGCGGGATGTACTTCTGGACCTGGAACACCGAGGAAGTGCTGGCGATGGTGGAGTGGATGCGGGCGTGGAACGAGCGGAACCCCCCGGGCGCGGGCAGGCCGCGCCTGCGGTTCACCGGGTTCGACATGCAGCACCCGCGCCTCGCGAGCCGGCACGTCTCGGAGTTTCTCAGGGCGCACGATCCCGAGCACCATCCGCGGGCCCGCGCCGATCTGGATGCGCTCGACGCGTACAACCCCTACTCCTCGGCATTGGGCTACGGGTGCGCCACCGGGCGGTTCCCGGTCGCGGAGGCGGCCGGCAAGAAGATCCGTTTCACGGGATGGATCAAGACACGGGGCGTGGACGACGCCTGGGCGGGCCTGTGGTGGCGCGTCGAGGGGCCGACGCCGTTCTTCGACAACATGATCGATCGGGGCCCGCGCGGCACGGGGGACTGGAAGGAAGTCGAGATCGAGACCACGGTGCCCGCCGACGCCAAGGCGATCTACTTCGGGCTGGTGAAGCCGGGCGCGGGCGCGGCGTGGTTCGATGCGCTGCGGATCGAGATCGACGGCGTGGAATGGACAAATCCTGATTTCGATCTGGATTTCGAGGGGCCGCAGCCGCGCGGGATCATCGCGGCGGACCCCTCGCGCGGCCCGCCCTCGCCCTCCTACCCGGGCGCGCTCGACGATCAGGAGGCCAGGTCCGGCCGGTCGAGCTTCCGACTCGAGCCGGTGACGAACCCCGCGGCGCTCACGCCCGCGGACGCGGCGGCGCGGGCCAAGGGGATCGTGGACCACATGACCGGGGCCCGGGAGGCGTACCTGAAACAGGCCGACGCCCGGGCCGTGGACTGGGCGATCCAGAACGCGCGGATCGTCCACCAGTGGACGGGCCTGAGCTCGGCCCTGGGCAACAGCTTCGATCACCGTGACCGCTGCATGGCCGACAACGTGGAGTGGATCCTGGCCCAGGACCCCGGAGAGAAGATCGTGCTGTGGGCCCACAACGGGCACGTGGGCCGAGCGGAACTATGGGGCCAGAAGTGGATGGGGAGCGGCCTGGAGCGGAAATTCCCGGGCCAGATGGTGGTCTTCGGCTTCGCGACCGGGCACGGGGCGTACACGGCGATGGGCGGGGCCGAACGGCCGGGGCTGCGCACGGACAACGCGCTCGCGCCGGGGCCGGAGGGGAGCGTCGAGCGCGTGCTGGCGTCGGCGGGGCTGCCGCGGATGCTGCTGGACATTCGCGGGGCGCGCGCCGACGACGCGGGATCGGCGTGGGCGACGCGGAGCGCGCTGATGCGGAGCATCGGCGCGCTGGCGATGGAGCAGCAGTTCTTCCCGTGCGTGCCCAAGGAGATGTTCGACGTGCTGGTGTGGCAGGAGGCGACCACGGCGTCGCGGCCCCTGGGCAAATGAGCGGCGCGCCGGAGGCGGTCAGCCGCCGCCGTACTGCTTGGCGTAGTACTCGCGGTACGCGCCGCTCTTGACGCGGCGCCACCAGGTGGGATTGTCCGCGTACCAGCGCACGGTCCGCTCCAGGGCGGCGGGCCAGGCGGAGCGGGTGGGCGTCCAGCCGAGCTCGCGGAGGGCCTTGGTCGCGTCGATGGCGTAGCGGCGGTCGTGGCCGGGGCGGTCCGCGACGGGCCGGATCATCTCGGGTCCCTTGCCCATGAGCGCGAGGATGGCGTGCGTGAGCTCGAGATTGGAGCGCTCGTTGTTGCCGCCGAGGTTGTAGACCTCGCCGGGGCGGCCCCTCTCGAGGACGCAGAGCACGCCGTCGGAGTGGTCGTCGACGTGGATCCAGTCGCGGACGTTGAGGCCGTCGCCGTAAAGGGGGACCTGCTTGCCCTCGATGAGATTGGTCACGAAGAGCGGGATGACCTTCTCGGGAAACTGGTAGGGCCCGAAGTTGTTGGAGCAGCGGGTGGTGAGCACGCTCATCTTGAAGGTGTGGTGGTAGGCGCGGGCCAGCAGGTCGCCGGCGGCCTTGCTGGCCGAGTACGGGCTGTTGGTCTGGAGCGGGGTCTCTTCGGTGAACTTGAGTTCGGGACGGTCGAGCGGGAGGCTGCCGTAGACCTCGTCGGTGGAGACGTACAGGAAACGGCGGTCGGCGTTGCCGGCCCAGGCGCGGCGGCAGGCGTCGAGCAGGGTCTGGGTGCCCATGACGTTGGTGACGACGAAGGGGCGGGAGTCCAGGATGGAGCGGTCGACGTGGCTCTCCGCGGCGAAGTGGACGACGGCGTCGGCCTGGGCGACAAGGGGGGAGACGGCCGCGTCGTCGCAGATATCGCCCTTGACGAAGCGGTAGCGCGGGTCGGCGTCGATGCCGGTGAGGTTCTCGAGGTTGCCGGAGTAGGTGAGGGAATCGAGGTTGGTGACGCGGACGCCGGGCCGCTGCGCGAGCAGGAAGCGGATGAAGTTGCTGCCGATGAAACCGGCGCCGCCGGTGACAAGGATGTGCGTGCGCATGCGTGTGGCCCGTGGGGATCGGCGGTCGGGTTCAGGGTTCGAGACGGCGGAGGACGTCGGCGAGATTATCGCGCCAGTCCGGCATGGGCCCGAGCAGGGCCTCGGTGGCGCGGAGGTCCAGGACGCTGTAGGCGGGGCGGGGGGCCGGGCGGGGAAACTCGGCGGTGGAGCAGGGCTCGACCGCGCCGTGCGCCCCGCGTCCGGTGCGGCGCACGATCTCGACGGCGAAATCGAACCACGTGCATTCGCCGCCGTCGGTCACGTGGAACGTGCCGCGGGCGTCGCGTTCCAGGAGCGCGAGGGTGGCGCGGGCGAGGTGCTCGGCGGAGGTGGGCCTGCCGCGCTGATCGTTGACGACCTTGAGCGTCGGACGGACGCGGGCGGCGGCGGCGATGGTGCGGACGAAGTTCCTGCCCCAGGGGGCGTAGAGCCAGCTGGTGCGGAGGTTGAGCCACGCGGCGGGGGAGCGCTCGATGAGTTCCTCGCCACGGGCCTTGGAGCGGCCGTAGGCGTTGAGCGGGCGGCGGGGGTGATCGACGCGGTACGGGGCGGAGGCGCGGCCGTCGAAGACGTAGTCGGTGCCGTAGGTCACGAGCGTGGCGCCGATGTCGGCGCAGCGCCGGGCCAGCGCGCCGGGGCCCTCGGCGTTGACGAGGGTCGCGGCGGCCTCGTCGGCCTCGGCGCCGTCCACGTCGGTCCAGGCGGCGGCGTTGACGACCACGCGCGGGCCGGGCTGGAGCGCGCGGGCGGCGGATTCGGGGTTGGAGAGGTCGCACTGGGCGCGGGTGAGCGGTGTGAAGGGCACGCCGCGGGAGGCGAGCGTTCGGGCGAGCGCGCGTCCGAGCATGCCGGTCGAACCCAGCAGGAGCACGGGCTGATCGGGGAGCGGGTGCCGGGTCATCGGTTGGGGCGTGCCGGGGGTGTTGGCGCGTGCGGAGGGGATCAGCGGTGGCGGGTCTCCCAGGGGAATCCGGGGACGGAGTCGAAGGCGCGGCGCTCCTCGTCGGGTTCCTTGGGATTGAAGGCGTGGGTGACGTAGTAGAAGAGGCCGGCGGGCTCGGCGCCGACGGTGGCGGCGCCGTGCCAGAGTGTGGGAGGGATGATGACGACGCCGGGCTTCTGCTCGCCGGTGACGAGCAGCCAGGACTGCTCGTCGTCGTCGCGATGGACGCCGACCTTGATGTGCCCCCTGAGGCACATCCAGAAATCGGTCTGGAGCTTGTGGCGGTGCCAGGCCTTGATGACGCCGGGGTGCTGAACGGAGTAGTTGATCTGACCTTCCGGGGACATGACGCCCTGCATCTGGTTCATGAGGGACCAGCCGCGGTCGTCGACGAACGTGGGGGAGGGGACGAAGAGGGGCTCGCGGAGGGCGATGGCCTTGGCGAGGGCGGACCGGAGGTCCTCGTTGACGGTCTTCGGGGTTCGTGGCGCGGCCATGCGTGCTCCGTGCGTCGTCCCGGAGGGACGGTTGGTGTCGGCGGGGCGTTTCGGAACGGTAGGGCTCAGCGCGCGGCGGAGAAGAGGGGCGGCCTGGCGAGGCCGAGGTCGAGGTGGTTGGCGCCGCCGTCGGCGACCAGCCGGGCGGCGCGGAGGAGCGATTCGAAGGTGCCGGCGTCGGTCCACCAGCCTTCGAGGGTCTCGTGGGTGAGGTCGCCGCGGTTGAGGTAGTAGTTGTTGACGTCGGTGATCTCGAGCTCGCCGCGGCCGGAGGGCTTGAGGTCCTTGCAGACGCGGAAGGCGTCGGCGTCGTAGAAGTAGATTCCGGTGACGGCCATGGTGCTGGGCGGGTCCTTGGGCTTCTCGATGATGCGCGTGATGCGGGCGCGGGGGCCGTCGCCGTCGAACGCGGCGACGCCGAAGCGCTGGGGATCGGGGACTTCCTTGAGGATGATCTTGGCGCCGGACTTCTGGGTGTAGAAATCGGCGGCGGCCTTGCGGATGCTGCCCTCGATGATGTTGTCCCCGAGGACGACGCAGACCTTGCCCCCGTCGGCGAACTCCTCGGCGAGCTTGAGGGCGTCGGCGATGCCTCCCTCGCCCTCCTGGTAGGCGTACTCGAGGTGGCGGACGCCGAGGTGCTTGCCGTTCTTGAGGAGCTTGAGGAAGTCGCCGGCGTGCTCGCCGCCGGTGACGACGAGGACTTCCTCGATGCCGGCGTTCACCAGGCACTGGATGGGGTAGTAGATCATGGGCCGGTCGTAGACCGGGAGCAGGTGCTTGTTGGTGACGAGGGTGAGCGGGCGGAGTCGGGTTCCGAGTCCGCCGGCGAGGATGATGCCCTTCATGGAACGCTCCGGAGCAGGGGTGGAGGGTCGGCGCGGCGGGTTGGTGGCCGTGGTTCGCGCCGGGCCGCGGCGGACTATATCCGGCGCGGGGGGTTTCCCCGGCGACAGTCGGGTGTCTTATCGGTCTCCCGGGGACTCTGGTTCATGCGCTGATTCAACGGGCCCGGGGAATCACGATAGGGACCTGATCGGGGGTGGCTATCATCGAACATGAAGCTCCGCAAGTCGGGAATGAGCATGATCGGGTGTGTTTGCGCGGCGGGGGCGTGGGTGTTGGGGTCCGCGGGGGCGCGGGCCCAGGAGGGCGGTCCGCCGCCGATGCCGGTGGTGGTGGACGCGGCGCGGCTGGAGAACGTGGTGCAGCAACGTGAGGTGACGGGTGAGATCCGGGCGCTGCGACGGAGCGTGATGGCCTCGGAGGAGGTGGGGCTGGTGTCCGCGCTGCTGGTGGACGAGGGGGACGCGGTGCAGGCGGGGCAGGTGATCGCGACGCTCGAGAGCACGCTCGCCAAGCACGGGCTGAAACGCGCGGCGGCGGTGGTGGCATCGAAGGCTGGGGTGGTGGGGGAACGGCGCGCGGAGGTGGAGCGGGCGCGGCGCGAGCTGGCGCGGCTGGAGGAGGCGGCGACGCGGTCGGGCGTGACGGAGATGGAGCGGGACGAACGGCGGACGAGCGTGACGGGCTGGGAGGGCCGTCTGGCGCAGGCCGAGGGTGAGCGGGCGGAGGCGGAGGCGGAGCTGGCGCGGGCGGAGGAGAGCTTCGCGCGGCGGACGATCCGGGCGCCGTTCGCGGGGCGGATCGTGCGGAAGCGGACGGAGGTGGGTCAATGGCTCAAGGCGGGGGACCCGGTCGCGGAGGTGGTGGCGATGGATGTGCTGGAGGCGCGGCTGAACGTGCCGGAATCGTTGATCGATCTGATCCGCGCGGGAGGGGGATCAGGCGGGGGCGGCGCGTCGGGCACGGGGCGGGTGCGGGTGCGGGTGGCGGCCCTGGGCGAGGAGCGCGAGGCGGAGATCGGGGAGATCATCCCGGACGCGGACGCGCTCTCGCGGCTGTTCCCGGTGCGTCTGAAGCTGGCGAACGCGGACGAGCGACTGAAGCCCGGGATGAGCGTGACGGGGCTGGTGCCCACGGGGCGCACGGCGCCGACGCTGACGGTCAGCAAGGACGCGGTGCTGCGGGATGATGCGGGCGAGTTCGTGTACTTCGACGCGGGGGGAGC
The DNA here is from genome assembly GCA_016794925.1 of Phycisphaerae bacterium. Lineage (GTDB taxonomy): Bacteria > Planctomycetota > Phycisphaerae > Phycisphaerales > UBA1924 > JAEUIW01. Next base: position 110,783 of record JAEUIW010000004.1, read on the forward strand.
GGCGCAGGTGGCGCGGGTGCGGACGCTGTACGCGAGCGGGGGCGGGCGGGTGGCGGTCCGGGCCGAGACCCTGCGCGAAGGGGCGGGGGTCGTGACGCGGGGGAACGAGCGGCTGTACCCGGGGGCGCGGCTGATGGTGGGCGCGGGGGCGACGGGCGCGGGGACCGACGGCGCGGCGACCGATCCGAAGGTGAAGCGCTCGAGCGGGAACCCGGACGCGGACGGCGGCAAGAAGGAGCCGCGCTGATGGACCTGATCCGCTGGTCGATGAACCGCCCCGTGTCGGTCACGGTCGGGGTGATGCTGGTGCTGATCTTCGGCCTGCTGGGGTTGTCGGCGATCCCGGTGCAGCTGACGCCCACGATCGACCGCCCGATCGTGACAGTGACGACGGAGTGGCCGGGGCGGAGCCCCGAGGACGTGGTGGACGTCATCACGAAGGAGCAAGAGAAACGCCTGAAGAACGTGCGGAACCTGCGGACGATGCGCTCGATCAGCCGGGAGGGTCAGGCGGAGGTCACGCTGGAATTCTACATCGGGGCCGACCTGACGCGGGCGCTGCAGGAGGTGTCGGACGCGCTGCGGCAGGTTCCTGCGTACCCGGACGAGGTGGACGAGCCGGTGATCAAGACGGCGGAGGGGAGTGTGGAGAGCGCCATCGCGTGGCTGATCATCGACCTCGACCCGGAGCGGGCCGCGGCGACGGGGGGTGCGGGGCTGGACGTGACGACGCTGCAGGACGCGCTGGACCGTGAGGTCAAGCCGTTCCTGGAGCGGATCGACGGGGTCGCGGAGGTGAACATCTTCGGGGGCCGGGAGCGGGAGGTGCGGGTGCTGGTGGACGCGTCGGCGCTGGCGCAGCGTGGGCTGTCGCACGGGGACGTGGTGCGGGCGCTGCGGCAGGAGAACCGGAACGTTTCGGCGGGGACGATCGCGGAGGGGAAGCGGGACTACCGGGTGCGGGTGCTGGGGCGTTTCGCGACCGCGGAGGACGTGCTGCAGTCGATCGTGGCGTACCGGGAGGGGCGTCCGGTGTTCGTGCGCGACGTGGCGGAAGTGGAGGTCGGGCACCGCAAGCAACGGGGGTTCGTGCGGACGATGGGGCACCCGTGCCTGGCGGTGGCGGTGGTGCGTCAGAGCGGCGCGAACGTGATCAGCGTGATGGCGGACGTGCGGGCGCGGATGGAGGAGGTGCGTCGGGAGATTCTGCCGCGGATCGATCCGCGGATGGGCCCGCTGCTGCGTCTGCGTCAGGTGTACGACGAGACGGACTACATCCGCGCGTCGATGGGCGTGGTGGTGAAGAACCTGTACGAGGGCGGTCTGATCTCGGCGCTGGTGCTGCTGGTGTTCCTGCGGAGCCTGAAGAGCACGGCGATCATCGTGCTGGCGATCCCGATCAGCGTGGTGGGGACGTTCCTGGTGATGCTGGGTATGGGGCGGACGCTGAACGTGGTCTCGCTGGCGGGTCTGGCGTTCTCGACGGGGGTGGTGGTGGACAACGCGATCGTGGTGCTGGAGAACATCCATCGCCGGCGGGCGCTGGGGGACGCCCCGCTGCGGGCGGTGTACCGGGGGACGAAGGAGGTGTGGGGCGCGGTGCTGGCGGGGACCTTGAGCCACGTGGCGGTGTTCGTGCCGATCCTGACGGTGCGTGAGGAGGCGGGGCGGATCTTCTTCGACCTGACGCTGGCGCTGAGCGTGGCGATCCTGATCTCCCTGGTGGTGGCGATCACGGTGGTGCCGGCGTTCGAGGCGGTGCTGGCGCGGATCGAGCTGGCGCGGCTGGGGAAGCGGGCGGGGGGCGGGGGCATGCTGGGCGGCCTGGGCGCGGCGCTGCGCGGGCTGGGCGGGGGCGTGGCGGGGTTCTTCGGGGGGATGGCGGAGGGCCTGGGTCGGCTGATCCTGTGGCTGATCACGGGATGGCGCGGGTGGACGCTGCGTCCCGCGGTGATCGTCGTGATGACGCTGGCGAGCCTGCTGGGGTCACGGTGGCTGACGCCGCCGCTGGACTACCTGCCCACGGGGAACAGCAACCTGGTGTTCGGGGGCCTGCTGATCCCACCGGGGCTCTCGGTGGAGCAGCAGGGCGAGTACGCGCGGCAGGTGGAGGATCGGGTGGGCGCGTACATGCGGGTGCGCGCGGAGGACGCGGCGCAGGTGGCGGCGCTGCCGAAGATCGTGCGTCCGTTCGGCGATCCGCGGCCGCCGTTCGAGCCGGTGGCGCTGGAGAACATCTTCATCGGCAGTTTTCAGGGCTCGATGTTCGTGGGCGCGACCTCGCACGATCAGCAGGTGGTGCTGCCGATCGCGGCGCTGCTGACGGGCGCGATGAACGGGATGCCGGACGCGTACGGGGGCGCGGGGCAGGCGTCGATCTTCGGGCGCGGCGTGGGCGGCGGGGACCGGATCCAGCTGCAGATCTCGGGCGTTTCGCTGGAGCGGGTGACGGAGGCCGCGAAGGCGGCGTTCGGGATGGCGGCGGCGACGTTCGGCTACGGGAAGGTGCAGCCCGAGCCGGCGAACTTCAACCTGGCGCAGCCGGAGTGGCGCCTGCGCTTGACCGATGTGGGCCGTGAGCTCGGGCTGCGAACCGAGGACGTCGGGGTGGCGGTGCGGGGGCTGTTCGACGGCGCGTTCGCGGGCGACTTCCTGCTGGACGGCCGGAACGTGGACCTGATGGTGATGCCGCGGGACGGGCGGCTGGAGTACAAGGAGCGGCTGCCGGACGTGCCGATCGCGACGCCGTCGGGGCGCGTGGTGCCGGCGAGCACGCTGGTGACGGTGGAGCCTTCGCGGTCGCCTCAGGAGATCAGCCGGATCGAGGAATTGCCGAGCGTGACGGTGCAGATCACGCCGCGCGACGGCCGGGCGCTGGAGGACGAGATGGCGCTGGTGCGGGAGCGGGTGATCGAGCCGTTGCGGGCGCAAGGGCTGATCGACCCTTCGATGCGGGTGCGGCTGGAGGGATCGGCGGCGAAGCTGGACGAGGTGCGGACGGCGCTGCTGGGGCGACCTCGGACGGGGGAGGATCGTGCGGGGTGGCAGTCGGGGCTGATCTGGTTCGCCGGGGCGGTGGGCGCGGCGGGCGTGGCGATCGGGCTGGGGGCGTTGGCGCGGGCGGGGTCGGCGCGGCGGGCGCGGTTCGCGGTGGGCGGCGCCGGGGCGGTGCTGCTGGGGCTGATCTTCGCGGGCGCGATCTTCAGCCTGGCGGACAACCCTTCGCTGGTGATGGCGCGGTTCGTGTGGACGGTGCTGGTGACGTACCTGCTGCTGTGCGCGCTGTTCGAGAGCTTCCTGTACCCGTTCGTGATCATGTTCAGCGTGCCGCTGGGGATCGTGGGCGGGTTCGCGGGGCTGCGGCTGGTGCACGACTGGACGATGACGATCCCGACGATCAACCCGCAGCAGCTTGACGTGCTGACGATGCTGGGGTTCGTGATCCTGATCGGGACGGTGGTGAACAACGCGATCCTGCTGGTGGAGCAGGCGCGGAACTTCATGGGGCACTTCCGCATCGAGGGCGAGACGCCGGACACGCCGCTGGGGGCGAACGAGGCGATCGCGCGGAGCGTGACGTCGCGCGTGCGTCCGATCTTCATGACCACGCTGACGACGGTCGGGGGCGGGCTTCCGCTGGTGATCGCGCCGGGCGCGGGTTCGGAGATGTACCGGGGTCTGGGGGCGGTGGTGGTGGGCGGCCTGCTGGTGTCGACGGTGTTCACGCTGGTGCTGGTGCCGCTGGTGTTCAGCCTGGTGCTGGAGATGGCCGCGGGCCTGCGCGGGGCGTTCGGGTACCGCGAGGATCTCTCTCCGGGCTGGCACGAGAGCCGGGCCTGAGGGTCGGGGCTACTCGTCCGTGATGAGGCACGCGATGACCTCCGCGGGCCCGTGGACGCCGGTAATGAGGACCCCTTCGATGTCGGCGGTCTTGCTGGGGCCGGTGATGAGCACGGTGCCGGCCGGGCCGGGACGCGGGGCGAGGGGGTGGCCCGGGTCGAAAAGGTCCGCGAGGTCGGGCAGGAGCCGCGAGCACGGCACGAGCGCGACGTGCACGCGCGGCAGGAGGCTCACGCCGCGACCGCGGTCCGGGCCGGTGGCGCACAGGATGGAGCCGGTCTCGGCGACCGCGGCGGGGACCTCGGTGATGCCGAGGTCGGCGTCGAAGCAGGGGTCCAGCGAGCCGTCGCGGGAGGGGTCGATCACGGGGACGCCGCGCGCCGCGAGGGTCCGCACGATGGCGTCGCGGCCCGTGCATGCGGAGACCGCGGCGGACGTGATCGAGCGTCCCGCGAGCAGGTCGAGGAGCACGCCCGGGAGGTCGGCGCGGCGCGTGGCGAGGACGGTGATGCCGACGCGGCGGGCGGCGTCGGTGAACACGGCCGCGAGATCGGCATCTGGCGACACCAGGCGGACGAGGTGATCGTCTATCGCGGGGGGTACGGGAGGCCGCGACGGCCCGGCGTGGGGATCGATCGGGCCGCGGCCGAGCGCGGCGCGAACGCGGTTGAGGAACGCCGCGCGGTTCACGGCGTCTCCCTGCGTCGCCACCAGTCGCGGAACGCGAGCGGCGTGGGCGTGGGCAGGTCGCGTTGGCTGGTCCAGCCCGCGAGGGGCCCGAGGGCGTGCGCGATCCAGCCGCGCGAGGCGTAGGGGGAGGCGTGCGGGGGAAGGTCGTCGGCGAGGGCCCGGAGCAGGGCGCGCTGGAGGGCGAGGGCGGCGCGGTATCGGCGCGGCGAGCGGAGGACCCAGGCCCAGGCGCGCATCAGGAACCGGCCCCCCGCGGGTGCGATGCGCCGGCGGACCATTTCGGTCCGGAGCCGGATGAGCTGGCGGGGGATATCGATCTTGACGGGGCAGGCCTCGACGCACGCGCCGCAGAGGGAGCTGGCGTGGGGCAGGTCGGGGTAGTTGGCGAGCCCCTTGAGGGGCGGGGTCAGGACGGCGCCGATGGGTCCGGAGTAAACGCTGCCGTACGCGTGGCCGCCGATCTTGCGGTAGACGGGGCAGGCGTTGAGGCACGCGCCGCAGCGGATGCAGCGGAGCAGCTCCCGGGTCTCATCGGCGAGGAGCGCGACGCGGCCGTTATCGACAAGGACGACGTGGACCTCGCGCGGCCCGTCGGGTTCGGAGGGGGCGCGGGGTCCGCCGATGATCGACGTGTAGCAGGTGAGGGGCTGGGCGGTCGCGGACCGGGCCAGCAGCTTGAGCATGACGGCAAGGTCGGCGCGGCGGGGGATCAGCTTCTCGATGCCGACGAGCGCGACGTGGATGGGCGGGCAGGACGTGGACAGGCGGCCGTTGCCCTCGTTGGTGCACAGGACGAGCTCGCCGGTCTCCGCGATCAGGAAGTTGCCGCCGGAGACGCCGAGGTCGGCGCGGCGGAAGGCGTCGCGCAGGTGCCGGCGGGCGATGGCGGCGAGCGCGGCGGGCTCGTCGGTGTACGGCACGCCGAGGGCACGTTGAAAGGCCCGTCCGACCGCGGCGCGGTCCTTGTGAATCATGGGCGTGACGATGTGCGAGGGCGCGTCGCCGTCGATCTGGAGAATGAACTCGCCGAGGTCGGTCTCGACGGCGCGGACGCCGGCGGCCTCGAGCGCGGGCACGAGGCCGGTTTCCTCGGTGAGCATGGACTTGCTCTTGACGCACCGCCGGCATCCGCGCGCGCGGGCGAGATCGACGACGATCCGGTTGGCCTCGGCGGCGTCGGCGGCGTAGTGGACGACGGTGCCGCGGGCGCGGGCGGCGGCGTCGAAGCGCTCGAGGTAGTGATCGAGGTGGTCGAGCGTGTGCTGCTTGATGCGGGCGGCGAGGTCGCGAAGATCATCGGCCCGGACGCCGAAGCTCGCGTCGAACGCGGCGCGGCGGGCCCGGTCCTTCGAGAGGGTGGCGGCGTTGACGAACTGCTGGAGCCGCACGTCGCGGGTGGCGGCGGCGGCGCGGGGGCCGAGGTCGTACGGCAGCGTCGGCGTCAGGGGGCCGGGCACGGGATGGGCGGGGGCGTGGGGCATGAGCGGGGAGGGCGGGGGCGCGGGAATCAGGCGGGGATGTCGTCCAACAGGCCCAGCGATTCGGCGATCAGTTCGGGGAGGGAGAGAAAGCCCGCGCGGCAGCCCTCGCGTCGGCACGCGCCCTGGATGTTCATGGTGCAGCCGGGCTCGCTGGAGACCACGTCGCGGGCGCCGGTCGCGCGGATGCACGCGACCTTGTCGCGAACCATGGCCCCTGAGATCTCGGGGTACTTGGAGGCGAAGGCGCCGCCGAAGCCGCAGCACTGCTCGGCCTTCTCGAGCGGCAGGACTTCGACACCCTCGATCTGCCCCAGCAGCCGGAGGGCCTCGTCGGTCACGCCCAGCCCGCGCAGGTGACAGGAGTAGTGGTAGGTGACGCGGCGGCGCATGCGGGCCCCGAGGGCGCGGAGATCGACGGGGCGGACGCGGGTCAGGAACTCGGAGAACTCGTGGGTTCGGGCCGCGAGGCCCGTCGCGGCGTGGTGATCGGTCGAACCAACGGGGAACAGGTGTGCGAAGTGCTCGCGGATCATCGCGGCGCAGGAGCCGGAGGGGGTGACGACGGGGTCGGGGCCGGCGAAGGCGCGGAGGAACCGGCGCGCGAGGTCGCGGGCGTCGCCCTCGTGTCCGTTGTTGAGCATGGGCTGCCCGCAGCAGGTCTGGGCCTCGGGGAAATGAACACGGCAGCCGAGGCGTTCGAGCACGCGCACGGCCGCGATGCCGACGCGCGGGAAGAACGCGTCGTTGAGGCACGCGATGAAGAGCGAGACGCGCATGGTGTCGGTCGTGCGGCGCGGCGGGGCTAGCGGAGGAAGGCCTCGTGCAGTCCGGCGTCGACGGAGATGACCTGTCCGGTGGTCTTGGCGAGCTTGGAGGAGACGAGGAGGAACACGGCCTCGGCCTGATCCGCGGGCGTGATGCTCCGCTTGAGGAGGGTGCGCGAGGCGTAGAACGCGCCGAGCTTGGCGGTGAGCGACTCGGTGGGATCGGACGGGGCGTACGGGATGTTGTACTTCGCGAGCGAGGCGATGACGCGGTCACGGGGGAACATGGAGCTGCCCTCGATGACGGTCGCGGGGGCCACGGCGTTCACACGGACGAGGGGGGCGAGCTCGACGGCGAGCTCGCGCACGAGGTGGTTCGCCGCGGCCTTGGAGGCGTCGTAGGCGAGGCTCCCTTTCTTGGAGACGACCGCGTTGACGCTGGTGGTGAGGACGAGGGCGGCGAGGAGCCCCTGCTCGCGCCAGATGCGCGCGGCCTCGTCCGCGGCGAGGTACGCGCCGGTGACGTTGACGGCGAAGGTGGCGGCCCACATCTCGTCGGGGATGCGCCCGGCGGTGTCGGGCGGGACGAAGACGCCCGCGGTGACGACGACGTCGTCCACGCCGCCGTAGCACAGGACGGCGTGGCGCAGCGCGTCCGCGATGGTGTCGCGGCGGGTGAGATCCGCCCCGACGCTCACCGCCGGGCCGCAGCGGGAGGGGCCGGACCCGGCGACCCCGATGCCCTCGCCGAGGCCGGCGACGAGTGCCGCGGCGGTCGCGGCGGCGGCCGCCTGGTCGCGGTCGATGCAGACGACGTGCGCGCCCTCGCGCGCGAGGCGGCCGGCGGTGACCCGTCCGATGCCGCTGCCGGCGCCGACCACCACGGCGACGCGGCCGGCCAGCTCCTTCTCCGGGGGCATGCGCTTGAGCTTGGCCTCCTCGAGGAGCCAGTACTCGATATCGAATGCCTCCTGCTGCGGGAGCGCGATGTACCCGCCGATGGACTCCGCGCCGCGCATCACCTCGACGGCGCACGCGTAGAACTCGGCGGTGACCCGGGATTCGCTCTTGTTCTTGCCCCACGCGATCATGCCCACCCCCGGGACGATGATCACGGAAGGGTTGGGGTTGCGCATGGCCGGCGAGTCGGCGTGCCGGCAGCGCTGGTAATACGCGGCGTAGTCCTCGCGGTAACGGCGCAGGCCCTGCTCGAGCAGGGCGCGAAGGCCGGCCTCGTCGCCGGCCCGGGGCGACCAGGGAACGAAGAGCGGCTTGATCTTGGTGCGGAGAAAGTGATCCGGGCACGAGGTGCCGAGCTCCGCCAGGCGGGGCGCGTCGGTGGAGCAGGCGAACCGGAGCATCGGTTCGTCGTCCTGCAGCGTGGCGATCTGGCGCGGCCACGCCGCGGCCGAGCCCTCGGTCAGCCGGCCGCGCAGCCAGGGCATGATCCGCGCGAGGAGGTCGCGGCGGACGGTTTCCGGCAGCGGCGAACAGGCGGGCCCGCCGAATGTCGCCTCCCCGCGGTCCTTGCCGGCGAGGTAGGCGGCCGCGCGTTCGATCAGCTCCAGGGAGAGGTCGTAGCAGGCGCGGTCGTCGTCGTGCCAGTTGATGAGCCCGTGCTGGCCGAGGATCGCGCCCCTGGCCCTGGGGAAGCGCGCGCACAGGTCCCGCAGCTTGAGGCCGAGATCGAACCCGGGCCGCTGCCAGTCCGTCCAGACGACGTCGTCTCCGTAGACCTCGCGCGTGACGCTCGCGCCGTTTCGGCTGGCGGCGATGGCGATGACCGCGTTGGGATGCGTGTGGTCGACGTGGCGGCGGGGCACGTAGGCGTGCAGGGGGGTGTCGATCGACGAGGCGCGGGGATTGAGGTTGAAGGTGCAGTGCGGGTACATGCCGACCATGGCGTCCTCGGCGGGCGTCTTCGGGCCCCGGTCGGGAGATCGGGCGTACACGTCCTGGAGGCCGATGAGACGGTCCATGTGCAACGAGGCGAAGAGCGAGGCGTCGGCGGTACGGAGATCGCCGCCGGAGCCTTTGACCCAAAGCACGTCGGTATGCCGCCCCGAGAGCGGATCGGTCTCCGTGAGCTTGGACGAGGTGTTGCCGCCGCCGGTGTTGGTGATGCGCTGATCGCGGCCGAGGCAGTTGGATCGGTAGACGAGTCGGGCCAGTGGGTCCATGGCCGCGGCCCTAGAGTCTTCCCAGAATGACGTTACGAATCGGTGCGTGGCGTCGGGCACGGTCGGGGCTCTCCGGTGTGAAGGACGCGCCGGGCGCGAGGCCGAGTGTAACCGCGCCGCGTCAGATATTCAGGGCCCGTCGGCGGTACTCCTCGTCGGCGCGCGAGGCGATGCGCCGCACCTCTGAAGGGGGGAGCGTCACCGGCCCGTCAAGCGCGGCGGCGGCGAGCCAGATCCGCGCGGCCTTGCTGGCCATCAGCATGGCCGCGAGGACCGCGTCGCGGGTCGGCCCGAGCGTGATGAGGCCGTGGCTGGCGAGCAGGATCACGCGCGGCGGCGCCCGGTCGTCGCGCTGGGCGCGCATCCAGGCGTGCGTGCGGTCACGGATCGCCACGGCCAGGGGCAGGCCCGGATCGACGTAGGGCACGAAGACCGAGGACGGGCCGCAGCAGACGATCTCATCGGGGAAGATCCGTTCGCGTGCGAACTGCTCAGCGCGGGGCGAGCAGAGGATGGCGTTGACCGCGACCCCGTGCGTGTGGCCGACGAAACGAACGCGCGGCAGGTCCAGGAGCAGGGCGTGGAAGACGGCCTCGACCGAGGGCTTGGGGGCGCCGGGATCGACGCGGGAGTCGTACAGGTTCGACTCGATCTGGGCGTCGGTCGCGCCCGGCTGGTCGAGCATCTTCAGCAGAACGGACTGGCGGCATTCGACGAGCCCGTCCGGCCCCAGGGAGCGGAGGTTCCGGCCGCTCGCCTTGACGAGGAACGTGTCCGCGCCGGTTCGGACGGAGACGTTCCCTTCGCCGAGGATGGCCAGATCGAGTTGCTCGCGCCCGAGTTCTCGGCCGAGCGACAGGAGCTCGTTCATGGGATCGGCCGGGAGGCTCGCGTCGGCAGGGTTCATCAGATGCCGCTCCTGCCGGGAGTTGGGGGACGCCGGCGCGGCTTGATGGTACATTGGCCGGCGGTCCGAGGGCGCGGCACCGGCCGCCGTCAAAGGAGCCCGTGTTGGCCTCGACTGCGTGCTATCTGGCGTTCGATCTTGGCGCATCAGGCGGCCGCGCCATCCTGGGCCGGTTCGACGGGGCGCGGCTGCGCACGGAGGCGGTCCATCGCTTCGCCAACGAGCCGCTCCGGCTGCCCTCGGGCATCCATTGGAACACGCCGGGGCTGTTTGAGGAGGTCAAGCGGGGGATGACGGCCTGCCGCGCGATGGGCGTGGAGCCCGAGGGGCTCGGCCTGGACACGTGGGGGGTTGACTACGGCCTGATCGGCACGGGCGGGGAGCTGCTGGGACTGCCCCACCACTACCGCGACACGCGGACCATCGGGAAAATGGACGAGGCGTGGGTGAAGGTGGGAAAGGAACGTCTGTACCTCCGGACCGGCATCCAGTACATGTCGCTGAACACGATCTACCAGCTCATGGCGGACCGGGACGCGAGCGATGGCCGTCTGGCGCACGCCCGCACGCTGCTGTTCACGCCGGATCTGCTCGCGTACTGGTTGACGGGGGAAGCGCGGACGGAGCTCTCGATCGCCTCGACCTCGCAGCTTCTCGACCCGGGGACCGGGACGTGGGCGACGGACGTCGCGTCGTCCCTGGGGCTCCCGACCGAGATCCTGCCGCGCATCGAGCCATGCGGGACGGCGGTGGGCGCGCTGCGACGCGAGGTCGCGGAGGAGACGGGTCTGAGCGGGGTGACGGTCGTCGCCCCCGCGTCGCACGACACGGCGAGCGCGGTCGCGGCCACGCCGGGAGAGGGCGACGCGTGGGCGTACATCTCGTGCGGCACGTGGTCGCTGGTGGGGACCGAGGTCGGGGCCCCGGTCCGAACGCGCGAGGCGATGCGGGCGGGTTTCACCAACGAGGGCGGGTTGCTCGAGGGCCGGGGTCGTCTGCGGTTCCATCACAACGTCGCGGGACTCTGGCTGCTGCAGGAGTGCCAGCGGACCTGGCGGGCTCGCGGCGGGGCGTGGAGCCACGAGGACACGGTGCGGGCCGCGAGCGGGAGCGAGCCGCTTGGGGCGCTGATCGACCCTGACGACGCCAGTTTCGGCGGCTTCGGCGACATGCCCACGCGGGTCGACGCGTTCGTGCGGCGCACGGGCCAGCCCGTGATCCCGGATGAGGCCGCCATGGCCCGCGCGATCATCGAGAGCCTGGCGCTCGCGTACGCCGCGACCATCGAACAGGCCGAGGCGCTCACCGGCCGCGAGCTGCGGGTCGTTCACATGGTGGGCGGGGGCATCCGCAACGCACTCCTGTGCCAGTGCACCGCCGACGCGACGGGACGCGAAGTCGTGGCCGGGCCGGCCGAGGCGACCGCCGCGGGCAACATCCTCACGCAGGCGATGGCGTTCGGGCGAGTGCGATCGGCGGAGCAGATCCGCGCGGTCGTGCGGCAGTCGTTCGACCTGGTGACGTACCGGCCGCGCGAACGGAGCCGCTGGAGCGAGGCCCGGGCCCGGTTCGCGACCCTGGTCGCACGCGGCCGCGGGGGATGATCACGGCGCGGAACGGCCGGATCGCCCGCGATCGATCGCGACGGCGAGGATGATGATGTGCCCCACGACCAGTTCCTGCACGTAGTTGGGCCACCCGAGGGCGGTGCAGCGGTTGTCGAGCAACGCCATGAGCAGCGCGCCGCACAGCGTGCCCGCCACGGACGCGGTCCCGCCCGAGAGCGAGGCTCCCCCGATCACGACGGCGGCGACCGCCTTGAGCTCCAGCCCGACTTGCACGGTAGGGTCACCCGATCCGCCCAGCCTGGCGAACTGCACCACGCCGGCCAGCCCCACCAGCGCGCCGCAAACGGAATAGACGATGACGTTCACGCGCGGAACTCGGATCCCCGCCCGGCGCGCCGCCTCGAGGTTGGAGCCGGTCGCGACCGCCTGCCGCCCCGCGACCGTGCGCCGCAGCCATAGAGCGAACCCCCCGGCGAGCAGCAGCATCATCCAGACTGAAGGGGCCACGAGCAGCCATGACGGCTCGGGGATCGGCCGGACCCATTCCCGGAGCCACGAGTCCCGCGCGTAGACCGGGGAGCTGCCGCTGATCCACTTGGCGACGCCGCGAAAGAACCCCAGCGTCCCCAGCGTGACGATGAACGAGGGCAGGCGCAGCAACGCAATGAGGCCGCCGTTGTACAGGCCGCACGCCGCGCCCGCGGCCACCGCGGCCAGCGCGGCCAGCGCGGGTTGCCATGTTGAGGCGGCGGCCGCACCGAAATCCGCCTTCATCACGAGCGCCGCGGCCACGGCGCAGAGCGCCACCGACGACCCGACCGAAAGATCGATGCCGCCGGACACGAGCACGAGCGTCATGCCCAGGCCGACCAGCGCCACGATGACGGTCTGGAGCATGATCGTGCGGGCGTCCATCGCCGTCAGCGGCCGATCGGGCGCGATGGCCCAGAAGACCAGGATCGCCGCGCCGAGCGAGAGGACCGGGGCGAACGCTCTGAGCAGCGGGAGGAACGACGCCGCGCGGGGCACCGGTCAGGACCCCAGCAGCGACTTGAGGTCCGGGCTCAGGATCTCCTTGCTCTCGGGCGTGTCCATGTTCTCCTTCGTGATGAGCTGGACGCCCGTGTCGATCCGGGGCTCGACCGGGCGGCCGGCCAGGACGTCCGCGGCGGCTTTCACCGCGAGGTAGCCCATGCGGATCGGGTTCTGCACCACCAGGCCGCTGATCTCGCCCTTGCGCATGGCGTCCACCAGCTCGGCGGACGAGTCGAAGCCCAGGAACGCCACTTTTCCGGCGAGGCCGCGGGACCGCAGCGCGAGCATCATGCCGAAGGTCGAGCTCTCGTTGGGGCAGAACACGCCCGCCAGATCGGCGTGATTTGAGAGCAGGTTCTCCGCGGCCTGCTGGGCCGTGTCACGCGTGGGTCCGGCGAAGCGCTTGGGATCGATCAACTGGATGTCCTTGAACCCGGCGAGGGCATCGACGAAACCCTTCTCCCGCAGGGCCGTGCTGGCCGAGCCCTCCTGGTACCGGAGCAGCACGACCTTGCCGCGGCCCTTGAGCAGTTCCCCGAGCCGCTCACCCGCCAGCCTTCCGCCCTTCTCGTTGTCGGTGGCCACGAAGCTGGCGTAGTCCTCGCCCGCCTTCGCCTCCAGACCTGAGTCCATGATCACGACGGGGATCTTCGCGTCCCTGGCGGATCGAACCGGCCCGACCAGCGCCCGGTCATCAAGGGGAGCAAGCACGATCGCGTCGTACCGGCTGCTGATGAGATTCTCCATCAACGCGATCTGCTGCTCGCGATCGTCCTCCTTCGCCGGGCCGCGGAACGTGATCTGGATCCCGCCCAACTCACGCTCGGCCTTCCTCGCTCCGGCGTGGATCGATTTCCAGTATTCGTGGGTTGTCCCCTTCGGCACCACGGCCACCCGCTTGACGGCGCCGGACACGGGCGGCGCGGCGACGCCGGAGTTCGACGCGGCACCGGACGCGGCCGTCCCCGTCGGACCCGCCGACTGCGATGCGGACTTCGTCCCGCCTGCCGCCGTGGGGGACTTCTGATCGCATCCGCCGAGGCACGCGCACCCCGCGACCAACAAAGCAAACACCAGCACGCTCACGCACTTCAAGGTTCGACTCCTGGTTGAACCCGGCTCGCCCGGTCGGTGCATCCTAACGACTGATCGACGGGCTCGGCAATGGGCGGACGCGCCGGCACGCCTCCGGCGCGCGAGTCGCGCACCGACCGGGCTGCCACGGCCCGACGAGCACGCTCGCGAACTCACTCCCCCGCGGCGGTGCCGGTCGGGCGCGGGTGGGCGTGGGCGCGCAAATCCTCCAGATCGACAAACTCGAGCGCGCCCATGTGCGTCGCCTCCAGCACGACCGGGGGCGCGACGCCCGCCTCCAAGGCCTCCTTCCAACGACCGATGCACAGGCACCAGCGGTCACCCGGCTTCAGACCCGGAAAATCGTAATCCGGAGCCGGCGTCGAGAGGTCGTTGCCCCGCGACTTGGAAAACGCCAGGAACTCCGGCGTCATCATCGCGCACAGAAGATGCAGCCCGTGATCGTCGCGGCCGGTGTTGCAGCATCCGTCGCGGAAGAAGCCCGTCAGGGGCCGCTTCGAGCACGGCTGAAGAGGCGTTCCGAGTACGCTTTGCGCGCCCGCCATGACCAACCTCCCGCGCCGCTCAACCCAGGCCAATCAACCAACGAAGCGTACGTCGGGTCGCGGCACCGGGCGACGGGAACGGGCGTCGCGCGCCATCAGTCGCCCGGATCTCCGCTCCGGCCCGCGAGAGCCTCGACAAGGACCGTCGCGTAACTGCCGCGTGGCAGTTGGAACGAGAGCGTCCGCTTGAGCGGCCTGGATGACCGCGGCTTGGCGGCCTCGTCGGGCTCGGGAGGGGTCGCTCTGAACCCGCGTGCCACGACCACGAGCGCGCGATTGAAGTTCGCAAAGGCGGGGCGTCGAAACCCGGGGACCCTGAGCTGCTCGAGCGCGAGGCCCGCGCGCCGAAGGACGCTCGCCGCGGCATCGCCCCACGGCTCCGCGAGCGAGACTCCCGGAGCGAGTGCGGGAAGGTCGAGGCCGCGAAATTCAGGCGGGATCTGTGCGTGGGCGGGGAAGGGAAGCTCGGGATCGTCCTCCAGCTCGGCGGGGGTCGCGCGCCCGAGCAGCCGCGCGGCGGTTCGATTCCAGAGCAGCGACTGGAACGCGTCCACGTGCAGTTCCTGCAGATAATACGGCAGCGCGGCGTAGGCCGAGGCGAACGGCTCGCCCCTGGAGAGGGCCTCGATCGCGCGGCGGTCGGGCAGCGGCGGGAGCGTCGGGAGCACGTCCGACCACGCCCCCCAGCCCGCCGCCAAACGGCGCGTGAACACGCGCCGGGAACCGCTGTCCTTCCGGGCCGGTGTCCCGATCGCAAGCCTGAGCGCCCCTTCGAAATCTCCCCGCACGAGGCGTTCGCCGGGCAAGCCCTCGCCATGTCGCCCCGAGCCAAAGCGCTGCGATCCGTAGTAGTTCGGGACCAGCACGCCATCGCCGTCGGCGCGCGCGGCGGCGCGTCGGTCGAGCGCGGCGGACTCGGCGTCGTTCAGACCCCGCAGCACGATGGTGAACTCGTTGACCTCGACCGAGCCCGAGGCGAGGGGCAGGTCGAGGCTGCCGATACGGCGCGCGCACCACTGGCCGGCCTCGATCCGGTCGGACGCCGACCCCGCGGATCGGATCCGCGCGCGCGCGACGGCCACGTGCTGCACGGTCACGGCGTGCTTGTCCTTGAGCCCGGCGTGCGCGCACGCGCCCGGTGGAACTCCGAGCCGCCGGGCGAGTTGCGCGACCGCGTCGGGGGTGGTCATGGACCGCTTCGTCAGCTCGAAGACGATCCACCGGGCATCCGGACGGTCCGCGCGCACCTGCTCCGCGACCGCGGGAACGAGCCGCTCGATCACGCGGAAATCGTCGGGTGTGCGGCGGATGACCATGGTTCGATGCCGGCCGGGCGCCCGGGCGCCGCGCTCGTCGCGGAAAGGCTCCATGTCCCGGAACGCGGGTTCATTTCTCCGGGCGCGGCTCGATGCGCACGATGCCGACGTCGATGTACTGGCCGCCCGAGGTCTGACGACAATGGACCGCGATCAAGTTCTTGCCGGGTCGCAAGAGCGTGGAGACCGCGGGTGACAGCGGCTCCGTGCGGTAACCCGAGGTGTACCCCTTGAAGGACGCCGCGAGCTCGCCGTTGATGTAAACCTCGGCGTCTTCGTCGTGGTGGACGCTCAGGGCCAACTGGCCGCGGCCGGACGCGGGCAGTTCCACGGTTCGACGCAGCCAGATGTCCGACCCTGACCACTCCGTGCCCACGATGGCCCCGGGCGTGCCCTTGGTGCCGAAGCCGCCCCAGCCGGTCTGCCAAGCGGACGCATCGAACCCGGGCCGGGACCAGTCCTCGCCGGGCCTGTCGGTCGTGGAACGCCAGGGCTCGCCCTCGCGCGCGCCGTCCTGTCCGGCCCGCGGCACGAGCACCCTCACGATCGGGGGCGGCTCGTGCAGCGCCTTGGCCGCGGCGCTGGCCCGTTCGGGGTCGATTTTCCAGACTTCGCGGTCGTAGGTGAGCCAGCCGTTCACCTCGATCTCGACATCGGTGGTCTGCGTGTACACCGCCGCGCACAGGCCGTCGCCGATGAGCTGGGGGAGTTGGCGCAGCAGCCCGACGTACGCGTCGGTGAGCTCCTCCTTCGACTTGTAACTGACGTAGCCCCAGTTGTTCTTCGCGAGCCATGTGTGCCCGTCGACGGGCAGCCCGAGGCCGCCGAACTCGCCCAGGACCGCGGCCCGCGCCGGCTCGTTCGCGGGCGCGCCCGGGCCGGGATAGACGTGGATGTCGTTCACGTCGCCGGTGTGCATGTCGGTCCAGCCGCTGGCGTTGTTCACCAGCCGCGAGGGGTCGCGCTGCCGGGTGCGTTCCACCACCGACGTGGCCCACGCGAGGTCGTTCTGGCCCCAGCCCTCGTTGAACGGCACCCACATCACGATGCTCGGGTGCGCGCCCCGGGCCTGCATGATGGCCTCCCATTCCCGCTCGAAGTTCGTCTTCCACTCGTCGGACAGCTCGGGCGAACGCTCATCGAAGTCCTTGGACTTGAAGAACGGGCTGGGCATGTCCTGCCACACCAGCACGCCGAGTCTGTCGCACCAGTAATAGAACCGCTCGTTCTCCACCTTCACGTGCTTGCGGAGCATGTTGCCGCCGACTCTCTTCACGGCCTCGATATCGAACTTCATCGCCTCCTCCGTGGGCGGGGTGTACAGCCCGTCGGGCCAGAATCCCTGGTCGAGCGGGCCGAACATGAACACCGGTTTGCCGTTGAGCAGGAGACGATTGACCCCCGAGGCGTCTTTGCCGACCCGCACGTCGCGGAACGCGAAGTACGACTTCACGCGGTCCACGACCGCCCCCTTCCGTCGCAACTCGACCTTCAACTCGTACAGCCATGGCGAACTCGGGGACCATTCGCACACCTTGCTGATCGGCACCGTGACCGCACGCCCGACCGCCGAGGCCTTGCCCGATCCTCCGCACTGCCCGCTCGCCTCCGCCGCGATCTCGACGCCCTCCGCGTCCCCGACGAGCTCGGCCGTCACCTCCACGCTCCCCGCCGAGGCGTTGGCCACCGTCCGCAGACGCTCGATCCGCACCCCCGGCACCGGCTCCAACCACACGGTCTGCCAGATTCCCGTCGTGGGCGTGTACCAGATGCCGTGCGGCTCGTCCCATTGCTTGCCGCGCGGTTGCCCGCCCGTGTTCGTCGGATCCATCACCATCACGATGAGCTCGTTGGGGCCCTCGGCCCGCAGCGCATCGGTGATGTCGAAGCTGAACGGGTCGTACCCGCCCGCGTGCTCGCCCTGGGACTTGCCGTTCACCGACACGCGGCAGCGCCAGTCCACCGCCCCGAAGTGCAGCCGCACCCGCTGCCCGCCGGTGCGCCAGTCCGCCGGCACGTCGAACCCCCGCACGTAGTGCAGCACGTTCTGGGGCCCGATCCGGCGCGCCACGCCCGAGAGGGCGGACTCGATCGGGAACGGCACAAGAATCTCGCCGTCGATCTTGTCCGTGCTGGCGGGATCCAACCCCGTCACCGAGTATTTCCATAATCCGTTGAGATTCTGCCAACGCTCCCGCTCCATGGTCGGGCGCGGATACTCCGGCCAGGGCGCGGCCGGGTTCACGTCCTTCGCCCATCGGGTCATGATCCGCCCCGCGACGGGTTTCCAAGGCGTCGCGGGAGGAGAAGGGGGAGCGGCATGCGCGCCCGTCGGTTCAAGGGTCGCCAGGACGAGCAAGAACGTCGTGAGAATCTGGGGCATCGCCATCGCTCCGTGGACCGGTACGAAGGGTCGTCAGGACCCACGACCAGCATCTCCGGTTATATCCACGCGGCCCGCCCGACGCACGGTGACCCGATCCGTCACTCCAGGGGCGGCGGAGCGGGCGCCGTGGTCGCGCCGGTCACGCGCTGGATGTAGACCTGCCACAGGCCCGCCTTGGTCTTGGCGTCGTAGTGCTGAAGGCAGAGCGCAGCGAGGTCCACCGACCCGTACACCTCATGCACGATCACCGCCATCCGCAGCAACTGCTCCGCCGACAAGACGGCCAGGCGACTGAAGTCCTTGACGTACACGGCATCGGCCCAGAGCACCTGGTTGATCGTCGCGGCGGGGTTCGACGGATCGCGCAAGGGCCGGAATGTGCGGCCGGAGGTCCCCGGCAGGGCGTGAAGCAGGAAGCCGTGTCGGCGCAGTTCCTGGTCCAACTCCGCGAACAGGGGCTGGCCCTCGTAGAGCGGCACGAACTCAACCTCGGTCTCGATCACGACGGCCCGTTGCAGATGCCGCGCCGCCCCGCGGAGGGCGTCAAGCTCACCGCCCTGGATGTCCAACTTGAGGAAGTCGATGGCGTCGATGTCGGGGATATCGTCGAGGCGGGTGGTTCGGACGCGCTCGCGCGTCTGAGGGATCATCAGTTCGCCCAGCGCGGCGAAGCGATCGACCAGCCTCCGGTTGGGCTCGTACAGCGACGAGGTCATGGGGGCGTTGTTGAGCCGGAACTCCCGCTCGGTCCCGTCGCCGATGAAGTACGGCAGGAAGCGTTGACCCTTGCGGCCCATGGCGTTGAGCTTGTCGCACTCCGCGGCGACGGGCTCGAAGCCGATGAGGCGGAACCGGTCGTGCTTGAGCAGAGCCCGGTACGCAAGGTCCTGCTCGCCCATCCAGAGCGCGCCGACGTCCACGATGTCGATCACCGGGCAGGCGCGACCGAGCATGTCGATCAGGCTGAACACGGAGCGGGGCTCTCCCGGTTGCGGCGCGCCGGATGCACGCGTTCGCGTCCCCTCACCTTCCTGCCCCCTCCGGCGAGGCGGCTCGCGACGAACCCGGGTCAGCGCGACTGGGCGCGGATGTTGCGGCGCGCGCCCTGGGGAGTGGTGTTGCGTACCTGCTTGGGTGCCGGGCCGCGGTTCTGATCGGGCTTGAAGAACGGGGAGGCCGCCTTGATGGGCTTCTTGCCGGGGTTGTTGCTCGGGGAGGGCGTGGAAGGGGAAGCAGCCATGGTCTCAGCTCCTGGGGGGTCGAAGGGATGGTAGGGACGCCGCGGCACGCGTCACACTTGAAGACGTTCGCCGGCATGCACAGCCCCGGGCTGGAGTTCACGGGAGCGCTGGTCAGGTGGACCAGGGCAACGACGACCCACGCGGGGGTGAACACGAACGGAAGGAGCCTTCACCAAAAAGGAAGCTCTCGGCTTTCACCGAGAGCTCCGGATCGATCGAATCAATAATCCATGTCGTCCATGCCGCCGCCACCGCCGCCTCCGGCGGGAGCCTTGGACTTCTTCTCCTTGATCTCGACCACCGCGGCCTCGGTGGTCAGCAGAAGGCCGGCGACGCTGGCCGCGTTCTGCAGGGCGATGCGCTCGACCTTGGTGGGCACGATGACGCCCATGGAGACGAGGTTGCCGTACTCCTGGGTGAGGGCGTTGAAGCCGAAGCCGGCCTGGTCGGACTCCTCGACCTTGCTGGCGATGAGGGAGCCGTCGAGGCCGCAGTTGGCCGCGATCTGCTTGATGGGGGCCGAGACGGCGCGGTGGACGATATCGATGCCGATGCGCTCGTCGCCGCGGGCGTTCTTCTTGAGCTTGTCGAGCACCTTACGAGCCCGGAGGATGGCAACCCCTCCGCCGGGGAGGATGCCCTCTTCGACCGCGGCGCGGCACGCGTGGAGGGCGTCCTCGACGCGGGCCTTCTTCTCCTTCATCTCGACCTCGGTGGCGGCCCCGACGTTGATCTGGGCGACGCCGCCGGCGAGCTTGGCGAGGCGTTCCTCGAGCTTCTCGCGGTCGTAGTCGGAGGTTGTGATCTCGACCTGGTGGCGGATCTGTTCGATGCGACCCTTGATCTCGGCCTGGCTGCCGGCGCCCTCGACGATGGTGCAGTTGTCCTTGTCGATGGTGACTTTCTTGGCGCGGCCGAGGTCGGAGATTTCGACCTTCTCAAGGTCGAGGCCGAGCTCTTCCATGAGGGCCTTGCCGCCGGTGAGCACGGCGAGGTCCTCGAGCATGGCCTTGCGGCGATCGCCGAAGCCCGGGGCCTTGACGGCGCAGACCTTCAACACGCCGCGCAGGCGATTGACCACGAGGGTCGCGAGGGCCTCGCCCTCGATGTCCTCGGCGATGATGAGGAGGCTGGAGCCGCTCTCGGCGATCTTGCCGAGGAGGGGGAGGAGGTCCTTGGCGTTGGTGATCTTCTTCTCGTAGATGAGGACGTAGGGCTTCTCGAGGACGGCCTCCATGGTGGCGGGGTTGGTGACGAAGTGCGGGGACAGGAAGCCCTTGTCGAACTGCATGCCCTCGAGGAGCTCGACCTCGGTCTTGATGCTCTTGCCCTCTTCGACGGTGATGACGCCGTCCTTGCCGACCTTGTCCATGGCCTCGGCGATGATGCCGCCGATCTCCTCGTCCTGGTTGGCGGAGCAGGTGCCGACCTGGGCGATCTCCTTCGAGCCGGAGACGGGGCGGGAGAGCTTCTTGAGCTCCTCGACGGTGGCGGCAACGGCCATGTCGATGCCGCGCTTGATCTCGTTGGGGTTGGCGCCGGCGGTGATGTTCTTCAGGCCCTCCATGAAGATGGCCTCGGCGTAGATGGTGGCGGTGGTGGTGCCGTCGCCCGCGTCCTTGCTGGTCTTGGAGGCGACCTCCTTGACGAGCTGGGCGCCCATGTTCTCGTAGCGGTCCTCGACCTCGATCTCCTTGGCGACGGTCACGCCGTCCTTGGTGACGGTCGGGGCGCCGAACGACTTCTCGATGACGACCACGCGGCCGGAGGGACCGAGCGTGACCTTGACGGCGCGGGCGAGTTTCTGCACGCCGCGGAGGATCCGCTCACGCGCATCGGAGTTGAAAGCGATCTGCTTGGCTGCCATGGATGGTTTCCTTTTGCTTCGTGTGCTTGATGTGGGGTGTCGTGGGTAGGGAGCGGGGCCGGGCCCCGCAACGGGCGCGGGCTCAGTCCTCGATAACCGCGAGAATCTCGTCCTCGCTCATCACCAGCAACTCCTGGTCACCCAGCTTGACCTCGGTGCCCGAGTAGCTGGAGAAGATGACCTTGTCGCCCTTGCGCACGGTGAGCGGGACAAGGCTGCCCGTCTCGGTGTTCAGGGTGCCCGTTCCCACGGCCTCGACCACGCCGGTTTTGGGCGTGTCCTTGGCCTTCTCGGGCAGGTAGATGCCCGACTGCGTCCGGTCCGTCTGCTTGTCGCGGCGGACCACGATCTTGTCGTGCAGGGGACGGAAGTTCATGTTGCTGCTGGAAGACTTCGCCATCGTTCGGACTCCTCTTTCGTTGCTCGGACTCACTCGAATCGCGCGCCGCGGGCTCGTTACCCGCGCGAGCGAAATTGACTCAGACCACATGGCCCCCGGGCCTCCGCCCTTTGCCCCCGCAACCTCCCCCACCCCCCTCACCCCCTCCACCCCCTCCACCCCCCCCACCCCCCCCACCCCCCCCACCCTCAACGCCGTCCCCGCCCGGCCAGCGACCCTGGTAGAACCGACACATGCAGCGGCGCAGGACCTCGAGCATGCGCTCCAGGTCCACCGCGGACCGTTCCATGACCGCGAACGCGCCGCAGCGGAGCGCTGCGCTGACGTGACGCGGCTCCTCACGCACGGAGCGCGGGCCCTTCAGCACGACGGTTGGTGGCGGAGACGCGAGGCGCGAAAGCAGATCCAGGACCCGCGGGCCGCCCTCTTCCGCGCCCCGGCGGTCATCCAGCGGCAGGCCGAGGTCAACGACCGCGATGTGGATCGTCGTGGACCTGATCACCCGCTCCGCCTGGTTGGCGCTGCCGGCTCGAACCGACTGAATTCCCATTGGTTCCAACAAACAGGGGATACGATCGATCCAACTTTCTGCCTGCCAACCGGCGTATGAGAGCAGGAGATTCAGCCTCCCATCGGGGTTGGCTTGAGACCTTCCGGGCACGTTCATTCCCCCTGATTCGGCGAGATTCTCGCCACCGCTTTCACGCGAAGCTCCGAGGCCCTCATTGCCGCGCGATGCACCGAATTCGGAACGTACCCAGACCATTGGTTACCAGCATGAGGGCAAGCCCAGTGCCGGGCGAAAGAGCGGAATGGGTACGGTTGCGGCGAATTTGAGCGCGCCGCGTGGCACATGCTCTGCCAGCGGGTCGATTCCACCTCTTGTGTGGTGCCATTTCGGCAGACGAACAAAACCCGGTTTTGTGGGATCGCATCCGACCGGACGAGGTACACTGCGCCCTTGGAATGGGCGTTGGTCATTTCGGTGATCGGGTTGGTGCTCGCGATCGCGGCGTCGGCGTGGGTGTACGCCTCGCGGGCCCGCGCCGACGGCGAGTGGCGGGCCCGTTTGGCCCAGCTGGAAGCGGAGCGCCAGGCCGACAAACGGGAAATCGAGGCGGCCCGAACGCAGGCGAGGAACGAGGGCGAGCGGTTGAACCAGATGCGCGATTCGTTCGCGTCGCTGGCTGGGCAGGCGCTCAAGGACGCCTCGGGGCAACTGCTGGAACTGGCGTCGGCCAAGCTCGCCGCGGTGCAGGAGGCGGGGGTTTCACGGATCGAGGAGAAGCGGGCGGCGGTGGAGGGAATGGTCAGGCCGATCGCGGACACGCTCAGGCGCACGGAGGAACACCTGACGCGGCTGGAGAGCGTGCGCACGACGTCGCAGGCCGAGTTGTTGGCGCAGGTGCGGCACATGCTCCAGGCGTCGGCCGAGCTGCGCGACCAGACGGGCAAACTGGCACGAGCCCTGAGCGAGCCGCACGTGCGGGGACGGTGGGGCGAGCAGCAGCTGCGGCGGGTGGTGGAGCTGGCCGGGCTGCGCGAGTACTGCGACTTCTCGATGCAGGAGGGGACCCGCGACGCGGACGGGAATCTGCTCAAGCCGGACATGATCGTGCACCTGCCGTCGGGCCGGGAGCTGGCGGTGGACGCGAAGACGAACATCGCGGCGTACCTCGACGCGGTGGGCGCCCCGCCCGAGCAGTCCGAGGCACATCTGGACCGATTCGCGCGGCACGTCTCCGAGCAGGTGGGCGCGCTGGCCCGCAAGGGGTACTGGCGGCAGTATGAGGGGTCCCCGGATTTCGTGGTGATGTTCATTCCGGGGGATCAGTTCGTGGACGCGGCGCTGTCGCGACGCCCGGACCTGCTGGAGTACGCGTTCTCCCAGCGGGTGGTGATCGCGAGCACGTCGTCGCTGATCGGGCTGCTGCGCGTGATCGCGCTGGGATGGGAAGAAAAGCGCCTGGCCTCGGAAGCCCGGGAATTGCGGAAGTTGGGGGTGGAGTTCCACGAACGGGCGGCGACGGCGCTGCAGAACATCGCCAGGCTGGGCGGGTCGCTGGAATCGGCCGTCGACCACTACAACCGTTTCGTCGCTTCGTACGTCTCACGACTGGAGCCGACCCTGCGGCGCTTCGAGGAGTCCGGCGTGCGGGGCTCGAAGGAAACGCCGGAAATTCCGCACGTGAGCGTGCAGCCCCGCGCATTCCAGCCCGCACTCACCACGGAGATCGAACCATGAACCGAGTTCCCGTCATTGCCCTGCTCGCCGCGGCGCCCGGGGCGCTGCTGCTGTCGCTGTCCGCCGGCTCGCCGGCGGAGCCGCCCGCGGTGACGCCCGTCCTTCCGGTGGTGATCACGCCGGGCGATGCCGACCACGCGCCCTCGGACGCGGTGGTGCTCTTCGACGGAACGGACGTGCAACTCTGGAAGCACGACAAGGACGCCGCGGCCAAGTGGAAGATCGAGGACGCGGGCGACGGCTCGAAGGGGTCGCGGGCCCGGTGCCTGACGGTCGCGCCGGGCTCGGGCAACCTGCTGAGCACGAAGGCGTTCAACGACTGCCAGATCCACATCGAATTCGCAACGCCGGTCAAGGTGGAGGGCGAGGGCCAGGGCCGCGGGAACTCCGGCGTGTACATCCAGGGACGCTACGAGGTGCAGGTCCTCGATTCGTACAACAACACCACCTATCCCGACGGCCAGTGCGGGGCCATCTACAAGCAGCACGCGCCGCTCGTGAACGCCTGCCGCGGACCCGGGCAATGGCAGACGTACGACATCGTCTTCCGTGCGGCGAAATTCGGCGCGGACGGCAAGAAGACGGTCAACGCCCGTGTCACGGTGTTCCAGAACGGCGTGCTGGTCCAGGACCATTCCGAGGTGACCGGGTCAACGGGCGGGAACATCTCCGACGAGGGGCCCACTCCGGGTCCGATCATGCTCCAGGACCACGGGAATCTGACTCGATTCCGGAACATCTGGGTTCGGCCGCTGAACTAGCGCCGCCGGGGGCGGCCGGCTCGGCGCGTCATCGAGGCGTGCCGATCGACCACGCCACCGCGAGCGCCTGCTGCTCGGCCCGGCTGGCCAGCCCGGAGGGGACGATGCGCACGAGCCGCGCGGCGGCCCCGATCGCTTCGTCTTCCAGCACGCGTCGCGCGACGGGCTCGAACAGCTCCGGGTGGGCGCTGCCGATCGTTCCCATGACGAACACCTCGGGGTTGAGAATGTCGGTCAGGATCGCCAGCAACCGTCCGAGCTCGGCGGCGCAACGGTCGGTGACGCGGCGGGCCGCGGCGTCTCCGCTCGCGGCCAGCGCGCAGAGCCGCTCCACGCCGGCCGGGCCGGCTTGGTCGGTCGGGCCGGCACAGAACATGTCGATCAGCCCGCTCGGCTCGCCCCTCTGGACGCATACGGCGGCCTCCGCGGCGGCGACCTGGAGCATGCCGGGGCCGCTGAGGAATCCTTCCACGCTGCCACGCTTGCCGAAACCGACCGGCCCGTCCTCGCGCAGGCGGACGTGCCCGATCTCACCGGCGAGACCGAGGGGCCCTTCGTAGAGCCGGCCGTTGACAATCAGCCCCGCGCCCATGCCGGTGCTCATGGTGAGAAAGACCGCGGTGCCAGCGCCACGCGCCGCGCCCCAGAGCCACTCGGCCAGCGCGGCGGCGTTGGCGTCATTCATGAACGCCGCCGGACAGCCGCAGGATCCGTCGAGGAACGCGCCGATGGGAAAGTGGTGCCACCGGGGCATGTTTGGCGGCTCAAGGAACTTCCGCTCGGTGTAACTGAGCGGGCCGGGGACGGCGGCGCCGAGCGCGTGCGGCCAGCGTCCGGCGAGCCCGGCCCGCGCGTGCATTTCCGCGAGGCGAGCCAGTCCCGCGCTGAGCACCTCCTCCGGCGATCGAGAGTGGTCCGTCGGTATTCGATCGCGGGCGAGCACGCTGCCGTCGGCGGTGCCCACGGCCAGCACGATCTTGGTTCCCCCGATGTCGAGCCCCCAGAGCACGCGTTCCCCGCCGGACGCGGCCGGCTCCGGGCCGTTCACGCGTCCGGCCCCGTGGCCCGGCGCGCCGGGGCGGGCTGGTCGGCGTGCTTGAGCAGTTTCCACATCTTTTCGAGCGTCTCGCGCAGGTTCGAGCGCCCGGCCCCGCTGATGGTCATGATCGGCTCGCGCACAGGCAGCTTGAGTTTCTTTCGGAGGCGCGCGATCGCGGCGGTCCGTTCCTTTTCGTCCGGCACGAGATCAATCTTATTGAGAACGATGAGCTCTTCCTTTTCCGCGAGCAAGGGCGAGTAGCCGTAGATCTCCTTGCGGACAATCTGGTAGTTGTCCGCGGGGTCCGAGCCGTCCTCGGGACGGATGTCCAGGAGGTGGACGAGGACGCGCGTGCGTTCGACGTGCCGGAGGAACTCGTGGCCGAGCCCCTTCCCCCGCGAGGCACCCTCGATGAGTCCGGGTACATCGGCCAGCACCATCCGTCGCGCCGGGTCCAGCTCGGCGATGCCCAGTTGCGGGCTGAGCGTCGTGAACGGGTAGTTTGCGATCTTGGGCGTCGCGTGGGTGAGGGCGCCCAGCAACGTGCTTTTGCCGGCGTTGGGCAGGCCGATGATGCCGATGTCGGCGATCAGCTTGAGGTCGAGCCGGATCTCGCGCCGCTGTCCGGGCTCGCCCGGCGTGCCGGACTTTGGCGCCTGGTTGGTGGACGTCTTGAAATGCTCGTTGCCGTACCCGCCCCGCCCCCCGTTGGCGATCACGGCGCGCTGGTCGGGGCCCAGGTCGGCGATGAGCTGGCCCGTCTTGTTGTCGTAGACCTGCGTGCCCGACGGCACGCGGATGACCTTGTCGCGCCCGTCGGCGCCGTGCTGCTGCTTGCCGCGACCGGGCTCGCCGTTCTCGGCTTCCCAATGAGACAGGCCGCGGAAATCGAGCAGCGTGTTGAGCCCTTCGTCGGCGGCCATGACGATGTCGCCGCCGCGCCCGCCGTCGCCGCCGGACGGTCCGCCCTTGGGTTCGTACTTCTCGCGACGGAACGCGACACACCCCTTGCCGCCGTCCCCCGCCTTGATCGTGATGATGGCCCTGTCAACGAACACGCATGGAGGGTAGGGGGTCGGGCGAGCGCATATCGCGCTCGCCCGCGTCGGCACCGCCGAGGCTTCACGCCGCGAGGCGGTACTGGCCCGTCACGACGTGCCGGAGCAGCCGGTCCCGGTCGCCGGCGCGGGCGAAATGCGTGAAGACCGCCGCGGTGCGGACCGGGCCGGGCTCGTCCTCGTCATCGATCCAGACGATGTTCGCGAAGACGAAGACGCTGCGGCCGGGGCCGACGTCTTCCCGCTGCATGCTCGGCAGCGAGATCTGGATGGCGACCGTCGTGCCCGGTTTGACGGCGCGATCGAGTTCGAATCGCATCCCGCCCGCGCTGATGTCGTACGCGTGGCCCTCGATGTCGAACGTGTCGTGGTCGAGCGGCCGCACGGCGACGGGGGTGTACATGGGTTCGAGCGTGTAACGCGGGTAACGACGACGTTCCTTGCCGAGATTCACTGGAGTTCTCCACGGGTTTTGGAGACGTGTGCGGCGAGCCCGCGGGGGCACGCGGGACGCGCGCCCGGGCTCACGTCCGGGCGCACTATCGGCCCCGTCGGCGCACATCTTGATGCCCGAACCCGTGTAACCGGCGCGGGCGGGCCGGTTATCCCGGTCGCGCATCCCGCGGGCGTCAGCCCTCGCTCGCCCGGCGACCCAGCAATTTCACCGCGACCCGATCGACCGAGATGCCCATCTCGCGCTCGATCCGCACGATCACGTCCGCTGGCAGCTTCCGGAGCAACTCGTCGCCGAGCCGGTTGGGAACGTCGCGGACGTGTCCGTCGCGGGTCACGAAATGAACGTGTATGTCCATGTCCGCGTCATACCGCGTGGCCGTTGTGGTCGAGCCGCGCGGCACCATCAGCCGTCGGGCCAGTCCCGCATCGAGCAGCACGTCCAACGTGTTGTAGACCGTGGCCAGGCTGATCCCGGCGTCCTCTCGACGCGCGAGCAGGTGCAACTCCTCGGCGGTGGGGTGTGATGAACTCGCCGCCAACGCGCGGTAGACCGCTTCGCGCTGGTGCGTGAGCCTCAGACCATGGCTGCAGAACACCTCGCGGATCTGTTCGGGTGTGAGTTCTTCGGGCTTGCGCATGCCGTACCCCAGAGGCGCTCCGTGTCGGCTGACACTACTGCTCCGCGGCGGAGATTTCCACGCAAACCGCCCGAATCGGCGACATTGCCCACCCCCGCGACCACCGGTCGGCCCCGACGCGTCCGCGCACATCGCGCTCGCCGGTATGATCCGGGTCGCGGAGGCTCGCTTGCACCAACCCAACGTGCTTCTCTGTGAGTCCTGCGGATATGACATCTCCCGACTGCCCCAAGCAGGGGGGCAGCCGTGCCCCGAGTGCGGTCGACCAGTGGCCGCTTCATTACCCAGCGCGCGGTGCGGTTCGCCGTGGCAGCAACTCCCCTCCTTGCGGTCTCTTGCACGCACCCACCTGGGAACACTGCTCGCTCCTGGAACGCGGTTTGCGACCATCATGGTCGAGTCTCGGCGGTCGCGACAACTCGCACAGTGGACGCTCACGCTCGCGGCAGGCGTCACGGGGCTGGCGCTCGGC
Source organism: Phycisphaerae bacterium (assembly GCA_016794925.1). Taxonomy (GTDB): domain Bacteria; phylum Planctomycetota; class Phycisphaerae; order Phycisphaerales; family UBA1924; genus JAEUIW01. Next base: position 138,767 of record JAEUIW010000004.1, read on the forward strand.
ATGGTCAGGATCGTCGAGTGGGTCGATCTTGGGCGGTGGAACTGGGCCAGTCCTGGCCCGCGTACATGGGCTGCGGCTCTCTTCGAGTGCATCGGCGCGGCGGGGGCAACCCTGGTGTTGCTGGTCATCCTCACGTGGATCGAGCACCGGGGCATCCGATTCTTCGGTGCGCGTCGAGGTTGGCGCGTCACGCCCGCGGTGGCCACCGTGGTGTGCGCGCACGCCTCGGTCGGATGGCTCGTGGGGTCGTTGCTGCTGCTGCTGACGTTCGCGTCGGAGCCCATGCTGAGGATCATCGGCGGCCCCGTCACGATTGACGGCGGACGGATGGTGCTCGGGTCATTCGGGGCCGGGGCGCTGTTCGCGGGGCTGATGTGGTTCGAGATCCTGGTGTTCCTCGGCGCGCGGCGCTGCCGTTTCGCGAATCCTCCCGGCGCCGAAGGGAAACCTCTGGACCGACCGTCCGGAGCAGCGGCCGGTCTCGGCTGACCGGGCCCGTCACACGCGCCGTGAGGGCCGCGATTCACCGCCGGCGCCGCTGGGGCTGCGTTCGCATGCGAGCGTCGTTAGATCCAGAACTGCGCCCGATGGGCGCGGCTCCTCCTCCGCCCGACCGAGCCCGCGCATGTACCGCAGCAATCCTCGCAAGTCGGACGGCAACGGCGCGGCGAAGGACATGTCACGCCCGCTGATCGGGTGACGGAACACGAGCAGGGCCGCGTGCAGTGCCTGCCGCTCAAACGCCTCTTCGCTCTTCACCCTTCCTCCGCCACGCCATCGCAACGCACGCCCGCCGTACATGTCATCCCCGACCAGAGGGAAACCAAGGTGCGAGAGGTGGACGCGGATCTGGTGCGTGCGCCCGGTTTTGAGCTCAAGTTCCATCGCGGTGAACTCGCCCGAATCGCGCGCCGGTTGGGCGGCGGCGACCCGCGGAACGGGCACTCGCGCGGAGTGCGGCGACGAGCCGCCCCAACCCGAGGGCAACCGCGGTGCGGACTGCGGAGCCACGGGTCCGGCGTGCTCCGAAGCGGACGGGCCCGCCCGCCCCGCCTCGCCCGCGCCGTCTCCGCGGGGGCCGTAACGCGCGAGCACGCGGTAGATGGTCACGGATGGTTTGCCGAGTTCGTCGTGGCGCACAACGTGTTTCTCACGATGCCCTTTCTCGCGCGACGGGTGCGGGCCGATCGGTCGATCGATCACGTCCGCCGCGGGCTCGACGCGGCCGTGCGCCACCGCGAAGTACCGTTTGTCCACCTGACGCAGCTCGAATTGCCGCGCCAGACGCCAGTGCGCCTCGTCGGTCTTCGCGAAGACGATCACGCCCGAGGTCTGTCGGTCGAGCCGATGCACGACCCCCGGCCGCGCGAATTCCTTTCCCACACTCGAGAGCGATCCGCTCGACCGGTGCCCGAAGTGGTGAGCGAGGGCGTTGATGAGCGTGCCGCTCAGGTGGGACCTCGCGGGGTGGACGATGATGTCCGGAGACTTGTTCAGCACGATCAGGTGCTCGTCCTCGAACATCACGTCCAGCGGGATGTCCTCGGGGGGCACGTCCTCCGCGGGAGGGGCGGGGATCTCGATCTCGATCACATCGTGCAGACAAAGCACCGTGGACGACTTGGCCGCCCGCCCGTTCACCGTCACCCCACCCGCCTCGATCAGCCGTTGGAGCTGCGCGCGGGACATGAACGTGATGCGGTCGGTGAGGTACTTGTCCAGCCGCTTGCGCAGATCGCGCGAGAGTCGGAACGTGACCCGCGCCGAAGGCAACTCACCGTCCGGATCCTCCGACTCGTCGCGCGCTCGGATCTCCGCGTCAACGCGTCCGGCCGCCATGGCCCGCGCGGCTCGGAAGACGGCCGCCGGATCCACCTTGCCGCCGGGGCGGACGAGGTCATCGTCGATGATCGGTGTGTCGGGGCCATCCGGCCCGGGCTTGCGCGCCACATGGCGGCTCCGCGTCGCGAGGTGGCGATCCGCTACTTCGGCTTCGGCTCCGGCTTGACGGGCTCCTCAGGTTTCGCTTCGTCCGGTTGTTTCTCGTCCGCTTCCTTCTTGGGCGCAGGCTCGAGCGACAGTGAGGGCTCCGTGAGGGTCGAATCGGCGGGCACGACCGCGGGACCGGGGACCGGTTGCTTGGGCACGTCGTACGAGGGGATCTCCGAGCGCGACAGCAGCCGCGGCAGATCCTTCAGGTCATCGAGCGTGGCGAGCCGTTTCTCAGCGGTCGCCGCGAGACCGGGGAACCCCGCCGCCTTCGCGACCGACTTCGCCCGATCGAGCAAGCCCTTGGCCGTGTCGAATTCCCCCTTGCACTCGGCCACGGCCCCAAGCCCGAAGAGACTGTTGAGCGTGTGCAACACGTACTCGGGCTTGCCCGAAGCCCCGTCGAGCACGCGCTGGTACTCAGCCGCCGCGAGCCCGAGCTGCTCGTCCCGTGATTGGGCCGTGAGCAGGTCCTCGGCGTTCTGGGGCGTGCCGTCGGCGTTCAGCGGCGACGCGGGCCGCAAGCCGCGGACCGCCGCGCTCAGGTAGATGTTCGCGGCGTCGAGCCGCGCCCGCATGGCGAGCGAGGGGTACGCGGCGGCATTCTCGCCGGCGAACGCCAGCAACGAGGACGGGCTGGACGATCGCTCCGCGTCGTTGAGCTGCGTGTCCGCCTTGTCGCGGGCCGCAACCTTGTACTCAGAGTACTTGTTCCAGCCCATGAACGCGAGGGCCGTCACCGCGACCAACGTCACGATCGGTGTCGACCACTTGCGAAGGAAATCGACGAACTCGACGTTCAGCCGGGACTCGACAAGCCCCTTTCCTTCCTCGATCTGCTGATGGCGTTTGTCCATGAATTCGAGCACCTCAAATGCCGGCCACCCCCCGATTTCTTCCCGCGTCCGCGCGACCAGCCGACAATCGTAGCCCGGATCATTGCGGCCAAAACCGCCACGGCCCGGGGTGCTCCAGCACGGCGTCGGGCACGAGCGCGCGCCGGACCGCCCGAGCCAGGTCCTCCAGGCCGGCGCCCGTTCGGGACGAAACCTCGCAATCCGCCCCAATCGGCGCCGGCCCCAGGTCGGCGCGAAGCCCGACGCGGAGCAGCGCCGCCGCGCGCGCCGGCGGGGCTGGAAAACCCGAAACGGAATCGCCGCACAAGAGGATCAGGTCCGCCAGCGCGACGATAGACTCGGACACGCATAGGGCTTCATCCAGCACCGGGTCGGCGCCGAACTCGGCCAGCCCGGGCGTATCGGCGTAGCGGACCAATAGCCCATCCAGCTCCAGATTCGCGCCGACATAGTCGCGGGTCGTACCGGGCTCGTCCGCCGCCGCCGCGACGTTCCGCCCCGCGAGACGATTGAGCAGCGTTGACTTGCCGATGTTCGACGCCCCACGGACCACCACCAGGGGCGGCTCGATGAGGCGGTCGAGCACGCGTGACCGCCGCGCCAACTCCCGCGGCTCGGGGCACGGGTCGCGGGACCATCGAGCGGGTTGATCGAGCAACAGGCCGACCGCGCGCGGGCTGGCGGCGCGTGCGATCGCCGCCAGCGACCTCGCCTCCAGCACGTCGCGGGCTTCCGGATATTCCAATGCCGGATCGAGTGACACCGGACCGAGCACCCCGCGGGCCTGCATGTAGTGGCCGATCTCGCGTAACACTGCCGCGCCGGCGTGCGGGGTGAGCGTCGCGTGGCGGTCGGCCCATCGGGCCACCAGCACGCGATCGATGCCCCCCAGGTCACGCAATCCGAGCCGACCGATGCCGACCGGCTCCACGGCCAACGCCCCCCACGCGGCCTGCAGATCGCCGGCAAGCGTGAGGACGACGAGCGAGCCGCCGCCCTCCCCCACGCGCGAGGTTGACGAAGAGATCCCCCACCGCAACGACCCCATCCGACCCTCCTCACACGCTAGGCGTGGACACACGCCAGCATCCCCAGCAACGTCAGGTCCGGAACGATGTGCTCGACCACGGGCTCGTTCGAGAACAGGAACGGCGCGTCGCCGCCCGTCGCGATCACCCGCGGATAGGCGCCGACCGATGCCGCGTAGCGCTCCAGCAACGCTCGAACCAGCCCGCGCAGCCCGCACACCACCCCCAGCGTCATCGCCTCCGACGTGGTCACTCCGAACGCACGAGGAGCCTCGTCATCGCTCGGCCAGGCATCGCAAGACTGCGGCAACTCGACCGGGGGCAACTGCGCCGTGCTCCGGCTCATCGCCGCGAGCTGCGCCCGGAGCCCGGGCGCGATCGCCCCACCCTTGAACTCGCCCTCGGCATCGACGAGGTCCACGGTCACGGCCGTTCCCGCGTCGATCACGGCGCACGCCCCGCCCGTTCGCTCGTACGCGGCCAGAGCATTGAGCAACCGATCCTGACCCACCGTCACCGGCGCGGGCAGGAGATGCCGAATCGGGATCGGGATGTCGCGGCCCAGGCGCCGGACCGGCGGGAGGTTCACCGCGGACAAACGCTCGGCCAGCACGCCCGCGACGGGCTCGTTCACCGACGCGAGCAACACCGCCGAGAAACCACCGCTCGCGCCGTTCTCCCCCAAACCGGTCGCGGCATCCACGAGCGCATCGCCGAGCCCGACGAGATCGGAATTCACCATGACACGCGAGGGCATCAGCGACTCGCCGGAGGCCGCCGCGAAGCGCGTTCGAGTATTCCCCACCGACACGAGCAGCATCGCCGACCCACGTACGTCGCGGTCCGACTCAAGTCCGCCGCCCCGTCCTGCCTCGCCTTCCATCCCGAATTCGGCCGGTCGGCTCATGTGATCGACTCCTCAGTAATGTGCGCCAGGCCGAGTCCGTCTCGTCCCCTGTTTCGAGGTCAATCGGCACCTGCGTACGCGGCAGCCCCGGACGACGGTAGACCGCGCCGGACCGCTCGCGCCGCGCTTTGGCTCAGCCCCGAACCTAGATTTCGCCACGCCCGAGCGGGCGACCCCCATGGCAAGATGCCGCGTTGATAGTTCGATCGAACGACTGGTCGTGAACGGGTTCGCCTATCCGCTTGGCGTCTACCCGATCGAACCTTCTACCCCAAAAGAAGGATACACGCTGTCGTTCGAACCCTCTGATGGGGGAGACGGTCGGCACGACAACGAGGCCGACTCAGTAGGAGAGTCTCCAGAATTCGACCCGGATGACGACGCTCCCGGCGATACGCTCGACGAGGCGGACGCTGAGCGCGGCCAACCTTCCGGTGTCCTGGAGGAATGGCCCGATCGCTACGTCTTTGACATCGCGATCACGTCGACGCGACTCGAAGCCCTGTGCCGGACGCTTTTCTCGCTGCTGCCGGGTCGTGTGTTTCCGATCCTCGACGTGCTCGGGAATGACGCGTTCCGCGAGGTGGACCCGTACGTCGCGTACGACCCCGTGGGAATCGAACGGTTCCTCGACGCGTTGCGGCGCTTCCGGGGTTTCTTCTACGAGGATGGCATCGTGGGCTTCGGCGCCATGAGCGAGGAGCCGTTCCTGTACATATTCGTCGATGAGCACAAAATGGTCACGGTGCGGGCCGAGTCGTCGATGAAAGAGCGGGTCGAGAAGGTCCTGGCGGCGTTCGATCTGAAGGAATCGGAAGCGATCGCCGGTGCCGACGCGGCCGCCCACGAGCACCGCAGCGTCATCGAGGCGCCGGGCGATCGGCCCGATCTGCTCACACCCGACGAGATCGTCGAAGAACTTCAGGACGAATGGGGGCTGGTGCTGAACATCAACCCCGACACAAACGTCGACGGTGAAGGGCGGGAAATCGGGATCACCGCATGGCGGGGGGTGGTAAGGGTCGCACGCCAGCTGTCCGATCGCCAAGGCGAGTTTCGGTACATCGAGGTGCTCGCCACCGCCGGCAACTGGACCGAGATCGAGCGACTGGCGGTGGACGCCGCGACACTGCTGGTGCGCACTGCTCCCGGGAACGAGCCGAAGAAACGCGCCAAGGCCGGTGGCACGGAAGGGGACGTCGTGGCGACAGCCCAAATCGGGGAGAGCCGCGCCGACTCAAGTCGCTCAAAAAAACACACCGAAACCGAGATCGACTTAATCAGTGCCGATCGACTCACGGCCGAAGAGCTCGCCGATGCACTGAAAGAGACCGGCAGACTCCCTTCATTCGACCGCGCTCGAGTCTGGTTGAGTCGGTGGATGGAATAGCAGCAGCCGGACACAAACACGCGCTCGCAAGTCCGCGCTCGGTATACAGAATAACCCCCAAACAGGCGGGGAAGACGCGGTGAATTGTGCGCGGACAAGTTGTTGCTCTCGACGCAGCATTTACGCACTCGCCGTCGTACGGACTCGAGGGCAGACGGAAGGCGTTTGCTTTGATCGATTGGGGTGGTTATCTTCCGCCCTCCTCGGCCCTTACGCGAGGGCCGGGAGGGCCCGGAATCTCGTGGGCAAGGGTGGGAGCGACGGGCTCGGGTAGGGCTCGGGCGGTTTCGTCGTCAGGTTCGGGTATTTCGAACCTCGGCCGGATCCACCCGACACGCACGTGAACGCAACCAAGCCGGCGGCTCGTGCCGGTGAGAAATTGGAGATCGTCGATGCGGATCGAAGCGAATCGCTCCACGCCCCGGGCCTTGCTTGCCGCCGTGGCTCTGACGTGCGCGGCGGGTGGAAGCGCGATGGCCTCACGCCCGTCGCCGGCGGCAGCCCCGCCCACGTCCCCTTCGGTCTCTGACCTCAGCACCCGGGCGGAAACGCACTTGCGGCGTGGGCAGGTCATCCGCGCCAAGGCCGCGACCGTGGACCTCATGCGCTCGCTGGAGAAGCAAGACGCATCGCTCAGCGAATGGAAGGCGGCCGAGGAGCTGCTGGTACGGGTTGAGGGCCGAGTGAAGGCGACCGATGCCATCGAGGTCAGCCTGCAGCGCGCGGAACTGGCCGTCGAGGAGGGCGACCTGCCCCAGGCGGAGCGGCACGCGAACGCCGCCCTCCAGTCGTCCGGCGCTTCCGACGCCGCCAAAGCCCGGGCCCGGGACGTGCAGGCGCTGGTGCAGTCGCGGCGTGATGAACTCCGACCTCTGATCAGCGACATGCTCACCCGTGCGGCCGCGGACTGCGACGCGGGCCGTTACGCCGAGTCGAAATCGGCTCTCGCCGCGGTCCGGTCGTCCGGCGTGACACTGTCGGACTCGGAGCAGGCGCTGCTCGATACGTATCAGCTGCGCGTGACCGAACAGGAGAAGGTCGTCGGCAGGCCGTTCGAAGCCCCGATCTTCTCGCCGGCGGCATTTCAACCCGGCGTCGTGAAACGCAAGAAGGTGCAGCCCGGCGAATCGTCCCCCCCCGCGGTTCAGCCGGTCTCCGACCAGAACCCCGCCTCACGCCCCGCAAGCTCGCAGCCGGCGACGGAACCTTCCTCGACCCCGAGCCCGACCCCGAGCCCGACTCCGGCTGCCGAACCTCCCTCGGCTCCCGCGCCCGCGGCGGCCGCCCCGGCGACGCCACCACCTCCGGCGCCGGTTGCCCCCTCGGCGCCGCCCGTGGACGACATCGTGCGCACGGCGCTGAAGGTCGACGGCCAGCGGGTGCTCGCGGAGGCCGATCAGTCGTTCACGATGGGCCGGTTCAACGAGGCAATCCAGAAGTACGAGCAGGTGCTGGCGGGATACAGGCCGTACATGTCCAACGAAGAGCTCGCGCACGCGGAGCGGCGCGTGACGGAGTCCCGCGGCCGCCTGGGCGCGGGAACGGGAGCCGATCTGGCCGGCACCGTTCAGGACACGCTGCGCCTGCAACGCGAGCAGGCCGAGGCCGAGTACGCCAACGAGGTGGCGGAAGCCGCCAAGTCGCTCGAAGCCGGCGACACCGGCCGCGCCAAGGGCCTTGTCGAGCGTGCGCGCCTGACGATCACCCGCCGGCAGAGCGTCTTCAGCGAGGCCGAATTCCGATCCCGCATCGACGATCTCGATGCGCTCTCGCGCCGCATCGACGACGCGTCCGAGTCGATCCGCAAGACCGAGGCCGCGCGTCAGGAACGGGATATCCAGGACAAATCCTCCCGGGCCCAGCGCGACCTGCGCGCGGAGAAGGACCGGAAGCTGCGTGAGAGCATCGATCGCATCCGGGCCCTGCAGCAGGAGCAGCGCTACGACGAGGCGCTCCAGGTCTGCGAGCAGGTGCTGTTCCTCGATCCGAACAACCCCACCGGGCTGCTGCTGCGGGACGTGCTCGGCGACGTGACCATCTTCAAGCGGGCCGAACAGATCCGCAAGACCAAGTCACTGCGCCAGGCGATGGCGAGCATCGAGAGCCTCGAGGCCGGCATCATGCCGCGCGGCATCATCGATTATCCGACGGACTGGCGCACCAAGAGCGCGATGCGCGGCGACCCGTCGGCCCTCGGCGACACGCCCGAGACGCGCCGCCTGCTGGGCGCGCTCGAGACCCGCGAGCTCCAGGCGAAGTTCCAGGGCAACGAACTGGCCGACGTGCTGGATTACGTGCGCGAGGCCGCGGGCGTTGAGATGGACGTCGATTGGACCAGCCTCGCCGCCATCGGTGTGGACCGCTCCTCGCCCGTCACGATGAACCTCTCCCGGGTGCCCGCGGGCCGGCTGCTGACGATGGTCCTCGAGAAAGCGAGCAAGGACCCCGTGCACAAGGCCCGCTGGGCCGCGCAGGACGGCATGGTGCAGGTCGCCGCCGAACAGGACCTGCGCCGCGCGCCCAAGACCGAGATCTACAACATCACCGACCTGCTCCTGGAAACGATCGACAACCCCAAGACCCCCGAGACCGACCTGGGCACGATCCTCGAACGCGCGCAGCGCTCCCAGGCGTCCACCGAGAGCCCGTTCGGCCGCAACGCGCGGGCGTGGGCCGAGAAGGACGTGGAGCGGAGCAGCCGGCGCGACCGCGTGCGGAAGTACATCGAGATCATCCAGACCCACGTCGATCCCGCCGGTTGGCGCGACGCGGGCGGCGAGATCGGCACCATCCAGGGCCTCGAGAACGGCACGCTGATCGTGACCACCACGCCCGCGAATCACAAGGAGATCCAGGGCCTGCTCTCCAAACTCCGCGAGGTGCGGCAGATGCAGATCAACGTCGAGACCCGCTTCTTGCTCGTGAACCAGGATTGGTTCGAGCAGATCGGCTTCGACATCGACGTCTACCTGAACGCGAACAACAATCAGTTCCGGGCCGCGCGAGGGAACGATCCCTCGGTGCAGCCCTCCGATTTCTTCGACTTCACCCAGGGCGGCCTGAGCCGCACCGTGACGGGCGCCGGCCAGGCTCCGGTCACGCAGAACGTCGTCAACCCCCGCCCCAATTCACTCATCGGCACCGAACAGAACAGCCTGGGCCTGGTCGGCCAGCTCGCCAGCGACAACAACTTCGCATCGCGAATCCTGGGCGCGGCGCCCGCGCTGGGAATCGCCGGTCAGTTCCTCGACGACGTGCAGGTGAATTTCCTGGTGCGGGCCACGCAGGCCGACCGCCGCAGCATCACGCTCACGGCCCCCCGGCTCACGTTCACCAACGGTCAGATCTCAAACGTCTACGTCGCCACGCAGCGCTCGTTCATCTCCGATCTCAACCCTGTCGTCGGCCAGTCGGCCGTCGGCTTCGACCCCGTTCCCGCCCCGCTCACCGAGGGCGTGCGCCTGCTCGTCGAGGGCGTGGTGTCCTCCGACCGACGCTACGTCACGCTGAACGTCGACACCTCCGTCAGCCGGCTGGAGCGGCTGGACACGCAGCCCGTCACCGCGGTCGCCGGCGGCCAGCTCGTGAACTCGGCCGACACCCAGTCGTTCATCCAGCTCCCGCTCATCACCACCACCCGTGTGCAGACCACCGTCACCGTTCCGGATGAGGGCACCGTGCTGCTCGGCGGCCAGCGGCTCGTCACCGAGCTCGAAGTTGAGACCGGCGTGCCCGTGCTCAGCAAGATCCCGATCATCAACCGCTTCTTCACCAATCGCGTCGAGGCCAAGAACGAGCAGACCTTGCTCATCCTCCTCAAGCCCACCGTGCTGATTCAGGCGGAGGAAGAGGAGAAGAACTTCCCCGGCCTGCCGGACTCCATGCGCACCTCGGGCTTGGGCGGCTGAGATCCTCGATCGGAACCGCTCCCTCGCGGCGAGTGCGCGACCCGTGCTCGCGAACTCCCGCGTCGATGTCACCACCTTGTATAGGTGGTACAATGGACGCCGCTCGTGATGTTCGAGCGCCGCCCCCCATTTGGGAGCCCACCCATGCAACCAACCGACTCTCCGATTCGCGTGTGGCAGGAGGGTGAGATCCGGGTTATCGAATTGCTGGATCGTGCGCCGGGCGACGAGCAGCGGATCGCCCGGATCGAGTCCGAAATCCTTGACAACACGGGTTCGATCGACACCCCGCGCGTCGTCCTGAGCCTGGCACAGGTCCGTGTCGTGTCCAGCCCGGTACTCAAGGCTCTCCTGCACGTCCGCAATCGGATCAAGGCTCGCGGGGGAGAGGTGCGGCTCGCGGACCTCGATCGCAACCTGGAGCGGGTGTTCCAGGCCACCAAGCTGAATCAGGTCTTTGAAATATGCCCCACGAGCCGAGACGCCATACGCTCTTGGCTGGATCAGAAGAAACGTGCCTGACGGCGAACGCGGCGGAACCCGCGGTCCGGATCGTGCGAAGGAGCAATGGTGATGGCCGGAAGTTCGAGGCTCAAGGTCAGCAAACGTGACGGCGGGGTGATCCAGGTCGAGTTCATCGACCGCAACATCCTCGACGAGGCGAACATCCAGCAGATCGGCGAGGAGATCGGTTCGCTCGTTGAAGCGGAGGGCAAACCCCGCCTGCTCATCAGCTTCGCCAACGTCGATCACTTGTCGTCCGCGGCGCTGGGGACGCTGATCACGGTCAATAACAAGGTCCGGAACAAGACGGGGCAGCTCCGTCTGTGCAACATCGACCCGCAGATCTACCAGGTCTTCGTGATCACCAAGCTCAACAAGCTCTTCGAGATCCACGATACGACGGACAAGGCGGTGGCGAGTTTCCGCTAGTTCTTGGACCGTCCCGGCCCCGGTCGGAGCACCGGGGCATGCGGGCCCAGGGGACCGAAGGTGCGTTCCACGACCCCCGATCGGATGAACCAGCCGCCCCAGACCAACACGAATCGCTCGACGATCTCGCTCGTCAACTCGCGCGAGGAGATCGACCGTGCGGAGAACGACGTCCTCGAGGCCCTCGACCGAGCCCGCTACGACGAGGCGTCGAAATTCGCCGTCCGGCTCGCCCTCGAAGAGGCCATCATGAACGCGTTCCGGCACGGCCACAAGTCGCTCCCACCGACCGAGCCCGTGAGGCTCGTGTACTCGGTTTCACCCGGTGAAGCCGTGATCGAGATCGAAGACCGGGGGCCCGGCTTCAAACCCGAGGGCGTCCCGGATTGCACACTCGACCAGAATCTCGAGTTGCCTTCCGGCCGCGGCATCATGCTCATGCGGGCGTTCATGACCAGCGTGAGCTACCTCGACCGCGGCAACCGTGTCGTGATGGTGTATCGGAAGCCCGACCCCGCCGAGCCCGTCGGCGCTCCCACCGCCTGACACGAATTGGACTTCCCGACACCCGCGACCTTGACGATTCGCACCCGAACCGTCGCTTTGCCGGGCGATCTCCAATCATCCCCCCCCCCACCCCCCAATTATTGGTAGATACCACTCGCCATCGGCCCGGATGAACCGTCTTCAGCGAGTAATCGTGACTCCGCACCGCCTGAGAGCTCCCGACGAGGGCGTGGAGCTATCATCTGGTCGGATACTCTAGCATTGAGAGATTCTAAAAATCGTCCGGCGAACCCCATGCCGGAAAGGACGCGCTCATGTCGCCGAAACTCCCGATTTACCTGGACCACGCCGCGACGACGCCGTGTGACCCCCGAGTGGTGGAGGCGATGCTGCCTTATTTCACGGAGAAATTCGGCAACCCGGGCAGCCGGAACCACAGCTTCGGATGGGAAGCCGAGGCCGGTGTGGACGCGGCCCGTGTGCAGGCAGCCAGGCTGATCGGGGCGAACGAGAAGGAAATCGTCTTCACGTCGGGCGCAACCGAGAGCAACAACCTGGCGATCAAGGGCGCTGCGTACATGTACGAGCGGGCGCCGGCCGGCTCGGGCCGGTCGCGTGGCCACATCATCACCAACGCGATCGAGCACAAGGCGGTGCTGGACCCGTGCAAGCGCCTTCAACGGGAAGGGTTCGAGGTCACGTTCCTGCCGCCGGGCGCCGACGGCGTGATCACGGCCGAGGCGGTCCGCGCGGCCCTGCGCGAGGACACCATCCTGGTGTCGATCATGTGGGCCAACAACGAGATCGGGACCATCAGTGAGATCCCTCAGATCGGGGCGCTGTGCCACGAGAAGGGCGTGATCCTCCATTCCGACGGCACGCAGTGGGTCGGCAAGATGCCGACGAACGTCGCCCGCGACAACGTCGATCTCCTCTCCTGGTCCGGGCACAAGATCTACGGGCCCAAGGGAATCGGGGCGCTGTACGTACGCCGGCACAAGCCGCGCGTCCGCCTCAACGCGCTGGCGGACGGGGGGGGACAGGAACGAGGGTTCCGCCCGGGAACGCTGAACGTCACGGGCATCGTGGGGCTGGGCAAGGCGTGCGAGATCGCCGCGGCCGAGATGGACCGCGACGCCGAGCGGCTGCTGCGGCTGCGGCGGAAACTCGAGCACGCGATCACGTCACGCCTGGAGGTCACGAAAGTCAACGGTCACGCCGAGAAGAGGCTGCCGCACATCTCCAATATCTCGTTCGGCTTTGTCGAGGGCGAGAGCCTCATGATGGCGATCAAGGAGATCGCGTGCTCGTCCGGATCGGCCTGCACGAGCGCGAGCCTCGAGCCCAGCTACGTGCTCAAGACGCTGGGCGTCGGCGACGAGCTGGCCCATTCCTCGCTGCGACTCTCCCTCGGCCGCTGGACGACTGAGGCGCAGGTCGAGTACGCGATCGAGAACATCGTCGCCGCGGTGGAGAAGCTCCGGCGGCTCTCGCCGCTCTACGACATGCACAAGGAAGGGATCGACCTGAGCAAGGTGGAGTGGGCGCACCACTGATCGAGCACGGCCCGACCCGGCACGGGATCCGGCACGCCGCCACAACAACCGCAGGCCGGGACACGCCCGGACGCACGCAAGACGAGGGAGCCGCGATGGCATACAGCGAAAAGATCATCAACCACTACGAGAACCCGCGCAACGTCGGCAATTTCGGCACCGGGGAGCAGGTCAAGAAGGACCTCGCCATCGGAGTCGGGCTGGTCGGCGCGCCCGAGTGCGGCGACGTCATGCAGTTGCAGATCAAGGTCGACCGCAGCACCGGCAGGATCGAGGACGCGAAGTTCAAGTGCTTCGGGTGCGGCTCGGCCATCGCCTCGTCCTCGCTCGCGACCGAATGGCTCAAGGGTCGCACGCTCGACGAAGGAGCGGCCATCCGCAACACCGAGATCGTGCAGGAGTTGAACCTGCCCCCCGTGAAGATCCACTGCTCGGTGCTCGCCGAGGACGCGATCAAGGCGGCCATCAGCGACTACAAGAAGAAGAACGGCATCCCCGTCGAGGATGCGCACGCGGCACCGACGCACTGATCGCGGCTCGCGCGCACGACCCCCTCGCTAGCGGCCCAGCCGCACGAGCACCTCGTCCATGATCGAACGTGACTCGGCCTCGTCTCCGAGCGGGTCGCGCCGGATCGATGCCGCCGTCCCGGTCGCGGTCACCCACGATGCGATCGTGGTGGACTCCAGCCATCCGTCCCCGGACCGCCGCGACACCACCTCCGCCGATTCCGCGCTCTGCGTGCGCCGCACGATCGAATAACCCTTCGCCAGCAGCGCCGCTTCGGATGCCGCGGCGACCGCCATTACGCTCACCTCCGCGGGAAGCTCCGCCCGCAGCGTGCCCAGCGAGTACGTCGCCTGCACGCCCGTTCGGCCCTGCGGCTGCGGCACGGCCTGGCACCCACCCCCCCCGCTCACACCCACGCACCCACAGATTAGGAGGCCGCACATCCGCGCCCCCGCACGCCATGCGCGATGTGCGTTCATCGACCCGTTCTGTCCCGCCCTGTGTCCCTGAGCCATGTTCGAAGATCCGTGTCGGAGGCGGAGAGTTCCGCTGCCCAGCGTTCAATCGCCTCAATGGCTATCGGATCGACGAACGGATCCGCCTTTTCTTTCTCGACGTCCGGCCTCGGTCCCAAGGGCTGGCCGCCACGCGCGGCGGAGTCCTCACGCCTCCTCGCGGCTTTCACCCGCCGTTCGTGCCCGTGCGCCCGCGATTGATCCGCACCTCCCACTTTCGGACCCAGCGCGCGGAGCTTGGCCAGCAACGATTCGGGCAGACCGGCCGCGTCGGAGAGGGCTTCCGCGGACGGGCCCGCGATCCCGGGGTCAATCCCAAAGTGGGCGAGCCACCCACGCACCGCGGATGCGCCCAGGGGCGTCTGAGAGGCCATCGGCCCCTTGTCGGCGCCGTGCCGACGCTCGCCCCCCGGCCGCCGCGCGGCTGCGATCGCGCGCGCCGACAAGTCCGCCAGGAACCGTTCACTCGATATCCATGTGCAGCGACGCTTTCGGGCGGCGCGCTTGAGCCGGCCGTCCGAGCTCACCACGACAATCGACCGGGGTGCTGAGGAGCGCGCGATCAACGACTCGATCAAAGAATCCGCATCCCGCCCCGCTCCGGCGTACACGGTCCGAACACCCGGATGGCCGGTAGGCTCGGATGACGCCAGAAAATTCCCCTTGTTCGTGGGGCTCACTCCATCGCAAATCAGCAGACACTCATTCTGGCCGAATCGGCTGTGCGTCATGAGTTCGGCGAGTTCGGGCACGTCCAGCCCAGCCAAGTCGGGAGGGAGGACCCCGGTGACGTGGAGCACGTTGTACGCATCGATGAGAATCACCTACCGCACGGTACGCGTCGATGAGCATGGGTGACCGTTCTTCAACGCCGTCATATGCGGGCGCGGCAGGGTTGCCGCGGCGCGCCCCGGGGCACGTCGGGTACCTCGACATTCGCGCGCGCACCGCATCGGCCGCTCGAACCGCGGGACCTTGATCCGGACCCGGGAGCGCGCTTTCATTCGCTCCTTCCCCAATCCTCCTCCCGGACGCCCTGAGCCGGGGGGATCATCCCGAGTGCTGACGAGGAAATCCATGTCCATCCGTGTGAAGGCCCGATCGGGCGAATCGACCGACCAGATGATGCGGCGCTTCAAGAAGCTCTGCGAGAAAGAAGGCCTGACCAAGGACATCAAGCGGAAGGAGTATTACGAAAAGCCATCCGAGCGTCGCAGGCGCGATGTTCGCAAGGGCATCGCACGTCGCGCCCGCGAGGCGATGGGCCCGCTTCTGGACAAGCGTGGCGCCAAGGGCGGGAAGCCCGGCAAGCCCGGACGCGGCCCGAAGCGCGAAGAAGGCGTGCGCTAGCCGCACGCGAAAGCCCGCGATCGAATTCAAGCCGTCCCGCCTCGCGGGACGGTTTTTTTGTCCCACACGACCATGATCAGGCGGCGCGAGGGGCCAGCATCGAGCCCACGTACACCGCGAGCACGCCCAGCGTGTTGCTCCCCGCGACGTAGAGCGCCGCCAGGCCCAGTTGCCGCTCTTCGATCAGCACGAACGTTTCACGCCCGAACGACGAGAACGTGGTGTAGCCGCCGAGAATGCCGACGAGCAGGAAGAGCGTGAGCGGTCGATCGGCGTCGCGACCGGCGCGGATGAGCGCGCCGCCGAGCACGCCGATCAGCAGGCAGCCGGTGACGTTCACGACCAGCGTCGCGAACGGGAAGTTCGATCCCGTGCGCGGCACGAACGTCGTCTGCACCGCGACGGTCAGCAAGTAGCGACCGACGCCGCCCAGGCCCGCGCCAACGAACACCAACGCAAGGTTACGCAGCACGGCCGCATCGTACCCGAGAACCCACGCGGCTGATCAAAAACGAAACCGGCCGGGGAAGCCCGGCCGGAATTGAGTCCTGATGAGGCGGGGACGGTCAGTTTACAAGCGCGAGGCTGCGGGAATCCTCGTGTGCCACAACGACGGACACACCCAGGGCGGCCGCGTCCGGGGCCCCGCCGCCGGTCACGGCGGCAATCTGTTCCGCCTTGGCCTGACGGTTGCCGAGGAACTTGGACTCCAGTTCGAGGCGGATCTTCTCCATGGCCTTGTTCTGGATCTGGCGAACGCGCTCCTTGGTGACACCGATGATCTGGCCCACCTGCTCCAGCGTCATCGGCTTCTCGGCGTCGCCGGACTCAAGACCGAAGCGATGCTCGATCACGGTACGCTCGACGTCGGTGAGCTCGGCCCGGTTGGAGAGGACGATGCGGCGGACCTCTTCGGCGGCGTCCTTCTCGAACGTCGCCCGCTTGGTCTCGAGGAAATTGCTCCGCTCCAGCTTGGGGTCAAAGTCCGTGGGGAAGCGCTGACGGTACTTGCTCAGCTTCATCCCTTGGCGGCTGAACGCCTTGAGAATGGCGCGGCAGGCGTACGTGCTGAATTTGTAGCCGCGCCCGGCGTCGAACTTGTCGACCGCGCGCAGCAACGCCATGTTGCCCTCGCTGACAAGGTCGGCGAAGTCGACCTCGCTCATGCGCGTGCGCTTGGCCATGGCCAGCACGAGCGCGAGGTTCGTGTTGGCGATCTGCTGCCGCACGAGATCCGACTTGCGGTACCAGCGCAGGATGTCCTCCGCCTGCTCGGACGTGGGTCGCCGTGAAGCCGAGGCCCACGCCTCCTGCTGGAGCTTCCACACGATGTAGCGTGCGTAGTTGAACTGATGAAAGAGCACCCGCTCCTCGGCGCCCGTGAGGATGACCTGCTGGGCCGTCTTGACCGTGCGCGTCTTGCTGGAGAGGTCGTCCATCACCGGGTGGTACCAGGTGGTGTCCGGCTTCTGGATGTCCGGAGCCTCGTCATAGATCTTCCGCTCGGCGTCCGGCTCGTAGAAGACCGGGCTGTCAATGAAGTCCTGCTCGGAAGCGAGGATCGTGTTGAGCAACTGCTCGTCCTCGCGGCTGAGCGTCTTGCGCACACGCGGGGCGCCCTTGGTGCCGGCCTTCCGTTCCGCCGCGGGCGCGGCGAAATCCACCCGCGTACGCCGGCGGTTCTGCTCCAAGGGACTGGGACGAGCGGACATTGTGAACCGTTCCATTACGCTACCAACCTTCCGTCAAGGCACCTTCGTTCGATCACCCACGAGCATGAGCGGTCCGGTACCACTCAATACCGGACCGAGCCCGGTCAACTCGTACTCCGACCCGTCGAGATCCGGATGCCACTCCTGACACCTCCAGAACCCGACGAACCGCTTGTTTCCCCTGCCAACGGCTGAGCCGCCAGTTTAACCCAAACCTGTCCGGCTCGCAAGCGATTGATTCAACCAATGTACAAAATCCAAACACAATTCAACCTGGGCACACTCCTTGGTACGGTTTTCCGATGCGTTTGTTCCGTTTCTTCAGCGAAATCGCTGGCAAACTGGGCAGCCTCTCCCACTTGTATGGGCGGGCTCAAACTTCGCTTCCAATACCCCTTTTTAAGGCATTTTTGCGCAATTCGCCCGGTGCGCCACAATCCCTCGCGCGGCTACGCTTCCGTTCGGGTCCCCCACCGCGCCGATCAGGCGGCTATCTCAGCCGCCTGACTCGAACTGGAGCGATAGCTATGTCCCACGCCCTACCCGGATTGCCGTACGCCACGAACGCGCTCGAACCGTTCATCGATGCGAAGACGATGGAGATCCACCACGGCAAGCACCACGCCGCGTACGTCACGAATGCGAACAAGGCCCTGGAGGGGACCCGCTTTGCCGACATGCCCGCAGACCAGGTCATCGCTCACCTTTCGGACCTCCCCGAGGATAAACGCAACCCGGTCCGGAACAACCTCGGCGGGCACATCAACCACTCGATGTTCTGGAAGATCATGGCCCCCAAAGGGCAGGGCGGGGGTGGCGAACCATCGGGCGACCTGCTCGACGCGCTCAACGCCTCGTTCGGTTCCGTGCAAGCGTTCCGCGATCAGTTCCACGCCGCGGCGCTGGCACGTTTCGGCTCGGGATGGGTGTGGTTGTGCGTGAAGCCGAAGCAGAACAAGCTGGCGCTCTGCCACACCGCGAATCAGGACACCCCTCTGATGGGAGAATCGGTGGCCGGCTGCGGCGGGATCCCGATCATGGGCCTGGACGTCTGGGAGCACGCGTATTACCTGAACTATCAGAACCGGCGCCCCGACTACGTGATGGCATGGTGGAACGTGGTGAACTGGTCGGAGGTGGCGAAGAACCTGCGACAAGCCCGGGTTTGATCGGCGCGATCGCGAATCGAACGGAGCGGATGCCGTGAGCGGACACGACGCGCCCGCGCGGCCCGAGCCTTCCGACGCACGCCTGCCTCGCGCGGAGGTCCCGCGATGACAGGAGCTCGAATGTCCCGGACAGCGTTGACGATGTGGCTGTGCTCGCCGATCGTGATCGTCGGCGCACTCTGGTATTCGATCGTGCCCGGTGCCGCGCGCACGGGCGCCGGACCGGGATCGTTCGCGGACCGGATCGTGGCGCCGCCGGCGGGCAACACGCCTCCCGAGTCCCTTGAGCAGGGCTACGTCCTGCTCGTGACGGACGCGTCCGGAATGGCGAGCACCGAGTCGCCCGTGTACATCGGGTGCAATCAGAACGGCTGGGACCCCAGCAACAACGGCATCCCCCTGACCCGTCGCTCGGACGGGAAGTGGCAGATCGTGCTGAAGAAGCACGAGGCGGGCTCACGGTTGGAGTTCAAGTTCACGCGCGGCAACTGGGACACCGTGGAGGTCTCCGAGACGCTCGAGGACATCGCGAACCGCCGGCTTCCGGAGATCGACGCGACCGCCCTCAAGGGCGAGAAACCCGTCTTCGAATTCACCGTGCCAAGATTCGCTGACCAACGGCCCGATCGCGAGGCGCGCCCCGATCTGAACCCCTACCACATCATCAAAGCAACCGGACAGGTGCGACGTCTGCAAGTCGTCGGCGGGGCGGACGGCGTCATGCGCGACGCGATGGTCTGGCTCCCGCCCGAATACGACGAGCCGGTGAATTCCAGCCGACGCTACCCGGTGCTGTACTTGCAGGATGGGCAGAACGTCTTCGAACGCTTCCCGGGAACTCCCGCCGAATGGTCGGCCGACGAGACCGCGACAGCGCTGATCGAGAGCGGGAAGATCGAGCCGCTCATCATCGTCGCCGTACCGAACTTGGGCTCGGCCCGCATCCGCGAGTACTCCCCAATCGAACTGGTCGAGGGCAAAGGGGCTCAGGCGGATGCGTACGTCCGCTTTCTCATTGAGGAGGTCAAGCCGCGGGTCGATCGCGGCTTCCGGGTCCGGCGCGCTCCCGAGCACACCGCCATCGGCGGCTCGTCGCTGGGCGCCGTGGTCGCGCTGTACGCGGCCACGACGAGGCCCGACGTCTTTGGCAAGGTCCTGGCTGAGAGCCCTTCGCTCACGTTGGGGAAAGGGGCTCTCGTGAAACTGTTCTCGGACGCCAAGGGTTGGCCGAACCGCCTGTATATTGGAGTCGGCGGTGCGGAATTCGGCACATCCGATGCGGACCGGGAGCGCGGTCGCGGGCTGATCGAGGCCGCGCAAGAGCTCGTCAATCGTGCCCGTGAGCGGGGCATTCCACGAGACCACGTCACACTGGTGGTCGAACCCGACGCCCCGCATAACGAAACGGCTTGGGCCCGCAGGATGCCTGCCGCTCTCGAGTTCCTGTTCCCGCCTCCAAAGCCGGCCCGCTAGCCGCGCGGGCGCGAACTGACCATCTCCGTCCGGTCACCACCCGCGTTGCGCCGAGGTCATTTGCAAGGACTATTTCTGTTGCTCCCGGCGGTCGATAGTGGATCTTGACATCCACAATCCGCGTTAATAGGATAAAACTGTCTGCAATTCTGTCGAATTTCCCACTGATGCGGGGAGATTCGATCGGCCCGTGATGCCGATGGCGCGCGGCACGTGCGGCCTGAAACCACGACAGCGCTGGGAGATTCTCCATGTCTGCTCGGGCCAGCTCGGGTGCGATTGCAAGCATCGTCATCGTGGTTTCTGGAACGGTGGCGTCGGCAGCCATGATCCAACGGCCGACAGAGTCGTCGGACCTGCCCGTGCCGCGGATCAGCCTGACGGATGTGTCCCAGTCTGTCAGCGAACCATCCACCGTTTCCGGTGGGAGCAACGGGACGATGTCACCCCGCGCCACGTTCTTGCTTTCGAAAGAACGGCTGACCGGGGAGGGGCCGTTCCTTTGGGACGGGTTCCTCACCGGCCTGCGCGGATTTGAGCATTTTTACGATCCGATCGGAAATCCGCTCTTCTTCGAATCGCCGCTGAACTCCACTGGCGTGCGGCTGCTCTACCTGCATCATGGGTTTCCAACGGGATCACAGATTCAAGGTGGAGACCTGAACGTGTATGCCGCGCAAGCACGGCTGGCGCTCACGGAGCGCCTGGCGTTTATCGCGACAAAGGACGGATACAGCGACCTCAATGCCGGGCTGATTCCCCATGATGAGGGATGGAATAACATCGCGTTCGGAGCGAAGTACGTCCTGATCGCCGATCGTGAGGCTGACTTCGTGCTCACACCCGGTCTTCGGTGGGAGCTCCGAAATGGTGACAAGGGGGTTCTGCAAGGCGGCGTTCAGGAACTGAGCCCGTTCCTCAGCATCGCCAAGGGGTTCGACCGGCTTCACGCCATTGCGGATGTGACCGGCCGTATTCCCACGGATCACAATGACGGGAACGACATCGTGCAGTGGGATCTGCATGTGGACTATGAGCTCGCGCCCGAGGTCCTGCCCGGGCTGGCGCCGGCGTTTGAATTGCACGGTCTGCACTACCTATCGGACGGAACGCGGCTGCCCCTCTCGGTGGGAGGCTTGGACTACACGAATCTCGGCTCGACAAACGTCTCTGGCAGCGCGGTGGTCTGGGCGGGGGTCGGCGGACGATGGAAGCTCACGCCGAACATGTCCATCGGCGGCACCTACGAGTTTCCACTGACCAAGGCTGACAACGACATTTTCCTGGATCGGGTCACGATCGACGTGATGCTGACCTGGTAGCGGCCGCGGTTGGGAATCCGGACGATGGGCCCGCCGCGAGGACGGGCCCATTTCATTTGTCACGATCGAGACTGCCACAGGGGCAACCGGATCTCGGTGCCGTGCGAACCGGATCAACCGGCTCCCCCGAGTTGGTGCGATCTCGTGACTCGGGGCGAGGCCCGAGGGTCTCGCTACCATCAGTACGGTCGCGGGTCCCGACCCCGCCGCGAGCGGCTCGTCCGGGGTCGGCGCGAAGGGCATATGTGCGGACCCTCGCACGCGGACACGGAGCCATCATGAGCGTCAACGCCGAGACCCATACCGACGTTTCTCACCAGGGCGCGGTCGCCCTGCCCACCAAGCGCCACACGGACCCGCACGCGACGCGTTGGGGCTCGTTCCTGAAGGCGTGCATGAAGATCGAGGCCTCGGACCTGATCATCAAGGCGGGGCAGACGCCGAAGGTGCGGGTGCGGGGCGCCCTGCGGTCGCTGGACACGGACCTCGTGAGCCAGGACGAGTTCCTGGACATCGCGAAGGCGATCCTGAGCGACGAGCAGTTCGAGATGCTGCACAAGTTCGGGAGCGTGGACTTCGCGTACGACTACGACGAAACGACCCGCTTTCGCGTGAACCTGTTCATGGCGCGGGGGCGTCTGTCGGTGGCGGCCCGCATGATCACGAGCAAGATCCGACGGTTCGAGGACCTGTACCTGCCGCCGGCGATGTCCGAGATCGCGATGCAGCCGCAGGGGATCGTGCTGCTCAGCGGCGTGACGGGCTCGGGCAAGTCGACGACGATCGCGGCGATGCTGGACTACATCAACGAGCGGAAGCCGGTCCACATCGTCACGATCGAGGATCCGATCGAGTACATCTTCACGGACAAGAAGGCGACGATCAACCAGCGCGAGATCGGCATCGATTGCCTGGACTTCAAGATCGCGCTCCGCGCGCTGGTGCGCGAGAACCCGGACGTGGTTCTGGTGGGCGAGATGCGCGACAGCGAGACGTTCGAGGCGGCGCTGCACGCGGCCGAGACCGGCCACCTGGTGTTCGGGACCATCCACGCGTCGAGCACGACGCAGACGTTCAGCCGCATCTACGACCTGTTCCCGCACGAGGAGCGCGAGCAGGTGCGGAAGATCCTCGCGTACCAGATGCGTTCGTTCGTGTACCAGAAGCTGCTCCCGACGCTGCACGCGAACATCGCGCGCATCCCCGGGCTGGAGATCCTGATCAACAACTCGGTGGTGCGGAAGCACATCCTGGAGGCGCGCGAGGGCGACCTGCGCGAGTACCTCAAGAGCGTCGAGGCCCGCCAGACGGGCATGATCGACTTCAACGGGTCGCTTGTGGATCTGGTCGAGAGGGAGTACATTCACGTGCGCACGGCGATGGAAGCCACCCCGAACCCCGACGAGCTGATGATGCGGCTCAAGAAATTGGGTGGCGCACAGCGGTAGCACGCCGGGATCGGTCGCGTTCTCGGGGCGTACGCTAGGTGCTCTTCTGATGACCGATCGTGCCCGGACGACCCCCAAACAAGGACCGTTGGCGACATGCTCGACGCAGGACCGAACGGATCGATCGCGACGCTGGCCGACGAGGCGCTGGTGCTCGTGTCGTGGTGGAAGCCGCTGATCTATCTGATCGTGTTTGCGCTGTGGGCGCGGATTGTCACCGAGATCTACGACCCGCACGCGGCGCGGTACATTTTGCCCCGCAAGAAGTGGGCCGTGGCGCACCTGGTCGCGGGCACGCTGGCGCTGGCGGCGGCGTTCCTCATACCCATCGAGGGCGGGCTGGCCTTCTGGGTCGGCCTGTTGGCGATGATGGCGATCCTGGGAGCGGACCTGGCCGCGTACCCGCTCATTTCCAACAAGGACCCGCGCGTGCCGGCCTCCGGGCACGTCAAGATCGACTTCGGCAAGATCACCGCCGCGCGGGAGGCCAAGAAGCAGGCGAAGCTGCGTGGCAAGTCGGTGATGGTGATCCGTCAACCCGACAAGCAGATCCTGGTAGTCCCGCAGCAGGACACGCCGGAGTACGACGTGCGGACGGCGGCGGAAGGGATCGTGGCGCGGATGCTCGACACGCGGGCCTCGCAGGCCGAGATCGGGCCGACGGGCAAGGGCGAATCGTACGCGCCGGTGTACTGGATCGACGGCGTGAAGAGCACGGGCGAGGCGATGCCCGCCGCGTCGGCGATCAAGGTGATGGACCTCTGGAAAGCCGCCGCGAAGCTGGACCTGGCCGACCGCCGCAAGAAACTCACCGGTGACACGACCATCGAGATGGGCACCGCCAAGCGGAAGATCCGCGTCTCGAGCATCGGGGTGCAGGGGGGGATGCGTCTGACACTGCTGCTCGATCCGGAGCAGTCCGTCAACCGTCAGCCGAACGAACTTGGCCTGCTCGACGCGCAGCTGGCCGAGCTCAAGTCGATCGTCGAGGAGGGCAAGGGCGTGGTGCTCCTGTCGGCACCGGCCGACGGCGGGCGAACCACGACCTACTACGGCGTGCTCAAGCTGCACGACGCGTACACGAACAACGTGCAGACGCTCGAGATCGAGCCTCAGGCCGCCCTCGACGGCGTGCGGCAGAACCGCTTCGACCCGCAGGCGGACGGGCAGGACTACGCGACCACGGCGCGTTCGATCCTGCGCCGCGATCCGGACGTGCTGGCGCTGGCCGACCTGCCGGACGCCAACACCGCGAAGGAGGCCGCGAAGTCGGAGCTGGAGCGGGTGCGCGTGTACCTGTCGATCCGTGCCGACAACGCCGTTCAGGCCGTGCAGGCGTACGTGAAGGCGGTGGGCGACAACGAACTGGCCGGGCGTTCGGTGCACGGCGTGGTCGCGCAGAAACTGATGCGGAAGCTGTGCGGCAACTGCCGCGTCGAGTACGCCCCCGCGCCGGACATGCTCAAGAAGATGGGCGTGACGGAGAAGGTCGCCAAGCTCTACAAGAAGGGCGGCCAGGTGCTCATCAAGAACAAGCCCGAGGTGTGCCCGGCGTGCCAGGGGACGGGCTACCTCGGACAGACGGGCATTTTCGAGGTGTACGCGCTGGGCCCGGAGGAACGCCAGCTGATCGCGGCGGGTGACTTCGCCGGGCTCAAGGCGCAGCTGCGCAAGAAGATGCTGCCCTCGATCCAGAGCGCGGCGATCCGGAAGGCCGTGGAGGGAATCACGTCGATCGAGGAAGTGACGCGCGCGACCGCGGAGGCGGCGCCGGCCGGCGGTCCGGGCGCGGCCGCCCCGGCCAAACCCGCGGCGCGACCCCCGGCCAAGGCCTGATCCGCACGGGTACCCGGTCCGCAGCAGGAAGGAGTCGAACGCATGATCCTGAGTCTGATCGCCCTCGGTATCGCGGGCGGCATCGCCTACATCTGGTCCGCCCGGGGCTTTTTCTCGGCGCTCATGCACATGGTGGTGGTGATCTTCGCGGGCGCGGCCGCGTTCGCGGTCTGGGAACCCGTGGCGTACATGCTGATCGAGAAGGGCGATCAGTGGATCGTGGACCTCTCGTGGGGCATCGCGCTGGCGGTTCCGTTCACGGTGATTCTCACCTCGGTGCGCCTGGGGCTGGACAAGGCGGTGCCGAAGAACGTGGCCGCGGACCAGGTCGTGGACATGGTGGGCGGGGGCCTGTGCGGCGCGGTGTCGGGCACGATCACGGCGGGCATCGTGATCCTGTCGCTGAGTTCGATGAAGCTCGGCACCGACATGATCGTCGGGTTCTCCCCGATGTCGTACGACGCGACGGGCAATCTGGTGCGGCGGAACGGTCTGCTGTATCCCGTGGACAGGCTGACCGCGGGCTTCTACAGCTTCCTCTCCAACGGCACGCTCTCGACCCCGACTCCGCTGGCCCGCTGGCGGCCGGGGCTCCAGGATGAGGGAGCGTTGCTGCGAACCAGTTTCGAGAACGGCACGGCGAAGTCCATCGCGCGGCCGGGTGATTTCAAGCTGCTGGGCCGGTACACGGTCGCGCGTGCCAAGCCGGTGGCCAACCTGTTCAAGGACGACCAGCAGGCCCGCGAGCAGCAGATCCGCACCATCGACAACGAGGCGGTCACTCCCAACGGTTCGTATCTCGATGCGTACGTGCTGAACTTCAATTCCGGGGCGCGCGAGGCGGGCGGGTTCATCTCGATCGGCGCGGGACAGGTGCGGTTGGTCTGCGTCCCGGAGGAGGGCTCGGGTCCGAGCATCGGGCTGCAACCGATCGCCGTCATTTCCCGCGCGGCGGGCGATTCTCTCGATCTGGGACGCTGGCGGTACGACGCCCGGGAGGTGTACATCGCCTCGGCGGGCGGCGCCGCGGATTCGCGGATGGCGTTCGAGTTCGCCGTGCCGAGGGGGCACGTTCCGCTGGCCCTGTACGTGAAGAGCGTGCGCGTGAACGTGGGCGACGTGAAGCCCTTCGCCGAGTTCGCGGCGCCCGAGGATCGGGATTTCGATGTCCGCAGCAAGGACCTGCTGGTGAAGGCGGCGGCCTCCGAGACCATCCAGGGCTCGGGCGCGACGGTGACCGTCAACGAGTCGTTCGTCCGCGTCACCAACGGCATCGGCGGGAACCTGATCTTCAACGCGGGCGACAAGCGCGGCATCGAGATCAACGACAAGAACCGCATCATCGGAGGCGAGGCGAAGTTCACGGTCGCGGAACTGGCCAAGGCGTCGGGGATCGATCGGGCTCTTCAGATCCGCAGCTTCGCCTCGTCGTACACCAATTCGATCATCCAGGTGGACGTGAGCGGCAATTCGCCGTTCAGCCTCGCGGGTGATGCCGCGGCTGGCGCCGAGGGCGCGCCCGCGCTGATCGACGCTCTCGGGCAGCGCTACCCGGCGGTTGGCTTCCTGTTCAAGAACAAGCAGATCGTGCACCTGCGCATGCGGGTGGATGCGCCCATCACGAGCCTGTCCGAGCTGCCGACCATCAGCCGCAGCGCGCCGGACAACAACCTGGTGCTGATCTTCCGTCCCGACCTCAACGTCGAGATCGTGAGCTTCGTCATCGGCAACAAGGAAGTCGCGAAGTTCGACACGCCCATCAAGGTCGGCCAGCAGAAGTAACCCGGGCTGCGGCGCCGATCGATTCCTTCGGCGCCAGCGTGCGGGAAGGACGGGGTTCAACCGTCAGGTGCGCGACCCACAACCGCCGGGCCGCGCCCGGGCGGGTGTCGAAAACTCAGGCTTTCGACTTGGGCTTGGGAGCCTTGGCGTCCTTGCTGTCTTTCTTCTCGCCCTTGGCAGGCTTGGCGGCATCGGCCGCGTCCTTGCCGGAGTCGGGTTTGGCGGGTGCGCCGGCCGCGGCACCCGGCGCCGGACCCCAGCCCTTGGGCGTCTCGGGCGGCAGCGTGAAATCGCCGCGCTTCCTACGGTCGGGACGGTCCTCGCGATCTCGCCTGTCGCGCCGCTCCGGGCGGCCGTCGCCCTTCGCCGCGGCTTCGGCCTGTGCCCCCTCTTTCACGTCCGCGTCGGGCGCGGGCTCGGAGTCCTTCTTCAGGTCGAGCGGCCGGTCCGCGGCGATGACCAGTTTGATGGTCGCCTCGAGATCCGACGCGAACTTGACGTGGATCTCGTACGAGTCGACACGCTTGATCGATTGCCCGATCCGCACATCGCGCGCGACGACCTCGTAGCCTTGCGTCCGCAGCAGCGTCGCGACGTCCTGCTGGGTGACGGCACCGTACAGGATGCCCTGATCGTTGCAGGAACGCTCCAGCTTGATCTCAAGCCCCTCGAGCTTGGAGATGATCCCCTCGCGCTTCTTGCGAAGCTCGGCCAACTGCCGCTCCGCGTCGGCACGCTTGCCGGCGAGTTCCTTGATCTTCTCGTCGCTGGGTGTGGTCGCCAACGAGCGCGGGAGAAGGAAGTTGCGGGCGTATCCCTTGCGGACACTGACGACATCGCCCACGATGCCGAGATTGTCGACGTTCTCGATGAGTAGCAGCTTGAGCGCGCGAGGCATGATGCTGTCCTTTCTCGAAGAAAGTTAGGAGTCCATTGCGTGTCGGCGGACCCCAGCGATTTGGATGAAGGGCGAGACAATAGGCCCGTCAGAATGGGATGTCTTCGTCCTCGATCGGTTGATAATTGGGGCCCGTCGCGGCGCCCGCGCCCTTGCTCGGCCCCCGCACGACAGGGCGGCCCTGAGGGGCCGATCCGCCGCCGTCGGCTTCGTCCGGAATGGGTTCGCCGCCACCCCCGCCCCCGCCACCCGCTCCGCTCGCGCGGGAATCCACAAACTGGAAATTCTCAACCACCACTTTGAGCTTGGAGCGGTTGGATCCGTCGGTCTTGTCTTTCCAGGTATCCAATTTCAAGCGGCCCTCGATGAACACCGGTCGCCCCTTGGCAAGGTATTTCCCCATCGTCTCGGCGGTCTTGCCCCAGGCCTCGCAGTCAACAAACGTTGTTTCCTCCTTGCGCTCGCCGTCGGCGCCTTGGTATCGCCGATTCACGGCCAGACCGATCGTCGCGACCGCCTGGTTGTTCGGCGTGTAACGGACTTCCACGTCGCGTGTGAGGTTGCCCAGGAGAATCACTTTGTTGTAGCTGCCAGCCATGGAGTCACCTCCGATCAATTCGAAGCACCCGTTCGGATACCGGATTCCGGCCCCGAACACAGGGGATTATCGGGTAGGAAATCGTTCGGGTCAAGTCAGATCGTCGCCTCCGCGGGCACCTCTGTGTCACGGCTGCGCAGGGCGCCCTCCACCGCCAACTCGGCCTGCGCATCGGCCCGCTGCATTTCCTCGACGCTCAGATGCTCGGCGGAGATGATCAACTGCCGCAGAACCTGATCGGAAAGGTTGAACGCCCGCTCGATCGGCGTGACCTTGTCCGTCTGGCACGAGAAGTAGGCAAGGATGTATGTGCCGCGCTTCTGCTTGGCGATGGGATACGCCAGCTGACGATCGCCCCATTTCTTGATTGAGACGATCTCCGCCCCGTTCTTGGTCAGGGTGTCCTTGATGAAATTGATCGCCCCGTTGAGGTCGGCGGCGACCGACTGGCTCAGCAGGAACATGCCCTCATAGTGACGCGTTCGGATCTCTCGCATGGTGTGACCTCTCTGTTCTTGGTGCGCGGCGGCTCAAGGCCAACCGTGCGGTGGTTTCGATTCAGGACGACATGCCCCGCGGGCTCGATGCGGGCGGGGCGCCGGGCGTGGAACGTGGATCAGTCTGGCGCGAAACGTGCGGAGCGCCGAGCGCCGGCGGCGGGGCTCCCGGGCCGGTTCCGCGCGGATCCGGCCCGCTCTTGGCGTTGAACCTGTTCATGGCGGACGAGATGCCGGAACGGACGAACTCCTCGGCCGCGTCCGCGGCGCGATCGAGCGAGGGCTCGACAAGCGACCACTCCTCGGCCGAGAAACGTGACAGCACCCAGTCGGCCTGATTGAACTGCGGAGGGGGAGCGTTCACTCCGACGCGCAACCGGGGATAGGCGATGGTTCCCAGGGCCCGCTCGACGTCCGCCAGGCCGTTGTGCCCGGCGGCGGAACCGGAGTCACGCAGCCGGATCTGCCCGCACGGGAGGTAGATGTCGTCAACGATGACCAGCACGTCGCGGGCCGGGTCGAGCTTGTAGAAGCCGGCGGCCTCGGACACCGCCGGACCGGATCGGTTCATGTACGAAAGGGGCTTGAGCAGCATGCAACGCTCGGGGCCGATCGGCGCCTCGACCAACTCGCCGTCGAACCGGGCGCGGGCCGCCTGGCCCGGCGCGTGACGCCGGGCCAGGCGATCGACCACCATGAACCCGGCGTTGTGCCGGGTTCGGTCGTAGTCGCGTCCGGGATTTCCCAGTCCGACGAGGAGTTTCATCACTTCTTGGCCTTGGCGTCCTTCGCGGGCGCCGCCGCCGCCTTGGCGGGCGCGCCCCCGGCGGCTTTGGCGGGCGCGGCGGCCGCCTTCGCGTCCTTGGCCGGGGCCTTGCCATCGGCAGCCGCGGCGGCGGCCTTTTCCGCACGCTCCTTCTCGCCGATGACTTCCGGTTCCGCGCCGCCCTCGGTGGCGACAACGGCCGCCTCGGCGACGACTTCTTCCTTCTGCTCGACGATCTGGGCGATGATCGCGTGCGAGTCGGTGATGAGCTTCATGTCCGCGCCGGGCAGCTTGACCTGGGCAGCGGTGATGACGCCGTTCAGATCAAGTTCCGAGATATCGAGAGGGATGGAATCGGGGATCTCCGTCACGCGGCATTCGACCACGAGTTCGGTGGTCGGGTGCATGAGGATCGCCCCGGCGTTCTTCAGGCCCTTGGCCTCGCCCTGCAGATCGACGTGGACACGCGTGCGGACGCGCTCGTTCAGGTCGACGCGCCGGAAATCCGCGTGCACGATGTCCGTGCCCAGGTAATCGAACTGGAGTTCCTTGAGCAGCACGATCTGGCCCGACTGTTCGCCGGCGAGCTCGAGGCGGTAGACCTTCTCGCCCTTGTGCAGGTGCGGGAGCACTTCCTCCGCGTCGACGGTGATCGAGACCGGCGGAGAACCGTGCCCGTACACCACCGCCGGCAGGCCGCCGGCCTTGCGGACCCGCTTCGTGTACCGCGTGCCCAGACGATCGCGCTTGGTTGCTTTCAGGACGGGTGATTTGTCGTTCATATCGGCTTCCTCTCGGGTGCAAGACGTGTGAATGCCGGGGCCACGCTCAGCGTTTCGCCCCGGCGGTGCGCTTGAACAGCGCGCTGACGGACTGATTGTGATGGATACGGAAGATCGCGTCCCCGAGCAGCTTCGAGACGCACAGCTCGACGTACTTCTCGGCGATGGGGCCGAGACGCCCCTCCGTGGGCACGGTGTTCGTGCAGACGATCTGGTCGATGGTCCCGGCCGCCAAGCGCGCCACGGCGGGACCGGCCATGACCGCGTGCGTGGCCGCGGCGATCACCCGGCGCGCCCCGCGCCGCTTGACCAGCTCCGCCGCCTCGCAGACCGTGCCCGCCGTCGTGATCATGTCGTCGAACATCAGCACGGTGCGACCCTCGACCGAGCCGATGAGGTTGCCGGTCACGACCTCCGAGCCCGACACGCGCCGCTTGTTGATGATCGCCAGGTCGCCGCCCAGCAGGTTCGCGAACGTCTCGGCCACCTTCACGTTGCCGACGTCCGGGCTCACCAGGCACAGGTCGCCCAGGTCCGCGCGACGCTCCATGAAGTAGTCGTAGAACACCGGCGTCGCGGACAGATGGTCCACCGGCAGGTCAAAGAAACCCTGGATCTGGGCCGCGTGGAGATCGATCGCCAGGACGCGGTCGGCCCGCGCCACGGTGATCAGGTTCGCGATGAGCTTGGCCGTGATCGGCACCCGTCCCTCGTCCTTGCGATCCTGACGCGCGTACCCGAAGTAGGGCGTCACCACGGTGACGCGTTCGGCGCTGGCCCGGTGCAGGCAGTCGAGGAAGATCAGCAGCTCGATGAGGTTGTCGTTGATCGGAGCGCACGTCGAGAGCACCACGAAGCAATCGCGTCCCCGCACGTCCTCGTCGAGCTTCACGATGAGCTCACCGTCGGGGAACACCTCCGTCCGGGCTCCCCCGAGCGGGATCGACAGGTGGTCGCACACCCGCTGCGCCAGCACCTTGCTCCCCCGCCCGGCGAAGACGCGCAGCCTGTCATTGCCGTTCGTGCTCATGGCTGCCCGCTCCCGTCACGCCTGGACCGGTAGATCGCGTCCACCCGGGCCAGGTCCTCGGGCGTGTTGATGCTCAGAACATCCTCCGCCGGCACCGCCTCGATCACCTCGACCCGCCCCCCCGAACTCGCCAGCAACGCCGGCACGTCGGTCAGGTAGTACTCTCCCGACCCCGCGTTGCGTGTCACGCGGCCCAGCGCCCCGAACAGGGCCGCGGCGTCGAAGCAGTAGTAGCTCGGGTTCACCTCGCGGATCGCCCGCTGCTCGGGCGTGCAATTCCTGTCTTCGACAATCCCCATGAATCGGCCCGACGCGTCGCGCACGATCCGTCCGTAGCCGCGCGGATCGTCGAGCACGCTCGTCGCCAACGTGGCCCGCGCCCCCGCCTCGCGATGATGCCGGAGCATCCGGTCGAGCGTGTTCCGTCTGATGAGCGGACCGTCGCCGCACAACACGAAGACCGGCGCCCCGGGGACCGCCGACTCACGCGCGAGCAGCGCCTCGGCGCACCGCACCGCGTGCCCCGTGCCCAGCTGCTCCGCCTGCTCCACAAACTCGATCCGCGCGCCGCGCGACGCCCACGCCGCGAACCGAGGGGCCACGGCGTGGCGAACGTCCCCTTGCTTGTAGCCCACCACCAGCACCACGCGGGCGCACCCCGCCTGCACGCACGCCTCCACCACCGCGTTCACCATCGCCTCGCCGCCGACGGGGTGAACGACCTTCGGAAGGTCGGAGCGCATCCGCGTCCCCTTGCCGGCGGCAAGGATGATGGCGACAGGCGGGTTGTGACTCGCGACGCTCGACATCACCGACGCAACAACCGAACCGACGGAATACTGGTCGACCTGGACTCGAACCAGGACTAGCAGAACCAAAATCTGCTGTGCTGCCGATTACACCATCGACCAGAGAGCAACAACCGGTCGGATCCGGACGCGACCTCCTCGGCAAGGGCCGATCCCAATGGGAACGACCGAACAGCGGACCACTCACTCACGCGGTCCGCCGACCTCGGCGCGTGCCGAACTCGCGGGGCCGCGGCAGACGGTGCTCACCCACAAAACACGGGCGAGCGGGAGCGGAGCCTTCCATCAGCCGCGATAGAAAGACCCATGACCGCGCCTTGAATTCCCCACAAACTGGGGTTCTCGTCACGATCGGCTCCGTTCTTAGTATAGCCCGGAACGATCACGCGTTGTGTTCATGCGCGGGCGACTTTTCGGTAGGTTCGAGCCTGATGTCCGAATCCGCGTGTACCGCCGGCTCCGCGACCGCCGCGCGTGTGAACACGTCGTAGCAGGTTGCCAGCAGCCCCACCATCGGAAATCGCGATCCCTCGAACGGGCTAGGCCCCATCCGGCGTAGCAACGGGTGACTGACGGGCGGCGGCCCGATCGGAAGTTCGATCGATTCCAACTCGGGTCCTGCGGCCCAGAATCGTTCGAGGCATTGATCGAGCGGGAGCGGCGGAGTATCCGAACGGCCGGATGAACGGCCCGCGTAGACCGGCACCGGTCGGTCCGAACCGCCCGAGCCGCCCGCCACGGCGCGGCGCTGGCGCAGCTGCTCGAGCAGGTCGTCCCGACGCAGCCCGCGGAGCTCGAACGCCACGAACGGCTCGCGACCGAGTCGTTCCGCGACCAGAGCGATGGCGCAACACACGTGCTTGCACCATGGCGCATACCCGGCCTGCTCGGTGTCCCAGCGGTGGCACGAGCAGGTGGCAGAGACGTCAGACGCCTCGTGCGGAAACAACCGCAGCTTCAGAGGGACGAAGAGATCTTCGATGCTGGCGGGGACGTCTCCGGCGAGCAGGGCGGCGACGTACTTCGCCTCGGCGCTCATCGCGGCCACGACCAGTTCCCATTGCTCCGGTGTGAACACGGGGATCGCGACGGAGACGCCGTACGCCGTCGGCATGCGTCCCTGCACACGCGCCGTGATCGATCCCGGCGCGACCGTCAGCGAGCGCGTCTGCGCCAGACGAGCGTACTCGATGCCCTGCGCCAGGGCGGCGCCCGGCGCGCGATCCTCGAGCAGACGCATCAGACGCTGCCCGGCCCACGCGTTCGAGACCGGGCCCTCCTTCGATTCCAGTTTCAGGCCGCCGCGGACCTTCCGCGGCTTGAGCGAGGCCGTCGGGCCCGGACGCGTGTACGAGCCGGGCGCGGGCGGCGTCGGGGGGCGGGCCCCCCCGGGCGGCGTCGGGAACTGGCTCATGCGACCTCCTCGACAGCGCCGGAGCGGAGCAGCAGCATGTCGCGGAGCTGGCCGAGCGACAGCTCCGTGAGCCACTGTTCGCCCGAACCGATGACGTTGTCGGCCAGCACGGTCTTCTGCTCGATCATCTGGTCGATGCGCTCCTCCAGCGTGCCCCCGACGACGAACTTGTGGACCTGCACGGTCCGCGTCTGGCCGATGCGGTACGCGCGATCGGTGGCCTGGGCCTCCACGGCTGGGTTCCACCAGCGATCGAAGTGGAACACGTGGTTGGCGCCCGTGAGGTTCAGCCCGACACCTCCGGCCTTGAGCGAGAGAATGAAAATCGGAGCCGATCCGTCCTGCTTCTGGAACGACGCGATGAGCGCCTCGCGCTCCTTCGCGGGCGTCCCGCCGTGCAAGAACAGCACCTCGCGGTCCAGTTCGCGTCGCAGGATCGGCGCCAGGATGTGCCCCATCTGCCGGAACTGCGTGAAGACCAGCGCCTGGCCGCCGGCGGCGAGGATCTCGTCGAGCATCTCGATGAGCCGCGTGACCTTGCCCGAGCGAGCCGGATCGGGGAACACCGGGGCGAGCGTCCCGCCGCTCGCGCCCTCGCCGGGCAGGTGGTCCTTGAGATACTGCGACGGGTGGTTGCAGACCTGCTTGAGCTTGATGAGCCCGGCGAGGATCACGCCGCGGCGCTGGATCCCCTCCGAGCGCTCGGCCTCGCCCAGCATGCGCTTGACGCACGCCTCGTAGAGCGCGGCCTGCTCGGCCGTGAGGTAGCAGAATTCTTTCGACTCGACCTTGCTCGGCAGGTCGGCCACGACGCTCGGGTCGCTCTTGAGCCGCCGCAGGATGAACGGCTGGACCATCGAACGAAGCTGACGGCTGCGGTTCTGGTCGTGGTACCGCTCGATGGGCACGGCGAGGCGACGGCGGAAATCCGTCGCCGAACCGAGAAAACCCGTGTTGAGAAAATCCATGATGGACCACAGCTCGGACAGCCGGTTCTCGATCGGCGTGCCGGTCAAGGCCACGCGGCGGGGCGCGTTGAGCGCCCGCACCGCCTGCGCCTGCTTGGCGGCGGGGTTCTTGATGTTCTGCGCCTCGTCGAGCGCGATGCGCCCCCAGCCGATGCGCCCCAGCGACTCGCGGTCCCGATGCACCAGCGCGTAGGTCGTCACGACCAGGTCGCTGGCGGAGGCCGCCGCGAGCAGGGCGTCCCCCGACATGCGCTCCGGGCCGTGATGCACCAGCGTGCGCAGCTCGGGGGCAAACCGCTGGCTCTCGCGCACCCAGTTCCCGACCACGCTCATCGGCACGACCAGCAGCGTGGGGCAGACCGCCGGCGCGCCCGTGCGGGCGGCCTCGGCTCGCTCGTGCAGCAGCAGCGCCAGGAGCTGGATGGTCTTGCCCAGGCCCATGTCGTCGGCCAGGCACGCGCCCAAGCCGAATCGATCGAGGAAGGCCAGCCACGAGAGCCCCTTGAGCTGATACGGCCGGAGCGTGCCGACAAACCCCGATGGGGCCTCGAGCATGGGGATCTTCTCGCCGGCGGCCGCGCCCCCGAACAGCGACGACACCCAGCCCGTCGCCTCCAAACCCACGATCGGCAGGCCCGCGTCGCGCCCGTCGGCCCCGAAGGCAAGCCGCACCGCCTGACCCACGTCCATCCGTCCCCCGGGGTGCTCGCGGATGAACTCCACCGCGGCGTGCACGTCCTCGGGGCGAACCTCCACCCACTTCCCCGCGACCTTGATCAGCGGCACGTTCCGGGCCGCCAGCTCCTCGAACTGCGCGAGCGTCAGCGTCACGTCCCCGAGCGCGATCTGCCACCGGTAATTCACCAGCGAATCCAACCCCAGGCGCGACGGTGCCGCGCTCGATGAGCCCGGCCCCGCCTGGCTTTCCAGCGGCAGCGGGTCGCTGTCGATCAGCAAACGCACACCCAGCCGAGCGTTCGGAGATTCCCACCATTCCGGCGCCTCGACTCCGAATCCCTGCTCGATCAGCAAGGGGCGGACTTCGCGCAGAAACTCGTACGCCTTGGCGGTCGACAGCTCGATCGACTCAGGTTGCGGCTCGCTCAACGCGGATTCGAGCGGCTTGTACAGCCGCACCGCTCGCCCCAGTTCCGCGAGCAGCAACTCCTGGGGGCTGTCGATCCGTTTGCCCTGCACCTGCGCGGCGTCCCCCGGCAGCAGCCAAAGATCCGACGCATCGGCGACGACCGCGTGGTCCTCCGCGCTCTGCAAGTGGAACGTGAGCGGCCACACCGCGTCGGTCGGCTCGGGCCCGCGGGTTGGTGCCTTGCCCGCCCCGACCCGCGCGCCCGGCGCGGCGGGGAGATCGATCGGCTCCCCGAGCCGCAGCAGCAGACGCCATGCGGAACTCGGCCCCCGGTCCTCAAGAGTGGAGATCCACTGCCGCGCTCGACGGATCACCTCGGACCGCCGACCGATCGTCAGGGGCACGCCATCGCGACCATCCAGAAGCCCCGAGAGCCACGCGACGTGATCGTCCTTGGTCGGGTCGCGCGACTCGATCGCTTCTTGCATGTTCTCGCTCGTCAACGCCGCGCGGCACGCCGCATCGGTCACCGCGAACAGGAACTCATCGAGCACGGCGTCCCCGTCGTGATTGAGACCGTCGATCGCCGCCCGCGCGCTCGGCGGCATCGCCGCGACCAGCGCCGCGAATCGAGCCGCGCCCGGCTCGTCGCCGATCCAGGGCTGCCACGCCGCCCGCAGCGAGCCGCCCATGTCCTGCAGCAGCGAGGGCACGATCCGCTGGTGCGCCATGAGGTGCCGCGCGAACCGCGCCGCCAGCGCGAAGAACCGCACCGAATCCGCGGCGCCCAGGGTGTGACCGGACGAGTGCCGCCCCTCGATCAACCCCGCCTCCGCAAGCGCCTCGAACAGCGCCGGCACTTCGGACGGCGCAAACGCGATCGAGGGCACGCCGAAGGGCGCAACGCCCGTCGGCACGGCGACGTCTTCCGCCAACGTCTGTCCCGCGGCGTGCGCCGCGCCCGTGCTGGGCAACGGCACGCTCGCCGCGGATCGGCCTCCGCCCGTTCGCTCCGCATCGACCGCCTCGACGCACGGCAGCAGAACATCGACCGACGCGGTCGCGCCGCCCGTCACCCCGATGCTCGCCAGCGCCCCGCGCAACACATCGGCTCCCGCGGCGGAGGGGTGAGCCACGCGGCCGTCGGTTTCGCGTTCCACCCCGGCGGACCCCTCTTGCCCACGAGCCCCGGCCCACGCGTGCCGGGACGCATCCTCGGCCCAGACGTGCAGCTGCCGGCGGGACCAGTTGGCGTGCAAGACGTGCATCACGATGATCGAACACTCCCTCGGACCAGGACGCTCTTCCCACGCGCTCCGCGCCCGCTCGTACCCCAGACCCCGAGTGCGGGTGGCCCACGCCGACAAGCAGAATGAGGGTGCCGAGATTCGAACTCGGGACCGACGGATTAAAAGTCCGCTGCTCTACCAGGCTGAGCTACACCCTCGCGATGCCGCGCGGCTCCCGCCGCGACGGACCGAGCGGTGATTCTAGGTCGCGCTCCCGAGCGCGCACGCCCTCCCCCCGGCGGAACGCCATCCCGTCAATCGACTCGCCCGTCACGTCGCGGCCGCGGTGTTGCCCAGCGATACGCCCAGCGTGCCGAACCCGCCTCCGAGGTTCGCATCGAGGTGGGCCATGTACGCCACGATCGGAATCGGCGACTTGATCCGCACCCCGTAGAACGAGTCCTGACCCTGACGCGCCGAAGACACGAACTCATGCACGTCGAACTGCGCCGCGGCCCGCGCCCGCACCCCGCGCAGGAACGTCTCCTCGGTGCCGTCGCCGAAATCGAGCGTGATCGAAACCACGACGGTCGCCGCCGAGGGGTTGAACAGCCGCAGGTACTCCCCCACGACCCCGGTATTGCCCTTGGGCCGGAAACCCTCGGAGAACGACCACAGCGTCGACGCCACGTCGGAGAACCGCGTCCCGAGCGCCCCGCCGCTCGTGCCGTACGTGGACAGCGACAACGCTACCGGCTGCGACGCCGTGAACACCACCGAGTACGGCTGCGAGCCCGCGGGGAAGCCCGGGACCTGGCCCAGGTTCAGCCCCGTGCGCCGGGCCGCGGCCGCGAGCACATCCACGCGGAATGACGAGCCGTTGCCGAACAGGAACGTCAGCGTGACCGACGCCTCCTTCGCGCCGGCGTTCAGGATCGTGATGAACTCCTGTCCGCTGGTGATGCCCAGCGAGCCCTCCGGGCTGACGCCGCTGGTGCTCCCCTCGCTGGGCACGCCCAGGATCGCAAACCCGCCGCGGATGTTCGAATCGAAGTGGCTCAGCGCCGCGACGATCGGCTGATCCGACTCGACCTTCATGCCGAACGGACCGTCCGGAATGGACGCCACCTCCGCCAGCGAAAGCCCCGAGCGCCGGAACGGGCCGACCTGCTGCGTCAGCGTCACCGGCCCGCTGCTCCCCTCGGGATAGATGGTCGTGGTGACCTTTGCCGTCGTCGCCGAGGTGTTGTAGAACACCAGGAAATCCGCGACCCCCGCCCCCTTGAATCCCTCGCTGATCGTCCACACTTTGCTCGCCTGCGTCGAGAACGCCGAGCCCGTCGAGATGCCGAAGTCGTAGTGGCTCAGCGTCGCCGTCACCGGGCGGCTCGAACGGATCTCGATCGCGTACGGTTCGTTCAGACGCACCAGCGACGTGCTCGGAACCGCGGCGGCGGTCTCGGGCGTGTTGATCGTCAGGCCCGCGCGGGTGTTGGCCTTCACGGTGCCGTCGAAGAGCACCGCGTCGCGTTCCGCGTCGCTGCCGCGCTCGTAACGGGCGATCACCACCACCCGCGCGTCGTCCGAGTTCGCGTTGACGATCGGGATGAACTCGCTGACCCGCTGGCTGGAGTACCCCTCCGGGTAATACTGCACCCACGGCAGCGACGCCGCGGGGATGCCCGCCGCGGACGGGTCCACGACCAGGTGGCCCGAGCCAGTTCCCGCGTTGACCGCGGCGTACATCGCGTTAACGTCCGCGGTCGCCGCTCCCATCAGCACGAAGTAGCGGAACGAGACCGAGGCCCCCGAGTCGATCGCGCCGAAGGAGTACGCCAGCGCCAGGAGATCGTCGGCGTTCAGCCCGTTGGGATCGACGGGAGCATTGACGATCTGCAGCGGATCGCGGATCGTGTCAGGCGTGACGACCGACGCCACCGCCCGCGTGTCGCCCGCCGGCGCGGCCAGGCCCACCGTCAGGCCGTTGCGGTAATCGTTGTCAACCCAGCTCGCCGCGGCCATCCGCCCGGTCACGTCGTTGAGCGTGCGCGGATCGATCGTCCGTCGGTTCAGCCCCTGCTGCGGGTTGAACGCCTCCATCCACCCGACGTCGTCGATGGCCAGGCCCGTGGTGTTGGTCAGGCTCACGTCCACCGCGACGAACGGGTCATTCAACCCGAACGACAACGTCCGTCGCACCGCCATCCCTTGGAAGGCGCCGGTCATGGTCACGCGCCGGTTCGCCGGGTCGCTCTCGTTGGCGATCAGCACCGGCAGCCCGAACGCGGCCCCGTTGGCCGTGTTGCGGAACGAGAACCCGTTCACCGTCGCGCCGAAGAACGAATCGAACTGCCCCGAGCCGCCCGGAGGCATCACGAAATCGATCGCGTTGAACGTAACCCCCACGCCCGGCGCCGCGGCGTTGAGCTGCCCGATCGCCGACGGATTGCCGATCGCGCCCGTGGAGGCCAAGCCCAGCGTCGCCGTGGTGCCCGGGAGGAACACCGCGTTGTCGCTGATGCCTCCCACCACGTTCAGCGACAGGCTGTACGCGCCCGTGGCCGGCGCCGGCGTGCCCGAGCCGCCCGAGTTGCTGGCGTAGTTCGCGTTGCCGCCCCCCGAGACGCCCACGAAATACGTGCCCGCCGTCAGCACGTTCAGCGACACCGAGCTGGACGAATCCGCGTCCGGGTTGCTGATCAGTAGCTGGTTCCCCTGCGCGTCGAACAGCCGCATGATCGTGTCCAGCGAACTGCCCGACCCGCCCTGGAAGTTCGTGGCCACCGTGGCCCGCGCCGAGAGCGTCGTCCCGGCCGCGGCGTCGAGACGGTACAGGTCCACGTCGCGGAGCCCGAACGCGCCGTCGCCGATCGACGCGCTGATCGTCTGGCTCCCCGACCCGGTGATGTTCGTCGCCGTCGCCGTCGAGACCGTGTCGTTGATCTCGAACGGGCCGGAGATGTTGTTCGTCAGCGTCAGGTCCAGGCCCCACGACACCAGCGTGCCCTGGTTCAGCGGCACCGAGTCCGTGATCCGCAGCCTCCACACCCCCAGCGCCGACTCGCCGTCGAGCGTGTTCAGACGCACGTCCGGCCGGAAGCTCCCGGTGAACGGCGCCGACCCCGCGCCGATGTCCGCGCCCGCCTCGTCGTCGAAGATCGTTCCGGTGTAGTTCGCGCCCGGGCCGCCGCGGTTGGCCGCCAGCACGATCGCCGTCCCCGCCGGCGACACCAGCTCCAGCTTCAGGTCCGAGTCGAACCCGTGAGTCAGCGAGACCCGCACGTTCACGTCCGAAAGGTCCCGCCCGTCCGTCACCTCGATCGTGCTCGTCACCTGCCCGGAGACCGGGATCGCCTTGGGAACGTCCGACGAGACGAACTGCCGGAACTCGTCCGCGTCCGCGTCAAACTTGATCGCCAGGTTGTACACGCCCGTGGACTGCGTGGCCGTGCCCGACGAAGCGGACTGCGGGTCGTACCGATCGTTCGCGTACCCCGTCACGCCCACGTAGTACGCGCCGCCCGTGGACACGAAGTACTGGATCTGCGGATCCAACCCGTTGAAATTGTCGTTCGCGGCCAGCGGCTGGAACCGCGCGTCGAACAGTCGCAGGAACCCGTCCAGCGTGGACCCGTTCGCCAGCGCCTGCGCATCCACCCGCGCCGTGATCAGCCCCGGCCCGCCCACGTCGATCCGGTACAGGTCCTGATCGCGCCCGGTGTTGACGCCGTCCCCGAGCGTCGCCTGGTTCAGGATCGCCTCGCCCGACCCGTCGAAGATCGCCGCCGTCGCCTGGGTAATCACGTCGTTGGGCTCGAACGCGCCCGCCGTGGTCACCACCTTGAACTGATACGTCTCGTTCTGGCCCGTCGCGGTGTTCCCGTTCAGCTGGTTCCCGGAGGCGTCACGGAACCCCGCCGCGAACAGCGTCACCCGGTAGTCGTCCGGAGCCAGGTTCACGGGCAGGTTGAGCGTCAGCCGCGTGCGCGACGCGTCGAAGGCGATGTCGCCGACCGTCAGGCTGATGGTGGTGTCGTTGGCGTTCCCAAAGGTCCCGTCGCCGCCCGCCCGCCGCACCTCGACCTGCGTCGGCGTCGGCGTCGTCGCGACGCCCTTGTTGAACGTCGCGCCGATGGCCCGGATCGACGGCGTCACCGGGCCCGGATCGAACCGCCGCACAATCGGGCCCTCGGTCCGAAGCACCTTGATCGCCTTGGCGACGTTCAGCCGCCCGCCCGCCACCGTGCGGTTCTGCAGCGACGGAACCTGGTCCACGCCCTCGATCAGGGCCCGCTTGATCTCCAGCTGCGAGGCGTTGGGCTTGATCGCGTACAGCAGGCTCGCCGCGGCCGCCACGTACGGCCCCGAGAACGACGTCCCGTCCACCAGCGCGTACCCGACGTCCGGGTCCGTCGTGGCGATTCCCACCCCCGGCGCGCCCAGGTCAACCGTGTTCAGGCCGAAGTTCGAGAACCCCGCGAGATTGTCGCGGTTGTCCGTCGCCGCCACCGCGATGATCTGGTCGATGCTGTACGAGGCCGGGTACGACGTGAAATTCGAGTCGTTGTCCAGCGCGCTGTTCCCCGCCGACGCCACGAACGTCGCGCCCGTGTCCACGAACCGCTGGATCGCGTCCTTCTCCGGCACGAAGCCCTCGGGCGCGTCCTTGTAGAAATCGCCCGCGATCCCGCCGTACGAGTTGTTCGAGACGACGACGTTGATGCCCCGGTTCTTCCGCAGGTCCGTCAGGTAATCGTGCGCCGCCACGATCGCCGCCTCGGAGAGACCGCCGAACGCGTCGTCCGCGATCTTCACCGGCAGGATCGACACCGTCCAGTTCAGCCCCGCGACGCCGATGTTGTTGTTCCCGACGGCGCCGATGGTCCCCGCCACCCATGTCCCGTGCTGGTACACGCCGCCCTTCAGGAGCGACGGATCCGGGTTGTTGTCCCCCATGCCGAAATCCCACCCGTTCACGTCATCGATGAACCCGTTGCCGTCATCGTCCTTCCCGTTGCCGGGGATCTCGTTGGGATTCCGCCAGATGTTCGCCGTCAAGTCCGGGTGCGACCGCTGCGTGCCCGTGTCGATCACCGCGACCACCACGCTCTCCGACCCCACCGACGTGTCCCAGGCCAGCGTCGAACCCATGTCCGCGCCGTTCACGCCCGCGATCCCGTAGATCGGCTGCCCCGAGTTACGGTGCGCGTACTGATCGGGGAAGAACGGATCGTTCGGGACCACGCCGACCGAACTCACACGGTTTGGAGCGATCGCCAACGCCTGCCCCGACACCTTGCTGATCCGCCGCGCCATGTCCTCGGTCACGGGACGCTCAGTGGTGATCAGCGCGTACTGGCCGCGCGCGAACGGCACGATCCGGCTCGCCTCGACCCCGACGTTCTGCAACGCCAGGTTCGCCTGCAGACGAGCCGCGCCATACTCGCGCTCCCCCTTGAGCGACACGATCCATTGGTTCTGATAGACCGGAACGGTCGAGCCGAACCAGCTCAACTGCCCCCGGACGCCGCCCCCGAGGGCCTCCTGCGCCACCGGCCCGCCGCCCGCCAGCAGCATCCGTGATTCCAATGCCTCGATCCCGTCACCCGACCACGACACCGCCACGTCGCTCACGCGTCCTCGGTTCAACGACATACCGCTTCGCTCCCTCGGGGTGACCGCACGAGGACTCGGAAAGACCAACGACCAGCCGCGCCCCCGCGAGGCCTCCCCCCACGAAACACGACCGGCCACAAGCCCCCACGATAGCAGAATCCTACTCCCCCTTCACACCCAAGGGACGGACCCTGAGCGAGCCCGGCTCACGGACGTCGCGACAGCCCCCGCGCCGCGCACCACGCCCCTTCAGCCCGCTCCGTCGATTGTCGCTCCGACTCCCAGCGCACCCAGAATCTCCCTGGCGTGCCGCGCCGTGGCTCCCCGATTCGTTTCGATGACTCTTCTCCCCGCCGCGGCGATCGTTCTCCGACGTCCCTCATCACCCAGCAATTCGCGCAGCACTTTGGGCAAATCCGCCGCGTCCGCAACAGTGATTCCTCCCCC
This sequence comes from Phycisphaerae bacterium, assembly GCA_016794925.1. Lineage (GTDB taxonomy): Bacteria > Planctomycetota > Phycisphaerae > Phycisphaerales > UBA1924 > JAEUIW01. The sequence goes on from JAEUIW010000004.1 coordinate 181,100, forward strand.
TTGTTCAAACGATCGGACGATGGACTCAAAATCCCCAAAATAAGGTCCTATAATAGTCGGAATTCCGAGCGCAATCGGCTCAATGACGTCAGATCCGTACAATCCCCCGAATGAGCGGCCGACCACCGCCACCGTCGCGAGCGAATACGCAGCGCGAAGCTCGCCCAACGTGTCGAGCAAGAACCGATCGCAGGATGCCGATCGGGTTCCGCCGGGGCGGTCGCTCCGGCGGACAACCCCTGGCAGCGACGATGCCGCTTCTTCAAATCGCTCCGGCTTGCGGGGCGCGCAAAGCAGTTGCACCCCCTCCGGGCACGCCGCGTGGAGCAGGGCCTCCTCGGTGCGTCGGTCGTGGGCGGTGCGGAGTGATTCCGACAACCCGGAGCGGGCCGTGCCGGGCGACCATGGCCCCGTGCTGCCCGCGACGATCAACGGCCGATCCCTGCGGATCCCCATTTCCCGGGCCAGTTCGTTCGCTCCGGGAATATGCTCGGCCATGGAGACCGAATCCCATTTCATGGAACCCGAGACCCGGACGCGATCCGGCCGCACGCCCAGTGCCAGAAACCGATCCCGGTACGCCGGCTCCTGCGCGCACACGAACGTGAGCGGGGCGAACATGCGCGCCACGATCCGCCGGAACCGGCGGTAGCCGCGGAACGACCGCTCGCTCAATCGCCCGTTGATGATGCCCACGCCGATGCCGCGTTGCGCGCACGCACCGATGAAATTAGGCCAGACTTCGAGCTCGACCAGAACCGCGAGGTCGGGGCGCACCGCGTCCAGGAACCGCGCCACGCCGCCGGAGAGATCCAGCGGATATCGCCGCACGGCGTGCCGGGGAGCGAAGAGTTCGCGCGCCCGGGCCAGGCCGGTGTCGGTCGTCGCGGCGATGACCACATCCACGTGCCGGTCAAGCAGTGGGACCAGGCCACGGATGGCGTTCACCTCCCCCACGCTCACGGCGTGCAGGAGAACCCGTTTGCGGCCCGCCGGCGGCGCGGGCACGGCCTCGATCCGGCCCAGTCGCTCGGCCCAGCCGGCCCGGGACTTTCTCGCCCACCAGGGGGCCGAGACCACCCCTCCGATGGCGTAGGCCAGATCCAGCGCGTTCACGGAGAATCGATCCTCTCAAGCGAAGGAACGGAATGGGCGGGCCGGGACTCGAACCCGGAACCACTCGCGTGTAAGGCGAGAGCTCTGGCCAATTGAGCTACCCGCCCGGCGAACGTCAGGAACGTCCTCAGGGGCGATGCCGGGACCAAGAGTATGGGGAGACTGTGCGTGAACTCGATCGGACCATCCACCTGATTAAGGTATGCCGGGCGCGGAATTGCCGCTTCAAGTTGCGTTTCCGATGAAGCGCCCCCACAATGGTGGTTAATTGATTACCGATCGAGTTCACGTAGAAGGGGACCACATGGCGTTAATGGCAGCCTGGCTCACGACATGCGTGGTTCTCGGACCGAGTTATGCCACCGGCGCTACCGCTGACGATCTCGATCCGATCCCCGGCGTGCGGGAATTCTCCGGGCGCGTGATCGCGGGTCCCAGGCTACACGCACCGGTCCGCGCGGAGGATGCCGCGGTGTTGCGGGAGATCGGCTCGACCGGCGAGCGCATCCTCATTGTCCCGGCGGCTGAATCGGACGCCGCGTTCGTACGCCGGTTGCGTGCCGCCGGTGCGTACGAGTACGTCGAGCCGGACTGGCTGGTCTACCCGGCCTCAACGCCCGACGATCCTCTGTTCGCGAGCCAGTACCAGCACGTGTTCATGGAGTCCGCGGCGGCGTGGAGCGTGACGACGGGCGCCGCATCGATCATCTGCGCCTTCGTGGACACGGGGTTCCTGAAGCTTCACGAGGACCTGACCGGGCGTTTCGTGAGCGGGTACAACTCGGCGAGCCGCGTGCGCGAGATTGACGGGGGGGACACCACCGACATCAACGGGCACGGGACGAGCGTGGCGGGGGCCGCGTGCGCGACGGGCAACAACGGTCTCGGCGTGGCCGGCGTGAACTGGGGTGCGAGCGTCATGCCGGTGCGGACGAGCAACTCGGTGGGGGGCTCCGCGTTCCTGACCGACATCCTGGACGGGGCACGCTGGGCCGCGGAAAACGGGGCCCGCGTGGTGAGCGTGAGCTACAACGGGGTCAGCGGCACGTCGGTGCAGACCACCGGCGCGTACCTGCGTTCGATCGGCAGCCAGCTGCTGTGGGCGGCGGGCAACGGCCGACAGAACATGAGTTCATCGTTCGACTGGCCGGACGTGATCATCGTGGGCGCGACCGATGAGATCGACGGACGCGCGTCCTTCTCGAACTACGGCGCGCCCATCGACGTGATGGCGCCCGGGAACAACATCTGGACCACGCGCAGCGACTACGGGTACGGGCAGGTCAGCGGAACGAGTTTCTCAACCCCCATGACAGCGGCCGCGCTGGGGCTGATCCTGTCGGTGCGGCCTGCCCTGACCCCCGCCGCGGCGGAGACGATCCTCGAACGCTCGTGCGACGACCTGGGCGACCCCGGCGAGGACAGCGTGTTCGGATGGGGACGCGTGAACCTGCGCCGGGCGGTGGAGATGGCTGAGGCGGACTGGAACGCCGACGGCTCGATCGACGATTTCGATTTCTTTGATTTTCTCACGGCGTTCGCGTCAGGGAATGCGGACTTCAACGGCGACACGTCGGCCGACGACTTTGACTACTTCGATTTCTTGAACGCCTTCTCCCGCTTCTGAGCCCCTCACGAGGGTGGAATCAACTCCGATTGCGATTGACGGCGGCGGATCCTGCTGTAGGCTGTATGCTCGGCGTGCATCGGCGCGGCTGGATTCGCGTCAACGGTCGGCCGGGTTCGGCCGGCTCGGTGACTTCACCAAAGAAACGGATGCGTACACCCATGGGACACCTTCGGATGGCGGCATGGTTGGCGTCTGGCGCCTTGGGAGCGGCGTTGCTCGCCGCGCCGGTGCTCGGGCAGGATCAGGTCCGATTCGACCATGACGCCGTGGTGCGGGCGACGATCCGGAACGGCTGGGACCTGCAACTGATGCGGTCGCTGTCGGATGACCCCTGGTCGGAGGGAGAGGGCGTCGGCCCGGTGGATTACCGCGTGGCGCGGGAATCGCTGACGACGATGGACGCGGCGGGCATTGCGTACCGGGTGCTCATCCCGAACGTTCAGCTCCTGATCGAGGCGGAGCGGGCACGCCTCGCGGGAGCGGCGCAGGGTCGAGCCTGGTTCGACGACTACAAGACGTACGACCAGATCTCGGCGTACGCCGACACGCTGGTGGCGCTCAACCCGCAGGTTGCCCAGCGGGTGACGGTGGGCTCGTCGCTCGAGGGCCGATCGATCTTCGCGATCAAGATCGGCAAGGCGACGGGCGGGACCAAGCCCGGGGTGATCTTCAACGGCTGCCAGCACGCCCGTGAGTGGATCAGCCCGATGACCAACATGTTCATCGCCGATGCGCTGGTCCGCGGCTACGGGACCGACGCGCGGATCACGGGCCTGCTGGACACGGCGGACGTGTACGTCGTGCCGATCGTGAACCCCGACGGATACGTCTACACGTGGTCCACGAACCGGCTGTGGCGCAAGAACCGACGCAACAACGGTGACGGGACGTTCGGCGTGGACCTGAACCGCAACTGGGGGTACCAGTGGGGCGGCGAGGGGGCGAGCACGTCGACGTCGAGCGACACGTACCGGGGCACGGGCCCGTTCAGCGAGCCGGAGACGGCCGCCCTGAGCGCGTTCATCGCGGCCCGGCCCAGCCTGGTGTCGCACATCGATTTCCACTCGTACTCGGAGCTGATCCTCTCGCCGTGGGGATACACGTCGGCGCTCCCGTCGAATCACGCGCGCTTCGTGGAGCTCAACACCGGGATGCAGGACGCGATCCGGAACGTGCACGGGCTGACGTACACCGCGGGACCCACCTACACCACGATCTACCCGGCCTCGGGCGTGTCGAGCGACTGGACGGCGGGGGCGCGGGGGATGCTGGGCTGGGGGATCGAGCTGCGCGACACCGGCACGAACGGCTTCGTGCTGCCGCCGGATCAGATCGTCCCCACGGGTGAGGAGAACCTCGCCGCGGTGCTGTACCTCATCGAGCAGACGACCGCCCCGATGACGATCGGGTTCCCGTCGGGCCGTCCCGTGAACGTGCAGGCGGGCGCGCCCACGCCGATCGAGGTGAGCCTCAGCAGCGGCACGCAGACCTACCAGGGCGGCACCGGCAAGCTCTACTACCGGTTCGGCGTGGGCGGGGCGTACGTTCCGATCAACCTGACGCTGGTGTCGGGCAGCACGTACCGGGCGACCATCCCCGGCGCGGCGTGCGGGGCCACGCTCTCGTATTACGTCGAGGCTTCGACGACCGCCGCGACGGTGGTCCGGTCGCCGAGCAACGCGCCCGCGAGCGTGTACGCCGCCGGCGTGCAGAGCACGCTTTTCGCCGACGGGTTCGAGACGAATCAGGGCTGGGTGGTGGGCTCGGCGCAGGACAATGCCTCGACGGGAGTCTGGGTGCGTGCGGACCCCGTGGGCACCGCGGCGCAGCCCGAGGACGACCACACGGCGAGCGGCACGCAGTGCTGGGTCACGGGCCAGGGGGCCGTGGGCGGGGGCATCGGCGACAACGACGTGGACGGCGGGCAGACGACGCTGACCAGCCCGGCCCTGGGCCTGGCGGGCCAGTCCGACGCGGTGATCTCGTACTGGCGGTGGTACTCCAACAACCAGGGCTCGAACCCCTCGAGCGACACCTTCCTGGTGGACGTGAGCGCCAACGGCAGCACCGGCTGGGTGCGTGTCGAGACGGTGGGGCCCTCGGGCGCCGAAGCCTCTGGCGGGTGGTACGCGCACCAGTTCCGCGTGGGCGATTTCGTCACGCCCACCGGCGCGACGCGCGTGCGGTTCATCGCCCAGGATCAGGGCGGGGGTTCGATCGTCGAGGCCGCGCTGGACGATTTCGCGGTTGCGTTGGTGTGCCCGCCCTGCCCGGGAGACTGGAACGGCGACGGGACGGCGGACGATTTCGATTACTTCGATTTCCTCAACGCGTTCTTCGCTGGCGAGGCGGACTTCAACGGCGACACCACGACGGACGATTTCGATTTCTTCGATTTCCTCAACGTGCTCAACGCGGCGTGCTGACGGGCACGGGCGCTACCATCGCGCATGAGTGTCCCGACCGTGCCGGGGGCGTCCGAGCGTTCCAGCCGCGGGCGATACCGGGCGTACCTTGCGAAGATCAAGCAATCGGGGGCGGAAGCGGCGATCCCCGGTAAGGATGAGGCGAGCACCAAGCGGGCGCGGGCGCGCTCGGCGTGGGATCTGTGGCGCGCGTTCTGGGGTCAGTTGCGCGGCCACCACGGGGTCGTGTTCCTGTCGCTGGGCACGCTCACCCTCTCGACACTGCTGGGCATGACCATCCCGGCCTCGAGCAAGTTCGCGATCGACTACGTGCTCACCGACCACCCCGGGCCCGCGGGGATCCCCGATTGGACCGGCCTGCCGCGTGATCGCGTGGAGCTGCTGCTGCTGCTCGGGGCCGCGATGATGGGCGTTGCCGTGCTCAACGTGGGCGTGGGGATGTGGGGACGACTGCGGATGACGCGGCTCACGAAGCTGGTGCAGGCGGAGAGCCGCCGCCGACTCTTCGAGCACGTGGCGCGGCTGCCGCTCAACCGCGTGCAGGCGCTCAAGAGCGGCGGGGTGTCGAGCATCCTGCGTGACGACGCGAACGCCGCGGGCGAGATGATCTTCTCGGTGCTCTACAACCCCTGGCGGGCGGTGATCCAGCTCGTCGGCGGCCTGGCGGTGCTGGCGAGCGTGGACTGGCGATTGCTGCTGGGCGCGGGGGCCCTGCTGCCGGTGCTGTTCCTGACCCACCGAACCTGGATCGGGCGCATCCGCCCGGTGCACATGGCGGCGCGGGCCAACCGCGGGGTGACCGACGCGCACGCCACCGAGGTCTTCGGCGGCATCCGCGTGGTTCGGGCGTTCGCGCGCCGACGGGGCGAGGTGCTCCGCTTCCAGCAGAACGGGGCCCTGATCGCGCGCCAGGAGATGCTCATCTGGTGGTGGTCCCGGATCATCGACATCGCCTGGGCCCTGGTGATCCCGGCGGCGTCGTCGTGCGTGCTGGTGTACGGCGGGTGGAGCGTGCTGCGCGGCCGGATGACCATCGGCGACGTCATGATGTTCAGCGCGTACCTGCTGATGCTCCTGGGCCCGCTGGAGGTGCTCACCAGCACGGCCACGAGCGTGCAGACGAACCTGGCGGGGTTCGACCGGACGCTCGGGCTGCTGGCCGAACCAATGGAGTTCGCGGGGTGCGGGAGGGGCCGGGCCCTGACACCCGCGCGGGTGCGCGGCCGGATCACGCTGGAGAACGTCTCGTTCGCGTACCCGGGCAGCGCGGCGACGGTGCTGGACGGGGTGAGCCTGGACGTCCCCGCGGGCCAGACGGTCGCGCTGGTGGGCGCCAGCGGCTCGGGAAAGACCACGCTGTGCAACCTGGTGGCGAGGTTCTACGACCCGACCTCCGGGAGCGTGCGGCTGGACGGCGCGGACCTGCGGGAGGTCGATGTCGATTCGTACCGGGCTTTGCTGGGGATCGTTGAGCAGGACGTGTTCCTCTTCGACGGAACGGTGGCCGAGAACATCGCGTACGCCCGTCGCGACGCCGCGCCGGAGGCCATCCGCGCCGCGGCCGACGCGGCGCACGCGCACGAGTTCATCGAGCGCCTGGACCGCGGGTACGCGACGCTGATCGGGGAGCGGGGCGTGCGGCTGAGCGGGGGTCAGAAGCAGCGCCTGGCCATCGCCCGGGCCCTGCTGGCGGACCCCAAGATACTCATCCTCGACGAGGCCACGAGCAACCTCGACTCGGAGTCGGAGGCGCTCATCCAGCGTTCGTTGCGCGGCCTGATGCGGGGCCGCACGTGCTTCGTGATCGCGCACCGGCTGAGCACCATCCGGCACGCGGACCGCATCGTCGTGCTGGAGCGCGGCCGCATCGTGGAATCGGGCACGCACGACGAGTTGATCGGCCGATCGGGCCTGTACGCGCGCATGCTCGATCGTCAGGTCAACCCGGACGGCGCCGCACCCGTCGAGGACCTGGCGGCCCGGCCGTAGCCTCCCGGGCGCGGGGCGTCGGCGTGCGCCGTACGCTCATCGGCGAGTTGGAAGTGCGGCGTCAGGAGCAGGAGCATCAGCATGGCGACAGGAGAGTCCGTCGGGGCGGGCAGACCAGGGGGTGCGTACGCGGAGCTGTGCGGGCTCGCACGGCGGTGGGGCACGCTCAAGGCCGTCCACGACTTGGTGAGCTGGGACCAGGAGACGTACATGCCGCCGGGGGCCGCGGCGAGCCGGTCTGAACAGGTCGCCATGCTCTCCGAGATGCTGCACGAGCAGCGGACCGGCGGCCGCGTGGGCGAGCTTATCGCCGCGTGCGAGTCGGACCCGGACATCGCGGGGACCCCGGACTCGGACGTGGGCGCGAACGTGCGTGAGTTCCGGCGCGACTTCGATCGGGCCACACGCATCCCCACCGCCCTGGTGGGGGAGCTGGCCAAGACCGCGAGCCTCGCGGCGGAGGCCTGGAAACAAGCCCGGTCCGCGTCGGATTTCTCGTCGTTCGCGCCCTGGCTCGAGAAGATGATGCGGCTGTCGCGCGACAAGGCCGCCTGCCTGCTCCCCTGCACGCCCGCGGCCAAGGAACCTTACGACGCCCTGCTGGACGAGTACGAACCGGGGATGACCGGCGCGGGGATCGACGCGATCTTCACGCCGCTGCGGCCGCGGCTGAGCGGGCTGATCGCGGAGTTGGCGCGCAGCCCGCGCAAGCCCGACACGGCGATCCTGGGAGCGACCATCCCGGCGGAACGGCAGCACTCGTTCGGGCACACCGTGCTCGGAGCGATCGGGTTCGACCTGCACGCCGGGCGGCTCGACACCACGACGCACCCGTTCTGCTCGGGCTTCGGCCCGGGCGACACGCGCCTGACCACGCGCTACCGCGAGGAGCGGTTCACCGACGCCCTCTACGGCACCATGCACGAGGCCGGGCACGGCATGTACGAGCAGGGGCTCCCCAAGGCCGCGCACCTGGGCCAGCCCGCGGCGGACGCCATCTCGCTGGGAATCCACGAGAGCCAGTCGCGCATGTGGGAGAATTTCGTGGGCCGCAGCCGCGAGTTCTGGGTGTGGGCGCTCCCGCTGGCGCGGGCCGTGTTCCGCCCGGCGCTCGAGCACGCGGACGTGGAGGGCATGTACCGCGCGGTGAACACGGCCTCGCCGTCGCTGATCCGTGTCGAAGCCGACGAGGCGACGTACAACCTCCACGTCATGATCCGGTTCCAGATCGAGCGCGCCCTGATCGCGGGCAGCCTGCCGGTGCGCGACGTGCCGGCCACCTGGAACCGCCTGTACAAGGACTACCTCGGCGTGGACGTTCCCGACGACCGTCGCGGGTGCCTCCAGGATGTCCATTGGTCGTTCGGCCTGGTCGGGTACTTTCCCACCTACACACTCGGGAACCTGTACGCGGCCCAGTTCTGGGAGACGATCAACCGGAGCCTCCCGGACCTGAGGGCGCAGATGTCGCGGGGCGAGTTCGGCCCGCTCCGCGCGTGGCTCAACACGAACATCCACGCGCACGGCCGACGCGACCGGGCCGACGAGCTGTGCCGGCGGCTCACGGGCAGGCCCCTCTCCGCGGACCCGCTCATGCGGCATCTCGAGGGCAAGCTCAGGCCGATCTACGGCGTGTGAGGCGCGATGAAGCCCTGGATCTTCCTGATCTTCGCGGGGCTCTGCCTCACGCCCTGGGCTCGGGCCGAGTACGCCCTCGGGGCGGGGATCGTCCTGGCGCTGGCCGGCCAGGCCGCGTTCGAATCGCACGGCCGCAAGCTCAGCCGCCTGCTGATCCAGTCCAGCATCGTCGCACTGGGGCTGACCATCGACCTCCGCACCGTGATCGCCGCGGGCGCGCAAGGGATGGCGTTCGCGGCGGGCACGATCATCGGCGTCTTCGCGCTCGGCGCACTGCTCCGTCGGCTGCTGCGTACCGACGCCGAGGTTTCCGTGCTGCTCGGCGCCGGCACCGCCATCTGCGGCGGCTCCGCGATCGCGGCCACTGGCTCGGTCATCCGCGCCGCCGAATCGAGCATGTCGGTCGCGTTGGCGGCCGTGTTCGTTCTCAACGCCGCGGCGCTCTACGTGTTCCCGCCCGTCGGCCATGCGCTGGGACTGACCGAACATCAATTCGGCACTTGGGCGGCGGTTGCGATCCACGACATGTCCAGCGTGGTCGCTGCGGGAAAGAGCTACGGACCGGCGGCGCTGGAGCAGGCAACGGTCGTCAAGCTCACCCGCGTGCTCTGGATCGTCCCCGTCGCGCTCGCGGCGGGGTGGTGGTTCGCTCGCGCCCGACGAGCAGATGGCCCCGCCGAGCCTTCCCCCCGGTTGCCGGTTCCGTGGTTCGTGGTTCTCTTCCTGTGCGCCAGCGCGGCCCGCACGGCGTTTCCAACGCTGACCGGACCGGCCGAGGTCATCCGCGCGGCGGCCAAGACCGCGATGTGCCTGGCCCTCTTCCTGATTGGGTCCGGGCTCTCGCGAGCCGCCCTGGCCCGGATCGGCTGGCGGCCCTTTGCCCAGGCCGTGATGCTCTGGGTAACGGTCAGTGTCGCGGCCCTGGCCGTGGTGCGCGCAACCGTGCAGTAGCGGCGCGGCCCCCGCGTCACGTCGCGCAGCAGGTGGGTCCCGGATCGTTCACACGCGCCAGCGGCCCCTGGTAGGTGCACATGTTCCGGATCGGCGGCGAGTAGATATGCAGCGTGATCAGATCGGCACCGGCGGCCTGCAGGTTCGCCACTTGATGGATGTCGTTGTCCTCCGCCGCGCACACATAGCCCGGCGGCATCGCGTGGACCTCGGTCGGGCACACCAACCCACAATCGGTCGTGCGGAAGCGGATCTCGGTTCCCGTCCCCTCGACGACGCGGAAGGCGCACGAACTGCCCTTGTGGTCGTGGATGGGCGTTGCGTCGCCGCTCCGCCAGCACAACGCGAGCAACTCGAAGTACTCGGACCTGGCGATGGTGTTGCGCTTGTACCCGCGCGTCCCGAACGCGCACGCAGGCGCCAGGTCGTCGCGGCACACCGTCAGTCCGCGCAGGTGGCCCTCAAGCACGCCGAGGCTGGCCCGCGATCGCACCGACAGCAGGTACTCGATCAGCGAGGCCAGGCGCGGGAACGTCCTGGTCGGGCATTCCGATGGCGGCGGCGCCGTGACGGGCATGTAACAGCCTGAAGTGTCCGTCTTGTCCGAAGAGATCGTGCCCATCGGGTCCTCCATCGGGTCGCACGCACCGTGACCGCTCAACAAGCATACCGCACGCGGGCGGGGTCACCCAGCCGGCTCGGCGCCGCCCGGACGGCCCTCCCTTCCTTGGGCCGCGAGCGGAACGCGAACGCGGCCCTGGTCCGCGGGTGCGATCGCACGCGGGTTCCCCATGCTATCGGACGCCGTCCGAATCCGCTGTCGGGCCCAACGCGGATCCCTGGCGGCCTACCGGTCCAGCTCAGCCTCCAGCGCATCGGCGAGGTATTCGTACTGTTCGACGGTGTTGTAGACCTGCGCGGAGATCCGGACGTACCGCGGGCCCGCCGCGCCGGCGCCCAGCACCGCCGTGCCCCCGCCACCGCTCGCCGGCCCGCCGAATGGGATGATCGGCACCTGGATCCGCCACCGATTCAGGAGCGCGTCCTGCAACGCATCGTGGTACTTCGATGGCTCCTTGGACTGGGCCGCGGTCCGGTCCGGCAGCCGCACGCACGCCATCGAGCCGAGCATGGCGTCGGGCGCGACCGCCTCCGCGCCCAGGCGGGCGTTGATCAGATCGCGAGCCCGGAGCGCCAACGCGTTGTTGCGCGCCCGGATCTCCGGCCACCCGCCCGGCACCAGGGCGCCGACGTGCCGCATCGCGAAAGGGGTGACCAGCCACGGCGTGTAGTCCATCGAGCCCACGAAATCGGCCTCGAGCCTGTAGCGGGAACGGTCCGCCCGCGACGCGTTCGCCCCGTGGGAGATGATCGCGGGTCGGATGCGCGAGCGCCGGTCCTCGCGCACCCACAGGAACGCCGAGCCCATCGGCGCGCACAGCCACTTGTGGAAGTTGCCCGTGTAGTACGCGCACCCCAGCGCGGAGACATCGAGGTCCAGGAACGCGGGGCCGTGCGCGCCATCAACCAGCGTGTCGATGCCGCGTTCGTTCAGCTCACGGACCAGTCGAGCCGCGGGCAGCACCAGCGCCGTCGGGCTCGTGATGTGGCTGAGCAGCACCAGCCGCGTGCGCGACGTGACCTTCGCCCGCACCGCGCGGACGACGTCCTCCTCGTCGCGCAGCGGGAAGGGAACATCGGCGTACACGCCCCGCACGCCCCAGCGCGATTCGGCCCACCGGATGACGTTGTTGCAGGCGTTGTACTCGTGATTGCTCGACAGGATCTCGTCACCCGCCTGAAAACGCAGCGACCGGATCACCGTGTTCACGCCCGCCGAGGCGTTGCACACGAACGCGAACCCCTCGGCGTCGCACCGAACGAACGCCGCCATCGCCCGGCGTGCCACGTCCAGGTCGCCCTCAAGTTCCTCGACGATGTACCGCACGGGGTCCAGCCGCACATGGTCATACCGCCGACGCAACTCGTCCATCACCTCGTTCGGCACGCCACCGAATGAACCGTGATTCAGGAACACCACCGCAGGATCAAGGCCCCAGTGCCGGGCCAGCGAACCGGGGCCCGGCGCTCGCGGGGCCCGCGAGCTGGAGGACCGCACCGGAGCGGGCGTCGGGGGCGGCAGAGGGGTTGGAGGCGGTGACGATGGCGGGATGCGAGGGGCCGAAGACATCGCGTCAGCCCGTGACATCCAACCCGCGCCCGACCTCAATGGATGTCGCCGCGGAATTACGATCCGCGGGATGCCGGTAGAACACCAAAGCGCCGGACGGCGCGGCCTGAGGCTGGGCCTGAAAATCGATCCCCCCCGCCACGACGCCGGCTGCCAGCCCCCTGATCCCGGATGCTCCCGTGCGACCCTGAACGCCAGCCGCGCGAGCGCCGTCCACGCCGTAGGTCCGCCGGAGCGTGAACGGCAGCGTCGGGGCCGAAGGTCGGACTTCTTGCTGCGGCCGGGCGCGTGCCGGCGCGGCGACCCGAAGCGGGTTGGTGGCAGGCCCGATTTCCATCGCCGGCCATGGTAGCGGCAGACCGAGCCCGACGCGCCCCCCGGTCACCGCGTTGAACCGGTGGCCGTTTCACACCGGTTGGGAAACGGTGGAATCCCGAACAACCACCATTGCTCACACGCCCTGACTCGACTTCGCGGCCGGAACCACAACCTCCGCGCGGCCGACCTGATCACCGGCGCGACCCATCGGCTTCCGCAGCAGCGCGCGCAACTCCCCGTACGCCTCGGGGTGCGACTTGTGATCCGAGATCTCCTCACGCACGACCTCGAAACCGGCCAGGAGCGCTCGCACCCGGACCTCGTTCATCGGGTGCGGGTGCATGTGGTCGGAGTAGCTCGACAGGTCCACGAGGAACCACAGCAACCCGCCCGGACGGAGCAATCGCATGATCTCCGTGACCACCGCGGCGGGGTCGCCCACATGGTCGAGGCAATTCTCGCAGATGAGCAGATCCGCGAACCCGGCCGGCAACGGGATTCTCTCTCCGGGCGCTTCCAGGTACACCACATGGCCCGCCGTCCTGGGCAACATCCCCTCTTCGGAGTACCCCTTGGCGAGCGGATCGACCGCCACCGCGCGCCGCCAGCGCGGCGCGGCGGCACACGACGGATACGGCCCGGCCCCGATCTCCACGACCGACTGATCCTCGCACCAGCGATCGATGGACGCCTCGTCGGGCAACGAGAGGAAGCGGGACAACTGGAGCAGCCGATCGCGCTGCCATCGGTGGAAGAGTTCCTCGTACGGAACTCCGAAGTCCTTCTCGCTCCCGCCTCCCTTCGTGACGTACCGCCAGTAGGCGAGCTCCGACGCGTACTTGCTCGCCGCGCCCGGCCCGTAGCCGAGGTGATCTTCCAACCCCTCCAATCGCTTCCGAAGGGCATCGAGCTTGTCGTGTACCGGGACTAGGCCGGGCCGCGTCGCTCGGAACGCCAGCCCCTTGAACCACGCTTTGATGCCGCCGGACATGTCCACCTCGCTGCTTCGACCCTGCCCCATTCACGCGCCGGACCTGCTGCTGAGCCTACCCTTGGGCTTCCGAAAAAGTGGGATCATAACGAACATCCCCGCTCCAATCTCCGAAAAGAGCAGCATGGCCGATCCACTCCCGATTACACCGGCCTCGGACGGGTCCGTCCGGACGGAGCTGGCCGTCGCACACCACGACACGATCCTCATGCGTGAGATCGTGAGCCTCAAACACCGCACGGTGCGCGAGGCGACGAACGCCATCGGCATGCTCGAATCGGCCCTGGATGCGCTCTTCCGGCTCGACCCCGACGCGGCCCGGCACGTGGTCGAACGCGACGACGAGATCGACGCCGAGGAGGTGGACATCGAGGAGAGCCTCTTCCGGCTGCTCTCCCTCCACCAACCGTTCGCGCGCGACTTCCGCGCCATCCTCACGCTCGTCAAGGTCAACGCCGATATTGAACGCGCCGCCGACCACGCCAAGACCATCGGCAAGCTGGCCATCCGGCTCTGCGACCTGGGCGTGCCGGTCTGGCCCACCGCGCTGCAGGAACTGGGCCAGCGCGTCCCCATCCTCTGCCACTCCCTGCTCAACGCCCTGCAGCGCGAGGACGTGGACACCGCCGGGTCCGTGCTGGCCCGCGACAAGCTCATCGACAATCTCGACAAGCGGCTCTTCGACGAGGCCCTCGACCTCATGGGCGACGACCGTGACTCCAGGGCCGTCGGCATGCTCCTCTATCGCTGCGGGCGCGAGCTGGAACGCGTCGGCGACCTCATGACCAACATCGCCGAGGACATCATCTATCTCGTCACCGGCTCCATCGTGCGCCACCGCCGCAAGCGCGACCGCCAAGGTCCACCGCCGCCGTGAACGCCGCCCCGCTCGGCCCGCTGTCCTCAGCTCCCCCACTCCCCCCCGGCTACCTTGTCAGCGCCGACCCCGCGTGGCTCGACCTGCCGCTGATCCACGCGTATCTCGCGCGCGAGTCCTACTGGGCTCCCTCCATCCCGCCCGAGACGGTGCGCCGCTCGATCGCGAATTCGGTCTGCCTCGGCGCCTATCACCAATCCATGCCCGGCGGCCCGCCTCGTCAGGTCGGGTTCGCCCGCGTGATCTCCGACCGGGCGACGTTCGCCTATCTCTGCGACGTCTTCGTGCTTCCCGATCACCGCGGCAAGGGGCTGAGCAAGGCCCTGGTCGCCGCGGCCCTCGGACACCCCGAACTCCTGGGCCTTCGCCGCTGGATGCTCGTCACCAAGGACGCCCAGTCTCTCTACGCCCGCTTCGGCTTCGTGAAGCCCGTCGAGCCGGACCGGTACATGGAGAGGGTGGACCGGGACATCTACCGGCGTCAGAATCAGGCGTGATCGGCCTCGTCACACTCGCCGTGAACGCGCTCGGGTGGACGCTCCTTGGCGTCGGGCTCGCGCTCACCGTTCTCGGGCTGCGCGGCCGTCGCCGGGACCGGCGCCCCCGTTGCCACGCCTGCTCCTACGACCTCACCGACACCGATCCGGCCCGCGCACCCGAGTTCCGCTGCCCCGAGTGCGGGACGGCGCTGGACGCTCTGAACTCCATCTTCGTCGGCCGGCGCGTCCGACACCCCGGCATGATCGCGTGCGGCGGCGCCCTCATGGCGCTTGGGCTCGCCCCCGTGGTGTTCCCCGGCCTGGTCGCCCGGCCGGTGCGCGCCGCGCGGCTCGCGGCGTACCGCGCCACGACGCTCCCGGCGCTCCTGACCCTGGCGGATCGATCGACCCTGGGCGACACGGAGCCCTGGGACGAGCTCCGCGTGCGCATCACGGACCGCACGCTGAGCGACGAGAGCTTCGGGTCGCTCATCGATCACATCCTGGCCCGACAGGCGGATCGCTCCACGTTCTGGGATGATCGATGGGGCGTCATGTTCGTACACGCGCGGGCCTGCGATCCGCGCGTGACGGACGCCCACGAGCGGCGCGCCCAACGCCAGGCGATCCAGACAAACGTGCGCATCCGCCCCGTCATCGGGCCGGACGGGCCCATCCCCATCGAGATCGCCTGCGCGATCGACCGGGCGTTCCACGATCGGGGCGTGAACGCCGCCGTGTACATCCCCGAGCCTGGCAAGCTGACAGGCACCCCCCTCAACGGGACGATTCCCATCGGTCCGTTCATCGAGCTCGGCAGGGACGAGGCCGAGCGGGTGTACACCGGGATCATCGTCCCGGACGGGAAGCTGCCGCCCGGCGAACTCGCCGTACGCATCGCCGTCCCCATACGGACCCACGACCCCGCCGGGCTCGCCACACGCGACCGATCGCTAACCGACGACGTGTTCCTCGTGGAACGCACGTTCGTCCTCAGCGTCGCCGCGAACGAGAGCCACGTCGCCTCGCCCCTTCGCGACGCGGCGCTCCCCGCGCCCGAGCGTTCTCAATTCTCCGCGCGGCTCTCCCTCCACCCCACGGGCCAAACGGCGACCCTGACCGAATGCACGCTCGTTCTCGTCAGCGGCGGGCCCGCGACCGCCGTCGCGGCAGACGTGTACATCGCCCTGGACGGCCGGCGCGCCTTCCTGGGCCGCGCCGCGTTCCCGCGCAAGCAGCCCGTCCGCCGGTCCCTGCGCGCGTTGCTCGACGCCGCGGACATCCCCCCGGGGTTCTCCACGTGCACGCTCTTCCTTGAGCCCAGCCTCGAAGCCGCGAAGCAGTCCCTCGACGTGTCCGGCTACTGGGACGAGACCATCGAACTCCTCGAGGTCCCTGTCTTCCTCCGCGCCGCCGGCCCAGCCGAAACCAGCGCCCCGGAGTAACCAATACGCTGGACGGGCTCCCGCCGCGGCGCACGCCCGCTCTCCGAAGGGACACTCTTGTCCGTTTCTCTCCTCACACCCGTTGCGCTGCTCTTCGCCCTCGTGCCGTCGGCGGTCTTTCTGCTGCTGTTCCTCGCCGCCAGGCGCGGCCGCCGCGCGGACGACCACCCCGTCTGCCGTGCCTGCCGCTTCGATCTCGTCGGCGTCTACCCGGGGCGAGCCACGTGTCCCGAGTGCGGCGCCGATCTTTCCGCCGCTCACTCGGTCCGCGTGGGGAACCGCGTACGCCGCACGCGACTGGCCGCGTTCAGTCTCGTCATGCTGCTGCTGTCGCTGACCCTGGTGGGCGCAACACTCAGCGGGTCCATCTCCCACCGCGGCGTGGCGTCCATCCTCCCGGGCAGGCTGCTCCTGTCGCTCGCGGAACGCGCGGGCCCCCTCCGCTCACCCTGGCTCGATGAGCTTTACGTCCGCTCGATCGACGGCCGCCTCGGTGCGGTGGAGCGCGACCGTTTGGCGCAAACCGCCCTGGCCATGCAGTCGGACCGCGCCAGTTCGACCGACAACCAGTGGCTCGCGATCGTCACGCGGATGATCGAGGACGGCGCGGGAACTCCCGCCGACACCGTCCGCGGCGTGCGGCAAGGACTGACGCTGCGACTCACGCATCGCGGCAGCACCCCGGGGGGCACGCTCGGGCCCTTCACGCTGGTGGCGGATGCCGACCGCCTGACCTCGCTCCTGGACGTGGTGATCGTGCCCGAGCTGCTCGAGGCAACCACCGACGGCGTGCCGATGCTCGCCGAGCCGCTGCCCTTCGCGGCGTTTGAGCTGGACCCGCGTATGCCGCAGCGAGTGGTCTACACGCTGGCGCCGAACTCGCCATCTGGCGTGGCCGCGCTGTCGCTGCGATGGCGGTTCCGCGTGCACCGCGGCACGCTCACGGATCACGCGTCCGAGCCGCTGGGGGAATGGGAGCAGGCCCTGGACTCGACGCTCGTGATCTCGGCGCCTGAAGCTGGGACGAAGTGATCACGGGAGAGCGGCGAAAAAAAGACCCCGCCCAGGTTTACCTGAGAGGGGTCAAAAGCCGGCGACGACCTACTTTCCCGCGATGCAGTATCATCGGCGACCCGGGCTTAACTGCTGTGTTCGAGATGGGAACAGGTGTTTCCCCGGGCCTGTGGTCACCGACAAACCTCGCCTCGGACTTTCGCCCGGAGCGGAGCTGGAAATCGGATCGGAAGAACGACGCGTCGCGGTACGGACCGTGACGAACGACACACAAGAAATCGAAGTAATGAATCTGGCCTGACATGTCGTCACCGAGCGCGGGTGTGAACCCGGCGCTTGGTTGGCGACCAAGCCTTTGACCGTTAGTACCGCTCCGCTAAAGACCTCTCGGTCCGTACACGCGCGGCCTATCAACCCGGTAGTCTCCCGGGGGTCTCAACCAAGTCTGGTCTCGAGGGGGGCTTCCCGCTTAGATGCTTTCAGCGGTTATCCCTGCCCGACGTAGCTACCCAGCGGTGGGCCTAGCGGCCCAACTGGATCACCAGGGGTCGGTCCAACTCAATCCTCTCGTACTAGAGTTGACTCCTCTCAAACTTGGAACGCCCACAGCAGATAGGGACCGACCTGGCTCACGCCGGTCTGAACCCAGCTCGCGTACCACTTTAATCGGCGAACAGCCGAACCCTTGGGACCGCCTTCAGCCCCAGGATGTGATGGGCCGACATCGAGGTGCCAAACCGCGCCGCCGCTATGGACGCTCGGGCGCGATCA
>JAEUIW010000050.1 GCA_016794925.1 Phycisphaerae bacterium
CTCCATAGACATCGTCACCCACCTCCGCCCGGGCCATGGCGTCGCGCATGGCCGCAGAGGGCGTCGTGACCGTATCGCTACGGAGATCGAGGATGGGTTCACGTGTGTTTGAGACGGGGGCACTTGCTCTCGACTGATGGTGGTCGCGCGGCATTCTAGCAAATTTTCTGCTTGCCGGGGATGGCCGGCCTGCTACACTGGACCCTCCCCGGAGATGTATGGAGAGATTGCGCCGTTCAGTCGCCCGGTTCGTTCAGGCGGAGCCGCAGGAAATCTGGCCGCTGGCCTGGTCGTTCGGGTATTTTTTCTGCCTCCTCTGCGGCTATTACATCCTTCGGCCGGTGCGCGATGAAATGGCGATTCAGGGCGGCGTGCACAATCTGCCCTGGATGATGACCGGAACCTTTCTGACGCTGTTGGCCGTCACCCCGCTGTTCGGTTGGTTGTCGGCCCGCTATTCCCGCTATCGATTGCTGCTCGCGGTCTATCTGTTCTTCATCGCCAATCTGGTCGGCCTGTATCTGCTGATGACCGGCCAGCAGTACATCGAGTGGGTGGCCCGCGGGTTTTTCGTGTGGCTCTCGGTGTTCAACCTGTTCGTGGTGTCGGTGTTCTGGAGTTTCATGGCCGATCTGTTTACGCCGGCTCAGGGTGCGCGGCTCTTCGGCGTGATTGCCGCCGGAGGAAGCACCGGTGCCTTGTTCGGCCCCCTATTCACGACAGGACTGACCTATCTCTTCCCGGTTCCCGTGCTGATGCTGGTTTCGGCGCTCTTCCTGTTCGCCTGCATCGGATGCATTTACAGGCTGGAGGCCTGGAGTCGTGGCCGGACGGTGTCTCACCGGGAGAACAATGGGGAACCGTTGGGCGGCGGGTTCCTGGCTGGTGTTCGACTGGTGTGGTCCTCGCCCTATCTGCTGGGGATCTGCGGCTACCTCATCTTCCTGACCATGACGGCGACGTTCCTGTACTTCGAGCAGGTCCGGCTGGTGGCCGAGCACTTCGATACGCCGGAAG
>JAEUIW010000051.1 GCA_016794925.1 Phycisphaerae bacterium
TGCTCAGTCCAGAACCTCTTGATCGCGTGCCTGGTCGCTACACCTTGATGGCGTAGGCGGCGACCTTGAGGGCGGCTTCGGCGAAGAGGGTGTTCTGCTTGCGGCTGCGGAGCGTGCTGCCGCTGATGCGCTTCACCGCGCTGTTCACGCTCTCGCACATCCAACGACGTCCGTACTCGTTTGGTCGCATCTCGCTGAAGGCCTTGCGATAGAACCCGCTCACGTGGCCGTCCGCGCTCTTCACTGTCGTCGGGGCGTAGCTGGGCACGCCCCACTCGTCCCAGTTCGCCTTGTGCCAGCGTTCACAGTCGAACGCGCCGTCGCCCCAGAGCATCGTCGGTCGGCACGTCGCCCTGATCTTCTCACGCAGCGCCCACGCCTGCCTCATGTCGTGCGACGGCCCCCAGTCGACGATCAGCGACACCGGGATCACCGCCGCGCACAGCACGCCCAGCATCACCTTCACGAACTTCGTGCGCGTGCGTCCGGCCCTGGAAACAAAGTGCGCCGAGGCGCTGGTGACTTCCATCCCCGTGCCGTCGAACGCCGCGTCCTGCGGCTCGTGCTTCGCGACCGCACGCCCGATGCTCGCGAGCACGCCGTCGATGAGCACGCCGATCTCGGGCCGGTCCGCGAAGGCCTGGAGCGTGGTGAAGCGGGGAACCTCGCGGAACCCCAACGCCTCGCGGACCGCGGGCATCAGGATCAGCAGCTCCTCGGCCTTGCGGTACGTGCAGCCCAGGTGGGCCTTCAAGATGAGGCACGCGAAGAGCTGGGGCTGGGTGAACTTCTTGGGCGCGTTGACGTGCGCGTGGTCGCTGAGGTGCCGCCGCGCCAGGCGCAACGCCAGCTTCACGAGGCGGACGATCTCCTGATCGCCCGCCTCGCGGATGGGTTGCCCGAACAGCCCACGCTCACGCCGCCGACCCGTCGCTCGCTTCATCATGCCGAACTGTTCGCACGGGGATCCTCAACGGTTGCGCCAGGGTTCTGGACAAAGCA
>JAEUIW010000052.1:0-476 GCA_016794925.1 Phycisphaerae bacterium
CGCATTCTGCGCTCCGGCGGCGCGACCGCCTCCACAAGCCCTGCGGACATGGCCGCTCCGGCCTGGCCCGCGCACCGGCCTGCCTGCGCCTGGGGCCGCAGGACGGCATGTCCGGTTCCCGTCACGCGCCCCGTACTCCCCGGTGCAGGCCTCGATGGTCGAGGCCTCGCCCCAAGGAGTCGACTCATGCCCACCCATCACCACCTGTCCCCGGCACAGACCGCCGCCGCGATCGGCCTGCCCGGCCATGCCGCGGCCATGCTGCTGACCAGCGCCGTCTGGGTCGGCTTGGCCCTGCTCGTGCTGTCAGGGGCGGCCGACACGGCACCGGCGCTGTCCCTGGCCAGCCTGCCGGCCGCCGCCTGACGCCCCCCCCCGCCCCCCCCCCCCCCCCCCCCCCCCCCCCCCCCCCCCCGCCCCCCCCCCGCCCCCCCCCGCCCCCCCCCAGTGGGCCCCGGGGGGGGGGGGGGCCAGCC
>JAEUIW010000052.1:486-996 GCA_016794925.1 Phycisphaerae bacterium
GACGCCCACCCCGGCCCACCCCGGCCCACGCCGACCCCCCGACCCGCCGCTGCCACCCGCAGACACCCGCACGAGGCTCCCATGTCGAACCTGTTGCTGCTCTTCACCTGCCTGGTGGCCGGCGTGCTGCTGCGACGCAGTGGCCGCGTCGCCGACGGCGGTCACCAGGCGCTCAACGCGGCGATCATCCACCTCGCCCTGCCGGCGCTCACGCTGCGCACGCTGCACGGCTTCGACTTCGAGCCCTCGCACGGTTTGCCGGTGGTGATGCCCTGGCTGCTGTTCGCGCTCGGGGCGCTGCTGTTCGCCCTGGCCGGCCGCTGCCTCGGGCTGCAGCGGGCACAGATCGGCGCCCTGACCCTGGTCGGTGGCCTGGGCAACACCTCGTTCGTCGGGCTGCCGATGATCGAGACCCTGCACGGGCGCGACGGGCTGGGGCTGGGCCTGCTGATCGACCAGCTGGGTTCCTATCTCGCGCTCGGCACCATCGGCGTCGTCGTCGCCGCCTGG
>JAEUIW010000053.1 GCA_016794925.1 Phycisphaerae bacterium
AGCCCCCGGTACCGTTTTCCGGATCCCCGCATGCCACGAGCTGGATCACCCCCAGGAAAAGACCCCCTCGACGCGGCATGATCGAATCTTACTCCGATGCCCGGCGAACGCGGGACGTTCAGCCCGCGCGGAGCCCTACCTCTTCTTCCTCGGATCCACCACCCCCGGATGCTCGTTGTAATAAGCATCCAGGCTCTCCCGCGTGATCTCGACCTCGATCACCGCATCATCCCCAACCCCTTCCAAGATCTTCGCCTGACAGCCGAGCCGCGAATTGCTCCGGACGTCGAAGGCCTTGTCCAGGATGTCCTCCTCCTCTTCCTCGGCCTCGCTGAGGTGCTCTTTGCCTTGGAGGACGTGGACGTGGCAGGTGGAGCAGGCGCAGACGCCGCCGCAGGCGTCGCCTTCGGGGGCGTCGACGGTCTTGGAGACGTCGCGGAGGGACATGCCGACGGAACCGTCAGCTTCCCAGGTCTGGCCGTGGGCGAGGTAGCGAATCTTGGGCATCAGGGGGCCCTCCGGGCGGCGTGCTCTTCGACGTGTGCGTCGACGCCTCGGGCGGCGGCGACGCCTTCTTCTACTGCCTCGACCTGCTTGCCGGCGATGGCCTTGGCGACGGCGCGATCCATGCGTCGGCCGGCCCAGGGCTTCGTGGCGTGATCGAGGATCTCGAGCTGGGCGTGGATGAGGGAGGGGTTGGTGCCCGCGGCGGCGCGCTCGAGCTGGGTGATGGCGTCTTGGATCGCGGCGCGCTCGGCGGCGTCGAGCGCCTGTTCGTGGTGGCCGAGCGAGGTGTCGAGGTGGCCGAGCTCGCCGTGCACCAGCCCGAGCAGGTTGTAGGCATGCACCTGCAGGCGCGGCCGGCCGGCCGTGGTGGCGTCGGGCAGCGCGAGGTCCAGCACTTCCAGGGCCTCGTCGAGCTCGCCGCCGCTCCAGAGGATGCGGGCCCAGGCCACCAGCCCCTCGGCG
>JAEUIW010000054.1 GCA_016794925.1 Phycisphaerae bacterium
GGGCATTGCGCCAGCATCGGCGGCGAAGGCATAGCCACCCGCGCGCGTGGTCACCGGCTCCTCGCGTCCATCGGCGTAGATGAAGGTCACCGCGACGCCGTTGAAATACGCACCCTGGTCATCGTCGTGCACGAGCACCGCCGCACGCGGCTGCCAGTCCGCTGGATCGCTGTCGCGCACCGGTTCGGACGGGGCGATGCATTCGGCCGGCAGCGAGAGTGTGGCGTAGCGCGGCGGCGGCTCGGGCAGCCGGTTGGGGCCGTGCTGCGCCAGCCGCGATGCCGCTTCGGCCTCGGGCAGGCCCTGGGCAGGCTGCACGCCCAGATGCACGGCCACATGCTCGGCCGCGTGCAGGTGGGGAGCGACGTGCGGGCTCATCGTCGTCCCCATTGTGCGGCGCGCCATGGCGCGCCGACGCGATGTGGATCAGGGTTGCAGCGCTTCCTTCAGCCCCGGCGCGAACTCGGCGCCATGCCGCACCTGGGCGCTGGACGCCTTCACCGTGCCGCCGATGGCCTCGGCGCGGCCGCCCAGGCAGCGCGCGAGGAAGTTCTCCGTCACGGCGTTGAAGGCGATGTTGTTCGGCGGCCGCGCGAAGCCGTGGCCCTCGTCGGGGAACACGACGTAGGTGACGGGGATGTTGCGCGCCTTCATCGCGTCGACGATCTGGTCGCTTTCGGCGATGTTCACGCGCGGGTCGTTGGCGCCCTGGCCGATGAGCAGCGGGCGTTCGATGCGCGCGGCCGAGAACAGCGGCGAGCGTTCCTGCAGCAGCTTCTTGCCTTCTTCCGTCTCGGGGTGGCCCATGCGGCGGTACAGCTGCTGCTTGAACTCCTCCCAGTACGGCGGCACCGCCTTCAGCAGCGTGAACAGGTTGGACGGCCCGACGACGTCCACGCCGCAGGCGAAGACCTTGGGCGTGAACGCCAGGCCAGCCAGCACCGCGTAGCCGCCGTAGCTGCC
>JAEUIW010000055.1 GCA_016794925.1 Phycisphaerae bacterium
TGGCCGAACAGGTGCGCGCCTACAATTCCGCCGTGGACAACTACGGCCGCGGTGCCGGCATCGGCTTCTTCGACGAAGTCGTCGTCGGCTTTGTTGAGCATCTGCTCGGCCTGAAGCAAAAAGCCGAGGCCCGCCGCGCCCTGGACCGCGCGCGCATCGCGCTGAAGGTCGAGCCAGGCAGCCAGCTCGCGGGCGAGTTCGAGCGGCTGGCGGGTGCGGTGCAGGCGGCAAAGTAGCGGAGTAGGGCGGGTCTTTGACCCGCCCTTGGTGCGAAGGCTCAACGCGCGAAAGGGCAGGTCACAGACCCGCCCTACTTGAGCCCCTTTTTCCCGTTGCTGCGCCTGTAACGTTCACACATCTCTCGCGTCCCACACCCAAATGCCGACCGCGAGCCCCCTCCGCCGCCGCGCCGCGTTCACGCTCATCGAGCTGCTCACGGTTGCCGCCGTGATTGCCATCCTGGCCACGATCGCGATCGGGGCCATCAGCGGCGCCAAGTCGCGGGCCCTGATCGCCCAGACCCGCTCCGAGCTCGCGGCCCTCTCGACGGCCTTGGAGGAGTTCAAGCGGCTCTATGGCGACTACCCGCAGCTCGGTGAGTTTGGGCAGGCCGCAGCCACGCCGACCACCACAACCACCGGTCCGGGGGTGAACACTGCGCAAGCCAAGCTATTCAATTGCCTCACCGGTGCCTTCGGCCATCGCGCCTCCAGCACCGCCTACCGGCTCAGCGGCCCCAATTTTCTCGGCGATATCGCCAAGTTCAAAATCAACGGCACGCTCACCAACCAATTTCTCGTCCCGGTGAGCAACGCCCCCAATCCCCCCTACAAACCCGAGCAGAACGTCTGCCTCCTCGACCCGTGGGGCCGCCGCTACCTTTATTACTACAAGAACGCCAACTCGCCGGCCTTGTGGCAGGCCTCGGGATATGTGCTTTATTCCGCCGGCCCG
>JAEUIW010000056.1 GCA_016794925.1 Phycisphaerae bacterium
CGCGCATGGCTCGACCGGCATTTTCATCTATCCTGGTTTCGAATTCCGCGTCGCAGGTGGTCTGCTGACGAATTTCCATCTGCCGAAATCCACGCTGATGATGCTCGTCAGCGCTTTCGCGGGTCGCGAACTCATCTTCAAAGCCTACGAGGAAGCCATTCGCGAAAAATACCGATTCTACAGCTATGGCGACTGCATGCTGATCCTCTGATTCACGTCCAGCGGTGAATGCGGCTGTCGAGCTGGAAGACCTGGCCGCTGACCGCGGGCATGATGTGGAGCATGAGGATGAACCGGGCGGCGTCCTGCGGGGAGTTGAGACGGCCGAGGGTGTGCTGGGACAGCAGGCGCTGCTTCCATTCGGGATCTTCGAGAAGGTGACGCGACATCTTGGTTTCGAGGAAACCGGGGAGGACGCAGTTGGCGCGGATGTTTCGGCTGCCATATTCCTGCGCGGTGGACTGGGTGAGGGCGATCAGGCCGGCCTTGGCGGCGGCGTAGTTGGCCTGACCGGCAGGACCGCTGAGGGCGGAGTAGGAGCCGATGTTGATGATGTGCCCTTCGCGTTGTCGGCTCATGAGCTTCAGGGCGGCCTGGGTGCAGAGGAAGGCTCCTTTGAGGTTCACATTGAGCACGGACTCGAAGTCTTCATCGGTCATTTTGACCAGCGAGCCATCGCGGAAGATGCCGGCGTTGTTCACGAGCAGGTCGAGGTGGTCGATTTGGGCGAAGAAGGCCTTTGGTTGGAGCACGTCGAGCTCGGCGCGGCCCGGAGCAAGCACGTCCCAGCCGGCGGATTCGAGTTCCGCTCGGATGTGACGGGCCAGATCGCCCTCGCCGCCGGTGATGAGTGCTTTCATGCGATGGGATCAGGGCAAACGTCGCGGCGCTGGCATTTCAGGCAGTGATCGCCGAGGTAAAAGGCGTCGATAAAGTCCATCACGCCGCGAA
>JAEUIW010000057.1 GCA_016794925.1 Phycisphaerae bacterium
ATCCGGCCACCGGGCGCGAGCAGATTCAGGCAGCGTTCGAGAAAAATGATCTCGGTGGCGCGGTTGTTTTTACCCTTGCCGATCTGGAACAAGTCCAAAATCGGCGTCTTGGCGGCGGTCGCTTGCAGCAAGCGCCGGTGACTTTGCTCCCAGGCTTCGCCGTAGCGCGCCCGGCAGCGGTTGAAATATTGAAGATCGTCCGGGATGCGGGTTTCCTCGCTCGCGCCGACTTTTTGGTCGCTGCCCACGTTGGCGCCAAACGGCGGATTGGTCAGCACGACGTTGAACCGGCGGTCGAAGATGCCGTTGATGTCCACCAAGCCATCGTGATAGTGGATACCGCCGTGACCGTCGCCGTGCATGATCATGTTCATTTTGGCGGTGCGCGCCGCTCGCGGCTCCGCGTCGCAACCGTAAATGCACTGCCACGCGAGCCGGCCTACGCGCGTATCGGCGGGCCGATTGTGGTGGTCGCTGGGCAAAAGCTCCTGATTCAGCCGAGCGAAAGCCAATTCGATGCGCGCGTCCTCTTGGTCTTCCGGCAGGCCGAGCGCCTCGATGCGGGCGCGTTCCTCGTCCTTTTGGCGCTGAATATCGGCGACGATGCGGCTGCGCACATGCTCGAAGGCGCGGATGAGAAAGCCGCCCGAACCGGCCGCCGGATCGCAAATCAGTTCGCCTTCCTTGGGATCGAGCAGTTCGACCATGAAGTCCACCACCGGGCGCGGCGTGAAAAACTGGCCCAGTTCGCCCCGAAACGTGGTGCCGAGAAACCGCTCGAACGCCAGCCCCTTGATGTCGTCGCCGGTTTTGGAAAGATCGAACCGCTCCAATTGCTTGACGATGCGGCGGAACGTGTCTTCCGAAATATCGAGGGTATCGTGTTCGGCGAACAGTTCGTCGGTCTTGTAGAAATCCTTAGGTTTCTTGAAAAAGCTGTAGATG
>JAEUIW010000058.1 GCA_016794925.1 Phycisphaerae bacterium
CACCGAGCATGGCAGCAAGGTGCCGGGTGACGTGATCGGCAAGGTCGAGGCGGCGCTGGCCGATCTTGAAACCGCGATGAAGGGCGACGAGAAGGCACAGATCGAGGCCAAGGCGAAGGCGCTGGAAGAGGCTGGGCAGTCGCTGTACGCGGCGGCGGCCTCGGCCGACCAGCCCGGCGGTGGTCCAGCCGGTGGCGCGTCTGCGCCGGCCGACGACGTGGTCGATGCCGAGTTCACCGAAGTCAAGGACGACAAGAAGTAATCCCGACTCACGGAGGGATGCGGCGAACGGGAGACGTGGCCTGCCACGGCCTCCCGTTTTGCCATCCGGCGACCCAGCGAGACCAGCCTGACAACACATGAGCAAGCGCGATTACTACGAAGTCCTGGGTGTGGCCCGGGACGCCAGCGACGAAGACCTGAAGAAGGCCTATCGCCGCTGTGCAATGAAGCATCACCCGGACCGCAACCCGGGTGACGCCGCGGCGGAAGCGGCGTTCAAGGAATGCAAGGAAGCCTACGAAGTGTTGTCGGACGGCGCCAAGCGGCGCACCTACGATGCGCACGGGCATGCCGCCTTCGAGCATGGCATGGGCGGCGGCGGAGGCGGTCCCGGCGGTCCGGACATGGGCGACATCTTCGGCGACATCTTCGGCAACATCTTCGGCGGAGGCGGTGCGCGCGCCGCACGTCGCGGCGCCGATGTCGGCTACGTGATGGAGCTGGACCTGGAGGAGGCCGTCGCCGGGGCCGAGAAACGCATCGAGATCCCGTCGCTGGCGGCCTGCGAGCCCTGCAAGGGGTCGGGCTCGGCGGACGGCAAGGTCGACACCTGCACGACCTGCGGCGGGCGTGGCAACGTCCGCATGCAACGCGGCATCTTCGCGATGCAGCAAGCGTGTCCGGCCTGCGGTGGTCGCGGCCA
>JAEUIW010000059.1 GCA_016794925.1 Phycisphaerae bacterium
AGTTGGAACCGTTGCCGCCGCCCGCCGAGGACGCCGAACTGGAGGTGGAGGCGCGCCTGGACTCGGTGGGTCTGCGGCATTGGGTGCGCGCCGAGCGGCAGGTCGCGGCACGGGGTGAGCCCGTGCTGCCGCGTGTCGAACTCGACGACGTGCTGCGCCGCCACCGTTTCATCACCCGTGACGACGACGCCATGACCCTGCGGGTCGCCGCCGGGCGGCACGAGGATCGGGCGGTCGAGATCGGTAGTCATGGTGCGCGCCCGTTAGCAGGCCCGCGCCGGCCCGTCACCCATGCGCTCACCCGTCCTGCGGCATCCCCTGCGGGACGATGGTCTGGATGATGTTGGCGTCCAGTTCCTCGAAATCGTGGAGGCCGATGGTGTCGTAGAGCTCTTGCCGGGTCTGCATCCGGTCGAGCATCTTGTGCGTGCCGCCGTCGCGACTGATCGCTGCGTAGAGCTCGGCCTGGGCCTTGTTGGCCGCGCGCAGGCTGGAAACCGGCCAGATGACCAGCTTGTATCCCATCGCCTCGAACTCGGCGGCGGTGAAGAAGGGCGTCTTGCCGAACTCGGTCATGTTGGCGAGCAGGGGGGTATCGGGGAGCGCGGCATGGAAGCGCTCGAACATCTCGCGGCTGGTCAGCCCCTCGGGGAAGATCGCATCGGCGCCGGCCTCGACATAGAGCCTGGCGCGTTCCACCGCGGCATCGAAGCCGTCCACACCCACGGCATCGGTGCGCGCGATGATCACCATGTCGCGCCGGGCCTTGGCGGCGGCGGCGACCTTGGCGGCCATGTCGGTGGGGCTGACGAGGCTCTTGCCGTTCAGATGCCCGCACTTCTTGGGCAGGATCTGATCCTCCAGATGCACCGCGCCCGCACCCGCATCCTCGAAGGTGCGGACCATGTGCATGACA
>JAEUIW010000005.1 GCA_016794925.1 Phycisphaerae bacterium
GCGCATTGCTCTGCTCCTTTGTAGGTAGAAGCAGAACGAATCGTCGAGATATATGTTGCATTAAATATGAAGCACTACACTAGCTCTCCGGCTTCGCCGCGCGGGTGAGCAGGCAGATTGGCGAAGTCTTGGTCGTGGCGATCATCTTGACGCTGAAGATCTCTTTTGCCCAAAGCTCAATATCGATGTCCCGAGCCGACATGGTCTATCGCCGAATTGCAGATTGGGTCAGTGATCCTTGCAACGACACGCGTTTGACCGGGACGCCGTCGGAGTCGATCCAGAGCGTGACCATGCCGCCGTCGGTCGGATCGGTCCGGGTGATGGTGTAAACCGAACACCGCACCTTGGCTCCGCCGACGGTCTGGGCCTCTTCATCATCGAGTCGGCGGACGGTCCACATCGCCGGAAGGGCCTGGGCGCTACGCAGCTGCGGCTCGTACCCCGACACGTCGCGCGCTTCACCCACGGCCAACACAAGGCGCTTGCAAAGCATGATCTCCGCCCCCATGCCCAAGGGCGCGTTCACAAACGCGTCAAGAGCCATCTCACCATTGTTCGTCTCCATCGTGCCACCGCGCAAGAGTTGTAACTCGAACGCTCGATCATCCGCCCGAAGCGTCCCGCGGCTTGGCACTCTCGCGTATGAAGTCCACTCGATGGTCCGAAGTGCTCCGTCCATGGAGTGGCGTGACTCAACAACAGCCGGAACTTGCCCGTAGGACTTGAGGCGACTGATGGTCCGCGTGGAGAAGCCATCCGCGAGACGCGCGACCTCGAAGTCCTCTGTGCCGATCTCCCAATCCTGGTACTTGAGGAGGTACGAGTGAGATCCGATGACCGTGCCCGCCAGTGGCGTCAGGGAAGCGGGGGGGTCACCGGGAATCAAGCTGCCGGTGAGTTCCGCGGCCTCGGCTTTCAGCCGCTCGATCGCGTCGCCATCGTATCGTCGACCCTTGACCCACACCTCACGGATCTTGCGCGTGTTGTGGATGGCGTCGAGCGGGTTGCCCTCGACAAGAACAAAGCTAGCGAGCTTCCCAGGCTCGATCGTGCCAAGGTCGGTGTCCACTCCAAGAAACGCGGCCGCGTTCATCGTCGCCGCCCGCAGACATTCGGCGTTGGACAATCCCGCCTGCTGGAGGTAGCCCATCTCTTCGTGCACCGAGTAGCCCGCCAGCGCGTACGGGTTTGCGAGGTCGGTGCCCACGATGATGGTGTTCCCGGTAGCGTGCAGCCTGCCGACAAGGTCGAGCACGGAAGGCCACGCTTGAGCTGCAGAGTCTACGTACGCACCCCATTGCTCGGGCTTGGTGATCCAGGCCTGCACGTCAGAAGGTGGCACGAAGCGATTCCACGCCGCGAGCGTCTCTTCGCTCACAGGGATTCTCCCGTACGAGGCCGTCATCACGAGCGTCGGACATTGGACCATGCCGGTGCCCGCCAAGTCTCGAAGGCGGGCATCGAGTGCGGTCTTGTCAACGCCGGGATAGGCGCCCCACCAACCGCCCCCGAAGATGAACCCACTCCCCTTTGGAGGTTCGAAGTTCTGTGCAAGAGGCAAGAAAAGCGTCTCGGCGCGTTGGAGGTGCTCGTTGCTGGCCTGGCCGGCGCGGGCGGCATCAAGGATCGTCATCGAGTCGGGCACATGCCCCACACAACGCAGCCCAAGAGTCCTCGCTTCGTCGAGAATCGCGTCGTGAACCTCAGGCTTCAGTCGGGAATAGACCTTGATCTGGTCAACGCCGGCGGCCGCAACTGTCCGAGCCGCCGCACGGCCCTGTTCGGGCGTGTCGCACACGGCGGCCCAAAGGTGATAGGGCGGGGCGCCGTCGAGCAGTGTTCCAGTGACCTTCAGGCTCAAGCCGAAGAGTCCATCGCGTTTGGCGCGTTCGCGCAAGCGCACCCTATCGCCAGTGCTGCCGCCCATGTCGCGTGCCATGACCACGCCATAGGCAATCATCAACCGTGCATCGCGGTCTGGCTCGTTCAGGTGCACATGGCAATCAAAGAGCCCTGGGATCGCGTACAGGTCGGATTGGTCGCTCGTGCCCGCTTCGCCGGGGGGCGCTGGGTCGATCGAGGTGATCCGCTGTCCTTGAATGACAATCGACCCGTGTGGGGTGACCCTGTCCGCACGAACATCGACGATATGTACGGGGCCGACCACCTGTTTTTCGTCAGCCCAGTGGCAAGTCCCGATGCACACCGCGCTCGCCAGCAAACCAACCAGAGCCATCTGAATACTCCTGGCGGTTCGATTCTCAATAAGCGACTCCGCAGATTTGTCGCTGATCGGACCGCGAATGAACGCTAGGGCGGTTCGCGTGACGGAGTTGAGAAGCGGACCGCCGAAAACGCAACGGCACGATCCCGAGGCCACGGACAAGCGGCACGAGGCGATGCGCGCAAGAAACGGGTGGACCCCACGCGACCGGCACAGTATTCTCGCGCGCGACAATCGCGATCGGAGCCGCAGAGCGTGCCATCTGACTACGAGCGAATCAAGAATGCCATCGCATTCATTGAGCAGAACGCGGCAAGCCAGCCATCGCTTGCCGCGGTCGCCAAGCGTGTAGGCATCAGCCCGGCCTACCTGCAGCGTGTCTTTCGCCGTTGGGCCGGCGTGAGCCCGAAGCGCTTCTTGCAGTTCGTGACCGCCGGTGAAGCCAAGCGACTGCTTCGAGATTGCAAGCCGGTGCTCGACGCCGCGTTCGCCGTCGGGCTGAGCGGCCCGAGCCGGCTCCACGATCTCATGGTGTCCGTGGAAGCCGTTACGCCGGGAGAGTACGCGGCGATGGGTCAAGGGCTGACTATTCGGTACGGTGTGCACGATTCACCCTTCGGACGATGCGTGATTGCGGCGACTCCACGCGGGATTTGCGCGATGCGGTTCGCTGATGATCAAGAAGCACGCGAGGAGATCGATGCCATCGCACGCGAGTGGCCACACGCCTCGCTCGTGCGCGACCAGCGCTCCACGGCGCCACTCGCGCGAGCCGTGTTCGAGGGGCGCGGTGCGTCGTCGCTGCTGTTGGTGCTCAAGGGAACCAACTTCCAGCTCAAAGTCTGGGAGGCGCTGCTGCGGCTTCCGGGGCGCAGCGCGGTCTCCTACCAGGACCTGGCCCATCGCATCGGCTCACCACGCGCGACGCGCGCCGTAGCCAATGCGGTCGCCGCGAATCCAATCGGTTACCTGATCCCTTGCCACCGTGTGCTGAGGGCCTCCGGATCGCTGGGCGGCTACCAGTGGGGCGAAGAACGAAAGGCGGTCATGCTGGCCCGGGAGATCATCGCCGCCGAAAGTCCGGTCTTCACAAACCAGAAGCGCCGTGGCGTGGAGCAACCTCGATGACCACGCACACACACGCCGTCCTGCACCGGGCCCTCCGGCACGCCGAGGAGTTCTTAGATGGTTTGCCGCGGCGACCGGTGGCTGCGACGGCGTCCGCAAGGGAACTCCGCGCTCGGCTCGACGTCACACCAAACGAGCGAGGGATCGACGCCGTGCAGGTTCTCGACGACTTGGTGGCAGCGGCGGACGGCGGGCTGCTCGGGTGTCCGAGCGGTCGGTTCTTCGCGTGGGTCATTGGGGGCGCGTTGCCGTCCGCACTCGCGGCGGACTGGCTCACCTCGGCCTGGGACCAGAACGCCGTAACCCATGCGTGCGGCCCAGCCGCTTGTGTTGTCGAAGAGGTCGTCGGTGAACTCCTCAAGCAACTCTTCGGCTTGCCGTCGGCATGCTCGTTCGCGCTCACGACTGGCTGCCAACTCGCGCACTTCGCGGGGCTGGCCGCCGCTCGATACGCCGTGCTTCAAAACGCGGGCTGCGACGTGCACGAGCATGGGCTGGCCGGCTCGCCGCCTTTGCGCGTTCTCGCGAGCGACCAGTGCCACGGTTCGATTCACCGCGCTCTGCGGTACCTGGGCATCGGGCGACGCCAAATCATCGCGATGAAAACGGATGGGAACGGACGCGTCGATGTGTCCGCACTCGTCGGCGTGCTCAGAGAGTCCAGCGCCCCAACGATCATGGTGCTCAATGCCGGCGACATCAACACCGCTGCGTTCGACCCGTTTGCCGCGCTGATCCCGCTCGCGCATGACCACGGCGCGTGGGTGCATGTGGACGGCGCCTTTGGGCTGGCCGCGCGGTTCAGCCAGTCCAAGAGCCACTTGCTCGAGGGCGTCGAAGCGGCGGACAGTTGGGCCACGGACGCCCACAAATGGCTGAACGTGCCGTTCGACTGCGGCGTGGCCTTTGTTCGTCACGCGGCAGCGCATCGGGCGGCCATGTCGATCCAGGCGGACTACATCGAGGTTTCGGCGTCCCACCGCGACCCGATCGACTGGACGCCGGAGTGGTCGCGTCGAGCCCGGGGCTTTGCGCTCTACGCGGCGCTCCGCGAACTAGGCCGTGAGGGGCTGGCGAACATGATTGATCGCTGCTGCGCTCACGCCCTGGCCATCGTGGATGGGCTTGGCGAGCTGCCGGGAGTGGAAGTGCTGCATCGCCCGACCCTGAACCAGGGCTTGGTGCGATTCCTGGCACCACGTGCTGGCGCGACGCAGTCAGAGCATGACGCACGCACAGACGAGATGGTCGCGTCGGTCAATGCCTCCGGCGAGGCCTTCTTCAGCGGGACGACATGGCGCGGCCGGCGTGCCATGCGTGTCAGCGTGGTCAACTGGCGGACCACGGAGGCCGATGTCAACCGTGCGCTGGCCGCGTGCGCCGCGTGTCTCAGGCCCCGCTCCAACAACTTTTCTCCGAACAAGAACTCTCATTTATGATCTGGCGCGCCTTTCTGCTCTCGAAGCCAGCCCCGCAAGCGCGCACTTTGCGCGCACTCGACAGTTCTGATGCGAATGTGGGGAAGAGCAAAAACGACGAAGGTCCCGGCAACGCCGAGACTTTCGTAAACGAGGCGGACGGGACTCGAACCCGCAACCACCGGATCGACAGTACAGTGCTTTGGACTGCGGCCAGAGTGCGTCTTGGCCCATGTTTTCCGGCCTGAAACGCACTCTTCCACTCACGGGCTCCCGGCAGTTACCACCTCAGTTACCACTCGTTCGGCCTTCACCACCGGCTCCAGGTCCTCAGGGCGGACGTGGGCGGGCAACTGGTAGTGCTCCATCGTCGTGGCGACGGACGAGTGCCCGGCGAGGTGCTGGAGGGTCTTCGCGGACAGGCGGGTGGACCACTCGGTCAGGATGGACTTCCGCAGGGTGTGGCAGGGGTCCACGTACTCGTGGACCTTGGCAGCCGTGCAGAACGTCCTGAACCGCCGCCCGATGTTCCCCACCCGGACGAACTTCGGATCGCGGGACCGCGCTTCGCCCTTGGCGGTCCTCTGGAGGACGACCTCCCGTTCCGGGTCGTATTCCCCGTGCCCCTCCAGGAGGACCTTCTCGGCCCGCAGGATGGCCTCCAGGGAGGGCGAGACGGGAACGGCCTGCTCACGCTTGGACTCGTGCCGCTCGGTCTTCTTGGCCGTGAAGCGGATCACCTTCGCGTCGAGGCTGACCTGCTTCCAGCGCAGCCGGAGGGCGTCCGAACGTCGAAGGCCGGCGTAGTAGCAGAGGGCGATGAGCATCCGCCAGCCGCCCGGGGCCACCTCCAGGAGACGGCGGACCTCGGCCTCGGTGACCTGCCGCCAGACCTTGGCCTTCGCCGCCTTGACCCTGACCTTGCGGAATGGGTTGGCGGCGATCATCGGCTCGCCGTCGTCGGGGTCCACCGCGTACTCGAAGATCGCGCGGACGTGCCGGAGATGCTTGGCGATGGTGACGTCGCCCATCTTGTAGGTCTTCCACTCACCGCCGTAGCACTTGTCGAGCTTGCCCTTCTGCATCGCCTTGACGAAGTCCCACGCCTGCTCGCGCCCGATGGTGGCGACCTCACGGGACTGCTTGAAGAACTCCTCCAGCAGCCGGATCGCGTAGTCGTACGCCTGCAGCGTGCCGGGGCTGACCTTCTGGGCCTGCTTCATCTCGACGAAGCGCTTGTTCAGTTGGCCGAGCGTCACGGTCGCGCCCGCGCCGACCGCGCCGCGACGAGCGCCGCCGATCTCGCCCGCCTCCAGAAGCCGCTGCATCTCCACGAGCGCGGCGCGGCGACTCAGCGATTCCTTGCGGCCCACGCACTTCTCGGCGACCTTGCGCTTGCCGGTCGCCGGGTCGTCCTCGCGCCAGCGCGCGTACCAATAGTCGTACCCCACGAGCGATCCGTCCGCCGTGCGCTTCTTGATGGTCCTCTCCAAGAGCCTGACCGCACCCTTCATGCCGCACCTCCTTCCAGTGCGTCAGTGGCAGGCGGCAAGTCGAATCGCTTGCTCGGGCTCAATCGCTTGGCGGACTTGGCGGGCGACTCTGGCTTCAGCGACTTCTTCGCCACCACACGCTCTCGCAGGGTCACGTCGAAGAAGTAGGTGACATCTTCCCAGCGGTAAAGATACTCGCCTGCGACATCGCGGCCTTTGAGGCCATCGTCCCGCAGGCGAGACAACCTCGCGGCTTGCGCTCGCCGATAGTTTCCCTCCGATTGGTCCGGGTCGCGGTCCTTCCACATCCTCGCGTGTCTGAGGACTTCCTCGCCAGTGAGCAGATCGTCCGGGTCTCGCTCACCCTTCACGGCGGGAGGGGCGATCTTGTCCGCGATCGTTCGCAGCCGATCCGCGTCTCCGGGTCGGCCCCGGTCGAACTGGTCCTCGCCCGCTTTCCAGCCGAGATCGTGAAGCACTTCGGCGGCCCGAGCGACCCACGGCGAGTCGTTCATCGGGGCAGCCTCGCCCGCGAGTTCGCGGCATCGCTCGATAATTTTCCGGGTGAGGGGGCCGACGTGGATCAGATCGGCGATCTCTCTCAGTTGACCGGCTAGTTCCTTTGTGTCCATTGGTGCTCCTTGTGCCTTGGCGGACATCCCGGGCACGCCCTGGTACGGTCCGCTCTCATTGCTTCTCGCGTCAGCCCACCGTCACCCGACGCGCGCCCGACGGGGCTAGAGCGAGACCCTATGGGGCAAAGAGCATAAAGCACAGGACATTTTGGTGATAACTACGCCGCCCGCTTCCGAACGACTCGCTTCGGTCGCACCTCCCGGGGAGGTGCCCCCGCCGGCAGTAGCTCCCAGCCCTCGTAGACGCGGGCCGGTGCCTTCCCAGGAAGTCGCGCGACCTTGGCCCGGTCGCCCGTCGCCACGGTGAACTCGCGGGAGAACTTGTGCTCGGACATCCCCTCCTGCCGCTCCTTCGCGGCGTGAAGGTTGAAGGCCTTGCGAACTTCGGCGACGAGCACGGAGGACCCAAGCTTGCGCCTCATCCGCAGCGCGATGAACTCCTGCATCGACGAGCCGTCGGCGAGGATGTTCCGCTTCATCTCGCGGCTCGTCTCAGTCTGCGTGAACTTCCCCGTGGGCTTCCCGTCTGGCATTAGTCGCTTGAGCCCGGCGAACGCGCGAAGCACGATCGCGGGTATCTCCGCGGCCAGCTTCTGTTCGAGCTCTCGATCTTCGCGACCCGTCGCAGACTTGGTAAAGACGCTTGGTTCGATCCGTGTGGCTGCGCCGCCGGAGGGGTCGTTGTGCGCGGGCAGTCGGTTGCCGGTGGCGAGGAACTTCACCGACACGAACGCTTGATAGATGCGTCCGTGCTTCTCTTCCACCTGGATCAGCGAGCCTCCGGTCATCTGCTTCATGACTCGCATAACGTCGGTGCCATCCCTCCTCCCAGAGTCGGACCACTCGTCCAAGATCACCAGGCGGGCACGGGCGTAGTCGCTCATTCCGAATCGGTTAGTGAACTGCGACACGTCCTTGTAGACGACCCAGCCCAGCGGGAGCATCCTCCCCAGGAGGCGCGCGGTCAGCGACTTGCCCGAGCGAGGCGGTCCCTGCAGGAAGAACATGACGTGGAAGTCCATGACGCCGGAGAGCGCGAGGCCCAGCATCTCCTCGAACCTCAGAACGCCTGGAGAACCCGGCAGCCAGCCCTGATCGGCCAAGAAGTGATCGAACGTCGGACACTGACGCTTGCTTGGCTCCACGTCGAAGTCGGGCCAGTCCAAGTCGGTCACACTGCGGAATAGCCGCCGCGGAGAGTGCGGAATCAGCTTGGGCTCGCCGAGTCGCGGATCGAGGCTCAGAACTCCGTTTCGGTGCGGAATCAAGAACCTCGCGTCGTCGAGGCCGTCGTCGGGAATCGCCGGGAGGTTGCGGTCAGAGTGCGTGACTCGGGGATACAGGTGCATGCCTTCGCGAATCGCGCCCTCGACCACCACGCGCTCCGCCAGCGCGGCGACGAAGCCGTCGAGGTTTGCGTCCGGGCGCTTGGGCTTCGGGTGATACCAGTTGGACCGAAGGAGGAACTCGCGGGCCTCGCGATAGATGGCCTCTCGCGACTTCTCGACCCAGCAACGCCCATCCCAATACAAGAACTGTCCGCCGATGCAGATCAGCGTGCGGCACTCGTGCCCAAAGTTGTAGTAGTGACGCCTGATGAACTCGGCGACCTGCTGAACGACGTTCGACGGTTCGAGGGACTCATCGCGGTAACCCTCCGGGTCGGTCCATCGCCCCCAATCAACCTTGAGGCCGACGTCTTGGCCGGTGATTCGCCGAAGCTCTGCGTGTCGTCCGATCTCATCGCGCAGCGGGCGGCGAATGAAGCCGACGAGCCCAGGCCGGGAGCCTTCCTTGAAGTGCTCAGGCAGCACGCGCGCCAGCACGGGCTCGATCACCTCACCGGTGGCCGGGTCGTAGCCCCAAGACCAGTTTCCGAAGGCCGGATCGCGCTCCTCGTGGGCTGACGTCGGGAACCCCTCGGCGTCAGCGTAGATGCGGGGGATGCCGTACTCGTGAGCGTGTTTGAGATACTCCGAGTACTGCGCCAAGAGCCGCTTCTCCTGGGCTCGCCACTTGTCCGTGGGCCCCGGTTCGCCCGGGCTTGGCCGCCCGTAGACCGCCACGATGGCCCGCAGAACCTCAGCCTCCGGGACATCACCCCTGCTCGGGCAGTTGTACCAGACAGCCCAGAAGGCCCCGTTGCGGTCCTTGCCGTCCTGCTTCGCCGCACGCGCCATCCTCTCCAGGAGGGCCGCCCGCGCCTTGGGCTCCGTCGGCAGTTCCTTGCCGAGTAGCTCGCAAAGTCGGATCTTGAGAAGCGCTCGCCCCACCGTCCGCTTCGCCTCTTGTTTCTTCCTCATCTCATACGCGGCCATGCGCAACCTCCAAGCTGGTTCGATTGGGTCAGCGGGCGCGGTACGTCCCGCGCCGGCGTTCCCGGTGTGTCGATCTGCTCGGTGCGCGCCGGCATCCTTCGGCGCTTCATTCTTCTCACTGCCTGACGATCCTCCGCCAGTACTTCGCCGTCTCTGACTCTGCAAGGGCTTCATGCCGCTCGACCACTCTGACAAGTGACGCAACGCATCGTGGAAGTCCAATCCGATGTGCTTCTGCACGAATGTGATCGCGTCACCCTTCGCACCGCAGCCGAAGCAGTGGTAGAGCCCCTTCTCGCGATTGACGTTCAGGGAAGGCCTGCTGTCGGCGTGGAATAAACAGCGACCGACGTGCTCAGTGCCGATGCGTTGCAACGGGGTGTGCTCAGCGATCAACTCGACGATGTCGACGCGACTCCGCACACTGAAAGCATCCAGTCGTCGAGACTCGGCACTCATGCTCGCACTCCCGTTGTTTCGTCCACGCTCTTGCTGCGTGGTCCCAGCCAAGCCGTGAGCGCCGCGCGGTCCTCCGCGTGCTCGCTCGTGCAATAGGTGTCGAACGTCTCCACGATCCGCCTCACTCGCTCGCGGTCGTACAGGCCCATGCCGTTCCGCACGCGGGCGGGCCTGATGCCGTGTCGCCAGGCCATGTGGGCGATGTTCTGGGCCTTCACGCCCATCGCGTGGGCTATCTCCTTCAGCGTCAACTCGTGCGGGTCGTCCATGCCCCTCTCCCGTAGTCTCACATTGCACACTTCCATATGCGCTCCGCCTCCATGCTCGCTCCCTCCGATCCGCGATGCCGGGTTGGTCCCATTTCCCAGACGCACACTTCCGCATGCAGAGCACGCAGCAATGCCGCACTCGTCTCGATACTAAATGCACAGTGAAATGGACAAGTACAGCAGCATGACGTGAGAATCACGTCCGACACACGACCGATACACGTCCGATGCGAAACGCTCGCGAGAATCGCACGGCGAATGCTTCGAGTCACGCTCTGGCGGGGCGTAGAGCTCGTAGACCAACTACGCGATACAGGGCGGGGATCACCATGCCGCTCGGTCGCTCGCAGCCTCGGCGTTACTCGTCACTCGCGTTACCCGAAGTCGTTGCGTCCTGTCCCACCGCGGAGACCGACGCCTCGTGTTCAACCTTTTCCTCCTCTACTTGTTCAGTCTTCTCAAAGTAGAGAGAATGAGTTACCTGAGTGACAAATGCACGAGAGGGCTTGTTCTCTGGATCGAAACGAGTCACTGCAGCACGCGGGCATGGGTAACGTTGAGTTACGCCCCGGATGAAGCGGTCGAAGCGGCCAGTCTTGAACGAGACTCCCCGTCCATGCAGTTCAATCCCCCTCAGGAATGAACTGTCCAGGCGGAAGTGGCGCGGTGATCCGAAGGACACCACGATTCCCTGTCAGTCGATGTGGTGGGCCCGTCGCTCCTCACTCCGACCGACCCATTCCACGGAGTCACCACATGCCGACCGTCAACCGGAAGAACCAGCCTGCCCTCCCGCTCACCATTCAGGAGATCGCCGATCGTCTCGGCACGACCTACCAGCGCATCCACTACGCCATCATGGCGACGGGCGTGCGACCCGCGCGCCGGCTGGGATGGACGAAGCTCTACGACACAAAGGACCTCCCGACCATCCGCGAGAAGGTCGAGGCAATCACCCGTCGGGCCGAACGGCTCGCGACGCAAGGGGCAGCCTGATCGCCTGCAGAATCACGACCGATGATCGCCAGCGCAGCAACACAAGCGGGCCGCATCCCGCCACGCCATTCAAAGATGATGACGTATGAGCAAGCGACCCGGCAACACCTCGACCACGCCTAGCGCTACCTCCCAGGAAGAGGGCCGACTGAAGAACGGGCGCTTTGGCCCGGGCAACAAGGCCGGCGTGGGTCACGGTAACCCGTGGATGAAGTACCAGAAGGTCCTCGCCCAGACTGTGCACAACACGGTGCCCCCCGAGAGGCTCGCGAGGGTGCTGCGGACTTTGGCGACGCTCGCGGAGAAGGGCGACGTACAGGCTGCGAAGGTTCTTCTGGATCGCGTTCTCGGCAAAGCCAAGAGCATGGGAGCAGATCTAGAGGGATTCGAGATGCCGGCGGTCGCTACTCCGAAGGACGCAGTTCGGGCATCATCCGCGATTCTCCAGGCAGTCAGTGAGGGTCGCATCGGTACCGACGATGCAGCCAAGCTCGCAGCGGTCGTTGAACTCGCACGTCGGAGCATCGAGACCCATGAACTTGCCGAGCGAGTGGCCGCTCTCGAAGCGCGACGTAGGAAGGATGGTGAGCCGTGAGCATCGGGAGTGCCGCACTTCGCCGACGCATCGAAGACCTTGAACGACACACCGTCGGATTGTCTGACATCGCTGAGGCGATCCGGATGCACCGGATCGAGGGTCGCGAGCATCCCAATCCCCTCGCAGCCGATCGAGCACGCGAGTACTGGCACCGTGTTAGCAGTCTGTTCCGTGATCAGAACGCCGAGGCGAGCGCCGCGCTCGCGCTCTCGGATGCGGTCTCTCAGACTGCCGAATAGCACCCGCTCGCCGACGCGTTGAGAGGGCACGACGCCCGGCTTCCTGACTGGCTCTGGTGTCCTCGCTCAGAGGGCCAGCGGTACTATCTCTGCAACTCGCCGCCGTGGCGAGTCCCTTCCCGCCAGAGGAGCATCCACCGACACAACCCCACGGTCGCACCCGCGACCGACATCCCGTTCGACGCGCGAGCGTCAAGTCCTGCTTCCCAGAGAAACCGCCAACTTGAGCCGCAAGGCTCTCGATGTGAAAGCAGCGCTTGGTACCGCGCCCCCGCAAGGGGGCGTCGGCCATGCGTTGTTTCACATGCCCCTTGGCGGGGGTCTCTGGGAGCGACCGTGGTTCGGCGCCCCCGCTTTTCGTAGGTGCCGGGCTGCGGAGTCTTTCCCAGGAGACCCGCCCCATGAGCACCGCCCAGCCCCAACCTAAAGCCCTCCGTATCGCATCGAAGATCGCCCTCCTGTTCCTCCTGGCGATCCTCGCGGTCCCGCTCTACTTCGGTCTACGACCTGCCGCGCCCGGCTCCGCGC
The DNA here is from genome assembly GCA_016794925.1 of Phycisphaerae bacterium. Classification (GTDB taxonomy): domain Bacteria; phylum Planctomycetota; class Phycisphaerae; order Phycisphaerales; family UBA1924; genus JAEUIW01. The sequence continues at coordinate 12,309 of JAEUIW010000005.1, forward strand.
CGGCGCGCTCTCCTGGGGAGGAGCGCCGCACCGGGAACTTCCAGCCGGGTGACGAAGTGATCATCGGCGAGCCCGGCAAGGGTAAGTGGGCCGTCGTCGCGGACAGCGCGACGTGGGAGCGCTACTTGACCGTGCAGCGGGCGAAGGACACCCTGGGCGAGACAGAACTCCGGATGCAGAACCGGCTGGTCGGCGTGGAGGGCGGCACCCGTGCCAAGATCATCCAGCGCGACGGCGACCTCTGGGAGGTCCGCGTGCTGGAGGGGCCGTGGATCGGTCGGTCGGGCTGGCGGACCTCTGAGCCGTTCAGGTGGCCGCAGAAGGCCAACGGCGAGGCACCCGGGACGCCTTGAAGCCGGCTAGAGCGTCAGAGTGGTCTCAATCATCGCTCCATCCACATGGCGGATGAACTGCCACGGTGGCCTAATCGGTAATCGGGAAGTCAATCGCCATGGACTCCCAACAGCAGCGATGTCCGCACGTTGGCGGAAGTGCAATATGGTCGCGTATCGAGTCTGCGCTCACGATCCGCGGCGTCCGTGGGACTGGCGGCTGCTCGGCTGACACTCGTACGTTTTCCCAAAGGTGCAAGACATGACGCTCCTTCAAACGCTGGGCAGTTCTCCATTCGTGAACAGTGAGGTGAAAGGGAAAAACGTCTTGGACCGGATATGCGACGCTCTTTACCTCGATCGCGAGGGGTTCGGCAGGATCACCTCCAAACGATCTTCCACGAAAAGTCCCAACGTCAAATCCATAGGCTGGACTTTCGCGTCCTGCCCACCACACCCGCTCAGCTAAGTCCGGATGGCCCTCGGCGCGGAGCCTCTCTTGCTCGTATCGAATAGTGAGTTGTTCGCCTGCGTCACCCACAGCCTTCTTCAAGGCCAGCACGGATTCGGGCAGCGGCACCATCGCAAGAGCGTCCCACCAGGCCGCCGCTTGGAGATCCGCAGAGTCAGCCGCTGGAGTGGGCCACAGCCCTGCCCCCGCCAATATGGAGCGGTCTGCGTCGCTCAGTAACAATCCGATGGAGGTAGGATCCCCTTGCCAATAAGCTACCCACGGCGGCGGATCAGAGAGGAGCAGCACGGATAGGAATACTCGGCGTGCCTCCTGAGGCGGCTCGTCCTCAGCAGCAAGCGCGAGCACCCCGCGGCCAAACTCTGTAAGTGAAAGGTGTTCTCCCGACTGCCGAACGAACTTTCCGCGCAGCCCGAGCTGAAGGCCATCAGCAATTGGGAGGCCGCCGCTCCGTAGAGAGCTTCGCGACGCGACACGCATCAAGTCGCTGCGAGACGACTCGCCGCCGAGTTTTTCAACGCTGCGAAGGACCAGCCAAAGCGCCGTGATTCGACCTGGGGTAAGCGAAATCACTGGGCTTACTCCGTTTGGGAAGCGTCGCCGGTGAGGTGGTCGATCACGCCCTCAACATCGGCGAGCTCCAAGCCGGCTGGGAACTCTTCAATGATGTCGTCGGGGTCGTACGCGAGCGCCTGTAGACCGGGATCGTCCAAGATCGTTGCCATTACGTCGATCTTCTCCTTGAGCCGGCGGGCGATGTTGGCGTCGATGGTGCCTTCCGCTTCGAGGACGGATACCCGCGTCAGTTGATCGGGGGCGAGGCCGAGCCTGTGGATGCGGTCCACCGACTGAAGGAAATGGGCCGCGTTGAACGTGCGGTCCACGTAGATGGCGTGGTGGCAGACTCGGTGCAGGCTGATACCCTCACCGCACGCTGCGGGGTTGGCCACCATCACTCGGCACGCGGCATCGCGATGGAACTGCCGGATACGTCCTTCTCGTGTTTCCGGATCGTCCTCATCGCCGGTTCCAACAGCGCCGTACAAGAGCACCGGTTTGTATGCGGCGAGCATGTTCTCCAGGGTCCGGATGTTCTCGATGAACGTGGTCCAGAGCACGACCTTCGCGGAAGCGTCGGAGCGGAGCGATTGGTCAACGAGTGCCCGGGCCGCCGTCAGCTTGGCAGACTTCTCGCGGCGGGCGAACTCTCGGATTAGGTCGAACGCGCGGAGCGAGGATTGCTGGGATTGTTCATCGACCACCTCGTCTTCGTCGATGAGCAGTCCCTTGGTCAGCAATGCTGGATTGGTGGCGGCTTCGATGAGTCGGATGACGTGCCGTCCGAGCCGGCGCAAGAAAGCGCGGTCAATCGCGGACATTCCGGCCGCTTGGCGCTTGGCTTCGCTTCGTAGCAGTTCGTACAACTCCTTCTGAACCGGGCCCAGTCGCACCGGGATACGTTCCAACTGAGGCTGTCGAAGCCCAAGCTGGCTCTTGGTCGTGCGCACATAGAGCGGGCGAACGCGGCCTTGGAGATCGGCAAGGTCGGCGGGGGAAGGCAGCCCGCGTCGGGGCTCGGGCAGGATGTGTTGTCCAGGCCAGAGGAACTCCAGTTGCGGGCGCAGGTCCTCTGACGACTGCGGTAGCGGAGTACCGCTCAGCACATCCCGCCGTATCGCCGCGGCGCTAAGTCGCAGGGCGGCGCCAGCGGTAAAGCCGTCCACTCCCCCCTTTACCCGATGGGATTCATCGAGCACCACATGTGCGGCGCGACCGAACGCCCATTCGCCGACAAGTCGCTCGACGTTGGGGAGCAGCTGATAGGTAATAAACGCAATGTGCGGGTCGTCGCGCAGAGCCCGTTCGACTCCGTCGCGGCCTCCAGCGAGCCGACGCACCCGAAACGGTTCGGTGCGGCTGAAGCACACCTCGATCTCGTCCTCCCACGAAATCATCGCGTTCTTCGGAGCGACCACCAGCAGGCGGTCCACTCGTCGCTGGGCGAGGAGGGCGGCATGCACCGCAAGGAGCATGGTCGTTTTGCCAGCTCCTGGAACAGAGAAGTTGGCGCCATGACGGAGCGCGAGCAGGCGCGCGACGTTCGTCACCTGTGTAGGCTTCAACGCTCGCGTGAAGCTGGCCTCGGCGAGGAAGTCGACTAGTTCCTGTTCGGTGATGGACGGCGCGGCCGCCGCTCCCTCCCGAGAAGCAATCTCATCGGCGAGGCCCCCCAGCCGGGCCCGGATCCAGTCGTCGTAGCGGCAGGACGCGCCAGATCGCTTGACGACAACCGCGATCTCTCGCGCTGTCCGGAGGAGATTGAACAGGGAGAGCGTGAATCCGCGCTGCCGAGGCTCGCCGCCGCCGGGGAGGATGATTTGCGCCAGCTCGGCGGCGATGTGCTGTACAGAGTCGTCCACGTCCACATCGACGGCGTCCCACTGGTTCCCGCGTTTGATGGTAACTTGGGCCATTGGGATTACCTCTTCTTCTTCGTGCCGGCCAGTTCCTCCGCGAGCCGGTCAACGTGCTCGGTGATGGCTTCGAGCGTTTGACCGATCTTGGCGTCGCCGCGGCACTTGGCGTCGAGGCGGATCTTTTTCAGGAGGGCCTCAGCCCGCGTGAGAGCACGGAGCGGGTTGTTGCTGCGGCTCTCCTCGCGCTCCTCCTCGGCAAGCTCGTCGATCGCGGTCATCAAAGGTTCGACCGCCGCCTTGGCGCGGTCTGGGTCTGAGAAAACGGCGGCGAGAGTTACGTGAGGTGTCCCGGTTCCCTTCGCGTCTGCTGCGGCGAGACGGGCGAGCGGGTCTTCGTCGTCGTCGGCTCCTTTGACCTTGTGGGACGTGTTGCCCTCTTTGATCCCTTGTTCTCGGAGTTTTTCCACCACCGCCTCGGCCTGCTTGCTCAGGCGACGGATGATGTCGCGGATGGCCTCGTAACCGCTGCTGCTGTGGATTGCTGCGAAGCAGGCGACCTTGATCGCCTCCTTGGCCGTCTTGCTGAGGCCCTTGACCGCTTGGCCTTTGAGCCCGAGCGACAAGTCGATGAACGGCTGCTTGGAGTTTTGCGGCACCTTGTGAAACTGGCCCCGAGCGCTGGCCCATTCGAGGTACTGATTCACGTAGGACAGGATCTCTAGGTCGGCGGCGATGGCCTCCACAGACTTTCTCATCTTCGTCGCAATATCCGCCGCCTTCTCGCCGAGTTCTTCGATGCCATACTGGATGTGGAGGAGCTCGTCGATCCAGTTATACTCGGCCTTTGTGTCGCGAGCCATCTGGAGAGTGAGCTCGGTCTCATAGATCTCATCCGCGGTCGCATCCTCAGGAAGGACGACCGCCGTCACATAGGTCACGCCCTGCTCCCTGAGTGCGGTGATGCGGCGGTTTCCGTCAACAATGTACCCGTCCTTGGTGAGCACGAGCGGGGTCTGCTGCTTCTTCTCCTTCAGGTCCTCGTCCAGATCCTTCTCTCCGATCATGCGGAGCAATATCTCCTTCTGCGCCTGCTGCACGCGCTGATCCTCAGGATCCTGGAAGAAGTCCCGCGTGAGGCCGGGATGCCGCTCAAGGTACGCGGACTGGGCCCGATGTGTGCGACCGCTCTTGATGTTGTAGAGCGGGAAGTCGGCGCGCACTTCGACTTTGACCAGTGGTATTTTCCTGCCCCGGAACGGAACGTCATGCGTCGCCCTTGTCGGCGACTTGGCCGCCTCGGCGACGCGTTCGCGAAGGTGCTGAACCCGGCTCTTGTGTCCTTCGGTCATGGCTTCCTCTCGGTGCAAGCTTGATTGTCACGTCGGCGGCCTGGATACGGCGTACTCGAAGCCGGGCAACGCGCCGGCCGAACGACTCTCGGAACTCGGCGTAGTCCAGCGAGGGCATCCCCGCCATCGCCTGCCCGACGCGCAGCAATTCACGCTCGGCGGGACTGCGGGGAGTCGTATGCACAACCGGCCCGGACGGTGTCCGTGTGCACTCAATCAGCAGGTCGTGCACGAAAGAGCTCTTCCCGCGCTTGGCGTGATCGCTGGCGTTTTCCGTTCTAGCGACCGCGAGGCCGTTTATGTAGAAACCGGCAGTGCGAAGGGCGGTGGCCAGTGCCCACCACGCCCGTAGGTTCGTGCTGTGGTACGTAAGTACGAGCCTGCCGTCCGGCGCAAGGGCCCGCTCGCACTCGGAGAAGATGCGGCGTAGCCGCTGCTGGTAGGCGGAGAGGCCCGTGCGTCTCGCCCGATTGGGGACGGCCTCGTCGCGTCGGCGGAAGGTGCCGCTGGTGGACGCGATGCCGAATGGCACGGTCCAGGCGAGCAGCAGGGACGCCAGTTCGCCGTACTGGACGCTATCGAAGTAAGGAGGATCTGTGAGCACGAGCGACGCAACGCCGTCTCCAAGTAAGAGTGTCTCGCTGCTCCCCTGCACGATGGTGCTGTGGGCGGACGGCTGCACTCTCGGCTGACGGTCCGTCCGGAGATACGCGGTGGAGCGTGATTGAGTGTGCGGAGCAAACATTTTCGCCGCGTGGACGCTGGCCCGGATCCGCCGGGCGATGCTCCCGCGCCCGACGGGCCCAAGCGGGTTGGGTTCGACGGCGAGGCCGTCGAAGGAATAGCGGTGATTCGAGAGGGCTTCAAAGACCTTGGGGTGATGACGGTCCCAGCGGCACAGATGGCCGGGCATCTCAACCGCGCCAGCCAGCGCCAATCGCAAACGTTCGATGACGGCGGGGGACGCGGTGAGCCGGTCGAGTGCAGCAGCAGCCGCGAGCAGCACCTCCATCTGGCGGGTTGGGTACAGGCTGTCCCATGTGCTGAAGCCCGCGGCCAGGAGCTTGCTGGTTTCGTGCCCGCGAGGGATCGGGGCGGCTAGCGCCGCAGGCGGATTACGGAGGTCGTTTACGCGGCGGGCATTGGGGTCCAGCGCATGAAATGTGAGGACCGCACCGTCCGGCACTGCATTATGCCGCTGTTCCAGCACCGGGATCCACGGAGCCTTGCGAAGCGTTGAAGCGCTCAGCCGGCGATCGCAGTGAGCGCAAGAGGGCTCCAAAGCGCGGATGAGTCCCCGTCCGCACGGGCATCGCGGTTCACGCTTGCGTTCCAGCCGCCGACTGCTGACCGAACCGCATGCGCGGCATCCGAAATACCCTTGAAGTTCGTCGACCGCCCGGCTGGCGCGGGTAATCATCGGGTAGGGGTACAACCAGGTGCGCTCCGAGCACGCAGGGCAGCATACGCGGCGCACGCGGAAGGTGTGGATTACCGTCGAATCCTGTGCGGCGTCATAGCGGTGGCCGTGTTCGTTCCGGAGAGTGCGCAGAAGCAAGTCGCCGGCGCGAGCAAGTTCGTCCGCATCGACCGGAGACAGACTGACATGGAGCCCCCACGCCGCCCAAGGGTTCACGTCCTGCGAGTACACGCGGTGGCCACGGCGGCTCGCTTCGATCGCGACCGTACCCCCTCCTGAAAACGGGTCCAAGATAAGGGCATCGGCCGGGAGCGTTGCGGCGGCGCTGTCAAGGATGGCCCCGATCAGCGTGTGCGGTCGGCGCGCCCACCACCGATAGAGCGACACTAGCGGCTGGTGGACCTCGCGGTTCTTTGTCTCCGCAACGATCCGGGACTGGATCTCATTCCACCTTATTCCACTGAGGATGGTCATAGAGTGCGCAAGGGCTGAAGCCGAATCGGAGCAAAGGATTTTGCACGGTCCATGAGGATAGCGGACACCGCTTCAGAAAGCACAGCCCAACGATCCCTGCCCGCCGCGGTGCCTGCTGACTCAGAGGGGAACCGCCTTCGCACTGGGAGCTTGAAGCGTTGCGGCCGTGTCGAGCACACTTCCGCCCTGGGCGACGGTTTCCAGCAGACGTAAACGATGGTCTTGGCGCTCTCTCCTGACTGCGGATAGCTCGGAGTGTGGCTCGCCGCCAGTGTGCCACACTTCGAAGACCCACACACTGAGCAAGCCGAAGCTTGGTTGGTCGGGCTGGCGGACCTCTGAGCCGTTCAGGTGGCCGCAGAAGGCCAACGGCGAGGCACCCGGGACGCCTTGAAGCCGGTTACCACTCGCCCACGGTTACCACCCGAGTTGCCACTCGTTGGGCGTGTATCGGCCATGTCTTCACAGTGTACCGGACATGCGCGGGCGGCTTGGGGCCACTCTCAAAAAGGCCCACAAAACCAATGAAAAAGGCCCGTTTGCACGGGCCTAGATCAAGCGAGGCGGACGGGACTCGAACCCGCAACCACCGGATCGACAGTCCGGTACTCTAACCAATTGAGCTACCGCCCCAAATTGTCTCCGCCTGACAGTCCGCTATCACCCACCGCCCCGGCGGTCGATGGTGGTCCGTTAGGGGAAGAGGAATGTATCCCGGTCAAGCACGGGGTCAAGCGTCCCGGGAGGAGCAAGGGGGAGGGGGGCGGGCAAGCCCGCGGCGGCTGGCGAGATTAGGGTGTGGGCATGACCAGCGTGCTCATCAAGGGCGGGCGTGTGATCGACCCACACTCCGGGACCGATCGAGTGGCCGATGTGCTTCTCGACGGCGGGCGGATCGTCTCCATGGGCGCGCGGGGGGTGGGGCGCGTCGGGCCCGCCTCGGGCACGAGAGTGATCGACGCCGACGGCTGCATCGTGGCCCCGGGACTGATCGATCCGCACGTTCACTTGCGCCAGCCGGGGCGAGAAGAGGCCGAGACGATCGCGACCGGGACCGCCGCGGCGGTCGCGGGCGGCTTCACCACGGTTTGCTGCATGCCGAACACGACACCGGTGTTGGACAACGACTCGATGATCGGCGCGATTGCGCACGCGTCGCGGGAATCGGGCGTGTGCCGCGTTTTCGCGGTGGGGGCGGTCACCAAGGGGCGTCGCGGGGAGGAACTCGCGGAGATCGCCTTGATGGCACGCGCGGGGGCGGTGGGTTTTTCGGACGACGGGGACTGCGTGGCGAGCGCGGGTGTGATGGCCCGGGCGCTGGCGGCGGTCCGCGCGACCGGGCGTGCGTTCATGCAGCATTGCCAGGAGCCGACGCTTACGCGGGGAGCGTCGATGCACGCGGGATCGGTCGCGACGCGGCTGGGATTGGGCGGATGGCCCCGCGAGGCCGAGGAGATCATCATCGATCGAGACGTTCGGCTGAACCGTTCCATCGGGTGCGCGTACCACGTTCAGCACGTGTCGTCCGGGGGCTCGGTCGAGATCGTCCGGCGTGCGCGTCGGGAGGGTCAGCCCGTCAGCGCGGAGGCGGCGCCGCACCACCTGCTCCTGACGCACGAACTCGTTGATTCGCACGGTGGCTACTGGACCAGCGCGAAGATGAACCCGCCGTTGCGGGAGGCGCCCGACGTGCGCGCGATCGTCGAGGGTGTCGCGGACGGCACCGTCGGCGTGCTCGCCACGGATCACGCGCCTCACACCGCCGAGGCGAAGGGGCTGCCGTTCGAGGACGCGCCGTTCGGGATCATCGGGCTGGAGACGGCGGTGCCGCTGTACGTCGAGGCGCTGATCACCTCGGGCGCAATCGGCTGGCCGCGGCTTATCGAGTTGCTCACCTGGGCGCCGGCCAAGCTGTGCGGGCTGGATTCCCAGGGGCTGGGCCACCTGACGGTGGGGGGGCCGGCGGACGTGACGATCATCGATCCGAATCTCGAATGGACGATCGCGGACAGCGATCTCGCGGGCCGCTCGCGGAACACGCCGTTCGTGGGGCGCAGGGTCCGGGGCCGCTCGATCACGACGATTGTCGCGGGCTCGGTTCGGCACGAGCAAGCGAGGTGCTGAGGCGCTGACCTGACCGGCGAACACCAGCCAGCAAGGGCGACGGCACGCCGTAGACCGAACGCGACGCGCTCTCTACGCTGTGGTTCGCGGTCCTGAGCGGGGCCGCGCACGCACGCCTCACGCCAGGGGTTTCCCATGCCCATTCGCATCGGCATCAACGGTTTCGGCCGCATTGGCCGCCTCGTGTACCGCATCGCCTCCGAGCTTCCAAGTATCGAGATCGTGGGTGTCAACGATCTTGTTCCCGCCGACAATCTCGCGTACCTGTTGAAGTACGATTCCATGCACCGGCAGTTCATGCTGGGTGGCAAGCCGGCCACGGTTACCGCGACGGAATCGTCGTTCACCGTCAACGGGCGCACGACGCGGACGACCGCCGAGAAAGACCCGGCCAAGCTCCCTTGGAAGGACATGGGCGTGCAGTACGTGCTCGAGTCCACGGGCCTCTTCACGGATTTCGAAAAGGCCTCGTTGCACCTTCAGGCGGGGGCCAGGCGTGTGGTCATATCGGCGCCGACCAAGTCGGACGCCACGCAGGTGCCTACGTTCTGCATGGGAGTCAATCACGAGAAGTACGACCCCGCCCGGCACGCGGTGGTGTCCAACGCGTCGTGCACGACGAACTGCCTGGCGCCGGTGGCCAAGGTGATCCAGGACACCTTTGGGCTCGATGAGGGCTTGATGACGACGGTCCATGCCGCAACGGCCACCCAGCCCACCCAGGACGGTCCCTCAAAGAAGGACTGGCGAGGGGGGCGGAATGCCTATCAGAACATCATCCCGTCGAGCACCGGGGCCGCGAAAGCCGTCACGCTGTGCATCCCGGAGTTGAAGGGCCGGCTGACGGGCATGGCTTTCCGGGTGCCCACCGCGGACGTGTCGGCCGTGGATCTCACGTTTCGCACCGCGCGCGGCACGTCGCTTACCGACATAAACGCCGCGATGAAGATCGCCGCGGAAGGAACCATGAAGGGCGTGCTTGGCTACACCGATGAGGAGGTCGTCTCCAGCGATTTCATCGGGGACCGTCGCAGCTCGATCTTCGATGCAAGGGCCGGAATCGAGCTGAACAGGCGGTTCTTCAAAATCGTCAGCTGGTACGACAACGAAGCCGGATACGCGGCGAGGTGTGTCGATATGGTCCGCATGCTCGCCGCGCGCGACGGCTCGACCTGATCGGTGCGTGTGTCGCCGAACTCGGGCCGTCAAGGGCGGATGGTTCGCTCAACGAAGTGCAGTTCGAGGTACCTGGCCACGTAATCAACGAGGCTCAGGACCCGAGGGATGTTCGGGTTTGTGGTCGCGCCCATCGGCTCGAAGCGCATCCCCTTGAATCGCGCGATCGCTTCATCCAGCGGCAGTCCGAACTGAATCGCCAGGCTGAACGCGCGGCAGAATGCCTGGCACATGCCCGACATCGTCGAGCCGTCCTTGCTCATCTTGATGAAGATCTCGCCCGGCCGGCCGTCCTCATGGAGTCCGATCGTGAGGTAGCCCTCATGCCGATCGACGCAGAACTTGTGGGTGATGGAGGCTCGCGTCGAGGGGAGGTGCTGGCGTGTGGCGATCATTTCCCGATCATCCTGGAGGTCGATTCGGAGAAGCCACTTCCCGCCGCGCTCAACCGCATTCGCGGGGTTCCTCCGATGATCGACCCTGATGTATCGGACGAGCGACTTCGGTTGGGTTCAAGATTATCAGATCATGGCTCGGGCGAGCGGTGGGGCGGGCTCGGGCCGTCACGCGCCGAGACAGGTCCGGTTGACGGTCGGGACATATACTCTGCTGCGGATTCCCCTGTTGGCCGATGGTGGTACAGGGTGGTGACAGGATTCGACGGACGATTTTTCACTTGGCGCATCATCTCATCAATCCTGTGCCGCGGCGGCGGTCGAGCCTGACCGGGCTATCCCTGTGGTTGGTGGTGGCGCTCATCGCCGCCAACCCCGGCGTCTGGTCTCATGCGGCCGTTGTTTCGGAATTGTCACGTGCGGCGGGAGCCGGCTCGCGCGATCTACCCGAAGCGATCAGCCGCGTGGCCAGGGCCGTGGCGAGGAAATCCGGAGAAGCTCCTGAGATCGCGGCGAGGAGTTGTATACGGCCGCCCATCGAATCGGATCCGAGCGGTGCGGTGGACCCGGCCGCGTCGGCCCGAGCGTTCGCGTGGGCCATTTCTTGCCTTCTGCACCCGAAGCTGCACAACACGCCGCCCCCCTCGGTGGATTGCGGTCCGCTTCGCGCCTGAAAAAGGCGTGACGCCTCCGGCCGCCCGACGGCCCTGCTCGCCCTCGTGCGAGCTTCGAAACTCTGGTTGCACCACCCGTCCCAGACACGCCGCGCGTGCGGTCCGGAGATCTGTTCCGCGAGCGTCGCGCGTCCCACCCTCCAGCCGAAAGAGCATCCCATGTCCAAGCAGGACATCCCGATCATCGGACCGTTTCTCAACCGCATCATCGGCACCCGCAACGATCGATTCGTCAAGAAATACCTGGCTCGCGCCAGGGCCATCAACGATCTCGAACCCTCCGTGCGGGCCCTCACCGACGCGCAGATCCGAGCCCGCTTCTTGGAGTTGCGCGGCCGCGTGGACAAGGGAGAGAAGGCCGTTGACCTCATGGTCGAGGCGTTCGCCGTGGCCCGCGAGGCGATGGACCGTGCCGTGGGCATCCGTTCCATTTTCAACCCCAAGCACGGGTTCGATCCCGCTGCGTTGCCCGCCGCGGCCCGCGAGCTGTACCAGCAAACCAAAGCCGAGATGGACGCACGGCCGCCGGCGCCGGCGGAAGGCGAATTCCTCGGTTGCCCGGAACCCCAGCCCGGCTGGATGCAGGTTGATATCCCTGTCGAACTCTACGAGGCGGTCCGAGCGTTGCTGCCGGAGAGTCGCCCCCCGTTCCGCGCCCGGCCCTTCGATGTGCAGCTGATCGGCGCCATGGTCCTGTACCAGGGCAAGATCTCGGAGATGAAGACGGGCGAGGGCAAGACCATCGTCGCCCCGCTCGCGTGCTATCTCGCCGCGATCGAGCGGATGAAGGTGCACGTGGTGACCGTCAACGACTATCTCGTGCAGCGCGACCGTGACTGGACGTTCCCCTACTTCCATGCCCTCGGGCTGACCGTGGGCGCCATCCACCCCGTTCACATGCAGAGCGAAGACGCCAAGCGGCAGATGTACCGTTGCGACGTCGTGTACGGGACGACCGCGGAATTCGGATTTGATTATCTCCGTGACAACATGAAGCGGACCGCCGAGCAGCAGGTCCAGAGGAACCGTCATTTCGCCATCGTTGACGAGGTGGACTCGATCCTCATCGACGAGGCCCGGACCCCGCTCATCATCTCCGGCCCCGCGCACGAGGGCAAGCCCCGGTACGACCTCTCCGACCGCCTCGCGAGGCACCTGCTGGACCGGCAGGCCCCGTGGCAAGCGGCGGACAACGCGATCGAGGAGGCCAAAAAACTGATCAAGGGTCTCGAGGGCGACATCCGCAACACGCGCGATCGCGCCAAGGTACCCGAGTTCCAGGCCCGGATCGCGGAAACGAAGGCCCGCCTTCCCAAACTGGAAGCCGACCGCGCCTCGCACACGCAGTTCTACGAGCTGCAGATGGACCGCAAGCAATGCCACCTCACGCATCACGGCATCGCCGAAGCGCAGCGCGTCGCCGGGATCGGGTCCTTCTACGTCGGCGAGAACATGGACGTCCCGCACCTGCTCGAGCAGTCCCTGCGCGCCCACGCCGTCTACCAACGCGACCGCGACTACGTCATAATGCCCGCCGAGAACCCGCAGTCCGGCCGGATGGAACCCGCGGTGGTGATCGTCGACGTCTTCACCGGCCGTCCCATGGTGGGACGCCAATGGTCCGACGGCCTGCACCAGGCCATCGAGGCCAAGGAGAGCGTGCCGATCAAGCAGGAGACCCAGACCGTCGCGACCATCACCATCCAGAATTTCTTCAAGATGTACCGCAGGCTGGCGGGCATGACCGGCACCGCCGACACCGAGGCTCAGGAATTCCACGACATCTACCGGCTCGACGTCGTCGCCATCCCCACCAACCGACCCGTCGTTCGCCGCGACTTCGACGACCTCGTCTTCCTTACCGCAAAGGACAAATGGGCCCAGATCGTTGACGAGATCAAGGCGTTCCACGACATCGGGCGCCCCGTCCTCGTCGGGACCACCAGCGTCGAGAAGAGCGAGACGCTCTCCAGGATGCTCCAGCAGAAGCACGCGATCAAGCACGAGGTGCTCAACGCCAAGCAGCACGAGCGCGAGGCCCACGTCATCGAGAATGCCGGCGCCCTCGGCGCCGTCATGATCGCCACCAACATGGCCGGACGCGGCACCGACATCAAGCTCGCGCCCATCACCCGTGAGGCGTTGCTGGATCACTGGCTGAGGCGCGGCATCTGCCCCCGCACCGTGACCACCGCGTCCACCACCTCCGAGTTGCGCGAGGGCGTGTACCGCAAGCTCGCGCCGCAGGAGCTCGGCCTGCCGCGCCACGAGGTCGAGCAGATGCCGTTCGCACGGCTCGAGGCCGACCTGCTGCGGCACTGGGCCAAGACGCACACGTGGGAGAGCGACAAGGCCCTGGCCGCCATGAACGCCGAGCAGCTCCGTGCCGCGCTCGACGCGCAGGGTCGTTTCCTGATGCACCGCATCGACTGGTTCGACACCATCGAGTCCATGGGCGGGCTGCACGTGGCCGGCACCGAACGCCACGAGAGCCGACGGATCGACAACCAGCTCCGCGGCCGGTCCGGCCGCCAGGGAGACAAGGGCTCCACCCGGTTCTTCATCTCGCTCGAAGACGATCTCATGAAACTCTTCGCGGGCGACACCACCATGAAGATCCTCGCCCGGCTCGGCATGAAGGAGGGGGACGCCATCGAGCACCCCATCCTGTCAAAGAGCGTCGAGCGCGCCCAGCGCAAGGTCGAGGAGCGCAATTTCCAGATCCGCAAGCAGCTCCTCGATTACGACGAGGTCATGGAGCACCAGCGACAGGCGTTCTACGGCCTCCGCCAGCGTGTGCTCGAAGGTCGCGACATGCGCGGCCTGATCAGCGATTACATCCGTGACAGCGTCGAGGATGCCGTCGCCGAATACGTCAGCCCCAAGTTCGTCGCCCGCTGCGTCTCCGATCATGTCGCGCAAGTCCTCGACTGCACCATCACCCCCGAGCGCCTCGCCGGCAAGGACCGCGAGGAAATCATTCGCCACGTCCGTCGCGAGGCACGCGAGGACTATCGCGCCATGATCGGCGTCACCCTCGGAGAGTACCTGCCCGTCGAGGGAGATGGACCGTCCATCGACCTTGACGCCGAGGGACTGGCCAAGTGGGCGCACGAGCGATTCCAGATCGAACTGGACCCGCAGCGACTGCGCCCCGGGGGCGACGACGCGCGCCAGTATGCCGAGGAGACGCTCGCCGCGGCGGCCGACGCCCGCATCGACGCGGCGGACCTCGCGGGAATTGATGAGTTCCTGGCCCCCGGCTACGGCTACCAGCGCCTGGCGCACTGGGCCAAGACCAAGTTCGACATCGACCTCGACCCCGCTGACCTCGCCGCGGCCGGCGCCGAAGGCCCCGCGAACGTCCGGGACGCGATCACCCGCAAGACCGACGAGGTCTACCACAAGCGCGAGATCGAATACCCGGTCGAGTTCGCCATGGACATGACGCTGGCCATGATGCGGCAGTCCCCGCAAGCCGCGGCGTCTCAGCTCGTTCGCTGGGCGAACACCAGATTCAAACTCGGCTGGACCGAGCAAACGCTGATGGCCACCGGACCGACCAAGGCCCGTGACGAACTCTTCAAGGCGTCCAGGGCGTTCTACGAGGACGGTGTGCTCGAAAAGGAGGTTCAGGCCGCGACTGCCTGCCGCACCGACGAGGCGCTCGACGCGCACTTCCAGGAGCGTTTCGGCTTCGGTCTGCCGGAGACCATGCGGTACCTGAAACCGGATGAACGACCCAACGCCATCCGGGCTCGCGTGGAATCGGTTCTCCGTGCCGAGCTGCTCTACTTCGAGCGCACGATCCTGCTCGAGATCCTCGATTCCGCGTGGAAAGACCATCTCTACGGCATGGATCAGCTCCGCGACGGCATCAGTTTCCGCGCCTTCTCCCAGCAGGACCCCCGCATCGAGTACAAGCGCGAGGGCTCCAAGAACTTCAACCAGATGATGCAGAACGTGCGTGATCGTGTCACGGACTACATCTTCAAGGTGAAGCTCACGCCACAGGCGCCGCCGCCGCCCGCTCCGGCTCAGGCCCGGCCTCCCGCCCCAATCGCACCCGATGCCAATGGTGGGGCTCCCGCCGCTCGCCGCAGTGGTTCCTTCATGAGTTCCATCAGCGGACCAGGTGTGGATGCGCCTCCCCAATACACGGTGAACCCCCCCAAGCCGCCCTCGTCGCCCCCCTCGTCCACAAATCCCAACGCAGATCAGGCCTGACCGTGCCGGCTTCGCGTCCGCTCTCCGCCCGAAGCGGTTCACCGCGACGTGATCCGGCGTGGCTCGAATCGATGCGACCGCATCCCGGCCACGCTCCGCCGCGTATAGCCTCTGGTTGAGCCATACCGCTGAGAGGGGGTGAGGGATTCCCGATCGCACCCTGTTCAGGGTACTATCCCGAGAATCTCAACCCGAGGAGACCTCATGGCTGCTTGTCGCCGCACCGCGTTCACGCTCATCGAATTGCTCTTCGTGATCGTGGTGATCGGAATCCTCGTGGCCTTGGTGGCCACGGCAGGTTTCCACGTCATCCAGGGAAGCAAGAGCGGCGTCACGCAGAACACGATTCGCGTGCTCGACCAGATTCTCGTCGAATACACCTCGACCGCCGGCGGGGCGCCCGCCAAGACCTTCCGCGACGAGAAGGGCCGCACCTTTCCGATCCTCGATGCTCGTCTGAGCACCGGCACCGATTACACCGCGGCGGCGGAGCCGAGCCTCGCGGTTTTCTTTCTCGCGGCACGAAAGACCGGCGTTGGCGACGACGCCCTGAAGAGCCTCGACGCCAAGAGCATCGAGCGCCTGACATCGGTTTCCACCGCGTTCGGGATCCCCAACGACGCGGCGAACAAACCCATCCCTTCGCTCACGGTCAAGGACGCCTGGGGACGTCCGATCCGCATGGTCATTCCCGCGTACCAGGGAGGCTACGGGGATTTCTTCGATCAGACTCAAAACACCCGGACGACGCTCTCGATCACCGCGGGCAACGCGCAGAGCCTCACCTTCCGTCGTTCCGTGCGCCCGTACGACCCCAAGAACGCTCAATCGACCTGGGTTGGAGATGCCGACGAGGGCATCTGCTCCGGCAACAACGCGTACTTTTACTCCGCCGGGCCCGATGGCAACCCCGGCACGCGCTCGGACAACGCCTACACCTCAAGGCCCACCTGGCCGACCGAGACCGAGAAAATGGAATAGCCCGCTCCGGCGGCGGTTCTGCGGGAGGCCGTGTCGCCGTCCGCCCACGCATGTCCTGCGGCGCGACATAGCTCGGCGGGCATGCGAATGGCGATCCCGGCCGGGCTATGATGGGCCAATCCGGGGCGTAGCGCAGCTTGGTAGCGCGTCTGGTTCGGGACCAGAAGGTCGGAGGTTCAAATCCTCTCGCCCCGATTGAAGCACGAACGCCCGCGAGCCTTCTCGCGGGCGTTTGTGTTGAACGCTGCTTCTGAGAAGTGTCGTCCTCGTACACTCGTTGACCTTCGGTATTGGTGAGCGGATTCCGACCGGCCGCGGTGCTGATGTTCGCATTCAAAGGCATTGGCTGGCGCGGCGGCGGGAAGAGCAGTAGATGTCGCGGATTCAAGTGAGAATCACGATTCCAGAACCGTTGGGTGCCGTGATCGAGCCAGTTCGGCTCCGATGGAATCCTGAGCATTGCATCGGAAACCCGGCACACCTGACGGTGATCTACCACGACGAGGCTCCCGACAAGGATCTCCTCTTGGCTCGCCTTCGATCTGCATTGCATGAGCAGGGACCGTTCCCATTAGCGTTGGGATTGGCGGATCGATTCCCAGGTCCTGACCAAGGTGCGTACCTCACGGTCGCGGATCCACACGAAGTTGTGGCGAGACTTCGCGGTCGAGTGCTTGGAGCACCGTTTGTCGCACGGTCGAAATTTGGACTTCACGCGACTGTTTTGCACCCAAGATACGGCGATCGACTGGCCGATGCCTGGCCTGACATTCAGGGTCTGCCAGCACTTGGACGATTTACGGCTGATGAGATTCAGGTCGTTGGGCAGGAGAATCAAACGCTCGAATGCTTTCGATTGGAGGGCGAGCCTCATCCAATCTGACCAGCTTGGGGATCGCCGAGACGCATCGTGCCAAGGTGTTGAGCACCGGCTGCCAAGCCCTAACGCCCTCCAAGAAAAGTTCTATTGGTGTACTGTCGCCCCGATTCATGCAGGCGTGATGGCCTCGGCAATCGCCGAGGGCCAGCCTCCCGCTGTGCTACGCACGCGGGTTCATCTGTCTGAGCAGGGCGTGCCGGGGGCGGTAGCCACCGG
Organism: Phycisphaerae bacterium; assembly: GCA_016794925.1. Lineage (GTDB taxonomy): Bacteria > Planctomycetota > Phycisphaerae > Phycisphaerales > UBA1924 > JAEUIW01. The sequence goes on from JAEUIW010000005.1 coordinate 29,446, forward strand.
CACGTGCTCGGCTCTTGGCATGTTGCGCCGTCTGACGTGCGCACGACCCCGCTGGAGCGAGCGCCGACCACGCCGATTGCGCGCGGAACACAACTGTTCACCCTAGCGGCCTGAGCGTGATCCGCGGCGCGATGTCGCGCTGGTAGTCGGCCTCGTCCATCTGCACCACCCCCCAGTCGGGCATGAGCACATAGCGGCAGGCGGGCAGGTCGTGGTCGATCGTTTCCTCGATCCCGCCCCAGCGTTCGCCCTTGCGCACCGCGCGGCACGGCGCCGTCTGCACGACGAGCGGCAGGCCCGGGTCGCCCGCGGACACCGGCACCGCGCGAGAAAACTCCTCCAGCGGCACGCCCACGAGCATGCCCGAGGCCAAGACGCCGTCGAGCGTTGGTGCCGCGCCGGTGTCTCGCTGCATCTGCAGGGCGGCCCGGCCGATCGAATCAATCTTCGAGTGCACATGCGCGCGCACGGCCGACTGGCGAATGGGCTGGAAGACCCACATCAAGCACGGGGTCGAGAGCAGCAGCACGAACGCGGCGGCCAGCGACCACTTCACCAGCCGCACCCGCGCAGCGCCAGACAGGCGCGCCCGCATAGGCGCGGCGTGTTCGGCCTCGCTGTGCATGCCAAAGCGTAGCCATGCCGCGCGCCAACGCCTGACTCGATGCGGACGCATCAACCGCCGCAAGCCCGATCGAGCGAGCGGGCTTGCCTGCGCTCGAGCCACGGCGGCGTTGAGCGATGTGGGGCGCCCGTCGGAAGTGAAACCCGCGCTACCAACGCGGGTTCCTCCTTCTCAGCGCCGGTTGCCGGCCCCCCTGTGCGGCACCCCCATCTGCCGGCGGATCTCCGTCACCGCCGTCCCGCTCTCCGCCCGCGCGTACGCAATCTGCTCCACACTGAATCGCTTCCGTTTCATCTTCCGCCTCCCTTGCAGAGGCCGGAATCATCCCGCAACTCCCTCGCTCACGCAGGACCAGGTTTCGAGGTCATGACCAACCCGGCCCTCCGCTGCCGCCTCCCTCGAATTGTCTTCACGGCCACAAACGAGGCGCCCAGCACTCCTGCGATCACCGCGAGCGTCATCCCCACCGGCGGGCCGGAAGTCCGATCCTTGAACGGGCCGACGAATCGCGTGTTGGGCTTGAAATACGCCTGATTCCTGCGGTAGTCAAAGAACATGTTGAAGCGGCTCAGCACATCCATGCACAGCAGGCCGCGGGGTGTTTCGGTGGCGACGGCGGCGACGCGCGCCGCATCATCAGAAACGGGCACGTTCACCGGAACATCCGGCAGCGTGAACCCCGCGATTTCCAGCCCGGGGGCGCGAACAACCTCGTTGCGAATCTGCGCCGGGCCCACGCCGCCCGAGCGGCTCGACCCGATCAACTGGAGACCGGCGCGGAGTCCGTTCTGCTCGATGAAGGGTCGATTCACGATCAGCGTGCCGTTCCCGCCGGTGTCGATCACCATCGGCCCGGTCGCGCGCACCGAACCGTTCACGAGCGAGCCTTCGACCGCGGTGAGTGATGCGATGAACGGCATGTCGACCCTGGTGTATGCCGCGGCGTGCTCGGGGAGCGAGTCGTGGATCACGATGACCATCCGGTCATTGTCCAGCTCGACGACTTTGTCCTCAAAGACGTTGTACCCGACGATGCCGTCCGCGTCGTCGGCCTGCTTCTCGATAGACAGGACCGACTCATGCTCCCAGTAGAGGCCCCCGACGTCGAGGCGGTTGTCGCTGCTGGTCTGGCGCGTCACGCTGCCGCCCGTGCCGGCGTTGGCCAAGGAGCCGTCGAACGCGAGCGTCACTCCCTTGTCCCGGGCTGACGGATAGACCGCGGTCGTGTTCGCGCCCGTGTCAAACAGGAGATTGAGCGACTGTGAACCGTTGATCCGCCCCTCGATGTGCGGCTTTCCCTTTCGGAACGTGATCGGGATGGTCACGGACCCCGTGGGCGTTCCGTCGGACCGACGGGCGCTCATCGCTCGCATCGAAATCCGCGTGCGGCATTGATCCGTGCCGTTGAGCAGAATGATGAAATCGGTCACTCCCCCTGGCGCGATCACGAAGGACTTGGCCTCCACGTCGGTGAAGAACGTCACCGTCCTGGGCTCGGCGCTGCGCGGCACCACAAACTCGTCCAGCGGGATCGACGGATCGGCAGACCAGTCACCTTTGTGGAGCCGATCGCCATCGTGCACGTCCATGATCTTCGAGTTGGCCCGCAGGATCGGGAGTTCGGAGTGCTCGAGATGCCCGGACGCGAATACAGGCGGGAAGGCGAAGGTCAGTACACAGATCAGACGCTTGAACATGGAAGTGCTCCTCGGGCGACCAGTGTCATTGGCGCGGGGATGGGGAAGTGGGGGGAGGGGGGGAGGCCGTCCCGCTGCGCCCCGGGGTCCTGTTTCGCCGCGAAGCCCCCGAACAATGCGTGCGTACCGCGTTGCCAACCCGGATTGAGCTACTTCGCAAGCGGGAGGGGGTACGCCTGCCCGGCCGATGTGTTGAATTCCCAGGTCTGGTCTCCGTACACGACCCCGCAGGGGAGGCCGGACTTGGAGTGGATCACGGCCTTGGTCAGGCGGCCGTTGGCCCAGACCAGGTCCACCTCGAACCCGCCCCGGGCACGGAGGCCGGTCACCGTTCCGGCCGGCCAGGCCTTGGGGAGCGCGGGGAGCAGGTGGATCCGTCCCGCGTGGCTCTGCACCAGCATCTCGCAGTAGCCCGCGGTCGCGCCGAAGTTGCCGTCGATCTGGAACGGGGGATGGGAGTCGAGCAGGTTCGGGTAGACGCCGGCGCCGCTCTCGCCGTAGATCGTCTTGGTCTCGCGGACCACGCTCAGCAGGCTCCGGAGCATGGTGTACGCGTGGTCGCCGTCCCAGAGCCGGGCCCAGAAGTTGATCTTCCAGGCGCGGCTCCAGCCGGTGCTCTTGTCGCCGCGGGCCCGCAAGGAGACGCGGGCGGCTTCGGCCAGGTCGGGCGTGGTTGCCCGGGTGATCTGCCGCCCGGGGTACAGGGCGAAGAGATGCGAGACGTGACGATGATCGTCGCTGGGATTGTCCTTGTCGGCCTCCCATTCCTGCAACTGCCCCCAGCGCCCGATCTTCGGCTTGAGCAGTTTCTCCCGCAGCGCGGCGATGTGATCGCGGAATTCCCTGTCATCGCCCAGCACGTCGGCGGCCTCGATCGTGCTGGTGAACAGGTCGTAGACGATCTCCTGGTCGTACGTCACGCCCTCTTCCGTGGGGCCGTGCTCGGGAGACCAGCCGTCGGGGGTGACGAGCGTGCCGTCCGGGCGACGCTTCAGGTGGTCGTCCCAGAACTGGCAGATCTCCTTGAGCACGGGATAGGCGGTGGTGCGGAGGTACGCCTCGTCGCGGCCGAAGGCGAAGTGCTCCCAGAGATGTTGCGCGTACCACGCGCTGCCGGGCGGGTTCCACTTCCAGAACGAGATCCCGCAAGCGTTGTTCATGGTCTGGACCGTCCAGCCCCTGACATCGCCGTAGTGCCGGCGCGTGTTGGCGGCGCTGACCTCGCGGATGCTCGTCACGTAGTCGATGAGCGGCCGGTGGCACTCGGCCAGATTGGTCGTCTCGGCCGGCCAGTAATTCATCTGGAGGTTGATGTTCGAGTGATAGTCCCCGGCCCAGGCCGGCGAGTTGCTGTCGTTCCAGACCCCTTGGAGGTTGGCGGGCAGCGACCCGGGGCGCGAACAACTGATCAACAGGTAGCGGCCGAACTGGCAGAACAGCGCTTCGAGGTTCGGATCAGCGGTTGCGTGCGTTGCGTACGCCTCCAGCCGGGCCAGGGTGGTCTTTGCGAGCAGGTCCGGCGCGGTAGTCCCCACGTCGATGGAGAACCGGCGAAACAGCGACTGATAGTCCTTGACATGACGGTCAAGGAGTTCCTGCACGCTCTTCCTGCCGGCGGAGGAGACCCGGCGCGTGACGGCGGCGTGCGGATGGGCGCCGAGCCACTCCTTGGTGTGGTCCTGGAGAAAATTCGTGCCCGCGCCGAGGACCAGCGTCAGGCTGTCGCACCGGTCGAAGACGAGACTGGCGTCTGGGACGGCGATGCCCCACGGGTTGGCCGCGGATTCTCCGTCGTGCTTGGATACGACAGTTCCGTTCTCATTCCGTACCAGTAGTTGAGCTTCGTACTCGAAGCCGTTCCCGAGGGAGCCCACCGAGCTCAGTGTGACGCCGTCGGCGGCGATCCGTGCGCCGTGCATGTCCGCCAACTGAACGCGGCCGCTCAGCGCGCCGGGCTTGCTGGCGGTCAGATGCACCACCACGACCCCGTCGGGGTGGCTCGCGAAGGCGATCCGCTGATACCGGACGCCGTTGTAGTCGTAGGTTACGCGATGCTCGGCGCGGTCGATGTCGAGTTCCTGTCGGTAGGCGCTCACCCTGGAAAAATCATGTCCGAGGTGAATGAAGACGTCGCCGAACGCCTGATAGGCTCCCAGGTTCTGCTCTTCCTCTTTCTGGGATTCGCCCAGCACGCGGCCCTCGACCGCCGTGCGATCGCCGGTCCAGAGGCCGATCTCATTGAACTGCACCCGCTCGATGTCGGTGCCGCCAAAGAGCATCGCCCCCATGGGACCGTTGCCGATCGGGAGTGCCTCCGTCATCCAGTTCTTCGCCGGCTGGTCATACCACAGGCACAGCTTCCCGGGCCCCTCGAGCCGGGCGGGGTCTTCCTGCGCCAGCGCCGCCATGCCCGTCAGACTTCCAACGCAGAGCGTGAAGGCCGCGAGCAGGGCGGGAAGAAACGTGTCACGCCGCGGGCGCACGTTGTCAGGCATGGGTGAGCGTGGGGTCATCGTTGAATGCTCTCCGATGTGGAGCGGACGGCCCAGGAGATCCGGCGTGATGCGCCCCGGCAAGGGTCGTCTCCCGGGGCGGCGGGCGAATTGTGGCGGGCCCGCGTGCGACTCGGCTGTGCGGGACGTCCTCCCCGGCGCTCGATCGGCGCCCTCGTCTCGACTCATCGCTGGTCACCGGTCCTCGCAGCCCTGTTCCAAGGCATGCGCTCGACCAGAAGAGCCAGGCCGCAGGTACCCGTCGCGCCGGCGAGCACCAGGCCCGCGCCGAAGAACGCCGCCACGCCGACAAAGGCGGGGTGGACGAAGTACGCCAGCGCGGAGCCGATCAGCACGAACGATCCGATGATCAGCTGCACCTGCCGCATCACGCTGATCCTGGCGACCCGCGTGTTGACCACAACCGGGAGGCTTGCCTGCTTCCACGCCTCGATGCCACCGGACATCGACACGAACGGGTGCGCGAGGCCCGGGGTCGCCGACGCCATCCGGCACGCGTCCGCGGAGCGACGCCCGCTCCGGCAATGAACCACGATCCGTTGACCCGGACCGGCCAGCGCGGCTGCCTTTGCCGGGTCAAACGATGAGAGGGGCATGAGCACCGATCCGTCGATCCGCTCGCGCCGGTGCTCATCGGATTCCCGTACATCGATCAGAACCGCTTCTCTGGCCCGGAGCCATCGCTCGACGTGCGAAGGTGCCGCCTCAGTTGCGGGTGCGGAGCTCGATGCTGTTACGTCCGGTGATCCGGGGATGGTCATGGGGTGCTCCTGGCGCTGCGCGCGGGCGAGGAATCACGCGGCGCGTGAGGGGCGGGCTTCGATCATGGCGAGGGACACGCCGTCGGGGCTCGCTCTTTCTCCCAGGCCAGGAATCCCCCGCCGAGGTTGGTGGCCCGGTAGCCGTGTTTCTGGAGCAGCGCACAGGCTCGCCCCGAACGCCCACCGCTCCGGCAGTTTACGAGGATGGGACGGTCCTTGGGCAGTTCGGACAACCGTGATCGCAATCGGGTGTGCGTGATTCCCGTTGCTCCGGGGATGTGCCCTTCGGCGACCTCGGCCTTGCGGCGCGTGTCCAGAATGAACGGGGCGTGGGCGTCGATCATCGCCAACGCCTCGGGCACCGAGACCTCCGCGGTCGTCTCGATCACGGATCGGTCGATCTGCGGCATCTGGGACGCGTCGAACCAGCCGCCGAACGTGTCCAGCCCCACGCGGATCAACCCGCGGACCGCCTCATCCACCCGGGACGGTTCGACGATCAGGTAGATCGTCTCACGCTCGTCGATCATCGAGCCCGCGTCGGTGCTGAACGAGCTGTTGATCGGCAACCACAGCGCCCCGCGCACGTGCCCGGCCTTGAACGCTGCCCACGGACGGGTGTCAACGATCGCGCTCGTTCGCCCATCGACCGCCCGCAGTTCGCTCGCTGTCATCGGCCCCGGCCGCGGCACGCTCCCCAGCACGCGCGGGCCCGTCTTGTTGTCACGCTTCATCCGAGCGAAATAGAGCGGCGGCTCGGGCTGACCGTCGAGGATTGAGTCGACGAACCCCTGCTCGCTCGCGGCGGCCCGGATCGACGGGTTGAACATCTTCTCGTACCCGACGGTGCTCTGCGGGACCGCGCCCAGCGCCTTGCCGCACGCGCTCCCCGCGCCGTGCGCGGGCCACACCTGGAGATAGTCCGGCCACTCCATGAACCCGCGCACGCTTTGGTACAGCCGACGGGCCGATGGGTCGGCCTTGCCGGCGACTCCCGCGGCGGTTTCGAGCAGATCGGGTCGTCCCAGGTCGCCGACAAACACGAAGTCGCCGGTCGCCACCCCGATGGGCCGGTCCGCGCCCCCGCCCCGGTCCGTGACCATGAAGCAGATGTGCTCGGGCGTGTGCCCCGGGGTGTGGACGGCACGCAGCTCGATGTTCCCCACGCGAAACACGTCGCCGTCGCGCAGCATCCTGTGGGCGTACGCACCTCCGCCCGTCTTCTTGTCGAGCCACTGGTACTTCCATTCGGCGTCCCCTTCATCGGAGACGTACACCATGGCTCCTTTCTCCGCCAGCTCGCGCGCCCCGGACAGGAAATCGGCATGGATGTGCGTCTCCGCGACCGCCACGATCCGCAGCCCGTTGGCCGCCGCGAGTCGCTCGTACCGGTCAACGTCGCGCTCGGGGTCGATCACGATCGCATCCCCCGTGCGCGGGCAGCCGATCAGGTACGCGGCCGCGGCGAGGTTTTCGTCGTACACCATGCGGAAGAACATGCGAGATCTCCATGAACAGGGGGCGCACGCCGGCGCGACTCGGATGTTAGGTGTCGCGCGCGCCGCCCTGCCCGATGCCGATGTCGTTCAGGCGATCCCGTGCACGGTCAAGCCTCCGGCCGCGTCTTTTCTCGCAGATCCGGGGGTTGTTTCACGATCGGTTCGGCGGCTCCGTGAGGGGCGACGGGTGGTGCGGTTCGTACAGCATGACCTCGACGCCGCCCGGCAGGCCCAGCATGACCGTGGTGCCGAAACTCCGCGGCTCCGGATCCCCTCTCACCTCGACGCCCTTCGTCCGCAACTCGCGGACGGTCGCCCGGATGTCGTCGCACATGAACGCGAGTTGATGCCGGCCCCGAGTCGGGTCCGCCGGTCCTTCCGTCGGATGCACGCCCACCTCGGCGGGCGGCAGTGCGAAGATCAGCCAGCCTTCGCCCGCATCAACGTGCCGCCAGCCGAACACGTCGCGGAGCACGGCACGCAGCGCCTCGGGCTCCGAGCTGTACAGCAGCGCGTGCGCGCCAATGATCGCCATGCGGATGCTCCATGAACATGTGTCCCGACCGGCGGCGCTCAGTGATCGCCGCGGATGCGCGGCACGGTGTCAGTCAGTGCCGTTGGGGTCGTCGTGCGAGCGCCATCATCCCGCGTGCTTCGCCACTTCCTCCGCCACCTCGATGGTCGTGTTTTTGCCCCCCATGTCGTAGGTCTTGACCTTGCCCTCTTTGATGACGCGGGCGATGGCGGACTCGAGGCGTGCGGCCTTGTCCTTTTCCGCGCCGCCGCCGAGCCAGTCGAGCATCATCTTGGCGGTGAGGAGCATGGCGTGGGGGTTGACCTTGTACTGGCCGGCGTACTTGGGCGCGCTGCCGTGCGTGGGCTCGAACACCGCGTACCTGTCGCCGAGGTTGGCGGAGGGGGCGAAGCCCAGGCCGCCGACCAGGCCGGCGCAGAGGTCGGAGACGATGTCGCCGAACATGTTCTCGGCGACGAGGACGGAGTAGTCCTGTGGGTTCTTGAACATCCACATGCAGATGGCGTCGATGTTCGCCTCGTCCGCCCAGATGCCGGCGGGCTTGTACTCCTCCGCCAGCTTGCGGAAGATCCGCGTCATCAGCCCGCCTGTCTCGCGCAGCACGTTGGGCTTCTCGACCAGCGTCACGCGCTTCCGCCCCGTCCTCTTCGCGTACTCGAACGCCTGGCGGCAGATGTTCGTGCACCCCTGCACGCTCACAATGCGCGTCGACAACGCCACGTTCTCCAGCCCCTTGTCCTTCCACGGCTTCATCTTCGGGTTTGCGCAAAGGGCGGTGTAGACGGGCTCGGGGACAGGGAAAAACTCGACGCCCCCGTACATGCCCTCGGTGTTCTCACGGAACACGACCTGATCGATCATGATGTCCCTGGAGTCGGGGTTGGCCAGGCGCGTGCCGCGGTAGTTGAGGGGGTTCCCCTCGTAGGACTTGCAGGGGCGCATGTTGGTGTGCAGGTTGAACATCTGGCGGAGCTTGACGATGGGGGAGAAATACACCAACCCCTTGCCCTTGAGTTCGGGGGCGAGTTCGTCCTTCGCCTCGTCCTGGGGCTTGCTGGTGATGGCGCCGAACAGGCCGCAGGTGGTGGAGTTGAGGACTTTGACGGAGCGGTCGGGGAGGGGATTGCCTTCCTTGCACCAGAATTCCCATCCGATGTCGCACGGGACGTACTCGGCATCGAGCTTCATGGCGTCGAGGACGAGGCGCGTGGCTTGCATCACGTCGTTGCCGATGCCGTCGCCGGGCATCCATGCGATTGAGTACTTGGCCATTGCGGTGGTCTCCAAGAGCCGAATGTGGCGGGTGTTCCGTCGCGGAACGTGGAGTGTACGACCTTGCTGGTAGGATGGCAGGACGGCGGGAGCGGTCCGGGGCGTCGGCGGGACGGGAGTGCGAAGCCGGGAGCGCGCGGCTGTCCGGAGGTGAATTGTGAATGGGCGCAATCGCGAACGCAAAGCCCTGGACGAGGTCGCCGCGCCGGCCGAGAGGCAACCGGCGCGGGGAATCCGAGATGTGCGAAAGGCGGCATCGCCCGCGCGCGCGGAGCGTCACCTGGGGCGGGTGCGGGGCATCTGCCTGGCGCTGCCGGGGGCGAGCGAGCGGCTGTCGCACGGCGAACCGACGTTCTTCACCGGCAAGCGCGTGTTCGCGATGTTCTCGAACAACCACCATGGCGACGGGCGGCTCGCGGTGATCGTGCCGGCGGAGCTGGGGATGCAGGATCTGCTGATCGATCGGCATCCCCGTCGGTACTTCTATCCGGCGTACGTCGGTTCGGCGGGTTGGGTGGGGGTGGAGCTCTCGCGCGTCGGCGACGCGGAGCTGGCGCGGGTGATCCGCGCGGCGTGGCGACTGGTGGCGCCCAAGCGAGCGGTGAAGGCGTGGAACGACGGGCCGCGCGGCCGCGCCTCGGGTACGCGGGGCTGAGCCCGAATCGAGCGTGTCTCGTCGCACGTAGTTCCCCCTCTCTCGTGCCGGCCGCGGGGTCGAACATCGACGCGCTGGATCGGTGCCGATGGGCGCGCACGCCGTGACCGGGCCGCGGATCAATCAGTCCCGGTACTTCGCGTGGCAGTCCCTGCACGACGCGGCAACGAGGTTGAACTGAGCCGACAGCCTCGCCGCGTCACGCTCGCCCGCGATGAGCAGGTCCTCGAGCGATTGCGCGCGGTCGCTGTTTGCGCCCAGCATCGCGGTGAAGTCGGCGGGCTTGTTCTGAGCGTGATTGCCCGACGCCAGCACGCGGAGCAGGTCGGCCACACGGCCTGCTTCGGCGGCCGGGACGAGGTCGGGATGGCGTGAGGGGACTCCCCATCCCGCCGATTCGATGGCCTTGAGGTGTTCGATGGCCTGGTCTAACTCGAGCATGCTCGTGACGAAGGTCTCCGGGCGGGCCACGGCAGGAAAGTTAGCCGGAACAGCGTCGATCACGCACGCATCGATCACCGTGGCGGCTCCTGCGCAGGCGTACAGCCCCGCGTAATTCGGGGCGGTGCCCGAGACTCTCATGCGCTCGACCGCCGCCGCGGGTGTGGTCCAGCCGAGACTTGCGGCGACCGTGGCCGCCGCGCCGGCGCTGCGATGCTTGCCGTGATGGCAGTGGATGTAGACCGGGCCGGCCCGCATCCCGTCGCGGGTCGCACGCACCAGCTGGAGCTTGCGTGCCTCGTCGAAGCCGTTGTAACCGATGGGCAGATGGACATAGCGGATGCCCCGGGCCGCGGCCCCTTCGACGTCCGGCTCGGCGCCGTCGACGCTGATGATGGTCCGAACGCCCATGCCCACGAGCGTGTCAAACCCGGTCTCAGCCTCGGGGGCGCCGCCGGATATGAAGCCGTCGTGATAGGCCACGGCATTACGGATTCCTGGATAGTCTCGCGGAACCGTGTCGGCGGGTGAGGGCAGCGCGGCGGTCGCACACGGGCTCACGGCAGTGTGACGAACGGGCGCGGAGCAGGACAAACTCCCGCAGGAGATTGAGGCAAGTGCCGCGGCGACGAGGAGGCGGCGGACGGCCCGCATGAGAGCACGATCGTATCCGTGGCGGGCGAGACTCCCTGCGTCGGGTGGAATCGGCCCGGGTGCGCGGACCTGGCCGTCATCTGGCCTCGCGACCCCGATGGTCAGTCGCGGCAGTAGATATTCATGTTGAGCGACGTACCGCGGTCCGAGCTGGGTGTGCGGGCTTCGGACGAATGGCGGCGGTACGTGCGGCGATGGTGCTGGAGCGTGCAGCGAGATTCTTGAACGGGGCGGATTCGTGCGCGTGCGATGAGCGACCATTCCGTCGTTTATGGGAGTGTCGCGAAGATGTATGGCACAGAGGACCGCATGAACCTGCGAGGGACGGCGTCGCGAATGATCGGGACTTCGGACGTCAGTGGTGCGAACTGAAGCCGAGTCCGGGGCCTGCACGCACGCGCTGGACATTCTCCCACCCCCTTCCATGCTCGATGCTTGAACAAGCCATTCGTACGGATAATGTACAGCAATTGTTTGGAGTATGCAAGGTATTTCAAAAAATCCTGTAACTCATTTATTCACAGCTACTTACGATGTGCACCAGTTGTGGATGGTGCGAAACAAGTGTGGCATGTGTGCGTGCGACGCTGGTCGAGAGCGCGTGAGAATAGTGAAGCGTCACAAGATCTGATCGAGTCGGCCGCGTTGAGCGGCGAGGAGCGCCTCGGCTTCCGGACGGCCAGCGCCGCGATGGTGCATGACCACGGCGGTCTTCACCGCCCCGCCCGCCCGGTCCAGGAGCTCGAACGCGGCGGGACGATCGATTCCGCAGAGGCGGGCGATGATCCGGGCCGCCCGATCGCGGAGCTTGTCGTTGGTCGCCCTCAGGTCGACCATCAGGTTATCGAAGACTCGGCCGGTGCGGACCATGAGCGAGGTCGAGATCACGTTCAACGCGATCTTGGTGGCCGTTCCGGCTTTCAGCCTGGTCGAGCCGGTGAGCACCTCGGGGCCCGTGTCGAGGAGCATCAGGTGATCGACGAAGGGCGGTGGGTCCATCGGCGCGCACGCGAGCAACCCGGTCAGCGGGGCATCGGGACCGAGCGCGTTCGCGTGACGCAGCGCCCCGAGCACGTACGGTGTCGTCCCGCCCGCCGAGATGCCCAGCACGGCGTCGTTCCGCCCGATGCGCAGGGATTGCAGGTCGGGCACGCAACCGCCGGGATCGTCTTCGCGGTGCTCGGACGAGCGGCGCAGCGATGCGTCGCCGCCCGCGATGAGGCCCACGACGCGTCCCTCGGGCAACTGGAATGTCGGCATCAATTCGGACGCGTCCAGCACGCCGAGTCGTCCGGAGGTTCCGGCGCCGAGATAGATGAGCCGTCCGCCGGGCTCGAACCGATCCGCGACGGCTTGAATGAAGCCGGTCAGCGCGGGGGCCGCGGCGCGGACGGCTCGGACCGCTACGAGTTGATCGCTGACGAGCAGATCGACGCACGCGGCGATGGGGAGCGCGTGCAGGCCGCGCGAGGCGGCGTGCGACGCTTCGGTGGGGACGCGGGAACGGTCCGGCGGCAACGGCGGGGGAGGGGGAGCGTTCACGGGAGCACCCAGGCCCCGGCGACGGGCGCGGCTTGTCCCGCGGGCAGCCCGGTGACGTGGGGCAACGTGAGGGGCACGCGGTCCTGCGCGAGCGCGCCGAGCACGGCGAAGCAGGCCGCTTCGCGATACTCGGCCAGCTCATGATCCGATCGCGGCGTGTCGCCGAGCGCCGCGGCGAGTTCATGGCGGAGTCGCTGGTTGCGACGGCCTCCGCCCGCGAGCAGGACGTCGTGGGGCTCATCGATCCAGCGCGCGACGGCCATGGCAACGGCGCGGCAGGCTGACGCGGACAGGTCCGCCGCGGAGAGTCGTTGGGCGTGGCGCTCGACCCAGGCGATCGCCTCGTCGCCCGAGCCAAGCGAACGGGTTCGGTGCGCGGATTGCGTTGGGTCCGGGGCGAAGCGGAGCAGGTCGTCCGTCGCGGCGGGATCCACCCGGCCGTACGTGGCGATCGCACCCTCGGCATCGAAGGGCCGATCGAGCATCCGTCTGGCGACGGCGTCGAGCACGTGATTGCAGGCGCAGACGTCGCCGGCGCGGATCGCGCGGAGGGACGCGGAAGGCTCGCCGCCGGCGTCGCGCGGCAGCAACGTGACATTGCAGAACCCACCGAGGTTGACCACGGCGACGGGGCGGTGAGGGGAGCGGAATAGGATCCAGTCCGCCAGCGGCGTGATCGGCGCGCCCTGCCCGCCGGCGGCGAGGTCGGCCTGGCGCAGGTCATACACCACGGGCGCACCAGCGGCGCGGGCGATCGGGGCGGGCTGGATCAATTGCCAGGAAACGGGTGGGGCGTGGTGGATGGTCTGACCGTGGACGCAGATGAGGTCGGCCCGATCGGATCCGAGCAGCGACGTGACGGCTTCGGCGTGAAGGAGGGCGAGCTCCAGCGCGGCGCGGGCGGCGGCGCTCGCGGGCACGGGCCGGTCCTCCGCGAGCGTGCGGAGCCTGGTTGCGAGTTCGCCGAGGGGATGGGAGGCGGCGCGGAGCAGGGAGGGCGTCATGTCGAGCCCGCGGCCCTCGATCCGCACGAGCGCGACGTCGAGTCCATCGAGGCTTGTTCCGGTCATGCAGCCCACCACCAGGCGCGTCATGCCTGAGCGTAGGGTTCGGTCCGCGCGCCGTCGCTGGTCATACGCACAGTTCGGAGGCGACCCGGCGCAGGTGTGCGCAGGAGTGATCCAGCCCACCGACGCGGGAGCGGGCGAGCCACAGGCGTCGGAATGTCGGGACCAATTCGTCGAGCAGTTGCCGGCGCAACGCGGCCGCGTCGTCGGCGGCAATGCCGCCGGGCGAGCGGCGGAGGAGCGCGCGGCGCGTCGCCCATTGGGCCATCGCGGCGGCGTGGGTGCACTCATCCTGGAGCAGGCTTGATCCGGTTCCGGGGAGGGACGCGGCGAGGGATTGAAGGACGTGGCCGACCGACGCCCATCGCTCAGGGGCGCCGACGTCGAGCTTGTCTCGAAGCGGCGTGTGCAGGTCGGCGAAGATGGCCGAAGCGTTGCGGAGGACGGGGGGCGCCCCGTCGTACGCGAGCGGGCCGGCGATGGCGCGGAGCGGGGCATCGGCATTGCCGAGGTCGTCCAGCCAACGTCCGATGCGCCGCGATGGATCATCGAATACGTGGAGCGACTCGGCCTCCAGATCGATGGCTTCGGAACCGGCCCACGCGGCCTGCGCGCCCTGCGCGATCCCGTGGAGGGAAATGGGCCACTGCTGCTGGTGCCCGACGTCGCCCCAGTCGCAGATGAGCATGCCCGCCGCGCCGCCGGCGCGGGCGGCGCGGATGGCGGCGCCGATATTTCCGGATCGCTCGCTCGAGCGTCCGGTGATGGAACGCCAGGAGGACGTGCCGGGGCAGATCCAGAACGCGCGCCCGGCGCCACCGAGCACTTCGGCCCAGCGGGCGAAGCGGGCGTCGGGCTCGTAGTCCCAGGCGAGTGCCACGGCGTGCTCGGGGATGAGGTTTACGGACTCGGGGTGCGAGAGCGCGATGTCCGCCCAGAAGAGCGAGCGTTTGCCCACGGCGCGGACGACGGTGTCGATGTTCGCGAGGAAATCAAAGTAGACAGCGGGGGCGCCGCGTCGGGCGACTTCATCGCGCGACCGACCCTGGCCGACGTCGGCGGTCTCGTCGCAACCGATGTTGACGAGCGATGAGGAGAAACAGGGGAGCAGTTCGAGGAGCAGCTCACGGATCAGCGCGAGCGAGCGCGGATCGGTTGGGCAGATGGAGAAGGGACCGGTGCGCGTCCAGTGATAGAAGCGCCAGGGTTCGTCCGGGCCCATTTCGGCCAGCGGGGCGTAGCGGGGATGCCGCAGCCATCCCGCTAGGTGGCCGAAGCAGTTCTGGTTCGCGGCCAGCTCGATCCCGAGCGTGGCGGAGTGTCGGTCGAGCCGCTGCATTTCGTCGGCGGTCAGGGGGGACCAGCCGCGCCAGACTTCTTCGTGCGCGGCGTAAGCGAACGTGTGCTCGGTGTAGAGCTGCAGGTGGTTGATCTTGAGCGTGGCGAGCGTTTCCACGACCCGGAAGAGCTCCTCCTGCGTGGGGATGCGGTCGCGCGAGACATCGAGCATCACGCCGCGCACGGGCAGCACGGGCTCGTCCTCGATGCGGAGACAGGGGATTCGCGGTCCGTACTGCCGGAGGAGCTGAGCCAGGGTGGCGAGGCCGGCGCGCAGGGCCGCTTCGGAGCGGCCGGTGAGCGTCAGGGCGCCCGGTGCGACGTGGAGGCGGTACGACTGACCCGCGGTCGTGCGGGGATCGGCGGGGGAATCGATCGCGCAGCGCACGCTCGGCTCGGCGCTCGCGTCTTCCGCGAGGAGCGACCGGAAGGGAACGAGCGAGCCGGGCGGTGCGCCGCGAACAACGAGGCGACGGCCGGCCGCCGGTGGGGCGAACACCCCGTGGTCGGATCGCAGCCATCGGGGCGCGGGGACGAGCAGCGGGCGGGGCTCGCTCATGGTGTCCGCCCGTCTTCGAAGGGCTCGATGTGGATGAGCACGTTATCGACGGAGGGGATGTCGGCGCGGAGGGCGGCCTTGACCGCGCCGCCGATGTTGTGCCCGTCGCGCACGCTGAGGTTCGCGGCCACGTGGACGTGCATGTCGAGCCAGTGACGGGTGCCGTGCTTGCGGGCGTAGACTTTTTCCACGGCGCGCACCCCGGGGACGCCCTCCGCGACGGCGCGCGCGCGGTCGATCAGTTCGGACGGCTCGGCGTCCATCAGTTCGCGGACGGGGAGCGCGATGAGCCGGGCGCCGTTGTACATCATGAGAATCGCCGCGAGTAGAGCGGCCCAGGAGTCCGCCGACTCGTAGCCGGGCCCGCCGAACACGGCGATGGAGATTCCGGCCGCGGCGGCGAGCGACGTGAGCGCGTCGGATCGATGGTGCCACGCGTCGACGACGATCGCGGCGGAGTCGAGGCGTTGCCCGACGTGGCGAACCCAGCGGAACATGCACTCCTTGATGGCGGCGACGGAGAGGAGCACGCCGAGCGTGTAGGGCTCCGGGGACCGGGGCGGAGTGAGGATGCCGCGGATGGCGCCGATGCCGACCGCGAGCCCGGCGCCGAGGATCATGAGCGAGACGATCAGGCCGGCGAGCGACTCGGCCTTTCCGTGCCCGTACGGATGCTCCTGGTCGGCGGGGCGCGAGCCGATGCGCAGGCCGCTGAAAATGACCAGCGAGCCGCCGATGTCGGTCAGGGACTCGATGGCGTCGGCGATGAGCGCGGCGGAGTGGCCAAGCAACCCGGCCAGCAGCTTGACGACGCTCAGCACGACGTTCACCACCAGCCCGGTGACGGCGACACGCTGTCCGATGCGTGTGGTCAGCATTGCCGGCGTGTGCGTGGGCATGGCGGGTGTCGCTGGGGCTGTATCGGTCGCGGAAGAGGGTTGCTAGCGCGTGATCCGCACCTCGAGCGGGGGCCCGTCGGCGGGGATGTCTGGAGGGGGTCGTCGCACCCAGACGCCGAGCTCGGAACCGGACCATGGCCCGGTGACGCAGGATTCGAACGGGGCGTGCCCGCGCGCGACGACGCGGACAAGAGAGGGATGGTTGTCCGGAAGCCGGATTGCAGCGCGGCCGCGCGAATCGGTGCGTGCGGCACAGCCCTCCGGCGGATCCGTTCCGAAGATTGACGCGAGGGAGACCGGGTGCCGGGCAGAAGTGGGGTCCACGGCGACGACGGCGTCGGGGAGCGGCACCAGGGTGACCGCGTCTCGGGCTTCCAGCTGGTACTCGGTGTAGGTGTAGGTCGAGCAGCCCGCGAGCAGCGCGAGGGCCGCGACAAGCGACGCAAGGGGAGCGCGACGTGGCGCGGGTTCAACCCAGGACACGTTGAGCTTCCTCCCGGGTGGTGAGGCCCTGGCCGATCTTGTCGTCGGCGTCCTCGGCCATGGTGCGCATGCCGGCGCGTCGGGCGGCGTCGAAGAGCGAGACGGAATCGGCTCCCTGAGCGGTGAGTCGGCGGAGCTCGTCGTTCATGATCATGACCTCGAACACGCCGACGCGTCCGTAGTAGCCCGTGCCGAAGCACTTTTCGCACTTGCCCCCGCGTGGGGAGCGGCCCAGACCCGCGCAGGTCTGGCAGGTGCGGCGGAGGAGTCGCTGGGCCATGGTGGCGACGAGCGTGGAGGTGACAAGGTAGGGCTCGATGCCGATATCGATGAGGCGGGGGATGGCGGAAGGCGCGTCGTTGGTGTGAAGGGTGGCGAGCACGAGGTGGCCGGTGAGCGAGGCCTGCGTGGCGAGCTGGGCGGTCTCCTTGTCCCGGATCTCGCCGACAAGGATGACGTCGGGGTCCTGACGGAGAAGGGATCGGAGGCCGGCGGCAAACGTGACGCCGCGTTTCACGTTGACCTGCGTCTGCGAGATGCCGTCGAGGTGGTACTCGACAGGATCCTCGACGGTCATGACGTTGCGGCTGGTGCGGTCGATGGTGCCCAGGGCGCCGTACAGCGTCGTGGTCTTGCCGGACCCGGTCGGGCCGGTGACGAGCACGATGCCGGTGGGGCGGGCGATGAGATCGGCGAGCGTCTTCTGCATGGGCCGCGACATGCCCACCTGATCGAGCGAGAGCTTGGTCTGTGACTGGTCGAGGAGGCGGAGGACGAGCCGTTCGCCGTAGACCGTGGGGATGCACGAGAGTCGGATGTCGATCTTGCGGGAGCCGACACGGACCGACGTGTGCCCGTCCTGGGGGGCGTGGCGATTGGCGATGTCAAGTTCCGTCATGACCTTGAGGCGTGAGGAGATTGCGGGGGCGAGGGCGAGCGGGGGGGAGAAGGCGTCGATGAGCATGCCGTCGATGCGGAAACGCATGACGAGCTTCGTCTCCATGGGGTGAACATGGATGTCGCTGGCGCGCCGTCTGAGCGCTTCGAACAGGATCATGTTGACGAGGCGGATGACGGGGGTCTGGCGAGCGAGCTGGAGAAGATCGGTGGAGCTGGAGATGGAGCCCGCGGCGGATTCGATGGCGCGCTGGTCGAGGGGCATCTCCTCGACGATCTCGGTGACGAGGTCCTGGCGGCGCTCGTAGGCGCGGTTGATGAGATTGGCGACGGCCCCGCGGGGGGCGAGCACGATCCGGATGGGCATGCTCAGCGCGTCTTCCAGTGTGGAGAACGCGGCGGGCTGCAGCGGTTGGCTGGTGGCGACGGTCATGATGCCGCCGTCGGAATTGAGCCCCGCGAACTGGTGGGCGCGGGCGACCTGGGCCGGAACGGTCTCGTAGAAACGTGCCGCGGACTCCTCGAGTGCTGGTTCGGGATCGAACTCGAGCCCCGTGCGCTGGGCGAGTCGTTCCAGGGCGGTGTGCTCGTCGAGCGCGAGCACGCTCAAGAGGGAATCCCAAGGATCGGAATCCGAGCCGGCCATTCGGGGGAAGCTCTTGATGCGCTCGGCGGTGGCGTCATCGGCGAGGGGGCCGAGGAGGGCGGCAACGCGGGACCAGTCCTCGCGCGGGGCGCGAACGAGCCCGGTTGCGCCGGGGGCGGCCGCGGCAGGCTTTCGAGTCAGGAGCGCGGGGAGCTTGCTCATGGCATCTGGCGTGGAGTGTCGCTGCGGCGGGGCGAGCGTTCGATCATCGGGATGGTCGCGTGTCCTCGAGGTCGATCAGTTCGGGCTGGGGGGTGTCAGGGGAGCGAGTCGGTCGTGCCCGATCGGGTCGCGTGGGGGGAAGGCCCAAGATGTCGATGCGCTCGACCTCGATGGGGGGGAGCTCGGTTGGGAGTTTGGCCTTGCCCTTGGGGCCCTTGGTGAGCAGACGCAGATCAGCGAAGGATGGGTCGCGCATGATCCGCGGCGTGAGGAAGATGTAGAGCGTGGTCTTGCGATCGGTCTTGCGCTCGTCCTTGAAGAGCTGGCCGATGATCGGGATGTCGCCCAGCAGCGGCACCTTGAAGGTCGTGTTCGAGAGGTTGTCGAAGGTGAGACCCCCGACAACGATGGTGGCGTCGGAGGGGACCGCCACGGCGTCGGACTTGATCTTGTTCTCCTGGCTGGGCGGAGGAACACCGGCCTGGGCGCTCTGACCGGTAAAGCTGGAGAGTTCGATGTTGTACTTGACCTTGAGATAGTCCCCTTCGCTGATCTGCGGTTTTACGGTGAATTTTGTGCCGGCCTCCGCGTTGCCCGCGAAGGACGTCTGGGTGGTGCTGGTGCCTTGGCTGGTCTGGGTGAACGGCTGCTTGTCGACGCTGGTGATTTCGGCCTCCTCGTTGTCGTCGACGAGGATCTGCGGAGAGGAGAGGATGCGGGTGTCCACGTTGGACGCCAGGGCGCTGATGATGATGGGGACCTGGTCCGAACGGATGAGGGCGGCGGTGCCGCCCAGGAGCGTGGTCGCGACGGTCTTGGGGGTGGTGATGGCGCCGTTCGCGGGGAATGTCGAGAGGCCGAAGTTCGTGTTGAAGACGCCGCCCTCCCCCTTGGCGGAGAGGAGCTGGGTCTCGAACGCGAGTCGGAAATCGTCTGAAGCGGTGACGGCGACGATCTTGGCGTCGATGTAGACCTGCGGGCGGCGGAGGTCGAGCGAATCCACCAGCTTCTTGAACTGCGGCTGGAGGCGAGAAGGGGCTTTGACGACCACCTGGTTGTTCTTTGAATCGGCCAGTACGAACGTGTCCTCGCCACCACGGATCTGGGCGACCGAGCCTTCTCCGCCGGAATCGGCGGCGGCGGCGTCGGTCACCGTCTCGCCGTTCGCGTTGACGAAGCGGTCGTTCCGAGTGGAGAGATCGTTGCGGCCACCGGAGCCACCCACGCCGAGCGCACCGCGGCGGGAAGAGTCACCGGAGAGGAGGGACGAACTGCTGCTGGGCACGGTATTGCTGAGGAGACCCTGGATGATCTCCGCGACGTTGTCTGCCGTGGCGTGCTTGAGCTTGTAGAACTCGTAGACGACGAGCTCGGACTTGGTGAGGGGCTGAAGGTCCTCGACAATCCTGGCGACGACATCGTGCTGTTCGGGAGTGCCGTAGTAAATGAAGCCGCCGCTGGAAAGGTCCACGATGAAGACGGAACCGCCCTGCATGTCGCTCTGGTTCTGACGTCCCAGCCCGAGGGCGCCGAGGCCGGCATCGCCGCGAGCGGCGTTGAGATCGAACGCGAAGGCTCCGTTGTTGCCGAAGCTGGAGTTGCTGGCGGAGGAACCGGGGCGGTCGACGGTCTGCATCTCGCCGAGGCCCTGTTGCCTGCCGCGGGTGGCGATCGTCCACGCGGCCCGTCCGCCGACGCCGTACCACTTGGGCAGGAGGCGGTTGGGAGAATCGACGAGGTCGAGGAGTTCCCGGACAGACTCGAGCTCGTCGAGTCGGCCCCGGAAGAGAAGGGCGTTGTCCTGAGGCTCGACGATGAGGCGCTCGCCCAGGTTGCTGAGCGAGTTGGAGGGGGAGAGGCCGAGCGCTTGCATGGAGGCGGGGTTGTTGGCGGCTTCGTTGAGAACATTGCCGGCACCGCCGGAGCGGGAGGATCGGCCCGACGCGAACGACCCCGCAAGCTCGATCAGGCGCTGGCGTGCCACCGGCGCGGCGATGTGCTTGAGCGGGAGTCGGGAGAGCTTGACGCGTGCCCGTTCGGCGACAAGACGATCCACGAGGTCGGCGACGGCTTGGGTCTTGCGGGGGGTATCGGTGACGATGAGCAGACCGAGATCGTCGACGAACGCGATGCGTCCGGCGCGGGCGACCCGATCGTTGGGTGTCACGCCCGCCCCGGGGCCTCCCTGGCCGGTGAGGGCCGCGATGTACTCGTTGAGCGCGGAGGGGCGCAGCCCGGGTGTCGGGATCACGCGGGTTGAAGTGAACTCGGAATCGCCGAGCATCGGCTGCACGTCTTCGGACTTCCGGATAACGAAGATGCCGCCGACGTCCCGGGTGAGGGCGTAGCCCTTCTGTTCCAAGAGCATGGCAAGAAAGGGAAGGAGTTCGTCGGTGCGAAGCGTCACAGGGCTGGTGAGCACCACCGTCTGGCCCGAGAGGCCGCCGTCAGTGGCGACAATCGGGATTTTCAGGGTGTCGATGGCGAACTGGATCAGGATTTTCAACTCGACCTGATCGGTGAAGTCAATCGTGATTTGATCGTCCGCGAGATGAACGGTACCGGCGTCGGGATTGGCGGTGGGCCCGGACGGTTGCACCGGAGCGGGCGTCTGCGCCAGCGCCGTGAGGTGGAGTGAGGCGATCACGATTGCGCTCCCATAAAAAAGGGGCGCGTGCGAGCGTCGCATTATCGCGGTCGCAGATCGGAAGCTGAAAGCCGGAGGTTCCAAGCGTTGGTCACGATCCGTGCTTCCACGCAGTGGAGTCATTGCGGGTCTCCTTTCCCGGGGCACAACGGTAGCCCACCCCCCGGCAATGCCAATTGATACCCGATTTCGCGCGGGCGCGACTTGTTCGCCGGGAAGTTGCGGGTCGACTGGTGCAAGGCCCCGCAAAACGCAAAGAGGGCCCGAGCGGGCCCTCGAAGTAGATTCTGGAAAACCGACGAATGGCCGAAGCTCAGCCCTTGATGCCGGTGACCTTGACCTTTGTATAGCGCTGGCGATGACCGGTATGACGCCGGTAGCCCTTTCGTTTGCGGAACTTCCGGATGTCGATCTTGTCGCCGAGAACCTCAGCCTGGAGGACTTCGGCCGTGACCATGGCTCCCGCCACATAAGGGCGGCCGATCTTCGCCGCGCCAGCGTCGCCGCCGAGCAAGAGTACACGGTCAAATGTGACTGTCTGGCCTGGCTTGGCCTGGCCCTCGTTCACAAGATCGATCAGGAGCTCCTGATCTTGCATGACTTTGCGCTGCCCGCCACCTTCTACGATGATCGCGTACATGGTCGTTTCCCTGTTTCAGATGAGCGAGGACTATAGGCCGCTTCGATGCGGTGTGGCGGCGGGAGGCTTGGGAAGGCCCCTCCCGGGGGGGATTTGATCGTGGGAGATTCAGGGAATTTCGCGAATTCGGACATTGCGGAACCACAGGGGGCCGCCGTGAGCCTGAAGCTCGATCTGACCTGACGAGTAGATGGGTGTGCCGCGCTCCCAGTAGTTCTCCAAGACCACGTCGTCTACGACAAGCCTGTCGTTCAGGTAGACTGTCACGCGTTCCCCGACAATGGTGATGCGGAAGGTGTTCCATTCACCGGGGGAACGATCCGCGACAATGAGCGGGTTGCTCCAGCTGAGCTGGTTGTTGTAGAGACCGCCCGAGCCGATTGGGTTGTCCCAAATCTGCACCTGGGGCGAACCGCGGAGATAGATGCCGCTGTCGCCGCCGGGCGGTATTTTCCAGTCGACCAGAAGCTCGAAGTTGGCGTAGTCGCGAGCGGTACAGAGGCTCTCGCCATGTCCATCAAACTGGAGTTCGCCATTCTGCACCGACCAATGACGCCGCATGCTCTCGTCGGCGAGCGCCTGCGCCGCCGCGAGCTGCGACGCCGTCATGGACGCCCGTGCGGGGGGATCCGCAACCAGCCCCTTCCATCCGGCGAGGTCGCGACCATTGAAGATGCTCACGTACGCATGGTTGAGGTCGCGCGTGGGTGGGTTTGCGTCGGGGGCGACGCATCCCGCGACGAACAGACCGATGCTCAAGAGTGAGAACGAGAGCGACCATTTCGTAGGTGTCATGGTGGGTCTGGATTGGTATCGTTTTTCGGGGCCAGCAGGAGTGCCCATCCCGGCGACGAGTGCCGGATCGGTCGTTCTCCCGATTCCACGATAAACGTTTGCGTGCCGGGGAACATACCGCAAATCGCGAGCGCTCGTCCCGGATCGAGGATTGCCGAAGCGGTTGAAAGCGCGTCCGCGATCGCACCGTCGAAGGAGACCACGGTAGCTTGGTTGAGGCGGGTCGCGCCCAGGCCGGTTCGAGAATCGACCACGTGGGCGTAGCGCACTCCTCCGATGTCGACGTGCTGGGCGCTCGCTCCCGAGGTCGAAATGGACTGGTTCGAGAGGAGGAGCGAGATACCACCGTCGCGGGCCGAGTCGCCTTCCGGCTCGGGGATCGCGACGCGCCAGCCGCCTCGTTCCGGCGGGGGGTCTCCGGCACGGATATCACCTGCGAGGGCT
The DNA here is from genome assembly GCA_016794925.1 of Phycisphaerae bacterium. Lineage (GTDB taxonomy): Bacteria > Planctomycetota > Phycisphaerae > Phycisphaerales > UBA1924 > JAEUIW01. Next base: position 52,217 of record JAEUIW010000005.1, read on the forward strand.
ACCAGACTCATGGGATAGCCGAGTTCGCGCAAGAACGTCTGTGCCTTGTGCGCGGCGAAGCCCTTGCCGATACCGCCAAGATCGAGGCGCATGCCGGAGCGACTCAGTGTTGCCGAGCGCGCTTGGCCGTTGAGCACGAGTTTGTGCCATCCCACAAACAAGCGGGCCTCAGCCCGTTCGGCCTCGCTCGGTAAGGCGAGGGACGATCGCGACCGTCGCCATAACGCAACCAGTGGTCCAACGGTCGGGTCATACGCACCGTCGGTGCATCGAGCGATCTGAACGGCGGTTTCGAGCACCTCGGCGAGGTCCGGGGAGATTGGAATCGGCGTGCCGGGCGGGCTGTCGCACAGGCGCATCAGCTCGCTGCTGGGCCGGTAGTCACTGAGGGTCTGATCGAGGTCTTCGAGCCGTTGGAAAGCGGCCTGGGCAGCGGCGACGGCGCGAGTTTCGTCGGGCGCAAAGAGGACAATTTGCGCCCTCACTCCCATGCGGATTTGTGTAAACTCAAACCGACCGGTCGCGTCCGGGCGTGCGGTCAAGCCGGCGGGACGTCCAGCGCAGCCCGCGGTGAGGGCGCACACGACCGTGAGAATTCGGCATAGAAAGGCGGATGGGAGAGACATGACGGTCATCGAGATGTTCAGGGTAACCGGTCTGTGCCTGCTGCCGCTGGGAGCGGGAGTAGTTGGACTGGGTGTCCGGGTTCCGCAGCCGCACGAGAGCGGAGCGCCCGTGGTGGGGGCGATGAGCGCGTTCACCGAAAAGATTGCGGGCACGGCGGTGACCTTCGAGATGTTGCCGGTGCCGGCGGGCGAGGTTGAGCTGGCGGACCCTACGGCCCCGGGCCGCTCGGTCAAGGTCAAAGTCGGGCCGTTGCTCTTGGGCAAGACCGAAGTCACGTGGGACATGTACGACGTCTACGCGAATGCGTTGGACCAGGCGGATCCGACCAACCCGTCGGACGCGGACGCCGTGAGTCGGCCGACCAAGCCCTACTTGCCTCCGGACCGTGGCTACGGGCACGGCGGATACGCGGCGATCTCCATCGCGTCGGGCGGCGCGAGAGAATTCTGCGCGTGGCTTTCCAGGAAGACGGGGCGAACGTACCGGCTGGCGACGGAGGCGGAGTGGGAATACGCGTGCCGCGCCGGCGCGACGGGAGAGTACGGTTTCGGCGAGGCGTCGAGCATCGACGCCTACGCCTGGCACAAGGGGAATGCCGAGGAAAAAACGCACCCGGTGGGGAGCAAGAAGCCCAACGCCTGGGGCCTGCACGACATGCACGGCAATGTGGCCGAGTGGGTGATCGGGCTGGAGGGGAAGCCGCTGTTGAAGGGCGGGTCGTTCCAGGACGGTGCGGACAAGATGAAAGTCGGATCGCGGTCCATGCAGGACAAGTCGTGGAACGCGAACGATCCGCAGGTTCCCAAGAGCAAGTGGTGGTTGTCGAATGGTCCGTTCGCGGGATTTCGCATCGTGTGCGAACCGGGCGCGGCGGCCGGGGGAACGAAGGACGCGGCGTCGAACACTCCGTGAGGCCTGATCCGGGCCCACGGCCAGAGGAGCATCCATGAGCGTTTCCGAGGGACTGTCGTCGGCACCGGCCGGGTTTTCAAGGCGTGAGTTCGTGAAGACCGCGGCGGTGGCCGGCGCGGCGCTGGCGACGCCCTCGCTGCTGGTCGCGCGGAGCGCGTGGGCGGGCGGCGCGGACACGCTGAAGCTGGGGCTGATCGGTTGCGGGGGGCGCGGGAGTGGCGCGGCCATCCAGGCTCTTGCGGCGGACCCGGGAACGGTGCTCTGGTCGATGGGAGACGTGTTCAAGGATCGGATCGACTCGGCACACAAGAGCATTGTGGAAGAGCAAGGTGAGTCGGCCAAGGAGCGGATCTTGGTCGCTGACGATCGGCGTTTCGTGGGGTTCGACTCGTACCAGCAGGTGATCGACAGCGGCGTCGATGTGGTGCTGTTGACGAGCTACCCGTGCTTCCGTCCGGCGCACCTGCGCGCGGCGCTCGCGTCGGGCAAGCACGTGTTCGCGGAGAAGCCGGTGGCCGTGGACGGGCCGGGCATCCGTTCGATCCTGGAATCCGCGAAGGTGGCGAAAGACAAGGGCCGCGCGTGCCTGATCGGTTTCTGTTGGCGTTACAACGCGAGCATGCGTGAGGCGTTCACGCGCGTGCAAGCGGGCGTGCTGGGCGACGTCACCTCGGTGCACACCACCTACCACACCGGGACGCTCAGCAAACGGCCGCGGAAGCCGGAATGGTCGGACCTTGAGTTCCAGATGCGGAATTGGTGGCACTTCACGTGGATCAGCGGGGACCATCTGGTGGAGCAGGCGGTGCACAGCGTGGATCGGATGGCGTGGGCGATGGGTGACAGGATCCCCAAGCGGGTGCAATGCCTGGGCGGGCGGGCGGCGCGGAGCGGTCCGGAGCATGGCAACGTCTTCGATCATTTCAGCGCGATCTACGAATACGAGAACGGGGTGCGCACGCACCACAGTTGCCGGCAGATCGACGGCACGCCGCAGGACAATTCCGACTACATCTACGGGACGAAAGGATGGGGCTCGGTGAACGGGTGGTCGGCCCTGTTCCCGTTCAAGGACTACTCGGGGGGCACGCTGTGGGACGGCAAGGGCTCGGCGGACGACACGAGCCGAATGTACTTCGACGAGCACAAGGAGCTGTTCGCGTCCATCCGCGCGGGCAAGCCGGTGAACGACTGCGAGCGGGGAGCGCGGAGTTGCCTGATGGCGATCATGGCCCGCATGGCCGCGTACACCGGGCAGACCGTGACGTGGGAGCAGGCGCTGAATTCGCAGGAATCTCTGGTCCCGGAGAAGCTCGAGTGGGGCCCGATGGCCACGCCGGCGGTGGCGGTGCCGGGGCAGACGAAGTTCGCATGACGCAATGGGCGTGACGATCGGTCGGTGGCGTGAGTGGACTTTCGACCGGCCGGGTGGTCGCGATTGAAGGAGGCGGCGAGTGGATGAGAACAAATTGTTGGTGAGCCGCCGGGCGGCGATGAAAGTCGGTGCCGCGACGTTGGCCGCGGCGGGACTCGGGCTCGGGAGCGCGACGGGGGCGCAGACACGGCCCTCTCACGTCCGCGCGCGCGCGATCAAGAAAGCCGCGATGATCGGCATGGTCGGCGTTGGATCGACCGTGCTGGACAAGTTCAAGGCGCTCAAGGACGCGGGTTTTGAGGGGGTCGAAATGGACAGCCCGCACGACCTGAACAGCGCGGATGTGCTCAGGGCCAGTGAAGAGACGGGGATCCGGGTCCACGGGGTCGTGGATTCCGTGCATTGGAACGCGCCCTTGTCCGATCCGAGCGCTGAAGTTCGGGCCAAGGGCCTGGCTGCATTGGAGACCGCGCTGCAGGACTGCAAGCGCTGGGGGGGCGTGAGCGTGCTGCTGGTGCCGGCGGTCGTCAACAAGCGGGTGTCGTACGCGGAGGCCTACGAGCGTTCGCAAGCGGAGATTCGCAAGGCGCTTCCGCTCGCGGAGAAACTGGGGATAACGATCGCGATCGAGAACGTGTGGAACGGGTTTCTCCTCAGCCCGCTCGAGGCTGCCCGGTACGTCGACGAGTTCAAGAGCCCGTGGGTGGCGTGGCATTTCGATGTCGGCAACGTGATCAACTTCGGGTGGCCCGAGCAGTGGATCCGCACCCTGGGCAAGCGGATCGTGAAGCTGCACATCAAGGAGTACAGCCGGAAGAAACGGGACGAATTGGGCTTGTGGAAGGGATTCGACGTCGAGCTGACCGAGGGGGACTGCGACTGGCCGTCCGTGATGAAGGCTCTCGACGAGGTCGGGTACGAGGGGTGGGCGACAGCGGAGGTCGGGGGCGGGGATCTCAAGCGGCTGACGTTCGTGAGCGAGCGGATGGACCGTATCTTCGCCCTCTGACCGGGGTCGCGGGCGCGCATCGAACACACTGCAACGCAGGGAGCAACGCATGATTCAGAATCAGGACCGGGCGGGCGAGGTTTCGAGGCGTGAGTTCGTCAAGGCTGGCGCGCTGGCGGCAACCGCGATGGCATCCGGGTTGCCCGTGTTCGCGGCCCATGCCGCGGGGGCGGATTCGATCCGCGTGGGCGTGATCGGCCTGGGCGGGCGCGGCACCGGCGCGGCCGTGGATTCACTCTCGGCGTCGCCCAAGGTCCGCATCGTGGCGTTGGCCGATGCGTTCGCGGATCGGTTGAGCGGATCGCTGGAGTACCTCAAGAAGGGCGACGACGTTCCTGAGGAGCTGCGCGCGCGGGTGGATGTTCCCGAGGATCGGCGGTTCGTTGGGTTTGACGCGTACAAGAAACTGCTGGCGAGCGATGTGGACCTGGTGATCCTGGCGACGCCCCCTCATTTCCGTCCGATTCACTTCGAAGCCGCGGTGGCGGCGGGCAAGCACGTGTTCATGGAAAAGCCGGTGGCGGTGTGCCCCGCGGGCGTGCGCAGGGTGCTGGCCGCGGCGGAGGAGGCGAAGAAGAAAAGCCTGGCGGTGGTCACGGGTACGCAGCGCCGTCACGAGTCGTGCTACCTCGAAGCGATGAAGCGTCTGGGCGAGGGGGCGATCGGCAAGATCGTCTCGGCGCGGGTGTACTGGAATCAAGGAGCATTGTGGTCGAAGAAGCAGGAAAAAGGCTGGAGCGACATGGAGTGGCAGTTGCGGAACTGGCTGTACTTCACGTGGCTCTCCGGGGACCACATCGTTGAGCAGCACGTTCACAACCTGGACGTGATGAACTGGGCGATGGGGGCGAATCCGGTGCGGTGCTGGGCGATGGGCGGGCGGCAAGTTCGGACCGAGCCGGTGTTCGGGCACATCTTCGATCATTTCGCCGTCGAATATGAGTACCCGGGCGGAGCGGTGGGCAACAGCTTCTGCCGACAGATCGAGGGGTGCGCGAATCGGGTGGAAGAAAACATCATTGGCACCGACGGGGTCCTTCTCGCGTCGTCGGGTCGGGCGGAGATCCGTGGCAAGAACGCGTGGAAATTCGCGGGCGAAAACGGCAACCCGTATCGCATCGAGCACGTCGATCTGATCGCCAGCATCGAAGCCCGGAAGCCCCTGAACGAAGCCAAGCGGATTGCCGAGAGCACGCTTACGGCGATCATGGGGCGCATGGCGGCGTACACCGGCAAGGAAATCACCTGGGAAGCGGCCCTGAACAGCAAGCTCGACCTTTCGCCGTCGAAATACGAGTTCGGATCGATCGAAGTGCCCGCCGTGGCGATCCCGGGAAAGACCCCGCTCATCTAGGCGATGCACGCCACGGAGCGTGATTCGTGCGAGCGCAGGGCCGCGTCGAAGAGGGCGTGGCTGCGCGAGGTCTCGTCGGGCGTGGCGCAATAGAAGGGCTGACGCATCCCGTCGCGGCCGTGCGCGAGTTCATCGCAGAACGCCGCGAGCATCTGCTGGATGGCGTCCGGGAAGCCGAATTCGAAGATGCCGCCGGTGACCGCCGGGTAGGCGGACTCGTACCCGATGTCGCGCACATGCCTGGCCTGGGGGGAATTGGGCGAGTACGGCAGGGTCTCGATCGTGCGGGGATTGCGAGTGGAGAAACGAAGTGACAGCTCGGTGGCGTCGATCGAGATGAACCAGGTGTTGGCGTGCCCCGGGGCAAGGCGCTTGGTTTCAAACAGCATCGGGAATTCGCCGTCACCCGGGCCGATCCCGGAACACGCGAGCACCGCGTTGTCCCAGGTGTCGCACGGCACCATGGCGCCGGCGTGATCGGGACGGTGGTGGTGGACTTTGGTGAGCAGCGCGCGGACATCGAGAGCGCGGAACCCGCACCGAAGCGGCAGGTGCACGGCGTGCATTCCGAGGTCGCCCATGCATCCGTAGCGGCCGTTGTGGCGGACCGTCCGTTTCCAGTTGATACGCTTGAGGGGGTCCATGTCGCTGGAATGGAGCAGCCCGGATCGAACGTCCAGAATGCGGCCTGCCTTGCCCTCGCGGACGGCTCGGAACACCATCTGGGCACCGGGAAAAAATGGGAATTCGGACGAGCAGCACACGAGTTGCCCCGGCCGCGCGAGCGCCTCGTCCAGGATTCGCGCGTTGGCCGCAAGGTCGATGCCGAAAGGTTTCTCGCCGAGAAGGTGCTTGCCGGCGCGCAGCACCGCGAGGTAGATCTCGGTGTGGAGGTCGTGGGGCACCGCGACGTAGACCGCTTCCACCCGGGGATCGTTCAGCAGGTCCTGGTAGCGGTTGTACGCGCGGGCGGTCGGAGCGGACGCGGCGAAGCGATCAAGAGTCGCGGGGTCGGTGTCGCACGCGGCCACGAATTCGGGGCGGAAATCGAGGCCAACGAGATGATTCCAGCGTGCGGCCGCGGAGGCCAGCTCTCGGCCCATCAACCCGCACCCGATCACACCAAAACCGATGGTGCGTTGAGCGCGGGCGGTCACTGGCGGCTCTCGCGCAGGATCGTGATCGCGTCCGAGGCGGTCGCGCCCTCGTGAACGATGGCCATGAGCGCGCGAGTCATTCGCGCGGGGGACGCGTGCTGGATGACATTGCGGCCGTAGACGATGCCGCGGGCGCCGCGTTGCATCACGGCGTGAGTCCGTCGGAAGATGTCCTCGTCGGGAGCACGGCCCCCGCCTCGGACCAGCACGGGAACTCCGCAGGCGACTCGGATAACCTGCTCGTAGTCGTCGATGCTCTCCGTGGGATCCGCCTTGATAATATCGGCGCCCAATTCAACGGCTTGGCGGACCAGGGGCACGATTTTCTGGGGGTCGCCGTCGACGCCGTAGCCGTCAGAATCCGAACCCCGCATGACGAGGGGCTCGACCATCAGGGGCATGGCGGCACGGTCGCACGCGGATCGGAGTCGGGTGACGTTCGCCACGCAGGCATCGTGGAGCTCCGGGTGATCCGGCAGCATGAGGATGTTGACGACCACGCACGCGGCGTCAAGTCGCACCGCGGTATCGACCGCGTCTTCGACGAGCCGGCTGAACAGGGCTGCCGGGAGCGGGCGGCCGTAGACGTTGGCCGCGTCCGTGCGGAGCACCAGCGCGGGTTTGGCTCCCGGGCGTGCCTGGAGCAGCGGCGCCAGGCCCGGAGACAATTGGACCGCGTCGGGAGCGGCGTCCACCACACGCTCGATCGCGGCGGACATGTCCTCGATGCCGGGGAGGAAGGATCGTTCGTTAAAGAACCCGTGGTCGATGGCCACGTCGAAGCACTTCCCATCCGCGGCAAAGAGTCGGTTCATGCGAAAGGTCTGGTTCACGTTCGCGCTCTCCCTCATGAAGCGGTGGAGGGTATCAGGCGAGAGGGTTGAGCGGCGTGGAAAGCATGTAGCGGGCGGCCTGTTCACGGGTTGGGGCTCCGGTGGTCGCGCCCGCATGCCCGATCGACATTGCGGCCGCGGCGCATCCGAGGCGGATCGCTTCCACGGGGGTCTGGCCCTCGCAGAGCCCCGCGAGGAGGCCGGCGCACCAGCAGTCGCCCGCGCCGGTGGTATCGACCACCTGTTCGACCCTGTAAGCGGGAACGTGAACTTTTCCGTTCTCGTTGTCGGCGAGAAGAGCTCCGCGTTCACCGAGCTTGAGAATAATCCGACGGGGTCCCCGGTCCAGCAGAACCGAAGCAATCTCTCCCGGATCGTCGCGCCCGGTCAACGCTTGCGCCTCCGCCAACGACGGAACAAAGTAATCGAGATCCGCCAAGCTGGGAGCCAGGCGTCGTTCCCACTCACTGCGTGGCGTCTCGGCCGCGTAAACCGTGTCCAGCATGGTCTTGGCCCCTGCGCGGCGGGCACGCGCAAGCAGGTCCGCCGTCTGCGTACCGTCGAGTGCGCCCATCAGCATGCTTCCCGTCACGAACACAAAGCGTCTCCCAAGCAAGTCTGAGTCAGGCACATCGGATGAGCGGAGATTGTCGTTCGCACCCCGCATGTGCAGGAAGCGGCGTTCACCGCTGGCCGCGACGGCGACGAATGAGAAGGAAGTGGAACGTCGGTCGTCGCGAATGACACGGTGGAGTCCGGTGTCAAGGCCGGCGTGGGCGGCCGCGGAAACGACAATGTCCCCGAGCGGATCAGCTCCCACGCGCACGGTCAGGTCGGCACCCGTTCCGAGACGGCACAGCGCGATGGCGGCGTTGAGTGCGCAGCCCCCGGTGGTCAGATCGAGCATTTGGAAAAACAGGAGTCCCCCCGGGGGAGGGAGCCTCTCGACGTTGCGTGCGATCGCGTCGATGGTGGCAATGCCAACCACCAACACGGGACGAGCGGCTGGTGGATTTCGGTGCGGTTCGTGCATGCGCCGGCCTGCCGGGATGCCTCGTCAGACCACGCGCTTGAGCTTGGTGACACGCCCGACTTCGACCCATTCGACCACGAAGATATTCCCCGCATGATCGAAAATAGCAGAGTGGGGGGTGATGAACTTACCCGGAATGAACTTCTCGCGCGGCTCGGCTCGAAGCCCCTGGTTCCCGCCATCGCAAAGAACGGCGATCGGCTTGTCATCCTTGTCCAAGATGGTGACGCGGGCATCAAGGTCCGGCACCAACAGGTCCGAGCCGCGCTGGTGGAAATGGCAAGGGAGCTTCATCTCGTTGGTCACGAAACCGAGGTGTCGGCCTTCGGGTGAAAAGTACTGGATCCGGTGGTTGGCACGATCGGCAACGGCGAGCTTCTCGGATCCGCTCCGGTTGTCCATCCAGATGCCGTGAGGCTGGGAGAGCTGGCCGCGCTGGCTGCCGGTTCCGCCGAATGAACGGAGATACTCACCTCTGGAGTTGTAGTGATGGATCCAGTTTCGGCCATAGCCGTCTCCGACGTAAAAATCCCCGTTGCGTGAAGTCGCGAGATTCGTCGGGTGGTACTCCCCGGGATTGTCGTACAGCCCGGACTGCTCGGGGCATCCGAGCTTCATGACGAGTTTGCCGGCGAGATCGGTCTTGTAAACGACTCCCTTGGCCTGGTCGCAGAGCCAGAGGAACTCCTGCGAGCCCTCCTTCGTGATGTGGAGGCCGTGTGCTCCACCGGCGAGGCCATACTCGGCGCCCCAGCTTCCTATGAACTTGCCCTGATCGTCGAACACCACCATCGCGTCCTTTGAGCGGCTTGATGCATGGACCGTGTGCTTGATGTAGATGCGGCCCTGCGAATCCTCGCAAACTCCGTGACAGTTGCCGTAGGCGATGTCCGGGGGAAGTCGCCCCCAGTCGTGCTGGACTTCGTAGGTGTGCTCGCCAGACCCGACGATAATCGGTTCCAGTCCGGACTTGTTGGATGAGAGCAGGATGCGCGGAAGACCGCCGGCTGCAACCGCGGCCGCGCCCGCGGCGAGGAAGCCCCTTCGATCCAGCCCGCGGTACGATTTGGCGTGGCGCATGCGCGGCTCCTTTCCCCCCGCTCGGACAGCACTGTTGTACCGCAAGCGAGCTGGCGCTGCAAGGTCGCGATGATTGCCGCCACGCGTCATCGATGGTACGCTGCGGCGAGCGCAAGGAGTCAAGCCTGAGCGATCCTCTTCTCGACATCGACATTGACCCTGACATTCGCCGTGCCTCGACGCTGCCCAAAGAGGTATACACCGCTCCGGCCGTGTTCGAGACGGCGAGGGAGCGGGTGTTCGCACGCTCTTGGCAGTTCATAGGGGATGGCGATCTGGTGAAGGTCCCCGGCCAGGTCCAGCCGCTCACGTTGATGGAAGGGACCCTCGATGAGCCGGTGCTGCTCACACGAGCCCAAGACGACAAGGTGTACTGCCTGTCGAACGTTTGCACGCACCGAGGCAATCTGCTCTGCACCGGCGCGGGGCGTGAAAAATCACTTGTGTGCGGGTACCACGGCCGCAGGTTCGAACTGGACGGATTCTGCCGCCATATGCCGGAGTTCGAGCAGGTTACGGGATTCCCCGGGCCAAAGGATCATCTGTCGCGGATTCCCTTCGCGTCGTGGTCGCGTTTTCTGTTCGCGTCACCGGCGCCCGCGGCTGCATTCGAGCGTGTTGCCGCGGACATGGTCGCGCGGGTTGGTTGGTTGCCGCTGGATCGCTTCGTGCCCGACGCCGCGATGGCACGTGATTATCTCGTGCGCGCGAATTGGGCTCTGTATTGCGACAATTATCTCGAGGGTTTTCACATCCCGTTCGTTCACGCGTCGCTCAACAAGGCGCTGGACTACGGATCGTACCGTACTGAGTTGTTCGAGTGGTCGAGCTTGCAGTTGGGGATCGCCGCGCATGGGGAAGACGCGTTCGACCTCCCGAAGTCGTCATCAGACTACGGCCTGAACGTTGCCGCGTACTACTTCTGGCTGTTCCCGAACACCATGTTCAATTTCTATCCTTGGGGCCTGTCGATCAACGTGGTCCGCCCACTCGGGCCGTCGCTGACCAAGGTGTCATTCATCCCCTATCTGCTGGACGCTTCGAAGCTGGAGCGAGGCGCCGGCGCGGGCCTGGATCGCGTTGAGCGTGAGGACGAATCGGTCGTCGAGGCGGTGCAGCGCGGTCTGCGTTCTCGCCACTATGAACGGGGGCGGTATTCCCCGACGCGGGAGCAGGGGGTCCATCACTTCCATCGCCTGCTGGCGCGGGCACTCGGAACCCCATGACCAAGGCAGTGTTCAGCGCCGACGAATTACCCAGGCGCATCGGGTTCTGGTCCGCATCGGCGGTGATGGTCGGCATCATCATCGGCTCGGGCATCTTCCGAACACCGGGTGAGATCGCCAAGCACCTTGGGCAGCCCTGGTTGATACTGGGGCTGTGGCTGCTTGGCGGGCTGATTTCACTCGCCGGCGCGCTCACGTACGCGGAACTGGCGGTGCGATTCCCGCGATCCGGCGGCGTGTACGTGTTTCTGCGTGAGGGGTACGGCCCGTGTGTCGCGTTCGTGTTCGGCTGGACGTACATGCTGATCACCAAGCCCTTCGCCGCCGCGGGGATCGCCGTGATCTTCGGTGAGAACCTGATTGTGGCCAGTGGCGTGGCGCTCGACGAGGGATCGCGTCGCGTGGTGACGAACCTGGTGACGAGCCTGATCCTGACCGTGCTTACGGTCGTGAACACGATCGGTGTAGGACCGGGGACCGGGCTCGCCAAGGCGCTGACCGCGCTCAAGCTCGCCGCCCTGATCGCGATCATCAGTGTTCCGTTCGCCGCTGGCGCGGTTTCGACCGCGAACTTCCGCAGCGAGCCCGTGAGTGAGCCGCTCTGGAAAGCTCTGGTTGCCGTCATGAGCATGATCCTGTGGACGTACGACGGTTGGAGCGACGTCGGGAGTCTGGCCGGTGAGGTGACCGAGCCGCAGCGCCGGTTGCCATCGATCTACAGCGTGGGCACGATCGCGGTCACGGTTCTCTACGCGGGCGTGAATGTGGCCTACTTTGCGGTGCTGCCGCTGGGAGACATGCGCGGGGTACCCTCCGTCGCCGCGCTCGTGCTAGAGCGAGCGGTCGGACCCGCCGGGGCGATCGCCATCACGTGGATCGTCATTGTTTCCACGCTCGGATCGACGCACGGGTCAATACTCACGGGGGCACGCATCACGTTCGCGCAGGCACGCGACGGACTCCTCTTCCGGGTGCTCGGACGCGTGAGCTCCCGGTTTCAGACACCCGCCGTCGCGCTTTGGGCGCAACTCGTCCTGTCCATTCTGGCGTTGTGGTTCGGGGGCGATTTCGGACAGCTCGCGGAAACATTCACATTCACCATGTGGATTTTCTACGGCCTCGCCGCATTCACGATATTCAGGTTCCGCGTGCCCGGGGCGGTCGACCCCGGCGCATACCGGTGCCCGGGCTATCCGGTTGTTCCGCTCGCGTTCATCGGCACGTCCGTGCTGATGACGATACTCAGCATCGCCGACGATCCGTGGCGAACCGGTCTGTGGCTGGGCGTGCTTGCAGCCGGCGTGCCGGTGTATTGCGGGTGGCACTGGTGGGCGCGGCGAGACGAATCGTGACCGTCGAATTTCCCGAGCCGCGTTGAAGAAATTGGCTGGTAGGAACTGCCGCGAATCGATAGACTGACCGGAGCGGAGGTGTTCGCGTGGGCATGCTTCGGCTCAGTGTATTCATCGCCGTGATGACAAGCGCCGTCTGGGTTGCCGCCGCACATGGCGCCGCGCCCGTGGCCCCGGGTCTGCCGCTGGATGAGCGGGTGTGGCGCTTCGCCGGCAAGATGCACCCGCTTTCGGTGCATTTCCCCATCGCGCTGCTGTTGGTCGGAGCGATGTGTGAGTTTGTCCGCCGCAGGAAAGGGAGTTTTCGACCGGGAGCCGCTGCGCGAGTGTGCGTGATTCTGGGAGGGCTCAGCGCTGCGGTCGTGGCGGCCATGGGGTGGTCAAACGCGGAGGTCGCGGGTCACACAGGATCGCGTGCGAGCATCTTGGAATGGCATCGTTGGCTGGGGATCGGGGTGGCGTGCTTGGGCGTGCTCGCGGCGTCACTGACGGTCTTGGCCGATCGCGTCGATCGGCGACCGACGTTGACGCTGTTTCGGCTCGCGGTTGTTTCCAGCGCGTTGGCAGTGGGCGCGGCGGGCCACTTTGGCGGGAGCCTGACCTACGGACCCGATTACGTCTCCGAAGCTCTTTCGGACCTGGGCGTGTTTCGGCGTGCGGTCATTTCGGCGGCCGTGCAGGAGACGGCCGATGGGCCCGCCGTGGACTTCACACTTGAGGTCGCTCCAATCCTGGGGAAGCGTTGTCAGTCGTGTCACGCGGGCGAAAAACCTGAATCGGGATTGCGCGTGGACTCGAGGGAAGCGTTGCTGCGGGGCGGGACATCAGGAAAGCCCGCGGTGGTGCCGGGGGATCCGAACACAAGCCGATTGATCCGGCTGGTCTCGGGACACGAGCCTTCAAAGCTCATGCCGCCAAAGGGAATCCCCTTGACTGATGCGGAGGTTGCGACACTCCGGCGTTGGATCGCCCAAGGCGCAACGTGGTCCGACAGACCGGATCTGCACTGGCATTGGGCCTACCGCCCTCCCGTTCGCCCGAATCCGCCACCCGTGCACGACACGAATTGGCCTCGCAATCCCATTGATCATTTCGTCTTGGCGCGGTTGGACTCGGAGGAGTTGTCACCTGCGCCCGAGGCGGATCGAGCGACTCTCATCCGGCGCGTAAGCCTCGATCTGATCGGGCTTCCGCCAACACCAGAGGAAGTCGGTGCGTTCGAAGCGGACGAGTCGCCCGTAGCCTATGAGCGTGTGGTTGATCGACTCCTGGCGTCGCCTCGGTACGGGGAGCGATGGGCTCGTCCGTGGCTGGACCTTGCTCGCTACGCGGACACGCACGGATACGAGAAGGACGCACGCCGGGTGATGTGGCCATATCGCGATTGGGTCATCCAAGCCTTGAACCGGGACATGCCGTTTGATCGGTTCACAATCGAGCAGATTGCCGGGGACATGCTGCCCGCGCCGACGCTGGAGCAGGTTGTGGCCACCGGCTTTCATCGGAACACGCAGATCAACGAAGAAGGAGGTACGGATCCCGAAGAGTTTCGACTCGAGGCCGTGCTGGACAGGGTGAACACGACGGCGTCAGTCTGGCTCGGCTCGACGATCGGTTGCGCCCAATGCCACGATCACAAGTTTGACCCGTTCTCTCAGAAGGACTATTACCGACTAGTCGCGTTTTTCAACCAAGATGCTCCGGACGCGCTGCCCATCAATGACACGGCGACCGAAACACGCGCCGGGGGGCCGATGGTCGATGTCCCCGCCATGGGGAGGTATGACGAGTTGGAGCGTGCTCAACTCGCGTTGCGCGAGGCCCGCGAGGCGTTCCGGCGCGGCGTGGATGATCTGTCCGAGCGACGGCATTCTTGGGAAGCGGAACCGAACCCGCTCGCGGCGACCTGGGATGTTCTCGTGCCGTCGAGCATGATCGGCACCGGAGGCGTCGCGCTCGCGGCGCAACCCGACGGTTCAATTCTCGCGGGGGGAGGAAACCCGGACCGCAGCTCGTACACGTTGACATATTCATGCGAAAGCGAATCGGTACTCGGGGCGCTTCGGATCGAGGTGCTGCCCGAACCGAGCAGTCCGTCCAAGGGGCTCGGGCGCACCGAGCACGGCAACTTCGTGCTTAGCGAGGTGCGTGCCGAAGTCGTCGGTCCCGGCGACGGCTCGCGGGTGATCCGGCTCGAGTCTGCGTCGGCGGATCATTGGCACGCGAGCATGGATGCAGGTGACGATTGGTCTCCGGCCTTGGTAATCGATGGTCGGGAAGACGGGCGGGGCTGGACGGTGCATCCCGATTATCAAAGGCCCCACGAGATCGTCGTTCGTCTGACCGAGGCGGAGCGGATCGAGGCCGGACAGTCTATTCGAGTCACGCTGGTGCAAAATTGGGGCTCGAAACACACCGTGGCGCGGTTCAGGGTGGGCTTCAGCCCAGATTCAAAGGTGCCGCTGCCCGTTCCCACGCACGTACGCGCGGCGCTGAATACTCCGTCGGATCAACGCACGGCGGAACAGACGCAGCTCATCGTTGGTTTCCATGCATCGGTCGCATTGGAGATGGCGGAATTGCGGCGGAGAGTAGCCGAAACCGAAAGGCGGGTTTCGGACCTGGTTTCGGCGCGAGCGATGGTGATGGGGAAGCACGGCTCGACCCGAAAAACTCATGTGTTCAACCGAGGCAGTTTCATGAGCCCCGGCGCGGAGGTGTCGCCGGGAGTCCCGCTCGTGCTGGCAAGCGCGTCGTGCGAGGCCCAATCGGAGGATCGGGTCGGCCTGGCGAAGTGGCTTGTGGACCCTGGGAATCCGCTTCCCGCGCGGGTCCAGACGAACCGGCTTTGGGCGACGATCTTCGGGCGCGGACTCGTCGAGACGGAGGAGGACTTCGGTACGCAGGGCGACCCGCCGTCGCACCCCGAGCTGCTCGACTGGCTCGCAACGGAATTCGTGCGACTTGGGTGGAGTCAGAAAGAGCTCGTGCGCACGATCGTGACGAGCGCGACGTATCGACAGAGTTCGGTGGTGAGCACCGATCACTTGCAGCGTGATCCGCACAATCGCCTCCTCGCCCGCGGGCCGCGTTTTCGGTTGGACGCGGAGATGATCCGCGACCAGGCGCTCGCGGCCGCTGGGCTTCTGTCAGGAAAAATAGGCGGCCCGAGCGTGTTTCCTCCGCAACCGGAGGGAACATGGACGATGATCTACAACAATGACCGTTGGATCACGAGCGAAGGCGAGGATCGTCATCGCCGCGGTTTGTACACGTTCTGGCGACGGACCGCGCCGTACCCAACATTTGTCGGATTCGACGCTCCGAGCCGGGAGATTTCGTGTGTCCGCCGGCCGCGTACGAATACGCCGCTCCAGGCGCTCGCGACGCTGAACGATCCCGCCTTCGTCGAGTCGGCATCGGCTCTCGCGCGGCGAATGATGAGCGAGGGGGGCGGCGAGCCGGCAGGCCGGGTCGAGAGAGGGTTCCGTTTGTGTCTCGCACGGAGGCCAACCGATGCTGAACGTGAGTTGCTGGTCGGGCTCTTTGTCCGTCGCCGGGCGGAGTTTGAACTCGATCGCGCGGCCGCGAAAATGCTAACCGCGGCGAATAGCGTGCCGTCCGCTGCCGAAGGAACGGAGGCCGAGACGGCGGCGTGGACGGTCGTCGCGAACGTGATGCTGAATCTTGATGAAACACTGACGAGGAACTGAAGCGAGACCGGCCCGATGTCGGTCGTCTGATCGGATGGACTGGAGATCGAGCATGGAACCCCAACCGCGAGGCCTTGTTGAGCGGACGCGACGACAGTTCTTTCAGGACTGCGTCGCGGGGTTGGGATCCATGGGACTTGTGGGCCTCCTCTCGCCCGAGCTCTTTGCGGGGGCGTCGAGCGGTTTCACACCCGGCCCGGCTCGCCCGCTCACCTCCCGCGGCGTTCACATCCCGGCCAAGGCGAAACGGATCATCTATCTGTTCATGAACGGCGCGCCATCGCAGCTGGATCTTTTCGATCCCAAGCCCAAGCTCATTGAGTACGACCGGCAACCGATTCCCGATGAGATCACGCGGGGTGAGCGATTCGCGTTCATCCGCGGCACGCCGAAGCTCCTCGCTTCGCCGTACAGCTTCGCGCGATACGGCAAGTGCGGGCATGAAATCAGCGAGTTGCTGCCGCACACCGCATCAATCGCGGACGATCTGCTGATTGTGCGCTCGATGAAGACGGAAGCGTTCAACCACGCGCCGGCGGAGCTCTTTATCAACACCGGCTTGGCCCGCGTGGGCCGGCCGAGCATGGGCTCTTGGTTGTCGTACGGCCTGGGTTCCGAGAACGCGGACTTGCCCGGGTTCGTTGTGCTGCTCTCCGGCGGAGGGCAGCCGAGCGGTGGATGCTCGTGCTGGTCCAGCGGTTTCTTGCCGACCATTCACCAGGGCGTGCAGTTCCGGTCTGCCGGCGATGCGGTCTTGTTCACGAGCAACCCCGGCGGGATCTCTCGCGCGGCTCGTCGGGATTCGCTCGATACCATCGCCACACTCAACCAGGAGCGACTGGGAACAGTGGGTGACCCCGAGATCGCTACCCGGATCGCGGCCTTTGAGATGGCCTATCGCATGCAGTCCAGCGTGCCCGAGCTTCTCGATCTCAAAGGAGAAAATCCGGCGACGCTCACGGCGTACGGAGTCGAGCCGGGCAAGCCGTCGTTCGCGGCCAACTGCCTGCTGGCCCGCCGATTGAGTGAGCGCGGGGTGCGATTTGTCCAGCTGTACCACCGCGGCTGGGACTCCCATGGCACCAGCCCTGATGATGACATCGTCACCAGCCTACGGAAACGCTGCCAGGAGACCGATCAAGCTTGCGCCGCTCTGGTCACGGATCTGAAGTTGCGGGGTCTGCTCGATGACACGCTGGTCATCTGGGGCGGCGAGTTCGGGCGCACGCCCATGAACGAGGCCCGGAACGCCTCGACGTATCTCGGAAGGGACCATCATCCGCATGCATTTACCATGTGGTTTGCGGGAGGCGGCACTCGCGCGGGCTCGACCGTGGGGCAAACCGACGAACTGGGCTACCACGTGGCGGCGGATCCGGTCACGGTCAACGACCTCCACGCCACGCTGCTGCACCTGATGGGCATCGATCACAAGAAACTGACGTATCGCTATCAAGGGCGAGACTTCCGCCTCACGGACGTGGCCGGCGAGGTGATTCACAAGATGCTGGCATGATTCGAGCGCGAGCCTGGAGTAACCGGATCGCGTCAGCGTGGGGGAACACCTGCGCACCGTCTCGTTGAGCGGCCTATTCAATGGCCGGACGAATCGGTTTCCGGATCTGCGGCGCGCATCGCGACCACTTGCAGTCGCATCTCGCCTTTGCGTCCGGGCCCAATGAGAATGACTGGCCGAGCCGAGTCGGTGGTCAGCCTCGGGACGTAGGGATCCGCGAGAACTCGCGCTCCCGGAATCTGGGCGGGGTTGAGCCCCTCGCGGATAAAGACGAGCCCATCTGTCGTGGATGTCAGGTATCCAGGATTGCCCACGAACGGCGAACGAACCGCGGCCGCAGATCCGCGCCCGAGCGATCGAAACTCGTCGGCGCGGCGGTCGTACACCGCCATCCCCCCGAGTCGTGGGTGGAAAAGGACGACACCCGATTCCGCTGTTGATCCCGTCTCCGCACGAATGATCGGCGGCGCGGCGGCGGCGCACTGATACGCAGTGAATTGATCGGCCGCACCGCCAATCGGGCGGCGTGCCAGGAGCGGACCCCACCTCGGCGAACTTGGTGCCTGGCGATCCAGCCCCAAGGTCCATAATTCCAATTGTCCGCTCCAGCCCGCGAGCGCGTACACGACACCCGGGTCACCGGTGGTAACGCCGATGAGCGCGGTGGACGAGGATTCCCTGCATGGAACCTCCTGTCCAGACGGGGTCCGCAACATCAAAGTCCACTCTGCGCCAGCTTGAGTTCGGCGCGACCAAATCAGCATGCCGTCAGAGGTCAGCGTAGCCATCGCGTTCACATCGCTGCCGCGCACGAGCCAAGCGGGTTGGCCGCTGACCCAATCCAGCCGACCAATCCACCGCGAACCATCGTCGTTGATGCGCTCGATCAGAAAACCGGAGGTATCGGCAGCACGCCCAAGAATAACACCAGGCGGCGGCGTGAGCGGCCATTCGATCGGTTCCAGACCACGTTCTGAGATTTGATAAGCACGGACCCGCGTCAAGGTTGGGGGGCGGGCATCGGGTGTGCCCACCAAGGTAGGCCAAGACGGCGGTTCACCATCCTGAACCGCGAGGAACCGTCCATCCGGAGACACGAGTGGGAGTACCAGTCCGTCGTAAGGGACCATGCCAAGTGGCGCAACGGCAACACGAACAAGCGACACGAACGGTTTGTCAGTGGCGGGGCTCGCCAGGGGGCCCGTTGAGAGAGCCTCTCGCGTGGAAGCGCCCGCGGATCGCTCGCCAGGGAGGGCAGGATTCGCGGCGCTGATGGGGCGCGCCGGCCCGTCGGGAACACAACCGCCCAACCCAACGGTCGCCGTCAGCATGCACATCACGCCCGGCCTGGTGCAGAATCGGTTCACGGCTCAGTGGTCCTCCGATTCCGCCGTCGGCTCGGCTCGCTTCGCGGGCGGGTCATTTGCGCCGGCGGCGCGGCGATTCGCTTCGAGATCGCGCAGGAATGGCGTATTGAGTTCAGCGGCGTTCTCCGTGTTCATCTGGACGATGGGTGTGATGAACACGAGCAGCTCGCGATCCGTTCGCTGTGTCTCCGACGACTTGAAGAGTTCGCCCAAGAGAGGAATATCGCCAAGCAGCGGTACCTTGCGTTTGATAAGGGAGTCCTCGCTTCGCTTGATTCCGGAGATGACGACAGTCTGTCCGCTGTGCACGATGAGTTGAGTTGTCGTCTCACGTCGATCCACCACGAACCCGCCGAACAGAGTCTGGCCGGGGACGATCGAAGAGAGCTCGAGGTTGACTCGCAGGTCCACATCGCTGTTGACCGTGATGCGCGGCCGGGTGCGGAGCTGAATGCCCACCGCGCGGTAGTCAAACGACTGGATGACGTTCCCCGTGGTCGTGGTCTGCGAGTTGGTGACGAAGGGGATGTCCTGACCGTTGAAGAACTCGGCCTCTTGATTGTCGCTGGTGAAAACACGCGGCTCGGAGAGTATCTTGAGTGTGTTCTTTTCGGCCAGCGCTTGCAGCACCATGTTGAGATTGACGTTCGAGCGGAGCACGGAGGTGTCGAAAAGGCCCGGCAAAACGTTGTTCTTTTCCCCCGATCCACCGAGCGTTGCGCTGACGGCATTCTCGGAGTTCGTCAACGCAATCGGGGAACTGGACCAGCGAAATCCGAGCGCGGTTGCGTCTTCGGTCGACACTTCCATCACGATCGCGGAGATGAGCACCTGACGCCCGGGCCGATCTAGGGATCGGACCAGATCCGCGACCGCGCGCTTGTATTCGATCGGGGCGAGGATCATCAACGAGTTCTGACGCCACACGGGAACAAGGCGGATCTGTCCAACGAGGTTGCTGGCACCGCGGGCATCGGTCGTGGCACGCGAGCGCTGCCACCAGAATTGAATCGTGTCGGCGGCGACAGTGTCCTGCTGTTGATTCTGCGTGGCCGTTGTGGTGGCGTTCTGGGTCGAGAACGGGCTGGCGCCGGATGACGCGTTGGACGTGAGCCCCGATTCGCTGCGCCGGATTTGCGCCAAGGTGCCGTCGAGCGCCAGAAGCGTGTTGAGTTGTTCGCCGAGTTCTTCAGCGCTGGCGTGCTTGAGTTCGACAATCTCGGGCACGCCGACGGATTGCGGCGCGTCCAATCCCTTGATGATCTCTTCGATGACACCGAAATTCTCGGGGGTCTTCGCCACCACCACGAGCCTGCCTGATTCCGGGATCGCCTGGAACGAAAACTGACCAGCCATTCGTCCGATGCCTTGACCATCCGATGACGATCGAGCGGGTTGCTGGCTCTGGTTGCCCCGGCCGCCACCCGGACCGAAGCCTTGGTTGCCCCCTTGCGGGGTGATCGGTGCCGCCGCGGACGATGGCGTGCCCTGCCCGAACATCTTCTCGAGGAGCTCCTTGATCTTCACGGGATCGGAGTTCTTCAGTTCGAAAATTCGCGGCGTCACGGCGTCCTTCGGGAGCGGCAGATCCCAGAATTTCTCGATCTGCTCGCGGATCTCCTGAATGACCACGGGCTCGGCGACCACGGTGAGTGAGTTCTGAGGGACGTTGGCCGTGACACGCAAGTTCTCCGAAGCCGCGGAGCTCTCCTGTTGGGGGGGGCCACCGAAGAACTGACGGCGTTGGTTCTGGTCGTTTCCATCGGGCCGTGACCGTCGGCGCGCGGGGCCGCGGCCCTGCTCCGTTGAGTACAACTGCCGGATGTTCTCAAGGACCTGGGCCGCGTCGGCGTACTTGAGCTTGAACGTGGCGCTGGTGAGCGCGTCAACACTCGGTGCGTCCAGTGACGTGATGAGCCGTTCGAGGCGTTGCAGCAACGCGATATTCCCCATGATCGCGATCTGATTTGACTCCTTGTCCACGGTCATCTTGGCGAATTTCGGGATCGCGTCCTTGAGGACATTCTGATAGTTCTCAGCGGACGAGTGCTTGAGCGCAAAGACTTTTTCCGCGAGCGTGCCCTGATCCTGGCGTTGGAGGACTGATTCATCGGGGCCGATCACGGGAACGTCTTGCCGGTCGACCTCGGCCAGATCCCGCAGGGTGATCGTTGTCGCGGTCTCCGTGACTCCCACCGCGGACTGCTGCAACGCGAGGAACACCAAATCTAGGGCCTGGTTCCGAGGTACCTGCTGATCGTTCACGACCGTGATCTTGCGGTTCAGCACGTCCTGCTGCGGAATCACGACTTTGCCGGTCGCCTCAACAATGAACGGAATGAGCTGTTCGACCGTGACGCCCTTGAACGCGAGCACGGTCGGCGGACCGTCGAGCAACCGACGGGTCGGCGTACCCATCTGCGCGGGTGTGTTGCTCGCGGGGTTCGGAGCGGTCTGAGCCCCGGCGACGCCGGTCAGGCCGACGACGGCCGCTCCGGCGGCCATACGAAACGAGAGAAGAGACGCGCGGGTTCGCAGATTCATGGAGCCTCCGATTCGTCGCTCGGACGCGACCTGTCGCTCTTCCCGTCGCTCACGCCGCCGTCGTCATTGCTTCGCTTCGGCTGGTCCGTTGGCGCGACACTGTCTTTGATCACGACCTTGTCTCGATCGAAAATGTCCACCTTGAACTCCACTCCCTTCCAGAGCACGGCGATCGTCCAAGGCGATTCGATCCGGAGCACCTTGACCGGCGCAGCTTCGTCACCAACCTTGCTCCGCGTGCCGTCCGCGAACCAAACGAATTCGTTTGCCGCGGCGATGATGGCGGGCCCGCCGTACGTAGCGGGCGGCGGTGGAGGTGGAGGCTCGCGCTTCTCCTCAACTGCGACAACGGGCGGTGGCGGGGGTGGGGGCCCGGGAACAAAGAACATCGTGCGGCCGTCAGTCTGACTCACGCGAGACGCCATGGATGTGACCCGCTGCGGATCGGCGGCCGGGGCAGACTCGACGCCCTCGGGTCGGGGCATGAGTAGAGCCGAAATCAATCCGGGCAGCTGCAGCAAGACCGCAACGGCCCCGATCACGAGCGCAAGCACGGCCGCGCGGCCGACGATCGGCAGCGTACGTGAGGCGGCGAGCAGACTCTCCGCGCGTCCGGGCTTCATGCGCGGCTCCGATCTTTCGGCGAGGCGAGCAGAGTCTCGATGGTGAGCGTGACACGGAGGGATCGCGGGGGCAGCGCCCGGTCACTCTGGCGAGCGGCGTCCCCCGCTCTACGCGCCTGCACGCGGGACACCGCGGCAACCTCGGGCGATTGCTCAAGGGCTGCAAGAATGGCGGAGAGCTGCTCCGGCGTGCAATCGAGTTGGACATCTCGGATCAGTCGCTCCACGCGCCGATTAGCCGGGACCGATCCCTCGATCGGGCCGGAAGGCGCGGGAGACACACGGGTCGTGCTGAGGTGGTTCTTCACGCCATGGCGGTCCAGAACCGTCGCCACAGCTTCGTCGAACTTCACGGAGCGATCCGCGGCGTCAGCGGGTAGCAGCACTTCGCCGTGCCATTGCAGTCCTCGCCGGACGGTCTGCCGCTCCGCTGATCGGCTCGGCGCTCCCTGCTCGTGCCGGGTGAGTTCGCGTTCCGCGGCAGCGCACCGGGCGTTCAGTGCCATCGTCGCGTCCATCATGGGCTCGACGACCAGAAAATACCCGGCTACGCCGGCGGCCGCGACGGCAAGCCATCGTGCCGATCGCGGCATCGACGACAGCACTTGCAAGATGTCGCTCACTTGTCACCCCCGGTGGACGGTGCGGCGGCGCCATCGCGTTTTCCGCGCATCTGTTCACGGAGTTTGGTGATCTCGCCCTCAAGTCGGTCCTTGGTCTCCCGGTCGAGGTCCTTGGTTGAGCGGACGTAGCTGGAACGCTCGGAAAACTCACGCATCGCTTCGCGGCGATCGAGCTTCGCGATCGCCGCATCGCTGAGCGCCACCGGCACTCCGGCCTTGCTCTCCCCAGTTGCCTTCGGTGTTTCCGCAGCCGTAGCGGCATCGGTCGCCTTCGTCGCTCCGAGCTTGGCTTCCTGCCCGTCGGCGGCGCGACCGGATCGCTCTGATTTCTTGGCGGTGTCTTTGGGATTGACGGTCGTGTTCGATGCGCCCGCGCCGTACAAGCGCACGGCGAGCGGTTTGACCGCAAAGTCGTCTTGCTGGGGAGCCTCGGCGTTGGGAGATGTCACGGTCGCGGATGCCTGAAACGAGATGCCCGCACCCTCCGTGCTCTCGGCGCGATCGATGCGAACCGTACCGAAGACGCCGCTGCGGTTCAGGCTCTCTTGCAGCTGCGCGAGCGTCTCGGTGCTGGGCGCGGCGCCCGCAAGGAAGACTCCCTGCTCCGGCGCCAGGCGCAGTTCCTCAATCGTGACTCCGACGGGGAGTGCCCGAGAGATGTCAGCCATCAGCTTGGTCATCGGCCAACGGGTCTGTTCGAGGTAACCGTACAACGCGGCACGACGAGTGTTCTCCAGCATGACGGCCTGCGATTGGGCTCGGGCCGTGAGCTTGAGTTCGAGCACCATCAACCTCGCACGAGCGAATAGCCACGGCCCGAGCAAAGCTAGGATGAGCGCCGCGGCCAAGGTCCAGGTTGCATTCCGCGGGCGAGAGATCCACACGGCCCCGCGCTCGACCACTCCGCCGGAGACTCTCGGGGCCTCCGCACGAATGCCTGCCAATCCGCCCGGCGCGTTCCCGCGACCGCCGTCGTCGACCGCCGCCAACGCGCCGCCGAGAGCGAATCCGAAGGTGTCCAGCCATTTCGGGTCCTTGGGAACACCTCGCACTCGACCCAGCAGTTCTCGGGTTGACTGCTCGCCCAGGTTGAGTCCCCAGGCGTGACGCATCGAGGGTCGTTCCACGCACCCGGAGGCGCGGAGGGAGGCGATCAATTCGTCACGAGCACCGCTCATCCACGCTTCCTCGGACGAAGCGTCCTGAATGGTGCAACGCGCCACCAGGCGGCTCGGGCCTGACGCCACGGCCATCAATCGGGCCGCATCGAGCTCGGTCCCTTCACCGCGCACACCCGCCCAGGCAAGCGAATCGGACGGAGATCGCAGCATCGCGAGCGCCACGAGTTCGGTCGTCCAGGACACCGCGGCACCTCTCGGCACGGGCAGCGTGGGCGTGGGGGCGTCGCCTCGCCAGGCGATCAGCATTCCGGATCGAACCACCTCGCCCGCAGTCCCGGCCGGACGATGAATGTCCGGCACGACGCCCGCCCCGCGTCGGTGCTCGGGAGCGGCGGTGCCGAACTCCGCCTCGGCCATGAGAGCCAAGGCGCGGCGCGACGATTCGGCATCGCCGGCAGGAACGGATACAACCCGAGCGGCGGCCCGATGGCCTCCAGCGACCACCACCACGCTGGACACACGGTACTTGCGAAGCAGAGCACCTACGGTTTCCACCCCGGGCCGTTCAAACGTGGCGTGGTCGAGCAGTGCCGTTTCGCCGTTGCTCCGCACAACGACAACCGCCCAGCCGGAGCCCGACCAGTGCGCGGCCAGCACCGCGCCCCCGCTCGACGTCATGCTCGTCGTTTGCATCATCGGATGTAGACCTCCCGGATCAACACCGGAAGCGTCGATCGATCAATCGTAGCGGTCAGTTCGACACGCACGCCCGTTCGCTCGTCCGTGCCGACACTGTTGACAATGAACACGTTGGATCGAACCTCGCCCAGATCGATCAAACGCGCCGCTTGCTCGCGGGAGACGCCCGGCACGTCCAGGAGCTGCGCCAGCGACGCGAAGCCCGTCGCTCGGGCCTGTCGTTCGGAGATCAGGGCGTCCGCTGCCGCGGCGGATATGCCGGGCGCGTATTCCAGCACTTCCGCGGGGCACGTGTTCAAGTTCAATCTGCCCGGTGCGCCGATCTCGGGCTCCTCCATCACGAACTGACCGAGGAGCTTGGTGAGCTGATCCCGGGTCAGGGCCGGTGCCCGAGCGTCGATCGGTTGGTTCCCGGTCTCGCTCGGAATCCGGTTCAGATCCTGGCGAACGAAGTCGCTGAGCTTGGCGCTCGGAGCCGACGCGTGAGTCGAGATGACCCTCGCCTGGCTCTCGTTGATGCCGAGGGCGGCAACCAGATCGGACGCTCGCGTTCCACGCAGCACCGTCCGCGGCTTGGCCCCGGGACCGAGATCACCGTCGATGCTCGACGCGGTTAGCACGCCAGCCCATCCCGAATCAAGCTTGCCGTTATGATTGTCCGTTGGCCAGGTTGCATCCCCATCGTCTTCCTCCGAGTCGAGGCGATCATTGAGATTGCCGTCTTCTCCCCGGACATAGTCGGGCAGAACCCCGGAGACGAGCTCGAGTTCCTGGATGTCGCGCATCGGCGCGTTGCGCGGCTCGTACGGGTACGCCAGACTCTGATACTGCCCGACCTCCGCGCCGATCGGCAACCGTACGTCATCGTCCGAGTCCGTCCAGTCGAGAATCGACCCCGCGACGTCGTCCGTCATGAACGGCAACTTCAGCAGCGCCTCCTGGGTCATCGTGTTGATGTTCAGCTTGGAATGAGCGTCCTGGGGGCCGAGCAGAACACCCGCCTGGCCACGCACGCTGTGGCCGACCGTCCACGACGAACCCTCCAGCACACCCTCCGCGGCGTCTTCGAACTCGGAGTACAGCCGCATCGCATCCGATTCGTCCGGGTCCTCCGCATCGCGGGCCAGCCGGGCAATAGCCTCCTCGACGCCGGCCCGGGCGGCCCAGTACGCACGGACCCTCGCCATCGACTCTCGCCCCGCCGCGCCACCGCGGAACGCCCCGGCTTGCATCGCCGCAAGCGCGATCGCTCCCAGCGAGATGACCCAAACGACCAGCACGGTGGTGAACGCGCGAGCCCGGGTCATTGTGCCGCCCCCGATCCTCGGCTCGATGTCGAGCCGGAGTCCGTGGGCTCGGGCTTCGGCGCCGGCACGCGTTCGATCGCGATCACCCGCCGCGCGGTTGAGGTGACTTGCCCGTCTCCGCCGGAAGCGACCACGGTCACGCGCAGTCCGTACGGCAGCCCCTGTGCATCCGAGTCCCAGGCCGGCTGCCACGACTGGCCGTCGAACGCTTCCGCGTCAAAGGCGACAATCCCGTCGGAAACGGGCTCGGCGACGCCACCCGCGTCCAGCGCGGGGTCGAATGCCGGATCAGCGCGACGCCAGAGTTCGGGGCCGGATCCGTCGTCGAGCACCTTATACTGGATCTCGAACTCGGGTCCTTCCGCTTCGCCCCAGATCCCGCGCACCGGCTCGCGCGACCGGCACAGCATCAGCAGGTCGCTGCCGTTTGCGCCGGAAGTGATGCGCACGCGTGCGAACCGCAGGTCGTGGTCCCGAGCCAGCGTCACGGCGTCCTGGGCCACGCGGGCCGCCGCCGTGTGCGCCCGCTCGAACGCACCCCGACGCGACTCGATCCTGTTCTTTGAGCGGAAGAGCTGCGACAGCGCGGCCGCGGTCGTTCCCACGACCAGGGCCATGACCACCATGGCGACCAGCAACTCGGCAAGCGTGAACGCTCGACTCATGGCGCGTGTTGGGCGACGATGGCGGATCATCCAAATCGCTCCACCGGACGAGTAGGCTTCCGGTCCGGATCGGGCTCCAGTCCGCTCGGGGCCCGTCGGGGCGCGATCCGCGTCTCGATGCTCTCGGACAATTCAGTGGAGCCACTCTCCCAGCTGATCGTGGCGCGCACGCGATAGGCCGCGCCGCCGGTACCTCCGACGATCTCCAGCCGGTAGGCGTAGTCACCGAACGGCGCATCACACCGGCCGGAAGTCCCGAACCGTGTCGCGTAGTCGTCCGGTCCGTGCATGAGCACGAGATTGAGCCGTTCGTCCAGGAGCATCGATACGATGCGGAACTGCTCGCCCCGAACTTCGGTGTTCACGGCGCGCCCGACCAGCCCAAGCAAAGCGGCGAGCGCCACGCCGAGCAGCACGCTCCCGACGACAACGTCGACCAGCACGACCGCGCGAGCATGCTTCACCACGGCTGCTCCCTCCGGCCCGTGCGGTCCAGATCGACTGCGCGGGAGTCGCCCATCGGGTCCGGCTCCGCATCGCCCCATTCCCGGCACGTCGCCGAAATGGCATTGGGTTCCAATGACACGCTCCAACGCTGCCCGCTGCGAGCGCTCGCCAGAATCAACCGCAAGCCCGGCCGCGTACCCGTCATCCCCGAGCGGCTCAAGTCCACTCGCCACGCTGCGCCCTCCAGCCTTCGGCCGTCCTCTTGCGCGTTGGTTAGGGTGAGCGATTCAAGGTTCACCGGGGCGATCAGAGGGTCGCGCGACCACGGCGGGTCCCACGAGCGGACGGGTTTTCGCCAGGAGGAAACCGCCAGGATGCCGCCATCGGCACGCGTCTCATACTCCAGCGCAACAGGCTGGCCCGACAGCACGCGGCGTTGTCCCGCCGCGTCAAGCAGCAACCGAACGCCCTCGACGACGGCACGCTCGGCACGCGCTTCGCGCCCTCCCGCTCGTGGCAGCAGGACAGCCGCGAGCACGGCGAGCATCACCGTGACCACCACCACCTCCACCATCGAGAACCCGCGTCGACGCATCAGAACCTGCTCCTCGGGCTGCTTACGGGCAGATGACGTCCGCATCCTCGCCGGTGCCACCCGGCTGCCCATCAGCGCCATAGCTGACGATGTCAAAGTCGATGTTCTTTTCGCCCGGGACCTTCAGGATGAACTTCCGGCCCCACGGGTCGAGCAGGTCGTTGGCAGAGCCCACGTACGGTTCGTAGCTGCCCGTGACGTTCGCCGGCTTCACGAACAGGATGTCAATCGTCGCACCGGGTTCGGGGCGGGAATGGTCCGCCCAGAAGAGGCGCATCGCGCTCGCCAGCGATGCCCCGTTGGTTTTCGCGACCGACTGCCGGCTCTGGCCGATCCTCCCAAGCAGGCGTGGCGCGATGATCGCGGCGATGACCCCGAGGATCACGACGATAACGATGACTTCGATGATCGTGAAGCCGCGCCGGGCGCGACCCGTTGCGGCGGAGCGTGCGAGTGTGTTCATGGCTGAACTTCCTTCATCCGGGTTGGGCGTTCTGTCGCTTCGCGGTCCGTGCATCGTCGCGTCACTTGAGCGCATCCTGTGCCTGCAGCAGGGGCAGCATGATCGAGAGCACAACGAAGCCCACCGCGCACGCCATGATCACCACGAGCACCGGCGGCAGGGCCGTGGTGAACAGACGAACGCTCGTCTCGGTTCGATCCTCGAATGCGCGAGCCGCCTGGTTGAGCATCTGGTCCAAACGTCCGGACCGTTCGCCAAGATTGACGATCTGCACGAGCATGGGAGGAAAATGCCCGCTCCGCTCCATCGGCTCGGCGATCGTTCGCCCCGCACTCACCTGCTCGCAGACTTCGTCCACCACCGCTTCCATCGCGCGGTTGTTGAGCGTGGCGCGCGTGATGCGAAGCGCCGAGAGAATCGGCAGACCCGCGGCGGTCAGCGTTCCCAGCGTGCGGGTGAACCGGGCCACCGCCACGTCCCGCAGCAGCCGCCCCAGAACCGGGATTTTCAACAGCGTCCGGTCCGTCACGAATCGGACCGAAGGCACGGTGTACGCCCGCCCCAACCCCCACGCGGCCAGCACCACCAGAGGCACGATCACGATCCAGTACCCTGAACAGAATGAGGCAATCCCCTGCAGCACGCGCGTGGGCCACGGGAGCAAACCGATCTGCCCCTTCAGCGGCTCGACGATCTTGGGCACGATGACCGTGACCACCACCACCACGGCCACGATCAGCAGCACGCCGAGGATCGCGGGGTACAGCGTCGCGGCCATCAGCTGCCGCCGCAGCTTCACGTCCTTGTCGAGCAAGTCCGACGCCTGCTCGAGCACCTCTCCCAGTCGCCCGGACGCCTCACCCGCGCGAACCATGCTGACGGTGAGCTCGGAAAAGGGACGGCCCCAGCTCTCCGCCGCCTCGGCAAGCGGATCCCCCGATTCCACACGGGCGACGAGATGATCGATCATCGCGCGTTGTCGCACGCTGCGTCCCTGCCTCCCCATGGTCCGCAACGCCTGAACCAGCGGCAGGCCCGCCGTCAGCGCCGTCGAGAGCTCACGCACGAATGACGCCATCTCGCTCCGGGACATCGTCCGGCCCCACCCGCGGCCCGTACCCGCCAGCGCGGACGTCGCGGGGGCGGCCACTTCCGAAAGATCGGAGGGTGTCACGCCGCGCTGCAAGAGCAGGCGCAGCGCCGTCCCGCGATCCGGCGCTTCGATGGTCGCCCCGCTCATCGCCGCGGCGGCGCTCGCGCCCATCGCTTCGTATCGGTAGGTGGGCATCAGACGCCATCCTCTCCGGCGTCCTGTGTGGCCCGGAGGACTTCCTCGACCGTGGTGAAACCGGTCGCCGCCTTGATGAGGCCATCACGCCGCATGTTCACGAACGACGCGGACAACGTGGCGGCGAGATCGCCCGCGCCGGCTCGGGCGCCGATCGCGCGCCGCATGGCGCCGTTCGACGTCGCGAGTTCGAAGAATCCCAGTCGCCCCCGGTACCCCGTTCCATCGCACTTGTCGCAGCCGGATCCACGCCATCCGGATCCTCCCGCCGCGCGATCATCTCCCGAGAACAACTTCATCTCAGACTCGCTCAGCCGATGGCGAACCTCTTCGGCGATGGGCGTTGCGATCCGGCACTTCTGGCAGATGCGCCGCCCGAGTCGCTGCGCCAGAATTCCCTCGACCACGCTGGCCAGCAGGAACGGCTCCACCCCCATGTCCAGCAGACGCCCGACGGCGCTCAGCGCATCGTTCGTGTGCAGGGTGGAGAAAATCAGGTGCCCAGTCAGGGCCGCGCGAATCGCGATTTCCGCCGTCTCGCCGTCGCGGATCTCGCCCACCATCACCACATCCGGATCCTGCCGAAGGATGGATCGCAAGCCGGTCGCGAACGTCAACCCGCGCTTGGGGTTGACCGGAATCTGATTCACCCCAGGCAGCTCGTATTCCACCGGGTCCTCGATGGTGATGATCTTCAGGGAAGGCGTGTACAACTGCAGCAGCGACGCGTACAACGTGGTCGTCTTGCCCGAGCCCGTCGGGCCCGTCACCAGCACCAGGCCATGCGGCAGGGCGATCAGCCGCGCCATCTCGGCGCGATCCTCGGCCCGCATCCCCAGCGTCTCCAGGTCCAGGCGGATGGACTCGCGATCGAGGATGCGCATCACCACGCTCTCCCCGTACAGCGTCGGCACCGTTGAGACCCGGAGGTCGATCTTCCGGCCCTCGAACCGCAGCGAAATGTGCCCGTCCTGGGGCGCGTATCGCTCCGCGATGTTCATCCCGGCCATGATCTTCACGCGGCTGGTGATCGCGGCCTGCAGCGCTTTGGGGGGGCTCTGACGCTCCACGAGCTCGCCGTCGATCCGGTACTTCACTTTCAACTGCTTCTCGAACGGCTCCAGATGCACATCGCTCGCCCGCGCTCGAATGGCCTCCAGGAGGATGAGGTTCACGAGGTTGATGAGCGAGGGCTGCTCCGCCATGCGGTGCAGATCCTCCGCCTCGACCGACTCCAGATTGCTCACCAGGTCGTCGTCGCCGCTCGCACCGCCCGCGCTCCCCAGCCGCGCGCCCATCTGTGCCGCGGTTGTCCCGTACACGGCGCGCAACAGTTCGGCGAATGGTTCCGGAGCGATCGCGACCCGCATCACCGGCCGGCCCGCCGTGACCGAAATCTCGTCCGACGCGGAGAGATCGTTCGCGTCCAGCATCGCGACCTGCAGGCGCCGGCCCTGAAACCCGAACGGCACCGCCCGCAACCGCACCGCCTGCTCGGCGGTGATCAGCGAACTGGCCGCGGGGTCCGCCTCCGGTCGGGCCTCGAGCCGCGTGCTGGCCGTCCCGGGTTGCATCACGCCGCCGATCCGGGCCTCGGGCGGGAGCACGGACGCCGCGTCCGGAGCGCGAGCCGGGCTCGCGGCGGCACCGATCCCATTCACGCCCGTGTCTCCCAACGCGTACCTCCGTACCTGTTCGACGTCCGAACGATGCGCCCCGTCCCGTATTGCCGATCAGCCGCCGCTCCGGCGAAAATTCACACGAATATTCTCGCCAAACTCGCCCTCACCCTCGTTGCTCTTGTCCTCGGGCATGCGTCCCTTCTGATCCGGAGTGAGCACGGCCAGCACCCGTTGCTTGGTCTGTTCGTCCAATTCCCGTCGCGCCTTGCGCGCCTCACGCAACGGATCGGGTTTCTTCGTGGGGTCCTCGCCGAACGAGATCTGGAACGGCGAGTCGTCTCGCTCGTCGGACCGCTCGATCGCCTCGGCCCAGGACTTGTCCAACGGTCCGCGATTCTGGGCGTACCCCTGTCGAACCGCTTTCAACTGCTGCTTCTGATCCGGCGTCAGGTCGCTCAGGCCCTCCGCCGCGTCCAGCGCCCGATCCACTCCGCTCGTGCGATAGACCGACGGGAACCAGCGCTTCCGAACTTCCTCGTCGAATCTCGGTCGGACATTCTCCGGAAGCGTGCTGGAAACCAGCCGCGCGTGCTTCCTGTTCACGTCCCGCACGGCGCGGCTGTGGTCCTTCACCTTCTTCATCTGCTCTTCCATTTTCTTGAGGGAAGCCTCAAGATTGGTCGGATCAAAGTCGAGCGTGTCCGAATCAAGCAGGCGGCGACCCAGCGACTCGTTCTCGCGCAGAATCCCGTCAATCTCGGCCTCGTACGCCGCCAGCGAGTCCTTCACGCCCGGTGAAGTCTCCAAGCCCGATTCCAGAGCACGCACCGTCTCGAGCACATCCAGCCCCGAGCCCGCGACCACGCCGCCCCGCAGCCCCTGCTCGCGCCGCCGGAAGCGCTCCAGAACCGGCCACCGTTCGAGCTGCTCGTCGGTCAGCAGCGATTTGACGTCGCCCATGAACCCGTCATCGAGCGCGGACATCTTCCCCATCCACTCCTTGCCGATCTTCCGCATCTCCGCGCCCATCGACTTGAAATCACCCGATTCCTGCACCTTCTCATTCGCCGCCTGGAACGCTTTTTCCATGCCGGTGGCGTTCGCCTTGTACGCGGCGAGATAACCCTCAAAGAGTTGAGCGATCGCGTCCTGCTGGTCTTTGTCCAATCCGAGAATCTCTCCGTAGCGCTGCACGCCGCGCCGCGTCACCGGCGCCTCCGGGCCGTCCTCCCCGCCGCCGACGTTCACCGACGATCGCGCGATCACGATCTGTGCGCGCGCGGTATCGGACGCCGCCAGGCCCGCGAGCACGACCGTGCCCACTCCGACCGCTCTCAAAGTCCGACTGATTCGTCCGTTCATTCCTGAAACTCCGGTTCGGCGGCGCCCGCTCCACCGGGTGCGCGGCCCACCTCATGGACGCTCACGGGCCCCGCTCCCGTCAGCAGGTCAGTTGCCCCCGTCTTCCTCATCACCGCCCATCATCTGCGCCCACGGATTCTGCGGTTCCGGCGTCTCTTCCGGCAACCGTTTTCGCTGCTCCTCCTTGAGCACGCCCGCGACCCGGTCCATGGTCGACTTGTCGAGGTCACGACGCGCCTTGCGGGCCTGCGCCAGCGGGCTCTTCGGATCGCGATCCCCGCCCCAGAACGACTCCCACATGTTCTCGCTCTTGGCCTCAATCTCCTCGATCGCCGCGGCCCACCTCTCGTTCAAGCCCGCCGCGTCGCGCTCGTACGCCTCGCGGACCGACTTGAGCGTGTCCTTCTGGCCGGCATCCAGGTCCGCCATCCCCGAGGCCGCGTCCAGCGTCTTGACCACATGGGGTTTGCGGTACACACGCGGGAACGACCGCCGCTTGAATTCCGCATCGAACTTCGAAGCCTGTTCGGGATTGAGCAGCGGCGTCATCAGCCGCGCGTGCTTGCGGTTGATGTCCCGCATCGCGCGTGCGCGGTCCATCACCTGCTTCATCAGCTTCTCCATCTCCTGCGGGTTGGCCTGCATCGCCTCGGCGTCGTACATCTTGCTCATCATCTCCTTGCCGAGCCGCTCTGCGTCCGTGAGCGTGCGGTCCATGTCCATCTCGTAGGACGCCACGGCCTCCGCGAGCCCCGCCGGCGAATCCTTGCCGGTCAGCCCGAGCGTGCGCGTGGCCTCGACCAGATCCACGCCCTGTCCGCTCACGATCGCGAACCGCAGCAGGTCCTCGCGCCGCCGAAGCCGCTCGAAGTCGGCCCAGCGCGAAGCCTGCTCATCGGTCAGCAGTGTGCGGATGTCCTCGATGAAACCCTTCTGATTCGACTCGAATTTCTCCATGTACTCCTTGGCCAGCTTGCTCGCCTGCTTGCCGTAGCTCGCCCAGTCGTTGTTCTCCTGGGCTTTCTCGCTGAGCACCTGATACGCCTTCTGCATCTGTTTGGCGTTCGCCTTGAAGTTCGCGAGGTACCCCTCGTGAAGAGTGAGCGCCGCGTCGCGCTGGTCCGGATCGAGTTTCAGCGTTTCGGCGTACCGCTGGACGCTGCGACGGGTGATCGGGGCCTTGGGATCGTCCCCCATCATGGCACCCATGCCCATGGCGAACTGGGCTCGTGCCGTCGTCGACGGCAGCGCCGCACCCAGAACCACCCCCAATACAATCGCTGTCCGGGCCAGCCAGAGCCGAACACCCGAAGTCATCGTCCGAACCATGCGTGGTCCTCCGGTTCTGTCAAGACCCCCGATTACCCTAGCCCCTGATCCGTACCACCACGGTGCCTGTACAAATACCAGACCGTTGTTCGGCCGTCAACTTCCCTGCTTTCCCCGAAGTCCCTCACGAGATACTGTCTGCGTCGCTCACCCGGTTCGAACCGACATGCATAGGAGTGTTCGAATGTCCATTTTGAATGCCCCATTCCGACTGTTTTCCGCCGCCGCGTTCGCCTCCGCTCTCATGTCGGCCTCCGTCGCGGCCCAGCCCGCCGTCAAGGAGCCGCCGAGGGCAGAACGCCCCGCGCCACCGCCCGGCGGACCGCGCGACGGCAGGCCCGGCCGCGAAGGAGCCGAGGCACGCGGCATGGAAGGCGCGATGAACGGCCTGAAACGCGGGCTCCGCGACCTCAAAGCCGCGCTCAATGACTCCAACGGCACCGAGGCCGCGCTCACCGCGGTCAATCAGATGCAGCGTGCCTGCATCGCCGCCAAGTCGGCTCGCCCTGAGAAACTCAAGGGCGACGACCGTGTCAAGGCGCTCACCGCCTACCGCCGCTCACAGATGGAGCTCATGCGCCTGCTCATGCAGGCCGAGACCGAGATCATGGACGGCAAGACCGACGCCGCGAAGGCGACGGTCGCGAAAATCGAGGCGCACCGCGACGCCGCCCACGACACCTTCTCCGTGGAGGAGGAGCACGACCACGCACCCGCCGCGGGCACGCCGCCCGCGGGCAAGAAGTAAGTCCCATCCCGATGCCGGATCGCGCCGCAGCGATCGGCTCGATAGACTGACACGCATGCCAGTCGTGGCCGCGGCGCCATCCCGCATTCGCCTGCTCGATCCGCTCGTGGTCAACCAGATCGCCGCGGGCGAAGTGGTCGAACGCCCCTCCAGCGTGGTCAAAGAGCTCGTTGAGAACGCGATCGATGCTGGCGCGGCCCGCATCGTTGTCGAGATGGAGCGGGGCGGAATCGAGCTCGTGCGCGTCACGGACGATGGCGCGGGCATCGAACCCGACGACCTCCAGTTGGCGATTGCCCAGCACGCCACCAGCAAGATCCGCTCGTCGCACGACCTGGAGCGTGTCGCGACCATGGGCTTCCGCGGCGAGGCGCTCGCCTCCATTGCCTCGGTGTCTCGATTGACGCTCCGCTCGCGAACCCGGGCCCACGGCGGGGCCGTCGCCATCTCGGTCGAAGGGACCCATACCGAGGGAGTTCACCCGGAATCGGGCCCGCCAGGAACGCAGGTTACGGTCCGGAATCTGTTCTTCAACACCCCCGCGCGCCGCAAGTTCCTGCGCACCGAAGCCACCGAGGGAGGGCGCTGCGCCGCCGTGGTCGAGGAGATCGCCCTGGCCTTTCCCGCCGTGGGATTCGAGTTCCGTTCCGATGGAAGGCTCACGCTCGACCTGCCGCCGAACCAGGACCCCCGCGCCCGCGCCTTGAGCGTGCTGGGTAAGGAACTCGAACCCGAGCTTCTGGAGGTGAGCGATGACGGCACAGCGTCGGGCGCGGGCGTCACGCTCTGGGGCCTGGCCGGCCGACCCAGCCTGGCGCGCGCCACCACGCAGGCCCAGCATATCTACGTCAACGGGCGCGCGGTCCGCGACAAGACCATCCAGCACGCCGTGAAGGAAGCCTACCGCGGCCTCATCGAACCCGGTCGCCATCCAGCCGTGCTGCTCATGATCGACATCGACCCGGCTTCGGTTGATGTCAACGTACATCCCGCCAAAGCCGAGGTCCGCTTCCGCGACCCCGGAGTGATCCACTCGGCGGTACTCCACGGACTCCGACGCGCGCTCACACGCGCCGACCTGACACCGTCGGTCTCGGGCTCCTGGGGAACCTCGGGGTCGTCACCAACCGCGTCGCCCTGGGCCGGGGAGTGGGGGAGGGCCGTCCTCCCGGGAAGTGGGGGAGGAGCGTCGAGCGACCTCCCGCGCGGCAAGTCCGCTTCTGATCGCGCGTTCATCGATCGCGTTCAAACCGGGGATTCCCCCGGGCCCCCGAGCCGGTTCGACTACCAGGCAGTGCGTCAGGCTCTCGATGCCGCCGCGTCCGCTCCCGGCGGCGCTCCGCCGGAGCCGGGCGAACTCGCGCAGCCCCCGCGCCGGGCCGACCGGATCATCCAAGTGCACAACAGCTACGTCGTGACCGAAGACGAGGAGGGCATGGTCATCATCGATCAGCACGCCCTCCACGAACGGGCGATGTTCGAGAAGCTCCTCTCGCGGATCGCGTCGGGCGACCTCGAGAGCCAGCGGCTGCTGGCGCCCGTCGTCGTGCGCGCCACGGCCCGCCAGCTGGAACGACTGCAGGACCTTGCTCCGGTCAGCAAGCGAATCGGCCTGGTGCTTGAGCCGATCGGCCCGTCGGAGGTCGCCGTCCAGGCCTTCCCCACGTTCCTCTTTGATCGAGGAGTGTCGGAGGGCGCCTTCGTCGAGTGGTTGCTGGACCGCGCGTGCGAGGAGAGTTTCGTGCCCAACAGCGAGGAAGCGCTGCACGAGGTCCTCGACATGATGGCGTGCAAGGCCGCCATCAAGGCGGGGCATGCCCTGGGCGAGCAGGAGCTCGCCGAACTCCTGTCCATGCGCGACCGGATCGAGCGATCGAGCAACTGCCCGCACGGGAGGCCCACCAGCATCCGGCTGTCGATCCGGGAGCTGGACCGGCGTTTCGGTCGGTCGTAGCGGGCGTCGTCACGCGCGCGCGAACCTCACTCAATGCGCGTCCGCACGCGCACAACGGTCACCTCGCTCCGACCCGAATCGACCGTAAAGCGCGCGCGGACCGGCATATGTTCCACGTGGAACATCGCCGCGCGCAGCGGATCGATCGCCGCCCTGCGGATCAGCAGCACAACCGACGCGGGGCCGGGGTCCGAGCCGTCCAGCCGGTTGCGCAGGTCCTCGACTGTCAGGAGCGGCTGGCCGGCGATGCCCGCGCGCAGCCCCGTGTCCCCGTATGCCGGCGCGGCTCGTCCGAGGTAGTAATCGACCGCCGGGGTCCGGAATCCAAACGTCGCGATCGACGCCGGATCGATCGACCACGGCGGCGCGAGCAGCTCGGCGATCATCGCCGCGGGGGTGCGGGCGTGCTGAAACACCTCACGCCCGCGGGCGTACCACCAACCCTGCGTCAACGCGAGCACGACCACCATCGATGCGAGCAGGGTGCGACGGCGGACGCTTCCGGGCGCCGGTGCCGTCCATCGGCCCGCCCACAGCCCCGCGAGCCCGGCCAGCGCGGGCCAGAGGGGCGTGAGGTACCGGCCAACTCCCTTTCCCAGCAGCGAGAACGTGATCAGCCCCAGCAGGCTCCACGCCAGGAGCAACGCCAGCGGCCGGCTCATCCTTGGTCGCCGCCGCAGGTGTTCCACGAGGAACAGGCACGCGAGCGCCGAGCCCAGGCCGACGCCGAACGCGGCGGCCTCGATGTTGTTCACCGGGGAGTCGGGAACCAGCAGGCGGAGGTTGTCCTCCGCCTCCTCGGCGGCGGACGCGAGCGAGATGCCGTCTGGGATGCGTGAGGAAGCGATCCGTGACCAGCTCAATAAAGCAAGCACCGGTACGCCGAGTGAGACGAGCGGGTTCATTCGCACGACGTCGGACCACAGCCCGGCGCGAGCGGCGCGAGCGGAAAGTCGGCCGAGCAGCCGGCCGAGGCACGCTCCGTAGATCGCGAACAGCGCCGCTCCCGCGGCGGCCGACGGACTCGGCGGAGCGAATTCAGTTGGGTGCAGCGCCACGGCCGCCAGCGGCAGGGCGACCCCCCCCGCGATGAGCGGCCAGCGCGACGCGGCTCCGGCGTTCTCATCGTTCTCCTGCGGACGGGAGGCGCGATGCAGCGCGGCGCCCCCGAGCGCGGCGATGAGGATCGCGAGCAGCGCGGGGGGGCCCTTCGCGAGGGCCGCGAGGGAGCCGAAGGCGGCGGCGGCGAACCACATGGTCGGGCGCGATCGCGCCGCGCCGCACGCGGCGTAGAGGCAGGCAATCGCGGGGGCCACCGTCGGCACCAGAAGAATGTCCAGCTCGCCGATGCGGCACGAGCGCACGTACAGGATGCCGGTCGCGAGCAAAGCCGCCGACCAGAATGCGGCACGGTCGGCGAAGGCCCGTCGTTCCGTTTCATCGCGCGAGCCGGAGTCGTGATCGAGCAGGATGCGCCTGACCGAGAGGTACGAGGCCAGCACACCGAGCATCCCCGCCAGCGCGACGGTGAGCCGGAGGTCGACGAGCTCGACCTTCCCGCCGCGGAGCGAAGCGATCATGAGCTGGCACCAGTAGATCAAGGGCGGTTTGGCGAGGTAGGGGCGGCCGTTGATCGTGGGCAGCATCCAGTCGCCGCGATCCTGCATGTCACGGGCGACGATCAGGCGTTGGGCTTCCTGCCAGTTGGTCACGCCGTGCGTGTCGATGCCGGGCAGGCAGATGACGGCGCACAGGAGCAGCAGCAGCGGGATGGCGCCTCGCGGTCCCATCATGGACGGATTGTCGCAGGTTCCGAGCGCGCCAGCGTGCGTCAGGCGTTGTCGAGCAACTCGACCGACTTGAAGGGCCGTCCGGCGAGCATCTCAAGCGAGGCGCCGCCGCCGGTGGAGACGTGCGAGACCTGCTCGGCCAGCCCGAAGGTTTCGACCGCCGCGGCCGAATCGCCGCCGCCGACGATGGAGACGGCGCCGGCCTGGGTGGCTCGTGCGATGGCCTGGGCGACCATCTGCGTGCCGACCTTGAAGGGCATCCATTCGAAGACGCCCATGGGGCCATTCCAGACGATGGTCCTGGCCTTGGCGATGACCTGCGCGTACGCCGCCTGGGTCTTGGGCCCGATGTCGAGGCCCATGTACCCGTCCTTGATGTCCTCGCCGCACACGTCGATGTGGCCGCCCATCTCCGCGAATTGCGTGGAGCAGACGTGGTCCTGCGGCAGGTGGAGCTGGGCCTTGAGCTTGGCCGCCTGTTCGAGGATCTTGCGAGCCGCGGGCAGGAGCGCGTCCTCGATCCGGCTGGCGCCGACCTTGCGGCCGAGTGCCCGCAGGAACGTGTAGGCCATGGCTCCGCCGACCAGGATGTGCTCGGCCTTCGGGAGCAGGTTCTCGATGACCGGAGCCTTGTCGGAGACCTTGGCGCCGCCGAGGACGACGACGAAGGGCTTGGCGGGGCTTCTCAGGGCTTCGCCGAGGAACCTGAGTTCCTTTTCCAGCAGCAGCCCGGCGAGCCGCGGCTTGCCCGCCATTGCCAAGGGGAGCGCGTACATGGAGGCGTCCTGGCGGTGGGCGGTGCCGAAGGCGTCGTTCACGTACGCATCGCCGAGCGCGGCGAGCGTGGCCGCGAAGCCGGCGTCGCCTTGCTTTTCGCCCTTGGCGAAGCGGAGGTTGTCGAGCAGGAGAACGGAACCGTTGGTCATCGCGGTAACGGCTCGGGCGGCGTACGCGTCGGTGGGATCGTGGGACGGAAACTCCACGGGCTTTCCGAGGAGTTTCGCAAGGCGTTCGGCGACTGGGACGAGCGAGTGTTCCGCCTCAAAGCCCGCGCCCTCCGGCCGGCCGAGGTGGGACATGCAGACGGCCTTGCCTCCGCGGTCGATGACGGAACGGATCGTCGGCAGCGCCTCCCGGATGCGGCGGTCGTCCGTGATCGAGCCGTTCTCGACGGGGACGTTGAAGTCGCAGCGGATCAGCACGCGGAGGCCGGATGGATTGAACTGGGCGATGGTCTTCTTGGGCATGGGGCGTGGGCTCGCGTGGGGCCTTGGGCTCAGTGACCGTTGGATGAGGCGGCGTCGCCGCGGGAGTCGAGGATGCGGCCGGCGCGGTCGCGCAGGGTGGCGGCCCCCTCGTTGGCGAGACGATCTCGCATCTTGCGCAGACGGGAGGCGATCGACGCGTCGATAAACCGATCGCCGATCTGGATCTTGATGCCGCCGATCATCCGCGGATCGACGTAGGGATGGACCACGGGTTCCTTCCCGAGCACGGCGCGGAGGCGCTGGGAGATGGATTCGACCTGCGCGCGATCGAGCGGCTCGGCGGCGTACACGTCCACCTCAACGCGGCCGAACGATTCCTGCGCCAGCCGGTCGAAGGAACCCTCGATCTTGGCGAGGTGACCCAGGCGGTCCTTGTGGTTGAGGACCTTGAGGAAGTTGAGCGTGAGATCGCAGACCCGCCCCTTGAAGATACGGTCGATCGAGGCGGCGCGGTCCTTGGCGGAGATGATGCGCGACGACAGGAACTCGCCGAACTTCGGGTCGGTCCGGGCAAGCTCCACGATGGCCTCGAGTTCCGCCAGCGACTGGGAGATCGCCGCCTCGCCGCCCTTGGAGCGTGCGAGCTCGAAGAGGCTCTGGGCGTAGACGTTCGCGACGGCATCGGCGGGACCTTCGAAGAGGGGCATGGTTGGCTCCGGCGGTCGGTTGCGGACAGGGGGAAGGGCGATCGTCGGATCAGCGTCGCGACGCGGCGCTCATCTCCGAGAGGCAATCGTCAACGAGCCGCTTCTGGTCGTCGGCGCGGATCTCGCGCCGCAGGATCTTGCCGGCGACGCCGGTGGCGAGGTTCGCGGCTTCGGCGTAGATCTCGTGAAGGGCCGTGCGCTTGGCGGACTCGATGTCGCGCATGGCTTTTTCCTTCAGCGTCGTGAGCTCGGCGTCGGCCTTGGCGCGGAGGTCGGCGGCGATGGCCTGCTGCTGCGATTTGGCCTGGTCCAGCATCTTCTGGGCCTCGGCGCGGGCTTGCGCGAGCGACTTCTCGTAGCTTTCGAGGGCGGCCCGGGCCTGGGCGCGGGCGGCTTCCGCGGACTCGATCTCGGAGCGGATCTTCTGGGCCCGCTCGTCGAGGCCCTTGGTGATGATCGGCCAGACCTTGAGGTTGAGGAATGCCAGCACGAGCAGGAAGACGATGATGGCGGTGACGCCCGTGACCACACCCTGGGTCGTGGTGGGGATGGCGCCGACAGCCTCGTGCCCGCCTTCCTCGGCGGCGCGAGCGACGGGTGCGAGGATCGTCAGGGTGAGAGCGGCGAGCGAGGCGGGGATGGTGCGGGGCATGGTCTGTTCTCCGTCGCGTCGCGGCGACTGGCCGCGGGGGGAGGGGTGGGATGGTCGAGCGGAAGCCGTGGGGCGGCCGTTGGGCCGCCCCGCCGGGGAGCGATCACTTGGCCAGGAAGCCGACGGCGACGGCGAAGAGGGTGGCACCCTCGACGAGCGCGGCGGCGAGGATCATGTTGATCTGGATCTTGCCGCTGGCTTCGGGCTGGCGTGCGATGGACTCCACAGCGCCCTTGCCGATGAGGCCGATGCCGATCCCGCCGCCGATGACGGCGACGCCGCCGCCGAGCACGGCGAGACCCTTGCCGACGGAGGTGGCCTCGTCGGCGGCGAGCGCGCCGGAGGGCCCGAGCAGGGCGAGCGCGCCGGCGGCCAGGAGCGTTGACTTGACGATGGTTCCGAGAGTCATTCAGCAGGTCCTTTCGTTGGAACGTCCGACGGGTGGGGGCGGGCCCGGTCGAGCCGGGCGGGTATGGGGCCCGTCATTCACGCGTGCGCGTGCTCGTGGCCGTGAGCGTGGGCGTGCCCGTGGTCATGCCCGTGCTCTTCTGGATGATCCATGAGGGAGACAAAGACGGCGGTGAGGAACATGAAGATGAACGCCTGGAGGAACGCGACGAAGAGCTCCAGGAGCATGACCGCGAAAGCCCCGACCACCGAGATGACCGTGACCGGGCCTTGCAGCAGCAGGCCCTTGCCCCAGACCGCACCAGAGAACATGAGCAGGGTGGCGAGGAGGATGTGGCCCGCGGTCATGTTGGCGAACAGACGCAGGGCCAACGCGATCGGCTTGATGACGAACTGGCCGAGGGCTTCGAGGACAAAGATCAAGGGGGCGACGATGATCGGCGCGCCGCCCGTGAGGTGGTGCAGGAAGCCGCCCACTCCCAGGCGGCGGATCGCGGCGACGTTGAAGACGATGGCGGCGGTCAGCGCGAGCACGCCGGTGACCCAAATGTTCTGGGTGGCGGTGCCCCCGAAGAACGCCAGGTGATGCTCCTTCATGGACGGGAACAGCAGGTGCTGGAGATCAAGGAGGGGCACCAGCCCGAGCAGGTTGTTCACGAGCACGAAGAAGAACAGGGACCACAGGAACGGCATCATCCGATCCGTGCGGTCCCGCAACAGGGGCCGGCAGATCTCCTCGCGCAGGTACACGCAGATGACCTCGATCATGTGGGCCAGGCGGCTGGTGGTGACGTACCGGGCCGACCCTTGGGATTCCGGACCGGTGCGGATTTTGCCAGCGACCCAGCTCATGCCGAGAATGAGGATCAGGCCGCTGAGCACAAGGTTGCCCTGGTTGCCCGACCAGATCCACCACTCGCCGGCCTTGATGCCGACGTGGTTGTAGACGTGCTGGGCGGGGTCCGTGGCGGCAAGGAAGGGGAGCGTGTGGTTCATGTTCAGGCCTGTGCGGGTCGTGTGGAGTTCGGCGCGGCGACGCGAGAACGCTCGAGTTTCGAGAGGATCAACACGGCGAGCGCGGTCTCGACGATGAGAACGGTCAGGGCGCCCGCGAGCAGTCCGATCCAGAACGGCTCTCGCGCCAACTCACGCGTGCGGTCGAGGGCGAAGCCGACGCCGATCACAAGGAGCATGCGGACAAATCCGGCCGCGAACACGGTCACGCCCCAGGCAGAAGGCGCGATGAACCGGCTCGCGAGGATGGGGAAGAGCGTGGCCGCGGATGCCAAGGTGAGGGTAAGAGACGCGAGGGTCGACGTGCGTGCGTCACCGCCGAGGGCCAGCGATGTTCCCGCGGCAAGCGCGATTGCCAACACCGTGGCGGCCAGCATGGGAACCGCGAATGGCCCGCGCGGCGGCTGGTTGTGCGGGTTGAGTGGCACGAACGACGGGCTCCGAGACGCCCGAACGGAACCCGTTTCTCAGGGCTTCGTCAGGTGGAGCCAAGGATAGCCTTGGGCTGCGGCCGAGGCGAGAGTGCACGGTTGACGGCGCGGCTCAATCGCGACGCCGCGACGCGCGTTCCAGACGTTCCTGCCGCTGCGTGGCACGCACGATTCGAACAAAGGCAGTGACCAGGCCCAGGGCGAGGCCAATCAGGACCCAGGCGCCCGAACCCGCCGCGAGATAGCGGTCGGCGAGCCAGCCGAGAAGGAGGCCCGCGATCGTCGTGAAGACGAAGTCCATCGCGATGCCCCATGCCTTGGCGGTCTCTGCGAATGACGTCGGCGACGCGTCGGACGTGCGCATCGACGCGGGGCGAGCAACGGGGGAGCGGAGCAACTCGGGGATCTCGAGACGCGGATCTGGCGAAGCACCCGGCGCGTCGGGAAGCGGCGCGTCGTTGGATGGAGGAGGCAGCGGCCCGTCGGGCGGGGATGGGTTCATATCACGATCCCGCCAGCGCGAGCGCGAAGCGAGAGGCCTCGGCCAGGGCCTCGCGCAGCTTGGCCACGTTGGTGCCCCCGCCCTGCGCCATTTCGGGCTTTCCGCCGCCTTTCCCGCCCAGCACTTCCGAGACGGCACGGACCCAATCGCCCGCTCTGAGGCCGCGCTGGATCATGGAGGCGGGCACGGCCGCGACGACGGCGACCTTGCCCTCCTCCTCGCTGACGCTCATGAGCATGACCGCGGCGCGGGGACAGGTCTGCGCGATGGTGTTGACGGCGCTCTGCAGGGCGCTGCGGTCGGGGCCGGCCTCGAG
This sequence comes from Phycisphaerae bacterium, assembly GCA_016794925.1. Taxonomy (GTDB): domain Bacteria; phylum Planctomycetota; class Phycisphaerae; order Phycisphaerales; family UBA1924; genus JAEUIW01. The sequence goes on from JAEUIW010000005.1 coordinate 95,189, forward strand.
CGTGCTGACGATGACCGATTCGCCGCGGTCGAGCGCGTCCTTGGCGATGACCCTGGCTCGCGCGGCGGCCTCGCCCGCGGCGGCCGCGGCGGCGCGCTTCTGATCGGCCTTCACGCGATCTTCAAGAATGGCGAGTCTGGCGCGGAGCTCGTGCCGGGCGGCGAGCGGGATGGTCAGCGAATCGATCTGCACCTTGAGTGACGCAAATTCCGCCGCCAGCTCGCGGCCTTCCAGCCGAGCGGCGCCGCCGACGCGCGCGCCCAGGTCCGCCCCCGCCTCGATGGCCGCCTGGGCCGGGACCCCGGAAAGAGCGGTGATCCGACGCACGCCCTTGGCGACGGCCTCTTCTCCGGTGATGGCGAAAGGACCGATCTCGCTGGTGCGCGTCACGTGCGTGCCGCCGCAGAACTCGATGGAGGTCTTCTGCCACGCGGGGTCCGCGGGATTGGCGAGCAACTCCGAAACGGACGGGCCGATGGAGACGACGCGTACCGGATCGGGATAGGTTTCGCCGAACACGGCGCGGAGGCCACGGACGGCGCGTGCCGCGGCGAGCGGGGCCGCATCCGCGTGGATGGCAAGGTCCGCGCGGATGCGCTCGTGCACATGGCGTTCCACTTGCGCGAGCTGCTCGGGGGTGACGGGATGTCCGTGGGCGAAATCGAACCGGAAGCGGTCGGGCGCGACGGACGAGCCCTTCTGGTCGGCTCCGTCACCCAGCACCGCCCGCAAGGCCAGGTTCAGCAGGTGCGTGGATGTGTGGTTCGACGCGACGGAGTGCCGGCGTTGGCGGTCGAGGGTGAGTTGAACGTCGTCGCCGACACGCAGCTCGCCGCGGACGACGTGCCCGATGTGGAGGACGTAAGGCCCGAAGTGCCGGACGGCGTCGACGCGAAATTCTCCGCCTTCGCGCGCGTCCGATTCGGCCGAGCGGGCCTCTCGGGTGACCAGCATCCTGCCGGTGTCATGAATCTGGCCGCCCATCTCGGCGTAGAAGTTGGTGCGATCGAGCACCACCCCGATGGGCCGCACGGGGCCGTTTGAGGACGCGTGCTGGTCGAAGTTCTGGCCGTTCCAAATGGCCTTCACCGTGCCGCGGATGTCGTGGCCGTGGAATTTGTCGGAGTCGAGCGTTTGGGCGAGGCCGACGTGCATCAGTCGAGCCACGGCTTCTCCGGGCAGGTCCGGGACGTCCGAGGAGGAAGCGGCCTTGCCGCCGGAACGGGCCTTCTCACGGGCCTCGGACATGAGTCGTTCGTAACCGGTCATGTCGACGGCGAGCCCGCGCTCCGTCGCCATGAGGCAGGTGAGGTCGATCGGAAATCCGTACGTGTCGTGCAACCTGAACGCGTCCTCCGCGGCGATGCTCCGCAGCGTGGCGCGCGCGGCGGCCTCGTCAAAGAGCTTCAGGCCGCGATCGAGTGTCTTCCCGAACGACTCTTCTTCGTCATGCACCGTGCGGACGACGCGGTCGGGATCCTTGCGCAGCTCGGGGAATGCCTGGCCCATGCGTTCCACCACCACCGGGACCAGCCGAGACAGGAATCCCGTGCGCAGGCCGAGCATCTGTCGTCCGTAGCGGACGGCGCGGCGGAGAATGCGCCTGAGCACGTACCCGCGGCCCTCGTTGCTGGGCACGGCCCCGTCGGTGAGCGCGAAAGTCAGTGTGCGAACGTGGTCGGCGATGACCCGGAAGGCGGTGTCGATACTGCCCGTGTCGGATTCACCCAGGCGACCGCGGTACTGGTGCTGGCCGGCGGTGAGGCGCTCGATCGCGGCGAAGAGCGGCGTGAAGAGATCCGTGTCGTAGTTGGAGCGAACGTTCTGGAGCACGGACGTGAGCCGTTCCAGCCCCATGCCCGTGTCGACGTGGCGAGCCGGGAGAGGCTTGAGGCCGCCCCCTTCCTCCCGATTGAACTGAATGAACACGTGGTTCCAGATTTCGAGCACGTCCGGGTCACCCATGTTCACCAGGCGTGAGGCGTCGCGTCCGCCGACGCGGTCGTAGTGGATCTCCGAGCACGGTCCGCAGGGTCCCGTCTCGCCCATCTCCCAGAAATTGTCCTTCATGCTTCCGGGAATGACGTGCCCGGCGGGAAGCAGGCTCTCCCAGATTGTCCTGGATTCGAGGTCGGGCTCCAAGCCCGACTTTGGATCGCCCTTGAAATAGGTGGCGTAGAGACGCTCGGCCGGGATGCCGTACACCTTCGTCAACAGCTCGAACCCCCATCGGATCGACTCTTCCTTGAAGTAATCGCCGAACGACCAGTTCCCGAGCATCTCGAAAAACGTGTGGTGATACGTGTCGCGGCCGACGTCCTCGAGATCGTTGTGCTTGCCGCCGGCGCGGATGCACTTCTGACTGTTCACGGCGCGGACGAGCCGGGCCATCGGGGATGTCGGGCTGACCTGGCCGAGAAAAATGGGCTTGAACTGGTTCATTCCGGCATTGGCAAACAGCAGCGTGGGATCGTCGTGCGGGACGGTTGGGGAGGAAGGGACCAGCGCGTGCCCGTCCTGCCTGGAGGGTTTGCCCGCGAAAAACTCGATGAACGTGCGGCGGACCTGATCGGCGGTGAAGTGGGGGCCGGGGGTGGGCATTGCGGATTCCGTGCTCGAGGTCGTCGGGGCTGCCGGCTCACCCGACCTGGGGTCGGTCCGGGCTCGGTGACGAATACTAGGGAGAGGCGCCGGATTCGTGAACGGTCAGACCGCGCACCCGACCGATACACTGAACGTCCGGGCGCTACCGTCGCCCATTCCGATGCGGAAGGGCGGGGACTCAAGGAGCGAGGCCAGTCGATGCGCTACTGCGATCTCTGCGTGATCGGGTCGGGCCCGGGTGGCCAGAAGGCGGCGATCCAGGCCGCGAAGCTGGGAAAGGACGTTGTTGTCATCGAGAAGATGGAGTTCGTCGGCGGCGTCGCGATCAACACCGGGACCATCCCCAGCAAGGCGCTGCGCGAAGCGGTGCTGGCGATCACGTCGGCCCAGGTGCGCGCGGTGGGCGTGTCCGAGTCGTTCACGGGCAGCCCGGACAAGCTGCAACGACTGATGTCGGCGACGCAACGGGTCATCCGCGCCGAGATCGACGTCGTGCGTTCGCATTTCGCGACCAACGACATCCACGTCATCCAGGGCGTCGGTTCATTCGTGGACGACAAGACCGTGCAGGTGGACGGCGTCCGCGGGATCGAGCGGATTCACGCGGAGAAGTTCCTGGTCGCGGTCGGGACCTCCCCGGCCAGGCCCGCCAGCGTGCCGTTCGACCGCACCACGGTCATCACCTCCGATGAGATCCTGCACCTGCCCACGCTGCCGCGGAGCATGATCATCGTGGGCGGCGGCGTGATCGGGACCGAGTACGCCTCGATGCTGACCCCGCTGGGGGTGAAGGTGACGCTGATCGAGGGTCGGCCGCGGCTGCTCGATTTCGTGGACGCCGAGATCATCGAAGCGCTGCAGTACAACATGCGTCAGAGCGGCGTGGTGCTTCGGATGGGCGAGAAGGTCGTGACCATCAAACGCATCGAGGCCCCGGCCGGCTCGCGGGCCGAGTCGGGGTCGCTGATCGAAGCGGTGCTCGAGAGCGGGAAGACGCTCCGGGCCGAATGCCTGATGTACTGCATCGGGCGGCAGGGGGCGACCGACCTGCTCAGCCTGGCGTCGGCCGGGCTCAAGGCCGACGAGCGTGGGCGACTGAAGGTCAATGAGTTCTACCAGACCGAGGTGCCCCACATCTACGCGTGCGGCGACGTCATTGGGTTTCCGGCCTTGGCGAGCACGAGCATGGAGCAGGGGCGATTGGCGGCGTGCCACATGTTCAGCGAGCCGCGCGAGGCGGTTCAGGACCTGCTCCCCTACGGCATCTACGCGATCCCGGAGATCTCGATGGTGGGCTGGACGGAAGAGCGCCTCACGCAGGAGGGCATCCCGTACGAGTCCGGGATCGCGCAGTACCGCGAGATCGCCAGGGGGCAGCTGCTCGACGACGAGATCGGGATGTTGAAATTGCTGATCCACCAGGATTCGCACGCGGTGCTGGGCGTGCACGTGATCGGCACGGGGGCGACCGAGCTTGTTCATATTGGTCAGGCCGTCATGGCGTTCAAGGGCACCGCCGAATACTTCGTCAACGCCGTGTTCAACTACCCGACGCTGGCCGAGTGCTACAAGGTCGCGGCGTACAACGCGCTGAACAAGCTCAAGAACGTCTGACCCGCCGCGCCCCACCGCCCGCGAGCCCGGTGGCCCATGCACGAACGAACCCCTACGGTCGGGCCATGGCCAGGCGAGCCGGCAATACACGACCGACGCCATCGGGCTCAGCGCGGCGTGAGGCAACCTCGCCGCCGCCCGCGCCGGCCCGGCGCGGACCAAAGGTGCTGCGCTACGACGAGGTGCTCGGCCAGTCCCGAGCCACGGACGTGCTCCGCGCCGCCGCCCAGTCGCGGCGGGTTCACAGCACCTGGGTCTTTCATGGTCCCAGCGGCGTCGGCAAATTCACCACCGCGGTGGCGTTCGGGGCCGTTCTGCTCGGCGGCGACGAGACCGGCACGGCGGAAGCGGCGCGGCTGATCCGGGCCGCGACGCACCCCGATTTTCACGTGATCACGAAGGAGTTGTCCGCGTACAGCCGGGACCCAAGGGTGCGCGAGCAACTCCAGAACAACATCCCCAAGGCGGTGATCGAGGAGTTCCTCATAGATCCGGCCGCATTGGCGGCGGTCGGCGGCGCCGGAATCAAGGTGTTCATTGTCGACGAGGCCGAGCGGCTGGACCCCATCGCGCAGAATTCCTTGCTGAAACTCACCGAGGAGCCGCCGCCCGGGACGGTGATCATCATGGTCACCGCGAGCGAGGATCGGCTGCTCCCCACCATCCGCAGCCGCGCCCAGCGCGTCGGCTTCATGCCGCTCGGCGCGGAGGACATGGAGCGGTGGGCGCGGTCGCACGAAGCCGAACATGGCGCCGCGATTGACCCCCATCAGCGCGCGTGGCTCATCGGTGTCTCGGGAGGTTCCCCCGGGGCCATGTGGCTGGCGCTCGAGGAGGGGCTGACCGCTTGGCGCGACGCAATCGAGCCCCTGCTCGACGTGCTCCTCGAAGGCGACTTCCCGTCCGCGCTCGCGTCCACGATGGAGAGGCTGGTCGAGGAGCGGGCCGTTGCGGCCGTGGAGCGGGATCCCGCGGCGAGCAAGGAGGCGGCGAACAAGTTCTGGGCACGCCGGCTTGTGGCGTTCGTGGGGGAATCGCTCCGGTCACGGATCCGGCAATCGCCGCGGTTGGCCCGCGCGGCGGCGACATGGATCGAGCGATTTGACGCTGCGCAGACCCAGATCGAGGCCAACGTAAAGATCGGATTTGCGCTGGAAGGGGCTGTGGCGGGCGCCGGTTTGGATCAACCCTGAAGGCTCAGCGGGCGGTACGATGAGGGCGCTTCGGCCGCGGTCGAGGGCTCGGGAAGAGGCGTTTCGGGCTGGCGTTCCGAGGCGGCTTTTTCGACCAGCAAGCGCCACGTCTCCCGGTCATATTCGAGCAGCTCGATGACCTTGTCCGCCTTGGTTGCGTCCTTGGAATGGCTCGCATCAACCAGCTCGGAAATCATGAACGCGTAGAGGCCGCTGAGCCGCGCGCACAGCTCCGGATCGTGCTCGGGCTTCATGGAGCTGATCAGCTCGAAGAGGATCTCGCGGCAGCGAGAGAACCCGGCGAACACCGCTTCGAAGTCCTTGCGTGCGAGCCCGTCGCGCCCGCGTCGAGCAAATCGGATTGCCCCATCGAGCAGCATCAGCCGCAGCTCCTCGGGTCGAGCGGTGAGCACCCGGTTGCGGAGATACGTCTGTGCGGTATCGGTCGTCATGTTCGGTGCGAGCTCCGGCTGAACGTGCGGGTCCCGGGCGGCGTGGCCCGTGCCGATCTCTATCGTTCAAATTCGGGGATTACCTGACCGAACCAATCGAACCGAGCGCACTTTGCTGACCCTGCAGCTTCCCGATCGCCTGTTCCATCGCAAGGAACTGCCTCTGGAGCAGGTCGCGTTTGGCGTTCAGGCGTTTGTCCATGACCGTGATTCGATCATTCTGCGCGCGGACCTGGGTGTCGATGTTCTGGTTCCGCAGCGTGAGGAGCCCGTCCACGGAATTGGTGTACCGATCCACCAGCTGCCCGACGATCTCCGCGACGCCGAGCGAACTGAACTGGTCCGGCCCGGTGTCCTTCACGGTGACGCCGTCGGACAGCACGATGTCCGACTTGGGCTTGACCACCTTGGCCGCGAAGAGATTCTCGACGTTCTCCGGATCGGCATCGAGCGCTCTCCGGAATTGCTCGGCGTCGAATTTCAGCGTGCCGTCGCCCTGGAACGTGATCCCGACCTGGTCGAGCGATTGCGCGGCGCCGCTCACGCCGCGTGCCCTCGACGAGACGGCGCTGATCATGGCGGACTCGAGCTGCTGGGTCATCGAGTCGCCCAGCAGCGCGCCGCGTTTGTTGCTGTCCTGCTTGAATTCAGTGAGGGAGCCGATGCGGGTGGCGACCGCGTTGTACGAGGCGACAAAGTCGGTAATCGCGGATTCCATCGCCGTCGTGTCGCGGGCGACGGTGAGGGTGACGGGCTTGGACGAGGGCGCCTTGAGGGTAACGGTGACGCCGCTGACGGCATTCTCGAGGGTATTGGAGGACCCGGTCAGAAGAATCGCCTGCGCGGGATCATCGGAGCCGTAGAAGACACGGGAGTCATTGCCCGCGTTGGTGGTGGTCACGCCGAGGTCAGCGCCCGCGAAGGACACGGTGTACCGGCCGGCGCTCCCCGTGGCCGTGCTGGCAAGAACGAGCCGGAACGGGGTGGCCCCCGTGCTCTCGCGAATGACCGACGCGGAGATCCCACCCCCGGCCGCGTTGATCTTGGCGACCGCGGCATCCAGCGTGTCCGCGGCGGAAAGCGTTACGGTCTTCTCGTAGGAGCCGTCCAGCTTGTTCGAAGCGCCGGTGCCCCCCGCGCTGCCGGCAAGATTGAGCGCCTTCGCGACCGAACCCCCGGAATCGGCGATGGAGATCTTCGTCGCGCCGTTCGTTCCGGCCTTCTCAGAGATCAGGATTCCGTCGCCTTTGTCGTTGATCCGCGCGTCGATGGCCAACCCGGCGGCGTTGAGCTTCGCGAGCACGTCCCCGACGGTCTTGTCGTTGTTGTTGATCTGGATCGAGCGTTTCTGGCCGGTCGAATCGGTGATCGAAAGGGCGCCCGTCCCAACACCCTTGCCTCCGTTGAGTGACGAGAGCAGGGTGGTGACACCGACGTACTGCTTCTGCAGGCGGGTTCCCGTCACCGTCGAGGAAGCCGTGCCCCCACCGGCCGTCGCGACGCCAAGCGCCGTGGCGCCCGCGCCCGAGACGATGAAGTTCCCGGTTCCACCGGTCGAATCGCTGAGCACCAGCCCGGTGCCCGTCTGATCGAGCGAGGCCTTCACCTTCCCGCCGGTCGCGGCCGCGATCTGATCGAGCACCTCGCTGACGGAGCCGTCCGTCGTGACGCTGAACGTGAACGCGGAGCCGTCGCGGGCCGTGATGGAGAAGGACCCGTCGGTCAGCCCGCTGCCGCCGCCAAGGCTCCGCGCGAGAGAGGAATTGAGGCTGGCGAGGATGCGCTTGCCGGAGATCCGATCGCCCGATGACGTCCCGACGATGCCCAGATCGCGGGCGGTGCGGCCCGAGCCGACTTCCGTCACGGTGATGGCCCCCGACCCGCCCGTGTTGTCCAGGAGCTGGACCGAGACGCCGTCCGCGGCCACGCCAGCCGTGATCGCGCCGCCGGTCTGCGCGTTGATGCGGTCGAGCACCGTCCCGAGATCCGTCGCGGCCGCCTTCGTCTTGGTGAGCTTGCCGTCGATCATCTCGTACACGTCGCCGACGTCGATGTTGAACGCGGTGCCGTTCTTCGCCGTGATGACGAAGTCGGGAGAACTCGTTCCGGCCGTGTTGTTGAAGGCGACGCCGTTGCCGTCGTTCAGGGAGCGCAGCGTCGAGGACGCGCCGAGCGTGTTGATCTTCGCGCCGGTGATCGTGCCGCTCCCGGACGATCCGGCAAGCCCCAGCGACGTTGCGGTCGCGTACCCCGCGCCGTCGCTGACGCTCAGGGTGCCCGTTCCGAGCCCGGTCTTGTCTTCCAGCACGAGGCGATCGCCGCTGACCCGGGCCTGCACCCGAACACCCGAAGCCTTGCTGATCGCGTCGAGAACGTCGCCGACCGTAACCGCCCGACTCAGATCCACCGTGGCCGTGGCGCCGGAACGATCCGTGATCTGAATCGTTCCTCGCGACACACCCGCTCCCCCGTTCAGCGACGCGAGCGTCGTGTCCGAATCAAGCCTCGCGGCCGCGGACTCGATCGTCACACTCGTTGCGCCGATGCCGGACACGTCCCGATCCGCGAACCCGCGGGTGCGGAACTGTTGGCTGCTGGCGAGCCGGTCAACCAGGAGGGAATACGTCCCGGCCGGGGCGCTCAGTTGCCCCGTCGCCGTCAGCACGCTCGCATCGCTGCTGGTCGCCGTGGTCGTCTGGAAGATCTTCGCCGAACCGAACTTGGTCGCGGCGGACTTGAGCGCCTGCAAACGACTGTTGAGGTCAAGATACGCTGCCTGCTGACCCTGCAGCTGGATCACGCGCTTCTGGACCAGTTGCTTGGGGCGGGAGTCGATCGCGATCAGCCGATCGATGATCGACTGGGTGTCCAGGCCGCTGAAAATTCCGACGCCGCTGGTAAGACTGCTCATCACGCCCTTCCCTGTGCCGGACGATTCAGATCGCCCGGCCCACGCGGGGCCGATCCAGCCCGCGCCGTTTGAGATCCAAGACGTCCGAGGCCCACCCGGCGAGCACCCGGTTAAACGCTCGCCGGACCGATTCCGCGCTGGTGAACGCTCCCTCTTCTCCGCACACTGGTTCGGAAACAAATCTCTCTGAAACCTGATCGGGCTTGTTCGGTCTGGGGCTGGAATTCGGACGGGTCTGAGCAGGCTTCGGCATCGAATGCCAATCGACCGAAGAACGATGACGCTTTTGGGTTCGGCCGAAATGAGCCCATACGAACTACATCCTATGATAATTAACAAAATCCTTACTCGGTGCCCGGCGAATTGCCTAACGCTCCAAAGCAGCAGACTGCTCAGAAATGACGGAAGCGTGATTTGATACGGCCGATACATGCCTGTCCAAGCAGGCTGTACTCTGGCTCTCAACGCGTGACGGGCCGCTCCATGTAGGGGGAACATGACAACGACGGCTCGGGAGACAGCCTGTATTGGGGAGTGTCCGCCTCGGGCCGACGTGGATGCCCCTGTCGCACGATCGGTCGTCGTGGTGGTCGGGACCGGCGCAGCGGCTGCACTCAGCTGTGCGATCGCCATGAAATGGGGTCTGCGTTGGCATGTGGCGGCTTTGTTGGCCGTACCCGTGTCCGCCGCGGTTGGGATCGCACTGGCCGTGCGGCTGGTCATCGAGCCCCTGGTTCGCGCTCGGCGGGAAATGGCTCGCGCGGCGGAGGTCATGCATCTTCTCGCGGACGCCGGGAGACGAGACAGCGTGGGGGACCTGCTCCGTTCAGGGCCGCAAGACGTGCGGCACCTTTCGAAGGCCGTGCATGCGGTTGCGGCGGCCACGAGGCGAGACCAGCTCGAGGCGTCCAGGCTCCGACGCGAGATGGAGCACCTGGTGGCGTCCGAAACCCGACGGGCCACAGCGGAATTGAGCCGCTTGACCATCACCGATGAACTGACAGGGCTCGGAAACCGGCGCCACCTCGAAGCGGTGCTCCCGCGTCTGTACGAGGAGTTGGCGAGGTCGGGGGGCGAGATGTCGATGCTGGCGATCGACCTCGATCACTTCAAGCGTGTGAACGACACACTCGGCCATGACGCGGGGGACCGATTGCTGGTGGTCCTGGGCCAGCTCCTCAAGGGGCAATTTCGGCAGTCACAGCTGGCCGTGCGCACGGGCGGAGACGAATTCCTGGTTGCGCTGCCCGGGAGCGATCGCTCCGAAGCGACCGGAATGGCCGAGCGACTGTCGCGGCTGTTCTCGCAGCATCCCGATGTGCGGATGCTGAACCCGCCGCGACCGACGCTGAGCGTGGGGGTTGCGTCGCTGCGAAGCGATCGCGCGGGTGATGTGTGGGACCTCGTCAAGCGAGCGGATCGAGCGCTCTATGAGGCGAAGCGGGCCGGTCGCGGGCGAGTGAGCGGCGAGCCCCTGGCCGCTTGACGTGGTTCGACCACGCGAGCCGGGGGTTCGGTTTCAGGGCGCCAACGGCGAGCGTCTCGCGGCCCGCCCGACCGCCGCGGCGACCAGATCCGCCACCGCCTGCCGGAAGCGTTCGTCGGTCCACAGATCGTCGTGCCCCGCGTCGGTGATCACGCGCAGCGTTCCAACGGGAGCACCGGCGACGATCGCGCGGCCGTCGTCGAGAGGGCAGATGGCATCACGGTCGCCGTGAATGACCTCGAGCGGGCACGTGAGGCGTGCGGCGAGACCGGCCCGATCGAACGCCGGATCACACCGGCCCAAGATCCAGGCGAAGCCGCGGCCGAACGCCAGTCCAAGCAACGTGAGCGCCAACGGCAGCGTGAGCCTCTGCGGCATGGCACGGGCGCGCATGACGTTTCGCGCCGGCGTGATCGGGAATCGGTACGGCGACTCCGCGATGACGGCGTCGACCGGGCAGGCCGCTCCAGCGGAGATCGCCACCCCGCCCCCCAGCGACCAGCCGTACAGCACGAGCGCCCGCGCGCCGGAGTCGCGCGTTGATCGCAGCGCCCCGATCAGCGCGATCAGGTCCCGCACCTCCGCGGTTCCCAGGCGGCAGATCCCGGGTGCCTCGCCGTGCCCGGGGAGATCCCACAGCACCACTCGCGAGGCGGACCGGGCCAATGCGTTGAGCCGGATCATGCCCGTCACGCGCGAGCCCCCCCAGCCGTGGGTCGCGATCACGAGCGGTCCATGGGCGTCGTCGCCAGTACAGTCCCAGACGGGGAGATGGACGCCGCGCGAGGTGAATGTCCATTCCGAATAGACCCGTCGTGACCCGTCCTCTCGCAACACGTCCGTCGGAGACGAGGGCAACGATCTGGATACGGCGTACGCGAATCCTCTTCGGGGGGGGTGCGTCAACACCCAAGCATTGGCAACGGCGCCGAGCAACAGGCACAGCGCCAGTCCCTGGAATAGAAAGATCAGCAGCTCCGGCCAAGCGAACAGCGGCATGCGTCAGAATCCGAGTATCCGGGTCATCCCGGTCAGCCGAGCGACCAGCATAGCCGCGCCCGTAGTGAGTATGCTGCGGTGATGCACCGGCCTCTCGCCATTCTGATCGTGCTGGTCTCGTTCTTCACGGGGTGTTCGCATCACAGCAAGGTGGAATCCGAGCGTCCGCTGTCTCCGCGAGCGGTTCGGATCGCTCGTGCCGACGGTGTGTCCGCGGAGTGGCAGGAGATCGTGCAACGATGCGCATCCGCGGACGCGGTGCTGATCGGCGAAAATCACGGGCACCCGCTCGGCCTGAGTTCCGCCGCGGCGCTCTGGGACGATATTCTGGCCGCGTCCCGCTCGGCGACGCTGGCGATGGAGTTCTTCGAACGTGATGACCAGGCCGCGATCGACGACTATCTCTCCGGCGTGAGTGACGAGGCCGCCTTCTTGAAGGCCGCGGGTCGCAACGACGGCAATTACCCGCCGGGGCATCGTGCGATGGTCGAGGCGGCTCGGAGGGCGGGGCGGCCCGTTGTGGCCGCCAACGCGCCGCGTCGGTACGTCAGGTTGGCCCGCACGGAGGGCTTCGACCGGTTGCGCGGGCTGTCCGCCGAGCAGTCGCGCTTCTTCCGGGTACCGGATCAACTTCCCACCGGTCGGTATCACGATGCGTTCGTCAAGGTGATGTCGGCGATGGAATCCGAGGGCCACGACCCGACGGGCCAGCTGGGCTCGCGTGTCCGGACGCCCGCGGAGGAGCAGGCCGAGCGAAAGAGGATCGAGGACACGTTCCGCAGCCAATCGACCTGGGACTGGACGATGGCGGAGTCCGTGGCGCGGTCGGTGCAGTCGGGCGGCACGCCGACGGTGCTGGTGGTCGGGCGGTTTCACGTCGACCATGACGGTGGAACGGCGCTGGCTCTGCGCTCGCTGCGGCCGGAGTGTCGGCTGATCTGCGTCAGTTTCATCGACCGATGGAGCGCCACCGACGAGGATCGCGGCCGAGCGGACTTTGTGATCTATGTGGGCCCTGACGCGTCCGACCACTGAGCGACACACGCGACCGCGCGAGGCCGAGGCCTGGTTGCGCCGCGTGTGCGGCGCCGCGCACGCTCACGGAACGGGCGGTCGGTTCGTGCGAGGGTGCTCCCGTGCGCACAACCAGAATGCGACGCTCCGCAGCGCGTCGGCGCTCAGGTCCGCGACTCCGTCAACGCGGACGATGGTGCGCTCCTCCGGCAGCACCGCAAAGCACTGATCTGAAGCCGTGGCCCGAGGGTTGAGACGATCAACCGGGAGCAGCAGATCCACGAGCGGGCGTTCACTCCGGATCACCACGCTCCAAGACTCGTCCCCCAGGCGTTGCAGCTCGATCGACGGCGCTTCTCGGATGAGATCGGGCAACCGGAGGTCCGTCGGCCGGGACCAGACCGCCGAGACGGATGGCCCATTGACTCGCGCCGCACCGGCGCAAGCATCGACGATGCCGCGGGCATCTGTCCAAACGTGCAGGCGTCGAGCCGAACGCGGCGGAACATCCACGCGGATGTCCCCGTCGGGATGAGGCTCGGAACAGAGGCTCCATCGGCGCACGGCGGCGTGCGAACGCCATTGTTCATCGGTGTCATTCACCGCGTACAGCACGAGCTCGCCGGCGACTTCATGGAAGCAGAGCGTGCGCGGCCGGCAGGAACGGCGGAATGCATGCCACGCGGGCTTGCGTCGCCCGCTCGAATCGATGAGCGACCAACTCGGCCCGGGCCACGCATCGTTCAGTTGCCACACCAGCGCTCCGGCGCATCGAGGCCGGTTCACACGAAGCCAGTCGATGGCGATCGACAGCGATCGCGCTTGGAGGATGCTGGTCAGCGCGTGCCATTCGTGGTCATCTCTCGGCGTATCGAACCACTCTTTCAAGGGCCCGCCAAACCAACGTTCCATCCCCCCGGGTCCGCGCTGGCGGCGTGCGAATTCCGTTCGATCGAGAACGGTGGCGTCGGCCATGCCGGCTTCACGCAGCGTGGCCCAACTCGGGGGCGACTGCTGGCCGAATTCCGAGCAGAATCCCGGCACCTGCGCGCGGTACCCATCGCCCCACGTGTCCCACGTGTGCCGATCGCCGCGGGCGGGATCATTCGGGTGCGCGGACTCATCGTCGGACCAAGGGCTGTCCGGTCGGTAGGGCCGCGTCGCATCCAACTCGGCGACCAGGCGCGGCAGCCGCTCCAGCCAGATGCCACGCCCCCATGTTTGCCCGGGGGTGAGCCGCTCTTTGAATCCCCAGGATTCGTACGCCCACGTGTTCTCGTTGCCGCCGCACCAGAGGGCCACGCAGGGGTGGTGCTGCAGCCGTGCGATCTGATGCCTCGCTTCGTGCTCGATGAGCGACCCCAGCGGCTCCTCCTCGGGGTAGCAGGCGCACGCGAACATGAAGTCCTGCCAGACAAGCAAGCCCAGTTCATCGCAGGCGAGGTAGAACGCCTCGGACTCGTAGCGCCCCCCGCCCCAGACGCGGAGCATGTTCATGCCCGCTTCGGCCGCGTCACGCACGCGTGCGCGGACGACGCGACACGCGCGATCTTGGGGAAAGAGCCCTTCCGGAATCCAGTTGGCCCCTTGGCAGAAAATCGGTCGGTCATTCACATGAAAGGCGAATGCGCCGCCATCAGTTCGGAGCCCGATCGTGCGGAATCCGACCCGCCCGTGCCAGTTCCCGAGCTCGTGACCGTCCGCGCGCACGGCGCGAACCTCCAGACGATAGAGATTCGGGGCGCCGTGCCCGCGCGGGTTCCAGAGACGGGGGCGTTCCACCGTCAGCACCGCGCACGCGGGTGCGCCGGGGCGCCCGGTCGCATGAACCTCGGTCTCGGCGCGGGCGATCACCGCGCCCTCCGCCTCCATCAGTTCGGCACACAAGACCGACCCCGCGCACGCGCCACTGAATGTCGTGTGCGCGCGCACCTCCCAGCGATCGTTCGCGGTCTTCGCGACCTCGGCTCGCACGGTCTCGATTCTCGGCCCGCTCCACGCCTCGAGCAGGACCGGACCGGAGATGCCGCAGGTCGCCACCCTCGGGCCCCAGTCCCACTGGAAGCTCGATGCGCACTTGCGGATCATGTTGTAGGGAGCCCAGTCGCCGTTCACCGGCCGGGGGCCGAGCCGAGCCGACTCGGCCCCCGCGTGCCGACGGGCGCTGGTGAAGGTCACGGCCAGCGTGTTGCGTCCCGATCGAATCGCCGGCTTGGCGTCGAATCGCCAGGGGATGAACTCGCTGGCGGCCCGGCCGATCGTCTCGCCGTTGAGATCCACCCGCGCGACCGTGTCCAGGCAATCGAAGTGGATCGCGAGCCGCTCGTGGGCGTGCATCGCCGACGGCGCCACGAACGAGCACTCGTACCGCCAGTCCGCGCTGCCGACCCATTCGGAAGTCTCCTCGTGACGCCCGTGCGAGGGGTGACCGATCAACCCGGCGCGGATCAGGTCGGTGTGAACGCAGCCCGGCACGTGCGCGGGAACGACGATGCCCCGGCACGCCGGAGGGACTCCCGACGGGTCGCCCCATTGGCGGAGCGACCAGGGCAATTCGGCCAGCGAGAGCCTGGAGATGGTCGAGGATGCGGGCACGCACGGGATGGTACCTGCCCCGTGCCGGGCCACGCGCGCCCGTGCCGCTGCTCTCGTTAACCCGCTCCTTTTCGCGCGGCGTTGCTCCGCCCGTACCATCCACGTCCATGATCCCACCGGCTCACGTCGCGCCCGTTGCGTTGCCGCGTCGGCACTACGTGTGCTATCGCGCGCCGGGCCCCGCGGCGATCGACGGCCGGCTCGACTCCCGATTCTGGTCCGGCGCTCCCTGGACGGAAGCGTTCGTGGACATCCGGGGTGACGCCGGGGGCGTGCCGCGGCACCAGACCCGAGCGAAGCTGCTCTGGGACGATGCGTGTCTGTACATCGGGGCCGAGCTTGAAGAGCCGCACGTCTGGGCGACGCTCACGGAGCACGATTCGATCGTGTACCGCGACAACGACTTCGAGCTGTTTCTCAGCCCGACCGGGGACAACCACGCGTACTACGAATTGGAGATCAACGCCCTCGGGACCGTCTTCGACCTCTTCCTGCCCAGGCCGTACCGGGACGGAGGAGCGGCCGATCACGACTTCAACTTCCTGGGCCTGCGCAAGGCCGTGCGCATCGAGGGCACGCTCAACGACCCTCGGGACACGGACGCCGGCTGGGCCATCGAACTGGCCATCCCGTGGTCCGCATTCGATCGGCACACGCGCACTCCGGCTCCCGGCCCGCCGCGCGAGGCGGACGTGTGGCGGCTGAATTTCTCGCGCGTGCAGTGGGACCTGGACGTGGTGAGCGGCGGTTATCGCAAGATCCCCGACCGTGCGGAGCACAACTGGGTCTGGTCGCCGCAGGGCGTGATCGACATGCACCGGCCGGAGCGATGGGGGTACCTTCAGTTCTCGTCGCTGGTCGCGGGCTCGGGCGTCACCATGCCCCGGCCCGACCCTTCCGAAGCCGCCCGCGATGCGCTGCACGAGATCTACTACGCACAGAAGGCCTTCCGACACGCCCGGGGTGGCGCGGCCGCCTGGGCGGCGAGGATCGACGAGCTGGCCGACTTCCTGGTGTTGACAGGTCGGGGGCCTTTGCTCCCGGCGCCGGCCACACTCGTGCGCACCGAGCAGGGGTGGTTCGCTCGCCAGCGCATCCTCACGCCGCGCGGCGAGCAGGAATGGGAGATCCGCGAGGATTCCCTGATCCGGCGCGTCCGCTGAGCGGAGCAGTCATTCGACGTTGAGCTTGCGGAGGTAGTCGTCCAGGTCCTTGCGTGCCGCGTCCAGCGCGGCCTGGGCCCCGGTCCGTCGGGCGCCGATCTCTTCGAGTTGCGTCTCCTGCTCGTTCAGCTTCTGCTGATAGCGGGAATAGAGCTGGCTGCTCTTGTCGATGCTCTTGATGTTCTCGCGGAGTCGCTGCTGGTCGGTGTTGATGGAGGCGATCTGGCGGTCCAATTCGGCGATCGAGCGTTCCGCCGCGTTGACGGCGGACTGCTTCTCGGCCGCCTTGCGGACCGCGTCCACGACCGCCTGCGAGAGCTTCCCGTCTTTCTGGAACTGGAGCACCGTCGGAAGGTCGAAGCTCATCACCGCCACCCGCTGGTACTGAACCTGCTCCTGCGCGACCGGCAGGGAGCCGGTCTTGCCGGGCGCAACCGTAATCTCGAAGCGGTACTGCTCCTGCGTCTCCTCGACCGCCTTGGACGGCTCCGAGAGCGTGTACCCGCCCAGGCGCGGGTGCTCGATCACCACCGTTCGGGGGCGCTTCTGATCCTTGTTCTGGAATGCGTACACGAGCTTGTTCACGCTCTTGACGGTCAGTTCGAACATGCCGTCAACGATGCGCATCTTCCTGGTGTCGCTGGTGCTCTCGTCCTTGGTCAGCACCTCTGTTTCAAGATCAACCGCGTATGCCAGGAGCCGCTTGTCGCCCGCGGGCAGGTGCCCGATCTGCGCGTCGCCCGCGTACGCGGCGCCGTCGAAGACCGCCAGCGGGCCGGGGAGCAATTGCATCGCGGTGCCGTTCCTGAGCTCCACGCCCCGCATCGGGTGGTCCGCGCGGTCGGCGCGATTGTAAATGGACACCCGCCGGGCCTCGATGGGTGACGAGAGGATGGGGATCATGGCGCTCCGCTGCCGCTCCACCGTGACCGTGTTCTTGAGTTCGTACTGGAACACTTCCCCGACCTCAGCGGCCTGGGCCATCGCGGCCGCGGCGTTTTGGGTCATGTCCTCACCGAGGACGACGCGAAGCCGGCCGCCCTTCTCGGCCGCGATGGCCGGCGCGGGAGCGCCCGCCTTTCGACCCTCGCTGGCGCTCCGCTTGAACGCGTCCTTGCCCGCGTCGTCTCGGTACAAAGACTTATCCTGCAGCGCGTACCCGGAGGTGCCCTCAGCCTCGGCCCGTTCGGCGGACCCTGGCGCGCCCTGGGGCATCGGAGTGATGTCTCGTCCCGCGCTCGCCATCTGCTCCATCAACTGCAGGTTCACGCCCGCGAGGTATTGCCGCGGCATGACCCCGGGGATGGTCGGAACCGCCAGCATGGGCCTCCCGAGGTAGAGGGGCTCGTAGAGGTCCATCTGGAAACTCACGGGACGGCCCGAAACCAGCGACAGCTTGACATCGGTCCAATCCTCGTCGGTCGTGTTCTCGACGATCGCCCATCCCTGCACCTGCGCACCTGACTTTGCCGCGGAGGCTGGGGCGGCCTTGGGGTCGCCCGCGTCGTCGGCGAGAACGAGCCGGTACGAGGTCTTCCAAACCGGTGTTTCGTGCACGTACGCCACCACGACGTCGCGCGTGCCGGACCCGCTGAAACCCAGGTCCACGGTCTTGGTCCGATCCGCCCGGTACTCGGCCAGGGCCGCGAGCGCACGCTTGAGTTCGTCGTTGAGCGCCTTGTCGAGCAGGTTGAACGACGCGACGCTTGGTATCGCCACCGCCGCGAGCCCCGCGTCAGTGACGAGCGACAGGAACGGGGTCGCGATGGGGGGGGAGTCCTTGCCCCCGGGCACGTTCCGCAGTTCGACCCCCAGGATTGTGCCGGTGAGCTTTGTGCCGTCCGTGTTGCGGACCTCGACGGCGGCGCCGCGGAGCCGGGAGAGCAGGTCCGCCAGCGAGGGGTTGTCCGCGATGTTCACGCCGAAGCTCGCCAGGCGGCGGCCCAGCGGCTCTTTCGAGGCGTAGCTGACCGCGTCGATGCTCCCCCCCCCGAGGTCGAGCAGCACGAGACTCTTGAGGATGTCGTTGATCTGGTCGGTCTGGAAGCGAAGTTGTACCCGGGCGTTGCCATCGACCAACCCGTCGCGCTGGAAGTACCCCACGCCCGAGCGGTACAGGGTGATCCGCCTGATAGGGAGGTCCTCCGTGCGGACCGAGGTCGCCCCCCGCGCAGCCCGGGCTTCCCCTTTCGGGGGCTCGGGCAAGGCGGCCAGCAGCGTTGCGTTTCGTCCCGCCGCCACGCTCATCGCCAGGGCCAATGCTCCGGTTGTCGCCACGAATCGCAGTGTCATGCGTTGCTCCCTGAGTAAGTCCGATCGGTCAATCGGCGGCGGTTCCGCCACACCTGGTTCGACGCTCGACGGGGAGAAAAGTTCCCTCGATTCGGACGGATGCGGGCGCGGGCCCGGCGGGCCGCACCGGCCGTACTGTTTTCGGCCCATGCAGGCTCTCACCCTGAAAGGTCAGGCGATTCCCGGCTGGGCGGGTCTGCGCGCACAATTCAAGGGCGAGGTGCGGGAATCGGCGCACGATCGGCTCCTGTACTCGACCGATGCGTCGCTCTATCAGATCGAGCCGCTGGCGGTGGCGATACCGGCCGACGCGAGCGATGTCGAGGCGGCGGTGCGGTTCTGCGCGCGCAACGGCGTTCCGCTGCTGGCGCGAGGCGGCGGCACGAGCCTTGCGGGCCAATGCACGAACCGTGCGCTCGTTCTGGATCTGACCCCTCGAATGAGGTCGATCCGGCGCATCGACGCGGCCTCGGGGTCGTGCGAAGTGGAGGCGGGGATCTCCCCCGAGGCGCTCAACGGCGTCCTGGGCGCGCACGGGCTGTTTTTCGCCCCCGATCCGGCAACCGTGGCGCAGTGCGCGATCGGCGGGTGCATCGGGAACAACGCGGCGGGTGCACGTTCGATCCGTTACGGGCGCACGTCGGAGAATCTGCTGGGCGTCGAGGTCGTTCTCGCGGGCGTTGAACGGGGCGAGGAGGCCCGGAGGCTGTGGCTCGAACCGGGCGCCGGCCGGCGCGATCCCGCGGCTCTGCGATTGGCCTCGGAGGTCGCTCGGATCGTCAGTTCGAGGGCCGACCTGGTGCGCCGTCGCTTTCCCAAGACGGTGAGGCGCAACGCGGGGTACGGCCTGG
The DNA here is from genome assembly GCA_016794925.1 of Phycisphaerae bacterium. Lineage (GTDB taxonomy): Bacteria > Planctomycetota > Phycisphaerae > Phycisphaerales > UBA1924 > JAEUIW01. The sequence continues at coordinate 114,363 of JAEUIW010000005.1, forward strand.
ACCTCGTGCTGGCCCAGCTCGACCGCGGGGTCGTTCCGGAGGACCTGGATCTGTCGGGACTGCTCTGCGGATCGGAGGGAACCCTCGCGGTGACGCTCGCGGCACGGCTCAAGCTCCACCCGATTCCGCGAGCCCGGGCCCTGGCCGTCGTTTCGTTCGTGAGCGTGGATCGGGCCTTGGACGCGCTGTTGCCGATCCTGGCGACCGGCCCCACCGCGGTCGAACTTCTCGACGACGTGGTGCTGGACGCGGCGCGTGGGAACATCGAGTGCCGCGGCTACACGAGCGTGATTCCCGATGTGGACGGGCGCCCGGCGGGCGCGGCGTTGTACGTCGAGTACGCGAGTGCGTCCGCGGCGGGCACGGAGGAGGAGATCGGGGCGCGGATGGAGTCGCTGCGGCGGGTGGTGGCGGGGGCTCCGATGCGCGTCACCGATGCGGCGGACGCCGCGCGGGCGTGGAAACTCCGCAAGGCGGGCGAGCCGCTGCTGCACGGGCTGGCGGGCCCGCGCAAGCCGGTCACGTTTATCGAGGACAACGCGGTGCCGCCGGAACGTCTGGGCGAGTTCGTGAGGCGGCTGCGGGCCATCGTGACGCGGCACGGGACCCGCGCGGCCTACTGGGCCCACGCGTCGGTGGGCGTGCTGCACGTCCGGCCGCTGATCGACCTGCACGATGAACGCGATCGCGAGGTGTTTCGGCGCATCGCCGTGGAAGCGGCGGACCTGGCCAAGGAACTTGGGGGCGTGATGTCCGGGGAGCACGGCGACGGACGCGTGCGGGGCCCGCTTCTGGAGCGTTTTTTCGGTACGGAGCTGATGGCCGCGTTCGGCGCGATCAAGCGGTTGTTCGATCCGCTGGGGGTGCTGAACCCGGGGAATATCGTCGGCGCGGGCCCCGAGGCTTCCATCACGGATCACTTTCGGATTGACGCCGAGCGGGAGGATGTCGGGGCGCGGGTCGAGACGTACTTCGCGTACGAGGACCATCACGGTTTCCTGGGCGCGGTGGAGGCCTGCAACGGCGCCGGCGTATGCCGCAAGACCTCGGGCGGGGCGATGTGCCCGTCGTACCGGGGCACGCTGGACGAGCGGCACGCCACTCGGGGGCGCGGGAACGCGCTGCGCCTGGCGGTCACGGGTCAGCTGGGCCGGGCGGGGGAGCTGCGGTGGTCCGATCCCGAAACGATCGCGACCCTGGACCTGTGCCTGTCGTGCAAGGCGTGCAAGAGCGAGTGCCCGAGCAACGTGGACATCGCGCGCCTGAAGGCGGAATACACGGCGCAGCGGTACCGGGCCGAGGGACGGGTGCCCTTGGCGGCTCGCGCCATCGGGCATGTGCGGACGCTGAATCGACTGGGATCCATGACGCCCGCGCTGGCGAACTGGATCAGCGGCATGAGGGGGGCTGGCTGGCTGGCGGAACGGCTGCTGGGGATCGACCGTCGGCGCGCGTTGCCCACGTTCGAGCGTTCGCTGTACGCATGGTGGGCGCGGCGGGGAGGCGGCGTCCCGTCGGCTGGGGCCGCCGGACCTCGGGTGGTGCTGTTCGCGGATTGCTTCACGGCGTACAACGAGCCGTCGGTGGGGATGGCTGCGGTTCGCGTGCTCGAGCACCTGGGGTGCAGGGTTGAGCTCGCGCCCGCGGAACGATGGGGCGCGGGGTGCTGCGGGCGAGCCATGATCTCAACGGGGATGCTGGCCCAGGCGATCGAAACCGCCGACGCGACCATCGCGATGCTGCGACCCGCGATCGAGGACCCGTCCGTATCGGCCATCCTGGTGTGCGAGCCTTCGTGCCTGTCGGCGTTCAAGGATGACTGGTTGCAACTGCGGGTGAGGTCGGCGCTGGAGCTGCGTCGCGCGTTGGCGGAAAAGGCCCAGTTGGTGGAGACATTCGTGGCGGGACGAATGGAGCGGTCCGGCGCCGCGACGCCGACGACCGGCGGCCCCGTGCTGCTGCACGGTCACTGCCACCAGAAGGCGTTGTGGGGCGTCGAGACTTCGGCGCGGGCGTTGCGGGCGGTGGCGGGTGACAGGCTTCGGGTGCTCGACACCGGGTGCTGCGGCATGGCCGGCGCGTTCGGGTACGCGGCGGATAAGTACGATCTCTCGATGCGGATCGCGGAGCTGTCGGTGGCGCCGATGATCAGGGACGCCCCCCGTTCGGCGACGATCGTGGCTCCGGGTACGTCTTGCCGGCACCAGATTCGAGACGCCACGGGGCGGCGGGCCTTGCACCCGGTTGAGTGCCTCGCGACGGAGTTGATGGCGGCCCCGACGTCGTGATTTCGGAGGGGCCGCGGCCGGGGCGTCACACGCCCGGATCGGGTCGCGTGTCGACGACCGACTTTGCATCCTTCGCGTAGGTGTACAGGCTGCCCGGCCGTTCGTCGCGCGTGATCTTGTGCGAGCCGTCGCAGAAGGGGAATCGCTGGGAGAGCCCGCACTGGCAGATGAACAGCGGCTTTTCCGGCGGGAGAGTGGAGGGTTCGATCTTCAGGGGCCCGGTTGCTTCGAGTCGAACGGTGCGTGCCATCGATGGTCCTTGTGGCGAATCAGGTTGGGGAAGGCGTGGCGTGCAGCACGTCGGTGAGGATGGCCTCCGCTGCCGCGGCCTCGGATGATCCGGAGTACGAGTTGGGGATGACGCGGTGCGCACAGACGACCAGGAAGCACGCCGAGATATCCTCGGGGATCACGTGGGCGCGATCGCTGAGCACGGCGGTGGCCCGCGCGGCCTGGGCGAGGGCGAGCGCGCCGCGCGGGCTGACGCCCACGCGCAGGTCGCCGTGGTCGCGGGTGCGTGCCGCCAGCGCGATGATGTAATCGATCAGGGTCCGATCGAGCCGGACACGGTCGGTCTGGCTCTGGAGGGCGACCATTTCGGCGCCGGTCATGACGGGGCGGAGCTCGTGCAGCGGCCGCGCCGCGGGGCGCAGCTCCAGGACGCGGGCCTCGTCCGCGGCGGAGGGGTAGCCGAGCTTGATCCGCATGAGGAAACGGTCGAGTTGGTTTTCCGGGAGGGCGTAGGTGCCTTCGAATTCGTGCGGGTTCTGGGTGGCGACGAGCATGAACGGCGGATCGAGCGGGTAGGTGCGGCCGTCAACGGTGACGGCGGCCTCGTTCATGGCCTCGAGCAGGGCCGTCTGCGCGCGCGGCGTGGCGCGGTTGATTTCGTCGGCGAGCACGAGGTTCGCGAAGATGGGGCCGCGCTTGAATTCGAAGGTCTCCGACTCCCGCCGGTAGATCGACACCCCGAGAATGTCCGTGGGGAGCAGGTCGGGGGTGAGCTGGATCCGGGCGAATGCGCAGTCGATCGATCGTGCCAGGGCGCTGGCGAGAACGGTCTTTCCCACGCCGGGCACATCTTCGATGAGGAGGTGGCCCCTCGCCAGGAGCGTGGCGATGGTGCAGTCCAGGGCGGCGCGATTGCCGAGGAACACTCCCGCGACGTTGTCGCGCAGGGCGTGCACGGATTTCATGAGTGTCGCGGTCATGGGCGTCGCGCGACCGCGGTCGGCACCCGCTTCGGCGCGGGGCGAGTATATCGGGCCTGCGTCCGATCGTCGGCGCGAATCCCGGTGTGGTAGGCTTTGCACCGATGTCCGAGCCCCCGGCACCGCTCAACTCCGCGCCCGCATCCGCTGGTGGTGGCGGCGCGCGCGACGGGAGCTCCGTCGGTCCGGGCGAGCCATCGGCGGGGCCCAACGACTCTTTGTTACGGGCCCGGGTGAGCTCGGGGCCCTCCACGAGATCGCGGTCCGGCACGCTGGGTCGGGACCTGACCGGAGACCTCCCGTGCGTTGGTTGCGGCTACAACCTGCGGGGGCTCTCGGTTGTCGGCGCCTGTCCCGAGTGCGGTATCGCGGTGACGGCGACGGTGCTGGCCGTGGTGGACCCGCAGGCAGAGGAACTGCGCCCGATTCGGGCGCCCGGGCTGGTCGCCGCGGGACTGATGGTCTGCGCGATGGGGGCGCTCGCGGCGGGGCTGCTGATGTGGGCGCCGCGTGTGATGGAGGCGGGCAGCATGGTGCTGGGCCGTCCCACACCGTTGATCGCGTTGCCGTTGGCGGAGATGACCGCGGCTTGCCTCGCGCTCTCCGCGTTGGGCGCTGCGGCGTGGAGCCGGCCGCATCACGCGACGCCGGCATGGCATGTGGCGTCGGGCCTCGGCGGGGCGGCCGCGCTCGTCGCGCTGGCGTGGGTTTCGTACGGGATCCACGAACACGGGATGGGCACCGGTCATTGGGGGATCGCCGCGTCATGGGAAGGGCTGTGGCCGACGATCCGGCCCCGTCTGGTCTCTGACGCGTGCGTGGCGGCGACGCTGATCGGGCTGCGGCCCAATGCGCGGGTGCTCGTCCAGCACTCGATGGCGATGCGGATGGGCCGCGTGGACCGGCAGACGATGCTGGCGATGCTCGCGGCGGTCGGGGTGGTCGTGCTGGGCAGGCTCTGCGGTCTCATCGGCGCCGGTTGGCTGAGGGTCGGGTCGGTCGAGCTCGACGTGGTCAGGGGGATCTCGATGACGCTGGTGGCGGTTGGATCGGCGTTGCTCACGCTCGGGCTGGGGAGCGCCACGTTGGATTGCGCGCGCATCGCGGCGGTGGTGCGGCGCCCCGCGCCCTCGATGCGCGACATTGTCGGGGTGACGGGGGGCGAGAAGCCCGGCAAAGCGGGATCGGGCGGTCGGCCATGACCGGGGCGGAACGCGAGCGGTTCGACGCCTTGCTGGAGGACGCGATCGATTCGCTTCCGCACAAGGTCCGTGAATTGCTGGAGGAGATCCCGGTTATTGTGCTCGACGAGCCCACGGCCGAGATGAAGCGAGACCTCGCGCGGGACGGGACTATCGCGGCCGAGCCCGGCGCGGATGACGATCTGATGGGCCTGCATTCGGGCACGGCGCTGACCGAGCGCAGCGTCGAACACTCGGCGGAACTTCCCAGCCAGATCCACATCTTCCGCGAGGGGATTGTGGAGGCGGTAGGGGGGTGGGGAGAGCCCCACATCGATGACTTGCTCTACGAGGAGATTCGCATCACGCTGCTGCACGAGATCGGGCATCACTTCGGCCTCGATGAGGAGGACCTTGACCGTTTGGGGTACGGGTAGGCGCCAGGAGCCGGGTCGCGATCGGCCTAGGCTATTCGCGGCCGCGGCGGATGCGTTCGCCGCGTTGAGGAGCCCTCGCATGATGCGTCGTGCCGCGTTGCTGCTGGTTGGCCTGGCGTTGGGGGTTTTTTCGGGCGTGGCCTGGGCGCAACCGGGCAAGGTGCGGATCGGCCTCATCGAGATCGAGGGGGCTCTGCGCGAGCGAGCGGGCGGCCTGGGCGCGTTGCTGGGAGATGAATCGGAGTTGACGTCCCGACGCCTGTCGGCACGATTCAACGTTGCCGCGGCGAACGCCGAACTCCGCGGCCTGGTCGTGCGTCTGAAGGACGCGCAGCTCTCGGCCTCTCAGGTTCAGGAGTTGGGACGGGCGATGCAGCGCGTGCGCGCGGCGGGGAAGAAGATCCATCTGTTCGCCGAGGGGTACGGGCCGACCGAACTCGTGCTCGGGGGGTGCGCCGACGACGTGATGCTGCAGTCCGGGGGCGAGGTGTCTCTGCCCGGCATGCACATGCAGGAGTTTTTCCTTGCCGACGCGCTGGCCTGGCTCGGGATCAAGGCCGACATGGTGCAGGTTGGGGATTACAAGGGCGCCAGCGAGATGATGTCACGCAACGCCCCGAGCCCGCAGTGGGATCAGAACATCAACGGCCTGCTCGACAGCCTGTACGCGTGCCTGCGCGATGATCTGAAAACCGGGCGGAAACTCTCGGACGATCAGCTGGACCGTGCCATGTCGCGGGGCTGGTCCGCGGACGGTGAGCTCGCAAAGCAACTGGGGTTGATCGACACCGTGATCGATCTTCCGCAACTTTCGGAGCATCTCAAGGCCGAGTACGGGGCGCAGGAGGTGTCGTGGGCGACCGATGGCGCCGGCGGTCGCAAACCGCGATTCGATCCTTCGAACCCATTCGCCTTCATGAGCGTGCTGGGGCAGAAACCGCAGTCCAAGCCTGTGCGCGGCAGCCTGGCGGTGCTGCACATTGACGGGGCCATCGTCGATGGGGAATCGGCGGGCGGCGGGCCTTTCGGCGGTGATTCGAGCGTGGGCAGCCGTACCGTCCGGAAGGCGCTGCGAGAGATCGAGGAAGAGGACCTGTTCAAGGGAATGGTGATCCGGATTAACTCGCCGGGCGGTTCGGCGATCGCGAGCGAGGTGATCTGGCAGGGCGTGCGACGCGTCGCGGCCAAGAAGCCGGTCTGGGTCAGCGTCGGCTCAATGGCCGCCAGCGGGGGATACTACATCGCCGCCGCGGGCGACCGGATTTACGTGAACCCGTCCAGCATCGTGGGCTCGATCGGCGTGGTCGGGGGCAAGATCGCGATGGGCGGGCTTCTCGACAAGTTGGGGATCCGGGTCAAGGAGCGGTCTCGGGGTCCGCGTGCCAATCTGCTGAGCATGCTCACGCCCTGGGACGAAGCTCAGCGCGAGCTCGTCCGCGCGAAAATGAAGGAGACGTACGACCTCTTCACGTCGCGTGTCGTCGCGGGCCGCAAGGGGATCGATCTGTCGAAAACGGCTGAGGGCAGGCTGTTCGCGGGCCGGGAGGCGATCGTCCTGCGGATGGCCGATTCGATCGGCGGCCTGGACGAGGCGCTGGCGGACATGGCTCGCGAGGCGGGGCTGGCTTCGGGCTCGTACGACGTCATGGATTTTCCCGCGCCAATGACGCTTGAGGAAACGCTGTCGGAGATGATGGGGCGATTCGGCTTGGGCGTCCGCGCGCCGGGCCCGCGGGCCACGGCGCTCACCGTGGGCGCGGAGGCGCTCCGCGAGACGGTGGGGGAGCGGGCCTGGCCTTCGGTGCGTGATGCGGCGCACGCGATGATGCAGCTGAGGGATGAGCACGTGCTGCTCGTGTCCCCGAGCACCATCATCGTGAGGTAGCCGCGCCGCCCTTCACGAGCAGCCACAGCAACAGCGCCAACTCCGAAACATGGGTCACCACGAGCAGCGGGCTGGTCCAGAGCGTGCGATCGGATCCGGGATAGACGAACGCCTGAACGAACAAGACCAGATAGCCCGGGGTTCCGCACAGGAGCAGGACGCCCAGAACCCGTGGAAAATTGCTCGAACGCAGCACCAGCAGTCCCAGCGGGAACAGCCACAGTCCGAAGAAAATAGCCGCAAGGAGGTTCCCCGCCTTGTGCAATTCGAGGAACAGACGCACCTGCTCGTACCGCCGCTCGGACGCCAGCGGGAGCACGGCAAAGAGGCTGAGCTGATTGAGCACATAGACGGGCACCGCGGCCACGACGAACCCGAGCATCGCCATCGCCAGCCCGCGACCAGCCTGCTTGAGAAGCTGGTACAGAAGCAGCGCGTAGATCAGGTACGCGATCATCATGATCAGGCTGCCGGTGATTCCGAGCCGGAACAGCGTTTCATTCCCGACGATGTTGCCCGATGTCGCGGCGGCGTCGCCGCGCACGATGAGCCTCGACCCGACATGCCCCGCGAAGATGCCGCTCGCGAGCATGGCAACGCCGACGAGCCCCGCGAGGCGCCCATGCATGGGGCTGTTCGGGATCCGCTCCGATTCATCGCGAGGCTCGTCTCCGTTCGCGCGTACGCGGCTGGGCAGTGGCATTGTGCGTCCTCGCTGGGTGCGGTCGCGACGCGGCGTGAAGCCCCGGGGGGGACAAATCCGATCGACGTGTCCATGCCCGCGGGCCCGACGGATCAGATCTCCTCGATCTCTTTCGATTTCTTGGCGACGTGCTCGTCGGCGATTCCTTCGTACTTCTTCAGGAGATCCTGGATCTCGGTCCTGAGCTGCTCGATCTCGCCCTCCGGCACGTGGGCGGCCTTGGCGAGCGCGTCGGCGTGTTTGTTGGCATCCCGCCTCGCGTTCCGAAGCGAGACCTTGGTCTCCTCCGCGAGCTTCTTGCAGTGCGTCACGAGTTGTTTCCGGCGGTCGCCAGAGAGCGGCGGCATGTTCAGGCGGATGAGCTTGCCGTCGGACTGCGGATTCAGGCCCAGGCCCGAGGTCTCGATCGCCTTGATGATGTCCTTGATCGAGCCCGCATCGAAGGGCTTGATGAGCAGCTGAGCCGGCTCAGGCACGGTGATCGACGCGAGCGACTTGAGGTCCGTCATCGACCCGTAGTAATCGACCTTCAGAAACTCGACCAGCGCCGGCGAGGCACGTCCGGTGCGGATGCCACGGAGCTCTCGTTTGAGGTGCTCCGAGGCTTTCTCCATCTGCATTTCCGCGTCCATCAGCACGTCATCGGGGGTGTTGAAGCTCATGGCTTGTTCGCTCCGGTTCCGCTCGCGTCGCGAGCACTCAGGACGGCACCACCAATGTTCCCACGTCGTCGCCCAGCACGGCGCGCCGGATGTTCCCGGGAACATTGAAATCGAACACCTTGACGGGGATGCTCTGCTCGCGGCACATGGTGAGGGCCGTCATGTCCATGACGGCCAGGTTCTTGGCGATCGCCTCCGCGAATGTCAGCCTCGCGTAACGGGTGGCCGCGGGATCTTTCTTGGGGTCCGCGGTGTACACGCCGTCGACCTTGGTGGCCTTGAGCAGGAGCTTGCATTCCAGCTCGGTCGCGCGCAATGCCGCGCACGTGTCCGTGGTGCAGAAGGGGTTGCCGGTGCCCGCAACCAGGATGACCACCCGGCGTTTTTCCATGTGGCGCAGCGCGCGGGCACGGATGAACGGCTCCGCCACCGCGCGGATATCGATGGCGGTCATGACGCGCGACTGCACCCCCGCGGATTGCAAGGCTTCCTTCAACGCCAGGCCGTTGATCACCGTGGCGAGCATGCCCATGTAGTCCGCCGTCGCCTGGTGGATGTGGACTTTCTTCGCGAGGCCGGCGCCCCGCACGATGTTGCCGCCACCGACCACAACGGCCAGTTCCACCCCCGTATCGTGGGCCTGCTTGACCTCGCCGGCAAGCAGCGAAAGTTCATGGCCCTCGATCCCGAACGAACCCGGGGCGCAGAATGCCTCACCAGAGAGTTTGAGCAGCACGCGGCTGAAGGCGGGAGTAGGCATCAGGAAACCGTGGTCCTAGCGATCGGTTCAAGATCGGGTTCGAGGAGCGTATCCGGGGCGAACCGCCCCGGCATCTTTCCCGAATGGAAGGGGGGCCGGCATTCCCACTTTGGATAGACTGAGGCCGCCGTCGCGCCCGGTCGATGAGGGTCCGGTGCGGACACGAACATGCCGCGGGCGAATCTCCCGGAGATGACGTTGGCGAAGGGAGCAAACAACTCGCATCGTGCGCAGGGCACACCGCCCGATCGGTCGCCCCGCCCAGTACGGTCCCCGGATGGCGTGACGCTGACCCGGTGGGAGCGTTTCGAGCGGTTCACGCTCAGGGCTTCGATGACCGCGACAGGGGTGTCGATCTTGATTCACCTCGTGCTCTTCGTGATCGCTTCGGTGATCCAGTTCGGATGGGTTGGCGCCGGCACGGGGCCCGGAGACGGGGGCGACGGGTTCGAGAGCATCGTCGTGAGCGAGGCCGGAGGGGTCCAGGATTTCCCCGATGTGGCGCTCGCCGCTGGTGATCCGTCGGTCGGTGAACTTGCATCGACGACGCTGGGCGCGGGCGACGTCGGTCCGGTCGTGACAGGCGAGATCGGCTCGGGCGCGATCGTTGAAGTCGCCGGGGCCGCGACTGGCATGGGCGGAGCGGGCACCGGGATCGGCGAGTCTGCCGGGGGGGGAACGGGCCTGGGCGCGGGTGGGGCCGGGGGCGGGGCCAAGTTCTTCGGTGTCGAGGCGCGAGGGTCCCGGTTCGCGTATCTGGTCGACGTCTCCGGCTCGATGCAGCACGAGGGGAAGATCGAAGCGCTCCGCGAGGAGCTGCTCACGTCCGTACGCGCGATGCTCGAGACCACGTCGTTTTTCGTCGTGTTTTTCGAAACGGACCCGACGCCGATCACCGAGTCCATGCGCTGGTTGGTTGCCAACGCCGATGGCAAACGCCGCGCGTCATCGCGCATCAACGACGTTGCGGCTCGGGGCGGAACCAACCCGGGCCCCGGATTCCAGATTCTCTTCGGCCTGCGGCCGCGGCCGGACGCGATCTACTTCATGACCGACGGTGAGTTCGACCCGCAGGTCGCTGACCAGGTCGAACGATTGAACAACGCGGGGCCCAAGAAGATCCCGGTCCACTGCATCTGCTTCGTGTCCAGGGAGTCCGAGGAACTGATGCGGAGGATCGCGACCGCATCCGGCGGCACGTACACGTACGTCCCGGGATCCAGGGGCAAGCCGTGAGGAAAATCCTCGGTGCGCTGCCCGCTTTGCTGGTCCTCACGCGCTGCCCGGCGCAGCTCCAATTGCGCGGTCACGGCGGCGATTTTCCCTGTTCGATCGAACGGGTTGACATCTCCGGCGTGCTGGTCCGCGGTCTGGATCCTGCTCTCCCTACGCAAACCACGCTCGTCGCGTGGGACGTGGTGCGGGCCGTGCCGGGGGCTCCGCTCACCGGTGAATGGCAGAGTGTTGCGGACGCGGCCTGGCGTGCTCGCGCGCGGCTGGAACGGGGTGATCCGGAAGGCGCTGAGCCGCTGCTCGTGCCGCTCTTCAATCGCTTGCGAGGCACTGATGGACCGACGGCGAGTCTCGTTGCGGAGGGCCTCGTCCGATGCCGCGTGGCGCGGGGGGCGCTCACGTCCGTCGTGTGGCCCTGGCTCGAGTGGGTGCGCGTGCGACGGGCGATGGGACTTGAGAGTTGGCGCGGCGGCGAGCTCGAATCCGACGGTGTTCCGATGCTCGACCGCGAGCTGCTCCTGTGCCCCGGATTACCGCCCATGTTCGAACCTAGCGCCGCGGTAGACGCGCTGACCGTCAGCGGCGAGTGGGACCTCGTTGCGGCCACGGCATCTAACGACCAGGTCACGCTGTCCCTCGCGGCGCTCTATCGCCACGCCGCTCAGATCGCGGCCGGGGTGGCCGGGACCGGGGCGAGTTTCCCGGATGTCACGCGTGGCGCGCGCGGCGTGGAGCTTGTCCGCGATGTCGTTGCGGCCCAGAGCGGCGAGGTTGAGATTCGTCGCGACGCCATGGTTCGGCTGCGAGCCCGCATCGAATCCGGACGCGGGGAGGGGACTCCAATCACGGGATGGGAGGAGGCGTGGTGCCGCGCAGCACTGGGGCGAGCCATGCTGCGGGAGCCCGACGACGCCACGCGCAGGTCCGGTGTCGTGCAACTCCTACATATCCCAGTTCGGCTGTCCGAAGCCTGCCCCTCCCTCGCGGCCCTCGCGCTTCGCCATTCCGCGGACGAGGTCGCGCGTCAGGGCAACAGCAAGGGCGCGGAACTGCTCCGCGCCGAGCGACGCGAACGATTTTCCGCCTGGGTGGGCATCGACGAGCAGGAATCGGGCCCGACCCCCACCGGCGTGCGGGGGACTCCGTGAGCAACTGGGTCCTGTTCCGACGACCCGTGCTGCCAGCCACGATGGCCGCGGTTGCGGCGTGGAGCGTGTGCGCGGCTCAACCTGAGATCGAGGGTCCCGATGCCGAGATGGAGCACTATCTCCAGTCACGGGGCCTTCCCGAATTGCTCGCGGAGCAGCTGTCACACCGCGTCGAGGCTGCATCCGGCGACGAGAAGACTCCTCTGGCCGAGCGCCTCGCGAAGGTGTACGTGCGACTGATGAGTGACGCCCCTACCGCGGAGGCACGCCGAACGTGGGAGGCGCGGGCGTACGCGCTGCTCAAGTCCGCCCCCAAGGCGGAGAGCCTCGAGCTCCGCATCGACCTGGCCCGCGCGACGTACCTTCCCGCGGAGGATCTCGCGGAGCGTTCCCGGCTGCGGCTGGCCAAGCCGGAGGAACTCGCCGAAACAGAACGCGTGCTCCGCTCGGTCCGCGGGCGATTTCTGGACGCGGCGTCGTCGGCCCAACGGAAGGTGGAGGGCTTGGAAAAACTGGAGCAGTCCGGCCGCGCCACCGAGCGTGACGCCGATGAACTGACGGAGGCCCGTCGCGTACGCTCGAACGCATACTACTACGCGGGCTGGAGCGGCTACTACCTGGCGATGCTCACTTCGAACCGGAACATCGCGCTGGAATCGCTGCGAGATTTCGGGTGGCTGCTCGGCACCCCCGGCGGCCGCGCGGCGAGCGTCGAGAAGCTCGCTCCCGAGATGCTGCGCTACGAGCACATCGCCCGCAGCGCCGTCGGGTGCGCGCTCGCGTCGAGCCTCGCTGGCAACACGACGGAGTCGGTGCGGTGGCTTGATACGGTTGAGGAGGCCGACGCGGTGCCGGAGCCCGTTCGTCAGCAGCTCTTGACACGTCGCATCGCGGTGTACGCCGCGGGGGGCCGCTGGGCGGACCTGCAGGTGCTCATCCGCCGCACGCGGAAGGTAGACCGACGCGGCGCCGGGCCTGTCGAGCCTCTCGCCGTGCCCGCGGCGCGCCTGCTTTCCGTGCTGTGCTTCGAGGCGGACAAGCGACAGGCCAAGGAGGCCATCGAAGGGCTCGCCAGGGATGCGCTCGCGGACCTCGTGACGCGAGGTGAGGTCGGGCAGGTTCTTGACTTGGCCGAGCGCTATGGCGTGCTCCCGATCGGCGACACCGGCTTCGCGGTCAATTACGTCCGCGGTCTGCTGGCGTACGAGCGTGCGCGGGTAGCGCACCGCGAATCCGGCGCGTCCCCGGATGAACCGGCGAAGAGCGCGGACATCGCGATGATCTTCCGGGAATCGCTCGCGCTCCTCGATGTCTCACTCAGGCAACCGGACTCGATTCAGTTCTCCGCCGAACGTGGTCGTGCCATGATGAGCGCCGCGCACGCGGCGTTCTACTCCGGCGCGGCGGACGACGCGTCCGATCGTTTCGCGTCGCTCTGGGCCGATTCAACGCTGCCTCCCGAGCAGCGATCCGAGGGGCTCTGGCTCGCGGTGGCGTCGCTGGAGCACGCCGCGGGTGACCTCTCGGCGTCACCGTCGATCCGCACCAGAATCGATCAACTGATCGAACTCTACCTGAGAGAGCACCCGGGGAGCGAACGCGCCGCGACGCTTATCCTGAGACGGGGCGGAGCGCCGGGCCTCGACGCCGAGAAAGCCGCGGAGACCCTGCTCGGGGTGCCCCGGAACAGCCCGATTCATACGGCGGCCCGCCGGCAGGCCGCGCAGCTTCTCTACCGGGCGTTCCGCTCCGCGGCCCCTCGTGATCGCGATGTCGCGGGCGATCGCTTCGCCGCGGTTGCGGAGGGCGTGCTCGCGATCGATCGGCGCGAGGCGATGGACGCTGCGGCTGCCGGGGGCAAACAGGCAGCGGAGCGCTGCGTGGTGCTGATCAGACAGCTGCTCGACGCCCTGCTCGGAGTATCACGGCCCGAACTTTCACGGGCGCAGGATGCCATGGACGCCCTCCGAGCGGTGGCCGCGTACAACGCGCTCGACCTGCGCGAAATCAGCCCCGAGCTCACATATCGAGAGGTGCAGATCGCGATGCTCCGCGGTGCTGAAGCGGACGCGCTCGCGAAGGCGGACGCGCTCGCGATCGCATCCGGCGCGTCTGACGTTCGTTTCGCGGACGCGGCGGACCGAGCGGTGTACCGCCGAGCCGCTGAGTTGTTCACCAAGAATGAGTGCGACGGCCTCGGCGCCCCGGGCGTTGTGGTCCGCGTCGGCCTGCGCATCGTTGAACGTCTGGGAGATGAACGGGAGGCGTTGAAAGACCCCGCGGTGGTCTCCTTGTTCGCGCAGGTGGCCCGCGCCGCGGCTCGCCTCGGCACGGCCGGGGCCGATCGCTCGATGCGCGAGCTCGCCCAGCGTTTGGATCGGGCGGTGCTCACGGTTCAGCCCGGGAACGCGGGCGCACTCAGGCGGCTTGCCGAACTCAGTGAACTCTCGGGTGAGATCACGCATGCGCTCGAGTGCTGGGGCACGCTCATCGACGGCACGGCGGTCGGGTCCGACGCATGGTGCGAAGCCCGATTCAATTTCCTACGGTTGCTCGCCGAGCGCGAACCCGCTCGCGCACGCTCCGGTCTGGAGCAGCAGCGGGGAATGTACCCAGGCTACGGCCCCGCACCATGGGGTGAGCGGTTTCGCGCCTTGCACGATCGACTCATGACCACGCCCCCGAGCGGAGGCAAGGGCGGATGAACCAGACCGAGCTACGGCCTCTGGTTGCACGCGTGCTCGGCGCCCGGGCAGCGCTCGGCGGGAGGCATGAATTGCTCGGCATCGCGCCGGGTTCATGGACCGCCGAGCAGATCGAGGCGGCACGCGATCGTCAACTGAGTCGCGTTTCCATTCAGACCGGCTTGACCGCTGACGAGCAGTACGCCCTTCAGTCTCTCCTGCACCGTGTGTGCGATGACTTGCTCGGTCGCGGGTCGGCGCCGCTCGCAGGTTCGCGTTCGGAACAACCGGTTCGGGGCGGCGCGCGCCCCAAGGGCCCCGCGGTCGTGCGGGATCGTCCCGGCTCTGCTCCGGCTCCGGATTCACGGTCGGATCCCGCCGCCGCATTGCTCCGCCGCGTCCTGCTGGGTGCCGCCGGGGCGTGCGTGGTGCTCATCATCGCGCTCACAGGTTTGCTGGTGTACATCAGTACGCACCCGTCTGCCGCCCGCGGCGTTGGGACTCCGGGCACACCGGCGCCCGGCGTGAGTCCGGACAGCCTGCTCACGACGATCCCATCTCCTGCCTCGCAGCCGTTGCCGCCGACCGTGCCCGAGCACGCGGCCACGCCCACGATCGTCGCGCAACGCGACACGCCCGCGACCCATCCCGACACCAGCGCACTGAACGCGAACGACCCGGAGGGTGCGGTGCGCGTGTTGCAGATGGCCGCGCAGAGCGTCCCGTCGAGAACGGATCAGGCGCGATCCCGATTCGGGCAGGCAGCGCCGATCATCGGCCGCACGTGGGTCCGACTCGATCCCGCGCGCCGGCAGGCCGCTTCCGAGTCCATCGTCGAGTTCTTTCATCAGTTGGCGAATATCGAGTCCAGCTCCGCGGCTGAGGCGACATCCGCGGCCCTCGAGACCATCATCGCGGACGCATCGCGATTCGGCGCCAGCGGCGGGGTCCCGGCGGACGATCTCTGGTCGGGCGTGTGGGCAACGGGCGTGCTGGCCCGGCTCAGCCGCGAACGAGATCTGCCCGCATCGGTTCGGAACGAGGTCGAGCGCGGTCTCGCCGCCGCTCTGGCCTCTGCGGCGCCGGGAGTGGCTTCGGTCGGCACGCTCAATGGGGGCGTGCTTGCCGCGCTCGCGCGCGCGCCGGCCCGGCTTGCCGTGGCCGCTGGTGAGGGGGCCGTACCGCCGGTTGCGTTGGCCCGGTGGATCGAGGCCGTTCGCGCCGCCCTGCCCGACGAGGGTGATCCGCGGCGTGAGCTGTTGCTGATCGACGGCCTCGAACTCCAGCTCATCAGCAGCCGACCGGCGCTCATGTCGCACACGTCGCTCGACCTCGTTCGCCCCTTTGTTCTGGAAGTTCGCTGGCGCAAGGGCGGACCGGCCCGGGCCAGGATGCTCGAGTGGTTCCGCGATCCGCGTGTTTCCCGCTCCGCGCTCGCCGCCGTCACACGCGTGCTCGCGAACGAATCTTCGGCCGAGGGTGTGGACGCGACCATGGTGCTCTCGGGCGCAGAGGCGGACGATTCCGGCGCAAGCGCGAGCGACCGGGTGCGACTCCGCGAGGCCTATTCGGTGGCGTGGGGCCTGAACCGACCGGAAGAGGCCGCGCGCGTGGCCGAGGAGTTCCTCGCCGTTGCGCGCGAGATCATGCGGGGAGAAACGGGAAAGTCAGACGTTGCCGAATTAACACACGCCGCGGCGCTTGCGCGTCTGTGCGCCGCGGCTCGGCGGCGTTGGGATGGCGATTCCACGGCCGCTTCAACCGCGATCGCGGATGCGAAACGGATAATGGGCACCGCCGTCGCATCCCCAAGCTCGCCCTCCCAGGCCGGCTCGTCGGGAGAGTGGGCCCTGCGGCTTGTCACGGGCGAGCCTTCCCTCGCGGCGCGTCTATCGCGACTGAAGGAGGCCGATCGCCTCGCGCCGGGGGTCGGGCCGATCGATGCAGAGGTCCTTGCCGAGGCGGCCTGCTTCGGCCAGCCGCCGGAGCTTCGCGCCGCCGCGCAGACGATCGTCCGGAAGATGGCGAGCGAGCCGTGGGTGGTCAACGCCATGCTTGAGCTCTTGCCCCGGGTTGCACGCACGGATTCCGTTTCCGATACCATCGCATCAGTGGCCGAACGCCCCATCGGGTCGGTCGCCGAACCTGGCTGGGAGATGCGTGCGCGACGTGCCCTGGTGGAGCGGTTGGTCGAGCTCGTGGCCCAGTCGGGAAGCGGAGCATCGATCGACGCGCTGTCCGATTCCCTCGCGCAGTCGTATCGGATCTGCTCGGGTGCGTCGCCGACGAACGACTCCGGAGCGCCGGAAGACGGGCCCGCTCGGCTGTTGCTGGCCGCGGAAGCACTCTGGGCGCAGTGGAGACACGAGGCCGAACGCCACGGCGGCGCGGATCTCGAGCGCGGGCCGTACGGCCTCTCACGGATCGATCGCCGGCGCGACGGCCGCCTGAGCATGGCAACCGGGCCCGTGCTCATGTTCGCCGCGAACCAGGCGAGCATCGCGGAAATGATGGCCCTTGTCGTCGCCTCCGAAATGCCGGCGCGTGCCGACCGTGTGGGCGAGGCGGTGACCCGCATGCAGGCGGCGCGCCGCACAGCTCGGCATGTGTTCAGCCAGATCCGTGCCACCGAGCAATGCATGCTGGAACTGTGGATGCTCCGCCTGGGGGAGACCGTGCCGTGATTCGCACGATCACCCCAGCCACCGCGATGCTCTCAGTCCTTCTCGCCATCGGTCAGTTCGGGCCGCCGCCGCACGCCGACCCGGACGGTCTTGCCGAATTGCGCGGCCGCATCCGCTCGCTCGATTCTCGCCTCGAAGGGCTGACCCCCGAACGACCAGCCGACTATCTGCTGCTGGGCGAGGAAGTCGCTTCGGAATCGGAGACGCCCGAGGCTCGGCTCCTCGCTCGTCAGCTGCTCGTGCTCGCGGTGGAACTCGATCGCCGCCAGGATGGAGTCGCCCCGCCGACTCACCGCGTCGGTCCGACCGCGTGTCTGGCACTGGCCGGCCTCTCCACCCGTGAAGACGAACGCCGCTGGCTGCGAGCGATGGCCGCGGTGCTCGCGGAGTACGCCAATCGCCCCTCCCGCGCGCCGCCGCCGCCGCGATCGGTGAGCGACGCGGCGGTCAGCCTGGACGCCGCCACAGCGATCGGTCTCGTCCGTTCTGGTGAAGGCCGACGGGCACAATCCCGCCTCGCGAAGCCGGGTGTGCGGGACACCATCCGTCGCTACGAGGCGATGCTCAGCTCATCAGGCCAGTCTGGCGAGTTGGACAAGCTCGAACGGCGCGCCCGGGAATGGCCTTGCCCGGAATGCGGTAACAAGCGGTTCGTATCCAAGAGCACGCCAGCGGGTACCCGAACCGTCCCGTGCTACACGTGTGCTGGGAATCCGGGGCCGCGCCTGACACCTCAGGAGTTTGCGGCACAGCTTCGGGCGGAAGCATGGCTGTTGAACGGGGTGCATCGTTCATGGGCCGCGCAAACCGCTGCGGATGGCGGGGCGCCGCTCCGCGACCTCGACCCCGCCGAACTCGCGGAGTGGATGAGCGTGGATCCGGATCGCCCGCTCTGGCGTGACGGGAGATGGTCCAGCGACGAGAAAGCGAAGCCGGCGACGGCGCCCGCCGTTTCGCCGGGTTCACCGGCGCCGGTCAGGGGATAGACTCCGGACCTGACCCGCGGAAGAACCCGATCGGCAGTCCAAGGAGCCCGAGCATGGCTGACCCACTTCCAGTTGTCGGATCGACGGCTCCGAGCCACGCATCCACTCCGACCGCTCCGGCGCCCGCCAAGCCTGAACCCAAACCCGCTGTTGCGTTCGAAGAATTCGCGAAACTGGACCTGCGCGTCGCCAGGGTGATCAAGGCTGAACTGCACCCCAAGGCCGACCGGTTGTTCAAACTACAAGTTGACGACGGGACCGGCTTGCCGCGCCAGATTTGCGCCGGAATCCGTGGTCATTACACCACCGAGCAACTCGAAGGACGTCTGATCGTCATTGTCGCGAATCTGGCGCCCCGCGTCATCCGGGGCGAGGAGTCCCGCGGCATGCTCCTGGCGGCGAGCGACGTGCCCAAGGATGCTGCGGAGAGCGCCCAACGGTCCGTGATCGTGCTCCAGCCCGCGGGCGAGATCGCGCCCGGCGCCATCGTGTCATGACGTGCCGCCACGTCAGCCGCCGCGCGGGGGTTTCGGCCGGTCACCGCCGTCCCTGCCGCGCCGGTTTTTCGCGGTCTCCAGCAGGCGATCCATCTGCTTGAGGACGAACGCCTCACGGCCCTTCTCCTGCTCGTCCATGCTCGCGCGAACGCGTTCCAGCCGCGCGGTCATTTCCTCGAGTTCGCGTTTCTGGTTCTCGCGTCGCGCATCCATCGCGGACTCGATGGACTTCGAGAGCTCACCCTTGAGTCGAGCGATCGTGGCCGCATCGGCTCCGGACTCCATCGCACGCCAGAGCTGATCGGCCTGGCGTTCGGCGTCGTTGGCGCGGCTGAACTCCGCGAACTGACGCTGGAACGCCTCGGGGTCCTCTTCTCGCAGCCTGATCCATGGCGCGCTCTTTCGCCACGCCTCGCGCAATCGCGAGTCCGAGCCGGGCGGGTCACTCGTATCCGCTTGCGCCAATCGCTCCGCCAGTTGGGGCCGGTGTTCCCGCAGAAAGACCATCAGACGCTCTCGCCGTTCAATGGAGAGCGGACCCGGGGGCAACTCATCATCCAATCCGGGTTCCGGTCTGGGCGGCAAGCCATTCGGTCCGGGCGGCGGGGGCATCGGACGCGGATTATTCACACGATCCGGGCCCCCGCGCCCGGACAACAGCGCCCGCAGAAGCCCCTCGGACTCGTCCACGCGCCGACGAACATCGGCCACGTCGCCCCCCTTTTCAAGCAACTGCTGCGCCGCTTCGAGTTTCCGCGCAAACTCCTTGGCCTGCTCCGATCGTCGCCGCAGCCGATCCAGAAGCTCTTCACGAGTTTCCGAGCGATTCCCGCTCCGTGCGCCCGGTCCGGGCCCGAATCGACCACCGGGAGGGGCCGCATGTCCAGGAGGCGGTCCACGACCGTTCAACGGCGGGGGACCGTCCTCACGTGCGGGGGGTTGCGCCTCGGGCTGCCCGGCCGCACGAACGGCGCACGGCAGCAGCACTCCCGCGGCAGCAACCAACACTCCTGCGAACAACCGAGAACGCGAAGGCATCACAACGACTCCTCGCCCAGCATATCCACGCCGCTCGATACGGTCGGCCATCCCTCGCTCAACGTGCGGTCGAATCGGGTCAAATCGGCCAAAATGGAGTCGATCTCGGAACTGACATCATCGACGGCCGCGGCCGCTCCCAGGGTCGGGATGGATTCCGCGATCGACGCCGCCGAGACCGCCGTAGCGCCACCGCCCGTCGCGGTCGCCCGGTTGACCCCGCCGCCGGTCGGTTTCAGCACGATCATCCCCACGAACCCGCTGATGCCGATCACCAGCACCGCCGCGGCGGCCAACGACCATGTCCGGATCGCTCGCTGTAGTTCACGTGGCGCCACGCGCTCGCCTGAGAAGCGGAGATTCGGCACGGGTCCCTCCATCGCGCGGACGACAGTCCCGTGGACACGCTCTTCCAGCCCCAGCGGAGCGGAATCACGCTCCTCGCGCGCCAGCCTTTCCAAGTCCTCGGTGATGCTCGCCAGATCAATCGGCACGCCGGGTTCTGGTTGTTCGCGTGAACGCCTCATGGATCCATCCCCTTTGAGCGAATCTCGGGTTCAGTCGTCAGCAGCTCCTTCAGTTTCCGGAGCGCCCGATGGTGCCGGGCCAGCAGCGTGCCGAGCGGCTCCGCGAGCAGCTCCGCGATCTGATTGAACGACATTCCCGCGTGATGCCGCAACTCAACCACTTCCCGATCCGCCGCGGAAAGACGCGCCAAGGCGTCCCGCAATCCCCGGAGCTCCGGCGCGATCGAGCCCCCCTCCGAAGTGGTGCTCACGGTCTGCGCGTGAAGCCCGTTCTCCGAAACTTCCAGCGAACGGCGGGCCTTCCGGATCTCATCACGAATCCTGTTCATTGCCACTCGGAACAGCCACGCTTCGAAGCGGCCCTGCTCCGTATAGGACCCGTCGGACAGTTTGCATGCCAAGGTCGCGAACACGGACTGGGTCACCTCCTCTGCCACGTCGGCCCGACGGACCCTGCTCTTGGCCAACGCGAACACGCGTCGCGAGTACAGATCGACCAGCGTGCGCCACGCTCGCTCGTCGCCCTTGGCCGCGGCGGCCAGCACCGCCGGGAGCTCAGCCTCGGACTGTGGTTCCTTCCCGTCCGACAACGTGTTGCTCCGCGGGCTTAACGCTCAGGAATACGCCTAATTGCAGCCCTCTTTGTGGGATTCTACGTCCGATATGCGACATGCGAATAGGCTTGCGAACGAACGAGTTATCGGATCTACTCGCGGCATGACTCGCATCGCGTACACCGTCGTCGCTCGTCTTCCATCCCTGGCGATCCGCGACGAGTACTGCCATTGGCTTGAGAGTGGCCATATCGACCATGTCCTCCGACACGGAGCCCATTCGGCGATGATTGTCCGTCTCGAAGGGCAAACCGGTGAAGCAG
Organism: Phycisphaerae bacterium; assembly: GCA_016794925.1. Lineage (GTDB taxonomy): Bacteria > Planctomycetota > Phycisphaerae > Phycisphaerales > UBA1924 > JAEUIW01. Next base: position 135,164 of record JAEUIW010000005.1, read on the forward strand.
CCCAATTCGTCGAGGTGCGCTACATCTTCCCAACCCGACAGGTGTTCGACGAGTATTTGCGTGCGCACGCCCCGGCCCTGCGTGCGGAAGGCGTGCGTCTCTTCGGGCCCGCACGCGGCGTCACGTTCAGCCGCACCGTCGGTGAGATCGTCTGACCGGGATCAGCCGCCACCGGGAGACTTCTGAAAGCGGCTCAAACCGAGAAACTCGATCGGATGGTCCGTCCGGCCACGCTGGGCGAGATCCGCGAGGACTTCCCCGACCACCGACGAGAACTTGAAGCCGTGCCCCGAGAACCCGCAGGCGACGAACACGTTGTCGTGCTTCGGATGCCGGTCGATGATGAAGTGCGAATCGGGCGTCATCGTGTACATGCACACGCGCAGCCCGAGCAGCGAGCCCTGGGCGCCCGGAATGTGCCGGTGCAGACACGCACGCAGGTCCTCCTCATCTCCGGGTAGCACGTTCCACTCATTGCGATCCGGATCCGTTGTCGGACCCGGTCGGTGCCGCGCGAGCTTGAAACCGGGTGCCTCGGGCATGAGCGGGAAGCCGTAGAACTCGTAGCCATCGGGCTGCTCGATCGCCCAGACGGGGCAACGCCCGCGATCGAACATGGCATGTTCGCGCGGCCAGAACCACCCAAGCGTCTGCCGCGTCACGCGCAGGGGCACACCAAGGCCCGCGACGACCGTTGACGCCCAGGCGCCGGACGTGACGACCAGCCGATCGGCCCGGTACTCGCCCCGGGCAGTCCGCACCCGCACGCCGCGCGGATCGGACGACCATTCCAATGCGGGCTCGTGGCCACGGAGATCCGCTCCGGCTCGGAGCGCCTGATCCGCGTGCGTCGCGACGATGCGCTCCGGGATCAGCAGCCCCGCGGTGGGTTCGAAGAAACCAATGTAGTCATTGGGCACCACGAATTGGGGAAACTCCCGCGCCATCGTGGCGCGGTCCAGCAGGCGGTGTGAGAGGCCGTGCGTACGGGCCGCGTGCGTGACGCCGCCGATGAACGCCCCGTCAGCACGACCCATGTACAGCCCGCCCGGCATGTGGAAGAGGGGCTGCCCCGAGACCGCTTCCAGCTCACGCCAGAGGGCGTACGCGCGCCGCAGCAGGGGTACGTAGTCGGCGTGCTCGTGGTAGGCCATGCGGATCATCCGCGAATGGCCGTGCGACGAGCCGCGCGAGTGGGGGATATCGAACTGCTCCAGCGCGAGCACGGGCACGCCGCGCCGCGCCAGGTGGTACGCGCACGCGGATCCCATCGCGCCGCAGCCGAGGATGATGGTGTGGTGCGCGTTGCTCACGGGTGAACGTCCTCCTCCGAACGATCCGGCGTCAACCGAGTACGGAGACGCTCGGCGTCCATGTCGCGACGCTTGTGAACCTGCCAGTATGCGCCCCGATCGCGCGTGGGAGAAACCAGCGAGAGACCCCGGTCCGATGCCGATCTTCCCGTTGCCAGGAGCATCCGAAGGTCCGAGATCACTTCATCGTCCTCGCGGAAGTAGGCGTGCCCGAGCGGATCCGACGAAACCGCGGTCACATCGATCGTCTCGATTCGACCGGCAACCCCTTCACCCTGCCTCGCGATGAACGGCCCCTGACCGAGCGAGTACTGCCCGAGTCGGGGCTGTCGGAGCCGGAGCCAGGACGCGATCGAGAGCGCGAGGTCCTCGCGGTTCACATAGATCGTCGTGTGTCGGGAGCACCTGCGAACGTCGTCGAGGTTCACATGGTAAAAGATGTCCTGGTCGACATCGGCCGCGGCGAGCACCAGGTGTTCAAATATCGGCGTGTTCCCGGTGTTCTTCATCCCCCGGATCGCCTCGACCAACGCCGCCGCGCCCGTGCTGTGCGCGATCACGTGCAACGGCCTGTTGCTTGCCTTCTCGGCGCAGTGCTCCAGGAAACGACGCAGGTGAGGGGCCGTCCATCGGGCGCTGTCTTGGTCGAGCAGGTACGCGAGCAGTTCGGCTTTCGACGGCCAGCTGTAGACCGCGGCCAGGGCATCCAGCCGCAGCCGCGCCATGAGCTGGGCCGCGTGCCCCACGCTCTGTTCGAATGTGTTGTTGAATCCGGGGATGAACACGATGACCGGCTGGTCCCCTTCGCACACGAGCGCGGGCCGCTCCGGAGATCGGCCGCGCTCGCTGCGGGAAGCGTCCGAAGCGCCGCCGATGCGATCTGCAATCGGAACCGGCTGGGCGGTTGCCGTCAGATCACTTCCCCGGAGCGTTCCAGCGAGCGTGGCCAGATCTTCAATCAAACTCTCCTGCGACGGCCCATTGAACAATCTCCAACTCAGAACCGGAGCCGGCGGTGTGGGAGCGTGTCCCGGCACCCACACCAGGCAGCTGCCGTACCAGAGTCGGCTGGAGCGCCCGCTCCCGAAGGCCGTCTCGGATGCCGGGTCTCGCCGGTCGGCCTCCATCGGTTGTTGGCTCCGGTGTGCGATCTCTCGATCGGTCGCGAACGCCATGAGCACAAGCGAGCCACGGGCAGGATCAGCGGTTTCCGAGACCGCATCAGAGGGCCTGACGCGGGCGTGCAGGATCGAACCCGGCGCGTACGCACGATCCGCGGCTTCAAGTTCGAACAGTTCGGAGATCATGCCGGAAATGGCCTCTCGCTCCCGACGACCCGCAACCGTTTGAGGATCCAGCAATCTCGGCGCCAGCACCGTGCTCGGCGGGCCCGCTCCGAGAGGCGAGAGTTCTTCGATAGGGAATTCTTCCGGAAATGGCCTCGCTTCCGCGGAGGTCAACAGGAGTGTCGTGGACCGTGAGCCGCACCCTCCGACGATGAAGTTGCTCGACAAGAGCATCGCGATGAACATGTGGCGAACCAGCGTAATTCTCATATGCGATCATATATCCAACGGAACGTTCACGTCTGGATTGCGATCTTGACATTTTCTGTACATGGTGACGTATCAATGTCGAACATGGCGATCGATCGCGTTGCGACGGCGGAGCCGAGATCGTCGCAGCGTGATCGGGAGTGATCGGCATATCCTCCGCGACCTGCTTCCGTCAGCGCGCCATCAGATCATTGCGGCGTTCACCGCGCCGCGGGGATCGGGATGATCACATTTGATCGCCGGGGTGAACGCACGCGCCGAGGGCGGCTCACGCCGCGACGATGGCGTCCGGCTCGGCCGAAGCTCTGGGGCTCGCGGAAATGCCCAACTGCACGAGCGGGCCGTGCGGCCGCTTGGCCTCCTCCGCCAGCGACCGGGCCGCGGCGGCATCGGCGTAGCCGGGGGAGAGAATGGCCCGGATTGTGCCCCACATCCCGCGCAGGGATCCGAACGTGTAATCGTTGGCGCTCGTCTCGTACCCGCAGTGGACCATGCACTGCTGGCACGCCGTGTTCCCGCTCGCCCGGCCGTAGCGGGACCACGCGGTCGACTCGATGAGCTCACGAAAGGTGTCCGCGTACCCGTCCTGCAGCAGGTAGCAGGGCTTCTGCCATCCGAAGATGTTGTACGTGGGCATGCCCCAGGGCGTGCATTCGAACTCGCGCCTGCCCATCAGGAATTCCAGGAAGAGCGGCGATTGGTTGAACCGCCAGTTCCGCTTGCGGTTCGACAGGAGCGTGCGAAAGAAATCCGTCGTCTTCTTCCGCTCCTGCATGAACGACCGTTGATCCGGCGCTTTCGGGTACGCATACCCGGGGCTGACCATCATGCCCTCGACTCCGAGCGCCATCATCTCATCGAAGAACGCGCGCACCGAGTTGGGGTCCGCTCCGTCGAAGAGCGTGGTGTTCGTCGTCACGCGGAAGCCCATCTTCACCGCCAGGCGGATCCCCTCGAGCGCGGTCTGAAATGTACCCTCGCGACAAACTGCGAAGTCGTGGTGCTCCTCCTGCCCGTCCATATGGACCGAGAAGGTCAGGTACTTGCTCGGCGTGAACAGCCCTTCCTCCAGTTTCTGCTTCAGGAGCAGCGCGTTGGTGCACAGATAGATGTACTTCTTGCGCGCGATCAGGCCCTCGACGATCGACCTGATCTGCGGGTGGAGGAGCGGCTCGCCGCCGGGGATGGAGACCATCGGAGCCCCGCACTCCTCCGCCGCTGCCCAGCATTGCTCGGGGGTCAATTGCCGCTTGAGGATGTGCGCCGGATATTGGATCTTGCCGCACCCGGCGCAGGCCAGGTTGCACCGGAAAAGCGGTTCGAGCATCAGCACCAGCGGGTAGTGCCGGTTACCCTTGAGCTTCTGGCCGATGACGTACGTCGCCACGGTCCACATCTGGCTCAGCGGAACACCCATGTCGGCTCCAATACGGAGGTCGGGAAAGACGACTATAAGGGTGGCTCCAACGCCGGACCAGAACACTGAACTTGCCCCGCGGCGAGACGGAGCGACCTTGAGGAGAACGACATGCGGCTGATGGCGATGATCCCACCCGGAACGAACGCCCGGAGCATCTTTTCCGACATGCTGCGTGGCGGCCAGCTCGCCGGGCACGAGGTGCTGTTCGAGGACATCGCGCTGTTCATCGCGCAGATCGAGGCGATCCGGAAGGGCATGACCGGGCAGGTCGCCCCGACCGATCCCCGGGCCGCGCGTCTCAACGAGCTCCAGACCGGCTACGCGAAGTACCTCGAGTCGCTGGCGAGGCTCCGGCGCATCGATGCCGTGGTGTGCCTCGGCCTCGACCCGATCATGGCCCTGCCGTGGGGAAAAAGGCCCGACGGCCATGAAGGCAGTTTTCTCGAGGCGGCAGGAATCCCGGTGGTTCACTTCTGGCTGGACGCGCCCTTCTGGGCGTACGGCGGTCAGGCGCTGGGGATTATGAACCGGGATCGGCTCGCCGGGCCGGGCCACATTCACGTGATCAACAACGAGGGCAGCGCCGCGGAGATGCGGCGGGTTCTGGGCTTTCAAAGTGTGCTGGTGCAGCCCTATGGGGTTGACGAGGTCACGTTCCGCCCGTGGACGGAGATGCCCGTGCCGCGCACTCATGAACTGGCCGTCTGCATCGGGGCTGGGGACGAGGCGCCGACAGACACGATGCGCGCGCAACTCGACAAGGACGTGCCCGACGTCGGTGCGATCCGCTGTGACCAGGTGGAGCGAGCCCGAGCGAAGCTGGCGACGATTCTCACCGAGTCAGGTCGGGCCGGCGGCGCATCCGTGGAAGGAGCGGAGGGGCTCGCGCGGGCTTGGCTCGACGAACAGGCACGGGACCCGGATCGGGGGATGATGGACAAGTTTGAAGCCGCGACCCGATCCGCCGCAGTTGCGACAGACGGGATCACGGGGCTTGCGGACGCGATCATCAGTCGGGCGGGATGCGCCTCAGCATGGGCGCAGGCTGCCGCGCTGGTCCGCAGCGTCGATTCGTGGCAACGTGCGTTCTACACGACGTATCTGTCGCAGCGTTACCGGACCATAACCATCGGGGGTGGCGGTCAGGCGCTTCAGAAGTCCGGATGGCCGGTTCGTGCCGACATGACCGGATTCATGGGTTACCACGAACTCAGCGCCGCCTACGGAAGGGCCTCGGTCGCGGTGAACGTCATGCGATATCAGGATGATGTCGGTGTGAACCCAAAGGTCCTGGAGATCGGCGCATCCGGCGCCGCCGGGATTATGCGTTCCCGGTCAGGCCTGGACGAGGCCTTCGCGGAGGGTTTCGAATTTGTGTTCTGTCAGACGCCGGGCGAAGCGAGCGAAAAAATCCGTGCGTTGCTCGGGAACGACGCGAAACGCGTGGGGATGGCGTCGGCGGCTCGTCAGCGCGTGCTGCGCGAGCACACGTGGAAGTCGCGCGCGGGTCAGATGTTCGCGCACGTTGAGAGCCTGATCCGAGGGTAGCGGTGAGCCGCTGAATCGTGCGTGCTACAGTCGCGAAGGCCACGCGAGATCATGAACTGGCGGGCGGTTCCAGAGGCACGGTTGGAATCGAGGACGGAACCTGAAGCGATGCCCGAGGCCGAGCGCTCCGATGAACGTCTGCTGGAGGCGTACCGGGAGGGCGAGAGCGGTGCGTTGGCCGAATTGATCAGGCGTTTCCACGACGACCTGATGCGGTTCCTGATCCGGCTGATGGGTGATCGGACCTTGGCCGAGGACGTTTTTCAGGAGACGTTCATCCAGGTTCACCTGTCCGCGGACAGCTTTGATGCCTCGCGGCGATTCAAGCCATGGCTTTTTACGATTGCGGCGAACAAGGCCCGTGATCAGCTGCGTAAGAGTGCGCGGCGGAGAACCGTTGATCTTTCTGCCCCAATCGGGGGAGGAAAGGGCGGTTCCAACTCGGGGGATGGGGACGGCCGAACGTACATCGATCTGATGGAGATCGACGTGCCGGATCCGTCCGATGGGATCCAGGCGGAGGAACGCGAGCGGATGGTGCAACGAGCGATTGACCAGCTCCCACATCCTTTGAAGGAGATCCTGTTGCTGGCGTACTTCCAGCGGCTGAGTTATAGCCAGATCGCGGACTCGCTTGAGATCCCGTTGGGGACAGTGAAATCTCGGTTGCACGCCGCGGTGGCCGGATTCGCGAAGCACTGGCAGGCATTGAACAAAGGGGCGGTCGAACGATGATGGATGGGCGGCAACACGATGAGATTCCGGTGGACGGCGAGATGCCGGGCAGCGGCTGGGCCCTTTCGGAGCGATCCGTTCGCTGCGTGGACGCGCTGGTCGAGGCCGGGTTCGACCCCGGGCGCGTGCCCGTGGAATTCCGTGCCGAATGCCGCAGGCTCGCATCCCTGCTGAGAAGTCTGGACGAGGTTCACACGGGTTCGGACGGCTCCGCACTGGTGGACGTCACGCTGGCGCGCGTGCTGCGGTCGGGCGGGGGCGCGGTGGCTTCGGGGCAGATCGACCTGTCGCCCGCCGACGATGACGCGTTTGAGGCGCTGGTTTCGGCGGGGTTCGATGCGGAGCGCGTCACGAGCCGGATGCGCGCGCGGGCGCGTCGGCACGCCGGGCTGCTGAGCGTGCTTTCCGTGCCGGTGAGCGGGTCGCCGGACGAACGGGAAACTCTGATTTCGAAGACGCTTGCCTGCGTGCAGGCGGAGATCGATTCGGGAGATGCGAGACGGCGGGTCTCGTCCGCCGGGGATGCCGCTTCCGTGCGTCGCTGGAGCCTGTCGAACCTGGTTTCGGTCGCGGCGGTGCTCCTGATCGGTTCGGCGGTCGTCTGGCCCATGATGGCGGCGCAGCGCGAGGTCGGGCGGAGGCTGAGTTGCGAGGCGGGGCTTCTCGCCGCCGCGAGGGGCTTCGGGGCATACGCGGGCGGGAATCGCGATGCGCTCCCGCAGGCCACGGATTCCGAGGCTGGCCGGGTGTGGTGGCGGGTGGGTTCGAACCCTGAGGAATCGAATTCCGCGAATCTTTACGTGCTCTTCCGGACCGGCTGCGCCGGACCGACATCGTTGGCGTGTGCGGGGAACGAGTGGGCTCCGGAGCGATCCGACCCGAACGAGTCGGACTGGAAAGAGCTGGCGCAAGTCTCGTACAGCTTCCAGAATATGTTCGCGCAGGCGCGGCCCAAATGGGGGCAGGGCGAACGGGTCGCGGTGCTGACGGATCGCTCTCCGGTGGTGTTGCGTGCGGTGCGGAGACAGGTGATCTACCCCTTCGCCAATTCGCCGAATCACGGTGAGTCCGGGCAGAACGTGCTGTTCAACGACGGATCGGCCGAGTTTCGCCGCACGCCGCTCCTCGATAACGGTGACAACATCTGGCTCCCGCAGTGGTTGGAGCAACGGATCTACGCGGCGACGGGCTCGGGCCGGGGTTCTGCTGAACCCCTGATCGGCACCGAAGCGCCGGAATCCGCGGACGACGCGTTCATGGCGCCGTAGCGACCGACCCCGCGGGCGGTGTGCCCTCAGGAGGCCGGAACGCCTGTACCTTCGAGGTGGAATATCGCCGGTTGGCAGCGCTATCCTCATGGCCCCGCGTCAGGGGGTGACGGCCGGGGTCGCACGGCCGTCATCAGGGTTCAGGAATTTTCGCGGGTCGAGATTGGAAGGCAGAACACGATGCCCAAGCACAAGCCTCACAAGGGGCTGCTCAAGCGGATGCGGGTGACGAAGACCGGCAAGGTCAAGCACAAGAGCGCCGGGAGCAAGCACCTCAAGTCGCACAAATCTCCGAATCGCCTGCGTCGGCTTCGCAAGGACAAGTTCCTGTCGAACGCCGAGGCCAAGAGCATGGAGAAACTGCTGTTCCGGCGCCTGCGCGGAAGAAACCAGCCGCGCACGGCGCTGCGGATCAGCCCCTCGCCCGCGGAGAGCCGCGCGGCGAAGGCGGAAAAAGCCGCCGCCGCGAAAAAGGCTGGCTGAGCCCGACCGCGATTCCCACCCGTCCGCCGGGATTCAAGACGCGCCCCGCGAAGTTGGGGCACGCTCCGTTCGGACCGTTTGAAGGAGTTGACAGATGCCACGCGTGAGAAAAGGCGCCGCCAAGGCGCAGGCCCGCAAGCGATTGCTGCGCAAGGCCCGGGGCTACTTCGGCACTCGCAGCAAGCACAAGTACCAGGCCAAGAACGCCGTGATGCGCGCGGGCGTGTACGCGTACCGCGACCGCCGCAACCTGAAGCGCGACATGCGGGCGGTCTGGATCACCCGCATTACCGCCGCGTGCAAGATGCGGGGCACACGGTACAGCGTGTTCATGAGCGGGCTGAAAATGGCCGGCATTCTGCTGAACCGCAAGATGCTCAGCGAGGTTGCGATCGCGGACCCTGCGGCCTTTGACGAGATCGTCAAAGTCGCTGTCCCGCTGAGCCGCGCGAGCATGAAGGCGGCCTGAGCCCGGCCGCCGGAAGCGTGTCCATCAGCGCCGGGCCCGGTTTTTCCGGGCCCGGTTTGTTTGTGTGCCGCGCGGTAGCATGTCTTCGTCGCGGGCGTGCCGGGCACGCCCGAACGAGGAGCCGATCATGGGGCCGACCGGTTGGTGGGTGGCGGACTGGTGGCGTGTGAGCCCCGTGATCGTGATCGCATGGATCACGTGGACGATCGTCTCGATCGTTCTGCACGAGCTGGCTCACGGCTGGGCGGCGATCCGATGCGGCGACCGCACCCCGATCGAGCTCGGGCGGATGACGTGGAACCCGTTGGTTCATATGGGGCCAATGAGCCTGTTGGTCTTCGCGCTGACGGGGCTCGCCTGGGGGCTGATGCCGGTGAGCCCGAGCCGGTTCCGGGGGCGATACGACCGGGCCTGGGTCGCGCTGGCCGGGCCTGCGATGAACCTGGGCCTGGCGGCCGTGGCGCTCTCGGCCGGCGTGCTCTGGATCGCCATCGGGGGTGGCTACTGGTTCACCGGGTTTTCCGCTCCGGACCCGCTCCACGCCAACACGATTGCGTTTCTTCGCACGGGCGCCGTGCTCAACGTCGCGTTGGCCGTGTTCAACCTGATGCCGGTTCCCCCACTGGACGGCTCGACCGTAGTGGGCGCGTTCATCCCGGGATATCGGGAGTGGCTCGCATCGGAGCAGGGCCGGATCGTCGTGATCCTGGGGATTGTCGGGTTGTTCTACTTCGGCGCGGATTTCTTCTTCGCGTTCGCCTCGCGGGCCGTTGACGCGGCGACCGTTTCCATGCGGGCGATCCTGCACGCCTCCTGAGCACCACGGCGGTTCAGATCCGCCCCGTGGACCGAGCCGCGGCGCCGCAGAGCTTGTACAGCACGCGGGCGCCCACGTTCGCATCCCATTCCGGTTCCTTTGGGTTTGGCCCGGGCGACACCTCGTTCAGATCGAACCCGACGATGCTCCGGCCCGAGCGGACGAGCGCCTCGAGCAGCATGCACGCGCGGTGGAACGACAGGCCGCCGGGAACGGGCGTTCCGGTGTGGGGGCAGAGGCTGGGCTCAAGCCCGTCGATGTCGAACGAGATGTACACCAACTTCGGCAACGGCTTGATTGCCTCGTCGCACAGACGATCGAACTGCTCGCCTCGATCGATGGCGCGGGCCCAATCGAGATCGAAATGCGTGCGGACGCGGCCGCGCGATCCCTTCGAAAGGTCCGCTTCGCTCCGGCCGAAATCGCGAATTCCGATCTGCACCAGGCGACACACGTTCGGCAGGCGGGACATGACGTTGTGCATGATCGAGGCGTGCGACCAGGCGAAGCCCTCGAACCCGTCGCGGAGGTCCATGTGCGCATCGATCTGGAGGATGCCCAGGCCGTCTCGGGATCGCTCCGCCGCGACTTCCGCGCAAGCGCGGATGGCGCCGAAGGGCGTGGAGTGATCCCCTCCGATCAGGCCTGGGATCTTCCCTTGGGCGAGGATCTTCCGAGCCGTCGCGTGCGTGTGCGTGTTGATCCTCTCGCACGCCTGATCGACCGCTCGCACGGCGCGTGCATCCCGGGCGGTCGCGCCGCCGCGCTCGATGATCGGACGGGCGAGCGCACGGGCCCGGCGCGAGAGCGGGCGGATCCACGCGGGCGCTCGCAGCATGTGGATGCCGCAGCGGTAAATCTCGCCGAATTGCCCGTCGAGCAAATCCACCTGTGCGGACGCGTTGCGGATGGCCTCGGGGCCGCCCGCGGCACCGCCGCCGTACGACGTGGTGGCGTCGAATGGCACGGGCAGCAGCACGATCGAGGAGTCGGAACGCGAGTGGGGGAGTCCGAAGACGCCCGAACCGGGAGACGCTGCGGCGTCGGGATCGAAGCTCATGAGCGGAGTGTACGGTTTGGGGCGATGGCTGCGCAGGCTGGATGCGCGTCGCCCGCGTCGGGGCCTTACGATGCGGCCAACCGCCGGAGCAACGTCATGGCCGACGAGCCCTCGACCTACAACGTGAGCGAAGAGAAGCCGCAGACCGAGCCCGCCGCGCCCGCGGGGGATCGTGCGCCGTCGGCGCCGGCCATCACACCCGCACCGGCGGCCGGATTCCCTGAGGTCGCGCCCGAGTTCGTGCTCCCGGGGAGGGGCAGCCCGGCGGTGGTGTTCTGGCTCGGCGCCATCCTGCTCGTCGGGGCCTGCACGGCGGCGGGGATCAATTATCCGGCGCGCCAGTTCGTGCCCGTGGCGGGACGGGTGGTGTTCACCACGTACGACGTGCTGTTGCACACGGTGACCGGCGTCGTGGCCGTCGGCATCGCCGCGTGGCTGCAGGAACAGCGATTCGGGCGGGTTGACCTGGCGGTGGCGCGCGTGTTCATGGCCTACAGCGCGTTCGCCCTGATCGCCAATGTCAACGTTCCCATACCCTACGTCGGCACGCTGGTTGGGTTCGCGCTCGCGGCGCTCGCATATTGGGCGCTGATCCTGGTCCTGTTCGACAAGGACAAACTGGTCGGGACCATGATCGCGGGCGTCCATTTCGTGATCTGGGCCAGCGTTGCCCTGGGGACGCAGCTCGGCGTCTGGGTGCAGGCGTCGGCGCAGGCCGTGGGAGCGAAGTAGGTGGGCGTCAGCCCGGCGATGGGCGTGCTCGTCGAACGGGCGGCGCGCGCCTTGCGGGCGGCCGGAGCGTCGAGTTCGTGCTCGGATTCGTACGCACGCGGCGACGGTGTGCGCGCCGCCGCCGCGCCCGGGCGTGTCAATCTCATCGGTGAGCACACCGACTACAACGGCGGGTTCGTGCTGCCGATCGCGATCGATCGCTGGACGGTGGCGGTGGGGCGGGCCACGTCCGGCCCGTCGAGACTTGTCGCGGCCGATCTGAAGGAATGCGCAACGCTGGACTGGTCGCGCGGCATCAGCCCCGATCGGTCGCGCGCGTCGGATCTGCCGCGGTGGGTGCGTTACGTCGCGGGGATCGTGGAGGGCTTCAGGTGCGCGGGGACGGCGGTGCCGAATCTTGCACTGGCGTTGGCAAGCGACGTCCCGGTTGGAGGGGGGCTCTCCAGCTCCGCGGCCCTGGGCGTCGCGGTGGCAACGCTGATCGAACGACTGATTGGTGTGCGACTGGGCGGGATCGCCAAGGCCCGCCTCGTGCAGCGATCCGAGCACGAGTTCGCGCAGGTGCGCTGCGGGATCATGGATATGTACACCTCGGCGATGGGGCGCGAGGGTTGCGCGCTGCTGATCGACTGCCTCGAGGAAACGCACCGAGCGATTGGCCTCGGGCACCCGGCAACACGCCCGGCGATCCTGGTCGCCAACTCGAACGTCCGGCATGAACTCGCATCCGGGGAGTACGGGAACCGGCGTGCGGCGTGCGAACGCGCGGCCGCGAAGTTGGGAGTGGAGCGGTTGCGAGATCTTCCCGCTCCTGTTGCGCTTGACATGGCGGCGCTGGCCCGATCCGAACTGAGCCGGGACGAGGCCAGTTGCGTCCGGCATGTTCGCTCGGAAATCGAACGCGCCATCGATGGCGCGACGGCGCTCGGTGAGCAGACCCGCGTCGGCTACGCCCGATTTGGCCGGCTGATGCAGGAATCGCACGCGTCCTTGCGCGACGACTATCGGGTCTCTTGCGCCGAGCTCGATCGGCTGGTGGACCTCGCCTCCGGGGTGCCGGGCGTGTTCGGCGCGCGCATGACCGGCGGCGGGTTCGGGGGCTGCGTCATCGCGATGTGCGAGCCGGATGCCGCCGCGCCGCTGCGAGCGGCCTGGCTGGGCGGATACCGTTCCCGTTACGGCCGACCGTGCGACGTGTTCGAGGTCAAACCCGTGGACGGGGCGGAGTCCCTGCCCGAGCCGAGGCTGGGCGCGAAACCGGAGGCGGCACCGTGATACCGACGTTCGAGCGTGCGAGCGATTACGTTCCGGACACCCTCGACGCCACCGAATGGGTGGCGCTCGAACCGCTCTATCGTGGCCTCATCAACCGAGAGATCCACGGGATGGCGTGCCTCGAGCGGCTCATCATGGATCGCAGCGAACTCGACGCCGCGTCCGGCGAGGCCGGCGCCATGCTGTACATCAACATGACCCGGCGGACCGATGACCCGGCCGCCACCTCGGCCTACCTGCGACATGTCGAGCACGTGCAACCGAGGCTGAAGGAGATGGGGTTCGAGCTGGATCGGAAGATCGCGACCAGCCCGTTCGCCTCGGCGCTCGACGGGGTTCGCTACGGCGTGCTGCTGCGCGACCTCCGCACGGGCGTGGAGATCTACCGACCCGAGAACGTGCCGCTCGAGGTCGCGCAAACGCAGCTCGATCAGGAGTACGCCGAGATCTGCGGCGCGCAGACCGTCGAGTTCGGAGGCCAGACCCGCACTTTGCAGCAGATGGCGCGATATCTCGAGGACCCCGACCGGTCGGCGCGCGAGCGCGCGTGGCGAGCCATCGCGGATCGGCGTCGGCTCGATCGCGAGCGGATCGGGCAGATCTACATCGAGCTTGTTTCGTTACGGTCCAGGGTCGCGGCCAACGCGGGATTCGCCAGCTTCCGCGACTACGCGTTCCGTGCCAAGCGACGGTTCGATTACGGGCCCTCCGAGTGCCGCGCGTTCGCGGAGGGCATCGAGCGGGCCGTCACGCCGACGCTGCGGGCCATGGGGGAGAAGCGAGCGCGGAGCATGGGACTCGCTTCCCTGCGGCCCTGGGATCTCGCGGTGGATGCCAAGGGAAGGCCTCCCCTGCGACCGTTCGAAAGCTCGGAGCAAATGGTGACCCGCACCGGCCGGATCTTCCACCGGTTGGATCCGGATCTCGCGGAGATGTTCGATTCGCTCGGCTCGGGCGACTGCCTGGACCTCGACAGCAGGAAGGGGAAGGCGCCCGGCGGCTATCAGGCCAACCGCGACCTCCGCCGGACCCCGTTCATTTTCATGAACGCCGCGGGCCTGCAGCGTGATGCGGAGACCATGCTCCACGAGGCCGGCCATGCGTTCCATGCGCTGCTTTCGAGGTCGGAGCCGATCCTCTCGTACCGCTCCGAAGGCGGGCTGCCGCTCGAATTCGCCGAGGTCGCTTCGATGAGCATGGAGCTGCTCACGCACGAATTCTGGGAGGAGTACTACGGCGCGGATGCGGAGGGTCGCGCCAACGCGGCGCGTGCTCGGCGCGTTCACCTGGAGCAGATTGCCTCGCTCCTGGCGGCGGTGGCCGCGGTCGACTCGTTCCAGCATTGGGTGTACACCACGGCCGGTGCGGATCTCGGGGCGTGCAACGCCTCGTGGGTCGCCCTCGACGAAAGATTCGGTCAGCGGGTGGACTGGTCGAGCGTGGAGGACGTACGGGAGCACTCGTGGCAGCGCGTCCTTCACCTGTTCGGCTCGCCGTTTTATTACATCGAGTACGGAATCGCCCAGCTGGGCGCGATCCAGCTCTGGTCCAACTTCCGGCGTGATCGCGCGGGGACGCTCGCGGCGTACAAACGAGCCCTCTCGTTGGGAGGCAGCCGCCCGCTACCCGAGCTATTCTCCGCGGCGGGGCTGGAGTTTGACTTCAGCCCGTCGTGTATCTCGCAACTCTGGAGCGAGGTGGAGCGAATGCTCTCGTCGCTTCCCGAGTGAGCCCGCTCGGTCGTGGGCGAGCGCGGCACGGTCCGGGAGAACATCGAACGTGCGCCCATCTCTCAAAGGTCTTTGTGAACTGCTCGTGCTGACCGCGATGACGTTCTCGCTCGGCGCGTGCGAGAGCCTCGCGCGGTATCGTGAGACCCGCTCCTCACAGGCTCCTTGCGACGCCTCGAAACCGGTTCAGGTTGAGACCGCGAACGGAGCGATTGTGATCCGGAAGGGAGAGGTGGCCGAGGCTGAGATCCGAGCGAACCTCCGCACGACGAGCATCGAACGGCTGGCGGCGACCAGGGTCATCGCCGAAACGACGCCGGGAGGTACACTCCGCATCGGCGTGCGGTGGCCGGGCGAACGGCAGGGTGACGAGGGCTGTGATTTCGACATCGTCGTACCGGGTGCGATGGGGCTCACGCTCCAAGCCCAGAACGGCCGTATCTCCGTGAGCGGCTTGAGCGGGGTCGCCACCCTGAGCACCAGCAACGGAGCAATTTCGGTCGAGGGACAATCCGGTGCGGTCAAAGCGCGGAGCAGCAACGGCGACATCACCGTGCGAGAGGCTTCGGACCGGGTCGACGCTGCGACGTCAAATGGCTCGATCACGATCGACATGGCTCCGGCCGCTATCGGCCCGGTGATCGCAGAAACGACGAACGGCTCGATCCGTCTTCGCGTGAGCCCGAAGTTCAGTGGCAAGATTGAGGCCTCCACCAGCAACGGCGAGGCCTCGCTCACCGGGTTCGGTCAGGGTCTATCCCCCAAAGTAATCAGTGAAAGCCGACGGTCGTTCATCGCCACGTTCTCGGACGTCGGAGCCCCATCGTGCTTGACCACCAGCAACGGATCCGTTGTGTTGTCGCCCCGAAACTGATCGGCTGACGCGGGCGAAAATACTCGACGTGGTCGCCGGGCAGCGAACGTGTAGACTGGATTGCCGCGGCTTGCAAGGCTGACTATCTCACCAATTCCCATGACCCCCACGATTGGAGTGTGAGTATGCGTCCAGGGTGCATTCGAACGACGGTTCTCTGCGCCGCAGCGGGGCTCCTTTCGATCGTGGACGCGGCGCGCGCGCAAACGGAGCCGTTCGAACGAGACGGCGTGCTTGTCTTTCCGCCTGATGCGGCGATCCCACGGTTCATGACGCAAGCCGAGCGTGCCTTCTGGGTTCGCAACCCGCCGCCGCCGCCGGGCGGCCGCGGCATCGCCACGCCGCCCACGGGCCCCGTGCGTTGCGTTGCGGAATACGAACCGATGCAGGGGATCCTGGTTTCCTGGATCGGGTCGTCGTCGTGGCTGACCATCCTCGCGCAGATGGGCGCGCAGATCACGACCATCGGGAACGCCGACTACGACGTGATCGTGCCGAACGCGGCGACCCAATCATCGGCGACCAGCTTGCTGAACGGCGCCGGCGCGAACATGTCTCGGGTGAAGTTCTTTACACGCACGCTGGACACCATCTGGATCCGGGATTACGGGCCCCGGTACATCTACCAGGGGAACTGCCGGGCGATCGTCGATCACACGTACAACCGACCCCGCCCCAACGACGACGCGTTCTCGCAATGGTGGGGTCCGCAGCGCAAGCAGCCGGTGTATGACATCCCATTGGTCCATGGCGGGGGCAACTACCATCTGAACGCGCTGGGGAAGAGTTACGCGACGCGGCTCATCGCCAACGAGAACGCGTCGCTCACCGAAGCGCAGATCATCGCGTATTGGCAGAGCTACCAGAGCGTTGATACGCACCTGTTCAACGCGTTCCCAACCAGCGTGGACTCGACGCAGCATCTCGACATGTGGATGCAGGTGCTGGGCGACAACAAGGTGGTCGTCAGCGACTGGCCCGCGAACAGCGGCTCAACGCAGGATGTGATCTGCGACAACGCCGCGGCGTACATGCAGTCCCAGGGCTACACGGTGTACCGCGTGCCCGCCCGGCAGGTGAGCGGCACGCACTACACGTACACCAACGTTGTCATGTGCAACGACCTGCTGCTGCTGCCGACGTACACGAATTCCACCGTCGTCAATGCCGGGTACAACGCGCAGGCACTGAGCACGTGGAAGACAGCCTGGGGGGACACCGGGACCAGCGCCCGGAAAGTGGTGCAGGTTGACTGCCAGGCGATCGTCACCTCCGCCGGGGTGATGCACTGCATCGTGATGCACGTGCCGGTCCCGCTGGGAGGGGTCAATCCGACGGCGTACATCAAGAGCCTGAATGCCGCGCAGACGCTGACGCCAGGCCAGACCGTCAGCATCGACTGGATCACGGACGATGACGTATCCGTCAGCAACGTGGACGTCCTTCTCTCTCGCGACGGGGGCGCCACGTTCCCGATCACCATCGCGGCGGCAACCGCCGACGACGGCACGCAGACCTGGACCGTGCCGGATTTTTATACTCCCAAAGCGCGCGTGAAGGTCGTCGCGCGTGATGGCGGCGGCCGGACGGGCTGGGACGTGAACGACGCCGACCTGATCATCAACAGCTCCCGCTGCCGCGGCGACTACAACCTCGACGGCTCGGTGGACGACTTCGACCTCTTCGATTTTCTCAACGACTTCAACGCCGAGAACCCCGCTGCGGACTTCAACGGCGACGCCAGCGTGGACGATTTCGATTATTTCGATTTCTTGAATGCGCTCGGCGGCCCGTGCTGAATCGAGCCTCGCGGCCGGTCGGACTGAGGGCGCATGGGGCCGGAATGCTCCTCACCCGTTGGCAATGGGCCCGGCTGGATTCGAACCAGCGACCAGACGGATTATGAGTCCGCTGCTCTACCGCTGAGCTACAGGCCCGCACCCGGCGCGGGCCGGGTCCGCACTGACGGTAGCGTGGCCGCGCCGCCGATCGAGGCCGCGAGTACGGCAGAACTTCCGTGCAGACGCGGAGGTCACTTCACGAAGAGAAGGTCGCGGTAGGTCGGGATGGGCCACAGGTCGTCGGCGACCACCGTCTCGAGTTCATCGCCGGACTTCCGGAGCGCGGCCATGGCCGGTTTGACGGCGTCCTTGATCTGGCGCGCGTGGCCGAACGGATCGTCGTCATGGTGCTCGATGGCGTGTTCGAGCGCATCGGTGGCGTCCATGAGCGTGCGTATGCGGTCGACCAACTCCGAGAGCATCGCCTGCTGGAGGGGGCACACGACGCCCGCGGACTGCGTCGCGCTCACCGCCTCAGCGATCCGGGCCTGGTGCTGCAACGCCGCGGGCAGGATCAACGTCCGGGCCATGGAGACCATGGTCTCGGCCTCGATGGTCACCTGCTTGACGTACTTCTCCATGAAGATCACGGCGCGGCTCTCGGTCTCCACTTTGCTGAGGATCTTGTACTTGGCCAGCAGGTCCGTGGACTTGCGGCTCCGGATCAAGGGGATTGCTTCCACGCTGTCGCGGAGGTGCGGAAGCCCGCGCTTCTCGGCCTCCTTGTGCCACGCGAGCGAGTAGCCGTCCCCGTTGAATATCACCCGCTTGTGCTGCTTGATGACCTTCTGAAGCACGGCACGGACGACGGACTGCAGCCGCGCCGGCGTGGGGTTCTTGCCGACGCCCTTCTCGATCTGCGTGGCGATGACGTCCAGCGACTCGGCCACCGCGGCGTTGAGGATGGTGTTGGGCCAGGCCGACGCCTGCGAGGAGCCGACCGCGCGGAATTCGAACTTATTGCCGGTGAAGGCAAGCGGGCTTGTGCGGTTGCGGTCGCCGGCGTCGCGGGGAAGCTGGGGCAGGGTTCGGGCGCCCAGGTCGAGCTGCCCGCCCTTGATCGTCCGCTTGGTTGCCCCGGACTCGAGCTGCTCGATGATGTCCGTGAGCATGTCGCCGAGGAAGATCGACATGATGGCCGGCGGGGCCTCGTTGGCGCCGAGGCGATGGTCGTTGCTGGCGGACGCGATGCTCGCCCGGAGCACGTCCGCGTACAGGTCCACGGCTCGGATCACGGCGCACACGAACGTCAGGAACTGCATGTTGGTGTGGGTCTCGACCCGCGGATCGAGCAGGTTCACGCCCGTGTCGGTGGAGAGCGACCAGTTGTTGTGCTTGCCCGAGCCGTTGATCCCCGCGAACGGCTTCTCGTGCAGGATCGCCTGCAGGCCGAAGCGGGGGGCGACCCTCCTGAGGGTTTCCATGACCAGCATCTGGTGATCGCACGCCACGTTCGCGCTCTCAAAGATCGGGGCGATCTCGAACTGGCCGGGGGCGACCTCGTTGTGTCTCGTCTTGACGGGCACGCCGAGGCGGTACAGCTCCCGCTCCACCTCGGTCATGTACGCGAGCACGCGCGCCGGGATGGCGCCGAAATAGTGATCCTCGAGTTGTTGCCCCTTGGGGGGCTTGGCGCCGAAGAGTGTGCGGTCGCACGTCAGCAAATCGGGGCGCGCGTAGTACAGGTTACGGTCGACGAGAAAGTACTCCTGCTCTGGCCCGAGCGTCGTCACGACTCGGCTCACGCCCTTGTCCGTGCCGAAGAGGCTCAGGATCCGCATCGCCTGGCGTGAGATGGCCTCGATGCTCCGCAGCAGAGGGGTCTTCTTGTCCAGCGCCTCGCCGTTCCACGACACGAACGCGGTCGGGATGCACAGCGTCGTGTTGTCCCCCGATCGGTTCAGGAACACCGGGGACGTCGGGTCCCAGGCGGTGTACCCGCGGGCCTCAAAGGTTGCACGCAGTCCGCCTGAAGGGAAGCTGGATGCGTCCGGTTCACCCTGCACCAACGCCGAGCCGGAGAACTGCGTGATCGCGCCCCCCTGCCCGTCCGGGACCAGGAACGCATCGTGCTTCTCGGCGGTCAGGCCAGTCAGCGGTTGGAACCAGTGCGTGTAATGAGTGGCCCCTCGCTCGATGGCCCAGTCCTTCATCGCCGCCGCGATGACGTCCGCGAGCTCGGCTCCCAAACGCTCTCCGCTCTTGGTTGTCGCCATCACCCGCTGGAAGACGTCCTTGGGAAGGCGGTGGCGCATCACGCGCTCGCTGAACACGTCCGCCCCGAACAGGTCCTCGATCCGTTCGCTCGGGCGCTGGACGTGAGGCTGGCCGTGATTCGAATGCCCGTTGTACTCGACAGAAGATGCGACGGCGCTCAGACGTACGCTTCGAGTGTCCATTCTGCCTCCCAATCCGGCCTTCGATTCCATGCGGCGGCAATTCGCACAACTCCGGCATCAGTCGCGGCGAAAATTTACCCCGTTTACGGGATAGTCCGCGGCGCTACCGGACGCATCACATGCTAGGACGAGTCGCTCTGTCAATTCGGGTGGTTCGCCTCAACACTTGCGGAGCGAGCCCGTCGGGACAGCCGAACCCCCCGAAAATGATGTTCTCCCGGGAATTGACCTCAATTCGGATTGTGCGGGCCAGGATATCCGGGTAGATTGGAGCGGTCGGGAGGCGCTCGGTCTGTCCGAGCGGAGCCGCGCCGGGCAGCCCACCGTTTGACCCGGAGCGTCGCGGGAATCGCCGCTTCTTGGCCCTCCTGAGCGTGATCGTGTGGGGCTTCGTCGCGAAGGAGAGTGGCCCTCTCTTCGCGTCCAGTGGAGGCATTCGATGAATCTGAGCAGCGTGATTCGTGCGGCGGGACTCGCATTCGGCCTCGCCGCCAGCGCGACGATGGCCGACACCGGCATCGTTCCCAAGGTGCGCGGCCGCGGCCCGCAGGCCGAGTTGACCGTCACCCAGCAGCTCGCGAACGAGCACGACGCACACTCCGTCCTCGTCCGGTTCAAGTCGGACGTGAGCCGCGCGAATCGACGGTTGGCGCTCGGTCCCATTGGGGGAAGCGTGCTTTCGGAGTACACGCTCGTGCCAAACCTGGTTCATGTTCGGCTGGGAGAGGGCGTGACCGTTGAGCGTGCGCTGCGTGCGCTGAACGGCTCGGGTCTCGTGCGATACGCCGAGCCCGACTACATCGTGCACGCCACGCTCACGCCCAACGACCCGTCTTACGGGTCGTTGTGGGGCATGAACAACACCGGCAATCAGAACGCCGACATCGACGCGCCGCAGGGCTGGGACGTGTCCACGGGCGGCGCCAACTTCGTGGTGGCCGACATCGACACGGGCCTCGACTACACCCACCCCGACCTGTCCGCCAACGCCTGGACCAACCCGGGTGAGATCGCCGGCAACGGCATCGACGATGACGGGAACGGCCTGATCGACGATATCCGCGGATGGGACTACGTCAACAACGACAACAACCCGATGGACGATCACAGCCACGGCACGCATACCGCGGGCACCATCGGCGCGCGGGGCAACAACGGGGTAGGCGTGGTCGGGGTCAACTGGCAGTGCAAGATCGTCGGACTGAAATTCCTCGGCTCCAACGGCAGCGGTTCGATCTCCGCGGCCCTGTCCTGCCTGCAGTACGCGGCGAACAAGCAGATCAAAGTCTCCAACAACTCGTGGGGTGGCGGCGGCTACTCGCAGTCGTTCTACGACGCCCTGGTCAGTTCGCAGAGCGTGGGGCACATCTTCTGCGCGGCGGCGGGGAACAACGGATCGAACAACGACTCGACCGCGTTCTATCCCTCAAATTACGACGTTCCGAATCTCATCGCCGTGGCGGCGATCAGCAGCAACGGCGCGAGGGCCGGCTTCTCCAACTACGGCCTGAACACCGTCGACCTTGGAGCCCCCGGCGACGGCATCCTGAGCACGGTTCCCGGCTCGTCATACTCGAGCTACAGCGGAACGAGCATGGCGACCCCGCACGTGGCGGGCGCCGTCGCATGGACCTATGCCCTCAATCCCGGCTGGACCTGGCAGCAGGTCCGTGATCGCGTGCTCGGCGCGGTGCGTCCATCCTCGTCTTTGTACGGCCTGACAAACACCGGGGGGCTCTTGAACCTCGCGTCGATCGCGCTCGGTCCCACAACCACGATCTCCACGCCGACGAACGGCGCGGCGATTCTGGAGGGCGTGGCGACCACCTTCACCGCTTCCGCGAATGACCCGCAGAACGGCGACGTCAGCAGCTCCATCATCTGGACCAGCAGCATCAACGGCCAATTCGGCACCGGGGCGTCCATCTCGTCATCGTCCCTGTCCGTCGGCGATCACACCATCACGGCGAGAGCCGTCGACAGTTCCGGCTACTCGGGCGCGGCGTACATCAAGGTGACGGTCGTACCCAATGCCAGCATCCCGCCCAATCCCCCGAGCAATCCCGGAATCGTCAAGCTCGGCGGCACGCAGGTGCGGTACTTCTGGAAGGACAACGCGGCCACCGAGCTGGGATTCCAGGTGAACCGTGCGCAGCGGGTGAACTCCACGTGGGGGCTCGACCAGACGCTTGCCTTCACCGGGATCAATGTGACGCAGATCATCGATAATCCGGGAGCGGGCGTTTGGCGCTACCGTGTCTGTGCGTACAACAACGCCGGACGCTCGAACTTTACGATCTACCTCGCGACCACGCTGCCCTGAGCCAACGCGTCGGCAAGCTGACTCAGCACCAGGGCTGTCCGCCGGGACGGCCCTTTTCATTGCGCAACGGTGGCGGCTGCCGACCGTCGTCCTATCGTGCCACGACCTGATCGGAGCCGCTCGATGAACCCGCTCGTGCTTTCCACCTGGTCGTTCGGTCCCGTCGCCAACGCTGCGGGCCTCCGCGTGCTGCACGCGGGCGGAAAGGCGTTGGACGCGGCCGAAGCCGCGGCGACCGCGGTCGAGAACGACCCGACCATCGACTCAGTGGGAGTGGGGGGGTTGCCCGACGCCGACGGGCGGGTCTCGCTCGACGGGTGCATCATGACCGACCCGGATCGGTGTGGGGCGGTGTGCTGCATTCGGACGTACGCCAACCCGGTCGCGATCGCGCGACGCGTGATGGAACGCACCATCCACGTGACGCTGGCCGGCGATGGCGCCGAAGCGTTCGCCGCGCGAGAGGGCTTTGCGCCGGCGCACCTGCTGACCCCCGCGGCTCGCTCCGAATGGGAGAAATGGCGGAACGACCCGCGATCGATCGATCGTGATCATTACCGTGGTTGGCTCCCGCCGGTGAACATCGAGGAAGTTCGCACGGGCCGTGCTCGTGAACCCAGCCACGATACGGTCTCCATCCTCGTCCGCGACACGGCCGGCGCACTGGCGGGCGCGTGCTCGACATCGGGCATGGCGTTCAAGGTCCCGGGGCGCGTGGGTGATTCTCCCATCATCGGCCACGGCCTGTATGTCGATCAGCACGCGGGAGCCGCCGCCGCGACGGGCACCGGTGAGATCATCACGGGCGTGTGCGGGTCGTTCCTGGCGGTCGAGGAGATGCGGCGCGGGGCGGGCCCGCTCGATGCCGTCCTGGTCGTTCTCCGTCGCATCGTCGAGCGGTTCCGACTGCTTCCCGAGCATCAGGTCGCGCTCATCGCCGTGACACCGAGCGGCGCGTGGGCCTCGGCCGCTCTTCGCCCGGGTTTTCATCATGCCATCAGCGACACGCACGGAACACGGGTGGAAGCTGCCCAGCGTGTGCTCATCGCCTGACGCGTGCGTCCATCGGGTCAGCCGACCTCGTCTGGCAGTTCGTCAAGCCCCTCGGTCAGCACCCGGGGTCCGTCGGGTGTGATCAGCACGTCGTGCTCGTAGTGAACGCTCAACGAACCGTCCGCCGTGAACACCGGCCACTCGTTGCCGTGCTGTCGCGTGCGACCAGTGCCGATCGCGAGCATGGGTTCGACCGCGACGAGGGTTCCGGCCTCACACTGCGCGAAGCCGTCGGGCCATTCGCTCGGGTGGTCGGGCACCACGTTGCTGACGAAGGGGGGCCCGTGCAGCTTCTCCATGCCGATTCCATGCCCCCCGAGGCCACGGATGAGCTTGAACCCGCATTCGTCCTCGACGTGACCCTGGACGGCCTTTGCCCAGGCCATGTAGGTGTTGGTCGGGCGGAGCGTGCGCACGCCGCGCCGCAGCGATTCCTTCCCCGCCTCCATGAGCCTACGGGCTTCGGCCGAGGGACGGCCGAAGCAGTAGGTCCACGCCGCGTCCCCAACCCATTTTCTGAAAAAGACCCCGATATCGACCTTGAGCAAATCCCCCGGCTTGAGCGGCTGCGGGTAATAGCCCGCGGTGCCATGCACCACGCAATCGTTGACCGAAAGGCATGCGTGGGAGGGAAATCGGGGGTGTCGCCCTTGCTTGTAACCGAGAAAGCACGACCGGCACCCGAGGTCTTGCAAGGTTCGGGCCACGAACTGGTCGATCTGGGCAAGAGTCTGGCCCGTTTGAAGAAACGCCGCGACCCTTCGATGGGTCTCGACGACTCGTTGAGCCGCTTGATGAGCGGATTCGACATCCGCGGCGGAAAGCTCGTGCGCGACCTTCATTGCCGACATGGTAGCGACGGCCGTTCACCGGCCGCCGATGCCGGCACTCGGATGGGGGGCGGCCCTGACGGATCGCCCCCGGATCCAGATCCGATCGATCGGCGCGTCGCCGAACTCGTACGCCAACGCCCGCTCGTCCCGCTCGCTGAGCAGGAGAAGGTCGCCTTGAAGCCCAACGGCGATTCGGCCTCGATCCCGCAGTCCGAGCAATCTCGCCGGATTGGCTGTGGTTGCCACGATCGCCTCCGCAGGCGACAGCCCCATATGACGCACCGCGAGAGCGATGATCATCGAAATGGAATAGCACGGAGCGGATCCCGGATTCAGGTTGGTCGCCAGGCACAACGCCCCTCCCGCATCTACGAAGGTCCGCGCTCGGCCATAGCGGCCGTCCAGATGGAATCCACAGGCGGGGAGCATCACGCCGAAGGCTGACGCGGCGTTCGCCAATCGTCTCAGGTCCTCGTCCGTCGAGGCCTCGAGATGGTCCACACTCCGCAACCCGAGCGTCAGCGCTCGCTCCACCATGCCGAGCGAGTGGAACTGGTCGGCGTGGACGCGACAACGTGCGCCTTGAACGCGGGCCCGCTCGAACAGGTGTGCACAGTCCTCGACGCTCCAGGCCCCTGTCTCGCAATAGGCGTCGACGGTGATTCCCGGGTGCACCGCGAGAACCAGAGGGAGCGTTTCGTTGATCGTCCGGTCGACGAAGTCCGGTTGGGCCGGGTCGATGGCATGCCCGAGCAGCGCGGTCGAGGTCACGCGGCCGGAGAACCTCGCTGCGGCATCGTCGATCGCCCCCAGCATCTTGAGCTCGTCCCCGCTGGTCAGTCCGTAGCCGGACTTGACCTCGAGCGTGCCCGTGCCCGAAAAAAGGCAACGATTCAGGCGGGCGAGCAGTTGCTCGGCGAGTTCCGATCGGGTTGCGGCTCGGACGGCCCGGACCGATGACATGATCCCGCCCCCGGACGCGAGCACACTGAGGTACGGAACGCCGCGACGTGTCTGGTCCCACTCGTCGAGCCGCGCGCCCGCCCAGCAGGCGTGCGTGTGGCAGTCCACGAACGCCGGCATGAGCACGCGTCCGCGGGCATCGACGACGTCGACGTCAGGTATTCGCGGTGGAGTCAGTTGTGGGCCGATGTTCGCGATCACCCCACCCTCGATCAGCACGTCGCAGTCGGTTCGAACGCCAAGATCCGAAAGCGAAGTGCCGCGGCGCGGTCCGTCATACGCACCCATCGTCAGTACTCGCGCGCTCCGAATGAGCAGCGGAGGGACGGTCGCATCGAGTTGCTCGTTCATTCCGGCGCGAGCGGTCATGGTCGCTTCCTGGTTGCCACGCCGCGGAGGAATGAGAGAAACAAGTGCGCCGCCAGGCGAGCGGTTCGTCCTGGGCCCGGGTTCGAATCTGGGTCATTGGCCGGGCTCAACTCCATGAGATCAAAGCACGCCACCCGAGGATCCGCGCCGCACGCCGTAACCCACGCCGTTGCGGTCGCGGGATTCCAGCCGCACGGATTTGGCGCACTCACGCCCGGGGCGTACGCCGCATCCAGGACATCCAGGTCGAAGCTCACGAACATCGATCCCGCAAGCAGGTTGCGAGGAAGCAGCGGCAGCGAAGGTGCCCGAGCTGCGTCCTGCACACCCTGTTCAGGGAGGATGACCCCACCCTTGGATCGAAAATACCAGGCGTGTTCGCGGCTGTTCACCAGGGGGCAGAACCCGGCCACGAACAGCTCAGAAACTTGGTGCTCATCGAGCAAGCGTCGAAAGGGCATTCCGGATCCCGCTGTTGGCCGAACATCCAGATGCGCGTCGAAGTACATCCCGGCAACGGGGCCGTCATGGCGTTCACACATCGCACGGACGAAGGGAAACGTGAGATCGTGGCCTCCCCCGATCGCAATTGGCAACATCCCCGCATCGATCAACGCTCCGGCTGCAGCTGAAACGCGACGGTGGGTTTCGGTTAGCGCGGCCTCATCGTCGCCGTCCGCGGGCTCGATGTCTCCCGCATCGAATACGGCTGGCCAGTCGGACCCGGGTGGATCGATCACGCCATACCGGCTCAGGGCGTCTCGGAACGCACGGGGCCCCTTTGCGGCGCCGGGGCGGCCGGAATTCAGGCGCACACCGAGGTCATCCGGCAGCCCGAGCAAGGCAACCTCGCAGCCCCGAGGATTGTCCGTTCGGATTCCGGCCGCCATGCGCGTGGGAGACATGACAACGGGCCACGAAGCGGAAACAGTGTGCGGCGCGCGCATGCGGGACTGTACGGCGACGAAGGGGCGGGTCGGAACGGCGAATACAGATCCTCGCGTGTGACGGCCGATCGTTGTGGACCATGCCACGACCATTTCTGAAGGCCCGATGGACCAACCTGTGCATCCTGTCCTACTCGGTTGACGCCGCCGCGTTGTCGTCAATGGTCCCGCCCGGGCTGGAGTTGGATCGCCCCGATGGCAGCGGGGGAGCGACGCACGGATGCTCCCGTGCCTGGCTTAGTCTGGTTGCTTTCGATTTTCAGAACACCAGGGTCGGAGGGATTTCCTGGCCGGGCTGTGTGAGCTTCCCCGAGGTGAACCTGCGTTTCTATGTGCGCGAAGGGGGCCGGCGCGGCGTGTGCTTCATCAGGGAGTTCGTGCCCCGCCGAGCGGTCTCCTGGATCGCAAGGACCGTGTACAACGAACCGTATCGCACGATCGACATGACCAGCCGCGTACGCGGGGGAGACCTCGGATCCAAGAGCGTAGAGGTGCTGCACCAATTCACCGCGGGCGGGCGTGTGAACACCATCCACATGCGTGGCACCTCGCCGATGCGCACGCCCGAGCCCTCGAGTGTGGAGCACTGGTTCAAGGAGCACGAGTGCGGGTATGGTGTGAGCCGGCGCGGCCGCCTGCTGCGGTATCGGATCGTGCATCCGACCTGGGACCTGTACACGCCAGAGGTCGAGCGCCTCGATGTACACCTTCCCGCCGTCTACGGGGAGCATTTCCGCGAGTTGCACGGGCGACCGCCGGAACACGTGATGCTCGCGGTGGGATCGGACGTCGAGGTGCACCCGCTGGAGAGCGACGTCAGGAGTTGATTCGCCCGGTATTCTCGGCGGACAGCAGCGCGGCCCGCAGCGCGACACGCACGCGCACGAGCAAGACGACATACAGGATCATCGCCACGATGGGCCCGAGGAAGAGCACGCACGCTCCGACCACGCTCAAGAGCGGGCCCAACCACGCGAACGCCGTGGCCTGTTTGCATAGCGCCGGATCGGGCACGCGCCGTGCCAATCTGGCAATGTACTGCATCGACGCGAAGAACCAGACAAGGAAGGCAATGAGCCGTGACACACCGACCGCGAACGCCAGCGCCCCGGTCGGGTCAATTGTGGCTATCGCGATGCGGAACGCGGGCCACTCCGCGTAGGGGAGGGCGGCACCCGCACACGCCGCATGTGCCAGCACCGAGATCCGTACCATGCGCCGAGACGAGACTCCCTCATCCCGCGAGAGCAGACCGGGATCGCGTGCGCTGAGCAGCCACCAGCCGATTGGCGAGAGCAACATCGATGCGGCACCGGTCAGAACGGCCGCGCCAAGACAGGCCAGATACGCGGGTGACGAGGCGGGATCGCGGGTGGCCGCCGCGCTTCGAACGGCTGCCGTCACGATCCCGATGAGCACCGAGAGCACGTTGGCGGTCAGCCCGGCAAGAACGAGCGCGGTGCCGGCGTGCAACGTGCGCAGATATCGCGGAGAGGAAAATCGGAGCAGGTCACCCGCGAGCGACTGTTCGACCGACGTACCGCATTCCGGGCAGACACCCGACTTGAGGAGCCCCATCAGGTCGTATCCGCACCGACGACAATGCGTTCCGGCCTGGACGACCCGTTCACTCCCGCCGGGGGGCGGCGCGATCACCGGATCGGGACTCGCCGAGTGCGACGCGGGCGTGGGAATCACGGGCCCGATTCTACCGGAAACGCCGCGATCGGACCTCAGTCGCGCATCGGTATGCGGAGGCCCTCACGCGTGGCACACGTGCGTGCATCCTCGTACCCCGCGTCGGCGTGCCGGAACACGCCCATGGCGGGGTCGTTCGTGAGCACGCGTTCCAGACGAGCCGCGGCCTCCGGGGTTCCGTCCGCGACAATGACCTGACCGGCGTGCTGGCTGTATCCGATGCCGACGCCGCCGCCATGATGGAAACTGACCCAGCTTGCGCCCCCGGCGGTATTCACGAGCGCGTTGAGGATGGCCCAGTCACTGACGGCGTCGCTGCCGTCTTTCATCGACTCGGTCTCTCGGTTGGGGCTCGCCACCGAACCGCAGTCGAGGTGGTCGCGCCCGATGACAATTGGAGCCTTGACCTGTCCCGTCGCCACCAGTTCATTGAAGCGGAGCCCCGCCCTGGCGCGTTCCCCTTGCCCCAACCAGCAGATACGGGCGGGCAAACCCTGGAACGCGATGCGTTCCTCCGCCATTCGAAGCCAGTTCCGCAGGCCCTCGTTTTCGGGGAACAGCGCGATTAACGCCCGGTCCGTCGTGAGGATGTCGGCGGGATCGCCGGAGAGTGCCACCCACCGGAAGGGCCCGCGACCGATGCAGAATTGCGGTCGGATGTACGCGGGAACGAAACCGGGGAACGCGAATGCGCTCGTGTAGCCCCGTTCGAATGCACGCTGGCGGATGTTGTTGCCGTAGTCGAAGGTGACGGCGCCACGGCGCTGCAACTCGACCATCGCCCGCACGTGCCGCTCCATCGACGCCAGGCTCAGGCGCTCATACTGCACGGGGTAGCGCCGCCGCAGAACATCCGCCTCGCCGACCGTGCACTCAGCGGGGACGTAGCTCATCACATCGTGCGCACTGGTCTGGTCGGTCAACACGTCGGGCGTCACGCCGCGCTGGAGCATCCGCTCGAGCAGCTCGACGGCATTGCAATCGACGCCGAGGCTTGTCGCGCGACGGTCGTGCGCCAGTGCGACGGCCGCGTCAATCGCCTCGTCCACGCCGGCGACGACCCGATCCAGGTACCGGTCCTTGACGCGACGGGCCAGGCGCGTGTGATCGACGTCGGCGATCAGGCAGGTCCCGCCGTTCATCGTTACCGCCAGCGGCTGCGCCCCGCCCATGCCGCCGCAACCCGCGGTGACGCAGAGCCGACCGGCGAGCGTACCGTCGAAATGCTGGCGAGCGGCCTCGGCGAAAGTCTCGTACGTTCCTTGCACGATTCCCTGCGTGCCGATGTAGATCCAGGATCCCGCCGTCATCTGGCCGTACATCATCAACCCCTTCGCCGCCAGCTCGTCGAAGTGCGCCTGCGTTGCCCAGTGAGGGACGAGGTTGGAGTTGGCGATCAGCACCCGAGGAGCGTCGGCGTGCGTGCGGACGATGCCCACCGGCTTCCCGGATTGCACGAGCAGGGTTTCATCGGGCGCCAATTCGCGCAGTGCCGACACGATCGCGTCGAACGCGGCCCACGATCGCACCGCCTGGCCTCGTCCGCCGTACACGATCAGCGCGTCCGGACGTTCGGCCACCTCCGGATCGAGGTTGTTCATCAACATCCGCATGGCGGCTTCCGCTTGCCAGGTGCGGCACACTCGCTCGTTTCCTCTGGGCGCGCGGACCGTTCTCGCGCCGGGCAGCGACCGCGGCGCCGCCGCGCGCGGCGCGGCGGGTTTGGCACTCTGACCATGTGGCACGGTTGCTGGTGGCATGGCGTTCCCTCGACAAGGCGGCCCGGACTGTGCAGTTGTCCGCGTGAGCAATCACGCTACCGCGCGATGGCGTGGGCGACAAGCGCGCCCGCACGCTCAGCATCGGCTGACCCGTGGAACCGAATCACGTGCCGCACACCCGAACACGTCAAGAACCGAA
The DNA here is from genome assembly GCA_016794925.1 of Phycisphaerae bacterium. Taxonomy (GTDB): domain Bacteria; phylum Planctomycetota; class Phycisphaerae; order Phycisphaerales; family UBA1924; genus JAEUIW01. The sequence continues at coordinate 164,790 of JAEUIW010000005.1, forward strand.
TGAAAACGACTTATGCGAACGCCCCTTCGCGGATCAGATCGACAATCGCCTCGATATCCGCTGTCAAAGGACGATCTCCCGTCAGCGCCGGGACTCGGTAACGGATGTTCCGTAGCGCCTTCTCAACAGCAACCCCTGATCGGAGTGGGCGGTGCAATTCCAGCGCCTGGGCGGCGCACAGCAACTCGATGGCGACCACATGCTCGGCTAGTTCGAGACTCCTGCGCGCCTTGGCGGCCGCGCGGGGTCCGAACGAGTTGTAGTCCTCCATGCCCGCGCAGGTCGTCACGTTCGCCACGCTCGCGGGCGCGGCCAGCCCGACCATCTCATTCACGCACGCGGCGGCCGTGTACTGGGCGATCATCAGACCGCTCTGCAGGCCCGGCTTCGGTGCGAGGAAGGGCTTGAGGTGGCTCTCGGGCTCGAATGCGCCGGTGATGAGGTACGTGCGGCGCTCGGATGCTCCGCCCAGATGGCACAGGGCGATCGCGAGCGAATCCAGCGGAATCGCGAGCGGCATCCCGTGGAAGTTCGCTCCCGACACGATCGCATCGGCCGACGAACGGATGGAGAGCGCTTCGGCCAGCGGGGTCGAGATTGGTCCGCGCGGGAAGACCAGCGGATTATCGGTCACCGCACCGAGTTCGTCGGAGATCGCGAGCTCCAAGTGCTCGATGGTGTCGAGGATCGGCGCCAGGATCGTCGGTCCGGCCCGCAGTGAGTACGGATCCTGCACGCGAGAGTCGTTCTCGACGTGGCTGCCGATGATCCGGCTGCCATCCAGATGTCTCGCTACCAGGCGTGCCGCGGCCAGCGCGCCGATGTTGTTCCGGCCCGCGTACAGCCTCGAATCCAGGAATGAGTCCGTCGCGCGGCAGGCGTCCATCGACATGGCCAGCGCCAGCGTCGCCGACATCCACAGCCGACGGGAGTCGTTCACCAGCAGCGCGCCCTCCGCGCACATCAGGTGCGTGCCGTTGATGAGCGCCAACCCCTCCTTGGCTTCGAGCGCGACCGGGGTGATCCGCGCCTTGCGCAACGCCTGCCGCGCCGTCCAGATGCGAGGTGACGCACCGATCGTCGCGCGACCCTCCCCGATCAATGCGAGCGCCAGGTGGGCGAGCGGGGCCAGATCGCCCGATGCGCCGACCGAGCCGATCGAAGGAACGACGGGCGTCACGTCGCGACTGAGCATGTCGCTGAGCGTGCGTGCGATCACCGGACGCGTGCCGGACATGCCCCGTGCCAGCGATGCGGCCAGAATCAGCATCATGCCGCGAACAACCTCTCGCCGGAGCGATTCGCCGATGCCCGCCGAATGCGATCGGACAAGGTTGCGCTGAAGATCGCGCAGGTCTCCCGGCGCGATGCGCTGCTTGGACAGCGACCCGAACCCGGTGTTGACCCCATAATGCGGGCGTCCGCCGACCAGCGCGGCCTCGACGAGCGTCCGTGATCGCGCCATGTGCCGCATGGCCCGAACCGAAACCGACGTTCGGCGTGCGAACCGGGCCACGTCCACGACGTTCTGAATAGTCAACGGCTTCGAGTCGATGCGAAGCGCACCGCTCGACAGACTGCGGATTGGCCGGTTTGGTCGGGTTCGAGGCATAGGCGAGCGGGGCTCGATGTCACAACTGCGGGGCCGCGAGAGGATATCAACCCGTGCAAGCGTACGGCCGATGAGGTACCCTTCGTCCTTTGTCGATGGAGATCTCGTGCCGCACATCCCCAGTCACTTTGAGCACTCGGTCCAGTTCTTCATTCAGCTGGCGGTGATTCTCGTTACGTGCCGCCTGGTTGGAATGGTTGCCAGACGCTTCGGTCAGCCGCAGGTGGTCGGCGAGATGATCGCTGGCGTCGCCTTGGGGCCCTCGCTGTTCGGCCTTCTCGCCCCGAGCTGGCAGCAAGCGCTGTTCCCCAAGATCATGATGGTGGGTGAAACGGCCGTGCCGCATCCCCTGATGACCGTGATCTACTGCACCGCCCAGATTGGCTTGGCGATGTACATGTTCCTCGTCGGCCTGGAGTTCCGCACCGACCTGCTCGTGCAACGCGCACGCAGCGCGGCGAGCGTTTCGCTGGCCGGCATCCTTGCTCCCTTCGTGCTGGGCTGTCTCGTCGCATGGGGTTTCCATGAGAATCCAGCACTCTTCAAGGCCGAGGTCAAGCTGCACGAGGACATGCTCTTCCTCGGCGCGGCGATGTCCATCACCGCATTCCCGATGCTGGCCCGCATCATCTACGAGCGGGGCCTGACCGGCACAAGCCTGGGAACGCTGGCGCTCGCCGCCGGTTCGATCGACGACGCGTTGGCGTGGTGCGTGCTGGCGATTGTGCTCGCGAGCTTCGGGGGCAGTTGGGCGATCGCCGTTGTGGCCATCGGCGGGGGGACCGTGTATGCCATCGTGACCATGACACTCGGCCGCCGCATGCTCGCTCCGCTGGGGGCCTGGACCGAGCGGGACAACGATCTCCCGCCGCGACGACTCGCCGTCGTTCTGGTTCTGCTCATGCTGGCGGCCTGGTACACGGACAAAATCGGAATCTACGCCGTCTTCGGCGCGTTCATCCTCGGGCTGGCCATGCCCCGCGGGCTCTTTGCCGATCTGCTCCAGCGGAAAATGGAGCCGCTGGTTACCAACTTCTTGCTGCCGATGTTCTTCGTCTACTCGGGACTCAACACACAGGTGACATTGATCGACACCCCCATGTTGTGGGCGGTTGCGATCCTTATCCTGGGCGCGGCTTGCGCCGGCAAAGGCGTTGCGTGCTACCTCGCCGCGCGATTGAACGGCGAACCCAACCAGGATGCACTCGCCGTCGGAGCATTGATGAACGCACGCGGTCTGATGGAATTGATAATCCTCAACATCGGCCGCGAGCGAGGGATCGTCACCCCGACGCTCTTCGCGATCATGGTCATCATGGCCATCGTGACGACATTGATCGCCACGCCACTCTTTGAGTTCGTGTACGGACGCCACGCCCGGCGAACGGGCCGAGTTGGATCCGTCGCGACGCAGTGAGTTCGGGAAGTTCACGCGGCTGACGGCGACGAGTCACGACCCCTCAATCGGGGCGTTGTCCGACTCCATTCACAACGTCCTATAATGTGTGTTATGTAAACCTGACGAACGCAGACCATTTGCTTGTGCCAGTCAATCCGCTTTGCCAAGCGGTTTCGACAGATCGAGAGTCATGTATAACGTACACCCGCAAGGGTCATCGTTGTAACGCGGCGTGTTCACAAAACCAATGCTCCGATACAGCGACACGGCTGGCGCCATTGTCTCCTCTTCCGTATCGAGGTTCATTCGCGAATACCCCAACGCCCGGGCGCGGCGGACCAGCTCCATACAGAGCGATCGGGCGATACCTCGCCCTCGAGCGACTGGGCGCACGTAGAGGCGCTTCAGTTCGCACGCGTCTTCTGACAGAGATCGCATGGCGACGCAGCCCAGTGGGGCATTTGTCGTTCGTTCTCGTGCAAGGAGCAGGCAGCCTGACGGCGCGGCATATTGACCTGGCAATGACGCCATTTCGGCCTCGAAACCCTGATGTGTCAACGTCGCGGTGTGGATGCACTCGAGCGCGCGGGCGTATTCGATGATGAGCGCTCTGGCGGCATCGATGTCCGCAGGGCCGGCAACGTGGTCAATTCTCGCCCCATCGGCTTTCCCAGTCATATTTGGGAACCCTATCGCTTGGGCCGGGTCATAGAGCTGCAAGACAGCGACGAGCGGCTTCCGCCAACGGCACGCTTTCGCCCTTCCCTGGGTCGGTGCGGAGCTTGAATTCGACTGATCCCTCGGCGAGCGCCTTATCGCCGACGGTCAGCCGTATGGGGATACCGATCAGGTCCGCGTCCTTGAACTTCACACCCGGGCGTTCGTCCCGGTCGTCGATCAGGACATCGATTCCGGCATCTGAAAGGGCCTCGGCCAGCGTGCGAACGGCCGCGGTGTGCTCAGGTGCTTCGGGCTTCATCATGGTGATGACGACGTGGTACGGCGCGATCGGCGCGGGCCAGACGATGCCGTTTGCGTCATGACTCATCTCGACGCACGCGGCCATGGTGCGGCTGACCCCCAGACCGTAGCAGCCCATGATGACCGCTCGTTTGTGCTGTTTCTCATCGAGAACCGAGAAGCCCATGGCATCGGAGTACTTTGTGCCGAGCTTGAAAATGTGCCCGACCTCGATGCCACGCCCGGTCTCGAGCGAAATACCGGCGGCTCGCGGCGACGGATCACCCGCCACGGCGTTGCGAATGTCAGTGACTCTGACGCGGCGAGGATCGTCGAGCAGATCGCCAACGTCCCGCCGCCAATTGAAGTGCTTCACGTGGTAGTCGGGCTTGTCCGCGCCGGAGGCCCAGAAACCGCCGAGCGATGCGTCGGGGTCGATCAACAGCATCGATGCGGGCACGGTCCTGATCATGCGGGGGCTAACGTAGCCGATCGAGAAACCGGCCGCGCGCGCTTCTCGTTCGTCGGCAAGCACGACTGGAAACCCCGTGGCGGCCTTGACCTTTCCTTCGTTTACCTCCTGGTCGCCCCGCACCACCGCCAGCACCCACATCACGTCCGCCGCGCTCCTGAACACAATGGTCTTGAGCATCCGCGCTGGCTTGACGCCCATGAACTTCCCGACCTCCTCGATCCCCGGCAGGTTGGGCGTATGCACCTCCATCAGGTCGCCCGTGGCGGGCTCGGCGAACGTTCCGCGCGGCCGCTCCCCGATCTCGCACTTCTCCACATTGGCTGCGTACCCGCTCACGGGGCACTTGAGAATCGTGTCCTCTCCGGAGGCGCAGTTGACCATGAACTCGTGGCTGGCCGACCCGCCGATTGGGCCGGATTCCGCCTCCACAACCGTGAAGTCGAGGCGGCATCGCCTGAAGATGTTGACGTACGCCCGGTGCATCGCGTCGTAGGCCTCGTTGAGGCCGCCGGGGCCCTCGACCGCGAGGTGGAACGTGTACGCGTCCTTCATCAGAAATTCGCGGCAGCGGAGCAGGCCGGAGCGGGGACGGGCCTCGTCGCGAAATTTCGTTTGGATTTGATAGAGATTGAGGGGGAGTTGTTTGTAGCTGGTCACCGCCGCTTTGACCAACTCCGTCATCGGCTCCTCGTGCGTGGGCCCGAGCGCGGCGACTGCGCCCTTGCGGTCCGTGACCTTGAACAGCAGATCGCCGTAGTCCAGGTCGCGTCGCGTGCCCGCGTACAGCTCGGTGGGCAGCAGCACCGGAAGGAGAAGCTCTGCCGCGCCCGCGGAGTCCATCTCCTGGCGAACAATGCGGCAGATCTTGCTCAGGACGCGCCACGCCAAGGGAAGGTAGTCGTAGATCCCGGCTCCAAGCTTGCGGATGAACCCCGCGCGGAGGAGCAGCACGTGCGAGGGGGACTCGGCCTCGGCGGGCGCCTCGCGGGCGGTCGGGATGAGCGTCGTGCGCCAGGACTGGATTACTCCCGGCGCCGCGGCGCCGGCGTGATCGGTCATCCCCCGGTTGCTCGCGTGTGATCCGTGCTGATTCATGGTGCGGATCGTAGTCCGCTCGGATGCCGTCTCAGACGCCGCTCGTGCTCGTGCCGAGCATCATTCGAGCGGTCCTGAGTTCGGAATCAGGGTGGCCGAGCCCGAACGCCTCGTGCACCGCTCGCAGCGCGTATTCTCCCGCTTCTTCGCGGAGCACGCACGACACACGGATCTCGGATGTGGTGACATTCTCGATGACCAGGCCCGACTGCGCCAGGGCCCGGAACATCGTCGAAGCAACCCCAACGCCGGACCGCATCCCCGCTCCTACCGCCGAGACGGTGCACAGCCCGGTGTCCACGCGCACGGCGGCGCCACCAAGCTCCGCGCACAATCGCTCCACGGCCGGCCGAACTGATTCCAGATCCTTGCGGTCAACCGTGAATGTCAGGTTCACTCGTCCCGGCGCGGCCGCCTCCTCTTGGATAATGTCGTCGACGCACACGTTGACCGCGGCGATGGGTTCGAACACGCGGGCCTGAACCCCGGGGGCATTGGGCAGCTCGCGCAGCACAATGCGCCCCACGCCGCGCTTCAGGACCACCGAAGAAACGACACGACTTTCCATGGACGGGTCATCCGCAACGATCAACGTGCCGAGGCCGTCAATATGGCTGTGCAGCACCCGGATCGGGACGCCGAACTTCTTCCCGAGCTCTACGGCGCGGGGGTGAAGCACCTGCGACCCGAGCGAAGCCGCCTCGAGCATCTCATCGTAGGTGACGCGTTCACGGCGCCGTGCCCCGGGAACCAGACGAGGATCGGCGGTGTAGACGCCCTCGACGTCTTTGTAGATGTCGCAACGTCCGGCCAATGATGCCGCGAGCGCGACCGCGGTCGTGTCGGACCCCCCTCGACCGAGCGTCGTGATTTCATCGCCAGCCGTGCGGCCCTGAAATCCGGCCACGACCGGGACCTTGCCCAGCTCGAGTTCGGCGCTCAGCCGCGTGGAGTCCACCCCGGTGATCGTGGCCTTTGAGTGCGCACCATCGGTGGAGATGCCGGCCTGCCAACCGGTCAGGCTGAGCGCCGGAATCCCCTCCGCGTGGAGCACCATCGCCATGAGGGCGGTGGATGCCTGCTCCCCGGTGGCAAGCAACTGGTCCAGCTCACGCCGGTCGGGCGACGCGCCCGTCTGCCCCGCCAGGCCGATGAGATCGTCGGTCGTGTCGCCCATCGCGGAAACAACCACCACCACGCGGTGGCCGCCCCGACGCGCGGCGAGCACCCGCTGAGCGCACTGCTTCATCAGGGCCACGCTCGCGACCGATGACCCCCCGAATTTCTGCACAACCACACCCACCGGACCAGACTCCATTTCACCCCCGCTGGGCGATCCGTGAAGGCAACTGTTCCTCGTCGCGTGACAATGGTCAACCCACGGGAAGCGGGTCGCCATGAGATCGGCGGTCCCGTCAGGCCCATCGAGCATCGGTCGATCCCCCGGATGACGCTTGACAGAAGCAGGCAGATCCGCTTCACGCCGCTGCTGGACGTCTGGCGCTCAATAACGGTACCCAACGGCTCGTCCACCATGGGCCGTCGAGGGGTAAATCCGCATCAAGAGCCAATTCGACTATCTGCGGGTCCGAGAGATCCGCCAAGGGCGCCTCGATGCTCAAGCCCGTCAGTCCCGCCGCACGGGCGTCTACGCTCAACAACCTGGAAGCCAGCAGCGCCCGCTCCACGATTTGGGTTGCGCGATCCAAGTCAACATCCGCGGCCCCCGAACCGCCCGGGCAAGCCCCCCACACCACCCTGCCGATGCCGGCTCGGATGGCGGCGCTGCCAGCTTCGACGAGCAGCCGCGTTTCGGCACAGGGGTGAGATCGATCGTCCGATCCTCGAGGGCCTGAGACCCCCGATGCAATCACCTCCGCACCGGCGAGACGGACGATGGAGCTCATCTCCGGCGTGAGGACGGGGCCGTCCCCGTTCATGGTCGGCAGCACCTTTGGCCGGAGCTCGCCGTGCCCAAGACGAATCGACTCCAACCACAATGCCAATGCGGACTGGAACGATCCATCGAACATGACCAGAACCGAATTCGGTGAATGTGCCACGAACGCACTATCGATCCAACGCCGCCCGCGTCTGCAATGAGCGACTCCAAACCCCCGGCGCCGGCACGCCGCTACCCTCGGGTTTCCATCGTGACACCTGGGAGGTTCGATATCATGCCCCGTTCCTTGCTTTCGCTGCTCGGCATCGTGCTCGCCGCGGGTCCAGCCTTGGCTCAACCCGAGACGGGGAAGGACCGAGCTCCCGCCGGGACCGACCCCGCGCCCCCACAGTCGGCGGAGGCGGCCAAGGAGCCCGCCAAGTCGAGCATCAAGCCGGAGGTGTTTGGCGGCCTTTCCGCCCGAGGCATCGGACCCGCACTGCTGTCCGGGCGCATCGCCGACATCGCGGTGAACCCGAAGAACATGAGCGAGTGGTACGTTGCTGCCGCGTCCGGCAATCTCTGGAAGACGACCAACGCGGGAGTGACCTTTTCCCCGATCTTCGATTCGTACGGCTCCTATTCGATCGGCTGCGTGACGATCGACCCCACGAACCCGAGCGTCGTCTGGGCCGGATCGGGAGAAAACAACAGTCAACGGTCGGTGTCATGGGGCGACGGGGTGTACGTTTCGCGCGACGGCGGCAAGTCGTTCAGCAATCTTGGCCTGAAGGACTCCGGCCATATCGGGATGATCCGCGTGCATCCCGACGACAGCGCGACGGTTTTCGTCGCCGCGATGGGGCCGCTCTGGTCCGACGGTGGCGACCGCGGGCTGTACCGGAGCACCGACGGCGGAAAGTCCTGGGAGCGTGTGCTCTTCGTTTCGGACCGAACGGGCATCTCCGAGGTCCACATCGACCCCCGCAACGCAAGCGTCATGTACGCGACCGCGTATCAGCGCCGCAGGCATGTCTGGACGCTCGTGAACGGTGGGCCGGAATCGTCGATCTACAAGTCCGAAGACGGGGGCGCCACGTGGCGCAAGGTCGAGACCGGATTGCCCGGAGGTGACCGCGGGCGGATTGGCCTGTGCATCTCACCCGCCAACCCCGACATCGTTTATGCGATCGTGGAAGGCATCGAGGGCTCGGGCGGCGTGTACCGCTCAAGGGACCGGGGCGAGACGTGGGAGAAACGCAGCGGGTACATGACGACGAGCCCTCAGTACTACAACGAGCTCTTCGCCGACCCGATCAACCCCGACAAGTTCTATGCGGTGGACACGTTCATGAGCGTCTCCGAGGACGGCGGGGCGACCATGAAACGCGTGCCCATCCAGGACGTGCACGTCGATTCGCACGCGCTCTGGATCGACCCGACCGACACCCGCCACATGCTCCTCGGGAACGATGGCGGCCTCTACGAGACCCACGACGGCGCGCACTGGCGACACTTCGAGAACCTTCCGTTGATGCAGTTCTACCGAGTGGGCATCGACAATTCCTGGCCCTTCTACTCGGTGTACGGCGGGACGCAGGACAACAGCACCATCGGCGGCCCCTCGCGTACGACCGACCGCGTCGGCGTCACCAACGAGGACTGGTACGTAACGGTCGGGGGCGACGGCTTCGAAGTCGTGATCGATCCTGAGGACCCGAACATCGTGTACTGCGAATCCCAGGACGGCGGCCTCACGCGGTTCGACCGTCGCTCCGGCGAGGGGACGGACATCCGCCCGCGCGAGAAACCCGGCGAGCAGCCGTACGTGTTCAACTGGGATACGCCTTTGCTCATCAGCCCTCACCGAAAAGAGCGGCTCTACTACGCGGGCAACTTTCTCTTCCGCTCCGACGACCGCGGCGAGTCGTGGACGCGGATCTCGGGCGACCTCACCCGCGGCCTGGACCGCAACCAGCTCAAGGTCTTCGGCGTCATCCAGAAGCCCGAGGCGCCCAGCAAACACCTCTCGACGTCGATCTTCGGCAACTCGGTCTCGCTCACCGAATCTCCGCTCGCGGAGGGGCTGATCTACGTCGGGACCGATGACGGCCTGATCCATGTCACGTCCGACGCCAGTACGTCCTGGCGCCGGATTGAGAATTTTCCGACCATCCCCGAGTGGGCCTACGTCTCCGATCTCGAGGCCAGTCGGCATGGCAGGGATACGGTGTACGCCACGTTTGAGAATCACAAAATGGGCGACTCCAGGCCCTACGTGCTTCGCTCGGAGGACCGGGGTACGACCTGGAAGTCCATCGTCGGCAACCTGCCCGACCGCGGCCCGGTGTACACCATCGCCGAGGACCACGTGAACCCAAGCCTGCTCTTCTGCGGCACGGAGTTCGGCGCGTATTTCACAATTGACGGCGGCACGACGTGGACCAAGATCGGCGGCCTGCCCACCATCGAGGTGCGCGATCTGGAGATCCAGCGCCGCGACGATGACCTTGTGATGGCCACGTTCGGACGCGGTTTCTACATCCTCCACGACTACTCGCCCATGAGAGCCTCGGATTCCGCAATATTCGAGAAACCCGCCGCGGTGTTCCCGCCTCGGACCGCGCTGGCGTACCTCCAACGCTCACGGCTCGGGAACTCGTCGGGGCGAGGCTGGGCTGGCGCGGCGTACTGGAACGCACCGAACCCCGCGTACGGCGCCACGTTCACCATCCACCTGAAGGACGGCCTCAAGACGCTCAAGGAGAAGCGGCTGGACGCGCAGAAGAAAGACGGCTGGGCATATCCGACCCTGGATGAGTTCCGCACGGAGGACAACGAATCGACCCCCCGCGTGATGCTCACGATCCGCGACGCGGCCGGCGCGGTTGTGCGCAGGCTGGAAGGACCGAAGTCCGCGGGGCTGCATCGCGTCAACTGGGACCTTCGGCTGGCAGACTCCGACCCCGTGACGCTCGGGGGCGGCGGCGCTCGTGACCCTTGGGACAACGATCGCGGCGGCATCATGGCCACGCCAGGCACATACACCGTTCAAGTATCCAGGATTGAAAACGGCGCTTCAACCGACCTTTGCGACCCCGTTCCGTTCGTTGTTCAGGAACTGGAGCAATCGACCTTCGCCGCACGCGGCCAGTCCCGTACCGAGAAATTCGAATTCGAGATGAGGGTGTCCGAGCTGAACCGGGCCGTCTCGGGCATGTCGCGGGTTCTCGGTGAGCAGGAGAACCGATTGTCGCACCTGCTGGTGGCGATCAAGGACACGCCCGAGCTGGGGCCGGCCGAGATTCAGGAACACGAGGCGTTGCGGCGCCGGATTTCCACGATCAAGACGGACATGTTCGGTGATCCGACTTTGGCCAAGCGTGCGGTTGCCGCGCCGCCCTCGATCGTCGAGCGAGTGAGCGTGGCCCTCGACTCACGCACGGCCACCCACCCCCCCACCGGCACGCAGCGTCAGCAATACGAATTCGCCGTCGCGGAGTTCAGTCGCGCCCAGGATCAAATCCGCGCGCTCGAATCGTCCATCCGCGCGTTGGAGGAGAAAGTCGAGCGCTCGGGCGGCCCGTGGACGCCCGGCAGAATCCCGGTGCTCCGAGGCAAGTAAGTCGTCAAGATTTGGTGGTGCCCGCGGCGTGGCTATTCCTTGAGGCCTTGCGTCGCGGCGCCTTCGGTAAAAAACCGCCGGGAGAACGCGTACACAACCACCACGGGCGCCATGGTGATCGCCGACGCGGCCATGACCAGGTTCCAGGGCACCTGGTTCTGCTGAGCCAGGTAGAGGTGCAGCCCGAGCGTGAGCGTGTACCGGTCCTGATGATTGAGATACAGAAGCGGTCCAAGGAAGTCATTCCACGACGCGACGAACTGAAGCAGCGCAACCAGCGCGATCGCCGGACGCGAGAGCGGCACGATCACCCGCCACAGGATCCCCAGGTGCGAGCATCCGTCGATCCGCGCGGCCTCGTCCAGCTCCGCCGGGATGGTGCGAAAGAACTGGCGGAGCAAGAAAACCGAGAACGCCCCCGCCATGCACGACGGCAGCCAGAGCGGCGCGAACGTTCCCACCAGCCCCGCGGAACGAAAGAGCAGGTATTGCGGGACCATCAGCACGGCTTGCGGCAGCATGAGCGTGGCGAGCAGAATGAGGAACAAGACCTCCCTGCCGCGCCAGCGCAGCCTCGCGAAGCCGTACGCCGCCAAGCAACTCGACACGACCGCCCCTGCCACACTCGGCAGGGCCACCAACATCGAATTCCGGAGGTACGTCGGGAAATCCGAGCCGGGACCGCTCCACACATCTCGGTAGTTTCGCGCCGCATCGAGGCCGAGCGTGCTCCAATACGCCGCGCTCGTCCGTGCGAGCGATCGCCCGGACGCATCTCGGATCATCGGCAGCGGATCGAGCCCGGGCGTCGCGGCAGACGAAGCCTGTCGCAGCGAGACAGCGACCATGTTCAGCAGCGGTGCGGCATACGCCGCCGTCACGAACGCGAGCGCCGCGCACACCCACAGGCGCCCCCGGCCTGCTCGCGCACCGCGATTCCCGTCATCGGCGCTCATGTCGTTCGATAGCGGACGAACCGCCCCCCCACGACCAGTACGGCCGCGGACAACGCCAGCGTGAGCGCGAGCTGCACCCACGCGAGTGCGCAGGCGTATCCCATGTCGCCGTAGCTGAACGCGCACAGGTAGACATACATCGAGTACGACAGGGTCGCGTGCTCGGGCCCGCCCCGCGTCATGATCAGCGGCGGCCCGAAGAGCTGCAGCGACCAGATCAGCGCCATCAGTCCATTGAACATCAGGGCGGGGGAGATGGCCGGGAGGGTGACGTGCCACAATCGCCCGCCGGACCCGAGGCCGTCGATCGCGGCCGCCTCGAGCAGTGACCGCGGCACCTCGCGCAGCGCCGCGCCCGCCACCAGCAGGGGCGAGCCGATCACCCAGACTGACATGAACCCCAGGGACGCGAGCGCGAAGCGTGAATCACCCAACCAGTCCGGTCCGCCGGTCGCGCCCGCGGCCGTCAGAGCGGAATTGAGGATGCCGAAGCGAGGATTGAACACCCACATCCAGCACGCGCAAGCCGTCACAACCGGCACGACCGTGGGAAGGAAAATGACCGCGCGGGCCAGCGCCGCGACCCGCGCGGGCGCCCGGTGCAGCAGCACCGCCACGCCCAGCGACCCCGCCGTGACGCCGATGCTGTTCATGGCCGCGAACACCAGCGTGTTGCGGAGGGCGATCCAGAACAGTGAATCCGACCACATCCGACGGAAGTTGCTCAGCCCCGTGTACACGGGCGGATCCAGGAGTGTCGTGTCGGTCAGGCTGTACCACGCGCTGAGAAGCGCGGGACCCAGCGTCAGCCCGCAGAACCCGGCCAGCCACGGCGAGATGAACAGCAGCCCGCGCCCGACCGCACGCGCCGACCCGTTCACGCTCGCCCTCCCGGACCGGCGCGCCGAGACCGCAGCCTCGCGGCGTGATCCAGCATCCCTTGAACTTCGGATTCGACGCCGCGGAGCACCCGCAGCAACCGATCCCGGCGTGACTCGCGCAAACCGCCGCCGCCCCACGCGTGCTGAAACGCCCCCAAGGTGCGATCGGCGTAGCTCTTCCAGATCCGCGTCTGCGGCAGAATCCGGACGCGCGGGCTGCGCATCACCTCGTCATGAACCCGGATCGACCGGTTGGGATGCCGGGCGTGGAAGCCGGGCGAGACATCGGCCATCGGAGAGCTCTTCGCGTGCGCGAGCGCCAGCGCTTCCTGGGTCTCCTGTTGTTGCATGAACCGAACGAATTCGAACGCTTCGTCCGGGTGCGGACAACCGCGCGGGATCACGATCACGTCCGCCTCCAACAGGCCCGTTGGTTCGGTGGGGTCGAGGAGATCATCGACGACCGGAACCGGCGCCGCCCCGTAGTCAAGTTCGGGCGCGCACGCACGCGCGAAATTCGCGATCCACGGGCCCTGCACGATCATGCCCAGCCGGCCGGAAAGGAACGGATCGCCCACCGAGTGGTACGACCGCTCGAAACTCGACGCGAAGCCCGACGCCTCGCTCAGTCCCAGCCGGTCCGGGTACGAGGCAACCCACTCGTACGCGCGCACGGTCGCCTCGTCAGCGAAAACCGCGCGGTCCCGCGCCGAGTCGTACAGCACCCCGCCGAACATGATCGGCCAGAAGTACGGCCACCACACGGGCACCTGCAGGAACCCGCATCGCTCCAGGCGACCATCCGCGCTACGAATGTCCAACCGCGCCGCGCACGCGTCGAGCTCGGATATCGTTCGCGGCGGGCGATCGGGGTCCAGACCGGCCTGCGCGAACATCGCCCGGTTGTAATACAACGCGAGCGCGTACACGCTCGTCACTCCCGCCCACTGCCGTCCGCCGTAACTGAGCAGCGCGCGAACCGCGGGCAGGTACGCGCCGGTATCCAGGGCCGGGCTGAACCGGTCCAAGGGGATCGCCGCGCCGGTCTCGGCCAGCAGCGGCACGCTGTAGGATAGCATTCCCAGCAAGTCCGGCGGGTCCCCGCCGGCGATGGCCACCAGCGCCTTGGTGGTCAGATCCCCGACCGGCAGCACCCGCACAAAGCTGCGATCCTGCGACGCGTTGAAACGATCAATCACCCGCTGCAGGGAATCCAGCTCCGTGCCGCTCCACTTCTCCCAATAATCCAGCACCACCCGCCCGGGTGGAACCATCACACGCGAGCGAGGCACACGCGGCCAGATCGCCCCGCCAATCGCCGCCGCGCCCGCCGCTCCAAGGAACGCGCGGCGAGATTGGTCCCGGTCCCAGCCCATGGCGCGAGCCAGACTAGCACAAGATCGACTCTCACGCCGAACCTAGAATCGACGAATCCACATTCTCGAAAGGGACCCACTTGAACGCCCTCCGAAGCATCGTCGTCGGCGTGGATTTTTCCGAATGCTCGGCCGCCGCGCTGAAGGAATCGATCCGGCTCGCGGCGTGGAATCGCGCCCACGTGCACCCGGTCCACGTCCTCGATACGATCGTCGTCACCGATCTCGAGCGAGCGATCTCACCGATCCAGCAGAACCTCCGGGATTCTCTCGCGGCCGAATCGCGCGCCCGCTGGGCGGACTTCGCGAGCTCGATCCCCGGCGCCGGCTCGCTCCAGCTGGAAGTGGCCGTCAACAACAGGGCCGCGGGCCTGCTCGAGCGGGCGCGTCATCACCAGGCCGACCTCATGATCCTCGGAGCCTTCGGCGACCGCACACCCGAGGTCGGCCTCGGCTCCGTCGCCAGCGGCGTTGTTCGCGCGTCCGCGGGGCAGCGGCTCCGAACCCTCATCGTTCGCCATCCGCACAACGGGCCCTTTCGCTCGATCATCGTGTGCGTCGATTTCTCCGAAACCAGCCGGCTCGCGCTCGAAGCGGCCGTGCGCGTCGCCGCGCAGGACGGGGCCTCGCTGACCATCCTGCATGTCTTCGAAGCGCCCTGGCGAGTGCTCCACTTCCGCGTCCCCGGGGGCGAGCCCGACGCGGGCTTGGAGACCCAGATGCGCGCGGACCTCGAATCCCGGCTCCGGGAATTCTGCACGCCGTTCCAGCACGAGCTCTCATACGCCAAGGCCGAGGTTGTGGTGCTCGATTACGGCAGCTATCGCGGCGGCATCCCCGAGTACGCACGCGCGGTTCGCGCCGATCTCGTCGTGCTCGGCACACGGGGACGCACCAACCTCCGCGACACCCTGCTCGGGAGCACCGCCGAGCGTGTGCTCACCAATGCACCGTGCTCCGTCCTCACGGTCCCCGCTCCGCCGGCCTGATCGCACCCCCGATCGTGGAACCCACGCATGGCCACACCCACGGGCGAACCCCTTCACCTCGACCCGGTGGCCGGGCCGGATTGCTCGACGGTTCGCATCGCGCCGGGCGACGCATGCACCCTCGGCCGCAGCGCCGGTTCGAGCGTCGTGCTCCTCCACGAACGCGTCTCGCGCCGGCACGCACTCGTGCAGGGACGCGCCGATCGCTGGTTCATCACCGACGCCGGCAGCACGACCGGAACGCGGCTGAACGGCGTCCCCCTCTCGCGCGGCGTTCCCGCCGAACTGGCCCACGGCGACCTCCTGGGAATCGGGCCCTGGTCGTTCAGAGTCCGGCGCGGGAGCGCGCCCGGGCACGAGCGGACTTCGGTCACGATCGAGGACTCCGACTCACCCCGCACCATCATCGAGGCGGATCATGCTCCCGTCACCTCCGCGGCCCAGCGTCGCCTCGACCAGTTCATCGCGTGCTCCGAACGACTGATGCAGGAGACAACCCAGGACGGCATGGCCCGCGCGGCGCTCGAATCACTCGTCGGACCCGGCGGCTACGCCCGGGGCGCGGTGCTCCGGGCCACCGATCACCTCGCAAGCGTCGAGGTTCTCGCCTCGGTTGACTCGCAGGCGGCGAATCGGGGCGCTCCGCAGGACCCCTTCCGCTTCAGCCGTTCGCTCATCCGCCGCGCCCGGGACGGCCAGGCAGCCGCGATCATCGAACCCGCTGGCGCGGGCGCGCAGGTGGGCGCTCAGAGCATCGTCGATCTCGACATACGCTCGGCGTTGTGCATCCCGGTGTTCGTCTCGACGAGCGTCGTCAACCTGGTGTACCTCGACTCACGCGCCGTGGAGCAGTCCGCGGGCCAGGAGTTCTCGCTGTTCTGCCGCGCCGTGGCGCGCATGTATGGCATGGCCCTTGGCAACCGGCTCCGAGCCGAGGTCGATGAACGCCGCATCGCCCTCGAAGCCGAGATCACCGCGGCGAGAAAGGCCCAGCAGCAGATCTTGCCCCCCGAACGCGGACTCCTGCGCGGGATCCGCTGGGCCATGCGCAGCATCCCGGGTTGGTTCGTCGCAGGGGACCTCATGGATGTCTTCCCGCTCGACGGCGGCCGCGCGGCCCTCACCATCGGCGACGTGACCGGCGCGGGGGCCGGAGCCGGGATCCTCATGGCCATGGCTCAGTCTCACTTGCACTCAGGGCTGATGCGCGATCCCGACCCCGGCCGCGCCGTCTCCGACTTGAATCGGTATATGGCCGCGCGCGAAACCGAGGGCCGCTTCGCAACCCTCTGGGTCGGAGTCTGGGATCCTGCACGCCGGTCGATCTCCTACGTCGACGCCGGGCACGGGCACTGGCTCGTTCGCCGCGCCGGAGGCCTCACGACCAAGCCCGATTCTCCGCACGGCATTCCCGTAGGCATCGATTCCGCTCAGTTGTTCCCCACCGGCGAGCTGGCGCTGGCGCCCGGTGACCGCCTCGTGCTCTACAGCGACGGGCTCGTGGAGCAGCGCTCACCCTCCGGAGAGATGTTCGGCGCCGCCCGTGTCGCGGACGTTGTTGCCGCGGGCGCGACCGCCGACGACGATGCCGCCTCGCTCGCGGATGCCGTCGCCCACTTCTCAGGCGGAGGCTCGCTCAACGACGACACCACCATCGCCTCGTTCGAGTTTGAGTGACGGCCCGGTGCCGTGCGATCATCGGCCCGCCGCCCGTCCCCCGGAGTACCCCCCATGAGCGTCGCCCCGCCAACCCGCAATCCGGCCGTCATCGTTCGAGCCGGCGTTCCCCTGCACAACATGTCCCTGTACCACCGCATCCGGTTCGCCGTTGGCGATCCCACCGCGATCATTGAGCGCATCGCCGACGGCGTCTCAGAATCCATCTTGATCATCCGAGACATCGAAATGGAACGCGCCCGCCGCGCGGCACGGGCCGATCGCATCACCTCCGTCGCGGATTGGGCCCCCCGCGATGGACTCTCCGGCGACCGCGAAACCGCCACCGCGCAAGCCGTGGCCGAGTGTGTCCGCCGCACGCTCGACGGCGCGTCGATCCCGGTTATCGCGGACCGCTCGCTCCCGGCAATCTACATCGAGTTCCTCCATCGCGCCGGCATCAGGATCGAATGCGACCTCGAACTCGGCCAGGCCCAGCGGCGACGCAAGGACGCGTCCGAAGTCGAGCACCTCCGCCGCGCGCAGGCCGCGACCGAGGCCGCCATGCGCATGGCGTGCGAGTCCGTGGCCCGCGCCATTCCCCGCCGCGATGGTGCGCTCGAGTTGGACGGCACGCCGCTCACCAGCGAGCGGCTCAGCGCCGCCATCGATGGGTTCCTGCTCCAGCGCGGCTACTCCACCCCGGGGAACATTGTCGCCGGCCGCAAGGACGGCGGGGATTGCCACCATTTCGGCTCGGGCGAGCTGCGAACCCAGGAGCCCGTGATCATCGACATCTTCCCGCGAGACAAGCACGCGCTCTACCACGGCGATTCCACCCGCACCGTCGTAAACGGCCCCATCCCGCCCGAAGTCGCACGCATGCACCGCGCCGTCGTCGAGTCCAAGACGGCCGCCACCGCGGCCACGCGGGCCGGAGCCACCGGGCACGATGTGCACAACGCGACGATCACAACCCTGGCCGCGCACGGGTTCGCGCGCGGCATCCCCGCCGCGACCGACCCCCCCACCCGCATCACAATGCAGCACGGCACCGGGCACGGCATCGGCCTGGACGGGCACGAGCCGCCGCTCCTCGATATGAACGGCCCGGAGTTGCTCGACCGCGATGTCGTGACCATCGAGCCGGGCCTCTACTCGCGCGCCTTCGGAGGCGTTCGGGTCGAGGACATGATGCTCGTCACGTCCCGCGGCTGCGAGAATCTCGGTACCGGCCTGCCCGAGTGCCTCACCTGGACCTGACCCGAACGCCACGCCTCGCACGGCGACCCATCATCGCGGCCCGGGCCGCGCCCGCACCGCCTCACGAATCGTGTGCAGCGCGACCGCTCGCTTCGCGCCCTCCAGCATCAACCGCGGCGGACGCACACGCTCGGACCCCATGCCCACCTCCTGCTGGGCGAGCTTGATCAAGTGCACGAACTCGGGAACCACGTCCATCCTCAGCAACGGCAGGAACCACTTGTACAAGGCCTCGGCCTCCGCACGCTTCCCGGCACGCGCCAGCTCGAACAAGTCCACCGATTCGCGCGGCAGCGCGTTCACCAGCCCCGCGATCCAGCCCGCTGCTCCCGCCCCGATCCCCTCGACGATGAGGTCATCGACTCCCACCAGCAACGCCAGTCGGTCTCCAACCAGCGAGCGGATCGCGGTGATCCGCCGGACATCCGCGGACGATTCCTTCACCGCGTGCAGATTCGGGAACGACGACGCCAGTTCCGCGACCTGCTCGGGAACGAAATCCGTCCCGTAGGCGATCGGGTTGTTGTACAACATGCACGACAGGTCCGTGGCCGCGATCACCGACGACAGGTGCGCCCGCATCTCACGCCACTCGCCCCGGTACACGTACGGCGGCAGCACCATCAGCCCCACGCACCCCGCCGCTCGCGCATCGCGCGCCTGACGTACCGCCTCCGCCGTGGTGAGCGCGGAAATCGCCGCGACGACCGGGACCTTTCGCCCGACCGCGCCCACGCACGTCCCCCACATGGCGATCCTCTCATCGTGCGAGAGCGTTCCTCCTTCGCCCAGCGACCCCGGGGTGACAATCCCGCTGCACCCGTGCTCGACCAGCCACGCCACGTGCCGCGCGGCGGCGCCATGGTCGATGGACAGATCGGGGTTGAATGGCGTGGTGATCGCGGGCATGACGCCCCGCCAGTCGCTCCGGTTCATCGCTCCGGCTCCATGTTCGTGCGCTCCCGCAGCCCCCGCTCGTCGGGCGCCGCGCTCGCGCCCGCCGATCCCAGCGCCACGGCCAGGTCCTTCGCCCCGGCAGGGTACACCGGCGGACGCGAATCCCCCACCCGCCAACCCCGCAGGAACGCCATCGCCGGCCCGCACACGCGACCCTGGCACGGCCCCATCCCGCACCGCGTCTGCAGCTTCGCGTCCCGCCAGCACGACCTCGCACGCACCCGCCCCCACCGCACATCCTCGCAGCGGCACACCACCGTCGCGTCATCCACGACTCGGCGCAGTTCCTCCCTCAACCGGAACGCGTCGCTCAACGCCCCGGCGAACGCCCGCGCGCGCGCGCGCCGCCCCCGAAGGTCCGCCGCCTCGTCTTCAGCGCCGGCCGCCGCGAGCCCCGCGATCTCGCCCTCCACGAGCGCGCACTCCACGCCGCCGACCCCCAGCGCCTCTCCCGCCGCGAACACGCCCTCGCGCGACGTGCGCATGAGGTCGCTGACATCAACCCGACCCTCTGTAATGTGACAACCCAGCGTCGACGCCACATGGATGTTCGGGACCAGTCCGAAGCCGCACGCCAGCGCATCGCACGCGATCGTGAGCGTCCGTTGGCCGTTGCTCACCTTCACCTCGCGAACGCGATCCTCCCCCGTCGCCTGAACGGGCCAGTACCCGGTTCGGTACGGCGTTCGCCACAGCGCTGCCCGCAACCGTATCGCCTGAATCAGCTTTGCGGGCGCGCCCAACAACCCAGTCGCAAGCCCTCGCATACTCGCGGCCGACGCTTGCTCGGCGACGATAGGAACCCGAGCGCCGCGCCCGCGCAGGTACGCCGCGATCACCGGCAGCAGCGGCCCCGATCCCACCACCGGGATCACCATCCCGCGAACGTCAAACCCCGATTTGACCAGCGCCTGAAGCCCGCCGGCACCGAACACGCCCGGCAGCGTCCAACCCGGAAACGGCAGAAACAGCTCCCTCGCTCCGGTCGCAAGCACCAGCCGTTCAAAGCGAACCCGCATCGGCCCCCTCGGGCGACCAGCAACCAGCGTGCCCGGCGCGGACTCGCCGATCACGGCGGTCTCGTGAACGAACGCTACCCCCGCCGCCGCGCACCGCGCACGCCATGTCCGCGCGCGCAAACCGTGATCGCCGCGCCAGATCTGCCCGCCCGAATCGGGATTGTCATCGATCACCAGGACCGAGCAGCCGTGCTCGCCCGCGCGCGCGGCCGCGGCCAGCCCCGCCGGACCGGCGCCGATCACCACCACCTTGGCGTGCCGATGTTCCACGTGGAACGTCTTCCTAGTCTGATGCCCGACCCGTCCGAACCACCATCCCGTCCACGCACATCGCCATGCAGGCACGCTGATGGGGCTCCCCGTTTATCTCCAACCGGCACTCCTGGCACGTGCCCATTCCGCAGAGTGGACCGCGAACTTCCGCTTCGACGGACCGCCGAAACCCCCACGTACCTCGGTTCAGGATCGCCGCCGCCACGGATGTTCCACGTGGAACGTCTGCGTGCTCACCGTCGATGATCAGCCGAACCGACTCAGCCATGAATGGCACTCCGGAACCGACTCGCCAGGAACGGGGTCGGGTCGATTGGGGCGGGTTCCAGCCCCATGTGCGAAGCGACCAGCCGCGCCGTGCCCAGCGAATTGGTCAACCCCAGCCCCTCGTGTCCGGTCGCGAGCAGCAGGCGCGGTTGTGCGGGGTGCGGCCCGATGATCGGCAGCGAATCCGGCGTCGCCGCCCGGAAGCCGGTCCACGCCCGGGTGATATGGACGCCCGCCAACGCGGGAACGAAATCGATCGCGCGCGCCAGCACCAACGCCAGCACGCGCGGCTCGACCGCCGGGTCGTGCCCGGCGTACTGACGCGATGAGCCGATCAGCAACTGCCCGGTTGGGCGCGGCTGCAGGTTGAACGAGACCGACTCGTCGGAGTGCCCGTGCGCGTGCGTGATATACGCCAGTTCCACGAGCTGACGCCGGCACAGGCCGGGGTACCGATCGGAGATCGCGAGGTGCCCCTTGCGGGGACGAACCGGCAGGCCGGGCGTGAGCTGCGGCGCCCACACCCCGGTGGCGGAGATGATCCACGGAGCGGAAATGGATTCGCCGTTCTCAAGCCCGACACGGGACGGCCCGATCGAGACGACGCTGCCGCCGAGCCGAACGCGCGAGCCGGCCGCTTCCGCCTGATCGAGCATCCAGCGAGCGGCGACCGGCGCGTAAACAACCGAGTCGTCGGGCATCAGCAACCCGCCCGCAAGGCCCGGCCGCAGGCGTGGCTCGGCCTGGGCGAGCGACGCTCCGTCGAGCAGTTCGGCGCGAATGCCCCGCGCGGCGAGGCGCTCGGCCTTGCGCCCCGCCGCGTCGAGCTCCGCGGCGTTCGCCGCGATCCAGAGCGTGCCGCAGCCGTCGAACTCCGCCCCGCGCGGAAGGCGATCCCGCAATTCGCGCCACAGCCCGACCGAGAGTGACGAGAGCGCGAACTGGGGCTCGGAATCGTCGATGACGCAGACGTGGCCCATGCCCGCGGAAGTGGCCCCTCCGCCCACGATGCCGGCGTCGATGACCGCGCAGCGCACGCCGTGCGAACTGAGCACCAACGCGCAGGCGGCGCCGACGATTCCCGCGCCGATGATGACGGCATCCGCGGTCGATTCGCTCATGTTCGGATGCCATAGCGGAACGGGTCGCGGTCGTCGAGGCGAAGGACCGCCTCGGCGGTGATGTGGGCGTTGCCCGAGAGCGTCGGGACGAGCGCGTTGCCATCGAGGCGGATGGAGCCGACGAAGCGCGAGCCGATGATCGACTCCTGACGCCACGGCTGGCCCGGAGCGAGTTTGCCGTCGGCGAACAGGCAGGCCATCTTGGCGCTGGTCCCCGTTCCGCACGGCGAGCGGTCGTACGCCTTGCCGGGACAGAGCACAAAGTTGCGGGAATCCGCATCGGGGCGCGTGGGCGGACCGAAGAGCTCCACGTGATCGATCAGCCCGTGCGCAACGGACTTGTCGCCGCGCGTGCCGGCCCGCTCCAGAGCCTGACGGATCGCCCACGCGAACTCGGTGAGCGACTCGATGTTGTCCGTGGCGAGCGTCTGACCGTGCTCCGAGACGAGATAGAACCAGTTGCCTCCCCAGGCGATATCACCACGCACGGTGGTGAGCCGGCCGCGCCAGTCGAACCGGATCGGCACCTGGGCGGCGAAGCGGTACGAGGGCACGTTCTCGATGGAGACGGCCCCGTTCGCGGCGAGGTGGATGGTGACGAGCCCCACCGGCGTTTCGACGACGTGGCTTCCCGGGCCGATTCGCCCGAGGTGCGCGAGCGTGGCCGCGAGACCGATGGTGCCGTGGCCGCATGCGTTCAGGTAACCGACGTTGTTGAAGAAGATGACGCCGCAGGTCGCGCGCGGGTCGGACGGCGGGCAGATCAGCGCCCCGACCAGATAGTCCGACCCACGTGGCTCGTTGACCACCGCCGAACGGTACTGGTCGTGATGCTCGCGGAGCACCCGCAACTGTTGCGCGACGGTTCCTCCGCCCAAGTCGGGGAAGCCATCGAGCACCACCCGCGTGGGCTCACCCTCGGTGTGGGAATCGATGACGCGAATCGATGTCAAGGGGTGCTCCATCGAACGCCTGCGCTTCGCCACTCGCTGGGGTCGGGTCGGGTCACGGTTCGTGCGCCAGCGACTTGACCGGAATAGTCTCCGGCTTCGCGCCGGGCGTGGAGACGGTGAGGGCCAGGTCCGCTCCGCCGGACTTCTCGAACATCTCGACGCGGATGGGGTGCCAGCCCTTGGCGAGCGGCGCGGCGGCGCTCCGGGTGGTGAGGCTGTGCAGACCGTCGTTGTCGATCACCAGTTGCCCTCCGATGAACAGGCGGCTGCCGTCATCGGAGCCGAGATTGAAGTAGTACGCATCGTCGCGCGGGATGAACACCCATCCGGTGTACACGACGGCGTAGAAGTCGTCGAAGGGGACGCCGGCGAGCGTGATCGCCGCGGCGACGCCGGTTTTCGCGGGCTTGAGCGACGCGAAGTCGGGGAGCGTGTTGAAGTCGCCCTGGTAGTACTGGGCCTTGAGTCCCGGGCGCGCCGACGCGGGGAGCACGGCGAGAGCGGCGGGCCGGGCGGCCTGCTTCGTGAACGTCCGGGCCGTGGTCGCGCTGACCGGCTCGGCGCCGCGGAACCCACGGGCCTTGATGGTCGTGGTGGTCGTGAGGTTCAGGGTGCCGGAGGCGGCGGCGGACGACGCCGTCGGTTCCGAACCATCGACCGTGTATCGAACCACGACGTTGCGTCGCGCCGTGGCGATCGAAACGGGGAGGGACGTGACGAACACTTCGCCGGGGGCGGTGATCTCGGGTGGGATGGAAACGTCGGGCTCGCCTTTGATATCCAGCCTGTACACGACGACCGGGCCGGTGTTGACGAGCGCGCCGGCGGCGACCCCGGACACGTCAACGACGAGCCCTTCGGGCGTGTTCCGGGTGGTGATCGCCGGGATCACCGAAGCGGTTGGGGACTGGATGAGCGAGACCGCGGTCGCCGTGTTGAGCAGGCCGGGGAGCAGCAGCTGACCGTCCCCGGGCGGGTCGAACACGTGCAGGTACAGCCGGGCCCCGCCGGGCGTTTTCCTCATCGTCACGCGCCCCCACGCGGGCTGCTGCGTCAACGGGCCGCGCTGGGTCGAGTAGATCGACTCGCCGTTGAGCCGCATCCACACGCCCATCTCGTGAAGCAGACGCACGCTCTCCGGCGGGAACTCGCCCTCGGAGGTCGGGCCGACGTTGAGCAGGAAGTTCCCGCCCTTGGAAGCGATGTCGCACAACTTGCGGATGAGGTCCTGCGAGGACTTGAAGTCCTTGTCGGCGGCGTTGTACCCCCAGTTGCCGTTCATGGTCATGCAGGTTTCCCAATCGCCGGGGAGCCCGCGTTCGGGGATGGTCTGCTCAGGAGTGTGATAATCGCCGAGGAAGCCCGCACCTTTGGTCTCGCCCTCCATTCCCGCGCGGCCCTTGTCGATGCGGTTGTTGACGATGACTTCGGGGGCGATGCGGCGCATGTACGCGTGCAGGTCGGTCCCGCGCTCGTGGGTCCAGGTCCCCTCCCATTCACCGTCGAACCAGATGAGCCCGGGGTCGTACTTGGGTGCGGTGATCTCGGCGAGCTGGTTCTTGAGATAGGTAACGAAGCGATCGAAGTCCGCGCCGGCCTCCGGCCGCTGCGCCTTCTCCCAGGGGCGGCGGGGCAGATAATCGGGATGGTGCCAGTCCATGATGGAGTGGTACATGGCGAAGCGGACGACTCCGTCCCGCTTGCAGGCGTCGGACAGTTCCTTCATGATGTCTCGTCGGAACGGCGTGGACATGACGTCCCAGTCGGTCTGGGCCGAATCGAAGAGGCAGAAGCCGTCGTGGTGCTTGCTGGTGATGACCAGGTAGCGGACCCCGGCGTCGTGGGCCATCGCCACCCACTTGTCCGCGTCGAATTTCACGGGGTTGAAGCGGGTCAGGAGCTTCTCGTACTCCGCCACGGGGATCTGGGCGGTGTCGCGGATCCACTCGGCGTGCCGGCTGCCTTTCCCGGGCCACTCGCCGGCGGGGATGGCGTACAGACCCCAGTGGATGAACATGCCGAACCGGGCGTCGCGCCACCATCCCATGCGCTCCTCGTGGGCGGCGTCCTCGCCGGATGTGCGTTGCCCGGGAGCGGTCATGGAACGATCGGCCGCGCACCCGTTGAGGCACGTGAGCGCGGCGATGGCGGTAAGCAGGAAGGCGGGGTGGTTCATGGTGCGGCGAGCTCCGGGAGTGGGTGGTGACGCAGTGGTACGGCGCGAGCGGTCACGAGAGGCACCGTCGTTCGGCTTCGAGCAGGCGCGTGACGGCCAACGCATCGTCGAGCGTGGCACGGGGCGTGCGCTCACGCCCGGCGATCAGGGAAATGAAGTGTCGCATCTGGGGGTCGTAGCCGTGCGCATCCGGGAAGGCAACCGGTTCCGATCCTGACGGCGCGTGCACGGTGAGCGCCGGCGATCGAGCGAGGTCGAACTCGACGCTCGCGCGTTCGAAGTTCACGAGGAATCGCATGCGGAACCCCGCGGTCGGGGCCAGGTCCCACGCGGCCTCGGCCACGACGTGGGCCGGCCCCGATTCGAAACGGTACAGCGCGGTCAGGTGTTCCGGGGTGCCCGTGGCCTCGACGCGCGCGGGCGTGCCGAAGCACCAATAGATGAAATCGGCATCGTGAACATGCAGGTCGAACATCGCCCCGCCCGAGGCGTCGAGGTTGCGGTAGAACGCCGCGCCCCACGTCGGGCCCGCGCCCAGACGCTGGAAGGTCGCGCTGCGGCACGGTCCGAATCGACCGTCGCGGATACGGTCGCGGAGCCAGTCCCAGCCGGGCCAGTGCCGCATGCACATGGCGGGGAGCGCGACCCGCCCGCGGTCTTTGGCGAGATCGCTCAGCGCCGCGACGTCCGCCGCACGCAGCGCGACCGGCTTCTCGACCAGCACGTGCTTGCCGGCCCGCAGGACGCGGGAGGCCAGTTCGACGTGCGTGTCGGTGTAGGTGCAGACGCAGACCGCGTCGAGGCCGGGCTCGGTCAGGAACGGTTCGAGTTCCGAGTGGCCGCGAACCTCCGCCGGGTCGAACAGCGTCGCGGGTTCGCCCGTGTGGATGTTCCCGACGGGGGTGGCGCGGCCGGCGAGCCGCTCCCCGGACCGATCGCAGACCGCAACGAGCCGACAGGGCAGGCCCGCGCTGCGTGCCGCGGCAATGGCGCGAACGTGCGTCTGGCCCATGAACCCCAGGCCGATCACCCCAACACCGATCTCGCGCGGGGCGCTCACGGCCGGGCCTCCGTCGGCGCGGCCGAGTGGGCACGGACCAGCGCGGCCGCGGTCCGCACGTCGGCGATGCGGGCGTCCCCCGATTCACGCTCGATCAGGAGGTCCACATTGCTCGGGAGCGATTGCACGGCGCGGAAGAACGGACTCCAACGGACGGAGCCCGCGCCAGCGGGAACTTCGAATCCCCACTCGCCCGGAGCGGGCGGGGGATTGGCGTCCTTGACATGAACCTGCACGATCCATCGGCGGAGGGTGGCGACCGCCGCGACGGGATCGCCCATTCCGTACAGGATCATGTTTGCGGGGTCGAAGTTCACGCCGATGGCGGGGTGGTCCAGCTCGGTCAGTGCTTCCGCGAGGGTTGACGCTGCCTCCTGTCCGGTTTCGAAGCCGATCCGGACACCGTTGGCATGGAATCGGTCCGCGATGCGGCGGAGCCGATCCAGCATGACCGCACGGAGTGGTTCGGACCGCTCGTGGGGGATGAACCCGGCGTGGAAGGTGACGAGCCGAAGCCCCATCTCGGCGGCGAGCTGGGCGGTGTCTCGCGCGGCGGCGAGGTTGTGCTCCCAGTGCTCGTCCGGGCGGACGCCGCCGGTGCGGCGGATGGTGTCAAGGGTGGAATAGTCCTCGCCCTTGGTGCCCATCATGCCAGAGAGGACCAGAACCCCCGCCCCCGAGAGGGCACGCTGGGTTTCCGCGCGGCCCCACGCGCCCTCGCGGATCGGGTCGAGCGCGAGCTGCACGGCGTTCAGGCCGGTCATCCCGAGCTTGTCCACGAGGTCTGATGGACCGGATGGGCGAAGGGACCACGAGCAGACGCCGAGTCGGGGCATGGTGAATCCAGGTCGGGGGCGCGAGGCGCGGGGGTGCGCGGTTGCCGCCGCCTGAGGAGCATAGCGATCCGCCGCATGAAATTGGCCGCCGGTCAAGCGGGGACGGGCGGGGCGGGCGCTGGTATGCTGAGGGGGGGCCGCAGCGGGAGCGACGCATGAACGGACTGAATCGACGCGAAGCGATGGGCGTGATTGCGGGAACGGTCGCGGCGGGGTCGGTCGGGGCGCGGGCCGTGGGAGATCCGGGCATGACGACGCGGGCGACGGGCTCGGGCGGGGGCCGGATCAAGCAGTCCGCGTGCCGGTGGTGCTACGGGGGCATGCCGCTCGACGAGCTGGCCCGGAACGCGAAGGAGATGGGGCTCGCATCGATCGAGTTGCTGAACCCGGATGAGTGGGATGTGGTGAAGTCGCACGGCTTGACGTGCGCCGTTGCGAGTTTCGTGAAGAGCAACCCCATCGGCAGGGGTTTCAACCGCGTCGAGTTGCACGACACGATCGTGAAGGAGCTGGAGGAGCGGCTGCCGCTCGTCAAGCAGGCGGGCATACCGAATCAGATCGTGTTCAGCGGGAATCGGGCCGGGATGAACGACCTCGAAGGACTGAAGAACTGCGCGAAGGGACTGAAGCGGATCACTCCTCTCGCCGAGAGCCTGGGCGTGACGATCGTGATGGAGTTGCTCAACAGCAAGGTGGATCACAAGGACTACATGTGCGACCGCACGCCGTGGGGCGTGGACCTCGTCAAGGAGGTCGGCAGCCCGCGGTTCAAGCTGCTATATGACATCTACCACATGCAAATCATGGAGGGGGACGTGATCCGGACGATCACGGACCACTTCGACGCCATCGGGCACTTCCATACCGGGGGCGTGCCGGGTCGGCGGGAGATCGACACGAGCCAGGAGCTGTACTACCCCGCGATCATGAAAGCCATCGCGGACAAGGGGTATTCCGGGTACGTCGGGCAGGAGTTCATCCCGTCGCGCGACGCGATGGTCTCGCTGCGCGAGAGCATCAAGATCTGCGATGTCTGAGCCCCGTCGGAGTGGATTCGGGAGCCCGCGCGCTACGCTCGATCATCATGGCCGAGACGATTTTTGCGAAGATCATAAGGGGTGAGGTGCCGTGCCATCGCGTGCACGAGGACTCCCACGTGCTGGCGTTCCTGGATGTTCACCCGCTGTCGCGCGGGCACACGCTGGTCATCCCCAAGGAGCACGCCGCGACGCTCGACGCGCTGTCGGATGAATCGGCGGCGGCGATCGGGAGGATCTTGCCGCGGATCTGCCGCGCGGTGATGCGGGTGACGGGCGCGAAGGCATACAACGTGCTGCAGAACAACGGAGTTGGGGCCCACCAGGCGGTCTTCCACGTTCATTTTCACATCATCCCGAAGTTCGAGGCCGGCGAGGGTCTGGGCATCGTGTGGGCGGGCAGGCCGCTGGGGACTTCGGGCGCGGAGCTGGCGGCCGAGATCATCGCGTCCATGGGTTGAGCGAATCGCACGAGGAGGGCGGGCCGGGAATGAACGTGTGGCGTGGGCTGATCGTGGCGATGTTGGCGGTGATCCTGGGTGTGCCGTTCGTGGCCCGCCGCGCCGCCGAGCAGGGGCGCGCGCCCACCAGCGCCGGGGCGCGCACGCTGATTGTCGTGTCGCCTCACATCCAGCAGATCAAATCGGAATTCGAGACGGCGTTCAACCGCTGGCACCAGGCAAGGTGGGCGCAGCCGGTGCGGATCGACTGGCGGTACCCGGGCGGAACGACCGAGATACTGAACCAACTGCGGTCCGAGTTCGAGGCCCGCATGCGGGACGGCCGGATCTCGGCCGACGGCCGATGCCAGCCCGGCACGATCGGCTTCGACGTGATGATGGGGGGCGGCTCGTTCGAGTTCGGACGGCTCAAGCGGGGCGTGACGATGCCCGCGGCGTCCCTCCCGCGGGCCGGGCCGTCACCCGGTGGAGCCGACGCGAGCGTCACGGTGCCGATGTCGGTGCCCGCCGGATTTTCCAAGGAGCAGCTCGACGAGTGGTACGGCGCCAACCGGATCGGCGCCGAGGTGCTCTACGACCCCGATCAGTACTGGCTGGGCACGGCGCTCTCGGCCTTCGGGATTGTCTACAACCGCGACCTCCTGCGGGACCGCGGTCTGCCCGAGCCCAAGACGTTTGTTGACCTGACCTCGTACCAGTACCGCGGATTGATCGCGCTGGCCGATCCCCGGCAGTCGGGCTCGGTGGCGACGGCGTACGACTCGATCCTCAACAACCGGGGCTGGGATGAGGGTTGGCGCATCCTCCGCGAGATGTCCGCCAATGCCCGGTACTTCGCCACCGCCAGCACCTCGCCGCCCTTCGATGTCTCGCAGGGCGAGGCCGCGGCGGGAGTCGCGATCGATTTCTACGGGCGTGGGCAGGCCCAGGCGATCCTGCGCTCCGGCGAGCGGCCGGAGGACGGCCGCGTGGGGTACGTCGATCCGAAGGGAGCGGCGTACATCGACGCGGACCCGGTCGCGATTCTGCGGGGAGGGCCTGACCCCGAGCTCGCCAAGCGGTTCGTGGAGTTCTGTCTCTCGGAGGAAGCGCAGGCGCTCTGGCAGTTCCGCGCACGCGGCTCGAACGAAGGGGGCGGGCCGGGCGACGGGCTCGGCCCGGAGCGATACGAGCTGCGGCGCATGCCGGTGAGACGGATCATGTACGAGAAGCACCTTGACCGGTTCGTGGACCGCGTCAACCCGTTCGAGCTCGCCTCGGCCACGGCGCCGCGCGGCTGGCGCGACGCCATCGGTCCCTTGATGGGCGCGTTCGGCGTGGACACGTCGCTCGAGCTCCGGGCGGCCTGGGACGCGCTCAACGCCGCGCGTTCGGACGCTTCGTTCCCCCCCGACGTCCGCGCGGAGATGGAGCGGCTTTTCTACGCCATGCCGATGCACCGGACCAGGGACGGCAGGGAGGTCCCGTTCAGCCCCGAGTCCCTCAAGGAGATCGTCGCCGACACGCGACGTTGGACCGAGCCGGTCCACGGGACGCGTTCGAAGATCGCGTACACGAAGTTCTTTCAGTGCAACTACCAGCGCGTGGCACGCTGTGCCCACGCTCGGTCGATCGTTCCCTGACGATGAATGGCCGGGGTCCCCCGCGCGGAACGCGGAGCGTCTGTCCCCTAGAATCGGCACTACACATCAGGGAGCCGATTCATGACCACGTCCGCCTCGAACATCCCCGTCATCCTCGCCGCGAAACGCACGCCGATCGGCCGTTTCCTTGGCGGCCTGAGCAAGGTGCCCTCCCCTGTGCTGGGCTCGTACGCGGTTCGGGCGGCGTTGGAGGCGGCGCCAGGGTCCGCCGGGCACATCGACGAGTGCATCATGGGCTGCGTGCTCCAGGCGGGGCTGGGACAGAACCCGGCTCGCCAGGCGGGTCTCAAGGCCGGCCTGCCCGACACCCTCTCGGCCAAGACCATCAACAAGGTCTGCGGTTCGGGGCTGGAGGCGGTGATGCTCGCGGCCCAGTCGATCAAGGCGGGGGACAACCAGCTTGTGGTGGCGGGCGGATTCGAGAACATGACGGCGGCCCCCCACTTCGCGCGCCTGCGCGAGGGCGTGAAGTACGGCCCGGCCACGTTCGAGGATCACATGGCGTACGACGGTCTGCGCTGCGCCTTCGAATGCTGGGCCATGACCAGCGGCGCCGATCACATCGCCAAGAAGTACGAGATCTCCCGGACCGAGCAGGACCGCTTTAGCGTGCAATCGCACCAGCGGGCCGCCGAGGCAACCCGGTCAGGGCATTTCAAGGGTGAGACCGTCGCACTGTCCGGCGAGCAGTGCATGGACAAGAAATCACCGGGCGTGAGCGCCGATGAGGGCATCCGCGCCGACACGACGCTCGACGGGGTCGCCAAGCTCCGGGCCCTGCCCGGTCACGAGACCATCACCGCCGCGAACGCCAGCCAGATCTCCGACGGCGCGGCGGCGATCATCGTTTCCAGCCTGGCGAAGGCCGAGCAGCTCGGGGTCAAGCCCATTGCCCGGATCGTGGCCTACTACACCAGCGGCGTCGCGCCCAAGGACATCTTCGCCGCGCCCATCGAGGGCATCGCGGGCGTCATGAAGAAGGCGGGCGTGGGAGTGAAGGACATCGACCTGTTCGAGGTCAACGAGGCCTTCGCCGCCCAGGTCCTGTGCAACATCAAGGCCTTGGGCATCCCGGAAGCGAAACTGAACATCTGCGGCGGGGGAATCGCCCTGGGTCATCCCATCGGCGCCAGCGGCGCTCGGGTGCTCACCACGCTGCTCCACCAACTGCATCGCACGGGCGGGAAGCGCGGCGTGGCGGGGCTGTGCCTGGGCGGCGGCAACAGCGTCGCGATGGTGGTCGAGGTGTGATCCCTTGAACCCGGATCCGATGACAGTATCTCCTGAACGCTGCTTGGGCGGGGCAAATCGTCTGCTGTCCGCATGCGCATCACGACTTCGCCAAGCAATCACAAAAACCGGTACTGACTGTAGCCGGGAACAGCATGTTCTTTTGAATACCATAAAACTCGGAATTGATGACTGCGAAGCCATACATATTACACGAATCTACGGCTATCATCTAGCCGCCGACCCGATTGTACGTAGGATGCTAGAGGCCGCGATGAAAGTCCTGTGGGCTTCGCGTTACGGCTGGGGTCGCTATTGGTCAGCTCTTCGCGCCGAATATGAACGCGAAGCCAGGAAATATTCTGATAGATCATTAATAGATATGAGTCAACAGTATGAATTGTTAAAATCACTGCGTGATTACGCCGACACGAACACGGAACCGATGCCGCACAATTTCGAACAACTCGTCGCTCAGATTGTCAAAGCGGATCAGAATTGCGATGAATCTCGTGATTCAATTGAAGAGACCGCGGCAGCGAAAGGTATCCTATACCATTCAATTTACGGGGTCGGGTTGTCAAAGGCATCGCACGCGAGTCCGCAGTATATTATTTATTATGGGAACACGGCTTCGAGTGTTGGACGATACCACGTAGCGTTGCATTCTGCGTTATACATAGTTCGCGCTGTGCATATAAGCATGAAGTGGTCTCAACGACCGGCATTTTGGGCTTACAACTGGATTACCAGAGGCGTGCGCGATCCTGAAGAAGGGCGTGCTAGTGGGAATGAAAGTTATGGCACTCTCGGTTTGCCTTGCTTTGTCCAGAACCCTGGCGCAACCGTTGAGGATCCCCGTGCGAACAGTTCGGCATGATGAAGCGAGCGACGGGT
>JAEUIW010000060.1 GCA_016794925.1 Phycisphaerae bacterium
TGCTGATGAATCACTCCGACTGCGATGGAGAAATCGCACACGATCAGTGTCTTCCGCTCGCAATCGCCCTGGCGAATCTCGCGCCAAAGGTCAGCGGATACGGGTTCCCTAGCCCCCGCGAGCGCCTGTACGAGTTCACTCTGGGCCTCTTGCGCGCTCACGCCGCTGGCGAGCCCGTGAGGTTTCACTAATGACCGCCACCCTCCCCGCCGCCGGTCTGCACCTCAACGTGCCCGAGCGCGTCTACCGCGAGTGGCCCGCGCTCAATCAGTCCACGCTCAAGCAAATGGCGCGGACCCCGGCGCACGCAAAATGGGAGATCGATCATCCGCGCGAACCCTCGCCCGAAATGCTCAAGGGTACGGCGCTGCACTACGCGGTCCTCACCCCTTCCCTGTTCGCGGAACGGATTGCGCGGCGGCCGGACTGCGACCGGCGGACCAGGGATGGCAAGGCGATCTACGCGGAGTTCGTCGCGCGGAACGAAGGCAAGGTGATCCTCTCGCGTGACGACCACGACGAAGTAGTCGGAATGGCGGAAGGGATACGCCGCTCGTCCAAGGCGATGGCTCTGCTTGAGTCGCCCGGGGCGTGCGAGGCGAGCATGGTCTGGCGCGACCCCAAGAGCGGGCTCGACTGCAAGGGCCGCGCCGACCGCATCACAGCGTCCGGCATGATCGTCGAACTCAAGTCGGCGGCATCCGCCGAGATGGACGACTTCCGGCGCGACATCAAGCGGCTTGCGTACCACGTCCAAGCCGCGTGGTACTGCTGGGGGCACGCGCTGGCGACCGGAACTCCAGCTACGCACGCGATGATCGTCGTTGAGAACACGCCGCCGCACGAAGCGAGGGTGTTCGTCTTGGACGACGAGCGCATGGCCACGGGGGCCGTCAAGGCCCGTCGT
>JAEUIW010000061.1 GCA_016794925.1 Phycisphaerae bacterium
CAATTTCGCGCCGCTTCTCGGCCGCATCCAGCGTGGCCAGGATCGGGTGTGAAACCGTGTGCGCGCCGATCTGCATGCCGGCCTTGCGCAAGGCCACGACCTCGTCCGTGGTCATCATCATGCCGGGGGGCGGATCGACTTCGAGGCGGGCGCCGATCCTGCTGACAAGGTCCAGCCGGCGTTCCGGCTGCAGGTACTTCACCTTTCCGATGACCTCCTCCAGCGCGGAGCGCCTGCCATGCGGGTCCGCCAACGAATAGGCGCCGGATCCGAGCAGGTCCGAAAGGTCGGCCCGTTGCAGTTTGCTGTGGCGAAAGGCCTCGATGACAAGATCGTTCCACATGCAGCCGCGGTCCAGAAAGCCGGTGGCGATGAAGAAGGTGGCCGGCAGCCCATGACGGCGCAGGATGGGCAGCGCGACGTCGTGGTTGTCGGCGTAACCGTCGTCGAAGGTGATCGCCAAGGCGCGCTCAGGCAGACCGCCGTCTTTGAGCAGCCGGGCGCCTTCGTCCAGCGGCACCACGTTGAACAGTGAGTCAAGCCAGCGACACAACTCGGTGAAACGCGGTATGTCCATCGCTTCCGGAAACAGGGTGTCGGCTTCGGCCAACACCCGGTGCAGTACCAGCACCGACAGTCGCCCGCGTTTGCCACCGGGAGACGCGAGTTTCAGGATGGGTCTGACCATGGGCTAGCTCACGGGTTGGCGCGTGGCCAGGCCGGGCACCCAGTTCCAGCCGCGGCCCGGTTCGGGTTCACGCTCCCAAGCGCGCTGGCGCACCCAGACGGTCGCGAGGATCACCAGCGACATGATGATGTAAGGCAGATCGAAGTACGACAGGCTCAGGAAGGCGCCGCCGGCGAAGTAGCCGAACAGCGACACTTGCACCATGGCCCC
>JAEUIW010000062.1 GCA_016794925.1 Phycisphaerae bacterium
GTCGTGAATGACTCCGTTCAGGTGGTGGCCCCTGCTCATGGCCGCCGCCGGCCAGGATATTGGAAACTTCGCTAAGGAAGAGAGCCTGCTACCCCGACCCCTTCGGCCCATCTCTGCAATCCTTCCTAGGCCCTCTTCTCAGCGGCGGTTTCATTGATTGTGCGGGAAGGGGTGTCGTAGAATCAGACAGTGTAAGTTCCCTCGTGGTATAGTTTTTTCAATCAACCGAAAGGCTGCAGGTGAAAACGGTCGCCACGCTTCCCCGTCCCATTACCGACTATCAATCCTTGTCTGCCGAAGAACTCTTCGAACGGACTCGCGCGGCCAAACGGACGCTGGGTGACCGGGTGATGATCCTCGGCCATAATTATCAACGCGATGAAGTGATTCAGCATGCCGATTTCCGCGGCGACTCCCTGATTCTCGCGCAGGTGGCCGAGCAGCGTTCCGATCGGCCCTATGTCGTGTTTTGCGGCGTGCACTTCATGGCGGAGACCGCCGATGTGTTGAGCCGGTCCAATCAAACGGTCATTCTCCCCGACATGGCGGCAGGCTGTTCCATGGCTGACATGGCGGCGATCGAGCAGGTCGAACAGTGCTGGGATGCGCTCGGGCGGGTGGTGCCAGTCGAAGAAACGGTGATGCCGGCGGTGTATGTGAACTCCGCCGCGATCTTGAAAGCGTTCTGCGGCGAACATGGCGGGCTGACCTGCACCTCGTCCAATGCGCGGAAAGTCATCGAATGGAGCTGGGCGAGGCGCGAGAAGATCCTGTTTTTCCCCGATGAGCATCTGGGGCGGAACACGGCCAACAAGATGGGCATTCCTCGCGAGCAAATGATTGTCTGGGATCCCTTCATGCCGCGAGGCGGCAATTCGGTGGAGGCGATCAAGCGGGC
>JAEUIW010000063.1 GCA_016794925.1 Phycisphaerae bacterium
TGGGCGTGCTGATCGAACGCGGCGTGCGCCCGGACTGACCCATGGGAAAGGCCTACCTCAGCCTCGGCAGCAACGTGGAACCCGAGCGCCACCTGCGTGCCGCCGTCGCGGCGTTGCGCGAGCGCTTCGGCGACGTGGTGCTGTCGCCGGTCTACCGCACGCGCTCGGTCGGTTTCGACGGCACCGACTTCCTCAACTCCGCCGCGGTGATCGACAGCGATCTGGATCCGCTCGCGCTGAACGACTGGCTGCATGCGCTGGAAGACGCGCACGGCCGCGACCGCAGCGGCCCGCGCTTCTCCGATCGCACGCTCGACATCGACATCGTGTTCTACGACGACCGGGTGATGCAGGGGCCGGGCAACTTGCGGTTGCCACGCGACGAGCTGAAGCATGCGTTCGTGCTGCTGCCGCTGGCCGACATCGCGCCGGACATGGTCGATCCACGCAGCGGCCAGCGGCTGGATGCGCTGTGGCAGGCGCATGCCGATCGCGATGCGCCACCGGGCGTGGTGGCGATCGATTTCACCTGAGTGGGGTCAGCGGATCCCGCGTCCGCCGTCCACGCGGATCGCCTGGCCGGTGACGTAACCCGCCGCATCGCCCAGCAACCACGCCACGGTGCCGGCGATGTCGTCCGGCTCGCCGACGCGTCCCAGCGGCGTCTGTGCCAGCAGCCCTGACTGTACCTCCGCATCGATGCCGCCGTCCGGCCACAGGATGGCGCCGGGCGATACCGCGTTCACCCGCACCTCGGGCGCCAGCGACACCGCCAGTCCGCGCGAGACAGCGAGCAGGGCGGCCTTGGACGCGGCATAGACCGCCAGGTCCGCACGCGGCAGGTCGGCGTAGACGTCGGCGATGTTGACGATGGCGCCATGCACGGCGCGCAGGT
>JAEUIW010000064.1 GCA_016794925.1 Phycisphaerae bacterium
GCACCATCAACGTCGAGGGCGTGTCGTCGATGGTCGAGGCGTTCCAGTGCTACGGCCCGCAGGGCGTGTCCGGCTGCGGGTTCGAGTCGCACCTCGAGAGCATGTACCTCGCGCTGGCCGGGGCGAAGGACGCCAACTCGCAGCACAACTACGGGTTCTTGCGCGAGAAGGCGATCCTGTCGGTGGTGTTCATCACCGACGAGGCCGACTGCTCGTACAACCCCGCGGCCAAGGAGATCTTCACCACCAACAAGGTGTTCTGGGAGGACCCGCTGACCGACAAGGCGTCGCTGTCGTCGACCTGCTGGAACGCGGGCGTGGCCTGCACCGGCAGCGGGACCTACGAGGAGTGCCACGCCGAGAATTACGACCTCGCGGGCCAGCCGGGCGCGAGCGACGCGGAGGCGGTGCTGAAGCCGGTCGGCAAGTACGTCGAGTTCCTGCAGGGCATCGAGGACGCCAAGCAGGCGTTCGACGGCTCGCAGGAGGTGCTGGTCTCGCTGATCGCGGGCGTGCCGATCGGCTACGAGCGCGGCGAGGCCGAGATCCCCTACGCCGACGCGGTCGACGCCGACTTCCAGTCGATGTACGGCGTCGGCCCGGGCTGCGTCGTCGGCGACCCGGGCGACCCGGCCGCGGCCGCGGTCCCGCCGGTGCGCGAGCGCGAGTTCGCCGAGGCGTTCGCGGTCGAGGACCAGCGCAACCTGTACTCGATCTGCCAGGACGACTACTCGGCCGCGCTCGACGCCATCGCCAACAAGCTGATCAAGCAGATCAAGCCGGCGTGCATGACCCGCTGCGTCTACGACGCCGACCCGGACACGACCATCGCCGAGCCCGTCTGCGAGCTGTCCGACGTCGACGACGAGACCGAGGCGAGCACCGACATC
>JAEUIW010000065.1 GCA_016794925.1 Phycisphaerae bacterium
TGCGTTCCTGAGCTTGGCCTACCTGGATCTCGCCTACAACATTGCCGTAATCATCATCGCCTGCAAGTTCTGGCTCATGGCGGAGAGCTGGAAGACAGAGCCCTTTGGCTTGTTCAACAGCGGTGCGCCTATTGGCCGCCTTCCGAAAACCCCGAAGGCAAATGAGGCAGCGGCGCATGCTTGACGTACTGCTTGGGCTTTCACTTCCTGGAGGCGGCAAGGGCTGCCTCTCGACGCTGATCTTCCACCGGGTAACGCCGACGCCTGACCCACTCTTTCCTGGCGAAGTGCATGCTGCTGCCTTCGACGAGGTTTGCCGCTGGCTGAGATCGTCGTTCAATGTCCTGTCGCTTGCCGACGCAGTGCAGCGGCTGCGGCATGGCGAGTTGCCCGCCCGTGCGCTGAGCATCACCTTCGACGACGGTTACGCCGACAACCATGACGTGGCATTGCCCATCCTCCAGCGCTACGGCTTGCCGGCTACCTGCTTCGTTGCCACCGGATTCCTGGATGGTGGCTGCATGTGGAACGACCGCGTCATTGAGGCCGTCCGGCTGTGCCGCCACGACACCCTGCCCGGCATCGACGACCTGCTGCCCGGGCCGCCGCCGTCGCTGCGTGACCATGCCGCGCGTCGCCGAGTGATCGACAGTCTGCTTCAGGCCCTGAAATACTTGCCGATTGATCAGCGTCTGGCGCGCACCGATGCCTTGGTGGCAGCCGCTGGCGTGACGCTACCGCATGACCTGATGATGAGCACGCCGCAGGTGGCTGCACTTGCACGGGCCGGCATCACGATCGGCGGGCATACGGTGAACCATCCCATCCTGGCCCGCATGGGCGATGAGGCGGCCTATCGGGAGATCGTCACGGGCCGGAAGGTACTG
>JAEUIW010000066.1 GCA_016794925.1 Phycisphaerae bacterium
CGGACCTGACGCTCGACAAGCAGATCTTGAAGGAGCTCAACGAGGGAAAATGGTGAGCCCGATCCGCCGCCGCGAGGCAATCGAGCACATCCGGCGATCGAGGCCGGAAGTGTCGATCCGCCGGGCGTGCGAGCTGGTCGGGCTGTCGCGCAACGCTGTGGAGGCACCCACCGCCAAGGTCGAGAAGGACAAGCTGCTGGTGGAGGTGCTGACGGGCTTGGCGGCCAAGTACCCGCGGCTGGGGTACCGGATGCTGCACGGGATGGTGACGCTTCGCGGCTTCCGCGCGGGGCGGGACCAGGTCTACCGGCTCTGCCGGCGGCACGGGCTGCGGGTGCCGCGGCGGGTGAAGAGGCGTCGGGCGATCGGAGTGCCTGAGAACGCGGTGCATGTGCTCCGGGCATTGAGCCGCAACCACGTGTGGACGTGGGACTTTGTGCACGACCAGACGATGAATGACGGTCGGACGTTCAAGATCCTGACGGTGGTGGACGAGTACACGCGGGTGCCGATGCTGGTCTACGTGGCGCGGAGGATCAACGCCAAGGACGTGATCAGGCTGGTGACGGGATTGTTCAAGAAGTACGGTGTGCCCAAGCACATCCGGTCGGACAACGGCCCCGAGTTCATCGCCGAATCGCTCAAGAAGCACCTGGAGGCGAGCGATGTGGGCCCCTTGTACGTGGAGCCGGGGAGTCCCTGGCAGAACGGGCTCATCGAGAGCTTCAACGGCCGCCTGCGGGATGAGTGCCTGGACCGGGAGGCGTTCATGGACCTGCGCGAGGCGATCGTGGTGATCGGAGACTACCAACGGTTCTACCGAGATGAACGGCCGCATAGCAGTCTTGCCTACCGCACTCCCAGCGCGTTCGCGGAAATTTGTAAGG
>JAEUIW010000067.1:0-482 GCA_016794925.1 Phycisphaerae bacterium
TGCAGACGACCCAGCGCGCGCTCAGCGGTCACGCGCAGAACGTCGCGGGCAGCGTTGAAGCCATCGCGCGAGGCATCGCCCAAAAAGCGGACATCATCGCGACCGGTTTTATGATTTTCCAAACGATCCAACGACTTCGGAAACGCTAACCCCGGATTGGCACAAGTTTCGCCTAACGAAGCTGTATGAGCTGGTCTCTTCGTGAGCGGTGTATGTTCCTGCTGGGCCTCGTAGTCGCCCTAATGTGTGCCTACGGAGCCCGTCCAGCCCCTTGACGGCACCTGAGCCGATGCGCAATAATAGACGAGTACCGCGGGGTGGAGCAGCCTGGTAGCTCGTCGGGCTCATAACCCGGAGGTCGTAGGTTCAAATCCTACCCCCGCACCCAAGTCTTCAGTTTAAGCAAACTGAGGACTTTCTTTTTTCTGGGCACAAAGAGAAGCGGGCTCCTGGACCATGTCCAGGATCCCACGTCGAGGATC
>JAEUIW010000067.1:492-884 GCA_016794925.1 Phycisphaerae bacterium
AAACGGGTTTATTTTTTTTGGCGTGGCAAACCTGTGCCGGGGCCCCGGGCACCTCGTCCCGCCCCCCGCTTCTCTGATCAGAAGTCAGAAGACTTAGTTGTCCTCTTCCTTCTCGTAGTTCGCGTTCAGGATCAGGTAGTCGAAGAAATCGATCGTACCGTCACCGGTGAAGTCCGCGTTGATGTTCGCCGTGTAGAGTGCGTCAGGGGTTGACGACTCGTAGGCGTCGCTGAGGATCAGGTAGTCGAAGAAGTCGACCACGTTGTCCCCGTTGACGTTACCATTGACCATCGCAGCATTGACCGTGGTCGTTCCGCCGCCGGTGAGAGTCACCGTACCGGAAGCCTTCGCCAGGAATCGCGGGCCCTTGAATCGGATGTTCACGGAACCGG
>JAEUIW010000068.1 GCA_016794925.1 Phycisphaerae bacterium
ATCGAACATGAGCATGCCAGGCGGAGGTACGGTACGTTTGATGAAACTGTACAGCCCGCGGCGGTAGAGATCGTCGCCGTGATCCTGGACGTATCGGGCGAGCACGCCACGGCCGGAGGTGGCCGACTCCCAAATGCCTTTAGGTTGGTAGACTTTCATACTCGGTCCGCCAATTTCTTTTACCAGCAATCCGCTGCTGGCCAGGGCGAGGTCGCGCACAGCTTCGGCGGAAAGACGCTGGCGGGAGGAGCGGGAAAGAAGAATATTTTCAGGGTCTGCCGCCAGCTTGTCTTTATCGACCACCGACGACTGGCGGTACGTGGCCGAAGTGACGATCTGCTTGACGAGCCGCTTGATGTTCCAGCCGTGGTTCATGAAGTCGAGGGCCAGCCAGTCGAGCAGCTCGGGGTGCGACGGCATCTCTCCCTGCATGCCGAAGTCGCCCGACGTCTTCACCAGTCCGCGGCCGAAGAACTCCTGCCACATCCGGTTGACAAAGACGCGGGAGGTGAGCGGATTCTTCTTGTCGAAGAGCCACTTGGCAAGACCCAGACGGTTGGGGCCGTAGGTCAGGGTGTCGAAGGGAAGAATGTCGTTGGGCACGCCAAAGGAAACCGGGTCGCCCGGGGCATCGTAGACGCCGCGCTTGAGAATGTAGGTGGGGCGGCGGGCGGAAGAATCCTGCATGACCATCACCTCGACAGCAGCGGTGTCTTTCTTGTTGATGTAGGTGTAGAGTTTTTCGATCTCATCCGTGGTGAACTTGATCTTGGGCGGATCAGCGAGCGAGGCCAGCGTGATGTCGCCCACAAGGCCTTTCTCGGGCACCTGGTTGAAGAAGGCGAAGGTGCTGTAGTAATCTTTCTGGGAGATG
>JAEUIW010000069.1 GCA_016794925.1 Phycisphaerae bacterium
CGTTGATGATGCCGTAGCCGCGGATGAAGAGCGGATCGGTGGTGTGGGTGGCGAAGTAGTCGGAGGCGGCGTGGGAGACGAACGTCCTCATGCGATCGATGGACCAGCTGGGGCGCGCGCCGGTGAGGCAGGCGACGACGGAGGCGACGATGGGGGTGGAGAGGGATGTGCCGCTGGCCTGGGCGTAATTGACATCGTCGTAGGGCCAGACGCAGAGGGTGTCGACGCCGCGGGCCATCACCTCGGGCTTGATGCGGCCGTCGGCGGTGGGCCCGGTGGAGGTGAAGCCCGCGCTGGCGCCGCCCGAGTCCACCGCGCCGCAGGTGATGACGCGGAAGGCGTCGGCGGGCGCGATGAGCGTGCTGGTGTTGGGATTGCCGTCGTTGCCCTCGTTGCCGGCGGCGGTGCAGCAGTGCAGGCCGGTGTCGTTGGCGATGTTGACCGCGATCGAGGTGACGGCGGTCTGTCCGTCGAGATCGGCCTGCGTGTACCAGTCGATGTAGCCGAGGCTGGAGGTGGTGATGTCGGCGCCCTGGGCTTCGCAGAGTTCCAGGCCGCCGACGTAGTTGTCCTCTTCGATGGGCGTTTCGCTCGTGATGTCCTCGGTTTTGCAGAGGACGAAGTTGGCGTTGTAGGCGCCGCCGACGAACGTGCCGGGGAGATAGCCGCCGATGACGGAGAGGATGAGCGTGCCGTGGACGTGCTGGTCGCCGTGGTCGCCGCCCTGGATGTCGGTGTTGCCATCGTTGTTGATGAAGTCGTGCTCGGCCAGGACGACGAGCGGGTGTGACGGCTGGGTGAAGATCTGGTGCGTGCGATGGAAGCCGGTGTCGAGGATTCCGATCACAACGCCCTGGCCCGTGAAGCCGGCG
>JAEUIW010000006.1:0-156334 GCA_016794925.1 Phycisphaerae bacterium
CGCCATCGCCCGCGGCCGCGCCCGAACCCGCGCCCGCCAACGCGCCCCGCGCCGAAAACAACCCGGATGCCGCGCTCCCCGACACGCTCGCGCTTCATTCTTCCGATGCCCGCGCGTCCGACCCGTGCCATTCGCCCGCCGCGCTCACCCGCGGAGCAGCACCAGCACCAGCAGGTCGTACACCGCGTGCGTCGCGGCGACCACGCCGAAGCCGCGCATCAGGTACACAATCCCGAAGTACACGCCCGCCGCCATGTAGAACACCACCAGCGCCACGTTGGCCCCTCCCCCCGGAAGGGAAACATCGTGGTACAGCGAGAACGCCAGGGCCGACACCGCCACCGAGAGCACCCTCGCCCATCGTTCCGGCGTTCCCAGCACGTCCGCCAGGATCAGGTGAACCAGCGCCAGCCCGATCATGCGGAACAGCAGTTCCTCGTACAGGCCGGCCCCCAGTGCCAGCGTCGCCCGCGCCGGCCACGAGAGCGCCAGGATCGATCCCTCGGCGTCCGTTGCCGCGAGCGCCCCCGCGCGTTGCATCATGCCCCCCAGCACCAGCAGCGGCAGCGTCCACGCGAACGCCTCGACGACCATCGTCGCCAGCACCATCGGCCGAACCCGCCACGGATCCCGGGACAGCACATGCATGATCAGCAGCACCACCAGCAGGATCAGCCCCGGCAGCACCAGCCCGCCCACGCCGAAGGTCTCGCAGAACTCCGCCAGCAGCCGCTTCGCGCGGATGGTCTGCAGCGTCCGCGCCCCGGCGTCCCGCAACCACAGCCACGACCCCAGCTCGTACAGCCCCACCAGCGGCAACAACAGGAGCAGCGAGTGCAGCGGCCGCGACGACAGCACCCAGTAGTCCGCCGATGTTCTCCCCACCGACCCCAGAAGCGACGGCGCACCATCTCCCCCCTGCGGCCGGCGTCGGCGGGCGGACTCGGTTCGTCGGACGCTCATGGTGCGCGGCGGGCTCCCCGTGATTCGGGCTCGGGCGCGCATCCTAACCGCGCGCGAGCGCCCACGCCCGGCCCGGCGCGCCGGGCATTGTCAGCGGGATTCATGAATCGGAGGGGACGCGACCGGGCGCGCCCCGCCTCAGGCCTTGGCCGTCTTGCGCGCCTTGAGCGAGGCGCTCAGGCGGCTCTTCCGCCGCGCCGCCTGGTTCTTGTGGATCACGCCCTTGGAGGCGCTGCGATCGATGATCCGCGTCGCCTTGCGCAGCGCCGTCGCCGCCTCGTCCGCGCTGCCGTGCAGCAGCTTGTCCCGGAATTCCTTGATCGCCTCCCGCATCGTCGTGAGACGCCAGCGGGTGCGGGCGCGAGCGGAGGCATTCTGACGGACGCGCTTCTGGGCGGACAACGAGTGTGCCATCGGTCGAGAATCCTCACGCGGACAAGGGATCAGCCCCGAAGACCCGGACCGCGAGTCCGGAAAAGGGGAGAAAGGGGGAGGAAAGATAGTGCGCCACACCGGGCCGGATCAAGTCCCGCGCCGTCTTGACTTGGACGCCACGCGTCCCAAAAGTAGCGGTCCCTGACGCGGGCGTAGCTCAACTGGATAGAGCACCTGACTACGGATCAGGAGGTTGAGGGTTCGACTCCTTCCGCCCGTGCGTTTCCCCGGTTCGTTCAGCGGTTTTCTCGATCCGCCCCCGGTCCGGGGCTCGACCCGTCGCGCGGCGACGCCTCGGTCTCGATGAACACGTCCACGACCTGGCCGGGGTACAGCCGCACCGTCGTCGCGCCCTCCACACGGAACACCGCCTCGACGATGCGCGTGTCCACCCGCTCGGTGGTGGTGCCCATCAGGGACATCTTCGGGGACGCGAACGGTTCGATCCTGAGCATGACCAGCGGAACGACGACGTCCGCCGCGCCCCGCACCCGCGCCACCGCCCGCGCCCCGGCCCGCAGTTGCGGCGTGTCCTCCTCGTCCACCTGGGCCCGGACGTGCAGCTCGGACAGGTCCCCGAGCACCATCGGCGCGTCGGCCACGCTGGACATCGACGCCGCGCCGCCGGAGGTGAACTCGCCCGGCTCGGCGTTGAGCCGGAGCACGGTCCCGTCGATCGGCGCCCGTACCGTCAGGCGCGCCAGCCGCATGCGGAGCGATTCGAGGTCGGCCTCGGCGCGGGCCAGGGCGGCCTCGGCGATGCGCACGTCCGGCTCCCACGCGCCCGACGTGAGCTTGTCGAGCCGCGCCCGGGCCGCGTCGTGCACGGCCTCGGCCGTCTCGACGGCGAAACTCCGGCGCGCCACCTCGTCGGGCGTGGCCGCGTTCCGCTCGTTGGCCTGCTCGATCCGCCGCAGGA
This sequence comes from Phycisphaerae bacterium, assembly GCA_016794925.1. Lineage (GTDB taxonomy): Bacteria > Planctomycetota > Phycisphaerae > Phycisphaerales > UBA1924 > JAEUIW01. The sequence continues at coordinate 2,318 of JAEUIW010000006.1, forward strand.
GCCAGCGGGCTTCACCCAGCCGCGCCGCCGCGTCGGCCACTTCCGCGCGCAGCGGCGGCACGTCCTCGGCGCGAGGGAGCGACCTGAGGCGCGCGACCTCGGCCTCGGCGGCCCGCTTGGCGGCCTGGCGCTGCGGCAGCTCGGCTTCCAGCAGCGCGCCGTCGAGCCGGAAGAGCGGCGCGCCGCGTTTCACGGTGTCGTTGACGCGCACGAAGACCTCGACGATGAGCCCCGGCTCGGGCGCGGCCAGGCCCACGGCGCGGGACGCGGGCTCGATCACTCCCTGCGACGCGATGCCGCGCCCGAACGGGTTGATCGAGGGGGCCTGCGCCGGGGGCGGGGTGGGGATCCTGTCGTCGGAGGTGGCGACGGTGTAGGCCGTGAGCCCCAGCCCGAGGAGGGCGACGAGGATGGTGATCCACTTGAGCATGGGGTGCGGCTCCGCGGCCGGGGGATCGTATTCCGCGCGGGGAGGGCTACTTGAAGACCATCGCCGGTTCGAGGGTGACGACGCGGCGGAGGCTGAGCAGGCTGCCCAGCCCGACGCAGATCATGGTGGCGGCGAGGGTGATGAGGAACAGGGGCCAGGGGAAGTATGCCGCGAGCTCGGCCCCGGGCTTGCGGGTGGAGATGGTGAAAGCCGAGGCGAGGCCGGTGCCGATGCCGAAGCCGATGAGGCCGACGACGCCGGCCTGAAGGAGGACCATACCGGTGAGCGTGGCGCGTCCGGCGCCCATGGCGGCGAGCACGGCGAAGTAGCGGAGGTTCTCGAGCGTGAACTGATAGAAGGTGGTGGTGACGATGGCGAGGCCGACGATGAAGCCGAGCAGCACCGTGACGCCGAAGTTGATGCCGATGCCGGTTTCGCGGAGGATGAAGTCGATGGTGCGCCACTGCATCTGGTCGTGGGTGTAGGCCCCCAGGCCGGTGCGGCCGGTGATGTCGGCGGCGACGCGCGCGACATCGTGGCCGGGCTTGACCTTGACGAGGACGAAGCTGAGGCTCTCGCGGCCGACGGGGACCATGCGGACGGCGTTGTCGTAGGTGGCGTAGAGGGTGGCGTTGGACTCGAAGCCGAGCTTGGCGCGGATGAACCCGACGACGACGGCGCGGCGGTCGTTGAGCTTGAGGACCTGCCCGAGCTTCCAGACGTTGAGCTTGGCGCGGCTGCTCTCCTCGACCATGACGGCGTCGGGGGAGCGGAGGTCCTCGAGGCGGCCCTCGATGACGGTGGGGGGTTGGCCGACGAGGGTGGCGCGGTCGATGCCGTAGAGCTGGACGGTCTTGAAGGCGCCGTCGGGGAGGTCGACGAGGGCGCGGGCCTGGAAGAACGGGACGGCCCAGGCGATCCCGGGGATGGAGCGGACGCGGTCGAGGTCCTTGTCGTGGAGGGGGCGGATTTCCTGGATGAACTTGGTGTGCTTGTCGGTGATCCAGAGGTCGGCCTGGGCGACGTTCTGGAGGATGCCGGTGGACATGCGGATGAGGCCGAGAAAAATGGCCCCCTGCTGGGCGATGAGGAGCACGGCGAAGGAGAGCCCGGCGACGAGGGAGAGGTACTTGCCGCGGTCCCCGACGAGCATTCGCATGGCGATGGCGAGCATGGGCGGGGATTATGAGCCGCGCGGGAGCGAGGATCGAGGGGCGGGCGCGGGATTGGCGGGGCCGGGATCAGGCGCGTCGGCGGCGCGCGGCGGCGGCGGCGAGCAGCGTGGCAGCGGCGGTGAGGGCGCCGCCCTCGGGGACGGCGGTGACGACGTAGATGGCCTGGTTGGGCACGAAGGGGTTGTCATCGGCGAAGCGGACCCAGATGGCGAACTGGTTGGCGTCGCGGCTGTTGGGTGACATGCCGACGTTGGTGACGAGCTTGCCGTCGAGCGTGTCCCCCTGAGCGAGGACGCGTTGCACAGGCTGGCCGTCCATGACGGCGTAGATCGCGGGGCTCTGACCCTGGTCGTAGAACACGGTGACGCCGCCGAAGGTGGTGATGTTCGCCACATTCATAGTCGGGTTGATGTCGGCGACGCGGGTGATGGTGTCGCCGGTGATGCGGAAGAGGCCGAGCGCGGTCGCGCCGCCGTCGGTGCGTGTCTGAGCTCGCACGACGACCGATGTGGAATTGGCGCCGAAATAGTCGTAAAACACAAACTTGCCCAGCCCGTCGGGCGCCTGCGTGTTCTGATCGGCGAGCGTGGTGATGGTGTTACCGGTTTTTCGCCAGAGTCCGGTCTGCACGCCGGAGCCGGCCCCGGCGAAGTAGACCGAATCATTTTGAATTTTCCAATCAACGACTCGAGAATAGTTCCCGGAACCATTGGGAAGCGGAACTCGCGTATCCGCCACGATTGAGAGAGCGCCATTCGTGGTACGGAATACACCGGGCGAAGTTGAGGGCTTTTCGAAGTCAAAGAAAACGGCATTGCCGCTCTCTAGCTGAGGGCGAGAACTGCCATAGCCAACAAAACTCCCCGAACCATCAGGCAACGGCGTCTGGCTATCAGCCAGAATTCCGAGAGAGCCGGCAAAGCGCGAATAAATGCCACCCCGTTGTTGGTTTCCGCCGACAAAGAGGGCGTCGCCGTTGCGGGCAACCACATATCCCAACGCGGTGAATGGCGAACTCGTTCCTGGAACGCTTGTGGTCCGGTCCGCGATGACGCTCAGGCCGCCTCGCGCATACTCATATACACCGAACCACCCAGCTTTGCTTGTTCCGTAAAACGCCAATCCACCGTCAGACATGCTGATACTACTAAAAGCATTCTGACCTCCAAATGTTTGGGTTTGCGTACCAGGGATCGTCATGGACGTGTCAACGACTCGCGCGAAGCTGAAGTTAAGCTGAGCCATAGCGGATTGCTCCAGCGAAAGGGCGAGCAGGACGATGCAGGCGATACATTTCATGCCGAATCCTCCCCTGACTTCTTACGGGCCTTTGATCCAGTCGATATCCGTGAATGCGTTAGGAAGCGTCGAGTTCGTCAGCGTGTTCGCATCGTCGATCGCGCCTCCGAACCAGCGGTTGCCGACGACTTCGTTCGGGATAGGCGATGACCCGCCCGCGCGGAATACGATCTTGGTGAATGTTCTTCCGAGCAGCGCGCTGATATCCAGCGGATTGCCCGACCCGTCGTCATAGACCTGCACGGGAGCGCCACCAAGAGTTGCGCCGATCGACAGCCATGCCGTGCCGCCGCTATATTGATAGCCGAGGCCCCAGTAGTGCGGGCTGTTGGGGAGCCACCAGTTCGTGCCGCTTCCGAAATCCGCGGTTGTCGTCGCCACGCCGCTGACATACAAGACCGCGGTGTACCCTTTGATCACGCAATTCGCCTGGAACTCGACATAATTGTCGTCGTCAACAACGAGCGCCCAATTAGGCCAGAATCGATGATCAGTGCCCATCGACGAAAAAACTTCGCGCCGATCGGCATAAAGGTCCCATGCGCCTTCGGGCGTCATGCCCGCGAGCCGGAGTGACCAACTGGCCGATGTGCTGACGTCCAGCACCGGTCCGCCGCTGACCATCTCAACGGTGAGAAGTTCATCAGGTTGATTGCTCGCCTGGGCGTCCATCGGGTACGGGATGTCCCCCCAGTCATCGAACGCGCCGTCGATGACGATGTAGATGCAGTTGTCGTCCGGCGGTGTGTTGCCAAAGAAATTGGACGTCAGTTGGATGCCGAGCGCCTCCGCGAAACCACCCGTCACACTAAACGATCGCCACCCGATGATTGTTGACGGGCACCAGCGGTTGGAGCCGGTCCAGAAGCTCGGCGCGAAAGGAGTCGTCGGACCGGATTCGTTCATCGTGTACGACCCGAGCTGCAACGTCTTGTTGGGCGAAAACGCAGTCTGATTGAACGATCCATTCAGCACGAATGCTCTGTACCGGCGTATTCTGTCCGTCGAGCTCCAATATGGCGAGACGACGTTCCAGGTGCTCGTGGAATTGCTCGACACGTGAAATTGCGCCAGGAACTGGTTCGTGGTTGCGGTGTTCGTCGCTAGACTGACAATCTTGTACAACCGCAGCGACTTGCTGGGCGGCTTGGGGAGGGAGAGCGATCCGTCCACGAATGCGGCGTTCGCGTTGGCGCGCGTGATGACGCTGATGGAGTAGGCCTGGTCGCCGGTGACGTACGCGGGGGCCGCGTGGACCAGGTTGCTTCCACCGGGACTGACGATCACGGGGTGGAAGACGGTGCTGTCGGTGGGTACGGGAACGGAGTAGAGCCCGCCGTCGCTCGCGCCCCACTTCGCGTACAGGATCGTGTCCCCGAAGAGCGCGGCGGTGCCCTGGTTATTGAGCGTGGTCGCGGAGGCAACCTGGATCCAGCGGCCGAGCTCGGTGGTGGCGGCCGCGCGGCAGTAGAGCACGCGCATGAAAGTCTCGACGGAGGAACCGTCGCTGAGGGTGTCGTGGTCGGACCATACCGCGACCAGCGGGCCGGCGACTTCGAGGCGTGGCTCGTTGATGGTGAAGACGATGCCCTTGGGTCGAGCATCGGCGCCGATGGTCTGGGATCCGAACCCGGTGGAGAGGCCCCAAAGGTGGGCGGCTCCGGCTTGCTGCACCGTCGCGGAGGGGAGCGGGGGCGTCATTCCGATGAACAGGTCCGATGTCTCGTCCGATCCCCAGACGACCGAGGACGCGTAGACGCCGCTGGGGCTCAACTGAATGGAGGGTCCCCACGCCGCGCCGACCGGCTGCCCGCAATAAGAGCCCACATCGGGGCTCACGTTGCGGCGCGCGTGGAAATTGTCGGTCGTCGTCCAGCCGGTCGTGTAGTCTCCGGTCGTGCTCGAACGCGTCAGCCGAGCGAACCGATTGGACTCCTGGGCGTCACCCAGGGACACGAGCAACTGCATTCCCGCGGTGTCGTACTCGATCAGGTGGCACGCGTGAGCATGGCACCCCGTCGGGAGGCTCGTGCCGGAAAGGATGTCTCCCGGGGGAAGATCGAAATAGGCGAAGGAATCGGTCGAGTTGGGCGGGTCGATGTCCCAATCGGTCGAGGTGTTCGGGCGATCGACGCGGGAGAGGTACGCGCGTCCCCCGGTCGGTTGCGCGGCCGGCTGCTGCTCCAGGTAATCCACGCAGACGAGCCACGCTTGAAGCGGGTGTGTCACCGAACGCTGACCGATGGGGGCCACTCGAAGGCACCACTCACATCCGCGCGGATGGTTGTATTGCCTGGGGAATCCCGTGTCGTCCCACTTCCAATCCCAGCCGACGGATGAAGAAGTGGAGTCGCCCCGCATCACCAGGCCCCAGCCGGAAATGTCGTATCGCGGCGTGTCCTCGGTGTAGGCGTAGGTCAAGATCTTGCCGCAGATCGCCAAGCACCCGTGGAAGATCACGGCGGTTTGTGGGACGAAGCGAGACAGTGTGCCCAGGCCGTTCACGGGCAGGGTCCAGTAGTAGTCCTGCGCGCCGAGGTCGCGGGCATCCTGTGATGTGTATTCGGCGGTGAGCGGGAAATCCACGTATGTTGATGTGCCGCCGCGGTAGAGGCGGAGGCGGGCGTGGTTGAAGTCCAGGTCCAACCACAGCGCAAGCCAGGTCGAGCCGTCGGCGCCGAGCCCCGAGGCCAAGACCAGCGATGCGATGGAGGCTTCACGAAGCGTCGGAGTGATCACGGGCGCGAGGCGCATGGCACGATCGAACCTTGAATGGATGGCGAGGACGTACTCGCCCGACGGATCGACTGTGGCGACGTTGCGGCTGAAAGGCAGGCTGAGGCCCGAAGAATGGGCGACTCCGGACGCGTTGAAGCGGAATTTCCAGACCGCCATATCGGGCTCCGTGGTCGCGCATCAAGTCTACTTCGGGATGCGCCATTCGCCCAGATCATTTTCTCGGGTTGGCAAGGGGTGAGCGGGATTCAGGCCGCGCAGGCCGGGAATCCGCTTCGGGAGGTGCGTGGCGCCGAGGTTCGTTTTGGCGGCGCGGGGCGGGGATCGGCGGGTGCGTGCCGCGCACGGGCGGGACGGGCGGGGTGTTTTCGGCGCAAGAAAAAGGCCCCTTGATGGGGCCTTGGGGGCGCGGGGTCGGCGGCGAGAGAGGGGAGTGGGGGGAGCGAACGGAGGAACGGGGGTTACTTGGTGTTGCCGCGGTCGATCTGCATGCCGTAGAAGGAGCGCCAGACGAAGTAGAGGGAGATGGCGAAGAAGGCGAAGGCGAAGGAGTGTGTGAGGCGGGTGTCGCCGTTGTTCTTGCGGACGATCTCGACGGCGAGCTCGACGGCGAGGAGCCCGAAGAGGGTGGCGAACTTGATGACGGGGTTCATGGCGACGGAGCTGGTGTCCTTGAAGGGGTCGCCGACGGTGTCGCCGACGACGGTGGCGGCGTGGAGGTCGGAGCCCTTGCCGCGTCCGGTGGACTTGTAGGCGGGATCGGTCTCGACGATCTTCTTGGCGTTGTCCCAGGCGCCGCCGGCGTTGGCCATGAAGATGGCCTGGAAGAGGCCGAAGAGGGCGGTGGAGACGAGGAAGCCGATGAAGAAGTAGGACTCGTAGAAGGCGAAGGCGAGGGTGGAGAAGAAGACGCCGAGGAAGATGTTGAACATTCCCTTCTGGGCGTACTGGGTGCAGATCTGGACGACCTTCTTGCTGTCCTCGACGCTGGCCTTGGCGGCGCCGTCGAGCCTGATGTTGGCCTTGATGAACTCGACGGCGCGGTAGGCGCCGGTGGTGACGGCCTGGGTGGAGGCGCCGGTGAACCAGTAGATGAGGGCGCCGCCGGCCATGAGCCCGAGCAGGAACGGGGGGTGCATGAGGGAGAGCTTGTCGAGGTTCTGGGTGAGGCCGTGGGTGAGGGCGACGATGATGGAGAAGATCATGGTGGTGGCGCCGACGACGGCGGTGCCGATGAGCACGGGCTTGGCGGTGGCCTTGAAGGTGTTGCCCGCGCCGTCGTTCTCCTCGAGGAACTCCTTGCCCTTCTCGAACTCGGGTGTGAAGCCGAAGGAGGCCTGGATCTCGGACTTGATGTTGGGGATGGACTCGATGGTGGAGAGCTCGTAGACGGACTGGGCGTTGTCGGTGACGGGGCCGTAGGAGTCGACGGCGATGGTGACGGGGCCCATGCCGAGGAATCCGAAGGCGACCAGGCCGAAGGCGAAGACGGCGGGCGCGACCATGATGCCGGCGGGGAAGAGGTTGCTGACGTAGTAGGCGGCGCCCATGAGGAACATGATGGTGATGCCGAGCCAGTAGGCGGAGAAGTTGCCGGCGACGAGGCCGGAGAGGATGTTGAGGGAGGCGCCGCCCTGCTCGGAGGACTTGACGACCTCGCGGACGTGGCGCGAGTGGGTGGAGGTGAAGACCTTGACGAGCTCGGGGATGATGGCGCCGGCCGCGGTGCCGCAGGTGATGACGAGGGAGAGCTGCCACCAGAGGCCGGGGTATTCGGCGCCGGCGACGGTGAAGCTGGGGATGAGGAGCCAGGAGGCGAGGAAGGTGAGGGCGATGGACAGGGCCGAGGTGATGAACACGAGGGTGGTGAGGGGCTTCTCGAAGTTCATCTTCCCGGCGTTGGCGTAGGCGCCGCGGGCCATGGCGTCGTTGATGAAGTACGCGGCGGCGGAGGCGACGACCATGATGATGCGCATCACGAAGATCCAGACGAGGAGCTGGACCTGGACGACGGGGTCCTTGACGGCGAGGAGGATGAAGGAGATGAGGGCGACGCCGGTGACGCCGTAGGTTTCGAAGCCGTCGGCGGAGGGGCCGACGGAGTCGCCGGCGTTGTCCCCGACGCAGTCGGCGATGACGCCGGGGTTGCGGGCGTCGTCCTCCTTGATCTTGAAGACGATCTTCATGAGGTCGGAGCCGATGTCGGCGATCTTGGTGAAGATGCCGCCGGCGATGCGGAGGGCGGCGGCGCCGAGTGACTCACCGATGGCGAAGCCGATGAAGCAGGGGCCGGCGATGTTGGAGGGGAGGAAGAGGAGGATGCAGAGCATGATGAGCAGCTCGACGGAGATGAGCATCATGCCGATGGACATGCCGGCCTTGAGGGGGATGGCGTAGCAGGGGAAGGGCTTGCCGCGGAGGGACGCGAAGGCGGTGCGGGAGTTGGCGAAGGTGTTCACGCGGATGCCGAACCAGGCGACGCCGTAGGAGCCGGCGATGCCCACGAGAGAGAAGCCGAGGATGATGAGGACGCGATCGAACGGCATGCCGTTCTGGAGCTGATGGGTGACGGGGTTCTCGAAGGGGATGAGCAGGCCGAAGTAGGCGCCGACGACGGCGGCGATGAAGACCCAGAGGACCATCAGGAACTTGCCCTGCTGGTAGAGGTAGGCCTTGCAGGTGGTGTAGATGAGCTCGGAGACATCGAGCATGGACTTGTGGACGGCCATGGCGCGGAGCTGGGCGGAGATGATGCCGCCGAAGATGAGGCCGCCGATGCAGACGAGCAGGCCGATCATGAGGAGGTTGTGGCCGCTCATGCCGCCGAGGAAGGGGGCCTTGACGGTGGTGTTGGTGAGGTCGGGCATGACCAGGCTGGCCTCGCCGCCGGCCTTGTGCGCGGGGGCGGCGCCATCGGCGGCGCGAACGGGCGTCGCGGCGGCGAAGGTGAGAAGGACAGCCACGATCGCGGCCAGGAATGACGGCGCGCCAGCTCGGGCTCGGGACGCCAGCAGGGAGAGTGATGCCACCACAGGAGTTTTCATGTCCTCAGCTCGCTATTCGGTATTTGTATGGACAGTGATTCCGACACGGGAAGAGAATCGGTCGGTTTCGGACTTGTTGCGTACATACTAACCAAAGCCATCGGAGCGTGGGGAATCAAGCGACGTGAGGGGTGGAAGTGCGGGTTCGGGGTGAGGTGGCGGGGTCACAGCGGTTGGGCTCGCACGCGGGAGCGACCGGCTGTATCATCTTGCCGGGCAGTGAAATCACCACTTGAGCAGTCGAGGGCATCAGATCATGCGAATGACGAATACCCGAATTTTTTCCGCACTGGCGTTGCTGTCGCTGGCCGCGTGCGTTGGGCTGGGCGGATGCGGGCCGACCGATTCGAATTCGGGGAACGCGTCGGGCGGGGGCGGGGGCGGGGCGCGTTCGGCAGCGGCCGGGGGAAGTTCGGCGCAGGCGCCGGAGTCGGCGGGGAAAGGGTCTGAAAAATCTCCCGCGGCGGCTCCCGCGGCGGCTCCCGCGGCGGCTCCCGCGGCGGCTCCCGCAGCGGCGGACGAGATCCTGATCGGGCATTACGCGTCGATGACGGGCTCGGAGGCGACGTTCGGGCAGGTGACGGACAAGGGGATCCGTCTGGCGGTGGAGAAGGTGAACGCGGCCGGGGGCATCAAGGGGAAGAAGGTCCGCGTGGTGACGCTGGACACGGAGGGCAAGGAGAGCGTCACGACGACGGTGGTGACGAGGCTGATCACGAGCGACAAGGTGGTGGCGCTGCTGGGGGAGGTGGCGTCGAGCCGTTCGATCGCGGGCGCGAACGTGGCGCAGCGTTTCGGGATCCCGATGATCACGCCGTCGTCAACGAACCCCGAGGTGACGACGAAGGGGGACAAGATCTTCCGCGTGTGCTTCCTGGATCCGTTCCAGGGGTACGTGATGGCGAAGTTCGCGAGAGAGAACCTGAAGCTGTCGAAGGTCGCGACGCTGTACGATCAGAAGCAGCCGTACTCGACGGGCCTGAACGACAACTTCAAGGAGGCGTTCACGAAGCTGGGGGGCACGGTGGTGGCGGAGCAGGCGTTCTCGGGGGGCGACGCGGACTTCTCGGCGCAGCTGGCGACGATCCGTGATCGGGGCGCGGAGGCGATCTTCGTGCCCGGGTACTACACCGAGGTCGGGAACATCGCGATCCAGGCGCGGAAGCTGGGGGTGACGGTCCCGCTGCTGGGTGGCGACGGCTGGGAGTCCCCCAAGCTGGCGGAGATCGGGGGCAAGGCGATCGACGGCTCGTACTACTCGAACCACTACTCGCCCTCGGACACGCGCGAGGAGGTGGTGAAATTCGTCTCGGAGTTCCAGTCCAAGCACGGGGGGGAGGTCCCGGACTCGCTGGCGGCGATGGGCTACGACGCGGCGATGGTGCTGTTCGACGCGATGAAGCGGTCGCCGTCGCTGGGCGGGGCGGACCTTGCCAAGGCGATCGCGGCGACGAAGGACTTCAAGGGCGTGTCCGGCATGATCAGCATCGACGCGGAGCGGAACGCCCGCAAGTCGGCGGTGGTGCTGCAGATGAGGAAGGGCAAGGCGGAGTACGTGACGACCATCGCCCCGCAGCAGTGAGGGCAGGGACCCGGCGCCGCGGACGCCGCGCCATATTCAGACAGACGGACGCTCCCCCGACGTGAACGCGGCGCTGCAGACATTTTTCGAGACGCTGATCAACGGCCTGGCCGTGGGGAGCCTGTACGCGCTGGTGGCGCTCGGGTACACGATGGTGTACGGGATCCTGAAGTTCATCAACTTCGCGCACTCGGACATCGTGGTGCTGGGGGCGTGGATCGCGTTCGTGCTGGCGCGGAGCCTGGGGTACGCGACGCCGGACGCGGCCGCGCCGTGGTACGCGGGGCTGCTGATCCTGCTGGTGGCGATGACGGCGTGCGGGGCGATCGGGTACGCGGTGGAGCGGCTGGCGTACAAGCCGCTGCGGGGGGCGCCGCGTCTGAACGTTCTGATCACGGCCATCGGGGTGTCGCTCTTTCTTCAGAACACGGGGCAGCTCTCGTTCCTGTTCGGGGCGAGCCCGCAGCGGATGCCCTCGCTGCTGCCGGACACGCCGCTGCTGACGGTGTTCGGGGCGCGCGTGAGCCTGGTGGACGTGGTGGGGGCGGGCACGGCGGTGCTGCTGATGGTGGGGCTGGAGTACCTGATCTTCCACACCAAGTTGGGGCGGGCGATGCGCGCGGTCTCGTACAACACGTCGGTGGCCTCGCTGATGGGGGTGAACGTGAACGCGGTGATCTCGTTCACGTTCGTGGTGGGCTCGGCGCTGGCGGCGGCCGCGGGGTTCCTGTACTCGATGAAGTACGTGGGCATCAAGCAGCCCGCCGACGCCGGGTGGGTGATGCTGGGGCTCAAGGCGTTCGTGGCGGCGGTGGTGGGCGGGATCGGGAACATCCGGGGGGCGATGATCGGTGGCGTGATGATCGGGCTGCTGGAGTTCTTCGGCGCGGCGTACGTCTCGACGCAGTACCGTGACGTGTACGTGTTCGCGCTGCTGATCCTGGTGCTGCTGTTCCGCCCCGCGGGGTTGTTCGGGCGGGCTACGGTGGAGAAGGTCTGAATGACGCGGGTCGCGCCCCAGCTCGACGACGGTCCGGCCGCGTGGCGGTTCGTGCCGCGGAACCTCGCCCCGCTGGGCGCGGCGCTGGGGCTGGCGCTGCTGATGCACTTCGTGTTCCAGCCGGCGGCGGGCTCGTTCGCGTCGAAGCTGGCCCTGGATATCGCGGTGAACATCATCCTCGCGGTCTCGCTGACGATGGTGAACGGGTTCACCGGCCAGTTCTCGATGGGGACGGCCGGGTTCATGGCGGTCGGGGGCTACGCGGCCGCGGCGGTGACGTACTACGGCTCGTTCCGGCTGTACGGTTCGCCGAACCCGCCCGCGGGGATCTTGAGCGCGTTCGGCGATCCGACCGGCCTCCCGCTGCCGTGGTTGCAGTCGGGGGACCTGATGTTCGTGGCGGCGTGCCTGTTCGGCGGCCTGGTGGCGGCGGGCGCGGGGTACATCGTGGGGCTGCCCTCGCTGCGACTGCGGGGGGACTACCTGGCGATCGTGACCCTGGGGTTCGGTGAGATCGTGCGCGTGGTGCTGCAGACCTCCGAGCGGCGGCTGTCCAACGCGGAGCAGATCGCGGGCACGCCGTGGCCCAAGCTGCTCACGCACCTGGGAGGGTCGCTGGGCTTCACGAGCATCCCGTATTTCACGACGCTGTTCTGGGTGTGGCTGGCGGCGGTGCTCACGCTGGTGGTGGCGTACCGCATGAAGCGGTCGAGCTACGGGCGTGCGTTCCTCTCGATCCGGGAGGACGAGGTCGCGGCCGAGGCGATGGGCGTGTGCACGACGAAGTTCAAGGTGCGGGCGTTCGTCATCTCGTCGTTCTTCGCCGGCGTGGCGGGGGCGTTGATCGCGCACCAGGTGCAATCGATCAACGCGGGTGAGCTGGGCTTCCAGCGGTCCTTCGACGTGATCATCATGGTGGTGCTGGGGGGGATGGGCTCGATCAGCGGGGCGGTGCTGGCGGCCGGGGTGCTCACGGTGCTGCCGGAGCTGCTGCGGTTCATGGCCGACTACCGCATGGTGGTGTACGCGCTGGCGCTGATCGTGATGATGATCGTGCGGCCGCAGGGGCTCTTCGGCGTGCGGGAGGTCTGGGAGGTTGGCCCGTTCCGCCGCCGCGCCGCGGGGAGCGGGGCGCCGGGCGGGGGTGCGACGTGACGCCGCCCGACGCGCCGCTGCTGGAGGTGGCCTCGATCTCGATCTCGTTCGGCGGGCTGCGGGCGGTGCGGGAGTTCTCGCTGGCGCTGGGGAGGGGATCGCTCAGCGGGCTGATCGGTCCCAACGGGGCGGGCAAGACGACGGTGTTCAACCTGCTGACCGGGGTGTACCAGCCCGACGCGGGGACCATCCGCCTGGCCGGTCGTTCGCTGCCGGGCCTGCGTCCGCACGAGATCGCGCACGCGGGGCTGGCGCGCACCTTTCAGAACATCCGGCTCTTCCCGGACCTGTCGGTGCTGGACAACGTGCGGATCGCGTGCCACCTGCGCGCGCGGCACACGCTGGCCGGGGCGCTGCTCCGTTCGCCGCTGCACCTGCTGGAGGAGCGGGGCATGCTGCGGCGGGCGCGGGAGCTGCTGGGGATCTTCGGGCTTGACGACCGGCGGGACGAGTACGCGCGCAACCTGCCGTACGGTGATCAGCGTCGGCTCGAGATCGCGCGGGCGATGGCCACCGAGCCGAAGGTCATCCTGCTCGATGAGCCCGCGGCGGGGATGAACCCGCAGGAGACGCGCGAGCTGGCGGGTCTGGTGCGCCGCATCCGGACGGATTTTTCGCTCACGGTGCTGCTGATCGAGCACGACATGGGCTTCGTCATGGACCTGTGCGAATCCATCACGGTGCTGGACTACGGGCAGGTGATCGCGCACGGCCCGCCCGCGGCGATCCAGCGTGATCCGAAGGTCATCGAGGCGTACCTGGGGGCCCCGGCCGCGGTCGAAGGGGGCGTCCCGGCATGACCATGCTCCTGCTGGAAGACCTGAACGTCCACTACGGGGCGATCCACGCCCTGCGGGGCGTGTCCGTGTCCGTCGAGCAGGGCAGGGTGGTGACGCTGATCGGCGCGAACGGGGCCGGCAAGTCGACGATCCTGCGGGCGGTGTCCGGGATGATCCGGCCCTCGGGCGGGCGGATCATGTTCGAGGGGAAGTCGTTGTCGGGGCAGCCGCCCCACCAGATCCTCCGGCTGGGCCTGGCGCACGTGCCGGAGGGTCGGGGGATCTTCGCGAACCTGACGGTGGACGAGAACCTCGAATTGGGCGCGTACCAGCGGTCCGACCCCGAGGGCGTGCGGCGCGACCGCGAGAAGGTGTACGAGTTGTTCCCGCGGGTGAAAGAGCGGCTCAAGCAGGCGGCGGGCACGCTCTCGGGGGGCGAGCAGCAGATGCTGGCCATCGGCCGCGCGTTGCTGGCGCGCCCGCGGCTGCTGCTGCTGGACGAGCCCTCGCTGGGGCTCGCGCCGCAGCTGGTGCAGACGATCTTCCGCATCATCCGCGAGATCAACGCGCAGGGCACGACCATCCTCCTCGTCGAGCAGAACGCCAACATGGCGCTGGCCGTCGCGCATCACGCGTACGTGCTCGAGGTGGGGGCGATCCGGATGCACGGTCCCGCGGCGGATCTGGCCAAGTCAGATGAGGTGCGGAAGGCCTACCTGGGTCACGGCTGACCGGCCGTCGGCGCGGCGGGCTCGGCCCGGGCCGGACGCTCGGCGGGCCGGGACTCGATGAACACGTCCAGCTGCTGGCCCACGAACACGGGCAGGCCCGCGCGGGGGAAGGCGTAGATGGCCTGGAGGACGCGGGTGTCGACGCGTTCGGTGCTGGCGCCCGTGAGCGAGCGTTTGGGCACGACCAGCGGCTCGTAGCGTACAAAGGTCATGTCGACGCTGAGATCGGCGTTGCCGCGCAGGAACCCGCGTGCCCGCGCGCCCTCCCGGAGGCGCCAGGCGTCGTTCTCGTCCACGTCGACGCGCACGTGCAGGGTCTCGACGGCGCCGAGGGTCATGAGCGGCGTGTCCATGACGCCGGCGGGCGCGAACTCGCCCGGACGAACCGAGACCCGGAGCACGCGAGCGTCGATCGGGGCGCGGACAATCAGCCGGTCGAGTTCGGTGCGGGTGGCGCCGGCGAGCGCCTCGGCGCTGGAGACTTCGGCGCGGGCGATCTCGAGGTCCGGCTCCCAGGCGCCGGCGAGCATCAGGCCCAGGCGCGACTCCTCGACCTGCACGTTCGCGCGTTCCAGGTCCAGGGCGTAGCGGCGCCGGGAGATCTCGTCGGGGGTGGCGGCGCCGTCCTTGTCCGCGGCCCGCACCCGATCCCACTGCCACTGGGCGTCGGCGAGCCGTGCCCGGGCGTACTCGACCTGCGCACGCAGCGAGGGAACGTCCTCCTTGCGGGGCTGGGCCCGCAGGCGCTCCAGGCGGGCACGAGCGGCCCGCAGCGACGCCTCTCGAACCGCGAGCTCGGCCCGGAGCGATCGGTCGTCCTGACGGAAGAGGGGATCACCGGCCTTCACGACCGAGCCCGTCTTGACGAACACCTCGACGACCACGCCCGGGAGGCTGGGCGCGATGGCGATGTTCTCCGAGCTGGCCTCGATCAGCCCGGCCCCGGCGACGAACGCGGCGAAGGGCGCCTGGGCGGGGGCGGCCACGGGCGGCGCGGGGACCACCGGTTTGTTGGCGGCCAGCACCGTGTAGATCGCCAGGCCGATCCCGGCGATCGCGATGAGCGTCAGTCCGTACGTCCTGAACATGCCGATCCTTCCCGCGGCGTGGGCCGCGTGCAATCCGGGCTCAGCCCTCGCGCGCGGTCCGCTCGGCGTCGGGCGTGGCGAGGCTGGTGATGCGTCCGTCGTCCATGCGGGCGATGCGGTCGGCGAAGCCGAAGATGCGGGCGTCGTGCGTGACGATGACGAGGGAGCGGCCCTCGCCCAGGGCCACGTTCTTGAGCAGCCGCATGATGACGTGCCCGGTGTCGTGGTCGAGCGCGCTGGTCGGCTCGTCGCAAACGATGAGTCGCGGCTCGTGCACGAGGGCCCGCGCGATGGCCACGCGCTGCTGCTGGCCTCCGGAGAGCTGCGTGGGCAGGCTCGCGGCGCGTTCGCCCAGCCCCACGCGGCCGAGCATCTCGGTGGCGCGTCGGACGGCGTCGCGCCGCCCCACGCCGTTGAGCAGCAGAGGGATCGAGACGTTCTGCGCCGCGGTGAGCGTCGGGAGGAGATTGAAGGCCTGAAAAACGAAGCCGACGTTGCGACCGCGGAATCGGGTCCGCTCGTTGGGCGCCATCGCGTCGAGGTCCTGGCCGAACACGAGGCACTCGCCCTCGTCGCGGTCCAGGATGCCCGCCACGACGCTGATCAGCGTGGTCTTGCCGCAGCCGGATGGGCCCACGAGCATCATCATCTCGCCGGTGCGGACCTCGAGATCGATGCCGCGCAGGGCCGCGACCGTCCCGGCCCCGGAGCCGTAGCTCTTGGTGACGCCGCGGCAAACGATCGCGGGGGCCCCGCCGGGGTTGGCCGTGCTGCTCGGGTTGGGCGCGGTGACGGTTGTCATCGATCAACGGTTGTTTGATACCCGCGACGAGATGCGGGGTCCGGGGCGGGTGCCCCGGGGGTGTGAGGAGCGGACGGAGCGGCCCTTGCCGAGCCGGACGCGGGATTATTCGCACCGGTCAGGACTTGAAGACGATCGCCGGCTCGAGGCGCATCACCTTCCAGAGGGAGAGGACGCTCGAGACGATGGTGATCAGCAGCACCGCGGAGGCGGAAAGGACCAAGACCCAGATCGGCAGCCGGAACGCGAGCTGGCTCTCCCTGAAGACGTAGCCGAACATCGCTCCCGCGCCGGTCCCGAGCCCCCAGCCCACAAGCCCGACGACCAGCGCCTGCGTGACGATCATCCGCAGCAGCGTTCCGTTGCCGGCGCCCATCGCCTTCAGGGCGCCGAAGTGCCGCAGGTTGTCCAGCGTGAAGGTGTAGAACGTCTGCCCGACGATGGCCAGGCCGACCAGGAAGCCGAGGGTCACGGAGATGCCGAAATTGATCGGGATGCCCGTGTACTTGAGGAAGTAGGTCACCGTCTTCCACTTGAAATCCTCGCGCGGGTACGCGGCGAGGCCCGTCTGCGCCTCGATGCGCGCGCACAGTTGCGCCGGGTCCTGGCCGGGCGCGCCGCCGACGAGGATGAACGACAGGAGCTTGCGCTCGCGTGGAGCGAATGAGGTGGCCCGTGAATAGGTGGTGTAGACAACCGGTTGGCTCTGAAAGGTGCGCGACACCTTGCAGATGCCCACGACGACGGCGCGTCGGTCGTTCAGTTCCAACAGGTCGCCGACCCGGAGGGGGATGGGGGGATCGCCCGGGAAGCGCGGCGGGCGGGCCAGCCGGGTGGCGGCGCCGACGTCATCAACGATGACGGAATCGGCCCGGCGGAGGTCTTCGAGGCGGCCCTCGAGCATGGTGGCCGGTCCGCCGATGAGCGTGCTGTCGTCCAGGCCGATCACGTTGCAGCTCTGGAACGAGCCGTTCTCGAGGCGGGCGCGGAGGAGACCTTTATAGAGGGGCACGGCCCATCCCACGCCGGGAACGCTCCGGACACGGTAGAGCTGGGTGTCCTGGAGGGGCTTGATGTCGTCAATAAACTGAACCTTCGGGTCCATCACCCACGCGTCGGCGAGCCCGGCATCGGTGATGAATCCGTACGTGCGGGTCATCAGGCCCCAGAAGATGGCCGGCTGCTGCGTGAGGACGAGCGACGCGAAGGTGACGCCGAAGATGAGGCCGAAGTACTTGGCCCGGTCGCCGAAGAGCATCCGAAGAGCGACGCCGATCATGAGCGAACCCGACGGCGTTGGCGCGGGAGCGGACGCATCACGTGCGATCATACCGCAACGGATCCGGTTTCACCGTACACTGGGCACGCGACGGTCGGCCGCACCCACTTGAGGGGCACGGATGGTGAAGATTCGGTTTCTCGGCGCTGCGGGTGAGGTCACGGGTTCGTGCTACCTCCTCCGCACGGACCGCGCGCGCGTGCTGGTGGATTTCGGCATGCACCAGGGGGGGGCGCTGGCCGACCTGCGGAATCGCCGGCGTGTGATCCCGGATCCCTCGGAGCTGGATGCGGTGATCCTGACGCACGCGCACCTGGATCACTCGGGAAGGCTGCCGCTGCTGACGAACGGGAACGGTTCGGCGTACCGGGGGGAGATCCACGCGACGCCCGCGACGTGCGAGATCACGCCGATCATGCTCGCGGATTCGGCCCGTCTGCAGGTGCAGGACGCGGAACGCGAGCGGGTTCGGAGGGGCCGGCAGGGGAAGGTGACCGACGGGGCGCTGTATGACGAGGACCAGGCCGCGGCGGTGTGCCGGCTGCTTCGGGCGCTGCCGTACGACGAGGCGCGGGAGGTCGCGCCGGGGGTTCGGGCGCGGCTGGTCGACGCCGGGCACATCCTGGGTTCGGCGTCGGTGGAGTTGACGATCGATTCGGGGGGGAGGCGATTCGTGCTGGTGATGTCGGGGGACGTGGGGGAGGTCGGCTCGCCGATCCTGCGCGATCCGACGACGTTCGCGACGGCGGACGCCCTGATTCTGGAATCGACGTACGGCGATCGCGACCACAAGGCCCTGGGCCCGACGCTGGACGAGCTGGTCGAGGTCGTCTCGCGCGCGCAGCGCGATGGCGGCAAAGTGCTGATCCCGGCGTTCGCGATCGGGCGGACGCAGACACTGATCTACCACCTGGCGGCGTTGCGGCGGTCGGGCCGCATGGGGCCGATCCCGGTGTACATCGACAGCCCGATGGCGAGTTCGATCACGGCGTTGTACCGGGCACACCCGGAGCTGTACGACGAGCAGACCCGCCGGGAGATCACGGCCGGGGAGCCGCCGCTGGCATTCCCGGGGCTGCGGTTCACGGGCACCGCGGAGGAGTCTCGGACGCTCAACACGCTGGAGGGGCCCGCGGTGGTGATAGCCGCGTCGGGGATGTGCACCGGTGGCCGGATCCTGCACCACCTCAAGCACCACCTGTGGGAGCCGACCACGAAGGTGGTCATCGCGGGGTACCAGAGCGAGGGGAGTCTGGGGCGGCAACTGGTGGACGGGGCGCGTCGGGTGAGCATCATGGGGGAGCCGATCGCGGTGCGCGCCAGCGTTCACACGTTGGGCGGGTTTTCGGCGCACGCCGGTCGGACGACGCTGCTGCGATGGGCGGGGGGCTTCTCCCGCGCCCCGGACCGGGTGTTCCTCACGCACGGCGAGAGCGGCCCGCGGCGGGCGCTGGCCGATGCCCTGGCGGAGCGGTGGGGGGCGGCGCCGGCCCTGCCGGGGTATGAGGAGGAGGTTGAACTGTGAGCGAGATGGGCACCGATGCGCGGACGCGGGACGGGGGGCGGGGAGGGGCGGGAGCGGGAGGCGGCCGCGCCTACCGCTACTACGAGCTGGTGATGGCGGGTTTCGTGACGGTGCTGCTGTGCTCAAACCTGATCGGCCCGGGCAAGTCGTGCGCGGTGAACGTGGGCGTGCCGATCGTGCCGGGATGGGACGGCGCGGGGGGGTTGGTGTTCACGAGCCTGCTGGTTTTCGGGGCGGGGAACATCTTCTTTCCGATCAGTTACATCTTCGGCGACATCCTGACGGAGGTATACGGGTACGCCAAGGCGAGGCGGGTGATCTGGGCGGGCTTCGGGGCGATGGTGTTCGCGACCATCATGTCGAAGGTTGTGATCGCGCTGCCCGCGAATCCCCATGAGCCGTTCAACGAGAAGTTCGTGCCCGCGGTGGAGCTGGTGTTCGGGAACACGGGCCGGATCGTGGCCGCGTCGATGCTGGCGTTCTGGGTCGGGGATTTCGTCAACTCCTACGTGCTGGCGCGGATGAAGGTGATCACGGGGGGCCGGCACCTGTGGATGCGAACGATCGGATCGACCATCTGCGGGCAGGGCGTGGACAGCGTGATCTTCTATCCGATCGCGTTCTATGGAATCTGGGACCACTCGACGCTGATCAAGGTGTCGCTGTTCAACTGGGTTTTCAAGGTGCTGGTGGAGGCGCTCATGACGCCCGTGACGTACGCGCTGTGCGGTTTCCTGAAGCGAGCGGAAGGGGAGGACTACTTCGATCGTGATACCGACTTCAATCCGTTCACGCTGAAGGACCGATGAGCGATGCGAGCGGGGAACGGGGCGATGTGCGGCGGAGTCGGGGCGCACCGGCCGGGCGTGCGACAGGCGATCGCGGGGCGAGCGTGAGGAGGTTTCGATGAACGCATCGGGAAGGGATGTCGTGGCGCTGGTGTCGCCGTGGCTTTTCACAGCGGTTGTCGCGGCGGGCGGGAGGGCCGACGTTCTGCCCGGGAGCGACTGGGCGACAACAGGGACGGATTGCCGCGTGTTCGCCGCGGGCGACGTGGATGGGGACGGATTTGCGGACGTTGTGACCATCAACGGCAACCGCGACCTGTGCGTGGCGCGATCGGTGAAGGGATGGAAGAGCGGGCCGTGGGCGGGCGCGGCGGCGGATGTGGACCCGGGCAGCGCGGCGATGTTCGTGCTGCCCGCGCCCGGTGGGGGCGGGGGCGAGGTGATGGTGGTGGCCGCCGGTGGGGGATCGGTGCTGCTGTTCTCAGAGCTTCGGGAAGGGAAGTTCGCGAACCGGAAGACGCTGGTCGCGCCGCCTGGCGTGGCGCTGGTCGGCCGGGTGAACGCGGCGGAGCGGACGGTCTTCGATGCCGCCGGCGGCGCATGGAAGGTCGGAACCGACGGCTTTGCGCGCGCGGTGGGGACCGGGGTCGGGGAGGAGAATCTGGTCGGGCGCGTTTCGCCGCCGCCGTACGAACCGGGGGCGCTCCCGCTGGCGTCGTTCGCGAGTCACGGCGCGGCGTCGGGCGACTGGGCGTGGACGGTGTTCGAAGCCACGCGGCCGCACGCGCACCGGGTGATCCGCGCGGCGGTTACGGGGAGCCCGGATTCCAATGACCGCGATCTGGACGGGCTGTCGGACGCGGAGGAGTCGGCGCTGGGGACGGATCCTCGCGATCGGGATACGGACGGCGACGGGTTGCTGGACGGTTGGGAGGTGAAGGGCCTGCCTCGGGACGTTGAGCTGGGGGACCGGATCGCGCTGTACCGCGCGGATGCCTCGGAGTCGGAGCGGGAGAACATGCTCAGCCCGCTGCGCCAGGACGTGATCGTGATGGTGAGCCCGTTCGAGGGCGTGGATCGCAAGGCGTTCGAAGGGGAGATGCCGAAGATCCGGCGCCTGTTCCGGGACATGAATTTCGTGAATCGCGACGGCACGCGGGGGTTGTGGGTGCATTTCAAGATGGACCCGAGCGACATCCCCAAGGCGGAGCACGGCAAGCCCTGGTGGGACCTTGGGAACGCGCGGCTGAAGGACGCGGAGCGCGGGTTGATCCACTGGCTGCAGGTGACGCCGTGGGGGGGCGGGCAATCGAGCGAGACCGGGGACATGGGGGGAGCGGGTTGGGGGCATGACGTGTTCGCGCACGAGTTCGGGCACCAGCTCTCGCTGAGCCATTCGGGGGATTCGGAGGCGGCGTGGTGCCCGCTCTACACGTCGCTGATGTCGTACGCGTTCTCGTACGGGTTCGACGGGAAGCACGAGGGGATTCACTTTTCCGACGGCCGCTTCAGGGAAACGGTCCTGGACGAGCGGCATCTGGCGGAGCGGCTGCCGTATCCCTACGAGCAACTCAAGTACCTCGCGAACTGGCCATACCGGTTCACGCTCAAGGACGCGGGTGACGGGACGACGCTGATCGACTGGAACCACAACGGCGCGTTCGATGAGGGCGAGGTGGCGGCGGACGTGAACTACGGGGGCTCGACGTACTGCGGGGTGCGGCGCGAGCACGAGGCGATCGCGTCCGCGCCGTGCCTGGCGTACGTGGGGCCGACGTGCGTGCTGCTGGCGGCGGACAGGACGCGCGACCATCTGTGGATGAAGTCGTACCTTGGCGACGAGAAGTGGTCGGAGAAGCGTCCGATCGCGAATTCCGGGACGGAGCGCGACCCCGTGCTGGTGGGGGGGCCGGAGTTCGGGCTGGTGCTGCACCACCACCTGTACAACTGGCGGGTGACGCGGTTCACGGTGGGCGAGGCGGGCGCGGTGGGCGCGCCGGTCGCGATCCCGAATCTCTCCTCGTTCGAGCTGAACGCCTGTCGGGTCGGGGATCGGGTGCTGCTCGTGTGCCGCCGGGATGATGACTCGCTGGAGTACCGATGGCTGACGTTTGCTGGGAACGACTTCGGCAAGCCGACGGTGACCCCGGCGGTGAAGCTGGAGTCCCGCTCGCTGGTCACTCCCGGGCTGGCGGTTGATCCGTCGGACGGCCGGGTGGTGCTGGTGACGTCGATGCACAATTCTCGGGGCGGGGTGTTTGCGATGCGTGTGACGTGGCTGAAGGTGCAGGGCGACCGGCTGTGGGAGCAGGAGACTTCGTGGACGCGGGGCGAAGGGTCCGGGAACGGGTGCTGCTCACGGCCCGTGGTCGCGTTCACGGATTCGGGGCAACTCAACATCTTCCATCATGGCGGTCCGGATGATTCGGGGCAGATGATCGCGTACCGGACGAGCCGGGTGGGGAACCGGACGCTCGACGAGGGCTGGCTGACCTGCATGCTGTACGATGTGTGGACACGATCGCGGGTGCCGGTGGGGTTTGCCAACGGCCCGCAGGGCGCGATCTACGCGTATCGCTGGGACGCGGGGGGCGAGCACATCAACTGGCTGGCCACGGCGCATATCGGGTTCGGCATCGAGGGCGTGCCGATGCGGGACTTCAACGACGGGGCGAAGGTGTCCGCGTGGGGGATCCGGCACTCGATCCTCACGATGCGGCACGCCGGGGGCGATTGAACGAGGTTCTTTGTTCGTCGTGCTAACAGGGGTCGAGCGGCGTGCGTCTTACTGGCTGGTGCGGGGCCACCCGGCTTTGCCCAAACCAGGAGACCGAGCATGATTCGAGCGATGCGATTCGGGGCGGCGGGGATGGTTCTGGTCGTGGCGGCGGGGGTGTTCGGTGGACCGCCGTTGCTGTGTCATCCCTTGGACATCGGGGATGCGAAATCGATCCCCCGGGACGACGGATCGGCGCGACTCTCGAACGAGGCGGTCATGGATGGCGCGAACAACGTGCTGCGAACGAGCGAGGACCTGGTCGTCCACATCGAGACCATCCGGCGTGCCGCGATGCACCTGGGGGACGCGCGGGGATCGATCACCGAGTTCTATGCGGACACCTGCGCCCGCGCGTTGGACGCGGAAACAGGTCCGGATCGGAAGGTGGCGGCGCGGGCATGGTTCGACGCGGCGTACCTGACGGCGGTGCGCGTGGAAATGGGTTGGGACAGGCATGAGAAGCGGGACGACCGCACGGGCCTGCCCGCCGGGTACGCCTGGCTGCGCCGCGCAATCGACATGAGCGAGGGAGCCGTTCCGGAGATGCACCTGGCGGCGGCCATGATGCTCATTGATCGGCGCGCGGACCCGAAGGGCGAGAACGCGAAGCTGTTCGGCGATCATGCTCGGAAGATGCTGGAGGGGACCAAGCCGGGGTCGCTCCTGGCCAAGAATGCGGAAGGATGGTTCAAGCACTTCGGGCTGAACCCGAACGATTTTCGCGGCGCTCGGGCGGCCGTCTCGGATCGGACTGTTGAACGCAAGTGATCCGAGCCTGGCGCTGACGACAAGCCCGGTCGTTGCTCCGGAGCGCGACGGGGGAGCGGGGACGGTGTGCGCGGCCCGGTCGGGTGATCGGGCCGCGTTCCGTCGTTTGTACGAGTCCCATGCTGGCGCGGTGCGCGCGGTGCTGCTGGCGCGGCGGGGGGTGACCGCCGCCGACGCGGATGATCTGACGCAGGAAGTATTTCTGACCGCGTGGAGCAAGCTCCACCGGCTGAGGGATCCTTCGGTGTTCGGGCCGTGGGTGCTGAGCATCGCGAGGAGGAAGTGGCTGACCTGGCTGCGATGGGGACGGGCTCGACCGGCGTTCCGCCTGGTGGGCGGTTGGGAGCCGTCGCGCCGCGGCGGGGACCCGGTTGATCGTGGAGGCGACGCCGAGCGCGTGCTCCGTGCGATCCGCGCGCTGCCCGGCGCGTATCGGGAGACGCTGGTGATGAGGCTGGTGGAGGGCATGTCGGGGCCGATGATCGCGGCGCGGACGGGGCTCTCGCACGGATCGGTGCGGGTGAATCTGACGCGCGGGATGGCGCTGTTGCGGCAGCGGTTGCGCCGGGAGGATGAACCATGAGCACGCGGGATGACGCCGATGGGGTGTCGTATCTCTGGGACGGCACGGGGCCGGTTGATCCTGAGGTCGCGGAGCTCGAAACGCGGGTCGGGTTCCTGCGTCGGTCTCGACATGCGGCGGGGCTCCCTT
The DNA here is from genome assembly GCA_016794925.1 of Phycisphaerae bacterium. GTDB lineage: Bacteria > Planctomycetota > Phycisphaerae > Phycisphaerales > UBA1924 > JAEUIW01. Next base: position 25,990 of record JAEUIW010000006.1, read on the forward strand.
CGCTTCCGGACCAAGGCGATCTGCGGGCGCGTTCGAGGCGGAGGATGCGGGTCGCCGCGATGATCGTGTTTCTTGTGGGCGCGACGGGAGGCGGGTCGGCTTGGCTTTGGGGCGTGGGTGGGAACCATGCGGCGTGGGAAGTGATCTCCGATTCGGGATCGGGGACGGGCGCGGCGACGACATCCCTCCGAGTCGGGAAGTGGCTGCAGACCGGGGTGGACGCGGGCGCCGAGTTGCGTGTGCCGTCGCTCGGGCGGGTCACGGTGAAGGCGGAATCGCGCGTGCGGCTGGTGCGATCGGCGATGTCTGAGAAGAGGATCGAATTGGCTCGAGGGACGATCGAGGCGTTCATCACCGCGCCGCCGCGCGTGTTCCTCGTTGATACGCCGACGGCGCGAGCCGTGGACCTGGGCTGCTGGTACACGCTGAGCGTGGAGGCGGATGGATCCACGGGGCTGCGTGTGCGCGGGGGCATGGTGGAGTTGCACGCGGGCCGGGATGAGTCGCGGGTTCCGGCCGGCGCGGTGTGCGTCGCGACGCGGGCCGGGCTGGGCGTACCCCGATTCGAGGATGCTCCGGAGACGCTGGTGACGGAGCTCGGTCGGTTTGAGAATGGCGACGAGTCCGGGCTGGATCGGATGCTGGCCGCCGCGCGTCCGCGTGACGCGATGACGCTCTGGCATCTCGTGGGGAGGGTCTCCCCTGCGAACCGCGAACGGGTCATGCGGGGGCTGGCCGCATTGGTCCCGGCGCCGGATGGGCTGGCGGTCCCCGAGGGAACTGTGCAACCTGAGCTGATGAATGCGTGGTGGGAGGCGGTTGCACGGCAGTGGTGAGCGCGGATGGGGAGGCAGGGTGGCTTGGGGAGGACGCCGCCGCTATCCTTCGGCCCCCACGCCGGTCCGAAGTGGGCGAATAGACACCAAACATCGCAAGAGGAAGTGTCGCGCATGTCCAATCAAGGCACGGTCACGCAGGTCATCGGTTCGACGTTCGATGCGCAATTCGCGGAAGAGAAGCTGCCTTCCATCTACAACGCGCTCGAGGTAACAACGAAGACGAGCTCAGGGGATGTGCGTCTGGTCGGCGAGGTGCAGCAGCACCTCGGCGGCGGCCGGGTGCGCGCGGTGGCCCTGGGGTCGACGGACGGCCTGCGGCGCGGCATCCCCTGCATCGACACGGGCGGGCCGGTGACGGTCCCGGTGGGCGAGGGCGTGCTGGGCAGGGTGTTCAACCTGCTCGGAGAGCCCGTGGACAAGCGTCCCGCCCCGGCGAACGCGCCGCGTCGTCCGATCCACCGCGCGCCGCCCGAGTTCAGCCAGCTGAACCCCAAGACGGAGATCCTCGCGACGGGCATCAAGGTCATCGATCTTCTGTGCCCGTTCGTGCGTGGCGGCAAGATCGGCCTGTTCGGCGGCGCGGGCGTGGGAAAGACGGTCGTGATTCAGGAGATGATCGCGCGCGTGGCCCGCAACTTCGGCGGGTACTCGGTGTTCGCGGGCGTGGGTGAACGGACGCGCGAGGGCAATGACCTGTGGCGTGAGATGAAGGAGGCGCAGTACACGGACGCCTCGGGCAAGACGGCGCACGTGCTCGACAAGGTGGCGATGGTGTTCGGGCAGATGAACGAGCCGCCGGGGGCGCGTCTGCGGGTCGGCCTGTCCGCGCTGACGATGGCCGAGGAGTTCCGGGACTCGTCGGGCAAGGAGACGCTGATTTTCGTGGACAACGTGTTCCGATTCACGCAGGCGGGTTCGGAGGTCTCGGCTCTGCTGGGCCGCATGCCCAGCGCCGTGGGCTACCAGCCGACGCTCTCGACCGAGATGGGCCAGATGCAGGAGCGGATCACCTCGACGGACAAGGGCGCCATCACCTCGGTGCAGGCGATCTACGTTCCCGCGGACGACCTGACTGACCCGGCCCCGGCGACCACGTTCGCCCACCTGGATGCGTTCGTCGTTCTGGCGCGCGGCATCGCCGAGAAGGGGATCTACCCCGCGGTCGATCCGCTCGCGTCGACCTCGCGCATCCTGGATCCGAACATCCTCGGCGAGCGGCACTACCGATGCTCACGCCGGGTGCAGCAGATCCTGCAGCGATACAAGGAACTCCAGGACATTATCGCGATTCTCGGCGTGGATGAGCTCAGCCAGGAGGACAAGCTCACGGTTTCGCGCGCCCGCAAGATCGAGCGGTTCCTGTCTCAGCCGTTCTACGTCGCGGAGGTGTTCACGGGCTTCCCGGGCATCACCACGACGCTCGAGGACACCATCGACTCGTTCGAACGCCTGTGCAACGGCGAGGGGGACGACCTGACCGAGTCCGCCTTCATGTATGTCGGCACGCTGGACGACGCCAAGAAGAAGGCCGAGAAGATGAAAGCGGGCTGAGCCGGTCTCGTCTCTGCCGCGATGCGCTCGCGGGTTCAACATCCATCCGCGCGGACCCAAACCCCCGACCAACGTCGGGGTTTTTTGTTTGCAGCATGATTAGGAACCGACGTAACAGCCCCGGCAACGTCGCCCGTCCTGAGTCAGGTTCGGACCCGAGATGACCGGGGAAGCCGGTTCCGAACGAATGGAAATGGACGGGGGTCTCGATGCGATCGAGGATCGGAAGGACAATCAAGATCTCTTGAAGCGGGGCTCGTCGTTTGTTAGCATGACAATCGGGAAGGCAGGATCGTGAACGGGCGGTGGGTTCAAGCGGGAGGTTCGCGCATGACGGGGCCGGTCGAGTCGGTACCTATGCCGGAGGCCGCCGCGCTGCCTCAGGAGATTGCTCGGGGCTGGACGGGCACATGGTCACCGATCCGGCGAAGCCCCGGGTATCACCTGGCGCTGGTTCTGACGGCGTTCGCCATGATCCTGCTCGTGGCGGCGTACGTCGCGCTGCTGACGACGGTGGTCGGCGCGACGTGCTGGCACGCGTGGTCGCACACGGGTTGGATCCGCGGGGCGCGGGGGCCGGTGGCGCTTTCGGCGGCCCTCGCGGCGTATGTTATTCCGATTCTCGTCGGCATCGGGGTGCTCTTCTGCCTCGTCAAGCCCGTGTTCGCGCCTCGACCGGACCGTGAGCCGTACTTCTCGATCGAGCCGTTCGAGGAGCAGACGCTTTTCGCGTTCGTCGATTCGGTGTGCGCGGCGATGGGGGCGCCCACGCCCCGACGGATCGACGTGATCGGCGAGCCCAACGCGAGCGCGCACTTTCGTCGCGGCGTGCTCAGCCTCTTCTCGCGGGGGGACATGGTGCTGACAATCGGGATGCCGCTGGCGACGGGCATGAGCGTGAAGCAGCTGGCGGGCGTGCTCGCGCACGAGTTCGGGCATTTCTCCCAGGGCGGCGCGATGCGTGCGTCGTACCTCATCCAGTCAATCAACGCGTGGCTGTACCGGGTCTCGTGCGTGCCGGACGGCTGGGACGTGCTGATGTACGTCGCGTCGCGTACGAGCGAGAACGGCCTGCTCCGGCTCACGCTTCGGTTGGTGCTGATCGCCTCGTCGATCGCCCGGGGGGTGCTGCGCCTGTTCCTGCTGTTCGGGCACGCCGTGAGCTGCGCGATGATGCGTCGCATGGAGTACGACGCGGATCGCCACGAGGCGAGGATGGTGGGGGCGGCGGCGTTCGCGTCGACATGCCGCCGGCTGGCCGAACTCAGTGCTTCTTCCGCGGCGATGCCCGAGGAGCTGCGGGAGCATGTGAAGCTCCGTGAGCTGCCGGACGATCTTCCGGCCCTGATCGCGGCGCGCCCGCTTTCCGCGGAAGACCGCCGTACTGTGGAGGATCTGCTGACGACCGACGAGGGGAAGCTGTTCGACACGCACCCCACGATCCCCCGTCGGCTGGCCGCCGTGGCGGCCGCGGCTGAGCCGGGGGTGTTCCACCCCGAGGGTCCCGCGTCGGTTCTGTTCCGGAACTTTGCGGACGCGTGCCGGAAGGCGACGTACGCGCAGTTCCGCATCATGCTCGGGCCCGAGCTGGAGCGTGCCACCTTCATCAGCGTCGCGGATCGTGTGAAGCAACTGCGATCCGACGGGCGCGTCCGTGCGGCGGTCCGCGCGTACATCGGTTGCGTGCCGCCGTCGTGGGACCCGCTGCAGATCGCGCTGCGCGAAGCGACCGGCACCGACGACACCAAGGCCGCTTGGCGCGCGATCAAGGAGGCCGGCGCGACGATCGAATCGCTGAAAGGGGCGGGCGAGGCCGCGGCCCGGGCCGTCGAATCGGCTCATGCCGTGCTGGCCGAGGGGGAGCGGGGGCAAGCGCTCTTCGACCTGGGGTATGCCGTGGCGCCCGACGAGCTGGAGCTCAAGCAACCGACTCCGGGGTCGGTGGAGGTCGCGCGCGAGCGTGCACTCGGTGAGATCATGCGGCACGCGGAAACGGTCGAGTCGCTGCTGGAGGCGGGATCGCGGCGCTGCTCCGCCGCGCTGCGCCTGCTGCACACGCGCGGATGCGAGTTGAAGATCGCCAATGCCGCCCGCCTCCGGCGACGTTCGGCGGAGCTGCTCGCCGCGCACACGGCGTTGCGCGAGGCAATCCCGGCCGCGAAGAGCCTCCGCGCCCGCGCGGCCGGTTTCGAAGCGCTCGTGGACGCGTCGATGCTGGAGGCGCACGAGAAGCGGCTCAAGCCGGGTTTGCGTGAGCACGCGACTCGGCTGCGCGACGCGCTCGACGAGTTTCGCCGACCGCTGGGCGCGGTGCGATACCCGTACGCCGACGCATCGGAATCGATGAACCTGGGTGAGAAGATCGTCGCGGATCTGCCCGACGATCGCTCGTTCGAGGACCTCGCGCTCGCGGGCCGGCTTGCGGCCAGGCGGTTTCCCGAGGTGTACGAACGGGTCACCGCGGAGTTGGTGGCCGTGGCGGCGACGGTGGAGCGGGCGTTGGAGCCCGCCCGCGTGACCGCATCGGGGCGTTCCGGGCCGGATCGCGGTACGATGGCTGAATGAGCACACCGATTGACACCGGCAAGGTGGCGCGCCGTCCGCTGCGGTTCGGTGCGGTCGCGGACGCGAAGCGGGAGATCGAGAAGATCCGGGCCGCCTACGCCGTGGGTCGGCTGAAGACCAAGGGTAACTGGACACCCGCACAGGTCCTCAACCACCTCGCGGCGTTTATCGAGTATGCCTATGTGGGTTACCCGCCGGCGCTCGCGAAGCCTCCGTGGATGATCCGGTTCATCCTGAAGTTCATGAAGAGCCGGTACCTGTACAAGTCGATGCCGGTGGGCGTGAGAATCCCGGGCGTGCCCGGGGGCACGCTGGGGGCAGAGGAGGGAGACTTCGCGAGGGCCGATGCGCGGCTCGTCGCCGCGTTGACCCGGTTGGAGCGCGAGGCGCCCGTGGGCCCGAATCCGGTTTTCGGCCCGTTGACGCACGCGGAGTGGACGAACCTCCACCTGCGGCACTGCGAGCTCCATCTCGCGTTCCTGGATCCGGCCTAATCTGGGGCATGAGCAGGCAAGGTGCAAATCTGACCGCGACGGGCGTCTTGACCCCGTCGGGTCTGGCTGAGGTATCGAGTGAAGCGGTGCTCGCGGACGTTGCCCGGATGATCCGGCACGCGTTCGCCGGCACGCCCGAGGGGGTCGCGGACTGGCTGCGCGTGGCCGGCCGAGAGAATCTGCGCGTGCGGCTGGAGTCGGGGCGAGCCGTCGCAACGTTGCTTCGGGTTCCCATGGGGATGTTCCTGGGCGGCGCATCGGTGCCGATGGTGGGTGTGGCGGGTGTGGCGGTGGCGCCCGAGGATCGGGGGCGCGGTCACGGGAAGTCGTTGATGACCGAGTTCGTTCGGGGTCTTCACGACGAGGGTGTCGCGATTTCTGGGTTGTTCGCGTCGACGCAAACGCTCTACCGCGGGGTCGGATACGAACAGGCCGGCGTCTGGTGCGAGCACGTGGTGCCGCTCAACCGCATCGACGTCCGCGGCCACGGGCAGCCGCTCGTACCGCTCGATGACAGTGACATGCCGGCGGTGCGGGAGTGCTACACGCGATTTGCCCGGATGCAGAACGGCATGCTCGACCGAGGTCCGTACATCTGGGCTCGGGTTCGAAAATTTCGCGAGAAGGAGTACCACGGGTTCGGGTTGAGATCCGCGTCCGGGTCCCTGCTGGGGTACGTCTTCCTGCACCAGGACCGACAGCCCGACGGGCGCCAGCGCATCCTGCTGACGGACCTGGTTTTTTCCGACCTGGCGGCCGGGAGGCGGCTGCTCGCATTCCTGGCCGACTACGAGATGATGGGCCACGACATGGTGTTGTGCGGCGGGCCGACGCACCCGGCGCTGTTTTTGCTGAACCAACAGCGATTCCAGACGACGGTCCGGGAACGGTGGTTCGTGCGGGTGACGCACGTGCAGCGGGCGCTCGCGGCGCGGGGATACGCGCCGGGAATTGAATCCGATTGCGAATTCGAAATCGACGACCCGCTCATTGAACGCAATCGCGGCCCCTGGGCCGTTCGGGTGCGCGACGGCCGCGCCAGCGTTGAGCGTGTCGATCGGGCCGTTTGCGTGCTGGACATCCGCGGCGTGGCCCCTCTGCTCACCGGCTGGATGTCACCGGAGCAGCTCCGTTTGGTGGGGCTGGCGAGCGGGGAAGACGCCGCGCTCGCACGCATCGGCACGGTCTTCTCGGGAGCGACTCCCGCGATGACCGAGATGTTCTGAGGCCGCGGTTCTGGCTCGGCTCGGGTCGGTTTCGCGCGCGGTGCGTTCTCGCTACGATCCTAGGATGCAAGCGATTTTCTTTGCGGTGCTCGCCGGGCTGTGCTGGGGAGTCGGGGAGATCCACACCAAGGCGGCGATCAACTCGCGCGAGATCGGGCCGCTCGGATCCGTGCTCGTTCGCGCGATCGTCGTGCTGCCGCTGGCGTTGCTGGCGTGGCTGATCGCGGTGCACCTGACGCGTTCAGAGCCGCAGGCGTGGTGGCGAGAGATGAGCCGCGCCAACTGGCTCCGGCTTGTGCTCGGCTCAGGTGTGCTGGCCGGTTTCGCGGGGGTGTTCTTCTTCTACCTCGGTCTGGGATCGCCGGGCGGTGATATCTCAACGTTGCGTCCGATCGCATTCTCGCTGGCGCCAGCGACGGCCGTCGTGCTCGGCTGGCTCATGCTGGGTGAACCGCTGACGGTGCGAAAGGTCGTCGCCGTCGCGTTCATTCTCGGTGGGATCGTGCTGCTCACGGGTGAAGGGGGCGAGCGAGCGGAGCCAATGTCGAGCCGATCCGCGGGTGCGGCCGCGGAACGCGGCGGTCCTCGTGCGTGAAGCGACGCGGCACGCGATGCTGCGGCGACACCCGCGTCTATTTCTCGGGCACGGCCGGCTTGGTCGTCGGGGGCGTCGTCGCGGGCTGCGGCGGCACCGGGGTGATTTTCGCGGCCGAACCATCCGCACCCAGCAGGTCGACTCGGTCGGGCGCCATGATCGTCACGCGGAGCGCCTCGTCGTACCGTGACGCGTGCGAGACCACGCCGACGAGCTGCCCAACCTTACTCTGAAGATCGAGGCCCTCGGTGGGCGCGACATAGCCGAGCGTGCGTGGGAACGTGCGATCGGAAGACTGGATGCGGTACATGAGAGGCATTCCGCCTTCGCGGTTGTATACATTGGATGGCAGAAGGATTCCAACAACCGTGTAGACCGGGTTCCGCTCCCACTCCGAGACGACGGCCTCCGTCCGGCGGATGTTGGCCTGGGCTTCATTCCGGTTCGTGTCAAGGCGACGCTGCAGGTTGTTCCTTTCGATCTTCAGCGCGAGCACGTCGCGATATTTCTGCAGCGACGCGGCGTAGCGGCGGTCCGAGGCGCTGGGTCCGAGAGCGGCAATGGCCCGGTCAAATTCGGTGATCGCCGCGGAGATCCGTGGAGCGTCCGAGGGCTCGTTGCGAACCGCGTAGAACAGGTCGATCAGCTGTTTTTGCGAGCGGACGACTGGCCCCGCGGGAAGCGCGGTCGCGGCGGGCCTGGCGTTCGTTGACTCCGGTTCGCCGGGAGCGGCCGGTGGAGGCGCCGACGGCTCGGGAGAGCCCGGTTGAGCGGGAACGGCCGTGGGGAGCGGCGTCGTGATGACGACCGGAGTGGTCGCGCGCTCTGGTGCGGGAGATGCGCTGCTTTCCGCGGCGGTGGGGCCCGCGGCGGCCGGCGCGACCGGAGCGTCCGCGGCCTTCACGGATGAAGATGCCTCGGTCTCGGTGGCCTTGCGGAGGGCGTCCTTGTTGATGAACCCCCGTGCGCCAGTTGGGGCCTTGACGACGTACGCGGTCGGCGCGGCGTCGGGCTTGATGATCTGGACGACGGACAGCTCGGTGCCCGCCGCGAGTGGCTTTTCGAGCAAGGGGCACCAACTGGCCCGGTCCCCTTCCTTCAGATGCAGCGCGCGTAACTTGGAATCGCGAAGGAGCTTCAGCCCCTTTGCCGGATCACCGGTGGTGTCCTCCGCTTTTACGAGAGCGTTGATTCCCTTTGGGTATTCCACTCGCATCCAGCCCGCGCCTTCGGCGTCCACGCGCACCACGGTGCCGGCCTTGAGCGTCGCGACGGCGTAGTAGATCGTGGAGTTCCCCGCACGCAGCGGGGTGTCGTCGCGAACAACGACGGCCATGTAGGGCTCGGTTTCGCGAAGCTCCTGAGCCTGGACGGTTGAGGTGTGGACCACGCCGGACCCGATCAAGCCCCCGATCAGGGGCAGGGCCAGCGCGGCACCGCGAACGAGGGAAGACGCAGGGACGAGTCGTACTGGAATCATCGTGAAGAACTCCGTGCAGGCAGCCAGACCACTCAATGCTATTCGGCTTGCGCTCGCGGGACGGGTGAACTTCCCTCGCGGCCGCAAGTCTGTGTCGGAACAGGGCTTGCGACGAGGTCGCGGCGTGACGCGAGCGCACCAAACGATGTCCGTCGTCGTGGAAAGGCAGGTTCAGGTCCGTTACGCTGACCCTCTCGACCTGAGGAGCACCGATTTGCAATCACACGTGACCGGGAGAACGGGGATGGATCGGCGTGGAATGCACGGCGTGCGCGGAGCGATCATGCTCGCCGCGTGTGCGGGGATTTCCGCTGCGTTGCCGGGTTGCGCAACACCCTGGGGTGAGGGGCCGGACGAGGAACTGCGAAGGTCCATTGCGCAGAGCGTTCGGAGGGAGTTGGATCAAGCGCCCAAGCGCGGCGAGGTCGAAACCTCGCGTCAGAACCGGGTCGAGGCGCTCGAACTCAAGCCGGAGACCCGAAGGGAGTTGGAGGGAATGTCAGGGGTCGGGTCGTATGCGTCGGGGCCGCCACCCTACGGGCCGACGCTTCAGGGCGACTCCCAGGCAACGGTGGCGATCAGCCTGGGGAGAGCGGTCTCGACCTCGGCCCAGCGCAACCTGGCGGTGCAGTTCGCGCGGCTCGGCCCCGGGATCAGCGAGGCCCAGGCGATCGCGGCCCAGGCCGCGTTCGATTGGACGCTGTTCTCCAATCTCGACTGGAATCGCCTCGACCAGGCACGCCCCGAGCAGCAGTTCGGGCTGGGCCAGAGCAATGGTGTCAACAGCAATGAGGAGCAGAGCGTCGACACCCGCGTAGGGGTGCGCAAGCGCATGGAGACCGGCGGAACGCTCACCATACAGCAAGGTTACAAGTACACCGACGAGCAGACCCGCGGGCTGAGCAACAACCCGAATCCGGCCAACGAGGCGACGCTGACGCTCCAGCTCGATCAGCCCCTGCTCCGGAACGCCGGCGAAGACGCTGCGTTGGCGAGCGTGCGGCTCACCCGCAACGCCGAACGCGACCAGATCCACTCCCTCAAGGCCGAGTTGCTCAAGAACGTCACCGACACCGAGCAGGCGTATTGGCAACTCGTGCAGTCCTACAACGACCTTCAGATCCTGGATCGCCTGCTGCAGCGTGGCGAGGAGGTCAAGTCCGTGCTGAAGAGCCGCTTGGCGTTCGACGCGAAGCAGTCTCAGTACAGCGACGCGGTCGCGACGGTCGAGACGCGGCGTTCGGACGTGATCCGCGCGCAGAACGCGCTGCGTCAGGCGAGCGATCGGCTGAAGGTCCTGATGAACGATCCCGAGATGACGATCGCGTCCGACGTCATGCTGATCCCGTCGGACCAGGGAATCGATGCGCCGATCCGGTTCGACCCGCTGGACGCGATCCGTGTCGCGCTCCGGAACCGACCCGAAATTTCCCGGGCGCTGCTCTCGATCGACGACACCTCGATCCGCCAACAGCTCGCGGACAACGCCCGCCTCCCGCTGCTTGACCTCCAGGCGCAGACGCGGTTCAACTCGCTCGACGGGAGCGGCGCGCAGGCATTTGACAAGATGACCGCGGGAAAGCTGGTCGATTTCCTGGTCTCCCTGAAGTTCGAACAGCCGCTTGGCAACCGGGAAGCCGAGGCGAATTTCCGGGCCCGCCGACTGCAGCGGATGCAATCGGTCACCGCCTACCGGAACACCGTGCAGGGCATCGTCTCCGAAGTAATCACCGCGCTGCGTGACGTTGACACCAACTTCAAGTTGATCGAACAGACCAGGGCGCAACGGCTCGCCGCGGCGGAGAACCTGCGTTCGCTCGTCGTCGAGGAGGAAAACCTCCGGGCCAAAACCCCCGAATTTCTCGATCTGAAATTCCGTCGGCAGCAGGCGCTCGCTGCGGCAGAGCAGGCGGAGGTCGCGGCGTTGGCGAACTACAACATCAGCGTGGCCCGTTACTACGCCGCGGTCGGCACGGCGCTGGATCGCAACCGGATTCAGTTCGATGTTGCGGACGCTCCCGCGCTGCCTCCATCGCTGCGGAAGGCGTCGGAAGACGTGCTCGGTCCTGGCCCGGCCCCCGTGGGCGGGGCCGGCGCCGCGCCGGTTGCTTCCGAAGGGTCCGGGTCACGCTGAGCCCGACTCTCGCGGCGCGTACGATCGCATGTGACCACCCCTGAGTGCGAGATCGACCGCGCCGTGCAACGCCTCCGTCGCGGCGGCTTGGTCGCCTTCCCAACAGAGACGGTCTACGGCCTCGGCGCGGACGCTCTGACACCCATTGCGGTCGCTCGGGTTTTTGCCGCCAAGGGCCGACCCGCGCACAACCCCCTCATCGTGCATGTTACCGGACGCGAGATGGCCGAGCGACGTGTGTGCGAGTGGAACGACGCGGCGGAACGGCTCGCCCGGCAGTTCTGGCCCGGGCCGCTAACGCTTGTGCTTCCTCGCTCACCCGACGTACCGGAGGCGGTGTCCGGGGGGGACGCATCGGTTGCCGTGCGTTGCCCCGATCATCCCGCCGCGCTCGCGCTGCTCTTCAAGTTTGGCGGTCCGCTCGTTGGCCCGAGCGCGAATCGCTCCGGCGAGGTGTCTCCGACGGAAGCGTGGCATGTTCGAGAGAGTTTTCCGGACGAGGCGGAGGTCATGATCATCGATGCCGGACCCTGCCAGCACGGGATCGAATCTACGGTCGTCATGCTCGCCGACGGATGTCCACGCGTGCTCCGCCCCGGAGTCGTGGGGGTCGAAGCATTGTCCGCCGCGTTGGGTAGAAAGGTCGAAGCGATCGCCCGGGTTGGCGATGGGGGCGTACCCGGTCCGGGTCGGGCGGGAGGTCGACTGGCCGCGCTGAGCCCGGGGTTGTGCGATCGTCACTACGCGCCGCGTACTCGCGCGGTGCTGGTCGGCTCAGATGAGCTCGACGATCTGATCGATGAATTCGAAGGCGAGGGCGTGGTGCTCATCACCGCGGGCCTGACCGATCGCGAAGGGATCGCCGGGATCGTGCAAATGCCGTTCGACGCGGCGGGATACGCGGCACGCTTGTACGCGGCCCTCCGCGAGGCCGACGCGATGGGGGGACGCCTTATCGCGGTGGAGCGCCCGGCGGGCATGGCGGAGCCCTCGCGGGGCGTGGATGGGCCATCAAGCTGCGGCACGAAGCAGGCCGATCTCGATCGGGCAATCTGGACCGCCGTGGCGGATCGGCTGGCGCGCGCGACGCGTCCGTGGCCGTCGGATTGATCGCTCGGGTTTCGCCATGCGGCCGCCCGGTGTTGGTCGCATGCGTTGAACGGACCGATTCCGGGGATGAACTCCGCGCGACGCAGTTCGGCGCGTCCCGTGAGCAGACCTAGTGTTTTCCCCGATTCGGTGGCGCAACGCCGATCCCAGTTGTCGCGGGGCTCGGCCCCCGCAAGGAGCTGATGGATGACCGCGAAATTGAAGGTGGCGTTGGCGAAGGGCGACGGAATCGGTCCCGAGATCATGCTCGCCACGCTGGACCTGTTCGCCGCGGCGGGGGTTCTCGATCACGTCGAATTCGTCCCCGTCGAGATGGGAGCGAGCGTGTTCGCCGCCGGCAACTCGCGCGGGATGACGGACGAGGCGGTCCGGACGGTCGAGGAGCACGGGCTGCTCTTCAAGGGTCCGATGGAGACGCCCAAGGGGGGCGGCGGCAAGTCGATCAACGTGACCGCCCGGAAGCTCTGGGGGGCGTTCGCCAACGTGCGCCGGTTCCGCAGCCTCCCGGGCGTGGAGACGGTCTACTCGCGCGCCGGCGTGCCCGTCGATTTCACGATCGTCCGCGAGAATATCGAGGACACGTACGGCGGCATCGAGCACCGCGTCAGCAACGACACCATGCAGTGCAAGCGGATCATCACCGCGCCGGGATCGGACCAGGTCCACCGCTTCACCTTCCAGACCGCGCGCAGGCTGGGCGTCAGGCTCGTGCATTGCGGCCACAAGGCCAACATCATGAAGCTGACCGACGGGCTCTTTCTCGATCGCTTCCGAGCCCTGGCCCGGGAGTTTCCCGACCTCGAGACCAAGGACGTGATCATCGATGCGCTCTGCATGGAGCTGGTCGTGCGGCCGCAGAACTTCAAGCTCGTCGTGCTGCCGAACCTGCAGGGCGATATCGTGAGCGATCTCGCCGCGGGCCTGGTCGGCGGGCTCGGCTTCGCTCCCTCGGCCAACATCGGCCTGCACATCTCGATTTTCGAGGCCGTGCACGGCACCGCGCCGGACATCGCGGGCAAGGGCATCGCCAACCCGACGTCGCTCATTCTCTCTGGCATCATGCTGCTCCAGCATATCGGGCTGGTTCGGCAGGCGGCCCGGATCGAGAACGCCCTGCTGCGGTCGCTGGAGGACGGCGTCCGCACCGGCGATTTCGGCCGCAAGGACACGCCCGCCCTGGGCACGCGCGAGTTCGTGGCCCAGGTGGTGGCGCGGCTGGGGCGGCAGCCCTCGACCGGGGCGGTCCCCGACACGGGCTCCGAGCGTGTCACGCTCGTCCGCTCGCCCAGGCCGTCAACTCAGGTGGTGATGCGCACCTTCAGCAAGATCGTCAAGCACGTGGTCGGCTGCGACGTGTACATCGACGAGGCGATCTCCGCCATGGAGCTCGCGGACCAGCTCAACCGGCTGTGCGCCGATGCGCCGTTCCGGTTGACGATGATCTCGAACCGCGGCACGCAGATCTGGCCGACTGGGAGCGTCTACACCGAATGCGTCGATTACTTCCGGGCCCGCTTCGAGTTGCGCCCGGGGTTCGAGCCGGGCCGATTCGGACAGGGCCCGGTGATCGCGCTGCTCGACCGCATCACCGAGCGGTTCGCGGTCACCTGCTTCGAACTGCTCCGCACCTTCGACGGCACGCCCGGGTACTCGCTGGCGCAAGGGCAGTGAGCTCGTCCGGGCACGGGCGCCGTCCAGCGGCGCGGGCCCGGGGGAGTGAGGAGGACGCATCGTGGGCCAACTCCACGGCCCGCTTCCGGGCCTGTTCAGAAAGGTCGCCCTCGACGCGGGCCTGGAGCCGCCACGCGATCCGGCGGACGAGGAACTCCTTGTGGAACGACCGCGTCGGTTCGCCGAACACCTCGGCGTACTCGCGCCGCAGTTCGCCCACGGTCATCCGTCGCAGTTCGCTCACCTTCTGGCCCACATTCAGCATCGGACATCACCGCCTTTCTCTGGCCGTTAACCAGCGACGCCATTAGGGCGAGGACCGGCCGCGAGCTTAAGGCATGGCCCGGTTCCGGCCGACCCGTAAACCAAAACGCTCCCGCGTTTCCGCGAGGGCGTCGGTAACTCCCTGTACAAGACCGTTTCGGAGGGTTGGCGGACCAGTCTCGGGGTAGCCCGATGGGTGTGCGATTGACGCGGGTCGTTAACGGGGACGGGCGGGAAACGCGTTTTCAGGGCCGCCAGCGGGGTACAAATACTCCGGCCCCGTCCATTGGCGTCGCGGTGACCTCCGCGAGGTCTCGCCGGGACGAGATGGGCGACGCCCGCGTTCTGCCGCCGCGCCGGCCGGTTGCGGCCAAGCTCAGGAGTCTCACGCCGACGACTGATTGAGACCGGATCGGAGTGTCGGGCGGGCCAGTATCGCGGGGTGGGCGCGGCTGAGCCTCGAAGTCGCACGGTTCTGCAACCTTTCCCCTGCCCCCACCCCGAGGCCCCGACGATTGGGGTGATGCAGAACCTCTTTCGCCGCCAGTATGATGTCCTTGCCGAGTCTTCCCAGGCAGACCTGCGCTGCCAGATCCAGCACATGAAGGCCGAGAACGAAGTCCTCCGCGCGAAGATCGACGGGCCCGTCCAGGTCACGCCCGGGGACGATGAACACGAACCTCACTCCGAATTCGTGTCACTTAGCATTCTGTGCTCCGTCTCCTGCCGGCCGATCGGCCATCGGCATAACCACGATCGCGTTTGTCGGCGCCGGGCAGACGCTCGCACAGACACCGCATCCAGTGCAGACATCGGCCCGAATCGTCGGCTTCCCTGCGTCAACCTCGATCGCATTCGGAACCGGACATCGTTCCGAACACACGGTGCAGAACGAGCCGGTATGGGCGAGGCAGGCCATCGTCTGGATCCACGCGACACCCATCTTCCGCGGCTGATCCACTCTGAGCACACTGGGCTTGCACGCGGTGATGCACGGCGTGTCCTCGCACATGATGCATGGGGAGGTGTGTGGGTCGATCATCGGCGTGCCCGCCGCTTCGCGGAAGCGCGCGGGGGCGTGCACGATGGCGCTGACCGGGCATGCCGAGATGCAGTCATTGCATCGCGTGCAGCCGGAGAGGAACGAGACCTCGTCAACCGCGCCGGGCGGGCGATGGATGGGCAGAGTAAAGCGCCGGCCGATCCCCGTTCTCCCTCCGCTTTCCCCGTTTCCGCCACCCGCCACGGGGGCATTTGCACGGGTGGACTTGACCGGCGAGGCGGAAGCGTTCGTGATCGCGGTCCCGACGGCGTCGAGTTTGTTGCTCGCCGATTGAACGAGACGACCAAACAGCCGACCCCGCAGGAGATCGCGTCGAGATAAGTTCGGGTCCTCGGGCATCGTGCGTCGTCTCAGGGCCGTGCAGCCGGCGACTGTCCATCTGCGACGTCGGGAATGCCAAACGTGGGTGCGAGCTGTTCAAACTCGGCGGCCGGCACGTGGCACTGCACGCAGTTGGTGCGAGAGAGGTGGTCCGGCCGCCAGCCATCGTACCCGTGCTCGCCATGGCAACTGACGCAGTTGGTACGCATGAACGTGGTGTGCGGCATGACCGGTGGCGCGCCCGCCCACGCCCGAGTCCCTCCGTAGCCGCTGGAGCGGAAACCGTGGAACGAGTTGGGCGGTGCTGCATCGGTCCCGAGCAGCGGGCCGGCCGCCTCGACGTGGCACTGCGTGCAGTTCGTCAGATACGTGTGCGAGACCATCCTGGCGACCTTGTCGCCGGCGTGCAGGCCCTGGGCATGACATGCGCGGCAGGACTGGATGTTCAGATCAGCGATCGCATGCGGGATCACGGGGGGTGCACCTTCGTACGCTCTCAGGGTGGCCCGCTGCTCCATCGACCGCACGCGCGCAGCGAACTTGTCAACGACGGCGGCCGGGTTGGCCCTGCGCTCAAGAACAAGGTTGGGTGCCGGGTTATTCAATCGCCAGGGGAGGCTCTGCGAGGCCCGGTCGCCGGGCATGATGGCGGGTGTTGCTGACGGTGACGCGGGGACCGGCATGCTTGCCACCGTTGACGCCGGCGTCTGGGGCTGACTACCGAAGACCGATGCGGCCACCACTCCGGCCCCAGCTGCGAGCACACCAATCCAGACCCATTCCACCTGCACGCGAAACCGCGCTGTCTTCGTCTGCATGGGCGTCTCCTATCCCTTCCGCGCGATAGTCACGGCGCACTTCTTGTAATCGGGTTGCTTCGAGTAAGGGTCGTACTCGTCAAGCGTCACAAGGTTGATCAGTTTGCCTTCGTCGAAGAAGGGGACGAACACCTCGCCGGGCTTGGGGTCGCCACGGCCGCCGATCCAGACGGGCAGGTCGATCTCGCCGCGCCGGCTCTTCACGGTCACGACTTCGTTGTTGCGGATGCCGAGCTTCGTCGCGTCGGCCTTGTTCATCTCGACGTAGGCCTTGGGCATCGCCCGGTGCAACTGGGGGATGCGCCGGGTCATGCTGCCCGAGTGCCAGTGTTCGAGCACGCGGCCGGTGCAGAGCCAGAAGGGATATTCGTTGTCCGGCATCTCGGGCGGGTGCTCGTGAGGGCGGAACCAGATCAGCGCCTTGTCGTCCTTGCTCACGGAGTGGTAGAACTGGAAGCCCTTGCCCTTGGCGACGAAGGGGTCGTCGAACTCGGAGAAGCGCCAGCGGGTTTCGCGCCAGGATCCGTCGGGCTGCTCGACGACCGGCCAGCGCAGGCCGCGCGCATGGACGTACTCCTGATACGGCGCGAGGTTCTTGTGTTTCTTGGTCGAGAAGGGGCGATACTCCTCGAACAGCCGCTCGTCGACGTTCACGTCGTAGTAGTGCGCCCAGTCCCAGATCGGCACTTCCTTGCCGGACTTGTCGGCCGTGTGGAAAATCCACTTGCCGTCTTTGCCCTTCATGCCCTCCACGCCGAGGTCCATCAGTCTGCGAGAAACGGCCAAGAGTTGCCAGCAGTCATCGCGGGCCTCGCCCGGCGGAGAAACCATTTTGAACCACTGCTGAGTCCGGCGCTCCGAGTTCCCGTACATGCCGTTCTTTTCGACCCACATCGCGCTGGGCAGGATGAGGTCGGCCAGTTCGGTGGTCGCGGTGGGATAGACGTCGGAGACGATCATGAACTTGTCGGCGAGATTCTGCTTCGCACGAAAGTTTCGGTTGAGGTTGGGCAGGGTCTGACCCGGGTTGGTGACCTGGACCCACATCGTCGTGATATCACCGCCTTGGTCTGTAGGCGTGTTGAACCGCTTGAACATTTCGACGGTGTGGTACCCGGGCTTCGCGCTGATCCGCCCTTCAGGGACATTCCACAACTCCTCGGCCTCCTTGCGGTGCTCGGCGTTGGCCACAAGACGTCCGCCCGGGAGCAGGTGGCAGAGGGTGCCCACTTCGCGCACCGTGCCGCAGGCTGAGGGCTGACCCGTCAGGCTCGTGGCGGCGTCGCCCGGCTTGCCGAAGTGTCCGGACATGAGGTGGATGCCATGCACGATGCAGTTGATCGCGGTGCCGCGGGTGTGCTGGTTCATCCCCATGCACCAGAAACTGTTGATGCGGATGTCACGGCGCATGAACAACTCGCCGAGCATGCGGATCTTGTCGGCGGGAACGCCTGAGAGTTCCTCGACTTTCTCTGGGGTGTAGGGCTCGACCGCGGCGGCGAACTCCTCGAAGGTCATGGGCACGCCGAGCATGTCGGGCGGAGACTTCTCGTCGGGTTTGGGGCCGAGTGCGCGGAAGTTGCAGTGCTTGGCGACGAAGTCCTTGTCGTACTTGTCGCCCTTGACCATCAGGTGGGCGATGCCGTTGGCGATGGCGAGGTCGCCGTGAGGTTTGAAGTAGAGCACGTGATCCGCCAGATCGCTGGTGCGTGTCCGGCGAGTGGTCATGTCGATGATCGTGACCTTTTCGCCGCGCGTGCGGCGGTCCACCAAGCGCGAGAAAAGCACAGGGTGCATCTCGGCCATGTTGTTGCCCCACATGATGGCCACGTCGCACTTGTCGATATCGTCGTAAACGCCCGGCGGCTCATCGACGCCGAAGGTGGAGAGGAACCCCGTCACCGCCGAGGACATGCACAGACGCGGGTTTCCGTCGATCTGGTTGCTCCCGAGGCCGGCTTTCATGAGCTTGTTGCCCGCGAATCCCTCACCGATGGTCCATTGGCCCGAGCCGTAGAGCGCGAAGCCCTTGGGGTTCGCCATGATCTTCGACGCGATGGTCTCGATGGACTCTTCCCAGGAGATGGGCACCATCTTGCCGTTCTTGCGCAGCATCGGCGTGGTCAGACGATCCTTGCCATAGAGCGCCAGACCCACGTGGTACCCCTTGACGCAGAGCAGGCCCTTGTTGACCTCAGCTTTCTGGTCGCCCTGGATGGCCACGACGCGGCCGTTCTCGGTGCCCACCATGACATGGCACCCGGTGCCGCAGAATCGGCACGGCGCCTTCTGCCATTTCAGGGGCGAGCCTTCCGGCTGGTTGTTCAGCACGGTGAGCACGCGGTTGGAACCCGAAGCCGCAGCCGCGGCTGCGGCCATCGCGGAGGCCTTGACGAAGGTACGACGATCAACAGTGAGCATGCGGTTCCTCCTCTGTCAGGCCTTGATGAGAGAGTTCGCTCGCGGCCGGCTCGGTGTCGAGATGCACGTAGGTCACGTCCACCTGGGTGACGCCTTGCGTGGCCCGGAGTTCATCGAAGAGTTCGCGGTCGTCGCGCGCGCTCGGGGTCTCCGCGACCACCGCGACGCGCCGACTGAAACGCTCCCCGAGCGTCAACCGGGGGTCCGAGTTCAGCACCGTCAACGCCGCAGCCCCAGCGGGGTCTTCGGAGAGCGTCACGACCAGTCCACTTATCGCCATATCCAAGCTCCCATTCCGTTCATCCACCTTTGTGTTTGGGGGTTTCGCGCGATGGCATCCTCGCCCATTCTGGACATCCTAGTCTATTGTACGGAAGCTCGCCAAGTGCTGAACCAGAATCGGAGGTCGACCTGTGCTGCCGACACGAACACCTCAAGTCCCTGTCGACGGTGCCGCGCCCGCCGGGGTGCGAAGATCGGCGACTTGGCTCGGATGGTTGCTTCCGATCGGGTTCGTTGCTTTGGCGGTACTGCTCTTCGCCGGTTCGCGACAAGGGCTAGTCTCTTTCGCGCCCGCCGTGGTGATCGATCGTGAGAGTCTCCTCGTTGGTCCAAGACGGACGGCGATGGCAGACCCGCCGCACATCACGATCGATGGAGTGCCGCAGAACTGCAACGGATGCCACCAGATTTTCCATTCCAACTCACCCGCTGGCGCGACCTTGAACTACCACCAGGAGATCAGGCTGCAACACGGGCTGAACAACCGCTGTGTGAACTGTCACGACTCGCAGAACCGCGAGCGGTTGACTCTTCGGGACGGGGCCACCGTTTCGTTCGCGGAGACTCCGCAGTTGTGTGCTCAGTGTCACGGCACGGTTTTTCGCGATTGGGAGCGTGGGACGCACGGAAAGACGCTCGGATCGTGGATCACCAACTCGGATGCACAGCGACGCCTCAGTTGCACCGAATGCCACAACCCCCACGCGCCGAGGTACGAACCCTACAAACTGCTGTCCGGCCCCAACACGCTGCGGATGGGCGAACAGGTGGCAAGCCCGACCGGCGGCGTGCGCGATGAGCAGAGCCCGCTTCAGCGCTGGCTTCGGGGAATCGACCCGAAGCAGCGTGATCACCCAATCACGAACGGAGCCCGCCCATGAAGGACATTCGCATCTGGGATGGTCCATCAAAGCCGGCTTCGGGCGGTGAGCCGGAACTCACGCGGCGGAGTTTTCTGCGGACCGGGGCCGCGGCCGTCGGTGGCATGGCTGCGCTGGCGGCCGCCCTAAGCCCGCTGCGTGAACTCGCGTCGGACGACATCCCAAACTTCGACCAGTTTTTGCAAAAGCACTACAAGGAAATGACCGCTGCGGAGATGGAGCAGGCGCTGGAACGCATCCGCAAGAAGGTCGAGGATCGCTACGCGGTTCGCCCGCACCTGCGCGACGTCAAACCGATGGAGGGCGTCGAGTTCGTCTACGCGCTCAACCTCTCCCGCTGCATCGGCTGCCGCAAGTGTGTGCATGCCTGCGTGGCGGAGAACAACCAGTCGCGCAGCCCGGAGATTCAGTACATCCGCGTGATCGAGATGCCCCGGGGGACGCTCGATGTCGAGAAGGGCAACCACCACTACGACCGTCCGACCGTGCCGGATGCCGACCACTTCTACATGCCTGTGCAGTGCCACCAGTGCGCCAACCCGCCCTGCGTCAAGGTGTGCCCCGTCGAGGCGACGTGGCAGGAGCCCGACGGCATCACGGTGATCGACTACGACTGGTGCATCGGGTGCCGGTACTGCGAAGCGGCGTGCCCCTACTGGGCCCGGCGGTTCAACTTCGCCAAGCCGAACCTCCCGAAGGACCAGCTCAATCCGAACATGAGTTACCTCTCGAATCGCCCGCGTGAGAAAGGCGTGATGGAGAAATGCCATTTCTGCCTGCACCGGACTCGCGAGGGGCGGATGCCCGCGTGCGTGGAGATCTGCCCCACCGGGGCCCGTAAGTTCGGGAATGTTCTCGATCCGAAATCCGAGGTTTCCGAGATCCTCAAGACCAAGCGCGTCTTCGTGCTCAAGGAAGAGGTCGGAACGCTCCCCCGGTTCTTCTACTACTTCGATGAGCGATACCCCAACACGCTCGATCCCGAGGCCCTCGCCATTGCCGACCGCCTCAGGGCCGAGGAAGGCGATGCCTACGGCTGCCTGCCCGGTGCGTCCGGCCCCAGGAAGGACTTCGTCGCCGCGTCAACGCCGGAATGGTGGAACGGAGCCAGGGCATGAGGACCTATCTCCAGTTCCTGATTCGCTGCTTCCGCCTGAGTTTCGTCGGCGACTACCGCTATTACGCTTGGATGTTCCTGCTCACGGTCTTCGTCTTGCTTGGCATCAACGCCTACTGCAAGCAGCTTGTGTACGGCCTCGCGACCACGGGCATGACCGACCAGGTCTCGTGGGGCTTCTACATTGCAAACTTCACGTTTCTGGTGGGCATGGCAGCCGCGGCGGTGATGCTGGTCATCCCGGTGTACATCTACCGCAACCGCGAACTGCACGACCTGGTGATCTTTGGCGAACTGTTCGCCGTCGCCGCCATCATCATGGCCATGCTGTTCGTGACGGTCGACTTGGGCCGGCCCGAGCGGTTCCATCACTTGCTCCTCCGGTTCAATTTTCCGATCTCGATGCTTACATGGGACGTGCTGGTGCTCAATGGCTACCTGCTGTTGAACCTGCACATCTGCGGCTATCTGGTCTACTGCGCCTATCGCCGCCGCCAGCCGAGCAAGCTCTTTTACATCCCGTTCGTCTTCGTGGCCATCGTCTGGGCGATCAGCATCCACACCGTCACAGCGTTCCTCTACAGCGGCCTGGGCGGCCGGCCCTTCTGGAACTCAGCGGTCGTCGCGCCGCGATTTCTCGCGTCGGCCTTCGCCGCGGGCCCCGCGTTTCTCATCCTTTCACTCTCGGTGCTCGCACGGTTCACGACCTACCAGGTGCCCCCGAAGGCCTTCATGACCCTTCGCAACACGGTTGCCATCGCTCTTTCGATCAGCATGTTCCTCCTCGGCTCCGAGATGTTCACGGAGTTCTACACGGACTCGGCGCACGGGGCATCCGCGAAGTACCTGTTTTTCGGCCTGCACGGCCGCCATGCGTTGGTGCCGTGGATCTGGTCGGCCATCGTGCTCAACCTCGTCGCGATGCTTCTCCTCTACCTCCCGATCAGCCGCAGACTTCCGGTACTGCAAGCCGCGTGCGTGATGCTCATCGTCGGCATCTGGATCGAGAAGGGGATGGGCATGATCGTGCCGGCGTTCATCCCCACGCCCCTCGGCGAGATCGTCGAGTACCTGCCCACGCTCAACGAAACTCTGGTCACCCTGGGCATCTGGGCCGGCGGGTTGCTCATTTACACGATCTTGGTGCGAGTGACCGTGCCGGTCCTGACCGGGCGATTGACGTATGACCAGGAGTTCTCAGTTGCGACAGACATGCGTTCGCCCAACGTCGCTGCAGCCCCGGAGGCTCACTCATGAATCCCCACCCAACCGCCGAAGAGGCGCAGCAATCGCTCCGCGATCATGTCGTGACCAAGGCGATGGATGCCCGATTGCGTCGTGGCGGCCTGATCGATCGAGTTGAGGTGATGCGACTGATCGAGGACCGCGCTGTCGTCCGCTATCCGCTGGGTGTTCGTTTCGACGCCGAGCCTCTCCAGCCCGGCGAGTTCGCGTGCCTGGAGAGCCTCGGCGAGCACCCGAGGGACGGCTTCTGCCTGTTCATCCATCCGATGTTCGAGAATGTTGATGAGTTGTTCCCACTGCTGGTCGCGTACTACATTCCATCGGTCAACTACGGCGAGGTCGCATCGCACGTCGAGGCCGAACTCTTCGGAGCCACGCTCCTGGGCATCGACGTCGAGGAGTACTACAAAATCCTCTGCTCGGTCGCGGACACGGTGAGCGATCCGTCCAACGCTTCTTCCGCCACGCCCGGCTGGGGAGGACATCACCCATGACCGCCGCACGCAAGCCGAAGGCGCCGATGAGCAAAGCCGTCAAAGTACCGGGCACGTACAAGTCCTTCGTGACAAAGTACCCCGCGCTCGGCCGAGCGCACGAACACATCGCCACAGCCGTGGAGGCCGCCGGCCCGCTCGACGCCAGGACGCTGGCCCTGATCAAGATCGGTATCTGCGTCGGCGCGGGGCTTGAGTCCGCGCTCCGCAGCCACGTCCGTCGCGCCATGCAGCACGACGCGACAACGGCGGAGGTCGAGCAGGCCATTCTCCTCGGCATGAACACCGTGGGGTTCCCGCGTACCGTCGCCGCGTGGAGCTGGGCACAAGAGCAGTTCGAGCGGGGCGTGTGATCGTCAGCTCTTCATTCGTGTCCATTGGAGGTGCTTTGCGACAGACGCATTCGGTCAACCCGATCACGAATGACAAGCCGGGAGTGGCAACCCCTCGTGCTCACGTGGCACTCGCGCAATTGAGCGCGTCGCAGTCGCTCGCCTCCGGAGGCACGCCGCCGCCCGCTCCGGCGTCTGTCCGCGCGGCCCGCCGCATGACCGACTCGCACGGCCGCACCATCCGCGACCTGCGGATCAGCGTCACCGACCGTTGCAACTTCCGCTGCGTCTACTGCATGGAGCCCGACGTTCGCTTCGCGCCCCGCGAATCGCTCCTCTCGACCAGCGAGATCATCCGCGTCGCCCGCATCGGCGAGTCGCTGGGCGTCCGAAAGATCCGCCTTACCGGCGGCGAACCGACGCTCCACCCCGAACTCACGGCGATCATCGCCGGCATTTGCGCCGCGACCAGCGTCGAGGTCGCGATGATCACCAACGCCTCGCTCTTGACCCGCCGCGCCCTCCGGGAATGGAAGGCCGCGGGGCTCGCCCGCGTGACCATCAGCGTCGACTCGCTCCGCCCGGACCGCTTTGCCCGCCTCACGCGCTCGACCTCCTCGCCCGCCGACGTGCTCGCGGGCGTCGAGGCGGCCATCGCCGAGGGCCTCACGCCGCTCAAACTCAACGCCGTGCTCATCCACGGGTTCAACGACGACGAGGCCGCCGATCTCGCCGAGTTGGCCCGTCTCTACTCGATCGAGATGCGGTTCATCGAGTACATGCCCCTCGATTCCGGTCACACCTGGGATTCGTCCAAGTGGGTGAGCGCCGCCGAGACGCGGGCCGCGATCGAAGAGCGCTTCCCGCTTCTCCCCCGCGATGACGACGATCCTTCCAGCACCGCCCGCACCTTCGCCTTCGCCGACGGCGCACCCGGCCGCATCGGTTTCATCGCCCCGGTCAGCAGCCCCTTCTGCGGCGCGTGCAGTCGCCTCCGCCTCACCGCAGACGGCAAGGTCCGCCCGTGCCTCTTCAGCACCACCGAGTGGGACCTGCGTGCCGCGCTCCGCGCCGGAGCGACCGACGACCACCTCGCCGACTTCCTCATCGACGCGACGTGGACGAAGCAACCCGGGCACGGCATCGACTCCCACGACTTCCGCCAGCCCGCGCGCCCGATGTCGGCGATCGGCGGCTGAGCCCACCCGATGCCCGCCGACGCCCTCCCCATCCTCGCGGCCTGCTTCCTGATCGTCGGCGCGTTGTACGCCTCCGTCGGCCACGCCGGCGCGTCCGGCTATCTCGCGGTCATGGCCCTGCTCTCGGTCGCGTCCGAGGTCATGCGCCCCACGGCGCTGGCGATCAACGTGCTGGTGGCCACCATCGCTTTCGTGCAGTTCGCCCGCGCCGGGCACTTCTCATGGGCGCTCTTCTGGCCTTTCGCCGCCGCCTCGATCCCCGCCGCCTTTGTCGGCGGCATGATCCACCTGCCCGCCCACGCCCTCAAGGTCGCCATCGGCGTCGTGCTCCTGCTCACCGCCTTCCGCATGGCGTGGGTCGCGCTGCATCCGCCCACGTCCAAGGCCGCTCCGTCGCCCCCGCGCGCACCCGTCGCGCTGGCCGTCGGTGGCGTCATGGGCCTGGTCGCGGGGCTCACGGGCACCGGCGGGGGCATCTTCCTCAGCCCGGTGATGCTGCTGTTCAACTGGGCCGACATTAAGCGCACCGCCGCGACGGCTTCGCTCTTCATCCTGATCAACTCTTTGGCGGGCCTTTCGGGCCTGGCCAGCGCGGGATGGAGGCCCACGCCGACGCTCGCGGTGCTGGCCGCCGCGGCGTGCATCGGTGGGC
Source organism: Phycisphaerae bacterium (assembly GCA_016794925.1). Lineage (GTDB taxonomy): Bacteria > Planctomycetota > Phycisphaerae > Phycisphaerales > UBA1924 > JAEUIW01. The sequence goes on from JAEUIW010000006.1 coordinate 50,744, forward strand.
TGATCGGCTCAACGCTCGGCAGCCGCCGTGCCACGCCCCGTGCCCTGAACCTCGCCCTCGCGGCGGTCCTCTTTATCGCGGGCGGGAAGCTCGTGCTGAACTGATCGGATCGCCACGAAGCCGAAGAAGCACACGCCACAACGTTCGAGCGCGACCGAGCGGCCAAGGTGAGAGCGGCGGCGGGAGAGTTGCGGTTGACCTACGGCACGGTGAGCCGGTAGACCTCGACGACCGGGGGCTCGGTCAGCAACCCGCGCCAACGCGCAAGGTACGCCTTCATCGTCGGGTCGCCGGCGACGCGCTGCTGATCGCGCTCGTACGCGGCCTGGTCGTCATAGAGAACCAGTTCGATGAACCGGTGATCGTCGCTCATGTCCTCGAGCAGACGGACCGTGATCCCGCCCGGCGACTCGTAAAACGGGATCGCCTCCCGCAGGAACGCGAGGAACTCCTCGCGCTTGCCCGCCGCAACGCGGCACCGCAGGTGAAGATCGATTCTGCCCGGCGTGGCCATGCGGGCATCGTAACGTTGATCCGGATCACTCGCGTGGCAACCGATGCCGACCACCGACGCCATGCCGCTCCACGGCTCCGTGCCGCCGCCCCTCTCGACCCTGCACAGCGCGGCACGCGTTTGGGCCGCGACCCGGGTAATAGAATGAGGCGTGCCCACGGTCACGTCACGCCGAGATCTGTTGGAGGAGATCGACGCGGAGTACGCACGTGTGACCGGTATGATCGACCGCGTGCCGCCCGGGCTCTGGAAGTCATCACGGGTCAACGGCGCGGGGTGGTCGCTCAAGGACGTGCTCGCGCACGTGGCCGACTGGGCCGAGCGGTGCGACGTCTGGTGCGGCCTGGGCGACACACTCCATGACATGACGCCGCCAGCCGCGGGCTTCAAGTGGAATGAGACGCGGGAACTGAACCACGCGATCTATCTCAAGCGCCGGCGGCACTCTCTCGCCCGCGTGCTGCGAGACTTCAGGGCCGGACACGCCGGGCTGTGGGCCCACGCCGCGACGATGAGCGAGGGCGACCTGATCGCCGTTGGCCGCTTCGCGTGGTGCGGCACGACATGGAGCATCGCCAAGCACATCCGTGCGAATACGGCGGCCCCCTATCGATGGGCGTGCAAGCACTTCAAGGCCGCGCTGAAGGCAGCGGGGGTGGACGAGCAAGCGGAGAAGATAGCAAGAGTCTCACCTGGCGCACGCGGAACCCGGCGAACCACACGCCAAAGCAGGAAGAAGACTCGCTGAAATTACGCCGCCACGGTCACACCGGCATCTGCGTTTACCGGTGACGAACAGTCGCGCCGCTTGTACAATGCGTTCAGGCTCTCGCGCCTGCACGTACTTCTGGCTTCCGGCCCGCCGTTGCTGATGCGGGGGCGGAAGTGGCTGCTCATCGCGACGCTCGCGTGCTTTGTGATCGCGGGAACGTACATGGTCCTGGACGACCCGCTCAACCTCCCGCACCGGCGCTGGTGGTGACGCGCGGCGTTCGGCGTCGCCTTGTTTCCCATCGTCGTCCTGCAACCGCTGTGGGTGTGTCGCACGCGGCATCTCAGCCGCCTCGCGCGTGAACGCCAGGGACGCCTGTGTCCCCACTGCGCGTACGACGTCTCCACGCTGGGCCCGGCGGGCACCTGCTCGGAGTGCGGCAACGCCTACAGCATCGCCCGCGATGCGCCGCTCTGGAATTCGTTCGTTGAAAACGGCCCGAGGTGCCCGACCCGAAAGCAGCAGCGAGCGAAGTAAGTCTCTCACGCCGCCACCGTCGCCGTCGTGACCTCCGACCACGACCATCTGCTCGACGCCGGGGCACGGCCTGGCAGAAGCTCACGCCAGAACTCCTCCGCTCCGTCTGCGCGTGCGGCTCCATCACGCACGAGTCAAAACTGTGATCCGTATGACTTCGCGGGCCCGCCGCGGAGCAGCGCCGCACTCATGTTCGCCGCCATGCGTTCGGCCGGGACCGTGAACGCGGCCCGGGCGGCCTCGGGCGCGACTCGGGCGACGGTGTGCCGCCACAGGTCGAGCCAGCGGGCAAAGTCCTCCGCAGTGAGCCCGGGCAGACGCTGGTGCGATTCGAAGGGACGCCCGGCGTACCGGCCCGTGCGCAGCACCACCGTGGACCAGAAGTCGTACATCTTCGGCAGGTGCAGCGACCAGTCCGCGACGTGCCGCGCAAAGATCGGGCCGAGCGTGGGATCGTCACGCACGTCCTCGTAGAAGGTGTCCACCAGCGTGCGGATCATGGCCTCATCGATGAGCGGGGCGGGCGCGTCCGGGCGAATCGACGCGGTCAGCGGGAGTTGGCGGCCAACGTGGTCGGGATCATCGTGAGGAGTCATGTACGTACTTCGGTCCTTCCTCCCAAGACTAGCCCGCCTCTTGGAGGCGGCGCACGACGCTCTGACGCCGATCTTTGGACCGGCGTCAGTCGCGTCGTGCCTGGCCGACTTCGAACTCGTTCGCGATCAGCCCCTGAGCACGGACAAGTCCGCGCCGTGGTTGATGTGGAAAGCCTGCCCGCCGATCACCAGCGCGGGTACCGACTTCACGCCGGCCTTCTCCGCCTCGGCGACGCGGGACTTGTTCTGCCCGAGATGGACGATCTCGACGTTGAACTTCGACCGATCGAGGCCCTCGGCAACCGTCCGCTCGGCGGCGACGCAAACGGGGCAACCGGCGTGGTAGAACGTGGCTTTCGTGCTCATGATGTGCTCCTACGTGCTGACATGAATGGTCCGGCGGGATTTCGAAGGGCTCCGCCGTGCGCCCGGTCCGTGATTGTCGAGAGGTTGCCCGTTCACAAAGACGCTCCAGAGGCGCGGGCGGAGTTCGACCGCGACCGGCCGCATCTCGCCGCAGTCGATCCGGAGATCGGAATCGCCGATCGGCGCATCGATGAAGAGGCAGTGGTGCGACTTGGGTCGCCCGGGATACTCATTGGGTCGAAAGTACGTGCAGCCGACACACATCCGCGCCGTCGGCACCGCACTCTGTTCCTGAAGCGTGCGGATCATGCCGATCAGGCCACGCAGCAGGGCCGCCCGCTCCGGCTCGGGTAGCGCCTCGCTGGCTTTGGCCAAGGATGCCGGCCAGTCCGCGGCGGTCACCGCCTCCGCTGTCCCTCGCTTTGTGAGCGCGAGGACGATGGCCCGGCCGTCGGACTTGGACTGTGTCTTGCGGACCAGTCCCTTGGCCACCAACGTTGCGATCGCCTCACTGGCCGTCCCCATCGTGATCGCCATCTGTCTTGACACTTCCTTGAGACCAATCGGCTCGGGTGAGCCGTCAAGGATCGACAGGATCTGGGCCTGCGTCGGCGTCAGCCCCCGCCTCCCGGCCGACCGCCACGATTCGTGCCGCATCACGAGTGAGAGTTTGGCAAGACCGGCGAGGACTCGGCCGGACGTGGACGGATTGGCGTTGGCTCTCGGGGGCATGGGCGGCTGGCAAATAGTATGGAGTCCAAAGCATTTGGGCAAGCCGCAGCGCGCCGCCCGTTGCCGATTCGGTGTCTCGTGAGCAGACCGGGGTGCGGAGCAACGCAACGGCGCGCGCTCACATCGCCCGCAGAGCGATCGCCGCCGCCGACTCAGAGTTCGTTGCGTTGCGACTTCCTCAGGTTCGTCCGTGGCGGGCAGCGGCCCGCATCACACCCGCTTGAAGAGCGCGAGCACGAAACGCGTGGGCTCGAGCGCCGTCAACCGGTGCGGGGCGTTCGCGGGCATGAGCAGCCATTCGTTCGGCCCCATGATCTTCTCAGCCGCTTCCACACCAAAGCGCAGCCGACCATCGAGCACATGGACCGTGGCGACGAACGGCGACCGGTGCTCGCTCATCTCCTGCCCGGCATCCATCGCGAAGATCACGATCTTGCCCTCGGGCAGGTTGAGCAGCGGCTTGCTCACTGTGGCGCCGGGCACGATCGGGCAGATCTGGAGCAGGTCGAGAAACTCGGGTGTGATGGCATCGCAAAGCGGGGTGGCCATGTGGGGATCCTTGCATTCGGCCACGCGGAGGCGGCCCTGCGGGGAGTGCGAGACTCACAGTACGGCAAGGGCATCGGCGACGCGGCGCCAAGCCACCTGACGCCGCTCACCCTGCCGCGGCGTCGGGGCTCTCCGCGACCCGGATCACCCGCCAGGAGCGAGCACCACCGCGGGATGCGGGGCGCTCCCGTATCAAAGCTCCTCGAACTTTGCCGTAAAGTGCCGCAGAACCTCCGGAGCCTCGACAATCCGCAGCCCACGCATCTCCTCACGCTTGCCGAACAGCTCTGCGCACGCTTCGGCCACGTAGTCGTAGTGGCTCTGGGTGTACGCGCGGCGAGGGAGGGCAAGTCGCACAAGTTCCATCTTCGGCGGGGCGGCCGGGCGCGGCCCCGCCATCACCGAGCCGATCTCGCACGATCGGATGCCAGCAGTGCGGTAAAGTCCGCAGGCAACCGCCTGTCCCGGGAAGCGCTCCGCAGGGATGTGAGGGCAGAAGTGTTCAGCGTCGATGTAGATCGCATGCCCGCCCGGCGGCTCGATGATCCTGATCCCCGCCGCGAGCAGCTTCTCTCCCAGGTACGCGACGCTGCGGATGCGGTACGAGAGGTAGTCCTCCTCCATCACCTCCTTGAAGCCCTGGGCCATCGCTTCGAGGTCTCGCCCGGCGAGCCCGCCGTAGGTGACAAAGCCCTCGGTCAAAATGAGCAGGTTGCAGGCTCTGTCGAACAGGGCCCGATCTTTGATCAAGAGCAATCCACCGATGTTCACGAGGCCATCCTTCTTCGCCGATATCGTGGCACCGTCGGCCAGATCAAACATCGCTCGCGTGATCTCACGGACACTCATCGCGGCGCCCTCGGGCTCGCGGATCTTGATGAACCAGGCATTCTCCGCAAAGCGACAGGCATCCAGGAAGAGCGGCAGCTTGTGGCGGTCGCAGACGGCCCGAACCGCTCTGATGTTGGCGAGGCTGACCGGCTGACCGCCGCTGGTGTTGTTCGTGATGGTCATCATCACAAGCGGAATGTTCTCGGCTCCGAACTTGGCGATCAGGCTTTCGAGCTCCGCAACATCCATGTTGCCCTTGAACGGATGGCGATTGGCGGGAACGGAGGCTTCGGGGATCGGCAGATTGACGGCTAGTGCGCCGCTGTGCTCGATGTTGGCACGCGTGGTGTCGAAGTGGGCATTGTTGGGCACAACCTTGCCCGGGCCGCCAACGAGCTCGAAGAGGATGCGCTCGCTCGCGCGTCCCTGGTGCGTCGGCAGGAGGTTCGCAAACCCGGTGAGGCCCCGCACCGTTTCCTTGAGCCGCCAGAACGACTGGCTTCCAGCGTAACTCTCGTCGCCCCGCATGATCCCGGCCCATTGCTCGCTGCTCATCGCGCTCGCCCCGGAGTCGGTGAGCAAGTCGATGAGCACATCCTCGGCACGCAACAGGAACGGGTTGAAGTGAGTCTCGCGGAGTAGCGCATCCCGCTGCTCGCGCGTGGTCATCCGAATTGGTTCGACGGCCTTGATACGGAACGGCTCGATGATGGTCTTCATGAGGGATTCCACTCCATGACTTTGGCCGAGATCGATGCCCCGGCTCTCCCGCCTTCCGCTCGTGCCCCGATGGTGCCCACACCACATCGACGCCTCACCCCGCCCACACCGCCCTCTTCCAGATCGGGACGTCCTGCTTCAGCCGGTCGATGAAGTCGGCGACTGCGGCGAGGGTCTCGGCGCGGTGCGGCGCGGCGACCTCCAGCACGAACGAGACCTCGCCCACGCCCACGCGTCCCCGGCTGTGCAGCGCGACGATGGACTTCAGCCCATGCCGCTCGGCCACGCTCACGGCCAACGCTTCCAGCCCGCGCTGGGCCATCGGGTCGTAGGTTTGGTAGTCCAGCGCGAGCAGGTCGCGCTCCACGTCCGCCGCCTCAGGGTCACGCTCCGCTCGGCGGACGACTCCCTCAAAGCGCAGCGTCGCCCCGATCGTGCCGTCGTGCGTCAGCGAGCGCCACTGGTCCACGTGGGCGAGCAGTGCGCGGGCCTCAAACTCGGGTGTGAGCGGGCCATCGATGATGAGCGCGAGGACCATCAGCCGCCCCCCACAAGCGTGATGAGCGCGACCTCATCGCCCGGACGGATCGCGTGGTCACCCCTGGCGAAGGATTGGTTCACGGCGAGGCGGCCCGACTCTGGCGGCGGCAGGGCGAACTTCAGCGCCGGGTGCTGCGCGTGCAACGCGGCCAGCACCTCGCGTACCGTCGGCGCGGCGCTCACCTCGACCGCCACTCGGTCGGCCTTGGCCCCGAAGGACGCCGCGCCGAAGATGAGCACCTCAACCTGCATCGCGGGAGTGTATGGTTTGGCGGCTGAATACGCCGGAGATTCGTGCATGGGCTTTCGTGGTCAGGACTACGCCTTCGACTCGCCCGCCGCGGCGGTGGCCGGGATGATCTCGCGCCTCGCGGACGCTGGCGCGGCCCGTCCGCCCGAGGCCGTCGCGATCGACGCCGCACGCGGGCGGGTATTGGCCGAGGATGTCCGAGCTGACCGCGACAGCCCGGCCTTCGACTATTCGGCGATGGACGGCTACGCCGTGCGTGCGGCGGACGTGGAGGCGGTGTGGCGCAGCGCGGAAGCGGGTGCGAGCATCACGCTCGCCGTTGTCGGCGAGTCCCGCATCGGCGCGGCGCCGCCAGTGCTACCGAGCGAGCCGCCTGGTGTTGGCGTAGGTGCTGCCGCCATCCGCATCGTGACCGGGGCGGCGATTCCCCAAGGCACGGACGCGGTGGTGCGGCGCGAGGATGTCGTGGAGCACGCCGAGGGCTCGGCAGCACACGGCGAGCGCATCACGTCGATCTCGATTGCGCCGAACGTGGCCGCACGAGGCGGCGTGCGCGTCAGCGACAACATCCGCCGCCGTGGCGAGAACGCCCGCGCTGGGGACGTCGTGCTGGAGGCGGGGGCCGTGCTCAACGCGGCTGCGCTGGGAACTCTCGCGGCCGTCGGGTGCGTGCGCCCGCTTGTGCGCCCCCGCGTACGAGTCGCGGTCATCACGACGGGCGACGAACTCGTGCCGCCGGAGGGAGCGCCAGGGCCGTACCAGATCCGCAACAGCAACGCGGCGGTCATCCGCGCGCTGCTCGCGCCCTGGGCGTGGATCGAGGTCGTGTCGATCCCCGGGCATCCGAGCGTGCACGTGGTGGACGATGAGGGCGTGCCGGACGCGGTGCTCCGCACGGCGATCGGGCACATCGACGCGATCGTGCTCACCGGCGGGGTGTCGATGGGGCACCGCGACCCCGTGCGGGCCGCGGTGGAGCGCGCGGGCGGAGCGGGCGCGGGGAAAGTGGAGATCGTCTTCCACGGCCTTCCGCAGCGCCCCGGAAAGCCCATGCTCGGGGCGGTGGTGCGCCGCGCGGGCGGTGCCACCGCCCCACAACCCCTCCCCCCTCTGCCGATTTTCGGCCTCCCCGGCAATCCGATCTCGGCGATGGTCACCTGCACGCGCATCGTGCTCCCGGTGCTCGCCGCGCTCGCTGGCGCGTCGGCGGCGCGAGCGCCAGCCCTCGGCACGCAGGGCCTCGTGCGCCTCGCCAACCCCGACGGCAGGTCGCTCGCCCTCTGGTGGCACCGGCTGGTGCGGCTCAATGCCGCGGGCGAGGCGGAACTGATCGACGCCCGCGGCTCGGGGGACATCATCGCGGGCGGGCGGAGCGACGGGTTCATTGAACTGCCCCCCGCGTCCACTCCCGCCCCGTCCGCGCTCGTACCCTTCCATCCCTGGACGACGTAGCCAGCAAAGCAGTATCAGCCGCTCGATGCTCGCCTGTCCGCGCCGCTGCGGACTCGGAGACAGGGTGCTTCCATGAACAACCAACTCGGAGACGCCCAGACCAGCCCGCTCTCGCACGTTGCCCCCGACGGCACTGCCCGGATGGTCGATGTTGGCGAGAAGCCGATCACCGCGCGATCCGCCACCGCCGAGGGGTTCGTCCGCGTCTCGCCGGACCTGGCCCGGGCTATCCGCGAGAACACCGTCAAGAAGGGCTCGGTGCTGGAGGTCGCGCGACTGGCCGGGATCCTCGCCGCCAAGCGCACCGACGAACTCATCCCGCTCTGCCACACGCTCCCCCTGGACGCGGTGGACGTGGCGGCGACGCTCGATGAGGGCCGCGTCCGCGTGACCGCGACCGTCCGCACGCAGTCGCGCACGGGTGTCGAAATGGAGGCCCTCACCGCCGTGAGCGTCGCGTGCCTCACGGTCATCGACATGGGCAAGGCCATCGACAAGGGCATGGTGATCGAGGGCGTGCGCGTGCTGGAGAAGCACGGCGGGCGCAGCGGATCCTATTCGACCGCGACCGCCTCGCCGCGAGGCCGCGCATGAACAGCCCGACGCAGCCCATCCGCGCCGCCGTGCTCACCGTCAGCGACCGCTGCTCGCGCGGCGAGGCGGTGGACACATCTGGCCCCGGGCTGTGCGAGATGCTGCGTTCCCAACTCGGCGCGGTGATCGTCGCGACACGCTGCCTGCCCGATGAGCCCGACGCGCTGGCCGCGTGCTTCGTCGACTGGAGCCGCCCCGAGGCCGGGATCGACCTGATCCTCAGCGCCGGCGGCACCGGCCTCGCGCCGCGCGACGTCACGCCCGAAGCGGCCAAACGTGTCTTCGAACGCGAGCACAGCGGGCTGATGGAACTCGCCCGCCTCCGCTGCATGAGCAAGACCCCGCGCACGTTCCTCTCCCGCGGTGTCGCCGGAACCATCGGAAGAACGCTCATCCTCACGCTCCCCGGCTCTGTCCGAGGCTCCAGCGAGAACCTCGAAGCCCTGCTCGACATCCTTCCCCACGCCGTCGAAACGCTTCGCGGCGAAGTCCAGGACGACGGCCGTCCCGACGCCGCTGCCGTCACCGGAAAGGTCATCCGCCATGAGCGGTGAACCCTCGTCCGTGCCCTCAACATTCCTCGCGAGCATCCAGCCGATTGTTCTCGTCGGCGGCAAGAGCATCCGATTCGGGCGTGACAAACTTCGCGAGCCGATTGGTTCTACACATGAACTCCTGGTTCAGCGGCCGATCAATGCTCTCCGTTCCGTCTTCGGCCCTCGCGTCAAACTCGTCGGCGAGTGCGACCCGTGCATCCTCCCGCTCGCCGACGGCGTGATGACGGACGAGCATCCGGGGGCGGGACCAATCGGGGGAGTTGTTTCAGCGCTCCTCTCTTGGAACGGGCCTGTCTTCGTTCTCGCCGGAGACCTGCCCGGCATTCGCTCATCGGATGTTCTGTCTGTTGTCTCCGCAGCTCTAGTTCGCGAGAACGCGTGGGCCGTCGTCGCGAAGACCGACCGAGTGCATCCCTGTGCGGGTCTGTATTGGCCGGCGTGCTTGCCGTCGCTGTCCGATGCGATCAACTCGCCCGATCGATCGCTCCGCCGAGCCATCCCCGTCGATCATGTTGTGACACATCTGCTCCCGGAGTTCGCGGTGAAGAACGTCAACTTCCGTGACGATCTGGCTTCATTGCTCTGAGCGAGTTGCCCATTGCTGGGCGCCAGCGTTTGGACCCTCCCTGTACAAGACCGTTTCGGAGGGTTGGCAGACCACTCTCGGGGTGGCCCGATGGGTGTGCGATCGATACGGGTTGTTAACGGGGATGGGCGGAAACCGCGTTTTCAGGGCCGCCAGCGGGGTACAAATACTCCGGCCCCGTCCATTGGCGTCGTTAGTGTAGTGATTCACGCAGATGCCATCTTATCGAGCGTGGCTCTTGCGCGGCGGAGTTTCTCGAGGATCTCTTGAACTCCCGCTGTCCAGACGAAGGGCTTTGGGTCGGTGTTGTGGGCGTGGACGAACGCCTCGATGGCGTCGATGAGCCGTCGGACGCTGTGGAACGATCCGCGTCGGATCTGCTTGTCGGTGAGCTCGCGGAACCAGCGTTCGATCAGGTTGAGCCACGAACTGCTGGTGGGGATGAAGTGCATGTGGAAGCGCGGGTGGCGCTTGAGCCACGATTTCACCCTGGGGTGCTTGTGGGCCGCGTAGTTGTCCGCGATCACGTGCAGGTCCAGATCCGGCGCCGTCTGCCCATCGATGAGCTCCAGGAACTTGATCCACTCCTGATGGCGATGCCGGGCCATGCACGTGGAGATGATCTTTCCTTCCGCCATTTCCATCGCCGCGAAGAGCGTGGTCGTTCCGTTGCGCTTGTAGTCGTGCGTCAGGGTCCCGGCGCGGCCGCGCTTCAGCGGCAGCCCCGGCTGCGTGCGGTCCAGCGCCTGCACCTGGCTCTTCTCGTCGGCGCTGAGCACCAAGGCGTGCTCGGGCGGGTTGAGGTACAGGCCCACCACGTCGACGAGTTTCTCGATAAAGTGCGGGTCGTTGCTGAGCTTGAACGTCCGCGTCAGGTGCGGCTTCAGGCCGGCGTCCTTCCACACCCGGTGCACCAGTGTGGCGTTGATGCCCATCTCCGACGCGAGCGTGCGCGTGCTCCAGTGCGTCGCGTTCTTGGGCTTCTCCTGCGTGGTCTTGTGGATGATCTCCTCGGCGACGGCCTGACGCTTGCTGGGCTTGCGCCCGCCGCGGGGCCGATCCTGCTTGATCCCCTGGATGCCCTCCTGGGCGAACCGCGTTCGCCAGCGTCCCACGGTCTGCCGGTCGGTACCGACCTCGTCGGCGATCTCGATGTTCTCCCGACCCTCCGCCGCGAGCAGGATGATCCGGGCCCGCTGGACCAGCCGCGCCTGGGTGGACCGGCCGCGCGACCACGACGCCAAGGTGTCGCGGTCGGAAACGGAGAGCGTGAGGGATGGTGCAACGCGCATTGCTCTGCTCCTTTGTAGGTAGAAGCAGAACGAATCGTCGAGATATATGTTGCATTAAATATGAAGCACTATACTAGCGAGTCTGGAAATCTACACCCAATCTCTTCGCGCTGCCGAAGTCGATACCCCGAGATCGTCTGTCGCCTTCGTTCGCTCAAGTCGGTTGCGACAGTACAACTCGGACGCGAGTCTCACTTTATCACGCATCCGTGGGAATGTCCGTGAACGCAGGTTCCGAGAGCCGCTCCACGTCGAGGCGAACTGGCTTGCCCGTTCCAGCCTTCTCAGAGGAAGGGCCGAAGGCAGCGGCTGGGAAGAAATCCGTGTGGCCGGTGATGTAGAGGTGATTCTCGCGGAGGTTGGCCGCGTTCACGCAAATCAGCCGCTTTCGATGACCTGCCCGTCCACTCATGGTCGGTTCCCGTTTGACTCGGCCCATTGTACTGCGTGGGCGGGTCCGCCGAACGGCTTGGGGTAGGAAGCCCTTCGTGGGCCCCGGACCCGGTCAGGCGGTCAATTCATCCCGCCCATGCCGCCGCTGGACTCGCTGGCCACGTCCCCGCCCTTGATGCGGTTCCCGCCGCCACCCCCGCCGGTATCGCCCGAGCCGCGCCGCCGGTCAACCGGCCCGCGCCGGGAGCCCGAGCCGCGCGGGCTGGAGGTAGTGTCGGGCCGCTCCATGCCCAGTGAGGGCGGGAGGTTCGCGCCGCTCCGGCGCTCTGGGAACGTGTTCGGGCCGACGCGGGCCCGCGCGGGTCCGAGCCGGTCGGATGCTCGGATCGCGGGACGGGGTGGGATGCTGGGACTCTTGCCGGGGCCGCCGATGGGTTTGGGTGTCTTCGCCATGTTTGATACTCCGAATCTGGTGGTGTGGAACTCGCGGCGGGATCCCACGGACCGGCGACCGGGTGACATTGACACCTCAGAAGCGTGCGCGAAGATACCCACGAACTTCCTCGTTCTGATTTGCTTCCTTGCAAATTCCGCCGTTGACTGATTGCCCATCCCGATTCCAAACCGATCGCAACGCGATCGCCCAATGAAAAGAGGCCCCTCCCGGGGCCTCTTGACGCAATTCCGATTGTCTCCGGAACGTCCCGGACCGATTACCAGCCGCCGCGACGACCGCCACCACCACCGCCGCCGCCGGGACCACCACGTCCCCCCCCGCCGCCGCCACCACCGAAACGACGTCCGCCGCCGCCGCCACCGCCGCCCGCCTCGCGGGGACGCGCCTCGTTGACGGTGAGGTCGCGGCCGTCGACGTTCTGGCCGTTGAGCGCCGCGATGGCCGCGCGACCCTGCTCCTCGTTGCTGAATTCGACGAAGCCGAAGCCGCGCGGGCGGCCGGTCTCGCGGTCCATGACGATGCTGGCGGAGACGACCTCGCCGTGCGCCTCGAACAACTCGCGCAGACGGGCCTCGCTGGTGTTGAACGACAGATTTCCGACGTAGAGCTTCATGCTGCTTCCATCTCGTGCCCGTAATTGAGTTGAAACCGGTGCTTGATCTCGGGCAGGAGGAAGCGTCGGCGATCCCCGACAACCGACGCACGGTGAAGCGGCGGTAGGGAAGTCCGCGAAGGGTAGCCCGGGCGACTCGCTCGGACAATCGATCGCATCAACGATCTGCGGGCCATGTTTTTCCTCTCAAGAGGCCGAATCTGCTCGCGATCAGCGAAGGCCGACGGCGGCTCACGCGGTCCCGTCCGAGATCAGATATCGTGCCCGGATGATGGTCGCCGGGCTGTTCGCCGTCACCCTGTTGCAAGTCCCTCCCATCCCGACCACCACCGCCCCGTCTCACGCGGCGCACACACCGACCGTGCTCCGTGTCGGCCCCGGGCAGACATTCGATCGACCCGAACGTGCGCTCGAGGCGGCACATGCCGGCGACACGATCGAGCTGCTCGCCGACGACGACCACGACCTTGTCATATCCGGGGCCGCGCTGCGCGTCCAAACTCCAAACCTCACCATCCGCGGCCGCGGCGTCGTCGTGCTCGACGGCCGGGGCTTCGAATACTCCGGAGTCGGCCAGGTTCCAAGGGCGATCATCCAGGTCGAAGCCTCGGCCCCCGGCGTGACCATCGCGAACCTCGTCCTTCGCAACGCGCACAACGAGACCGGCAACGGCGCCGGCATCCGCATCAACGCCGCGGACGCCTGCACCATCCTGGGCTGCGAGATCACCGGCTGCGACATGGGCGTCATGTCCAACGGCGGCCGGGGTGAAGCGAAGGCCCAGCGCATCGAGGGCTGTCGAGTCCACGCAAACGGTTCGACTCGCGCCGTCGGGCTCAGCCACAACCTGTACCTCAGCGGGGACAGCGTGACGCTGGAGACGTCCCGCATCGAGAGCTCGACCACCGGCCACAACCTCAAGAGCCGGGCGCGGTTCCTGGCCGCCTTCGACTGTGCCTTCTCGGGCGCCGCGGAGCGTGAGATCGATCTCGTCGATTCCGACCTCACCGTGGAACCCGGCGCCGACGCTCTGCTCGAACGCTGCGCGATCGAGAAGAAGCCGGACTCGGCGGGCAACCGAGACGTGATTCACTTCGGGCGGGACGGTTCGTGCACGCGCCGCGGCACGCTCGCCCTCCGCGACTGTGTGATCACGACGTCCTACATCAGCCCGGTGGTCCGTCTTTCGACCCCGGACACATCGTGTCTGTTTGAACGTTGCCGAATCACCAATGAACAGCAGCACATCGCGACACTGGTGGAATGCGCCGGCGACGCCCGTGCCGGGCGGGTGCGCGGCACCGGCAATGTGCTGTCTCCATGCTACGACGCGTCTCAATTGCAGCCCTGACCGGGCACTCGGTCACGGTGTCAGAACGCTCGCCGCTCGCCCGGGCGCACCTCGATACCGGCCCCGCGTAGGTCTTCAGGGTCGAGCGCTCGCAAGGGGCTGAGTTCGAGCACCGCGTCTGGCTTCCCGTCCGACCGCCGCGGCACTCGGTTCCCGGACCGCTCCAGCCACCGGGCCGCCCGCTCCGTCTGAAGTTCGCGACAGCTCGCGGGGCTGTCCACCCCATCGGCGTTCTTGATCGGCGCGAACTCGTCCACGCGATCCGTCTCCAGCACGATCGACCGCTCGCACAGCGGCAGCGCATCGAAGACGAACGCCTCCAATTTCACCCCGTTGGGGCTGACAGGCTCGATCCACGTGCCGGTGTCCGGATCGATGCACGGGATTTTCTTTTCCGCGCGATGCCACGGCATGCGAAACTGGCCGCCGGAATTCAGACGCTCCACGAACGACACGCCCAGCACGTGAATCGCTGGCGAACCCGCGACGAACCGCAGACGCCCGTCGGGCAGCAACTCCTCCAGGAGCCTGGTCGGCAGGTCGGAATACTCGACGATCGACGTGCGCCCGGCCACCTCGCAGAACACGCCCACCTTCTCACCCGCGTACGCCTTCGGGATCATCTTGCTCGACATCTCCGCGCTCGAGTCCGGCGCAAACGCGTGCAGCCCGAGGAACACCGGATCGATCACCCGCACGAGCGGATTGTCGATCTGGGTGTAGCTCAGGTGCTCGACGCCCCGCCGCCGCATGTCCGCGATCGCGCCGGAGGCCGCGAGCGCTCGCAACGACCCGCCGTGCCCGTCCGGATTCACGGCGATCTCACCCTTTCCCGACAGCAGGAGCCGGCCGGTCCCGATCTCCAAGCTCGGCACGACTCCCTGCGGAAAGAACATCACGTCCGTGTCCCGCATCCCGAAGAACCCGTGCTCGCGAAAGAACGCGATCGTCGCCGCGTGGTTGATCGGGCTGGTCATGATGTACCACGGGATCACCCGCCCCCGGCCGCACCAGCGCCGCTGGGCCGCGAGGATCCATTCCGCCAGGCATGCGAAGAGGGGTTTGCCCGTTACCCCCCCTCCGGGATAGCACCCCTTCGGCCCCTCGAATCCCAGACGGCTCCCCTGCCCGCCCGCAACGGTAAACGCCGCCACCTTCCCCCCGTGCACCAACCCCTCGCCCCGGGCGCGATACGCGGCGGCATCCCAACTCCCCGAGCCCGTCCCTCCCCCCCGCGCGTAATACGGCGCGGGCCGCACATCTGCCGCGATCCCCGCCGTTGGCTTGCTCTTGACATAGTCGCGGATCCAGCCTCGCAACTGGTCGAGGTCAATCGCCGCCAGTTGCCCCAACAACGCCTCGCGCTGCGTGTGCGACAGCTCATCGAGGAATCTGAACACGTGCCCCTGACCCGCCCCCCGGAAACGTGCCGCGAGTTCGTCCGCATTGACCGCCATGTCGCCTCCTGGATCTGAGCCACCCGTGCCGCGATTGTTGCGTGCTCCCTCCTCCCCTTCCCCTGGCTGCGGACGTGTTTGCGCTCGACCCGATGCCGCCCCGGCACGCCGTACGATTGGCCCGAACGGACCCGTCAACGGAGCCAAGTGTGAAAATCCTCATCGCGGATGCGTTCGAGAAAACGGGAATCGACAGCCTCAAAGCGTTGGGCTGTGAGGTGGTCTGCACGCCCGACGCGGGCATGGAGGGGATCCCCTCCGCTCTGGCCGCTCACCGGCCCGCGGCGCTCATCGTCCGATCAACAAAGGTGCCCGCCACCTCGGTGAAGGCCGCCGCGGATGCCGGCGTCAGGATCATCGTGCGGGCCGGCGCCGGTGTGGACAACATCGACATCGGGGCCGCGAGCGGCGTGGGCATCAGGGTCTGCAACTGCCCGGGGATGAACGCCGTTGCGGTCGCCGAACTCACCATGGGCCTGCTCCTGTCCTGCGACCGACGCATCCCGGACCAGACCCTGGAAGCCCGCCAGGGCCGCTGGAACAAGAAAGAGTACTCATCTCGAGCCCGCGGCCTGAAGGGGTCAACGCTCGGCGTGATCGGCGCGGGGGCGATCGGGCGCGCCGTGGTGAAACGCGCCGTGGCGTTCGAGATGCGCGTGCTCGTCTGGTCGCGGTCGATTACCGCCGAGCACGCCGGCGACCTCGGCGCGGAATGGGGAGGAAACGACACGCCCGCCCTGCTCGACCTCGCCTCGCGGTGCGACGCTGTCACCATCCATCTCCCCCTGGCCCACGACACCAAGGGGCTCCTGGGACCAGCTTTCATCGACCGCCTCCGCCCCGGAACCTACGTGATCAACACCAGCCGCGGCGGCGTGATCGACGAGACATCGCTCCGCGAGGCGGTCCGCAGCAAAGGCCTCCGCGTTGGCCTGGACGTGTACGAATCCCAACCCGGCTCGTCGCAGACCGCTCCCGGGGAATGGGCGAGCGAGACCGCACGCTTGGGCCCGGGTGTGTACGCCACCCATCACGTCGGCGCCAGCACCGAGCAGGCCCAGGACGCGATCGCGAGGGAGGTCGTCCGGATCATCGGCGAGTACCGCCGCACCGGCCGCGTCGAGAACTGCGTCAACCCCTGACCCGCCGTGTCGCCCCGACTAACATCCCGTCAGCGACAGGAGACTACCCCATGACCACCGCCTCGGCCGCCGCCGTCAAGCCCTCCACCCCCGGCACGCCTACAGCCCGGCTGTTCAATTTCTCCGCCGGCCCGGGGTGTCTTCCCGAGGAGGTTCTCCAGCAGATCCGCGAGGATGTCTGGAACATCGGAGGAAGCGGCATCGGCATCCTCGAACACAGCCACCGCGGCAAGACCTTCGACAAGGTCCTCGGTGAGGCCGTCGAGGATTTCCGGCGCATCTCCGGCCTCCCCAAGGATTTTCACGTTCTTTTCCTCACCGGGGGCGCGACCACCCAGAATTTCATGATCCCCGCCAACCTCAAGGCCCAGGATCAGACGGCGGACTACATCACCACCGGTTACTGGGCGGAAAAGGCCCTCGAGCACGCTCGCATCTACGGGCCCGTCCACGAAGCCGCCACCAGTAAGGACCGAAACCACTGCTACATCCCCGCGGACTCCGCGACACGATTCTCCCCCGCGGCCGCGTACGTCCATTTCTGCAGCAACAACACCATCTTTGGCACCGAGTGGCACGAGACCGATGCGTCCGGCGCCGCCAACTGGCGTCAGCGCATCCCCAAGGTTCCCGCGGGCGTGCCCGTCATTTGCGATATGTCCAGCGACATCTACAGCCGCCCGGTTGATTTCTCGAGATTCGATCTCGTGTACGCCGGCGCGCAGAAGAACCTGGGGGCCGCGGGAACCACGGTCGTGGTCGTGCGTGACGCCCTCGTGAACCGAAAGGTGCGCGAGCTCCCCTGGATGCTGCAGTACGCGACGTTCGCCAAGGACGAAAGCCGGCCCAACACTCCGCCTGTCTTCGCCATCTATGTCTGCGGGCTCGTCTTCAAGTGGATTTTGCGGCAGGCCCAGGGCGGTCGGCACTGCCTGGACGTAATCGCCGAGCGCAACCTCCGCAAGGCCGGGCAGATCTACGACTCGATCGACCGGTCTGGCGGTTTCTACCGTGGGCACGCCGATGCCGCCGCCCGCAGCCTCATGAACATCACGTTCAAGTGCCCCACGCCGGAACTGGACGACCGATTCTGCAAGGAGGCGGCTGCCGCAGGGCTCGACGGCCTCAAGGGCCATCGCTCCACCGGCGGGATGCGAGCCAGTGCCTACAACGCTATGCCCGAGGCCGGCTGCAAGGCACTCGCCGATTTCATGCGCGAATTCGCGCGCCGCAACGGCTGAGGCACGTCTCCAGCTTTCGGGATGCCCTCGGATCCCTCAGTCTTTGGCAGCGCTCGAGCGCCTTGCAGACGATGCACGCGCACCGCCCGCGTACGTCCTATAACTATTGTTGGCGAAACAGCACAACCGTTTCTTCACACGCGTCTCGTTGCGAGTCGCGCCGCGCCCCGCTAACGTTGTCGCGTTCGGCGGGTGAGGAGACCCGTCCGAGCATCACGAGAGAGACCCGGGGCATCAACCCCGGGGCACAACCTTGGAGGAGACTGAGATGACCATGAGAACGATGGCCGTAGCTGCGCTCGCTGGCGCGGCATGCACGAGCGCGGCAAACGCGACGCTCGTTGCCCACTGGAACTTCAACGACAGCACCGCCAACTCAACATCGACGCAGGTCGGAGTGCTCAACAGCACGGGCCCGAACTCGGGCACCGGCGCGATGACCATCGGCGGCGGCAGCCCGGTCATCACCTACAACACGATCTCGGCCGGTACCGCCAACGGCTGCGTTGGTACGTTCGGCGGCACGACTACCAACGCGGTCGGCGCCGACCCGTCCGGCGGCGCCCTGGCCATTACCGCATCGGTTGGCGCCAACTCGAATAACCCGGTCACGGCCAACGGCTGCTTCGTGACATTCCAGATCAGCATGACGAATTTCATCGACCTCAACGTGTCCTTCGCCACGCGCGGCACGGGCACGGGCTTCCGCAGCGCCCAACTGGCCTACTCCACCGACAACAGTTCCTTCACCGATTTCGGCTCGCCCTGGGACGGCGGCTCTTCGGGCACGTTTTTCGTGATCTCCCGCGACCTCAGCGCGGTCAACAGCCTCGACAATGCCGCGAACGTCTACATCCGCCTGACTTTCAACGGCGCGACCGGCGGCGGCGGCAACAACCGGGTTGACAACGTCCAGTTCAATGCCACGTTGATCCCCGCCCCCGGCGCCCTCGCGCTGCTGGGTCTGGGCGGGCTCGTGTCCGCGCGTCGTCGCCGCGCCTGATCGATACTCGCCGATCCCATCGTCTCTGCTTCGACCCCAGCCCCGGGCGCATGCCCGGGGTTTTTTCATTCACTGAGAAACATCCTGCATCCTGCGCCTCAAGGCCGCGGATGCCGCTCGCGGATCGTCCGGAACATCGCATCGATTCCCGGCCCATGCATTGTGTGCGGCATGTTCGGCACGATCTCGACGATCGCGTCCGAGCCCAGATTGCGGAGGGACTCACCGAGCAGGCGAGCCGCACCGTCCAGGTAAAACGTGTCCGAGCCGCCAGCGTACACATGGATCTTGCCAACGAGCTTGGGGCCCAGCGTCGCCCAATTCCTTTCCATCAACAATCTGATGTCGTACCGCTCCCAGGACCGCGCCGTCACCGCGTCCACTCGCCCCGTCACGCGATCGAACAACGGTCGCGGACGACCGCCCCCCCCTCGCGGGCTGAACACGGCCTCGAACGAGTGGATCTGACCACCCGGGCCCATCACCGTCTCCTGGTGCACGAAATCGTCGTACCACAGCATCACACGGTCACCCTCCCGAGCCAAGGGCCGCCGCGCACCCGCTGCGTCGATGTACATGTTCGCGCCAGGCGCGTACAAGTCGATCCGCTGAAAGTCCCGAAAATCGACCGGATCGGGGCAATGGGACCACACCCCGGAGAGTGAGTCCGGGTACGTCACCTGCAGCCACAGCGACGACCAGCCGCCCGATGAGATCCCGGTCACGTACCGCCGCGATCCATCTCCCGCGCCGTGGAACCGTCGCTCCACCTCCGGGATCAACTCCTCCATCAGCGCCCGTCCCCAGGGCCCGTTGTTCGCCGAATCCGCGAACACGCTGTGCCCCAGACCGCACGACGGATCGGGAACGACCAGAAGCACTCGGCCCGCCTCGGGCGGCATGCCGCGCGCCATTCCGAGCGCGCCGAAGTGATCGCCGCCGAAGCCTGTAATGAAATAGACCGTCGGATATGACGCGAGGGCATCGTCCTGCCACCCCTCGGGCAGCACCACGCCGGCCCGAATCTTGCGCTCCCGACCGAGAAACGCGCTCAATGAGGGACTCACGATCTCAACCAGTTTTACCCGCTCCGATTCAGTGAAGTCACGCGCCTGCACGGTGCTTGACAGCGCGAGCGCTACCCGTTCTCCCGCATCGTTGAACTCCAGTGTCCCGACCTCGCTGTACAGGTCCCCCGGGCCATCGCCCGCGGAAGGCGAGTCCGGGTTGCACTTCGCCACGGCCTGAACGCTGCACCGCTTGCCGCGCAGAGACTCCAGCCCCTGCTTGGGGTGCGCCGCCACGGCACTCAGATCAACCTCCACGATCCCATTCGGTGCGATCCCCTCCGCGTCGGTCGCGAAGACCACCGATCCCCCGAACCAGTCCCCCATCCGAAGGCGGGGCTCTGAATTCTCGTCAAGGGACACCGCCAGGAACACACGCCCGCTGAATCCCTCGACCCGAGTCTTGGGATCAAAGCGGACCGAGACCACCGGACCACGCGCGACTCCGGCCGATATCACCGCGCCATCCGTGCGGGCGGCCCATGGCTCCCGCACCGATCCCGCCCCGTCCGAGAACGCCAGTGAGAGCCCGATGCAAGCCCGCACCACAAAAAATGCAACCATGATGATGCCCTTTTCAAGGGTCCCGCCCCGACGGTCTCTACCGACACCGCACTCCGCCGACACCTCTATCTCGGAATACTGATCATCCGCGCCGCACGCCCATGAACATGCCGACGACGGCCGCCGCGCCCGACGGCAGATACCCAGTCAGAAAACCCTTGATTCTGTCGGCGTGACTCCGCGCCAATTCGACCCCCTCCTCCATCTGCGCCTGCGCGACGGACCAATCGAGGCTCAACAGCCCGAAGTACTTCGCCGCGAGAAACCCTGCCGCTCCCAGCGCCGCGACAATGAAGACCGCTCTCACGAATTTCTTGAAGGCGTATGCGATACCGAATCCGGCCAGGAAACTGAAGCCGAATCGGAACGTCGCCGGTGCCGACTCATCGATGAGCCGCTTCCCAGACTCCATAGGAGCGGCCGACAGCCCCCCACCTCCACCCGACGTGCCCGGCGCGAACCCCGGGGCGAGAGATGAGGCACCTGATACGCCCGAGGCCGGCGGCTGCACCACAGCCGACGCTGTCGCCGGCCGCGTGGTCGCGCTGTAGACCCACATCGCCGCGCCCAGGGCCGTGATGAGCAGGCCCACCCAAAGCGCCCTGCTGGTCAAGAGCGAGGCCCGTTTCGGCATGGCAGCGTCAGCCACGATTCACCTCCCCGCATTCTACCACCGGGATCAGGCTTGCTTCGCGACAAGCGGCCCTGATTCCGCAACACGTGCGCGCTCGGGAAGCGGAAGATGATCGCGGCCGGTGAATCCGGCCGACGCGACCCTTGATTCGTGGCGCCCGGAGATCCCGGCGGCCGCGGCGAGGCGTCTCTCGATTCTGAGCACCCGTTGGTCGAGCCGCGCGCGCCGCCCCGCCCGGCCCCCTACGCGCGGCTCAGACCTCGTCCCACTCATGTGTGTCTACGCTTTGTGCGCGCATGAACTCAACCGAAACCGAGCACGCCATCGCGGTCCTGGGTTCCGGCGTCGCAGGCCTGACGACGGCGCTGACCCTGAGTGAGCGTGGCCGACGGGCGGTGGTGTATACGGACCCGGTGGGTTCGCCGCCGGCATCAGGGGTCGCGCCCGCGCTGTTCACGCCGTACCAAGGCCCGGATAGCGTGCGATTCCGCGCGCGCACCGAGGTATCGCTGACGCGTTTGCGCGCCCTCGCCCGATCGCATCCCATCGATTCCGGCGTCCGATTCGGGAAACTCCGTGAGTATTTCTACAAGCCGCACGTGACGCATCCCTGGCTCGAAGAGATGCTCGGGACGCGCCGGATTGCGCCAGTGCCCGCCCCGTGCGTGGATGCTACCGAGGACACCCGCCCGCACGTGGACATGCTCGTGTACCTGCCATGGCTGGAGAGCGAGGTCGCGCGCGCGGGGGTGCGATTCGTCGAGCGACGCGTGCGTTCCTTTGAGGAGGTGTTCGGACTGGGGCACAAGAAGATCGTCAACTGTGCCGGCCTCGGCGCCCGCTTGCTGACCGACGATCCGCTGCTCAAGCCGATGCACGGGCAGGTGCTGCACGTGCCCAACGACATCGGGCTGACGTACAGCCTGCACGACGACGCACCGGGTGGGCGGGTGGCGTACGTGTTCGTGTTCCGGGACCGGCTGGTGCTGGGAGGCACATTCGAGAGTGGGCGGACCGACGCACGGACCGATCCAGCCGAATTGGATGCGATCGTGGAACGCTGCCGCGGTCTCTTGCGGCTGGACGGTTTTCCCCGCTGGGATGATCTGGCGCGCGCGAGGGGCCGGGAGATGGCCGCGGCTCGGCCGACCCGCGGGCCGGGGGATGTCCACGAGCAGACGAGGGTGGAACTGGAACCGCGCGAGAACGGGCGCGCCATCGTGCACAATTACGGGCACGGACGAACCGGCGTTACGCTGTCATGGGGCACCGCAACGGAAGTGGCCGACATGCTCACGCGGGAGCAGTGAACCCTGGAGTTGAACGCGCCGCCGGTGGCCACTCAATCTTGCGCCTTGGCGCGCGGTTTTCCCTCAATCGTGAGTCGTGCGGGGTGCCCGTACCAGGAGTTCACTCCACCGGGTCCGGGGTACTTGGCTCCGATGAGCGACGCGACATCGGCGATGGACCCGGATGCATCGACCCAGCCATTCCCCACATCGGGAAAATCGATGCTGCAATTTTCGCATTTCTCCGGGGAGGCGAAGCGGATCGGGCACCAGAAACTCTCGACATTGCGGAGCATTTCGCTGCCCAGGGACCAGACGCCGGTCATCCAGTCGCAGTACAGGCACCAGATGAGGTCGTAACCGACCAACCCGGTGAATTTCTGGCGGCTGACGTTGACCCAATCCCGGGAACGATAACGGGGCAAGCGGACCAGCCACGTGAGCGGCGGATAGACGATCAACTCGCCGAGGCGAACCGCAGTAAAAATGGGAACGGCCATCGCGGTCCACCAGACGGCAATGTGGTTGCGCGCGCGACCGACGCGGGTGTTGAGGGTGGAGACGATGCGCGGGCCGCGGCGGGCTTCCGGATGCGCGAGCTCGTGCAGCCGGGACCAGATGACGAGGGAGAGTGCTTGCGCGAAGATGGAGACTCCGAGGGCCGAGAAGAGGTCGAGCACTCCGCGGTCATCACGTAGCCGCCACACGGCTCCGGCCGTGATCGCCGGGGCGATCGTGAAGAAAAAGACAACCAGATCGAGGAGCGGAGCGCGGGCGAGTTGATCGGCAAGGGCTCGGCCGGGCGCACCAAGGCGGGCGAGTGCATGGAGAGAGCCGGCTCCCAGCAGGATCGCGGCGAGCAGCGCAAGCAACAGGTAGGCGTGCGTGGCCATGAGATCACAATACCGATGGGCGCGGCGGCGTGCGCGTCGGTCCGTGCCCGCGACCGCCCGAGTTCGTCGGGTCGCCGGTGTCACAACGAGCGATCGCCCGCTGGACGCACGCGCGGTTGCACTCGCGCTCGACGTTGGGTAGCTTGGAGGGGAGGGTCGGCGCGGCCGGCCTCTTCACACACATCGCGGAGCGGAACCATGGCAAAGAAGACCGAGAAGAAGGCAAAGAAGAAGTCGGCGAAAAAGACGAAGAAGAAAGCAGGAAAGCGTACGACTTTGTATAGCAGCAAGGGAAAGAAACTCTACGCCGTGCGGGATTCGGGCGGGAAGTTCAAGGACATCCAGTCGTACCAGCGGGCCCACTCGATGGACATGAAGCGGAAAGCCAAAGACGAGGCCTGAGACAACGCAGATTGACATAGGTCTGGATAATGAAGAGGCAGGGTGTCCGGTACGATGGACGCCCTTTTTATTGCCGCCAGCCTCACCGCCGATGCGATTGGCGCAAACCGGATTCGGCGCCGCGTCTGCTGTGCGCGGGAAGTCGCTCCGCCGATCCGAAGACTCCCGGTCGGCAACGGAGCATTCCAGACGATGAACGCCTCACGATCAACGTGCAGGAGCACGCACGCCACATGCGTGCTCGCAACACCGAATCGATCCAGCGCGATTGCCTGTTGAACCCTGGGCTACTGACCAAGAGCAACCTGGGTGGTGACTTGGGACTGCCACGTGAGGGAACTGATGAAGAACGAGAAAACAATCAGATTCTGATCGCCGGTTGAGCGTGGCGCGGCGACGACGATGCGGTTGCCCGTGGCCGCGCTGCCGAGTGCGAAGATGACGGGGACGTTGGCGGCGCTGGCCGTAGAAACATTGGTCGGAACCCACTTGGGCACCGAAGGAGAGAAGCGGAGGGAGTGGAGGTTCCCCGACGCGTCGGTGCCGAGAAGATTGAGAGACTGGTCATCGCCGACGACGGCCTCCACGCCCTTGGCAAAGGCCACGCCGGCGGAGCCCGCCGCGGCGGTGACGTTGGCGGTCTTCCAGTCTGCGCCGAAGCCGAGGTCCGGGGCGTACCAATACGTGCGGACGTTGCCGTTCTCGTCGAGGCCGGCAATGTTGAGGCCGCCGTAATCGGTGACGTATGCGTCGAGCTGACCGAAGAGCTTGGGAGCGAAGGCGCGGTCGGCATCGAAGTTGCCGGACGACTGCCCGTACTTGTCCTGCAGGAATTTGGTGAAATTGACGAACTGCCAATCGTCCTTGCCGAAGAACGACTTGAAGTTTGGCCCCCAGTAGTACAGGATGACCTCACCGTCGGCGTTGAGGCCGGCGAGACTCAGGCCATCGCCCGGGGCGATGTAGCCGGTAAGTCCACGCTGCATGAGCGGTCCGCCGAAGAGCTGGGTGAGGTCGGAAAAGTTATAGACCCTCTGAGCGGGACTGGGGATCCAGTAGAAGACGGTGTGACCCCGGGCGTCGAGGCCGGAAATGTGCTGCGCGCCCCAACTGGGGAGGAAGCTGGACAGGTCGCCCGTGAGACCAGGCTGACCGGAGGCGGCGGTCTGATCGGTGGCGGTCCAGGTGTTGGTCTCGAGGTTGCCATCGAGGACCCAGAGATGGTGTCGCTCGTCGGTGAGGGCGAGCTTGATGAGACCGTCCTTGGTGGTGTAGGCGGTCATGTCCAGAACGCTGCCGCGGAAGTTGGCCAGGCCGGCGACGTCGACCACAGTGGTCTGGCCGGTGGCGTTGTTGAGAATGGTGGCAATGGGCTGGCGGTCGATGCCCAGAGAGAAGGTGACAAGCTGTGAACCGGCAGTGGTCTTGGCCTTGCCGCCGCGCACGACCTGAACCTGACCTGCGGCGGCGCGTGCCTTGAACTTGACGGCCACGTCCTGCGTGAAATCGGGGAGCACAAAGGAGAGCGTGCCGGATGAGACGAACAGATTGGCCAAAGTCGCGATGGGTCCGGTGACACCTTGCAGCGTCGACCATATTTCGACATCGACGGTGACATCGGCGCTCAGACCACCGATGGTGACGGTCGCTCCGGTGACCGTGCCATTGGACTTGTTGCCGTCCTGGAGGATGTAGGCAACGCCCTGTCGGCCGTCTGAAACTCCCCAGGCGAGGAGGGTGCGCCCGGTCGCTGCCGCGGAGATCAGGCCGGTGAGCGGGAATGACTGGAAGCTGCCGAACGACACCGCCAAGGACGTGCTGTTGACGAAACGAGAGAACGTCTGCTGAAGAGGGCGCATCTGGCCGGGGAGATTGAAGATGGATGACGGGGTGGTGATCGGGAGGCTCACGTCGGTGAGCAGGAACGCGTTGGGCGTGAGCTCGTCGGCGGGAATGCGCAGCCCGGTACCAACCAGACCCGAGGCGAAACCCGACCAGAGCACCGTGCGGAAGATGGCCTCGTCCTCGTTTTGCGTAAACGCGGCGCTGTAGGCGGGGACTCCGCCCGGCCAGTCGGAGCGGGTCATTCCCCACTCGCCGTTGAGCACGGGCTTGGGATCGTTGCGTCGGGTGAGGTTGTACGCGGTGAGATTGGCGGTCTCGATGGCGGCGAGGATCTTGCGGTCCGCCGCGGGGTTGTTGATCGGCTCCTCACTGGGGTTGGTGTAGAGGTGCGGGGCGAGTACGTCGTGGGTGCGGCTGAGGAACATCGCGCGTCCGACTGGGCCGCGCGGATCCTGGACGATGGTGGAATTGAAGAGCAGACGCTCGGGGTCCAACGTCCGAACGTATGTGGCGAGATCGTTGACCCAGATGGAGCGGCGGCGGAGCTCGGTCTCCCGTCCGGGCTCGGCGTTGCCTTCGGCGTTGAGGGTCCAGCCGTAGCTGTCCCATTCGTTGAGCGGCTCCCAGCCCAGGAGGTGGTCGGCGTTGGGGCTGGCCTTGACCCACGCGGCGAGCTGGTTGAATCGCGCCTTGGCGATGTCAAGCGTCTGCGCATTCTGAAAGAAGTCGTTGATGTTGTTGATCGCGCCGCCGCGAGCGGAGGCGAATGGCGTGCGAACGAAGGCAAGGGGATCGGAATAGGCGAATGTGTCGAAGGGGCTGAAGATGAGGTACATGTCGTGGGAGGCGGCCTGGATGAGCAGATTCGTGATGAACTGCCGCATGTTGTCGTTGAACTGGCCGCGGTTGTACTCGGTCCAGTACAGGCCGTCCGGGAGCGCGGTGTTGCCGACTTGCGGCAGGTTTGGGAGTTCGAGAAAGATGCGCATGGTGTTGACGCCGCGCGCCTTGAGCAAATCAAAGTACGCGCCGGCGGTGCCCTCGAAACTGGGCTCGGTATTGAAATTCAGGAGGCGCTTGCTGGTGTTGTCCCAGACCGTGCCGGGGTAGAGGTTGCGTGTGTAGGCGAAGCTGAGGCCGAGGTGATCGCCGACGGGGACGAATGCCGTGCCGTTCTCGTAGATGAGCGTGCCGCCCATGGGCGAGACGACGATTTTGCCCTTGTCCGTTGCGGACTTGGGGACGCCGGTCGTGAAGGCCGTGGTGGAGGTGATGTCGGACAGATTGCCGTTGCCGTCGACCGCGCGGACGGCGACGAAGTACGTCGTCTGCGGCGCAAGCCCGGTGACGCGGAGGGACTCCTTGGCACCCTGGAGGCGGGGGACGTACGCGTTCTCGAACACCGCGGCCTTCAGCCACTGGGTGTCGTTGGTGATGGCGGTGGTGGCGTATCGAATTTCGTAGGCGGATACGTGCCCTTTGCCAGTGGTTGTGCCGGCGGGAGCCAGAAAGTCCACCCTGGCGCCGTATGCGGCGATCTGGTTTACATCGAGGGAGGAGATGCGGGCGGGTTTCTCACCCGCGGCCCCGTCGAGGAACATGAGCTCGGCGTAATTCACAGGGCCGCGGAGCCCGGCCTGGCTGGCGGTGTAGCTGCTGAACACGCCCTCGACATGGTCGTCGATGAACGCGGGCTTCGTGAAGCGCTGGGAGCTGGAGCGATAATCGGTGAAATCGCGCCGGCCGCCCTCGTTGTCGAAGATCACATCGTAATTGACGCCGATGGTCTGACCGTGAACGGGCCTGGTGATGCCCAGCGCGGCCCAGGTGAAACAGATCTCGGTGACCCAGCCGACGTCGGTGTCCGCGTTGTTGTTGACGGTGCCGTTGACACGCGTGGAGTACGCGATGCCGGGGTCGATGGTGTTGCCGGGGATGACGCCGGCGGTGCCGCCGGCACCGTTGCCCTTGTCCCACTTGGCGCGCCGCACGATACCCGTGCCGTTGAGCGGATCGGTGGGATTTCCCAGGTTGGCGCCGAAGGCGCGGTCGCCCGCCTGAAAGAACTCGTCGCGGCTGTCGTCGAGATCAAGGTAAACGGTGACCGAGTCATCGCCCTCGAGCTCATAGCTGTCGCCGGCGCCAGCGCCGTTGCCATCGGCCCAGAGCTGGGCGTCCCGGACGTCAAAGGCGACGAAGAGGGCATCGTCGGTCCAAAGGAATTTGGTGGTAACCCGACCGTCGGCACGAAAAGCCTGGGTCTGGACGACTGTGTGCGCGGAATCCCATCCCGGCTCATTGAGCACGCCGTCGATGGTGATCTCGCGTGATTTGGGGGCGAGCCAAAGCGGGTTGTCCTGGGGCGCGATGGGATCCGCGGCGAGCATCACGCGTGGTTCGAGCGGGTCCATGAACTGGAAATGACCGCGCTCCGGGATCGTCCCGGCAGAGGTGACCAGCCGACGGATCCTGAAAGCGCCGGTCTTTCGTTGCTCACGCATGATCAGAGTCCCCTTGCTTGAGTGATGGCCGGATTCAGCCCAAGGCCCCACGGGCAACGCGCCGTCCGAGAATATCACGGACGAACAAGGCCCGCAAGGTGCTCATCGGCACCTGTGCTTCCGATTCATCGAAGTCGAGACGCGACGTTCAAGAACCCATGCCGAGGTTCTTTGCCAAGAACGCCCACGTGTCGGCGAGTTCCTCGATGCGCTTGGCGGTGGGCTTGCCCGCGCCGTGGCCGGCGCGAACGTCGATGCGGATGAGGACGGGCTGATCACCGGCCTGCGTGGCCTGCAACGCGGCAGCGAACTTGAAACTGTGAGCTGGAACGACGCGGTCGTCATGGTCGCCGGTGGTGATGAGAGTGGCGGGCCACCTGGGGCTCTTGGCGGCAAGTGCAACGTGGTAGGGCGAGTACTTGCGGACGGCCTCGAAGAGGTCTTTGTCGCCCTCGGTATCGCCGTAATCGCTCTTCCAAGCCCAGCCGATGGTGAACTTCTGGAATCGGAGCATGTCGAGCACGCCGACCGCCGGGAGGCAGGCGCCCCAGAGATCCGGGCGCTGCGTGACCATCGCGCCGACAAGGAGGCCGCCGTTGGAGCCTCCCTGGCAGGCGATCTTCCCCTTGGATGTGTACTTCTGTGCGATCAGAAACTCCGCGGCGGCGATGAAGTCGTCGAACACGTTCTGCTTCTTCACGCCGGTGCCGGCTTTGTGCCAGTCCTCACCGTACTCGCCCCCTCCGCGGATGTTGGCGACCGCGTACACACCGCCCATCTCGAGCCAGGCGATCGTGCCGGGGCTGAACGCGGGAGTGAGGGGAATGTTAAATCCGCCGTAGCCGTACAACAAGGTGGGGTTCGAACCGTCGAGCTTGACCGACTTCTTGTGGACGATGAACATGGGCACCTTTGTGCCGTCCTTGGACGCGTAGAACTTCTGGTCAACAGTGAAATCGTCCGGGTTGAACTTGACCGACGGCTGCTTCCAGACGGTGCTCTGTCCGGACTTGACGTCGTATCGATACACGACTCCAGGGACGTTGTAACTGGTGAACGAATAAAAGGTCTCGCTCTCGTCGCGCTTTCCGGCGAAGCCGCCAGCCGTGCCAATGCCCGGCAGCTGGACCTCGCGCACGAGCTTTCCCGCGAGATCGAACTGCTTCACCTGCGTCTTCGCGTCCTTCAGGTATGAGGCGAAGAAGTAATCACCGACCATGCCGACGCCCTGGAGAGTTTCGGCGGCCTCGGGGATGAGCACCTTCCAGTTCTCGCGCGCGGGCTTGGTGAGCTCGATTGCGATGAGCTTGCCGCGCGGGGCGTTGAGGTTCGTGCTGATGTACAGGCTGGTGCCGTCGTTGCCGACGAACTCGTAGCTCGCGTCGAAGTCGTTCAGGAGTTCGACAAAGCCAAAGGACGTGTTGCCCTGCGCCGCGACGAGGGCCGCTCGTTCGGCCCTGAGCGCCTTGATGGCGTCCTCGGTCTTGTCCTTGTCGGCGCCGGCGTCGATCGCGGCCGTGAGTTTCTGGATCTGGCTCTCCGCGATCCGGATCTTGGTGTCCGCGTCCGTGGGTTTGGCGCCAAGCGGATGAGACTTCAGGTCGCGGACGTACAGGCGGTTCTTCGGATCGGTGCCCTGAGAGAGGCTCATCACGATGAACCGGCCGTCCTCGGTCACGCCCCCGCCGAGCCCCCACTCTTTCTGATCCGGGCGTTCGTAGACGAGGCTGTCCTGAGCCTGGGGTGTATTGACCTTGTGAAAGTACATTTTGGGGTAGTAGTTGACGGCCGTGAGGGCCTGCCCCTGTTTGGGTTCGTCGTAGCGGCTGTAGAAGAACCCGCTGCCGTCTTTCATCCAGCTGGCGCCGCTGAATTTCACCCAGCGGATCTCGTCCGGAAGATCAGCGCCAGTGGCCACCTCGCGGACCTTCCAGACGTTCCAATCACTGCCCGCGTCGGCGATGCCGTACGCGACGTATCGGGCGTCCTCGCTGATCGCCGTCCCGGCGAGCGCTGCGGTGCCGTCCGCTTTGAGCGTGTTGGGATCGATGATGACGCGACCCTTGTCGGCAAGTGCGTCGGTCACGAGCATCACGCTCTGGTTCTGCAGGCCGGTGTTGTACGAATAGAAATACTTGCCACCCTGCCGGCCGGGGGCGGAGTACCGCTCGTAGTTCCAGAGCTCCTTGAGCCGGGCTTGGATCTGCGTGCGCTGGGGGATGGCTTCCAGGTACGGAAAGGTGATCGCGTTCTGCGCGTCGATCCAGCGCCGCGTCTGCGCGGAGTCGGAGTCTTCGAGCCAGCGGTAAGGATCGGCGACCGCGGTGCCGTGGTAATAATCGACAAAGTACGGCTCGGCCTTGGGGTACGCGATCTTGCTGGGGGGCTGGGACGCGTGCGCCGGGGTGATGGCGCCGATCACGCTCGCCCAGAGCGCGAAACCCGAAGAAGTCAACGTCATCCGGAGGTTCATCGTGCCACTCCCTCGCGGGCCCGTGCGGCAGCCCGGCTATTGAACCAGACCCTTCGTCAGACGCATGAACGCGGTCTCGAGGTTGATCGGTTCCTCCGTGAACTTCACGAGGCGGAACCCCTGGTTCATGAGTAGGTTAGGCAGGTCGCTCAGGTCCAGTTTCGCATCGGCGGCGATGCTGACCTGAATGATCTGCCGCGGGGCGCCGCCCTGAGCGGAGCCTGCCTCGGCGTCGATCACCGCGACCTTGGCCACCCCTTTGACACGGGCGAGCAGGTCCGCGGCCGCGGGCACGCGCTCGGCAACAGCAACGTGGACGACATGCCCCACTTTGGCACGACGGATGATCTCGGCAACGGGGCCGTTGAAGAGGAGCTTGCCGCGCTCGATGACGCCGACGACGTTGCACAACTCCGCCAGCTCGCTCAGGATGTGAGACGAGATGATGATGGTCTTGCCCATGCGGCGCAGCTCCTTGAGCAGCTCGCGCATCTCGACGCGGGCGCGGGGGTCCAGGCCGCTGGCGGGTTCGTCCATGAGCAGGACCTTGGGATCGTGGAGCAGGACTCGGGCGACGCTCAGCCGCTGTTGCATGCCGCGCGAGAGCCCGTTGACCTCCGAGTCGGCCTTGTACGCCAGGTCCGTCAAGTCGAGCACGTCGCCCACGACTTTCTCGCGCTTGTCGCCGTGGATGTTGTAGCACGCGGCGAAGAACTCGAGATACTCCGTCACGACCATGTCCTGATAGGCGCCCATGAAATCGGGCACGTAACCGATGATCGGTCGGATCTGCCGATTCTGATAGCCGACGGTCAGGCCGTCGATCATGGCCTGGCCGCTGCTTGGCTTGAGCAGCGTGGCGAGGATCTTGATGGTCGTGGTCTTGCCCGCGCCATTGGGACCGATGAACCCGAAACAATCCCCCGCCTCGACGCCGAGATTCAGGCTGTCGAGCGCGATGAGATCGCCGTACCGCTTGGTCAGGTTGACGGTCTCGATCATGGGCACGTGCGGGGCCTTTCGGTCGGTCAGCGGGCGTCCGGGGCGGGCGCGTCGAGAGGGTACACCCAACGGACGAAGGTCCGCCCGCGGGATTCACACTCGGCCCCGTCGACACGGATGGGCACCGGCCCGGGCCGATCGGTGATGTGTCCAAGAACGATCAGGCATGGTTGCGACGCCCACAGTGACAGGTCCAGCCCGTGTGTCGCCTGGCGGCGTGCGAGCGGGTCGCTGCGCGTGTCGCGGTAGTCGGGCGGTTCCAACAGGCTGAAGAACGTCATGGCGCTGAGCCGCGCAGCCAGGTCGCGAGATGGGCGGTCCGGATCACGCTGAGGGCGAGGGGCGTACGGATCGTCCGGCGCGGCCGCGAGCGAGGCCAGATACTCGGCCAGGCCCGTGATCTGGCTGGCGCGGCGGCCGAACTGCGCGTCGATCACCATCGGTTCGCCCGGCCTCCAGGGATCCGGCAGCTTCACGGCGCTGGCCTCGACTGGGAGCACGGCGGCGGGAGCGTGCAGGCGCGCCTGGCGCCGCACCAGCACCAGGGTCACGTCCTCAAGCGGGCCGGGCAGGTCATGCACGATGCTCCCGTGGATCTCCCATGAGCGTTCATCCGCGGCTCGTGACTCGCGCTCGATCAGGGCTATCTCATGCCCGACACCTGCTTCGGCATTCGTCGCGGGCCGAACGGTTTTCCAGATCGGTCCGCCGGCCCAGTCGGCCTGGATCTGCTTGACGGTGGAACGAGCAGGAACCGTCATCGAGTCGGGTTGCCTCGAATCGACCGAATACCCGCGGGCATCGGCGTACGAACCCACACCCGCCGACGGCCCGGATGCGCCACCGAGTTCGAGCTCCCAACTGGCCAGCGCGTTGTGCCAACTCACCTCCCCGCCCGGTTCGGGTGCGATGTCGATTCGCTGCTCTCCGTAGCGAGGCAGCAGAACGCTCATCCAGGCACGGGCCCGCTCGGTCGGTTGCCCGTACACATGATCGAGGACCGTGAGGTGCTGAACCTCGACGCGCCGCGGCTTGAGCATGCTGGCGCCGCCCCACGCGACACCGGTAAAAACCGCTGCGCTGAGCACGAACCAGAGCCACGAGTGCTGCTTGAGACCTCGCCGTCGCAGGGCCGAATAGCCGAGCGGTCCGGCGACCAGCCAATACACCGCGAACACGCCGAACGCCAGCAGCACCCCCGCGGCCGCACGGGCCTGCTTGGCGATCTCCCCGCGCAGGCCTTCGTCGAGACGAATAGGCACACGACCATCAAAGAAGGCACCGGTCGTTTGTCGCAGCTTTGCGAGTTCGTCGGCGGTCTTGAGTTCGCCGCGACGCCCCAGCACACGGTTCCAGAACACGTCCGGTTCGATGGCGCGCGCCGCGTTGAGCGATCGGCCGGTGAGGTCAAGTCCGATGAGCGTCACGGCGCCCACGCCCGTCGCGCGACGCACCACCACGCATTCGTCCTCGGCGTCCTTGAGCACGACGCGGGCATCCTGCGCGTTCGCTTCGGGCAACCGTTGGAACACGTGCAGGACTCCCATTCCGGGAAGCACGAGATTGGAATCACGGTTCAGCAGCTTGCGGTACCGATCGGGCGGGACGCCCTCCACGCGGGTGACCCCTACCACCGGCATGATCGACCGCAAGGGATTGCCCGTCGGGTTCGTCCACGCCTGTCCTGCCGGTGGTAGCACGGCGATCAAATGACCCCCGCGCCGCACCCACTCACGGACCGCCTCGGCTTGTGCTTCGGACAGATCCGCCGGCTCGCCATCACCGCCCGAAGCGGACCAGACGATGCACTCGAACGGGGCCAGTCCCATCCACCGGTCGGGCAGATCGGCGGGGCGCAACCCAGCGACGAGTTCCGTCAGCTCGTGCCCGGTAGCCAGATGCTCCGTCGTTACCGCGTTGCCCCGCACACCGAGCAACTCCAGTCCCATTGTCTGCCGGCCAATGACGGCCAGGATTCCACTGGTGCTCGGAATGGCGCCCGCGAGCCGGTGCTGCACGCCCCCGATGAGTTTCCCCGCGCTGAATCGACTGGGCCGAGTGCCGGCCCCCACCGACGACGTGTCGTTGGCCTTGGCCTCGATCGCGGCATGAGCCGAAATCGTGACGACGGAGTTGCCATCGAATCGGCTGGGCAGGCGCCCGTAGAGCCATGTTCGTTGCTTGACACCGGGGTTCGGCACGATCACCCTCTCGTACCAGGCCGAATCTCCATCGGCGTCGGGCACGTCCAGTCGAATCACCACTTCGCGAAATGCGTCGGACCGCTGCGCGACCTCAACCTGCACGCCGAACCAGTCGCCCGGGCGGCACTTGCCGCCCACGCCGAACTGAACCACACCGACCGACACCTCACCCGTACCCATGGGCGGTGCCGGCGCGGCTGCCTGAGCCGGGCTCACCGATTCGGGGTTCTCCTGCGCGCGGGCCGCCGGCGAACCCCCGTAGAGGATGGTCAGGCAGACACCGGTCAGGGCCGCGATGAGGCTCCGCACGCGTCGATTCTACCGGACCTTGGATGGCTCGACTGAATCAGGGGCAAGTCCGGGTCGATGCTCAGGTCATGCCCCTTTCCGATCCAGCCGCGGTCTTGGTCTTCGGTCTGGTCGCCCTTGCGGCGTCGGTGTCGATCCTGCACGCGATCACGTCGAGGTTGAAGCACCTCGCGGAGTTGCACGATCTCCGCCTGGCTGCGGCACGGGTCCGCAGCGAGTACCTCGCCCGACTCAAGCGCGAGCCGCCCCCCATGGTCGATCGGGAGCCATCGGCGCCGAACGAATCCGAACTCCGTACGTAGGGCAACGTGGGCTACGCGCCGAGCAGTTCGCCGATAAACGCGGCGTGACTCTTCGTTCCCATCTCGAAGCAATCGATTTCGAATTTCTCGTTCGGACTATGCACGCGATCATCGTCCAGACCGAAGCCCATGAAAATCGTGTCGATACCGAGTTTGTCCTTGAGCATGCCCGCAACCGGGATCGATCCGCCGCTCTTGATCAGGGCGGGCGTCTTGCCCGTAGCCTTCTTGATCGCGCCGCGTGCGGCACGCATCGCGGGGCTGTCAATCGGGGTGGTGACGCCGAAGCCGCCGTGGAGATCGGACAACTCCCAGCGGCATCCCGGGGGTGTGCGGTCCCGGCACCACTTGAAGAACGCCTTGCTGACTCTCGCGGGATCCTGATTCGCAACGAGCCGGAACGACACCTTCGCGGACGCGTGGGCGGCGATCACGGTCTTCGCGCCCTTGCCGATGTACCCGCCATGGATCCCGTTGATCTCCGCGGTCGGCCGGCCCCATTCACGCTCCATGGCCGTGAAGCCGTGCTCGCCGATGTCCGCGGCGGGCGGCAGACCGATCTTCTTGAGCGCCGCCCTGCTGTTGAACTTGAGCGCCTTCCAGTTGGAACGCTCCTGTTTCGTGAGCGGCGCAACCGCGTCGTAGAAGCCCGGGATCGTGACCCGGCGCTTCTTGTCGTGAAGCTGTGCGAGAACCCGCGCGAGCTCCGTAATGGGGTTCGGACACCGCCCCCCCCAGAGCCCGCTGTGCAGGTCCTGATTCGCGGCGTGAAGCGTGATCTCGGTGTACGCCAACCCGCGCACACCGTAGGTAATCGCCGGCTTGCCGCGTCCGAGCATCCCGGTATCGGAGATCAGACAGACGTCCGCCGCGCCAAGGTCCTTCTTGCGTGACCGGACAAACCGCTCGAGGTTGACCGACCCGGTCTCCTCCTCCCCCTCGAGAAGAACCGTGAACTTCACGCCCGCGGCGGGCTTGCCGGTTGCGGCCTTCCACGCGCGCAGGGCCTCGATGAACATCATGACCTGGCCTTTGTCGTCAACCGCGCCGCGAGCGACGATGCGCTTGCCACCCTCCTCGCCCTTGCGGGCGTCGCGAAGAACGGGCTGGAATGGATCGGACTCCCACAGGTTCAGCGGATCGCACGGCTGCACGTCGTAGTGCCCGTAGAAGAGCACATGCGGACCCTTGTACGACCGATCCCCTTCACACCTTGCCAGGACGATGGGGTGCCCTCCCCCCTTGGACAGGTCGCCAGGGTGCGCGGCGTCGCCTGTCGGACAGACCTCGACGGTGAGGCCGCATTCGCGGAGTTGCGCTGCGGCCCAATCCGCGGCAGCTCGACAATGCGACGCATACGCCGGATCGGTCGAGATGCTCGGGATTTTCAACCACTCGATGAGTCGAGCGATCGAATCGGCGGAGGACGCGGATACATGAGTGAACGCGGCGGAGGTGGTCATGTGCCGATCGTACCCTCAATTGCTCGGCCCGCCGATGGTCAGATCCCGACCCATCATCCAGCCATTTTCTTCTGCAACTCGACGAACATCTCGGTCGGAGGCATGGGATTATGTCGCACCACCTTCCGTCCACAGTCCGGGCACGTAGTATCGCCGCTCTCGCCGAGATATGTCTTGAGCAGCACCCACGTCGGCTCGAGCTTCACCCGACCGTCGGCGGTCCAATAGCAGGCCTCGGCGGGGTAGAGCGTGCTCTTGCCCGTGCCGGGATGCGGCCACGGGTAAATCGTCCCCTCTTTGATCGGATGGTCCCGGAAAGGCTGGAGCGTCTCTGAGTCGATCAGGTTCCGTCGCTTCGAGTCGTACGCAGGGTCGCCCGCGCCGGGCCAGACCGTGCGGGCGAGCAGGAACCCGGAAAATCCGAAGGCCGCCAACGCGATGCCGATCATGACGAGCGTGCGTTTGTCCACAGCGCCGGTGCGTCTGGCTCGACTGAAGATACTCAACGCTCGCTCCCTGCCGCAGCGGCTCGATCGAGGGGGACCGATACACCGGCTCCGGCGCCGTCCACACGCCCTCAAGGGACGTTGTAGGCCGAGCCGCCATCGCCCATTTTGTTCGCGAAATTCTTCTTCGTGTACTCCCACGTGCTATTACGGAAGTTCAGAAGCCGCGTGTTGGTCGGGAACCAGAAATCGGGGTTCGTGGCCTCGCCGTCGTTGTACGCCTGCACGTGACCGTCAAAGAACGCCATATTTCCCGTCACGAAGCCGTCCAAGACTTCAGCTGAGGAGCGAGCCGGGGTGTGACGGAAGGCGTAGCGGCGGCGGTCCACGAACAGGTTCGGAAACTGATTCGCCAGCGATCGGCCTGGCTCCCCCGGCGCGGCGAAACGATTGAGCTCCTTGCTCTGATTCTGCCACGCTCCAACACCTCCGAACCCGCCGCCGTACCCCGCGGACGGTCCGCAATCGAAATCCGGATCATCGTTGCGCGACTCGGACGCATACCGGTGTCCCTCGAACAAAGCGACCTTCATGTGGGCCGACCCGACGCGGTGGAGCATCGGCCTGTACCCGCGTCGATCGATATTCGGCTTGCGGTCGTTGGTGCCGAAGGGGCTGCCATCCTCGGTCGAACTGAACTGCGTGGACATGTTGTACGACAGCATCCGACCGGCCTTGAATCCGGTGGTGCCCCCGTCGCTGTTCTCCCATGGCACCGACGTGATCTTGTTCGACGGGCAGTAGACCAGATCCGTCTCCGTGTACCACGCGAAGCGCTGTCCACGGTCTTTCTGGGATGCGTCGATCGTCCCCGGGATTTCTCCCGCACCTCGAATTCCCGTGAGCGCCAAAATCGGGCCGACCCAGTCCCAGGTCTGCATGGCGATGCCGTTGTAGTAGGCGTCGGTGGTCTTGTAATATCCGTAAATGTTGGTCTTGCTCTGATCCGCCTGAATCGGCAGCAACCCCCATCCGCTCGTCGCGGGCGAACCGGGCAGGTACTCCTTGTTGTCCGACCCGTAGCCAGCCATCCCCTTCGCGAGTTGGCCCAGATTGCTCGCGCACACCACCCCGCGAGCCGCGTCACGTGCTTTTCCAAGGGTGGGAAGAAGAATGCTCACCAGAAGGGCGACGATCGCCACCACGACCAGGAGCTCGATAAGCGTGAACCCACGCCGCCCATCAGGCTCAGGCTTCACGCACCGCTTCGCGCCGCGAATCGCCATGGGTGTCCCTTTCGCCAGCGTCAGGGTGGCCTCTCCCACCTCTCCCTAGTTGACGTGAACACGAGTTTATCACCTCAGGTCGGCCGCTTCCCGGGAGCTTCCGATCGACCAAAGCCGGTCACCGGCGATCTTCATCGTTCCTGAACTCGGAGTGACAAGTTATCCACAATGGGCGGTGTCGATCCCCGATCCGTACGCAATCCAATGAGCCGCGCCAACCACGTGGCGCTCAAGTCTGCGACCGCGAGCCCGCCGGCTCGGACGCCGAGGACCGCCTCCGCCGCGCGGTAGCCGCTGCGCGTCGCTCCCTCCATCGTGGCGGGCCACCCGGTCGCGCAATAGTCACCGGCCAGAATCAGACCACTGGGTCCGGTGGCCGCCGGACGAATCGCTTCCACTCCCGGGACCAACGCAAAGGTCGCGCGTTTCTCCTTGACCGCACGCGCGGCGAGCAACTGCGGGCCATTGACCGACTTCGAACCGCATGTAGGGTGCTCACTCCCCCATTTGTGTGGAAAACATGCATGAATATCCTGTAACACCCGGCGTGCGATTTCCTCCTCATCGAGCTCGATCCAGGCGTCCGCCGCGCTCACGACCGCATGGACGTCTCGCCCGTCCGCGCTCTTACGGAACAGCCACTGGGTCGGACGATCGACCAGCACCACGTGCGGGAGTTCGAGGACCGGACGATCGAATGAAAGGTGAACGCCGAGAATCGGGCTGAACTCGAACCGCGCCAGCGGCGCAAATCTCGGATCCGCATCGAACAGCCCCGGCTCGATCGCGCGCGCCGCTCGCTCGACACTCAGGGCGCACACCACCCGATCGGCCCGGAACTCACGCCCGTCATTCGTCATGACGGACCCCGCCCCCACCCGCGTCACGCCGCAACCCAGCTCGACGCATCCTCCCGTCGACGCCAAGAGCTCCGCCGCGCCGTCGTACAGTCGCATGAGCGGCACCGTTGGAAGGCCGATACTCGCCGCCGCTGGGTGCGCGAAGAACCCCTCTTGGAACACCTGAATTGCCGCCGCGGCGCTGACACGTTCAACCGCCAGGTTGCACGCGCTGACAACCACCGGCGCCCAGAATCGCCGGACGAGATCGTCGGACTGGCCGAGTCGTGTCAGGAAGGTCCCGAAGGTCTCCGACTCGTGAGTTTGCCGTTCGGCGCACATGATGGCGCGGGCGGCGCGACCGAGTGCGAGCACGTCTCGGGAGCTCAGGAACTTCGCACGCAGCACCGATCCCGCGAAGTGCAGGGGCGCGGGGAGCAGCCCGGGGCGGATGCGGCTCGTCCGGCCGCCGGACTCCACCCAGTGCTGCTCAACGGACCACCGAAAGAGATCGATCGAACCGAGCCGGCGCATCAGGTCGAGGTAATTGGTGCAACAGCCGAGGACGACGTGCTGGCAATTGTCCAGCCACATGCCGCTGCGCACATCCCGGAACGACGTGGCGCGGCCGCCGAGCTTCTTACGGGTCTCGATCAGCCTCACGCGCACGCCGGCCGCCGCGAGCCGCACGGCGCACGCGATGCCGGCCACGCCCCCGCCAACCACGATGACCTCTTCCGCGGGCATGCGCGTCCATCATTGGCGCGACGGCGCGCTCGTCCCGTGGTCGGGCCGCCAAAGATCGTGCGATGAAGACCAAGGTGGAGATCGTCCGCGACTGGTTGCCCCGCTACACGGGGCGACCCCTGGACCACTTCGGCAGCTATGTTCTTCTCACGAATTTCACCGCGTACGTCGAAGCGTTCGCACGGCGCTTCGACGTCCCGGTGCTGGGGCTCGACCGCCCGATGCCATCGGCCACGGCGGAGGATCTGACCGTGCTCAATTTCGGCATGGGCTCGGCCATGGCCGCGACAACGATGGACCTTCTGTCCGCGGTGGAGCCCAAAGCGGTGCTCTTCCTCGGCAAGTGCGGCGGCTTGAAGAAGACCAAGGTGGGCGACTTCGTGCTTCCCATCGCGGCCATCCGTGGGGAGGGCACCAGCAACGAGTACATGCCGCCCGAGGTCCCCGCGCTGCCGAGCTTCCGCCTCCAGCTCGCGGTCTCGGAGGCAATTGTCCGGCACGATTGCGATTACTGGACCGGCACGGTCTACACGACAAATCGTCGGGTCTGGGAGCACGACGAGCCGTTCAAGGAGTACCTGCGTCGGATCCGCGCCATCGGGATCGACATGGAAACGGCGACGATATTCCTGGTGGGGTTCACCAACTCGATCCCGAAGGGCGCGTTGCTGCTGGTCTCGGACAATCCGATGACGCCCGAGGGAGTCAAGACCGCCGTGAGCGACCGCCTCGTGAACGAACGCTTCGTCCAGCAGCACCTCGACATCGGCATCGAGGCGCTGATCGAGCTGCGCGATCGCGGCAAGAGCGTCAAGCACCTTCGCTTCGAGTAACGCCGGGGGGGACGGGGGGCGGGGGGGCACCCACTCCCGGGTTCAACCCCCCGCGCTGCCCTCGCCGCCGGGGAGCGTCATGCTCCATGGGTCCAGGTACCGATCGATGTCGCCGCGGGTGATGGGATTACCCTGGCGGTCCGGCTGGCCGACGACCGACTCGTACGCGAGCTGTCGCACGGTCTTGCCTTGTTTGAACGCCTCCTTCGCCAGCGCGGCGGACGCGTCATAACCGATCACGGGAACGAGGCTGGTGCACATGGCCAGCGAGCCCTCGATCAGATCGGCGCACCGCTTCTCGTCGGGCGCGAGCCCCGCGAGGAGGTTCTGCGTGAACATGTCGCAACCACGGGCGAGCAAGTGGATGGAGTCGAGCAGGTGGTGCGCCATCATCGGCATGGCGACGTTGAGGTCGAAGAGCGAACCGATCCCGCCCATGCCTCCCAGACCCACGGCCGTGTCGTTGCCGATCACCGAGCAGCACACCATGATGAGCGCCTCGCAGATGACCGGGTTGACCTTTCCCGGCATGATCGA
This sequence comes from Phycisphaerae bacterium, assembly GCA_016794925.1. GTDB lineage: Bacteria > Planctomycetota > Phycisphaerae > Phycisphaerales > UBA1924 > JAEUIW01. Next base: position 90,865 of record JAEUIW010000006.1, read on the forward strand.
CGAGCCGGGCTGGACCGCGGGCAGGACCAACTCCCCGAGACCGCAGCGCGGCCCCGACCCGAGCCAGCGGATGTCGTTGGCGACCTTGGTCAGGCTCACCGCGAGCGTGCGAAGGTGCCCGGACGCCTCCACGACGGCGTCCTTCGCGTGCTGGGCCTCGAAGTGGTTGGCCGCCTCGCGAAATGCCACTCCGGTCCGCGATGACAACCTCTCGCTGACCATGCGACCGAAATCCTCATGCGCGTTGATGCCGGTGCCCACGGCGGTGCCGCCGATGGGCAACTCGCCCAGCGCGTGCATGGCGTGCTCCAGGCGCATGGTCGCGTGATGCAGCTGAGACGCGAACCCGCTGAATTCCTGCCCCAGACGGATGGGCGTGGCGTCCTGCAGGTGTGTGCGACCGATCTTGACGACCTTGTCCCACGCCCTGGCCTGCTGGTCCAGTTGTTTGGCCATTCGTGCCACAGCCGGCATGAGATCGGCTTTGATTGCCCGCGCGGCGGCGATATGGATCGCTGTCGGGAAGGTATCGTTCGAGGACTGCCCCATGTTGACGTGATCGTTGGGATGAACGCCGCCGTCCCTGAGGTAGGCGAGGTCTTTGGACGCGCCGATGCCTCGCCCATACGCCACGCACACGAGGTTGGCGATAACCTCGTTCGCGTTCATGTTCGTCGATGTTCCTGAACCGGTCTGGTAGATGTCCACCGGAAAATGTCGCGCCAATCCGCCGAAATCTGCCAGGCCGCCCTCGATCAGCCCGCACGCGGCGACGATGGCCTCAGCTCGAGCCCGATCCAACCGACCAAGGGCAAGATTGACCTCGGCGCAGGCGGCCTTCAGGATTGCGTATGCCTTGACGATCGACTCCGGGACCGGCCTGCCCGAGACCGGAAAATTCAGCACGGCGCGCTGCGTGGACGCGCCGTACAGTGCCTCCGCCGGAACGGCCATCTCCCCCATGGTGTCTTTCTCGGCACGGGTCGCCCCGGCGCGCATGATCACGGAAGGCTTGGGAAGAGTCGGATGTGACACGATGATCTCCTCTGCGCTGTGGACGCACCAGGTACGCCCAACATGATGGCTCGTCGCTCGACACACTCCCACCGCCTGCGGGGTGCATCCAGAGCCCGCGGCGATGGCACTGTAGAACCGCCAATCGCATCGCCGCAGGGCCGCTCGCGCGTCCGATGAACCCGATTTTGTTGGCCGCGACCGGGTCTCGTGGTAGCATGGAGACCGTGCGCACGGCTCACCCCAGATCGACCGGGTCAGCATACCTCATCGAGGAACGATCCATGCGCGTCCCGCACGCACGATCCGATCGCAGACCGGCACGGTTTCTGATCGCCTGCTCCGCGGCAATGTGCCTGACGTCCGCCGTCCCGGCACAGGACAGTGTGAGCAAGGTATCGGGGCCGAGCGGGGATGCGGTCGGACCGTTCAATCTCGGCGAGCAATCCAACGCGTACATCGTGGACCTGACCCCGCTCGTGACATCTCGCGGTTCTCGGTACCTGCTGGGGCCGGTGCTGAAGTCCAGCAAGGTCTCGACGGCCTTTTTCAACGCCATGCCTTCGGCATCGGCCGTGAGCGCCACCTCCATCGTCGCGCCGTACCCGTCCCCGAGTTACTCGCTCTGGAATGCCCCCGGCGCGGGCATCAACGGCAACTCCACATTGAACGACCCGGGTATCGAAGTGATTCCGGGATCGGCCTCCGGTCGCCAGCTGACGCTGGCGATGGGTGAGTTCGACACCAGCGACGGCGGCAAACAGTACAACGGCGTGATCGCGGGAGTGGTGTCGTACGACCCGACCGAACCGGCACGTGTGTACGTGACCCGACTCGCGGCGGCCGTGAACGGCACGAATGCGAACGACGAACGGAGTTTCTTCGGAGTGGGATCCGCGGACGCGACCGGCAAGGTCTACTTCCGCGCGGATTCGCTCGGGGCAACGGGCACCAATCCGATCAACGGGAACAACTACTTTCGGATCAATGCTTTGGCGCGGAACCCGGGGGTGATCAACTACATCGACAACCAGGCCACGGGCGGCTCGGACAGCGGCGCGACCAACTGGATCCTGCGCCGGGTCACCACGACCACCGTGAACCCACCCGCCTGCGCGGCCGAGTCACTCGCGGGTCGGTCGATTCTGCTCGCCTCGAATTACTCCGGTCAGTTTGTCCATGAGAACGCCGCCAACACGACCAACACGACCAACACCCATCGCCCGGGGACGGCTGCGCAGCGCGGCAACGTGTCGTACAGCAGCCGCAATTTCCTCCCCGCGAGCCAGTTCGGCACCGCCGCGATGCTGACGCGCACCACCTCGAACGAGCCCACCAATTCGGTCAGCGTGTGGGGCGTCGGCGCGGGCGGATCGCCGGTCGGCTCACTGAAGCTCGACCTTCCGTTGGTTATCGCGGATCTTGAGCCCGGCGTGAATTTCAGCAGCGAGGCGTACGGGGTATCCCGTGCCGATGCGTTCAACGGCTACCTGAGCCAGATCAGCTTCCGGGGGGGGAACGGCCCGGTCGCTCTGGGCGTGGATCAGCCGGGCCGGTTGCTTGTTGCCGCGAGTGTGGACGCCGGTGCGTCCGCGGTGGACCAGGAGCTGAACTACATCGCGGTTTCCCGGACGGAGACGTCCGGACCCACCGAGTGGGTTTTGGCCGCTTGGGTCTCGAATCTCGATGGGAAGCCGATCCGTAGCGCATCGGGATTGCCGATCGGTCGCTTGGCTCGGTATTCGCAGATTTCCGGCGGCGCGATGTCCGGCCCAAGCCTTTCGTCACCGGCCATGGATTCAGCTGGCGGACTGTGGTTCATTGGCGCGTGCGAGTTCTTCGACCGGCTGCCTGGCGGGGCGAGCGAGTTCAACCTCGCGCTGCTACGAGGGGCATACGACGCCGCGACTTTCTCGTACACGCTCGAGAGTGTGATCGAAGAGGGGGATGTGTTCTTCGGTGCGAATTCGAGCCGCGATTACCAAGTCCGCCGGCTGATTCTCCAGGATGGGGGATCACTGGCCAGCGGATCGTTCTATTCGGGTGCGGTGTGCCAGGATGCAGCGGGTGGGATCGATCCGGCGACCCTGGGGCCCCGAGACGGCCGAGCCTTGGGCGGCCTCGCAATTGCAGCCGAGATCGTCTACGACGTGAATGGGGATGGCCTGTTCGAAAAGGTGACGGGTCCGGGGGGCAACCCGTCAAGCCCGGACCAGGAGTACTTCGCGCTGATGTTCCTGTCGGGCGCGGCCTGCCCCGCCGATTTCAACGGGGACGGGTCCGTTGACGATTTCGATTATTTTGACTTTTTGAACGGGCTCTTTGCGGCGACGGCGGACTTCAATGGTGACACTTCAGTGGACGATTTCGACTACTTTGATTTTCTGAACGCTTTCTTCGGCGGGTGTTAGGCTGGGAAGACTGGAGAACCTGGAGAATTTGAGAAGCCGACCCCGAACCCCCACCGAGATAGGCGGCTCGGTGGATAGTAGGACTTTTTACACGATCTTGAACCAATTCGCGCCGTCGCGTGCACGCAGCGATGCACCTCGAAGCCCTACTATCTCGTCTTCGGTCGCGGGCGTCCGCGAACGAATGAGGAGAGCGCTTTCCATTTCGGCGGCGTGTACACGAGGGCCGTTCCCGCGCGGGGCGGGAGCTTCGAGCCGTCCGCGGGAGAAACCGTCCGAGAGGCGGGCGCGTCATGAGCACGTTCGGATCATCAGGCACCCTCAAGAAGCAGCAAACAGGAGCGCACATGAACACGAATCGCATTCGGATCGCGGCATTGGTGATGCTGGCGGGCGCGGCCCCGTCACTGGCGCAGGACAGCACGGCCAAGACGGGCTCGACCAGCGACGCCCTCAACCCCTACAGCACGACCCTGCAGCGAACGAACTACGTGGTCGATCTCGGTCGCGTGACGAGCAGCTGGGGCATCACCTGGGGCATCGCGCCGATCGCCAAGAGCAGCAAAAGCAGCGTGTTCTTCAGCAACAGCTTCCTGAATGCGCAGGGTATCAGCCGTGAGACGCTGAATGTCGGTTCGTTCGCCGCGGGCAGCTACGCCGCCTGGGCCGCAGCGGGCGCCGGCGTCAGCCCGACGGACAACGACGCTCCGGGAACGGTGAGCAGCTCGGGCCTGAGCGGCAAGCAGATGGGATGGCTGTTCGCCGAGGCGAACAGCTCATCGGCATCCGACAACGCGAACTACGACGCGGTGATCGCGGGCGTGATCAACTATGACCCGGGCGCGCCGTCGCGTCTGTACGTCTCGCGCATCAATGCCGCGATCGACGGCACGACGACCGGGGAGAGTTTCGCGAGCTTCGGCGCCGGCAGTGTCGACGCCAACGCCAACGCCCATTTCCGCGCGGACAATTTCGCGGCGACCGGGGCCAATCCCCTCCAGAAGAAGAACGCGTTCCGTGTCCGGGCGCTCAACCGGAACACCGCGACGCTCAACACGGTCAGCCAGCTGGGCGGGTCGGACGCGGCGGCGACCAACTGGCTCGTGCAGAATTTCGAACTCAGCGCGAACGCGACGGACCTCTCCGTGCCGACCATCATCCCCCAGTCGATCGCCGGACGGCCGGTGCTGCTCACCAGCCGATTCGACAAGAACTACTGGGCGGAGACGACCGCGGGCGTCATGGGCGCCCCGACGGCCACGCACCGCCCGGGGACCAACGACCACCGCGGAGCGCTTTCGTACAGCCGCTTCAACTTCGCCGGATTCGCCTCGGCCACGAGCGGCATGTCCTGCACGCTCGTCAAGCCGGATGCGGACACGCTCACGCGCGGCATTTCCGTGTGGGGGCTTGACGCCAACGGGAATGTCACCAACACCCGTCTCATCCAGTTGCCTACCTCAGCTGGTCAGATCAACATCACCGACAATGACACCGGCCTGAACACAACCACTGTCTATCCCGCGACCACCAGCGAGTTTGATCACTACCGCAGCCTGGCCGGCCCGCGCGGCGGCAATGGACAGCCCGCCATCGGCACGGATCAGGCGGGCAACCTCATCGCTTCGGCCGTGGTCTACGGCAACGGCACGGGCAATGGCGACGCGCAGACGTTCTGCGCCGTGGCCAAGTCCACGCCCGCGGGCACGACCACCTGGACGCTCGCCGGGTACGTGTACCTCGATCTCGGTTCTGGCCTCTTCGTCGGCAAGCCCATCGTCGATGGCTCCGGCACGCCCATCGGCCAGATGACGGCGCTCACGAACGTCACCGGCGGCATCCCATTCGGCCCTTCGATGTCGGCTCCCGCGATCGACTCGGTCGGCAATGTCTGGTTTATCACGGCCGCGGAGCTCTACAACCGGCTTCCCGACGGCAGCAGCGACTTTGATAACGTTCTGGTGCGAGCGGTCTATAACCCCGCGACATTCTCCTACAAGCTCGAAAAGGTCCTTGAGCTGGGCGACGAGATTTTCGGCCCCAACTCCGGCACCAATTACCAGATCCGGTTCCTGAGCATCGCCACCACGACCAGCACGGCCACGATCGGCACGGTCAGCCCCTCCACGCTGTGGTCGCAGAACGTCAACCAGGACGTGTACGGGAACGCGGACCGTTCGACGCTCTCGACACGCGACCCGCGCACACTCGGCGGCCTCGTGCTCAACGCGAGCATCGTGTACGACACCAACAACGACGGGGACTATGACACGGCCCTTGGCGACCAGAGCTACCAGGCGCTGATGTTCATCGGAGGTTCGTTCTGCAAGGCCGATTGGAATGGTGATGGTTCCGTCGACGATTTCGATTTCTTCGACTTCCTGAATGACCTGAACCTCGGCACGGCCGACTACAACGGCGACACGTCGACTGACGATTTCGATTTCTTTGATTTCTTGAACGATTTCAACGCGGGATGCTGATCGCGTCGCCCCCCGCCTTCGGGCGGGCTCACGAACGGGCCGTTTGGGAGCAATCCTGAGCGGCCTTTTTCCATCAAGGATCGTCGCATTTCGGGCAGAGCAAGGTGCCCTCGCAAGAATTCACCGATCGGGCTCGGCACCTGACACCGCGGTAGGATTGCCCCGGTGCCGAGCGAGCGGGGCCACGCGCAACGCGCAAGAGGAGGTCAGAAAGATGAACCGTGTGCGATTCGCGTGCAGCGTCGCGGCGTGTTTCGGATCGGCGTCGGTCGCGTCGGCGCAGTGGGACCCGACGCACGCACAATGGGGAAAGACCCGGCCTTCGGACCTGAGGGTGATGACCTGGAACGTCCAGGACGGCGTCTGCACGTCCAACCCCAAGGCATCGACGGACGCCGATTGGGACGGCCTGGTCCGCTCGGTTGCCGCGTTCAAACCTGACGTGCTGTTCATGCAGGAAACCGGGGACAACTCCGGCAACGGAACCGGAAGCGGCCTCGACAGCGTCGCCGATCTCGCCACCGTGATCTCGATGTTCTTCAACGGCGGCACGGACTCGTTCCGCGGCAACGCGGCGATCACGTCGTGGGTGAAGAAGTACGCCGCGTCGTTCGACATGCCGTACGTGTTCGTGAGCGCGAACAACGACGGGTTCAATCGCAACGTCATCCTCTCGCGCTATCCGTTCGCCGATCTTAACGGCGACAACAAGGCGACCAACGGGGACATCTTCAGCGTCTCGCCAGACTTGTACGCGCCGGGAGGGGGGGGCGGAATCCGCGGGTTCGCGACCACCGAGATCAACCTTCCCGACTCGATCTACGCGGGCAACCTCCTGGCGGCAACCTGCCATCTCAAGAGCGGGGGTGATTCGCAGTCGATGGCGGACCGGATCACCGCATCGCAGAACATCACGTACTTCCTCGACTACTTCTTCAACGGCGCGAACGCGGGAACACCGGATCCGCGCAACCGCATCGGTGACAGTCCGGCCGCGACCAGCATTCTCGGGCCGACCACGCCCATGATCTGGGGCGGTGACTTCAACGAGGACGAACTGAACAACGGTCGCAAAGGCCCCGCTGAGTGGATGACAATCGCCCCGTCTTCCGCGGCCCAGGACGGGACCGACCGGGACCGCTCGGACAGCACGTACGATTCCTCGGTCGAGTTCTTCAGTGGTTCGCGCAACACGCAAGGCAGCAGCAAGCTGGACTACATTTGCTGGCAGGACAGCATCGCGACGCTGCGGCGCTCATGGGTGTTCAACAGCGCGCTCGTCCCGCTGGCGGATCAGCCCCCGGAGTTCGCGGGGTACATTTTTGGCATCGTGACGCTCAGCACGAACGCCTCGGACCACCGGCTGGTCGTTGCCGATTTCCGTCTCCCGTTGCGTTGTCCCGCGGACTGGAACCTCGACGGTTCGGTGGACGATTTCGATTTCTTTGATTTCCTGAATGACTTCGCGGCGAACAGCGCCGATTACAACAACGACGGCTCCACGGATGATTTCGATTTCTTCGATTTCCTGAACGATTTCGCGGCGCCCTGCTGAATCCAGCGAGCCGACGCTCAGCACTCGGGCGGGAGGTGCGGTTTCAGCCGCGCCAGCAAATCGGCCTTGGTTACCGGCTTGGTGAGATAGTCGTCCGCGCCGGACTCGGTGGCCTTCTCGACGTCGCTGACCTCGTTCAGGGCCGTGAGCATGATGACACGGATGTTCCTGGTCCGGGGATCAGCCTTGATCTTGCGGCAGACCTGAAAGCCGCTCATTCGCGGCATCATGATGTCGAGCAAGACCACGCCCGGAGGATCCGCCTCGATGGCGCGGAGTGCCTCGATCCCATCCGAAGCGGTGCGAACGGGTAGGTTGAGGTCCTCGAGATAGGCCGCGATCAACTCGACGTTCGGCTCATGGTCGTCAACCACGAGAATCGACGTTCGGGAGCGGTTGTCCATGGGCAAAGGAACACTCATGCCGAGAAGATGGTAGCCCGACCGGGCGCTCCTACGGTCCCAGCCCGGGCAGCGCGGTTTGAAGCTGTCGCACGCGAGACGCCGATAGTCTTGGGCGGTTGGCGCGTCAGATTTCGGACCCGCGGCTTGGGTTCAGATCGTGCAGGAGAAAAGCATGGCGAGAGCGGGAGATATCGGGACGATGGCCGCATGGCTGCTCGCAGCGTGCGCTGTCAGCTCGCCGGTCGTTGAAGTACGTGGGCAACCGCTCGACCGCGAGGTCGAGAGTCTCGTCGCGCAATCAAAGCTTGGACCGGTACGGGTCGGGATTTGCGTGGTCGACACCGCTTCGGGCCGTGTACTGGCCGAGCACAACGCCCGCGACAGTTTTATGCCGGCCTCCAACATGAAGCTGCTCACATCCGGCGCGGCGGTCCTCGTGCTCAGCCCTGACTTTGAATTCCGCACGACGCTCTTCATGGATAATGGGCGACTCGTCATCAAGGGTGCCGGCGACCCCGCTCTCGCCGATCCGGTGCTGCTCGAACAGATGCACATGGGGGTGGACGGGCTTGTTCGTGCGCTCGTCGACGGCGTCTCGGCGAAGGGCGTGCGTGAGGTCCGAGAAGTCATCGTGGACGATCGGGTCTTCGACCGGGACTACATCCATCCGAGCTGGCCGAAGGAGCAACTGAATCAGTGGTATTGCGCCGAAGTGAGCGGACTCAATTTCCACACCAACATCCTGAGTGTGTTCGCGTCCCCAGCAACTCGCCCCGGATCGACGCCGTCGATCCGCACCGAACCCTCGGCCGATTGGATCGAGCTCACCAACAAGTCGCAGACGGTCAGCACCGGCAGCACATCGATCTGGCTCGCACGGGAGGCGGCGGCCAACCGCTTCACCGTGTTCGGCAGCGTCCGCGCTGCGCTCGACAAACCAGTTGAAGTGACGATGCACGAGCCCGCCCTGGTCTTCGGGCGGCTGGTCGCTGATCGCCTCGGTGCCGCCGGCTTCCGCAACACTGACGGAACTTCCCCCCGGGCCCGTCTGGCGGACGAAAAAGACGAATTCCCGACCGCGGCGCAGGCCGAGACGCTCGCGGTCGTGCGCACACCGCTCAACGTCGTGCTGGAGCGCTGCAACGTGAGCTCACACAACCTGTACGCCGAGAGTCTGATCAAGCGACTCGGCCATGAGGCGACCGGTCAGCCCGGGTCGTGGGCGAACGGCGCCGCGGTGCTGCGGATGCAGCTCAATGCGAAGCTCGGTCCCGACACGGACGGCGGTGGGAGCACCGTCGTCGCCGACGGATCGGGCCTCAGCCGCGAGAACCGTGTCACACCGCTCCTCTTGGCCCAATGGCTGCGGGCCATGCACGCGGACAAGGCAACCAAGGACGCGCTGCTCGAATCGATGCCCGTCGCGGGAGAGGAGGGCACACTCAAGAAACGCTTCCGAGGCAAGAAACTCGGGCACGAGGTGCGGGCCAAGAGCGGCTTCATCAACGGGGTGCAGTGCCTCTCGGGTTATGTCGTTGACCACGACACTGATCGTTGCGTTGCGTTCAGCGTGCTCATCAACGACATCACCCCCAAGACCCCGTTCGGCAAGGCCAAAGAGCTGCACGAATCGGTCGTCGCGACGATCGATAAGTGGCTGACCCGGACGAGCCGATCCGCGGCCGAACCCGCGACGTCCAGGAACGATTCTGAAGGAACCGCTTCGCCCGACGGAAAAAAGCCTCGCACCGCCGCATCGCCCGCTCGACGTTGATCCGGCGTTCAGCGCGGACCATGGCGCACCGCCCAATGCTGCTCGTCCGTTTGCAGTCGCCGCGAGATGGACCGACGCACGTCCGGCGCCATGATCAGGATGGGAGGCCACGGTCGCACCGGCTCCCCGCCCGAATCGTCGCCGGGGAGCTTGGGAGTGGAATCAAAGCACAACGATCCATTCTCAAGCACGGACCGGTCGGCATCGCGTCCCGCGTCTGTGTGAGCGGCCCAGTGGAACATCACTTCGTCGGGGTCGTCGAGCCGGACGTCCGGTCCCACCGCGACAACAAACGGCGGCACACCTTGAATCGTGGCGACGCGGCGCAGCACGTCGCGGCCCTGCCCCGGACCATCTTTGTTCACCCGAACGAAGAGCCATCCCCGTCCGAGCTCCTCGGGCAACGCCGCGTCCAGCACGCTGGGAATCCGGCGAACTTCTTGCAGCAGCGCCTCGGCGCCGGCTCTCTCCAACACCACCGCACGCGGGCGTATGCCTTCTCCTCTCCCCCCCACTTCCTCCCCGGTTCGCTTCCGTGTGCAGTCAAATCCGATCTTGGTTCCCGCGCCCAAGCGAGGCGCGGCATGGTCCAGAATATCAAGCGGACCGCGCACCATTTCCACATCACGGAGCGGGTGGCACCGCTCCGTCGCGGCCGAGAGCACGGCCCGTGGATCATGGACGTCGACATCCTCATCGACCACGAAGATCGACTTGGTCCAGGCCATCTGTCCCGCGCCCCAGATCGCGTGCATCACGCGGCGAGCCTGAAGAGGGTACTCCTTTCGGATCTTGATGAACGCGCATGAATGAAACACGCCGAACATCGGGAGGTCGTAGTCCAGGACGTCGTGAACAAGCGTTCGGAGCAACGGCAGGAAGATCCGCTCCGTCGCCTTGCCCATGAAATAGTCCTCCTGCGGCGGAAGACCGACCACGGTGGCCGGGAAGATCGGATCACGCCGATGCGTGATCGCCGTGACACGCATGATCGGATAGCGATCCGGCAACGAATAGAAGCCGGTGTGATCTCCGAACGGACCCTCGAGCACGGCGCCCGGGCCCAGCGGCTCCTGCGTTGTGCGGGGATCCCATCCCGGTAACCCCGACTCGGACGACACGAGTCCTTCGATCACGATCTCGGCGTTCGCGGGAACCGAGAGCGGCACCGTCTGGCACGGCACCACGGGAATGCCACCTCGGTTCAGGAAGCCGGCGAGGAGAACCTCAGAGATTCCCGGCGGCAGCGGCGCCGTCGCCGCGTACGGCAGCACGGACTCCCCCCCGAGCACGATGGCGACAGGCATGTCCTCACCCGCGGCTTTCCATGACCTCCAGTGCCTGGCCCCGTCATGATGCATGTGCCAGTGCATGGCCAGCCGGTCGCGCCCGAGCAATTGCACGCGATACATCCCGATGTTCCGTGAGGGTGGGTTGGGACGCCCCAAGTCCGATCGATGGATCGTGTGAACGCCCGCCAAGGTGATGTACCGTCCGCGGGATTCCCTTTCCCAGTCCGGGCCTGATCCCAGCCCAGGAACTACTGAATTCGTGCCCGCGGGATAGCCCACCGCCGCGAAGTCACCATCCAGCGGCCAGCACCGGAGCATCGGCAGCCGCGTGAGGTCAATATCCCGAGCGGTATGCACGACCTGCTGGCACGGGCCGGTCCGGACACGCCGGGGGCCGATCCGTGTCAATTCGAGCAATTCCGGCAGCCGCCGCCACCGGTCCGACCAGGTGGCGGGAAGCTCCGGCCGGGCCAGTGACGCGACCCGTTCCGCGACGGCCTCGATCCCGCCAGGAGTGTGTCCTCCCGTGTGGCAACCCAACGCCATTTCCATGCGGTGGTACGACCCGAACGCATTAATGAGCACCGGCATGTCCGACCCGCGTACGTTTGTCAGCAGCAGCGCCCTGCCCCCCAGCGCGTGCGATCGTGGATCCGCGCGTCGAGTCGCCGCCGCCGGCAGGGTCGGGGCGACGGACTTGCTCTCCCGATCTGCCAATTCGGTGATCTCAAGCAACGGAGAGACGCACGTGCGAATCGTCAACAAATTGCCAGCCGCACCGAGCGCCCCGACGAACTCACGCACGTCCGCGTACATTCCTGAAGACTATGGACGTCCAACGCCCGACACCCAGCCCCGATCCCACGCTCAGTTCGGACTACCAGCGCGATTGGCCCGCGTATTTCGAGGCCGTCTCGAACAAGCCGCCCCGCGAGACGCTGATGCGGGCGTTGAATTCCATTGAGATCGTGGATCCGCACCACGCACTCCCGGAGCAGCCCCTGGCCATCGACCTCGGGTGCGGCGAAGGTCGCGACACGCGCGCGCTGCTCGGCAGAAACGGGGCGGTACGCTGGACGGTCACGGCCATCGATTCGTCGCCGGTAGGGCTCAGCAAGCTGGCCGCTTCTCTCGACGCCGCCAGCGCCGCTCGGGTCTGGCCCCTCAACCTCCCCCTCGAGCACGTGTCACAGTCCCTCGCTGCGGGTGTGCCCGCCGCCCCGAACGGCTCGCTCAGGAGTGCGGCAGTCTTGGTGAACGCCTCGTTCGCGTTGCCATTTTGCGATCCCAAAGCGTTCCCGGCGCTGTGGACCTGGATTCGGAACATCCTCGCCCCGGGCGGACGGTTCGCGGGGCAGCTCTTCGGCGACCGGGACTCCTGGGCGCCGGCACGCCCCGCGAGTCACTACACTCGCGCGGCGGCGATCGGACTCATGCTGGGCTTTGACTTGGAACTGTTCGACGAGGTCGAAAAGGACGGCGAGGACGCCATGGGGGGACGCAAGCACCATCACGTGTTCCACATTGTGGCACGCAAGCCGTTCGCCAGAATTCCCAATACGGATCATTCAGCATGAACCTCGGGGTTGCCGCACACACGGGCGAGCTGGTCATCGATCTCGAGAACGTCGAGAAGACGTACAAGGGCCGGATCCGCGCGCTTCGCGGCGTGTCGATGCGCGTCGAGCGGGGCGCGGTCTTCGGCCTGCTCGGCCCCAACGGCGCGGGCAAGAGCACCTTGGTCAAGATCCTGATGACGGTCATCCGGGCCTCGAAATGCCGCGGCACCATGCTGGGCTCGCCCATCGGAAACAAGAACGCCCTGGCCCGTGTGGGGTACCTCCCCGAGCATCATCGCTTCCCGGAATATCTCACGGCTCGTCAGGTGCTCGATTTCTACGGCGCCTTGGCGCGAGTCGGCCGCTCCGACCGTCGCTCCCGCGCCCCGGAATTGTTGGACCTGGTCGGACTTGCCGAATGGACGGACAAGAGAGTCAGGCAATTCAGCAAGGGCATGCGCCAGCGCCTTGGCATCGCCCAGGCGCTCATGAACAACCCCGATCTCGTGCTCCTCGACGAGCCCACCGACGGCGTCGACCCCGTGGGACGGAGGGACATCCGCAACGTGCTGTCGCACCTGCGTGATCAGGGAAAGACCGTGCTGCTCAACTCGCACCTTCTGAGCGAGCTTGAGATGGTCTGCGACCGGGTCGCCATCATGGTGCAGGGGCTCGTCACCTCGCAAGGTACGATCAACGAACTCACCGAAGGGGATCGGCGATTCGAGATTGAACTCGCCGATTCCCGTACGCCCGATCAGCCGTTCTCCGCAGACCTGCTCGCGGCGCTTCCCCCGGGCACGCGGCCCGCAATGCCGGCCGCTCCCACATCGACCGGCGCTCCCACAGGACCCGCGCCCTGGACAGGCCTGCTCCCAACGGGCGAACGGGTGAGCATCGAATCGGCCATGCTCAGAGTCTGGACCGACGACCCAGCGAGAATGCAACCGATCCTCGATGGCCTCCGCGCCCGCGGGCAGGTGATCCGCGCCATGCGCCCCATCCGACCCTCGCTCGAAGACCTGTTCATGCGCGCGGTCACGGACCCCGCCACGGGCGAGGTGTTGCGTCCCGGCGCCGCCCCAACCCGGACGGAGAATCGTCCATGATCACGCAGTCCTGGGCAATTTTCCTCGACGGTTACCGGGAGCTGAACGCCAAGAAACTCTTCTGGTTCGTGCTCGCCATCTCGCTTCTCGTGGTGCTCGCGTTCGCGGGCCTGGGAATCACCCGCACCGGCATCACCGTCCTGTGGTGGGAGATCCCCGTCCAGATGTTCAGCCGTCTGCCGCCGGACATGCTCACGCCCGGGAAATTCTACAAGTTCGTGTTCCTGCAGTTCGGCATCGCCCTCTGGTTGAGCTGGATCGCTACGGTCCTCGCCCTCGTCAGCACCGCGTCGATTATCCCGGACTTCATTCAGGGCGGCGCGGTCGAACTCACCCTCAGCAAACCCATCGGCCGCGCGCGGCTGTTTCTCACCAAGTACCTCTCCGGCCTGCTTTTCGTCCTGCTCCAGGTCTCGCTCTTCACTCTCGCCTCTTTTCTGGTCATCGGCGTTCGCGGCGGAGCGTGGGAACCGGGCCTCTTCTGGTCGATCCCGATCATGACGCTCTTCTTCAGCTACCTGTATTCCGTATGTGCCCTGCTGGGATTGCTGACGCGATCGACCATCGCCGCGCTCCTGCTCACGCTCCTGTGCTGGACCGGCCTGTTCGCGGTGAACTCGCTCGAGAGTATCTTTTTGTTCGTCCGCGCAAACTACGAGGAGCGCGTCGTTGCCGTCGAGCGCGACATTCAACGGTTGGAACGCGACCTTGCCTCCGCGCCAGCGGACGATGCCCCGCCAGCCCCCCCGCCTCCCTCTTCGATCGCACCGGATGGCGCCAAGGGCGGGCTCCTCTCGACGGTCACCGACGCCCTGAAGAACTCGCTCCGCGCCCCTCCCGGCCGAGAGGATATGGCGCGCAGGCTTGAGCAGCGGAAGGGCCTGTTACCCTTGGCCCGCCAGGACTTGGCGCGCTGGACCCATGTCCACGAGATCAGCTTGGGCGTGAAAACGGTCCTCCCCAAGACCCAGGACACCATCGAGCTGCTCCGACGCACCTTGGTTCGAACGGCCGATCTCAACGCCTTCGAGAACGCGAACGACGGCGGTGATGACGCCGAGGTTGATTTCCAATTTCGACCCAATGGGAGTGGACCGGGCACCGACGTCCGAGTGGACCCACGACGCATTGGCCAACGCGTCCGCTCACTCCAGGACAGCCGCAGCGCGGCCTGGGTCATCGGGACTTCGCTCGGATTCGAGTTTGTGGTCCTCGGTTTGGCCTGCTGGATCTTCTGCCGACGGGAATTCTGAGCCGCTTTGCGTTCCAGCATCGGCCCTTAGCTTGCCAGTTCCCGGCCGCGATCGCGCGCCGCGACAATCGCATCGCGGATCGACGAAGCAACGCCCGCCTCGTCCATCACGCGGCAAGCCACATCGGTCGTTCCCCCCTTGCTCGTCACCCGCGCGCGCAACGCCCCGGGACCATCCTCGCGTCCCGCGTCCAGCAGCGCCGCAGCGCCCGACAGCGTCCTCCGCACGATCACTCCGGCTACCTTGCGGTCGAACCCCATCTCCACGGCCGCCCGTTCCATCGCCTCCGCAAGGTAGAACAGGTACGCCGGACCGGACCCGGCCAGCGCGGTGAACGCGTCCATCAACCGCTCCTCGCAAGTCAGCACTTCTCCAAGCGGCTCGAACAGACCACGCGCGGACCGAATGTCCGATTCCCTCGTTCCGCCGGAGGGCGCAACGGCCGTTACCCCCTTTCCGAGCGACACCGCCAGGTTCGGCATGGCCCGAACCACGCGTTCGGTCTTCAACGCGCTCGTGATCGAAGCCGATGACACGCCGGCCATGATCGAAATCACCGTTCCGCTCGGGCGCACTCCTAGCAGCTCCGCGGCCACAAGCCGGAACACCTGAGGCTTCACGGCCAGCAGCAACATCCCACCGGACGATGATCCCCGCACAACGTCGGCAGCCCGAGCGCCGACGCAACAGCCGCGCGCGCGAAACGGCTCCAAGCGGCTCGGATCGGGATCCGCGAGCCCGATGCGCTCCGCTGGAAACATGCCCGCGCTGAGCACGCCGCGGACGATCGCTGCCCCCATGTTCCCGACGCCGATAACCGCCAGTTCCGTTCCCGCAGTATCCATGCGGAAAGCGTACCGGCCTTTCCCTAGAATACGAGCAAGTTGGGAAAGTGGGTCCCGGGGCCCTCCGACCCGCGACGGAGCCCAGATGTCAACGTTTTACCAACTGGATTTCGAAAAGCCCGCCCTCGAGGTGGAACGCCGCATCGCCGAACTCGAGCCAAGGGCCGGCCGTGGGGACACCCGCAACGCTGAACAACTCGCCGTGGAGCGAGAACTGGAGAAACTCCGCGCCGAGCATCGGGAGCGCCTCTCCGAGGCCTATCGGGACCTGAGCGCCTGGAACACCGTGCGCGTCGCGCGGCATCCGAAGCGGCCTCAGACGCGCGACTACATCGAGATGATCGCCAAGGACTTCTGTGAGCTGCACGGAGATCGACGCTTTGGCGATGACCCCGCCATGGTGACCGGGTTTGCCCGAATTGGACCCCACAAGGTCATGGTGGTGGGCCACCACAAGGGACGATCCACGCAGGAGCGTATCGCCTGCCACTTTGGCTGCGCCCATCCCGAGGGCTACCGCAAGGCGCTGCTGAAGTTCCAACTCGCGGAAAAATTCGGCCTTCCCATCGTGACGTTCGTGGACACCCCCGGGGCCTACCCCGGCATCGGAGCGGAGCAGCGCGGTCAGGCCGAAGCCATCGCCGTCAATCTGCGGGAAATGAGCCGACTGCGGACGCCCATCGTCAGCCTCGTGATCGGCGAAGGCGGCTCCGGCGGAGCGCTGGGCATTGCCGTTGCCGACCGCGTGGGCATGATGTCTCACGCGTGGTATTCCGTGATCAGCCCCGAGGGATGCGCCGCGATCCTCTGGAAGACCGCGAATGAGAAAACCAACACCGCCGCGGCCGATGCGCTCAGGCTCACCGCTCGCGACAATCTCGATCTTGGCATCGTGGACGACGTCGTGCAGGAGCCATTGGGTGGAGCCCATCGAGAACCCAAGGCGGCGGCGGCATCCGTGGAAAACTGGATCCTGTCGTCGCTGGGCGAACTGAAGGGGCGCCCGATTGACGAGTTGCTCCAACGCCGGTA
The DNA here is from genome assembly GCA_016794925.1 of Phycisphaerae bacterium. GTDB lineage: Bacteria > Planctomycetota > Phycisphaerae > Phycisphaerales > UBA1924 > JAEUIW01. The sequence continues at coordinate 107,596 of JAEUIW010000006.1, forward strand.
CGAGCGTTTCCGCAAGCTCGGCGCATACATGGAAATGGGCGGCTAGTCGGGATCTGCTCTCCTGAGTAGTTCGGCATTCTCACGCCAACAAAGATAACCAACTTATCGGACGTTATTGCCCGCCGATAATGTCCGATTCTTGTTTGGTTTTTGACTGTACCCACATCCGAGCCTAGCCTTCTCGACTCAAAACGGCCGCAATGAAAATCGCGGCGAGGGAAGCAAGTCTGGGGCTTGAGCGTGTCCAAAGGCAACCGCGGAAAAACGAAGAAGCCGGTTTCCAAAGGGCGCGCCGCTCAGGCGGCGGCGAAGAAACACGCGGCGCCACGGCGAAGGGCCGCCGCGCCGAAGCCCGCGCAAAAATCCGCCGCCAAGCCGTCCCGTGCGCTGAACGCCAACGGCTCACTTGTCAAGTCGATTTCCGTGAAGCCTGGTACCAAACTCCCTCCGTCGCCCACCAAGAAGCCCGTGGTTGTGGTTGCTGGGCCCGTTCCGGTTTCCCCGGACCCGAAGGCCAAGCCCAAAGGGATCACGATCGTGACGGCCAAGCCTCCGATCCGGCCCAAGAGCAAGAAGCCGATCCAGATGCCGAACATGGGCGAACCGCTCCTTGGCGGCAAAAAGAAGTGGAAGCCGTTGATCCCATCCGGCCCGAACGCGTCGGTGGGGGTGACATCGGGGTCGGGCGGCGGGGCACGCGGCACGATCAAGACCAAGCTTACGAAGAAAGAACTCGACAGGTACCGTGAAATTCTCCGGCGAAAGCGGGCGGAGCTTGTTGGGGATGTCTCGACGATGGAAACCGAAGCCCTGACCGGCTCGAGCGGCTCGCTCTCGCATCTGCCGCAGCACATGGCGGATCAGGGATCGGAGACCTTCGACCAGGCTCTGTCGCTGGACTTGGCGAAGGTCGACCGCAACCTGATCCGCGAAATCGACGAGGCACTCGCGCGCATCGAGGCCGGCACGTTCGGCGTCTGCGAGCTCACCGGAAAGCCGATTGCGAAGGACCGCTTGGAAGAGTTGCCCTGGACAAGGTACTCGATCGAGGCCGCGCGCGAGCTGGAACGCCGCACGCACCACGCGTGAACCCAGATCATGCGCCAGAGAACCGTGCCATCGGCACGAGCCCGGCGAGATCGCTGCGTGCGTGGTCCCTGTTGCTGACCGTGATGGTGCTTGGCCTGATCATCGACTTGGGGAGCAAGTCAGTCGCATTCCGAATGGTCGCCGATGCGCCCGTCGTGCTGGATCGCGACCGCATCCTCAGCATCGCCAGGGAAGACCCTCGGAAGATCGGCATGGTGTTGCCGGCGCACGCCCCGGTCCGCGTTATACCCGGCATTCTGGATCTGACGTTGGTGCTGAACCCCGGGGCGGTGTTCGGCATCGGCCCCGGTCAGCGCTGGTTCTTCGTTGCGTTCACGCTCTTGGCGCTCGGCTTGGGGCTCTGGATGTTCGCGGCGTGGACGAACGCACGCGACCGCTCAGCGCACGTGGCCATCGGGCTGCTGCTGTCCGGAGGCTTGGGGAACCTGTATGACCGCCTCCAGTACGGGTGCGTCAGGGATTTTCTGCACCCGTTGCCGGGCTGGACATTCCCCTTCCAATGGAAGCCTTTCGGCGGCTCAGGGGAGATCTGGCCGTACGTCTCGAACCTGGCCGATCTCTTCCTGCTGATCGGAATCGGGATGCTTGTGATCCATTTGTGGCGCCGCGATCACGAGCGCGGAGCGGTCGCCGGTTGAGTCCTCATGCGCTGGTCGGAGCGTTGGCGTTCGAGATAATCGCGTCGAGCAGCCGCCGCACCTCCGAAGCCATGCGAGTGTTCGGGAACTCGTTGATGATCCGGCGCCCGACCGCCGCGGCCGTGGGCCAGTCCCGATCATGCACGGCGATCTTGAACTGCGCGCCCAGGTTCTCGCGTGCCTTTCCGATCACGCCACGGGCCATCTCCTGATACGGCGCGGCATCCTCCGGCGAGAGGTACGCGTCCAGCTCCTTGAGCAGCCCCATCGCCTCCTCGATGCGATCGTCGCGGGAAGCGTCAAGGAAGCGACGCTCCAGATCGCTCTTGTAGGCCGAGCGTGCGTTGACCACTCGCTCCGGCAGCCCGATTACTTTGGACGAGTCCGGGTTCGTGCGGACCAGCCGGGCGGCCTCGCGTTGTGCATCGTCCCAGCGTTTCTGCAGGATGAGCCCGTCCAGCCGCGCGATGCCGTCGGCGATCTCCGTGTCGAGCGAGGCACGCCGGGCGACATCGATGCGGGCCCTGAACTCCTCGGCATCGGCCCGGTACCCGAAGCGCTCGGCCAGTTCATGGCAGAGCACCAATCCCGCCGACCAGTCGCCGGCGTCGATGTCTTCCTCGATTGCCCGGCGCAACATGTCCCGTTCGGCGCGTCGGTTCAGGACCCTGCGTGCATCGTCCGTGAGAGCGGCCTGATCGGCCAGGTGCCGCACCGCGTCCAGGAGATCATCGAGCGCGTCGTAGACGCGGGCATCCTGACGAACGGACTGGCCCGCAGCGATGAGGATGCCAATCGGGCCCATCGTCAGCACCAGAAAGAGCCCGATGAAGCCTCCCACGGCAAGGTCCGCACGCGAGGGAAGGCTGGTGAGCCCCAACCCGACCATCAGAAGACCGATTGCCAATACCGCGACGATCGCGTAAATGACGATCACCGGACCGACAAGTGACGAGCGGCGGTACATCACGTCCGGACTCGATGCGGGAAAGCGGGCGGTGTGCGTGTGAGCGTGCTCGTCGGCCATATCTAGAGCTCTCTTCCGGAATTGGTGGCTGTACACGTGTTCGTGATGTCGGTATTTTCCACTATTTTAGGGTAACCCTATTCAGGTGGTTTCGGGCCGTTCTAGGGTATCGGGTTCAACGTCCGGATGACGGCTCCACAATCTCCTGCATCTTCGGCAGCGGCAGGTCCCAGGGTCGCGTGAGTACTGGCTCCGCGCTCGAGATCACGCTGATGCGACCTGGCTGGACGCGAGAGCCGTGAGCATCCTCCGTTGGCCGTGTATTGCACACCCGCCTGGGGGGACGATGCGGAAGGGCTATTCGCGGCGATCGCCCCATGGTTGCAACTACGATCGGTGGTGACATCCCCGGACAAATCCAGGAATCTCGGAATCGAGTCGTTCACGCTTGGACCGTACGAGACCAACTGTTATGTCGTATGGGCCGATTCGCTCGAGGAAAAGGGCTCGCCTTCTGCCTGCTGGATCGTGGATGCCAGCTTCGATCCTGCCCCGATGATCGCCTCGGTGAGACGGCGCGGGCTGAAACCCGAGGCCCTCATCCTGACCCACGCGCACGTTGACCACATCGCCGGGGTGAACGAAGTGACCGCGGCGTTTCCTCGACTTCCGGTCTGGATTCACGCCGACGAATCGGCATGGCTGGCTGACCCCATGCGCAACCTCTCCGCACTCGGGGGCGTTCCCATCACGGCCCGGGGGCCCGATCGACTGCTCCGTGACGGCGATATGTTGAATCTCGGCACGACGCACTGGCGCGTTCTGCATACCCCGGGGCACTCTCCCGGAGGACTCACGTTGTGGTGTGAAGAAGAGCAAGCCGCGCTGGTGGGCGACGCCCTCTTCGCGGGCTCCGTGGGTCGAACGGACCTTCCGGGGGGCGACCCTCGCGAGCTTGCGAGGTCGATTCGTGAACGCCTGTACACACTACCTCCGCAGACTCGCGTCATGCCCGGTCATGGCCCAGAGACCACGATTGGACGCGAACGCATGAGCAACCCGTTCGTGCGCGGTTAGCCTGTTTTGGGGAATTGTGCCTGGAATCCGGCTACTTGTTGAGTTCGGACGCCTGGGTGACGGGAACGGGCGCCGCGGCGGGCGTGACCAGGCTCAGTTCCGTCAAGAGCTGGCGAGCGGTGCTGCTCGTCGGGTCGCGCCGCAGTGCTTCTTCCACCGAGGAGCGTGCCTCGTCGCGTCGGCCCATTTCATCGAGGATCATGGCCCGGAGCACGAGCGCGGACGGGTCGTCTCCGGCACGGGTGACGGCGTTGTCCACGGCACGAAGAGCGCCGTTCAGGTCACCCCGCTTGCGCAGCGCCAGGGCGCGGAACATGTATCCCTCCGGACGCGTCGGCGCGAGCGCGATCACGCGTGAGCCGGATGCGGACAGGCGCGGCTCGTCGTCGAGCGACGCGGCCACCGCGCCGAGCTGCACCCACGCGCGAAGATCCCGCGTGCCGTCCTCGCCGTTGGTCAGTTCCTGCAACACCGACCGAGCCTCAACGGGGCGGTCGGTGCGGACGAGACACAGCGCTTGCACGTGCATGAGGTCGCGGCGTGATGAGCCGTTGGCGTGCTTCAGCAGCTTCGAGATGCTGAACTCCGCCTCCGAGTACGTTCCTTGCGCGAACTGGGCTCGGGCCAGGTCCTCGAGCATCGAGATGTCGTCCGGGGCCAGAAGGTGGGCCTCGGAGTAGCATTGAACGGCCTTCGCGTGATCGCCTCGAAGCGTGAACAGGTGACCCTGGGTCTGACGAACGGCGGCGTTGTGATCGAACCTACCCGCGGTCGCGTTCAGGATCGATTCCGCGCGGTCGAGCTGGTTGAGTTGGACCGCCATTTCGGCCGCCGCCATCACGTACTGCGGGTTGGAGGGATCGAGTTCGGCGGCCCTGCCGTAGCGGTTGAGCGCTTCCTCGTGCTTCATCATGCGCTCGTTGACGATCCCGAGGTAGTAGTTCGACTCCACGGGTGGCGCCTCGAGCAACTCGGACTGCGCAAGAGCCTCGCGGGCGCGGTCGAGGTCCCCCTTCTCGATGAGGATCCTCCCGCGGAGCAGGTGCGATTTGGCAACGCCCGGGTTGAGGGCGATCGACGCGTCCACGCTCTTGAGCGCCTTGTCCAAGTCGCCGGCCAGAAACTGCGACTGCGCCTGCTGCCATTCGACCCCGCTCTTGAGCTGGGTCATTTTCTCCTGCGCCTGCTCCATGTGCTCGGACGTGTGGTGGCCGTGCCCGGCGCACGCCGCGAGCAACGCGGCGCAGCACACGATCGAACGTGACGCGATTCGGCGAAGAATGCTTGACATGGTGCTCTCTTCAAGTATGCCGCCGGCGAGGCGGACGGAGGTTGTTCCTTGTTCGAACGACTACACGGGGAACGGTGTCGGTTACTTGTTTTCGGATTCGAAGCCCTCGGGAACCGTGACGACCGGGGCCGGCGCCGCCGTCTCCGCTCCATTCGCAACCACCGGTTCCTGACTCCGTGCGCGGGCCAGGAACATCGAACGAGCCTGCGCGAAGATCCACGCGTACGAGCCCCCTCCCACGGCGGTGCCATGCGTCGGAGTCAGCAGGAGGGAAGTCGGCAGCGATGAGCCGACGATTCGCTCGTTGCCGACGGCCGAAGCCCGAGTAGCCCCAGCGGCACCCGCCTCAACTGGTTCGGCCGATGGCTCACCCGGGTTGGAACCCGCGAGTGCCGCGAATTCCGCTGGTTCCGTCGTGCACACGACGTTCAGTTGCGGAGCGACCAACTCAGACGGATCGAACCGGCTGGTCGGCGGTCGAGTCGATTGATCCGATGAGATCGGGCTCGCGAGGGGGGTGGCCGGCTCTGGATGTGCGACGGCCGTTACCGCACCAGCGTTCCCGTTCGGTGCGCGTGTGCGCGTCTCGGCGGGTTGCATCTCGGCAGATGCCGGCCGGACCGACGCGAAGTCGCTCGGCTGCTCGTTCGAGGCGGAAACCGGGGCCAATGAGATCGGGCTGTCGCTCGCCGGGGTATCGGCGACCGGGGGGGAAGATCCCAGAGCCGCGCTGGAGTCGGAAGCCGGACTGACCTGCACCGGGATAGTGCCGGCGGGTGCCATGCTCGACGACCCCCCGCCACCGTGAGAAACCGGCTCCCGATGCAGATCGGTCGCGCCCCAGGGCACGATCTTCTCGGTGGGTATGGCTGGAACAGGGAAGTTCCTTTGGCGTTGTCCGACGACCGGATCCATGATCTGACTCATCACGGACCGATCGGGCCAGACTTCCCGCTGCCCGGTGATGCGCTCGCGCAGTCGGTATGCATCGGGCTGCACGGGATTGAGCGAGAGCGAGCGCCCCAGCGTCCAATTGGCCTTGTCGACATCGCCCGCGCGGGCCAGGCGCTCGGCCTCGACGTTGAGCGATGCGGTCATCTTCTCGCGTGACCACGGCAGCAGTCCCTGGCGTGCGCCCGCGCGCATGTGCTCGACCGAGTTCTTCCCCTCGCGGCCCTGATCCGCCATGGTGTTGTCGGAGATGATGGTCGGGGTGATCAGGAAGATGATCTCCGATCGCTGCGTGGTATCGTCGTGGCCTCGGAATGCCGCTCCGACGATCGGGATGTCCCCCACAATCGGGACCTGTCGGCGGCCGGCCTGTGTTGACTCACGGAAGAGGCCGCCGAGGACGATCGTCGATCCGTCCTTCACGTTGACGTTGGTCACGATCTCCTGTGTGATCTCGTCAGGGATCGAGACCGCCGCGCCCGTCGCGTCCTTGGCTTCGCGGATGATGGCCTCCGAGACTTGCGGCTTCAGCTCCATGCGGATTTCCCCGGTGTTCGAAACGAATGGCCGGAAGTAGAGCTGCGTGCCGGTGTCGAGAAACTCGACGGTCTGGGTCGTCGACGTCTCGGTGGCGGTCGTGTTGAGAAACCCCACGCGACGGCCGACGAGCACCCGGGCGGGTTGGCGGTTGAGCGCCAGGATCTTGGGATTGGAGAGGATGGTCGTGTCCGTCACTTCGTCCAACGCCTTCAGGAAAACGGCGACATCGTTCTGCACGACCCCGAGCTTGAACGTGCCCGGCCCGCCGGTATTCCCGGGCGTGCTCTGGGCCGCGGTCCCGCGATTGTCCTTGGGTGAGAGCCCCTGGTTGGCGGCCCCCGAGCCGCCCCTGATCAGGCCGTCGGCGGCCTTGAGCGGACCGCCAGCGTTGAGGAAATCAAGGAACTGAAGATCTCCGATGAGCGAGAAATCCACTCCGAACGCGTTGGCTTCGTTGAGGGCGGTCTGCAGGATCGTCGCTTCGACGAGCACCTGGGCGGGCTTGGTGTCCAGCTCGGCCAGCAGCTTCTCGACCGCCTTGATGTTCTCTTCGTAATCGATCACGACGAGCGTCGCGCCCAGCGCATAATCGTCCTTGCCGACGGGCGCCTTGTCGGGGATCTGGAAATTCTCGGCCTTCGTTGAGGTCTTGACCTCGCCACCCTCGCTCGTGAGGGGCTTGGCAAACTCGGCCGCGTCAGCCGCGTTCAGGTAGTTCAGCCGAATGACCTTTGCCACGCGACGCGATAGCGATTTCTGGATCTGGTCCAGTTCATCGAGCGTGTAGACATAGATGAAATTCCCCTGCTCGACGTACCCGTAGCCGTTCACGTGCAGGATCGAATCGAGCGCCTCGTAAAAAGTCACGCCGTACAGGTCCGCCGTGATGCGAGCGCTGACGCTCTTGGAAGCGATGATGTTCTTCTGCGTCTGCGCGGAGAGGAGGTTGAGCACGGCGCCAAGGTCCTCATCCCGGACGTGCAGGTCAACCGTCATCTGTTCGGAAACCTTGACCTGCGGCTTCTCCTTGTCCTTCGCGTCGCCTCCGGCCGCGCCGGGCGGGGTGCGTGCCGCACCCTTGGTCGCCGTCGCGTTCTGCGGCGCGGCCACCTTCCCGCCGGTCGGGCTCGTGGCGGGAGGGGCGAATCCCAGCGCGGTCGCCGCCGCGCCAAGCAACAGGGCCGATACCGCGGCGGCACGTGGGGAATCGGTGCGATCAGCAGGACGGGGGGACGTCTGGGACATGATTCACCTCTTCTCCGATAAGCGTGGCGTGGGGCTTGGGGTGTTTTCGGTCGAAGTCGGAGGCGACTTTGCGGCTTGCGGCGCCCGACCTCCGGTAGACTCCGCCCAAGCCGCTCAAAGCGACCATCGGGCCCAGTTGTTACCGGGGCCATCCCCGCTCTGGGGCGACCGCGATCGACCTCGCGTGTGCACCGCGCGGCTGCGAATGGGAGCCATTGCCCGCATCGACCGATCGCGCCGGCAATCGCAAATGACCTCTCGTAAGCCTACTTTTTCAATGTGGACTTGCCGACCGATCGGTCCGGTTCCGCGATCGCCGTGCGTGGATGGCCGGTCACAATCACCAGCCGAGCCCAGAGCAGCAAGCCGAGCAGCGCGGCGATCAGGAGCAACGCTCCGATCCGCCGCCGCCCCGAGCCAGGGTTGCCCTGAACCGCTGTTCGATTCAATTTCCTTGCCCCTGCTCAGTCCTACGCTGGACCGATACGCGCCCGGTGAACGCGTCCACGGTCACGTCGAATGTCTGCTCCGAACCGGTGATCGTGACCGTGCCGCCGCTGCCCGCGGTGTTGGTGCCCAGATCACCGAGCGGCGCTCCCTGCTCGTCGAAGACAAGGTAATTATGACTGTCGAACAGAGCGGAATTGATCCGCGCGTCGCCGTAACGCGGATCGGACACATCCACGACATAGAGGCCGCTCGGCCGTGACGGATCGTACAACGTGTTGTGCTCGATGTCGATGACCGACCCTGGCACTTGCACCAGGCGATACGTCGTCGCGGAATCAAAGACGATGGCTCGGCGCTCTTGGAACGCCACCGCGTCCGCCTGGCAGAACACAATATCGGATACCACCGATCGAACCGCCGCCTGCACCCGGAGGATGCCGGTCGAGCCCATCGATGGGATGACCAGGGCACCCGCAATGCCCAGGACCACCACGACCACCAGCACTTCGATGAGCGTGTACCCGTGTCGGATCGCTCGCACATCGGTTGAAGAACGCATGTCGGCTTCGCCTCCCCTTCGGCTGCGTCATGCTCGCGGACGCTCGCGCCTCGCAACCGAGCCTCAGTCACCATCCGAACGAGCCTGCGCAGCCATGAAGCCCTTGGGCAACTCCGTCACCTTTACGCTGACGCCCTTCTCCAACCGTGATTCGATCCGCTCCATCCGCCGAGCCAGGGCGTCCAACGCATCGATCATCTGCTTGCGCTGATCGCCCGAATTGAAAGGATTCGGAGGCTCCTGCCGTGACGAGTCCTTGGGTGGCGCGGCGTTCGCCGATGCCGGACCGGTTGCGTGCGCGATCAGGAACACCGCGAGCAGCGCCGCGCCGGCGGCGAACACAGACAGGGTGAGATTGAGTTGCTTTTCGTTGCGCATGCACGGACCTCCGGACGGCTGGATTCCCCCGCCCGTGTCTGCATCGGCCCGATCCGGTTCACGGTTGACGTGATCCGACGGCGTACCCAAGCACGCCCAGCGGGGCCCACCGGGCCGCTGCGCCCTTGGAGGGTGTCGAAGTCGAGGGAGGGGTCGCGCCATGGCGGGCTTCTTAGCTCCTCGGGAAGGGCTTATCGTCGCCGTCGCACCCTCCCGCCCAGACCTCACCCGTCGTCGGGTTGTAGATCCAGCCGTACGAGCTCTGGTACGCGGCATCCGGCCCGCTCCCGAACAGAATCCGCTTGCCGTTCGCATGACCCACCCACGGGTTTATTGGGGCGCTGTAAAGGTAATCGCTCCCGGACACAATCTCGCCCCAGGTGCCGTCGCCTTCGGTCACCGTCGGCAGGTGGCCGCTGTTGCGGTACTTGTACATCGAGATGTGCCGACGCAACTTCTGAACTTCCGTCAGCGCTGTGTTGTACGCCGCGTCCTCGGTCGCGTGCGTCAGCTGCGGCGTCACGATCGCGGCAAGAATGCCCAGAATCACCACAACGATCAGGATCTCGACGAGCGTGAAGGCGCCTGATCGGTGCGGACGCATGTGCTTCCCTCCCGGGTGTGGCGAGCGGACCGAGTGTCGCGCGAAACCGGCCGAGTCCGGTCAAAGACTCGGCCGGCACTGATGGCTGCGCGGGCGTAACGCCCGATCGCTTAGTCGAGCCAGGCACGGGTCGCCTCATCGAACCGGGCCGCACGGAGCGTTCCCGTCGCGGCGTCCCACAACCAGCCCGCGGCGTCGGTCGCCGAAGGCGCCGTCCCGGAGATGACCGTCGACAGGCCGGTACGGGGATTCACCGGCGCGACTCGCATGTAGTCATTCGACGTCGGTGGCGTCAGATCAGCCCAGTCGCCAGCGGCCAGGCAGGCGGGATACTGACCGTTGTTCCGAACCCGGTACAACTCGACCTGCTGCCGGATCGTCGACAACTGCGTCTCGACGTTGGAGATCTGCGCGTCCTGACTGGCGTTCGTGAACTGCGGAACGACGATCGCCGCCAGGATGCCCAGGATCACCACCACGATCAGAATTTCGACCAGCGTGAAGGCCTTCGAGAAACGCGTTCGCATGCGAGGACTCCTTGAATCGACCATTGCGTGGGCTGGAAACCCGCCGCCGCGGCGGGTGTGACTCGCGCACCCGGCCCATCGCCAGCCCGCCGCTGCGGACCGCTCGATCGGGCCAGCCTTCACCATCGGTTCCAGCCGGCGACCGCGCCGCACGCACGGGCGAGAATCGCGCGCGGTCGCCTCCGGCCGCACGCGTACACCGGTCATGACGGCACAACCCACGCGACGAGCCCGAAACTCGGACCTATCGCGCCGCTACCGGACGGCAATCACAACTCGCGTATCTTCGCAAGTACAACCAGCCAGCCGCCAACGGGCGACGGCGACCTCGCCTCATGCTCGCACACATGATGCCCGCCTATTTCGTGCCGACAATGAGCGGAATCAGGCTATCGTTCGGCAGATCCAGGGCACCGACCAGGGCCGCAATCGCGGTTGCCTCCGCGCCGGTCGCGCGTTTCAGAAGGTCGAGGAGGCGTTCGATCTGTCGAGGTTCCAGCAGGTTGCCGAACCGACGCGCCGAGTCCGCCGACCGAGCCAGCATGAGCACACGCTCGTCGCCCGACGAGGCGAGCGTCGCGTCGATCACCGCGATCTGCGCTTGCTTGGTCGGCACGTTCGCAAGCACATCCGCGATCTGGAATTTTACCGGCGGCCTGGCCGCTCCCAGAGCTGAAATCAGCGGCAGCGACGCATCCTCCACCCGCAGCACCGTGTTGCCGGAAACCGCCAAATCGCGCAGCACGGTGAGCGCTCGAACCTGGTAATCCCTCGCTTCGTCCGGCCCGATCAATCCACCCGAAGCGCGGTCCACCAGCTGCGTGATCGCCTCGGCCACCTGCTTCGGGTCCATACCCGCGCGGCTGATCCGGGTGAGCTCGTCGCGATCATGCCTGCTCGCCAGGTCCGCGAACCCCGCTTGGCTGACCATGGCCAGCAGCGGCACCGCGGCCAGCTTGGCCCTTCCGCGCACGTCCTGAATCAACTCTGAGGTCGACTGCTCCGGGAGGTCCGACACGATGAGATCAATCCCAGGCGCCTCGGCCAAGGCCTGTTCGATGTCCGACAGGCGGCGCGCCGGCGGGAGCACCGTAAACCCGCGTTCCTTCGCTTTGAGCATCTCGGCGATCGACTGCTGCCGTTCCCCGTCCGAGGCTACCACCACCGCGTACCGCGCCCCCGCGTCCCGAACCGCCGCCGCGAGCGTCGGCACGACCCGGTCCGCACCATCGAACTGCGTCGATGGCTTCGCCGCGCCCAGCGCGAGCGCCGCCTCGTACTGGACACGACGATTCGGGTAGACGAGCGACTGGATCAACGGCCGCCGGTCCTCCAACCCGGTCCAGAGCGACGCTACGCCCGCGCTCCGCGCGATGGCCGCGAGCGCCTTGCGCGCCAGCGGCGTGTTCCGGTCGTCCAGTGCCATGGCCAGCACCCGTTGCGATGCGTTCGCCCCGGCGGCAACCGCGTAGTACATCGCCTCGCGACGGTCCTTGCCGTACGCGGGGTTCTCGTACCCCTGGGGAGTCTCGATCTCACGCCGGAAATTCGCCGCCAGCCACAGCGCCAAGCCCCCTCGGTTCTTCGGATCCAGGGTCAAGGCCCGTTCGGACAGCCGCATCGCAGCGGCCTCGTTGAACAGCGGCGTCGCGATCGCCGTAGCCGCCAGGCCGTTCGCCGCGTCAAAGGACCAGAGCAACTGATTGCCCTCGCCGGGAAAGCTGGTGAGGCTCGGGGTCTCCGCGTAGTACGATCGCGCCAGCAGGAGGTACTGCTCCGAAGCGGACACGGGCAGTTCCTTGGTCGGGTCCAGGCGCGTGATGGCCTTGTCGCACGCGGTCTTCACCCCATCGGATGTTGCCGCCGCTCGGGTGTCGTACAGAAACGGAAGTGATGACTTGTACGGGATCTCGCCGAGTATCCCCGCCACCTGCTCCTGTGCGGCCGGATCCAATCGGGGCAAGGCAGCGCACAACGGCGCCACGGCCTGACGCCCCATGTCCACGAGCAACTGCCGAACCTCGGCCTGCAACGCGGGGTTCCCGCGTGATACGAACGCACGCAGCAATTGCGGCACCGCGTACTCGCCCGCGAACGCCAGCCGTTCGCGCGCGAACAGCCGGTTCCGTTGCGTCCCCGTCAGCAACGAGATGTTCTTCGAGATCTCCGTCGCGGCACGTGCCCGGTCCAGTTTCCCCTGCTCGAATCCTCTCAGCAGCGCGGAGGACACCGCCTCGAGCTCCGCGTACCGCTGCGCCTTGACGGCCGTTTCCTCGAATCGTTGCGCGTCCCCCGAATCCTCGATCATCGCGACCAAGTCCTCGGCAGACAATTTCTTGTCGAGCAACGCTTGACCGTATGACTTTGCAAGGTCGTACCTCGCGATCTTCGTGTAATGGATGAAGTCGCGGAGCAGATCCACGTTTTTCTGTTTGTCGCTTCGTTCGCCGATACCCGCCGCGGGCTTGGACGCGTCGTTCTGGGCCCGAGCCGGCACCCCGTACGCGCTCACCACCACGCCGGCACACACCAGAGTCAACACCACGGAAACCGGGCGATCGCGAAAAGAACTCGGCACAGTGCGCTCCTTGGCCAAACCGCTTACAGGCTCATCTGACGCGGACTCCGACCCGCCGGGACCGCCCGACGGACCCACCTCCCCCTCGATCCCGACGGCCCCACGACCCCCATCGAATCCCCGCCCCGATCTCATCCCGGCCGTTCCCACATGGAGCGATGACAGCCGACGATGGGACCGAAACGGGCGGAGAGTGTAGCCAATCCTGCGGTCTGAACCGGCATTCTCTCCATTCGTTTGGAGAATGTAACGGGGTGCAGCGGGGGCGTCAAACGCTGCATTCGTCCGCAGAATCTGCGTCCCAGATCGTTACACGGAATTTGTGCGGGTCGCGACCTCCGCCGCGTCAAGGCTCCCGCTGCGCGGACCGATGGGCAGTAGGCAAGACCCGCGGAACGGATACCGGATCCCAGGAACGCCTGGATGTGAACGAGGAGAGGTCCATGCTCATCGACAAGGATGTTCTCACGACAGGCGAGGTCGCCAAGATCTGCAACGTCGCCCCTCGAACTGTTTCGAAGTGGTTCGATTCCGGTTCGCTCAAGGGGTACAGGATCCCCGGTTCCAAGGACCGCAGAATCCCCGTCTCTCAGCTCATCCGCTTCATGAAGGCCCACGGCATCCCGCTCGACGGCATCACAAGCGGACGCACCCGCGTCCTGATTGTCGACGACGATGCTGAGGTGGTGGACGTTCTGTACAAGGTGCTCAGCGAGCAAGCCAACTACGAGGTTCGGACCGCCACCACCGCCTTCGCCGCCGGCCTGGAATGCGATCGCTTCAAGCCCCATGTGATGCTGCTCGATATCCACTTGAACGAGGGGGATGCCCGCGAAGTGGCGAAATTGGTCCGCAACCAGGACGAGCTCCAACTCACACGCATCATCGCGATGAGCGGCAAGATGACCGATGGCCAGCTCTACTCCCTCAAAACCCAGGGCTTCGATTCGGTGCTGAAAAAGCCGTTCCAGGTCCGCCAGGTCGTCGAGGCGATCGAGACCGCGGTTTCCATTGTTCACTGAGATCGACCGTCACGCGATCGTCGGCAGCCACGCCGCGAGGATGTCGCGCGCCGCACCAAGGTCGGTCGTGTCCACCATCTCCGTCACGGTGTGGATGTAACGCGTCCCGACCGTGATGCCCACGGCCCTCGCCCCCTCGCGCGACTGTTGCGCCGCCGCTCCGTCCTGACCGCCGCGAGCCAGGATACTCCGCTGGTAGGGGATGCGGCTCTTCTTTGCCGTCGCCTCGATCTCGTTGACCAGGCGATAGTCCGCGATGAACGACGAGTCCATGACGTGCAGCGCAAAGCCCTTCCCATGGTGCGTGACCGACTCGTCGTCTGGCACTCCGGGTGTGTCGCACGCCAGCGTCACGTCGAGGCCCACCCCGATGTCCGGCGCCACCCCGAACGACGACGTGTGCGCGCCCCGTAGCCCGACCTCCTCCTGCACCGTGAACGCCACCACGAGCTCGCACGCGTGACCGGAACGGCCGGACTCGATCGCCCGCACCGCTTCAATCCCGAGCCAGCACGCCACCCGGTTGTCGAGCGCCTTGCTCACCACCTTCGATCCGAGGTGGAGGAACGGCTCGTGCATCACCACGTAGTCGCCGATTTTCACCTTCGATTTCACCTGCGTTGCCGTCAGGCCCGTATCAACCAGGAACTCCTTTACCTCGGGCACCTTCCGCTTGTCCTCCTCGGAGGCGATGTGCACCGGGCGCCCCCCCGGGTTCATCACCGCGGGCAAGTCGCCCGAGTCGGTGCAGACCAGCACGCGGCGGGAGAACAGGTTGCGAGTGTCGAACCCGCCCGCGTTGTTCAGGCGCAGGAACCCACGGTCATCGATGTGCTTGACATAGAAACCGATCTCGTCCATGTGGCACAGGAGCAGCACCCGCGTCGGTCGAGTCCCTTTCGCGCGACGCAGCTCGCCCGACTTCCGCCCCGAGCGCGGGCGCCGCGTGCAGATCAGGGACCCCATATTGTCCGTGCGTGTCTCATCGAACAGCCCCTTGATCTCCTTCTGAATCAGCGCACGCACACGCTCCTCACGCCCCGCAACCCCGGGGGTCTCGCACAGACGCTTCAGCAGGTCGATGTTCACTTCGGGGCTCCTTGAAAGGCCCAAGCGTAGGATCGCTCGCCGCGCCGGCACCGCCGAACACTCCATCACGCAACCCGCACCCATGGCCAGAATCAGCCCGTTGCTCGCGTCCCCCGCTCTCGCCGGATCGCTGGTGCGCGCATACGGACCCGAGGAGGCAACCGTTGGCGTTGTGGAGGTCGTCGATCAACTCGAGGCCGAGTACGCCGCACTCCGCAGATCCTGCGTCGTACTCGACCTGCCGCAGCGCGGCACCCTGCGCGTATCCGGCCCCGACCGCCTCCCGTTCCTGAATCGCATGCTCACGCAGGACCTCAGGACCTTGCCGGACGGCTCGTGCAGACGCTCGTTCTGGCTCACCCGTAAAGGCCGTATCGACGCGGATCTTCGCGTGCTGGCGCCGCCGCGCACCGCGTCCTCCCAGCCAGGGTGGCACGTTGACGAGACGATCCTCGACCTTGATGTCCACGCCGTGGAACGCACCAAGACGGGGCTAGCGTCATACATCATTGCCGACGACGTGGCGATCGAGGATGCCACCGGTGAATTCCACCGACTGGCGCTCCACGGCCCCGCCGCGCCAGCCTTGCTCGAGCGCTGCGACCCCGCCGCCGGCGCCGCCGCCGCTCAGCCCGGCGCGGTGTTTGTCGCGGTGATCGACGGCGCCCGCGTGCTCGTGGACCGTCAGGACTCTGCCGGCGAGCCGGGCTTCGAGTTGCTGATCGCCACCGCCGAAGCTCGCCGCGTCTTCGAGGCGCTTCTGGAATCCGGCGGTTTTGCTTTCGGCACGCAGCGCCGCGGCGGCGACGCGCTCCCGCGCATCCGCCCCGCCGGCTGGCACGCGTACAACATCGCTCGCATCGAGGCGGGCTGGCCCGTGTACCATCTCGACTTCGGGCCCAACTCCCTTCCACACGAGAGCGGGGTGCTCCACGATCGCGTGAGCTTCACGAAAGGTTGCTACCTCGGCCAGGAGATCGTGGCCCGCATGCAATCGCTGGGTCATCCGAAGCAGCGTCTCGTCGGTCTGGACGTCGAATCTCGCGCCGCCCCGCTCCGCGCGGACGGCCCACCGTCCGATCCCATCGTCCCGGACACTGGCTCAGCGATCGTTGCGACGGCGGAACCCGACTCACCCACCATCGGCGCCGTCACCAGCGCGGCGCTCAGCCCCATGCTCGGATCGCGGCCGATCGCGTTCGCGATGGTGCGTCACGAACAGTCCGCGCCGGGCACGTGCCTCATCGTGCACGCGGCGGACGCCCCACTCAACGCGAAAGTCCGCGACTCACTGACATTCTGGCATCGACCGTGAGGGACTCCGCAACCGCATGACCGCATCGGTCCCCACGCGGCGGACGCCGATCAACTCCATGGTCATCCACCCTTCGATGCCGCCACCCACATTGAATCCCCGCATCGATGGGATCCCATCTCCCGCCAATCGGGGGGACACGAAGACCATCGCTTCGTCGATCAACCCCGCTCCGAACATGCGCCGGAGCACGCCTGGGCCCGCTTCAATCAGCACATTCGTCGCGCCGTGAACGAACCGAAGGTGCCTGAGGACCCGCTCGAATTCGATGCCAGCCGGTCCCGCCGGGAAACGCACCACTTCCACGCCACGCGCTCGCAAGCGTGATTCCGCCGCTGGTGCGGCTCCAACGTCGCACACCACAGTCAGCGGCGCGGCCCCCACCGACCCGACCAGGCGGCTGCTCTCTGGAATGGACAGCGTCGGATCGATGACCACCCGCCGCGCCACCCGGCGCACCGGAACATCCCGCGCCGTGAGCAACGGATCGTCCCTCCGCGCCGTGCCGATCCCCGTGAGCACGGCGTCCACCCGAGCACGCATTCGATGCACCATCCTGCGGGAGGCCGCTGAAGAGATCCACTTCGAGTCGCCCGCCGTTGTCGCCACCATCCCGTCAATCGACTGCGCCCACTTGGCGATGGTCCAGGGCCGACCGTCGCGGATCGCGCGCGCGAAAGGATCCAGCAACCGGCACGCCGCGACGCTCGCGCCGCAGAACTCGACGTTCACTCCCGCGGCCCGCAGCAGCGCGGCGCCGCCCGCCGCGATCGGGTTTGGGTCCGCGCGCGCGATCACCACCCGTGCGATCCCGGCCGCGACGATCTCCGTCACGCACGGCGGCGTCTTCCCCTGATGGGCGCACGGCTCCAGTGTGACGTAGACCTCCGCGCCGCGCGGATCATGACCAAGTTCCGCGCACCGCCGCAGCGCTTCCACCTCGGCGTGGGGCCCCCCGAACACGCGGTGGTGCCCGATCGCCAGAACCCGCTCTCCCCGAGCAACCACGGCCCCGACCAGCGGATTCGGCTCCACGAGCCCCGCTCCCCGCGCCGCGGCCCACGCCGCCAGGTCAAGCATCCGTTTTCGCAGGTCCAACGCGCCGCTCCGCTGCCCCAGCCCGAACCCACTCACCCCGCGACTCTACGCGATCCGCACCAGCGCCGACCGATCCGATTCGCTCAGGATCGAAGCCGCGTCGGCCAGCCATCGGACCGCGTCCTCGTGGTAGCCCGCGGTCGGCTTGAGTTCGGGCAAGCGCGCACACCAGAAGGTGTTGAACCGGATCATCGCCAGCTCGCGCGCGTACTTCGCGATCATGGAAGCCAACGCCACGCAGAAATCCCGCGAGTCCGCCCGGGTCTGAAAGCGAATCCGCATCGACCTCCCGTCGCTCCTTGAATCCGCCGACTCCACCAGATAATCGCTCGACGATTCCGCTCGCGCCACGCACGTCAGCGTGCACCCACACCCGGCCATGAACACTTCAGCCAGCCAAGGTCCGTAGTACGTGCGCCCGCCCAGCCGATCGCACACCACCCAGGCCCGTTCGCCGGATTCCAAGGCGTCCCAAACGCTTCGGAGGTGCGCGGCGACGGCGCTGCCCGTGGTGCCCGCCTTGCTCCCCTCCGCGCGCACGAGCCGGTTGAACGCCGGCTCCGTTTGAACTCGGCACCGGAACAGCGCCGGACGCACCCCCGCGTCGCGCATCACGCCCGTCAATCCCGAAGCGCCAACCCGAACCTGGTCTTCCGAACAAGCGACCGGCAGCGCCAGCGGCTCCCCCAGATAGCACGCATGGGCCTCACACCACTCTGATTCCGCTCCCAGCGCGGCCCACAACTGGTGGTCGTTCCCGGTCGTGTGCCCATTCGCGCGCGCAAAGGCGATGACGGTCCGCTCCAAGTGAACCAACGGATGCCGACCGCGGTTTTTCGCCCGGTCCGTTGAACGGGTTCCGCCGCCGGACCCGACCTTCAACATCTTGGAGTCGTTGACCGGAAGCCGACCCCGTCGGTCCGTACCGGTGCGACACACCGCGCGCTCCAGAAGGGACCACACGTCCGGGGGAGGGCAATTCGCGCGCGGATCACCCACTCGGAGCGCCACCAACGCCACCGTCAGCGGGCCTAGCATCGGCCCGTAACCGGCTTCGTCAATGCCCGCGATGAGCATGCGAACGCCTCAGCTCGGGACGTTAACCGCCCTCTTCTTCTTCCGGTTTCTCCGCCGGCGGCGTGCCGTCATCACTGGCTCCTGGAGCCATGCGCGGCCCACCTCGGGGCACGTCGCGCTCCCTGCTGTCATTCGGCGCTGCCGACTCATTCCCGGCGTCCGCCACCGGAGGCGGCGTCGCGGTCTTTCCCGCATACATCGTGAAATACATGATCGCTCCGGCGATCGCCAGAATCACCAACGCCACCGCCAGCTTGATCTGTTCGGCTTTTTTCATTGTTGCCTTCCGATTCCCCATGATCGCCGTGGCGCGAGAACCTCGCCGGCTTCCATGCGGCGGACACCGCGCAGGACCGCCGCGCCGAGCCGCTTCGACAAGCGGGAGCGAAAAATGCGGCTGAGAGGAGTCGAACCTCCACGGGGGTGAACCCACTAGAACCTGAATCTAGCGCGTCTGCCAATTCCGCCACAGCCGCAGATTGACCGGGCAGGGTACGCCCCGGGATGTCGTGCGGCAACGCTCGGGTCACGCCCCGGCAGCGTGCGTCCATTCCCGGCAGGTCAGGAACCCGCAGCGGGCTTGGAGGCGCCGGCCGCGGCGCGGGCTTCATCGAGCCGACTGGCCCATTCGGCTGCCTTGGCGTCGTGACCCCGCCCCGGATCGGCCATGTCCCATTCTGTGTACAAGTCCACCAGGTTTTCCAAGTAACGGACCGTTTGCGGATGCCCGGGTCGCGCGACCTTCATGGACGACTGGGCGCACTGGACGGCGAGCGGCTCGGCGCGGGCCCAGTCTTTTTTCTTGCGTATCAGGTATGAGAGGTTGTTCATTGATTGCAAGGTCGAAGGATGGAACGTGCTCAGCACCGCCCGTCGCCGCTCCAGCACATCAGTCAGCACACGCTCGGCTTCGTCCAGGTCGCCGAGGTCCTGCAGCACCAGCCCAAGGCTGCCCTGCGAGATCAGCGTCTGAGGGTGGTTTTCCCCCAGCACGCGACGCCGACGCTGCAAGGACTCGGCGATCATGGCTCGGGCCTCGTCCAATCGTTTCAGATCGTGCAGCGTCACCCCGAGGTTGTTCAGGGCGTTGATCGTGCTGGGATGGTCGTCCCCGAGCGTCCGCCGCATGCCCTCATAGGCGCCACGCTGGACGGGCTCGGCATCCTCGAAACGGTCACGTTCCCACAGTATGTTGCCGAAATTGCTCAGGGCCGCCAGCGTGAGCGGGTGGTTTGCCCCGAGCACGTGCTCGTTCTTTTCGACCGCCTCCCGGTAGAAGGGTTCCGCTTCGTCCGCTCGCCCCAGCGTCTGCAGCAGCCCGCCGATGTTGTTCAGCGCGGTCACCGTCGCCGGGTGCTCCTCTCCGTGGGCGCGGCGCATGAGCGGGAGCGCACGCCTCCAGCAATCCTCAGCCTCGCGGGCCCGGCCGCGCATGATCAGGGCGCCGCCCAGATTCGTCAGCGATTCGGCGACATCCGGATCCTCGGAGCCGAAAAGCCGCTCCCGGGCTTCCAGCGTCTCTCGGCAGAGCGACTCGGCCTCCTCGAGCTTGCCCAGGTCCTGCAGCAGAACCGCACGCTCGCTCATCGAGTGCAGGGTCGCCCGATCGCCCGGTCCCAGCGCCGCACGACGCAGGGACAGGGCCGACTCCTGCGGGGCCACCGCCCGCTCGGGCAGCCCCAGCTCTCGGAGAATCCGTGCAATGGTCTGGAGCAGCCGCGCGCGGATCACCGGCGAGCCCGCGAATCGCTCGTTGGCCGCGGCCTCGGCCCGAGCGAGAATGGTTTCGTCCAGGCTGCGCACCGCGACGTTGGTCGCATTGGCCAGTCCTAGTTCCTGGGCCAGCCCGGCAAGTTCCGCGTCGAGCGATTCCCCCTTGGCGCCCGCCTTCGCCTTCGCCTCGCGGACCGCATCGATCATCCGCGCGACAAGTCCTCGGCCCATCTCCCGCGCATCCAGCCCCCGCAGCATGCCGTCCTGAAAATCCGCGACCTGCTCGGTCTCAACCCGGCTCGCCTCGGCCGTTCGCAAGGCCGCGGCGGTCTCGCGGCGCGCCGCCGCTTCCGCGTCGGCGCGTCTGCCTGCTTCGGCTTCGGCCACGAGCGCGCGGGTGAGCGCCAGGCTCGTGCCGATGATCCCCGCCACCAGCAGCAGCAGGGCCGTGGCCGCGCCCCCGACCAGCCCCTTGTGCCGCCGAGCGAACTTGGACAACTGGTACGCCGCGCTGGCCGGCCGGGCCGAGATCGGCTCGTCCGCCAGGAAACGACGAACGTCCGATGCCACGTCCCCCGCGCTCTGGTAGCGGCGGTTCTTTTCCTTCTCGAGCGCCTTGAGCGCGATGGTCTCGACGTCTCCGCGGAGCGACCGATCCAGCGCTGAAAGCCGGGTCGGCTCCTCCTCGCGGATGATCCGGACCGCTTCGTGGATAAGGCGGCGTGCCAAGTCGTACGGCATGCGTCCCGTCAGCAGCTCGTACAGGATCACGCCCAGGGCGTACACATCGGATCGTGTATCGAGCTCCGCTGGGTCCCCTGAAACCTGCTCCGGGCTCATGTACGGCACGGTGCCGATGATCTGACCCACGTCCGTTTGCACGGTCGCCGCCTGCACGTCCGAGTCCGTCGCCCGTGCCACCCCGAAATCGAGTATCTTGGGTTGCCCATCGGAAGTCACCAGGATGTTCCCGGGCTTCAGGTCGCGGTGGATCACACCCTTCTGGTGCGCGTGCTGCACGCCATCGCATATCCGGGCAAAGAGCTCCAGACGCTCGCGGAGCCCGCTGCCGCGCTCGCGGACATATCGCGTCAGCGGAACTCCCTCGATGAGCTCCATGACGAAATACGGCTGGGCGCCCAAACCGGCGTCCGTGGTGCCCGCCTCGTGGATCTGCGCAATCGCCGCGTGCTGCAGCCGCCCCAGCACCTCGGCTTCCAGCAGAAACCGTCGAATCAGGCCATCATCCCCCACTCCGGGCCGGATCAGCTTGAGCGCCACCGCCCGGTCCGGTTGCGCCTGCCGCGCGCGATACACCGCCCCCATGCCACCCTGCCCAAGCAGCCCCTCGACCCGGTACCGCGAGACCATCGTCCCAACGGGCAACAACCCCCCGTTGCCCCCGAACCCAAGCGGCTTCGTAGCCGCGTCTGGGAGCGTCCCCCTCGTCGTTGATTCAGCCTCTGCGGCGTAATTCGGACCCCTCGGTGTCGGCTGCTGTCGATCTGGTTTGTTCATCGCATGTGCTCATCCGAGCCCGCGGCGAACAGTGTACCGAAGGCCCGCCCGCTTCGGGTGTGCAAGGGGCGAACGGCCACGCCTCTCCTCCAGATTGGACTCTGGAGGGAGGCGTGAAGCCGCCGTGAATTCGGGTCCGTGCCAGCTGCGATCTACTCCTCCGCGTCGTCCTTTCCCGGTGCGCCCGCGGCCACCGGCGCCGGCCTTGTCGCGGCGGGCTGGCTGAGCCGGGCCCTGAGTGTGGCGGCGCGAATTTCCTTGAAGAGGTCCGCGTTCTCCTTGAGAAATTTCTTGGAGTTCTCCCGACCTTGGCCGAGGCGGATCTCGCCATAGGTGAACCACGCGCCGCTCTTATCGACGACGTTGGAGGCGACCGCCAGATCGAGGAGATCGCCGGAGGAAGAAATACCCTCGTCGTACATGATGTCGAACTCTGCATCGCGGAAGGGCGGGGCGATCTTGTTCTTGACCACCCGGGCCCGGGTGCGCGAGCCGACGGTGACATCGCCCTCCTTGATGGCCCCGGTGCGACGCACGTCGATGCGCACGGAGGAATAGAACTTGAGGGCCCGACCGCCGGTGGTGGTCTCGGGGGATCCGAACATCACACCGATCTTCTCACGGATCTGGTTGATGAAGATGACGGTGCAGTTGGAGCGGGCGATGACGCCGGTGAGCTTGCGCATGGCCTGGGACATCAGGCGCGCCTGCATGCCGACAGTGGCGTCGCCCATCTCGCCCTCGATCTCGGCCCTGGGAATCAGCGCCGCGACCGAATCCACCACGATCGCGTCCACCGCGTTGGAACGCACCAGCAACTCGCAGATCTCCAGGGCCTGCTCGCCCGAATCGGGCTGTGAGACCAGCAGGTCGTCGATGTTCACGCCGATCTTGCGCGCCCACGAAGGGTCCAACGCGTGCTCGGCGTCGATGAACGCCGCGACGCCCCCCGCCCGCTGCGCATGGGCCGCGACCGTCAGCGCCAGCGTTGTCTTACCCGATGACTCGGGACCGAAGATCTCCACGATGCGCCCGCGCGGGATGCCCTTGCCCCCGAGCGCCAGGTCCAGCGAGAGAGCGCCGGTGCTGATGCCGGGCACCGCCAGGTAGGCGTGCTCGTCCAGCTTCATGATCGAACCCTTGCCGAAGGCTTTCTCGATCTGCGACACCGCTTGCCCGACCGCCAGCATTTTTTCCTTCGATGCGGTCACAGGGCCCGCCGGCGCGGGAACGGGGGTGGATGATGCGGGCTTGGCCGCGATCGGAGCAACGCTGGTCTTGCCGCTGACCGGGGCTCCCGAAGGAGTGGAGGGTACGGATCGAGATTCCGTGGTGGCTTTGGCGTCTGGCTTGAGTTCGAGCGTGACCTTGGGTTTGACCAAAGCTTGCGGGGTCGTGCCGTTGGACGCCGGTCCGGAAGGAGCGCGCGACATGTCTGAACCATCCTTTCATCTGCCGTGCGTGGCCGCCGCCAATACCCTTATTAAGGGATGGCATCAGGGCGCACGGGGGCCGACACGAGGCCGGCGAAGAGCCCAATACCCTTCGTCGAGCCGGGGGCGGCGTCGGACGCGAGCCCGGCATGAACACGTTACTTCGCTGGAAAATCCGCGTCAATCACGATGATGTTGTGTGCAGAGTTGTTAGGGTGCATCGCTCAAGGAGACCGCCGATGCGAGGCACGATCGCGTGGATCGGAATAGGAATGTCGGCCGGGATCATCGTCGGATGGACATGCGGGGCCTCTCCCCAACCGCCACGCCCGACAACCGTCGCACCCCCCGCCAGCGCCGGGCCGAAGCCAACGCCGCCCGACCCCTCAACGCTCGTCGAAACACTCGAACGCGAATCGCGACCGGGCGAAGAGCACCGACGACTTGGCGTACTCATCGGAGAGTGGGACGCGCGCGGGAGCTTCTGGACGAGCCCGGGCTCGGAGCCCATCGTGAGCGAGGGACGAGCGAACGGGGCTTGGATCCTCGGGGAGCGCTTCTTGCGATTTGAAACAAGCGTGCGGGTCGGCGGGCGTCCCGGGGTGGATTCGCTGGCAATCTTTGGATACGACACCCGGCTCGGCCGCGCCACCGTCTACTCGATCGACACCTGGGCCAGCTACGGCATGTTCGCGTCCGGGCCCCGCGACGACGATCGCGTCTCCTGGTCCTTGGAAGGTGAGAGCTTCCAGCCCGGCGTGGGAAGCCTGCGATTCCGGTGGATCATCCGCGAGGAGAACCCCGGGCGCGTGGTGATGGAGGCCCAAGCGCCGCTCGAAGGCGGCGAGTGGTTCACCGCGTCACGCACGGAGTTCACGCGCAGGCCATAGTGTCGCACGCCGCGCCGGCTCACTTCGTGATGCCGTCGCGCGCCGCCATCCGCCGGGCCACCGCCAGGCCCGATTGCAACGCTCCCTCCATGTACCCGACGAACTTGTAGCAGGCGTGCTCACCCGCGAGGTGAAGGCGACCGTCCATGTGCGCCCGCGCAAGCAACGGGCCGACGGTGGTAACCTGCCCGGGAGCGGGAAACGAGTAGCTCGCTCCGGTCCAAGTGTCTTTCGGCCAGTCCATGTAGCGTGCCTGGGTCAGGTTCGCCGCGTAACCCGGGTAGAACGATTCGTACAACTCGGCGAACATCCTGTCGCGCTCCTCCCGCCCCAACGCGCCTGCCCGCTCCACAACGGGGCCTCCCGAGAAGCCCACCAGGCATGCGCCCGCATTGGTATCGTCCACCGGTCCTTGAGCGTCAGTGCCGTCCCAAGTCTGCTGGAAGAGCCCGTTGCCCAGCACGTACTGCGACCGCTTCGGATCCGATTCCTCCCAGAACCGCGACTTGACGTGCGCCAGGTACTTGGTGTTCAGCCCCATCTGCGGCCTGAGCGCGGCGGGCAGGCTCGGCGAAATCTCGATCCTGTCCCACACACTCGGCGGCACCGCCAACACCACGTCGTCGCATTCCAGCGTGCGACCGTCGGCGGCCTCCACGACAAGCACATCTTTCCTTGGCCGCACCGCCCGGGCCGCCAGCTTGGTCACGAGCCGGTCCGGACCGATTCCGGCCGCCAGCCGGCGCGCAAGCTGGTCGTTGCCGCCCTTGCAGCGGTAGACCTCCGATTCCTTCCAGAATCTCTCCAGCCCACCCCCCTTCACCGCCGCGAGCTGCCCGAGCAACGACTGCTTCTCGGCCGCCTGGCCGTTGTCGGACACCTGGTTGATGAGCATCGCCTTCTTGACCAGTTCCGGCACGTCCAGAGCATTGATCCACTCCGCCGTGGACGTCCGGTCGAGCTTCGGCGCATCCGCGACCGTCCACGGCTGATCCTCAGGAACGGGCGCGGCGAGCTCGTCCATGCGGTTGAGGGCTTCCTCCATGTCCGCCCAGAGCTGGGCTCCTTCGTCCCATGACAGCATCTTGCCGTCGATCAGCACGGGCGAGACCGCTTCTCCTTCGTCTTCCGTTACGTCCAGGAATTCGAGCGAGAGGCTCTCCTTGAACGCGATCCACGCGGGATGATTCGAACCGATCAGCTCCGCGCCGCCCTCGATGTTCCTTCCCTTCACGAACTCGTTGCCGTTGGCGGCGTTGAACGAGAGCACCCGTCCGCCCACGCGTTCCCGGGCCTCCAGGACGGTCACGTCGTACCCCGCGGCTCGCAGCTCGTGCGCGCACGCCAGGCCCGCAAAGCCCGCGCCGATCACCACCACCCGCTTCTTGGAATCACGCCCCGGGTGTGCCAGCGCCGAAGCGGGCGTGGCCGACAACAGGAGCCCCGCCGACGCGGCCAATGTCAGTTTCAGAAACTCGCGCCGCTCCGCCCGAGTCACGCGGGGGCCGTAGCGGCGTGCCAGCAAGCCGATGAGTGAACGTGACATGTCGCTTCTCCGGGATGCAAGGCGATGATCCGACGAGCGGAACGCGGCCGTGAGCGGCGTAGAAAAACGGACTCCGAGCTTCCGCCCGGGGCCCGCGTCGATCCTTCAACATCGAGGTTGCACACCCAACGTTCTCACTCGTCGTTGGTCGGACCGATGCAGATGATCCACAGTTTGAAGAAATTCATGGCCTGCTGCTTGGTCAACTTGTTCGCGTTCAGGGCGAACGCGACTTTGCTCGACGTGGGGGCGCCGGACGCGTTCATCGTGTCCACGTACGACACGCGGCCGGTCAGGCTGGGCACCGAATCATCCACGGCGAAGAACGCGTCCTCCTCGCTCATTTTCTCGAATGCCGCGGTCTCGGACTTGGCCTTTGATTGCGCGCCCTCGTTGAAACGCAGGTTGAAGTCGTAGTACCCTTTGCCGTTCGTCGCGCGGTCCGTGTCCTCGACCCACTTGATCGAGCCCGTCACCGTGTCCTCGAAGTCCTTGCCGTCGAGCTGGTATTTGAAGCGGATGCCGTCCGTGTACCAGTTGCCGGTCTCGTAGTCGTAATCGAGACGACCGCTCACCGTCGTGCGCGGGTACACCTCCGCGGGCCCCATCGCCAGCACCAGGTTCTCGAACCGCATGGGGTCCGACTTCTTCACCACCACCTGCACGGTGCGGTCCCCGATCACGCGCTTGTACGTGTACGCCGCCAGGTTCTCCTTCTTCTCGGCCTTGCCCATCAACCGACCCTGGAACAGATCCTGGAACGCTTTCGCCGTACCGACCGCGTCCACGCTGATCCGCAGGGGCGATTCCTTGGCCTTCCCGCCCGCCAGGTCGTACGCGCCGGTGGTGGTGTCGATCGGCACCGTGCCGACCCACTTGCCGACGACTTTCTTCTGCTTCAGGTCCTTCGGGTTCAGCACCGACAGATCGATCGAATACGTCAGCAGCGCGTCCTGCTTCCGCCGCTGCAGCATCTTCGTGTACAGGTTCGGTTGGCGCTGCACCGAACCGGCGAATTCGGTCGTCTTCCCCACGCTCAACGCGAACTTGTACGTGTCCTTCGCACCCAGGGCCGGCGAACCATCTTTCAGGTCCCCCGACGCGTCGAGGTTCGATCGCGTTGCGAAGTCGATATCCATTGTCCCCGCGATGAAATTCGGCTCCGTCACCGGCTGCGGCTGGGCCCACGTCGCCGGCGACAGCGCCGTCAGCGCGGCTCCCGCCAAGGCCACGAACCCCGAGCGAACGGAGAAACAGGAGAGATGCTTCATGATGCCGTGACCTCCCACCGCCGCGGCGGCGCGGGGCAACACGCCCCGGCGCCGGGCGGGAGCAGTATATGAGTCGGAGAACCCTCCCGCCGGTTTCGCCCAATTGGCGTGCCACGCCCGTGCGGCGTCAGCTTCGACGCGACCAGGCCCGTGCGGATCGAACTCGCTCGATCCGCTCGCTCTCCGCCCCTACTCGTTCGGGATCGACGATTTCAGCCCGCGTTCCTCGAGGGTCACGCAGAAGTGAGGGAACAACTCCGCCACGAACCCGTCCGGCTCGTTGTCGAACCGCTTCACGATCGCGTCGATCGGAGCGATGAACATCTCAGGCTCATCCGATACCAGCCCGATCGACGAGCCGTACGAATCGGTAATCCGCTTCCACGAGAGTGACGGGAAGACCCGCATCAGGCACTCTCCGAAGACCACCCCGACGGCCTGCACCACGTGCTCGCCCTCGGGGCGCTCGTTCTCGGGCATCGTCCGCCACAATGCGATGATGCGGTCGGCGCCGTCGAGCACCGAATCCTCATCGCCCAGCTCGATCTCCCCCGCTTCCAGCAGCACCTCGAACAGCTCGGTGTAATGATCGAGCAGCTCACGCTCCTCGCCCGAGAGTTCCTCGGCACGCGGCTGCATCGCCTCGGCATCGCCTCGGTCGGCATCGGACATGGGGACGCTCCCGGATTCCGACCCGCCTCCCGCCGGACCCCCCGGAATCAAAGAGGGTGTGCGCACGGCCAGATGCTATTCTCTGGTCCGATCAAGGACACCACGACATGGCAGACACCGCCTCCAAAGAACTCGATGAACTGGTCAAGGAGATGTGCGCCGCAGAGGCGAAGATCCGCCTGGGCGGGGGCTCGTCCGCGATCGAGCGCCAGCATGAGAAGGGCCGCCTGACCGCCCGCGAACGCGTCGCCAAGCTTCTGGATCCGGGAACCACGCTCCAGGAGTTCGGTCTCTGGTCCGCGCACGGAATGTACCAGGAGTTCGGCGGGGCCCCGGCGGCGGGCGTGGTCACCGGCATCGGCGCGGTACAGGGCCGCCGCTGCATGATCATCGCCAACGACGCCACCGTGAAGGCCGGTGCGTTCTTTCCGATGACCTGCAAGAAGATCATCCGCGCGCAGACGATCGCGCAGATGGCCCGCCTGCCGCTGATCTACCTCGTCGACTCCGCGGGCGTTTTCCTCCCCTTGCAGGAGGACGTCTTCCCCGACACCGACGACTTCGGCCGCATCTTCCGCAACAACGCGGTGATCAGCGCCGAGGGAATCCCGCAGATCGCGGCCATCATGGGGTACTGCGTCGCCGGCGGCGGCTACCTGCCGGTTCTATGCGACACGCTCATCATGACCGAGGGCTCGGGGCTGTACCTCGCGGGCCCGGCGCTCGTGAAGGCCGCCATCGGACAGGACGTGACCGACGAAGAACTCGGCGGCGCGGCCATGCACGCGTCGGTCTCCGGCACCATCGACTTCAAGGAGAAGGACGACGACGCCTGCATCGGTCGCCTGCGGTCGCTTGTCGCAAAGTCCGCCGCAACACGTCGCGAGCGAGGCTCGCGGCCCTCGCCGTATGGCGACCCGTCACGGCTCTACGACGTCTTCACCGACAGGCCGGGCGCGCAGTACGACGTCAAGGAACTCATCGCCTGCCTGGTCGATGTCCGCGCGGACAAGAACACCGACGGCCACGACTCGCTTGCCCCGGACTTCGACGAATACAAGGCCGACTACGGGCAATCGCTGGTGTGCGGCTATGCCAACATCGGCGCACACGCCTGCGGCATCGTCGCCAACCAGAAGAAGCTCACCCACCGCCAGATGCCCGGCGGCAAGTCCGGTCCGTCCCGGTTCACCAACATGCCCGGCGTCATCTACGACGACTCGGCCGACAAGGCCGCCCGCTTCATCATGGATTGCAACCAGCGCAAGATCCCCATCATCTTCCTCCACGATACCACCGGCTTCATGGTCGGCCGCGACTCCGAACAGGGCGGCATCATCCGCGCCGGCGCCAAGATGGTCAACGCCATGGCCAACTGCATCGTCCCCAAAGTCGTCGTGATCCTCGGCGGCTCCTACGGGGCCGGGAACTACGCCATGTGCGGCAGGGCCTTCGATCCCTTCCTGACTTTCGCCTGGCCCGGCGCCAAGTGCGCCGTCATGGGAGCCAATCAGGCCACCGGAGTCCTCACCACCATCGAGGAGGCTTCACGAAAGCGCAAGGGCGAGACCATCGACCCCGAGACCCACAAGCAGATCTACGCGGCGATCCACGCCGGGTACACCGAACAGGCCGACATCCGCCACGCCGCCGCACGCGGATGGGTCGACCGGATCATCGAACCCCATCACACCCGCGATGAGCTCGTCGCGGCGCTCGATGCCGCGGCACAGGGGTGGGACTACGCCCGGACATTCCGTACCGGGGTGCTGCAGACGTGACGCGGGATGCCCGCCGAGGATGACAACGCTCGCCCCGACCGCGGCGCTGGCGGCGCACGCTACGCTCGCTCCCCCTGCTCCGTGCTCGCGGCCCGAGCGTCGCCGCGTCGGCGCCCCACCTTGCGTTCCAGCAGCAACGCCCACTGGAAGCTGTACGCGTTGGGCGTGACGGACACGACGTTGAACATCCCGTCGCACTTGCGCCGGAAGAACTCCAGATCAAAGACCGCGTGCTGCCACGGAGTCCTCCGGATCACCAGCATGTCGAAGTTTGAGCTCAGTTCTTCCGGCGTGAACGCCGCACGAGCCTCCCGTGAGAACCCGAGCGAGGGCCACTTCTCCAGGTAGTCGTGCAGCGACTGCTTTGTCACCAACGTCACGTACAGACGGCCGCCGGGACGAATCACCCGCGACAATTCAAGCAGCCACGCGTCCGCCATCTCGCTGATGTGGCTGAACACCGATCCCGCGTACACCAGGTCGAAGTACCGATCCTCGAACGGCAGGTGCGGCAGCAACGTCGTGACCGCGAACCGGAACGGCGGCGAGAGATGCTGCTGACACCAGGTCACGTGCTCGACGCTGACATCCACGCCCCACACCTCTCCCTCCAAGGCAATTTCCTTCAGGCACCTGATGACGGGCCCCGCACCGCACCCGAAATCCAGCACCCGATCACCCCGTCCGATGTCCCCTCCCCCGCGCGTCAAGATCGCGCGCATCGTGCCCGCGTTGTGCCGCCCGATCTCCATGAACCGATCCAGCGTGTCGCAGTACTCGTACCACAACGATCGCGGCGGTGGGGCGAAGCCGTCGGCCCACACCGGACCACCGGCCGGCGGCGCGGCCACGATGCAATTCGCCTTGGTCGGCGACATCGGAATGTGCTTCCCATCGATTGCGCCGCTCAGCAACCCCGGCAGAGCGTTCCGCTCGCTGAACGGGGGGAGGTACTCCTCGAGCGCCGCATCAACGTACGGCGCCAGCAACCCCTTGAGCCGCTGGACCAGTGGTTCGGGAAGCAGCCGGAGCAGAAACGGGCGCGGCATTCACTCTCGCTCTCATGGAATTCAACCGTCGGACCACACCAGATCGGCTCGTCGCCACGCTCATTCCTGGTCGCGCTGTATCGCTCAAAACGAGGGACCGCACGCGAACGTGCGTCACGGCACCGTGAGCACGATCTTTCCTCGCCCCGATCCCCCGCTCTTGCTCCGCTCCTGCGCCCTGGCAGCGTCGTTCAGGCCGAACGTCGCGCTCACATCGGGCTTGATCTTCCCGGAGTCGATCAGAGCCGCGATTTCTCCCAACTGCATCCCGTTCGGCTGCACCAGGAACACGGACCCATTGGCTTTCCGATCGGCCAGCTTGCTCGCATCCGGCGCCGCCACGATCGAGACCAGATACCCACCCTCCTTCAGCACCGCGTACGACCGCGCCAGCGTGTCGCCGCCGATCATGTCGAACACCACATCGACATCGCGGGCGACCTCCTCGAACTTCTCCTTGTTGTGATCGATCACGCGCCCCGCACCCAGCCCCCTGACGAAATCAAGGTTGCGCGCAGAAGCCGTCGCGATCACCTTCGCTCCCTTCGCCACCGCCATTTGCACCGCGAAATGACCAACCCCACCCGCCGCGCCGTGGATCAGAACCGTCTGCCCAGGCTGCAGTTTCGCGCGATCGAACATCGCCTGCCATGCCGTCAGCGCCGCCAGCGGCACCGCGGCGGCGTGCGTGTGATCCGCCTGCTGCGGCTTCCGCGCCAGGTCCCTCGCCGACACCACCGCGAACTCCGCGTACCCGCCGCCCCTGGTGATCGGAAGGTACGCGTACACCTCATCCCCCTTCTTGTACTCCGTCACTGACCCATCGGTCGCTTCCACCGTGCCCGACACGTCGAACCCCGGTGTGTAAGGGGGCGTGATCATCCCTTTGCCCATGCCGTCGCGCAGTTTCCAGTCAACCGGATTTACCCCGGCCGCGCGCACGCGGACCAGCACCTCGCCCGCTCCCGGCGTCGGCACCGGCACATCCTCGTACCTCAGCACCTCGACGCCGCCGAAGCCGTGCATCCGCACCGCCTTCATCGTGCCGGGATCCACTGTGACGGGCAAAATCACCAACCGGGAAGAGGTGAGTGTGAACAACGCGAATACCAGGCTCAGCACGTGCGTCCTCCTGCGCTCGGACGAGCGTACGCGCAACCATCGCGCACACGCCCTCGCCCCCGCCACCCGTGATTTCACATCGCCACGGCCTTCTCGGCCTTCGCGTCCCAGGAGAACACCTTCGACTGCCGGTAGCTCTCCACTCCCAACTTGATCGCAACCATCACCGCGCAGCCGAGCTCGACGTTACAGTTGGGCTTCGCCTTGCCGCGGATCGAGTCCAGCCAGTTGTTCTCGTGGTCGCGCCCGTCCTTGTCGCCGCCGGCCTCGAGCAGGAAGTTCGCCTGGTCTTTCCCGGGATCGGCCTTGAGCATGTCGCCGTTGGACTTGCGGAAATCGTCCTTCCACGCCCCCTGCTCGCTGATCTTCCAACCCTTGGCGTCGGGCTCCATCTGGCCCTTCTGACCGCGGATCATCTCCGGCACGCCCACGTCGTTCACCATCACACTCGACAGGAACACCGAGTGCGTGTCGTAGTCCGCGGTCAGCAGCATCGTGTCCGCGATATCCCGCCCGTCCTTCTCGATGTACTGCCCGCCGCCCGACATGACCCTCCGCGGATACGCCCCATTCTGCCCGTGAATCGCCAGCAGCAGCGGGCTCAGCCAGTGGTACATCAGGTCCGTTGCCACGCCGCCGTTGTACGCGTAGTACTTCCTGAACCGGAAGAAATGATCCGGGTTCCACGGGATCTTCGGGGCCAGGTTCCACTGATGCCCCAGCCAACGATCCCAGTTCACGAACCCATCGCCCTTGCTCTCCGGCCCCGCGTCCGGATCGATCGTCCAGTTGAACTGCCCCTCGCGGCTGTTCCGGCAGTACGAGCCCTGCGACCACACCACCGGGCCGATCCGCCCGGCCCGGATCGCTTCGCCGGCCTTCCACCACCGGGCCTCGCTGGTCCGCTGCGGGCCCACCTGCAGCACCCGCCCGGTCTTCCGCACCGCATCGCGGCACGCGATCGCCTGCTCGATCGTGTGGCTCAACGGCTTCTCGACGTACACGTCCTTGCCCGACTGCATCGCCTCGATCGCGATCTTCGTGTGCCAGTGATCAGGCGTCGCGATCAGCACCGCGTTAACGTCTTTGTTGTCGAGGACCTTCTCATACTCCATCACGCCGTCCGACTCGCTCCCCCCGATCAGCTTGACGGCGTTGCGCAAACGCCGGCGGTACAGGTCGCAAACCATCGTGATCTTGATGTTCTCCGCCGCGCTCTTCCCGACCAGGCTCTGGACGTGCGCCGTGCCCATCCCCCCAGTCCCGATCACCCCGATGTTCAGTCGATCGTTTGCCCCAAGCACCCGAGCCCAGCTCGCGGCCGGCATCCACGCCGCCGCCAGAGAAACCCCCGCCGCGGTCCGCAGGAAACGACGACGGGACACCGCATCAACAACCGACGACCGGGGAAGCACGCTCATGCAAGGCTCCTTGTGAAGGCTCGGCCACCATGTTCCCCGAAAATCACCCCGCGTGCAACCCCCGCTCCTTCGCCGCCAAGTTCCACGATCCGTACCCCGAACCTCGCTCCCGACCGAGTATCATCCCTTCTTACTCCCTGGAGCACCCATGCGATACCCGCTCTGCCACGCCGCCATGCTCACGGCCGCTTCCGCACTCCTCGCCGCGCCGGGCCCGGACGGCTACTACCGACAGCCGTCGCTCCATGCCGACACCGTCGTGTTCGTTTCGGAGGGCGATCTCTGGCGCGTGCCGCTCTCGGGGGGCCAGGCCGTACGGCTCACCTCCCATCCCGGCGATGAGCTCCACCCCGCGATCTCCCCCGATGGCGGGACCGTCGCGTTCGCCGCCGAGTACGAAGGACCCACGGAAATCTACACCATGCCCATCGACGGTGGCCTTCCCGTCCGTCGCACGTACGGCGCGGCACGCGTCACGTTTGTCGGCTGGACGCCGGACGCCCGAATCCTCTACTCAACTCGCGAGTTCGCCACCCTTCCCAGCTCCCAGCTCGTCGCGATTGACCCCGCGACCGGCGCCAAGTCCCGCGTTCCGCTCTACGAGGCCGATCAGGGCGAGTACGCCGCCGACGGCAAGACCCTCTTCTTCACGCGCCTGCCCATGCAAGGCAGCCACACCAAGCGTTACAGGGGCGGTTACATCCAGCAACTCTGGCGGTTCGCCGAGGGCGACAACGAGGCCGCGCCGCTCACCGCCGACTTCCCCGGCACCAGCAAGGACCCCATGTTCTGGCAGGGCCGCGTCTATTTTCTCTCCGACCGCGACGGCTACATGAACATCTGGTCCATGAACCCCGACGGCAAGGACCTCAAGCAGCACACGTCCCACGCCGACCTCGACGCCGCGTCCGCGTCCATCTCCGGCGGACGCATCGTCTACCAGCACGGCGCGGACCTCTGGTCCCTCGACACCGCCACCGGCAAGTCGGCCCGCATCCCCATCACCATCACCAGCGACCTCGACCAGACCCGCGAATTCTGGGTACGCGAGCCCCTCAAGCAAATCTCCTCGTACTCCCTCTCGCCCGACGGCGATCGCCTCGCCCTCACCGCGCGCGGCCGCGTCTTCATCGCCCCCGCCAAGGCCGGGCGCCTCGTGCTGGCCACACGCGACCCGGGCGTCCGCTACCGCGAAGCCCGCTTCTCCCCGGACGGAAAGTCGATCCTCGCCCTCTCCGACCGCTCCGGCGAGATCGAGTTCTGGTCGCTCCCCGCCAACGGGGTCGGGGAAGCCGAGCCGATCACCTCCGGCGCCGATGTCCTCCGCTGGGAGGGCGTGCACAGCCCCGACGGCAAGCTCCTGGCCCACCACGACAAGGCCCAGCGTCTGTTCCTCACCGATCTTGAAACCAAGACCACCACGCTCATCGCGCGGAATCCCATCGATCGCTACGCCGGCCTGGCCTGGTCACCCGATTCACGCTGGCTCGCGTTCGTCGAGCCCGCCCCCAACATGTACTCCCGCGTCCGTCTCTATTCCGTCGCCTCCGCGAACGTCACGGACGTCACATCCGACCGCTACGACAGCTTCAGCCCCCGCTTCTCCCCAGACGGCAAGTGGCTCTACTTCCTTTCCGATCGCCACCTGCGCTCCATCGTTGAAAGCCCCTGGGGCGCGCTCGCTCCCCACCCTTTCTTCGACAAGCGCACCCGCATCTACGCCGCGTCACTCAAGGCAGGCACGCGCTCCCCGTGGCAGCCCAAGGACGAGCTCGCGCCCAAGGACGATCCGAAGAAGCCCGCCGACGCCAAACCCGCCTCTCCGGCCACGCCTCCCGCGCCTTCCGAGCCCAAGTCCGAGCCCAGGAAGGACGAGGCCGCGCCCGGCGTCAAGGTCGAGATCGAACTCGAAGGCCTCCCCTCTCGGCTCATCGAAGTCCCGGTCCCCCCCGGGAACTACTCCAACCTCTTCCTGAACGACAAGACCCTCTTCTTCGGCTCCGCCGACGCCGCCGCCGAGCCCAAGACCAATCTCCTTGCCGTCGCGATCACCAGCGAAAAGCCGGAAGTCAAGACCGTCGCACCCGACGTCAAGGGCTTCGAACTCTCCGCCGATGGCAAAAAGCTCCTCGTCCGCAAGGACGACACCTTCGCGGTCGTCGATGCCCAGCCCGCGCCCGCGGAACTCGACAAGGCACGCGTCGATCTCTCCGGCGTGGCGCTCGCGTTCGTCCCCGCCGCCGAGTGGAAGCAGATGTACGCCGACGCCTGGCGCCTCCTCCGCGATTACTTTTACGCGCTCAACATGCACGGCGTCGACTGGCCCGCCATGCGTGCCAAGTACCAGCCCCTCGTCGACCGCGTCCGCTCCCGCGACGAGCTCAACGACGTCCTGGCCCAACTCACCGGCGAGCTCTCCACCCTCCACCACTTTGTCCGCGGCGGCGACATGCGCGATGGCCCCGACCGCATCGCCCTCTCCTGGCTCGGTGGCGACCTTGTGCCCGACGCCCAGGCCGGCGGCTGGCGCATTCTTCGCGTGTACACCCACGACCCCGACGATCCATCAAAGACCCCGCCGCTGGCCCGCCCCGGCGTCGACGCCAGGGCCGGCGACATCATCACGCACATCAACGGCGTTCCGGCGCTCTCGGCCCCCGACCCCGCCGCGCTCCTCCGCAACCAGGCCGGCCGCCAGGTGCTCCTCCGCATCCGGCCCGCTGGCGCGGCCCCGGAGGACGCCCGCGACGCCGTCGTCGTCCCCGTCAGCTCGCAGCAAGCCGCCGACCTTCGCTACTCCGAATGGGAGCTCACCCGCCGCGCCATGGTCGAGGATTGGGGCAAGGGCGACATCGGGTACGTCCACCTCCGCGCCATGGGCACCGAGAACATCGCCGAATGGGCCCGCGGCTTCTTCCCGGTCTTCAACCGCAAGGGGCTCATCATCGACGTCCGCCGCAACAACGGCGGCAACATCGATTCCTGGATCCTCGGACACCTCATGCGCAAGGCCTGGATGTACTGGAACCAGCGTTACGGCCGCGCCCCGAGCTGGAACATGCAGTACGCGTTCCGCGGCCATGTCGTCGTCGTCTGCGATTCCTTCACCGCCTCCGACGGCGAAGCCTTCGCCGAAGGCTTCAAGCGCCTCGGCCTCGGCAAGGTGATCGGCACCCGCACCTGGGGCGGCGAGATCTGGCTCTCCTCCAGCAACACCCTCTCCGATGACGGCCTCGCCTCCGCGGGCGAGTTCGGCGTCTTCGGACCCGAAGGCGTGTGGCTGGTCGAGGGTCACGGCGTCGATCCTGACATCGTGGTTGACAACCCGCCGCACGCGACCTTCAACGGCGCCGACGCGCAGCTCCGCGCCGCCGTCGACCACCTCCTCAAGTCCATCGCCGACAAGCCCGTCGATCTGCCCCCCGTCCCGGCATTCCCCGACAAGTCCTTCCGCAATGCGCCCGGAGGCAAGTAGCTCCGCCGAGCGCACCTCGCGCGGCTCGCCCCCTGCATCCGCTCGCTCGCATCCTCGATCCGTCGCACGGATCCGACCGCGACGATGAGCGCGGCGTCGCCCCGATGCCGCGCGGAACCCGCCACGCGCCCGAAGACGGCGGCTCATGCGCAGCGCCAGTTCGGGCCCCGCCCCTCGACCTTCTCCGTCCGCGGCTTGAAGCGCCAATCCACGCCGAATTCCGCTCCCGACGTCCGGCCGCTCCCTAACCTTCCACGTCCGCGGAGAAGCTCACCATGTCCAAGGGCCAGCACCTCACCCCGCACCAGCGCGGCATCGTCAACCGGTACTACAGCAATCTCGGCGTCATCACGCTCCAGAAACTCTCCGAGATCGTCTCCGACTTGTACGTCTGCGACACCCCCTACAAGGCGGCCGGGCTCTGGAAGAGCGCCCAGCAGGCGCTGGCCAAGACCCCCGCCGACCAGTTGAAAGTCGGCCAGATGGTCGCCAAGCGGTCGATCGAGGAGCTCGCCGCGCTCGTCAACGATCTTTCCAAGCTCAAGGACCTGGGCCCTCCCCCCGAACTCAACGCGCCCCCGCCCGCGCCGCTCCCGGCTCCCGCGCAAACCGCACCCGCGACGCCCAGCGCGCCGCCGCCCGTCGCCCATCCACTCTCCGGCACGCCCCTCGCCCCTCCCAGCGACGCCCAGCTCATCAGCGCCCTCAAAGCCTTCCGCAAGCGGCTGAAGGTCACCCAGCTCGATCAGGAATCAAAGATCGGTCACGGCCCCTTCAGCAAGGGCGCCGGCGGAGGCGCGTTCGCCATTCAGCCGCCTTCCGGCTACCCCCGCACAGTATGGGACGAACTCGCCCGGCAGGGAAAGATCAAGCACACCGGCGGCGGGCTGTACACGCTCGTCGGCTGATCGCTCCGATGCGGGCGGTTCCATCCCCCGCCCTTTGCACACCCGCGAACCTCAATGCCCGTCGGGCGCGCCGCCCTTTCTCGGGTCCGACGCGGCGTCCACCCGCCGCCCCGCGCCCTCCCCGACGATGAGGATGCACTGCACGTCGGCGAGTTCATCCGCCCATTCCAGCCGGTGGCCGCGCCGCGTCAGATCCCGCCACGCTTCGATGCCCGCGAAACGCCCCGGCCCCCGGTCGTACCCGCGCTCCATCCGGACCACGTCGGGGCTCCATTGGTGATGCACCCGCGGCGCCCCCACCGCGCCCGCCGCGTCCGTATCGCCCAGCAGCACGTTCAGCAGCACCTGCGCCGTCCCCGTGATGATCCGCGGCCCGCCCGAGGCCCCCGCGATCACCCGCACCCGCTCCCCGGAAAGCACGATCGTCGGAGTCATGCTCGACAGCGGCCGCTTCCCGGGCGCGGGGAGGTTGCGCGCCGACTGCCGCAGCCCGAACGAGTTCGGTCGGTCGCGCTCCGTCGTGAAATCGTCCATCTCGTTGTTCAGGCAGAACCCGAACCCATCCACCCCCACCAGCGAGCCGAACTCCAGGTTGATGGTCTCCGTGCACGACACCGCGCCGCCCCAACGGTCCGCCGCGCACAGGTGGCTCGTGCCGTGGTCGGCCGCGGGCCCCTCGCGCGTGCCGTAACGCCCCGGCGGCTGCGTCCGCTCCGGCTCGATCATCGCCGCCCGCGCCCCCAGGTACACCGGGTCGAGCAGCGCCGCCACCGGCCCCGTCGCGAACGCCGGGTCGCCCAGCCACTCCGCGCGATCCGCGAACGCGTGCTTCATCGCCTCGATCAGCCTGTGCAGTTGCGGCGCCGATGGCGGCACACCCCACGACGAGCCCGCGCCCGTCCCACCCTCCGCCGACACGCCAGACCGCGCCCACGCGGCCTCGAAGATCCCCAGCATCTGCCCCAGCGCCACGCCCCCGCTGCTCGGCGGGGGCATCGTCAGCACCCGCAACCCCCGGAACGTGAACGCCAGTGGCTCCACCTCCGACACCCGGTACGCCCGCAGATCCTCCGCCGTCAGCACCCCGCCCGCGCTCCGCGCCGCCTCGATCACCGCCTCCCCCACCGGGCCCTCATAAAACGCCGATGCCCCTCCCTCCGCGATCAGCCGCAGCGCCCGCGCCTGCTCCGGCAGCCGCACGCGGCACCCCGCGCGCACCCGCCCGCCGTCCAGGAACCTCCCCCACACCAGCGGAAACCGTTCCTTCCATTCCGGGTTCAGCTCGAATTTCCCGATCAGCTCCGCCGCCGCGGACTCGTAATGCGCATCCGCGACAAACCCCTCTTCCGCCGCGCGGATCGCCGGCCCCAGCACCACCCGCCGATCCAGCGTGCCGTACCGCTCCAGCGCCAGCAGCAAGCCCGCGACCGTGCCCGGCACCGCCACCGCCTTCCCGCCCCGCACGCTCGAACCCCTGTTCGCCTCACGCTCGAAGAAGTCCGGCCCCACCGCGCCCGGCGCGACCTCGCGGTAATTCAGCGCCGTTTCCACCCGCCCGTGCCGAGGATCCGCCGGAAGGTGGATCACCATGAACCCCCCACCCCCGATCCCGCACGAGTACGGCCGCACCACGCTCAGCGTGAAACTCGCGGCCACCGCCGCGTCCACCGCGTTCCCCCCCGCCCGCAGCATGTCCGCTCCCGCGCGCGAGGCCGCCTCATGATCCGCCGCCACCGCCCCATGCGCGTACGCCGTCGGCGACACCGTCCCCGCCACCGCGCCCGCCCCGATGTTGACCGTCACGCACCCCGCCGGCGCCAGCAACGCCCACACCGCGCCCAGCACGACCGCAACCGCTCCGCTCCATCCGCGTCTCATCGCCCCAGCGTACCACCAACGACCCCCGCGGTTCGAACCGCGACAGCCGGTACAATCGGCGCATGTCGCGGGTCGGTCGCACCTTGGTCGGGATGTTCGCCGAACTGGGCTCCGTCCCGGTTGCGCTCTTCACCAACAGCGCGACGGCCCTCCTGCAGCAAATTGCCCAGTGCGAATCGTTCGCCGCGGCGTGCGCGGCGGCCAATCTCCCGGGCGGCGCGACAATCCCCGTGGCGTGCATCATGGGGGCCATGGGACTGGCGGCCGCTGCCAACGCGATCAACAACCGCCGCGAGGCCCGGAAGGCCGCCGATGAGTTCAAGGCGATGGCGGGGCAGGTCACGACCATCGAGCAGGCCGTCGCCTCCTTGCAGTCCGTGCTGCAGAGGCACGGGCTCGCCCCGACGCCGCTCTCACCCGCCGAACTCTCGTCACTCGCCGCGACCCTCCAGAACCAGGACGTCACCAGGGTAGACGACGGCGTCGCCCAGCGGATGATGCTCGCGCTGGACGCCGCGGGGTTCGCAACCGCGGCACATCTCCAAGAAGTCGAAGGGTACGTCAAAGAGACGTGGCTGAGAACGCTGCACCTCTGGGAAGAGCAGCGCGAGAACGCCCAGTGGGTGAAGGACGCCGACGCCCGCCTGCACGCCGCGCTGGCCCGCATCGAAACCAACACCAACCTCCTCCCGGACATGAAGGCCCAGCTCGACGAGTTGGTGCAACGGACGCCGGCTCCCGCCGCGACGCTGTTGGCGCCGCGCACGAGCAACTTCGATGCCGCTAACATCACGCCCAACCCCGGCTTCAAGGGCCGCACGACCCAGCTCGCCGATCTGAGGGCGCACTTTGAGAGGCCGTGTGACGGCGCGGGCAAGCCCCTCGCCCGCGGCCACCGCGTCATTGTCGGCGAGGGGGGGATGGGCAAGAGCCAGCTGGCGCAGCGCTTCGCCGAGCAGTTCGCCGATGATTGGGAGGGGCGCTGGTGGATCGACACCTCACCGGACCTGCATCTGGCGTCGGTGCGTGCGCTCGCCAAGCTCCTGAACCCCACGACCTCCGACACGGCCACCCCGGGCGAGCTGCGCAACATCGTCCGCAACGCCCTGTGGGGCGGCAAGCGGCACCTCATTGTCCTCGACTCCTTCGAGCTCGCCGACGCCGCGAGGCCCAACTACGACCTGCTCCAGGAACTCGACCCGGGCGCCCCGTCGTGCCTGCTCATCACCACCCGCGACCAGAACCTCCCCGCCCGCTTCGGGCCGCACCTGGACCTTCCCGTGCTCCCCCCGGACGAGGCGGTGCTCCTGATCCGCCGCGACACGCCGCGATTGCAACCAACGCCGGACCTTCCACACAACGCCGCGTTGGACAAGGACCTGGAAAACCTCTGCCGTCACCTGGGGTGCCACGCCCAGGCCGTGGACCTCGCCGGCGCGTGGCTCGCCATGAACAAGGGCCTCGCGCCCGCGGCGCTCCTGAAGGAGCTGAAGGCCTCGGACGCCGCTACGCTCGCTCTTTTCGACCGGGCCGACCTGCACGGGCACGCCCCCCGTTACGCGGCCACGGTCGGCGCTTCGCTCGCGCTCCACTTGCCCCGTTTCCGGGGCACGCCGTCCTGGAAGGTCCTTGAGGCGGTGGCCTACGCCGCCCCGGACAACATCCCCGCCGAGAGTTTGGCCAAGTGGACGACGCTCGGGCTTTCCCAGGTGCAGGAATCGCTCCGCCTCTTGGCGGGCGCGAGCATCCTCTGGTCCCTGGAAGGGGGCGAGCACGGCGCGGCCCGCATCCACCGGCTGATGCAGGTGGTCCTCCGGGTCCTCTTCCGGGGCGACGGCCCCGGCGGCGGGCCGGGCGGACCCGGGAGCGGCGAGCCCCCCCTCGCCGACTACTTGCGGGCGCTCCGCGAGGACTATCGGGGAGTGGAGAAACACGAGCTCTCCCCGCAACGGACCCGGATGCTCCCGCACGCCGAGGCGTTCCTGGGCCACGCCGACGGCGGCCGGGGCGGCCCGGGTACTCCCGCCGCCGCGGCACTCCTGCGGGCCGACGTCGCGCTCCACCGGTTGATCATCGGCGACTACGCCGGGGCCGAGGCCGACCTGAAAAGGAGCATCGACTGGGGCGAGTCGCAGACCCCGCGCGACGAGCGCAGCCTGGCCATTTGGTACGCCTCGCGGGCCCGCGTCCGCCAAGACCGGGGCGACTACGCCGGGGCCGAGGCCGACCTGAAACGGAGCATCGACTGGGGCGAGTCGCAGACCCCGCGCGACGAGCGCAGCCTGGCCATCCGGTACGCCTCGCGGGCCCGGCTTCGGGAGGCTCGGGCGGTCGCCGCGCGGGAGGCCGGGGACGCGGCCAGCGCGGCCGCGCTCTTCGCGAAGGCCAAGGCCGACACCGGCAACGCCCTGGCGTGGTGGGAGAAGGAACTCCCCGGCGACGAGCGGGCCATCGCCATCCTCCGCCAAGACCAGGCCCGCATTGAGAATGCCGAGCGCGGCGGGCCCTGATCGGTCGCGGCGCCCATTCCTCTCCGCTTCATTCACGCGCCCGCGCGGCAACCGCGCTCCGAACCACACCAATCGGGTGCCACGTGCTCCCCGAAATGTTGTATTCCGTTCCCATTCCCACCCCACCCCCACCCCCATCCCCGTGCGCAGAATCGCTCCAAGCCTCCGTCACTTTGTGCAGATATCCCGCAAAAAATCGCGTCTAAATGCTTGTGTATCAATTACTTATGGCATTTCCCCCCCCCCCCCCCCCCCCCCCCCCCCACCCCACCCAAAATCCGTATATTTGTTGCCGTGAACCCGTCCAGCAGCGCCATTTCGCCGCTTGCTCCTTGCACGCGGCCGCCCCAGCTCCCGCCCCCTCAGCGGTCCGCCGATCTCTCCCCCCGTCAGCGCGAACTCCTCTCGTCCCTTATCGCCGCCGGCTTCAACACCGCCTCGCTCTCCGCCGAATCCATTCTCGAACTCGCCGCCAGCCCCGCCGTCCGCTCGTTCCTCGACGATCTTCTTGCCCTCGCCACTTCCCTGCATTCGCTCCGCCTCGCCGCGGCACACCGCGCCGCCCTCGAATCCCTCGCCGAACGGCTCCACTCCGCCGCCACCGGAGCCGAAACGCTCCGCTTAGCCCGCGCCATCCTCCGCCCCGCCCGCCCCGCGCGATCTCCTCACGTACACCGGGACCGACCTCGGCTCCGACAGCGGCTCGAACCGGATCGCCCGCGCCCGCCCGTTCTCATCGATCGTGACCTCCGCGCTCGGCGGGCTCCCGGGCCCGCCCGAGTTGACATTCATCCCCCGCAGCGTCTGCCCGTCCCGCAGGCCCGCCCTCCACGCCGGCCCCCCCTCGCGCACCCCGCGGATCACCTTCTCCCGCTGCGCCGCCTCCAGGTCGAACCCCGGCTCGAAGTTCCGCTGCTGCACCCGCGTCAGCCGCGCCGCCGGGTCGGACAGGGTCTCGGGAAGGGGCACGTCGGCCCCCTCGACCACCGCGGCACGGACCACGCCCGCGAACTCGGCCCCCGCCTCGCGCTCCACGGCCCGCAGCGCCCACTCCACCGAGAACGCCTCGCCCCGCCCGGCCCGCGCCACCAGATCCCGCATGAAATCATCCAGCGATCGGGCCCCGCCCGACTTCGCCCGCAGATGCTCATCCAGCGCCAGGGCCACCATGTCGCCGCGCTGGTACGGCAGCATCCCCACGTTCGGGTCGGACCAGAACGCCTCCTTGACCCGCGCCGCGGGCGCGTTCCGCTCCGGGTTGGACATGTAGCCGGCCACGGCCTCGTTGAGCGATTGCAGGACCTCCTCGTCCGTGAACAGCCCGGCCCGTTTCAGCATCCGCCGCGTGTAGAAGTTGGTGAACCCCTCCGAGAACCAGTACCCCGTCCCCTCCTCGCTCGACGAGTCCAGCTTGCCCCCGTTCCACGTGTGGAAATACTCGTGCGACAGCAACTGCAGCAGCCGCGACCGGAACGGCTGATCCGGCTCCAGGCTCAGCCCCGTGTTCGCGTACATGCTGAACGCGTTCGTGACCCCCGTCCCCCCGAGCGCGAACGAGCCCCCCCGCGCCGACCCGCTGGGCGTCAGCGTCACCAGGAACCACGGGTCCGAATGGTCCCCGAAGAAGTCGCGCTGCGCGCCGATGATCACCATCGCCGCGTCGATCAGCGCGTCGTCCTCGAACCCCCATCCCGTGCCCGTGAACGCGAATCCGACGCGGTTCCCGTGCAGCGTCCGCACCCGCGCGCGGATCGTCCCCGCCATGAACACCGAGTGCAGGAACTTCGCCCCGCTCATCTCCGTCTCGAACGGACCCTCGCCCGGGCCGAACGAGCACATCGCCCCCCACCCCAGCGCGCCAAGCCCTTCCCACGACACCCGAAACCGGCGCGGCTCCGGCCCGGTCATCCCCGCGGGCATCAGCAGCCCGTGCTCCCCGTGCATCTGGAACAACTCCGGAGTCAGCCGGGTCCGGTAGTCGTTGGG
Organism: Phycisphaerae bacterium; assembly: GCA_016794925.1. Classification (GTDB taxonomy): domain Bacteria; phylum Planctomycetota; class Phycisphaerae; order Phycisphaerales; family UBA1924; genus JAEUIW01. The sequence continues at coordinate 151,285 of JAEUIW010000006.1, forward strand.
AGAAGTGCCCACGCCCCCCTCCGCGCCGGAGGCGTCCAGCCGGTACGCCACCACCAGCGCTTCGGCGGGCTCGTGCCCCACGCTCCACGTCACCGGCCCCCGCCGCTCCACACGCCGCTCCGCTCCCCCGGCGCCCGTCACGCGCAGGTCGAGGATCGCCGACCCGTCGTTCGGCACGCCCGCGAAATTCGGCTGCATGTTCAGCTCGGTCCGCCCGTCCGCCCCGCCCCTGAAGACCAGGGAGACGTGCACCGCCGGCCCCGCCGAGACGCGCAGCGTCACGCCCAGGTCCGGCTCACCCCGGGCCAGCCGCGCCAGCACCAGCACCGCCAATGACACGATCACCGACGCTCGAAAACTTGACATGCACCGCTGGGACGCGCCCCGCCGCGCCTTCCGTCAGGCCGCCCGGCTCCCGCTCGGCTCGACGCCCAGCGCGGTCTGCGCCAACGCCCCCAGCGCCGCGCGAGCCTTCTTGTTCAGGTCCACGAACTCCAGCCCCACCTCGTTGTGGATCAGGCCCAGCCGCCGCCGCCACGCCACCCGCGCCCGCACGTTGATCGAGCCCTCCGGCGTCTCGATCGTGCAGTGCGTCAGCACCCCCTGCCGAGGGGCCACCATGCCGCACCGCACGCGCACGCCCGTGGCCGAGAGATCCATGATCGCCCCGATGGACGTTCGCCCCTCCACCCCGTGCAGGCGCCCGGCGCGGCGCCGGTTCTTGGACGTGGACGGGGTCACGCGCACGATGCCGGCCTGGGGAATCATGCCCACCGCATCGGACGCCGCACCGATCCGGATGCGATCAAACCCGATCCTCATTTCGCGGGCGCAACGGCCGGGCGGACCATGCCGGGAACGACGCGCCCCCAACGTCCGTTCGCGCGCCCCGTCGGGACCGAATACCGCGCGGGTCCGCGAACCACGCCCGCCTCACCCGAAGATCGATCGGAACCCCAGCGCCCGCCGGAGGTCCGCGATCTGACCGGCGTGATCGCCGTTGTGGAACACCATCCGCATCACCAGCGCCCACTTGGGCGTCTCGCCCTGACCCCACGGCGTCGTCACATCGAGGTCCGCATCGTTCGCCGCCCGAACCGCGGCCGCGAGCCGCTCCGCCGCCAGCGTGAAGATCTCGACCGACCGCGCCAGCGACGGGTAGCGCGACGGGTCGTCCGTGGGCAAGGAGCCGAACCCGACCGAGTCGGTGTGGAACCGGGCCCGGTCCCCCCGAGCCCCGCGGTCGGGCGCAGCGGGGTCGCCCGCGATGAACTGATCCGGCGGGATCGGCCGGCCGTCGATCCGCTCCGCCGCGCGGTGCATGGTCACGGCCAGATGCCCCAGGCTCCAGGCCACGTGATTGGGCAGGTTGGTCGCCTGCCGGGTGACGTTGGTGTCGTCGAACCCGGCCAGGTACCGGGAGGTGAGCGTGACGGATTCACGGACGGAGCGTGCGAGCACTTCCTGACGGTTCATGGTGGGCTCCCTGATCGGCATCGGTGTTCATTTCGAGGGTGCGTCCGCCGCGCCCGCTTCCGGGACGAGGCCGGTGCGCCGCAAGTGCGCGAGCATCTCGGCGTGGATCGCGCGCATCTCCTTGGCGCCGAAGATCGTGCCGTGGTCGAGCCCCGGGAGGATCTTGATGTACCCGTTCGCGCCCTCGGGGAGCGTGAAGAAGGACAGCTTGTCAACCTCGGTCTTCAGCCGCTCGACCGCCTCGTTCAGGTAGAAGTTGTCCTTGTCTCCCACCAGCAGGCGGACGCGCTGCTTGAAGATCGGCCCGAGCCGCCCGGCGTCCGCCCGGAGGCGGGCCGTCAGGTCGTAGGCGCGGTAGTGATCCAGCAGGGTCTTGTCGATGACGCCGGTCGCGGGATCGAAGAGCGCCGCGGGCCGCCCGCTCGCGTCGCGCGGCCCGAAGGTCGCGAACCACGAGTCCCATTGCTGCCCGGACGTGTTCGCGGCCCCGATGCACTCCTCCATGGAGTTCTCCTGCCGGATGCTCATCGTGGCGGCGTCCCCCTGGCGGTAGCTGGGGTGGTCGCGGCCGGAGGCGTCGGTGTAGAAGTTCGCGTCGTCGTAGATGTTGGCGCGCTGGAAGCAGTGGAAGTCGACCGGGTCGGGCGAACTCGACCAGCACGCGCCGAAGGTCTCGGGGTAGGTGAGGGCGAGCCAGAGCGTGGACCAGCCGCCCGAGGAGTGGCCGCGCAGCAGCCGGGCCTGAGGCTTGCGGATCAGGGGGTACCTCGACTCGATCGCGGGGATCAACTCCTCGACGAGTGCCCTGCCGCGCGGCCCGTTGTTGTCCGAATCGGCGAAGAGGGTGTGGCCGTTGGGCGATTCGGGGTCGAGAACGATGTAGAACGCGCGGCGGCGCAGCTCGACGGTCGCCTCCGCGCCTGACCCGGCCCGCGCCCGCCAGGGATGGAACGTGCCGACACCGGTGTGGTCGCCGCCGAAGCCGGGCACCTCGTAGATCGCCGCGTACTCCCGCACGGGGTCGAAGCCCACGGGCTTCATGACCGATGCCCGCAGGCTCACGGGGCGGCCGTTGACGGGCGCGAGGATCCGGGAGTCGATGCTCACCACGTCGGTATCGGGAACGCCGCGCGCCGGCTCGATCCGGGTCGCGTGGATCAGCCGCAGCGGAACCTCCACGCGGCCGGTCTCGGGGACGGTGAACTCGACGGGGTCGGAGAAGAGGTTGCCGTCGTGCCGGCGCCAGCTGCTGCTCACGCGGAAGACGTCGAGCCTCGCCGCGGCCCGGTACGCGCCCGGGGGGAGCGCCGAGGCCGGACCGGGGAAGGACGACGCGGAGTCGTCGATGGTCACGCGTCCCTCGGGCGGCAGGTCGCGGACGTCCGCGCCGTACATCGGTTGCGGGTCCTCCCAGAACGGCGCGTTCAGGGGATCCTGCCCCGCGACCTTGGAATCGGCCCGGATCACGGACACGATCAGGCGTCCCGTGCGGGGCGCGTCGGACGCCTTCGCGTCCAGCGTGACCACAAAGCTCGCCCCGCCGGCGTCCGCGCCCGGGGCTCCGCACGCGAGAATCGCCGCCATCGCCAATGACATCATGGCGACAGGGTAGTGCGTTCCGCGGCGTCGGAGGGGGCCGGCCGGACCGCTCAGGGCACGCGGACGTAGCGGTTGATCCGCTCCACGCCGTCGGACTCGGAGAGCACCACGCGGATGTGCCTGCCGGAGAGGGCCGCGGCGGCGCCGGGGAAGGCGAAGCGACGGACGGCGGACTCGCCCGGTCCGAGGTTGCTCAGCGGGATCGTCGCGCGGGGCTGCTCGGGGGCGAGGCCGAGGATCTCGAGGGAGCGTGTGCGGGAGGAGTGGTTCGTGACCGCCACCACCACGGACACGTCCGGGCCGGCCTCGGTGGGCGAGAGGACGAGCGAGGGGGAGAGTTCGAGTTCGCCGGCGCCGACATCCAGGTGGGTGCGGAGTTGGAGGTTGGAGTACGCGCGGTCCGCGTTGAGCTGCACCTGGGCGAGGATCTCTTTCGGGCCCGCCTCCTCGGCGGGTCCGAAGGAGAAACTGATGGGGATGCGCTGGGACTGGCCGGGCAGGATGGAGAAGGGGATCGAGCCGGAGGGCACGAATTTCCATTCGCGCGCGGTGCGGTGGGACGCGGCCTCGTGCAGGCGGATCGAACCGCTGACGCGCACGGGCCAGGGGTTCTCCAGGATCACGTCGTGGTCGTGCTCGGCGGCGATCGAGGGAACCACGCCCGGCTCGATGTGGAACGACGCGATGAACCTGAGCATGCGCGCGTCCACGCCCTCGATGAACACGGGCGTCTCGCCCAGCGCGATGGTGTGGATCTCGGTGGCGCCGCCCTGCGTCTCGCCGCGGCTGACGGTCCCGTTGCCGAAGGGATCGTACAGGGTGATGACGCCCCCCCCGAGGTACGCGCGGAGCACGGCGAGGCTGGGATCCGCGCCCTCGTTCCATGCCACGAGTGCGCCCGAGGTCTGCTCCGCCAGCGGATCGGCGAGGATGAAGCAGCGCACGCCCGGCGTGACGGGGAATTCGCCGATGACACGCCGCCCCGCCAGTCGCGACGAGAGCACGCTGAGCACGCCCAGCTCCGGCAAGGGCCTGAGCGCGGCGGCACGATCGTCGGCACGGTCCGGGCGCGAGAGCCAGGCGTCGACCAGGCCGAGGCGGGGCGGGGGATCGGCCGAGGCGCCGTGGGCGGCCCACGCCAGGACCGCGCGGCGGACGACCTCGATGACCGCCGCGCGGTGCCCGAACACCGACGCGTCCGGCATTTCGAGCAGGTAGGTCGTCTCCGGGGCCGCGGCGCCGCGGGCAATCCCGGCGCGCACCACCTCCCCGGCGGCGACGGCCCGGAACGACGACGGCACCAAGACCGTGATCGCCTCGGAGCCGGGCGCGGATCCGGCGGGCGACGATTCGAGCTCCGCCGCGGTCGGGAGCACGGTCACTGGGCCGGGAATAAACCGCGAAAGGACGCGGCGGAATTTCGAGAGCCGCTCGGCGACATCGCGCGGGGTGGCCCATGATCCGCCCGCCGAGAGTGACTGCTCGCGGCCGAGCTGCCAGCGCGAGACACGCTGGCCGTAGGCGTCGAGGACGGAGCGGAAATAGGGCACCCAGCTTCGGTCGGGCTGATCGAGCAGGCGGAAGGGGTCGGCGGAGTCGGCCTGGAGCTCATCGGCGAGGTCGGGGGGGATCATCCCAAACGCGAGCGTGACCCTGAGATTGCGCTTGAGGAACTCATCGATCAGGCCACGCAGCAGCGAGTCGGCCGCGAGCATCGACGCGCGGGTCGTGGCGCGATTCACGATGGGCAAGGTGACGGACCCGAACCCGAGCCGCGACGCGGCGTCGGGCAATGAACGGAGGCTCTCTTGCAGCGTTGAGGCGTGCAGGCTGAAGCGGGTGCGCTCGGCTGCAAAGCCGGACGGCCGATTCGCTCGCCCGCGGGCCGGGGCCGGGGGGGGGGGGGGGCGGGGGGGGGGGGGGGGGGGGGGGGGGGGCGGCCGCGGGGCGGGGCGGCGGGCGCGGCGGGGGGGGG
>JAEUIW010000006.1:156344-195992 GCA_016794925.1 Phycisphaerae bacterium
GCTGCAAAGCCGGACGGCCGATTCGCTCCCCCCACCCCCCCCACCCCCCCCACCCCCCCCACCCCCCCTACCCCCCCTACCCCCCCCACCCCGCCCGCGCCGAACTCCGAATCGGGGCGCGGCAGCCAAAGAAAATTGATCTGCGCACGGCCGTAGGTAATGGACTGGCTGGCCACTTCGAGCGCGGCTTCGTACCAGCCGAACCCGGGGAGCTGCGGCGACCAGTCGAACTGCCGACCGCCGGGCGGGAGCGACCGAGTTTCTATCGACACCACGCGGCCGTCGGCGTCTCGGACCGTAAAGCTGGCTTCCAGGGGTTCGCCGACGAGATCGTGCACGAGGGCCGCGAGCGTGACCGGATCGGGACCGAAGAGGACGTTGGACGGCTCGTTGGTGGAGAGCTCGACGCGGGGGAGCTGGAAGACGGTCACGTCATCGAAGTACGCCGCGCCGGCGAGGTCTTCTTCCCATATCTGACGTGCCGGTGGGAGGCGCGACGTCTCGAATTCCCGGGGCTGCAACAGGAGCAGTTCGACCTGCAGGAACGCGGCGTCCCTGAAGCGGTCCGCGAGTTCGACGGACACCTGCTGCCACTCCGACTCGGCGCGCACCGGCGCGGAGCGAACGTCCGAGCCGGCAATGGGAACACGGGTCGCGCTCAGGAACTGGGCGGAGAGCACGGCCCGTGCGTGAACGAGCCCCTCGGTACGAACTCGTGCCGACACGAGGTAATTCCCGGCGGGGAACACGGGGATCGCGCCCCCGTCCAGACGGAGGGCGGTGGAGCCGCCCTTGGTGGGCAGGACCACGCAGTCGCGGCCCGAGGAGGCGAACCGGTCGGAGAACGAGGCCGCGTTCCACGCGGGGAACGTGGGGCGGTTGCGTTCGGGAGGGCGGTGCTGGGCGCGGAACCAGTATTGCGGGACGGCTTCGGGATTCGTGTCGCGTTCTTCAAAGTCAAAGAGCCGCACCACGCGACGGGCGGTGTCGGCTTTGTCGGTCCCGCCCTGCGACCACGCGGCGCACGGGCAGGCGAGGACGGCGAGCACCGCCGCGAGCGCGCGCAAACCAACTGTCGCCCGTGCGTGGGTCACTGGGCTGTTATCGGCGCTCCGGGCCCGGCGACTGCAGCCACCCGCTGCGGGTGCGAGGGGCGATTGGATCAGGAGGGGCGGTCGGTAAGCCGGTTGAATCGTCGCGCGGCCACGAGCAGTGCGACGAGCCCGATGACCGAGAGGGCGCCGAAAGACCCGGCAAGGATGACGCTGAAACCGAGCGGATCGAGATCGTCCCTGCCCAGCCACTCGTAGCGGGGCCAGTACGCGAGGCTGGGCGTACGGAGGGCCGGGCCGAGCGCAAAGACGATCATCGGGAATGGGTTGATCGCAAGGCCTGCGTCCGCGAGGGGTTTAAGGGCGTGTCGGCCCGCGGGAGGGGCAAGGCTTCCCATCAGGCCCACGAGCACGGGGAAGACCAGCCAGAGGCCGACGAGCACGAGCAGGTTCAGCGACGAGGCGGTGGTCGCCTTCCGCACCGCGAGCCCGAGCACGAGGCCGGTGCAGACCGGCAGCAGCCCGCAGGCGAAGAGGATGAGCGTGAGATGGAGGAAGAAGATGGGGTGGACGAAGCCGGCGAACGCGGCGACGCCGAAGTGCGCGAGCGCGTACGCGGGAATGTACCAGACGCGGGCCACGGCCGCGCCAGCCTTGGCAAACAGGATCGAGGCCGGGCTGAGGCGCGAGGTGAGCAGAGCGTCCCAGGTACGGGCCTCGCGCTCGACGCCGACGGCGCCCGGGGCGGACTGCGCGTTGAGGAGCGCGAGGACGCCGACGCTCACCAGCGCGACGGTGTAATGGAGCTCCTCGGAATGGAACGGGAGGTGGGTGTAGAGCCACACCAGACCGAGCAGGACGCTCGCGACCAGCGTTCGTCGGGCCGTGCGCGACTTGACCGCCGGCCGCCGGTACTCGCGCCAGAACACCGGTGAGCCCGTGAGCGTGCGGCTGGAGGGGCGTTTCTTCGTCGCGGGGACGGCGGGCGCGGGGGTTCCGTCGCCGGCGGCTGCGGGCGCAGGGCCTTCGCCGCCCGGGTCCGGCCGGCCGGCGGCCTCGCGGAGCATGACGCGGCGCAGCGAGGCGGCCGCGAGTGCGGCGGCGGCAATCCCGATGGCGATCTGGTACGCCGCGCCGATGAGCCAGAGCTGGGTGGTGCCGACGCCGGGCGCCACGACGATGCGGCCGCCGCCCAGGAGCGCGGACAGGCACAGGAACGGGCTGGTGGCGGTGACGAACCAGGGCGGTGGGGCTCGGAACTGGCCGATGGCCATGGCGGTGAAGAACGGCGCAACGGTGAGCAAGCCGTATGTGGCCAGAGCGAAAGCCGCGGCGGCCGCGGCGCGGGTGTGCCAGGTGGAGAACAGCAGGGCCAGGGCCGCGGTGGCGAGGGCGCTGCCGAGCGTGAGGGCGACGGAGGCGGCCACGAACTCGGCATCGAGCCCGCCGAACACGCGCACGGAGAGGAGGAGTGGAGCGGCGGAGATCACCAGGAGCATCAACTGCGCCAGGCGCGCGGTGAGTTTTCCGCCGACGATCTGCAGGGCGGAGAGGGGCGTGGTGACGAGCGTTGGGAGCGTCCGGGCCCGCTTCTCGTCGCACACGGCCGAGGATGCCAGCCCCGGGGCCACGAGCGTGATGGCGGTCAACTGCAGGAAGCCCAGCACGTTGGCGAGGAGCGGCGCGACGCGCTGGAGGGTCTGGAGCGCGGACGCGCCGGGGAGCCGGGACGCGTCCGCGGTGGCACCGAAAAACACGAGCGCGGCCACGCCCGCGAGCAGCAGCACGAACCCGGCGCGGGTCCAGTAGGTCGAGCGGTGCCGGCCGAGCACCAGCATCTCCTTCAGGAAGACCGGGCCGAAGAGCACGGCGAGCGGACCGGGGCGGCCAGCCGTCGGGAGCGAACCGGCGGGGTTCGCGGGGGCAGCGGGAGGCGCGGCCGGAGCGTCCATCAGTTCACGGCTCCCCTGGTCAGACGCAGGAACGCCTCCTCGAGCTTGAGGGGCCGGGGCGTGAACGACGCGATCCGTCCGCCCCGGGCGATGACGGCCTCGATGAGGAAGTGATGACCGTTCACGGCCGGGGCGAGCTCGATGGTGAGGGAGCGATCCTCGGCGGCGACGGAGCGGACGCGGGGATCGGACGCGAGGTCCGCGGCGATGGCGCGGGCGTCGGCGGGGCCGCCCTCGAGGGTGACGGCGATGCGCTCCCCCGCGCCGGCGCGGGCGAAGGCCTCTCCGATGGGGCCGGCGAAGAGCAGGGTCCCGCGCTCGATGATGCCGATGGAGGTGCTCATCTCGGCGAGCTCGGTCAGGATGTGGGAGCTGACCATGATGCACTTGCCCATGTTCCGCAGCTCGGTGAGCAGGGAACGGAGCTCGATGCGGGCACGCGGATCGAGGCCGCTGGCGGGCTCGTCAAGGAGGAGCACCTGGGGCTCGTGCAGGAGCACCCGGGCGACGCCCAGCCGCTGCTGCATGCCGCGTGAGAGCGAGTCCACCATGGCGTGCCGCTTGGCGGTGAGGTCCGTGAGCTGGAGCACCGAGTCCACGACGGCGGCGCGCTTGCCGTTGCGTGCCGGGATGCGGAACGCGGCGGCGAAGAACTGCAGGTACTCGTCGACGGTGAGGTCCTCGTAGACGCCGAGGAAGTCGGGCATGTAGCCGACCAGGCCTCGGATGGCGTCGCCCGAATCGTGCACCCGATGGCCGCAGACGCGGGCATCTCCCGCGGTGGGGCGGAGCAGGCAGGCGAGGATCTTCATGGCGGTGCTCTTGCCCGCGCCGTTAGGCCCGATGAAACCGAACACCTCGCCGGGCCCGATGTGGAGCGTCAGGCGGTCGAGCGCGACCAGGGATCCGTAGCGGTGGGTCAGGTCCGTGATCTCGATCATGGCCCGTCGCTCCCGGGATCGGATCTGATGGGCACGGTCAGGCGGAAGATGGCCGCGTGCGTGGTACGGGCGTCGGCCGCCTCGCCCGCGATGCCCACGCGGCCGGGCCAGTTCTCCACGGCGAGATACACGACGGCCCATCGCCGTGGATCGAGCGAACGAAGCCGGCTCGCAACGAGACCGCGCCGGTTCGGGCCCGGGACCTGCAAGGCAAGGAGCAGGTCCGACGGCGAGCCCATCGGGTTGAATGGCGCGCTGCTTGGCGCACGCGCGCCGTCGGATCCGCTCCAATCGTCGTCTCGGAATGAAACCCGGGTCAGCGCGATGCCGTCGCGACTGTCGCCGGCGGGCGAGCCGCTCTCCTCGCGCGGCGTCCAGGCCTCGGACCCGATCATCGCGATCGCCCGCGCGATCCGCGCGCCGAGCGGCAATCCGCGCACGCGGAGCAGCGGGGCGTCGGGCGCGGGATCAACCCACGCGGTGATGCCGGGGTCTTCGATGCTGGACTCGAGCATCGAACGGAGCGTCCAGACGAGGAGATCGGCCTCGCTCGGGGCGAGGGACGCGGACATGGCGGCGGATCCGTCCGGCGCGATCGGCGGCGGCGTGTAGGTGGTCGCCAGCGGACCGAGCGGGCGGGCCGCGCCGGGATCGGCATCGATCGTCGCGAACCCTCGCGTGAAGCCGCCCGTGGTCGCGCCCTCCAGGCGGGCACGACGCGAGTGATCGGCGAACACCGAAGCGAAGCCCGCACGGGCGGAAGCCTCGACGCGCACGGGCGAACTCAACCCGTTCCCGAGCGGCATCGGGCTCATCACGGCGTCATAGATGGAGACGGCGGACACCGACTCCGATCCGGGGCGCAGCACGCGGGGCGAGCCGTAGCCGAGGGCCGATGCCAGCCCGATCCAGATCAACGCCGACATCCAGGACCGGTGCCTGGCGCGGAGCCGGCCCAGCAGCGCATAGTCAAGCGGCCCCAGGCACACCGCCAGCAGGCCCATCAGGCCGAGCAGCCCGTAGAACGTCGCCAGGCCCGGGGGGCGGACACGGACATACCAACCCACGAGCGAAGAGAGCGCGAACGCGGTCAGAGCGTCCTCGCCTTGCCCGGCGCCGTAGCCGTGCCATGCAATCGGCGAATCCGCTCGCGTGGCTTCTCCGAGGGCGTCCTGACCGATGCGCTCGACGATCCGTTGCCACAGGTGCTCGTGGGTCGGCGCATCAACGGTCTCGCACACGCGACGGGGGTCGAGACCGAGGACCAGCACCCACCCCAGGCCCAGGGGTCCGGTCGCGGCCAGGCCGGACCGATCGTGCTCCGCGTGTGCGTTCGTGCTCGTGGGCCAGAACGCGCGCCATCCCAGATCGTGGCCGCGGGGCGTGACCGTCAGCACGCGCGCCGGCAGACCGGGAGCGATCGGCGGCGGGCGCCCGATTGGAGATTCGCCGCCGTCCACGTCCTGCGAGGGAGCTGACACGGCCTCCTCGATCACTTCCCTCGGCATGGTGACCCGCGCAAGAGGCTCGGCGTTCGCCAACGCGCGCCCGTCGGCGTCGGCGAGCCAAGAGTCCGGCAGCGCATCGGAGGAATCGGCCACGAGGATCAACCGGCCGCCGGACCGCACCCATTGACGCAGCGCCACGCGGGCGCGCGGGTCGAGCGCCCCGGTGTCCGAAGCGTGGAGCGCCACGACCGCGAGCCCGTCGTACGCGGCCCAGGCGTGCGGCAGGTCCGCGACATCGACGGCGAGCGGGAAGAACGCCCCCGCGCGGTCCGATTGGAGAGCGTGGCGCTCGAGGGCGGGACGGATCGGCGCCAGGACGGAACCGCCGGCGGAGCGCGTCCGATCACGGATGACCAGCACCGCGCCCGGGCCGCACCGGAGCCTGGGCATCGCGTTGTCCAGACTCGACTTGCCCGGGCCAACCGCGAAGGTCGAGCGCGCGTGAACTTCACCCTTGGGACCGCGGTAGGTGACCTCGATTCGGTCGCACGGGAAGGGCACGCCGCACACGAGCTGCACGCGCGTGTCGCGGCCGGGGGTCGCCGCGACGCTGGCGGTGATCCGCGCGGGCTGCGTCGCGTCCTGATCGAACTCGACCGAGATCGTGCCGACCAGCGCCCGGGTGGTGGGGTTCGAGACCGTGACAGTGAGCGGACCGAATCGCTCGCACAGCACCGTGTTCGACCAGCCGAAACGAACGAAGAGCGAGGGTTCGTCGCGCTTGGGCGCGGGGGCGGGCGCGTCCGCCGCGTCGGGCTCGTCCTCAAGAGGCGGGGCCGTCTGGCGCGCAACTTCGGGGATCGAAGGAGGGGCGGCCGGTGAGGCGGCGGCGGCGAGGAGCGCAACGACACGCGCCGCGAGCGGCCCCGCCGGGCGAATCACAGGTACACCCTTCGGTTGTAGATGTACCACTCCAGCATGGCCACCAGCGTGGCGAACAGGAGCAGCCACGGCCAGAGGCGCTGCACGCCGGGGCCGCCGGCGTTGACCCGGGCCTGCACCACGCGCGAGGCGAGCTCCAGACGGGAGCGGACGCCGAGATTCGATTCGGATGCGTCGCACAGGTTCGCCGCGATCGCGCGGCGGGGTCGCCCATCGACCTCGACATCGGTCGGCCCCTTGGGTCCCTCCCACGTCAGCGTGTGGATGCCGCGCGAGGTCACGGGGCCGTAGGCCACGCGGTCGTCGGCGCTGGGGGACAGGCCGATGACCTGGCCGGACGCACCGGGGAGCGCCAGCCGCACGTCGCGCGCGCCCGAGGGCAGCAGCTCGGCCAGCGTCGAGCCGGTCCGGACCTGGCCGAGGCTCTGCCCTTCGGCGCCGGCGGTGAGCCCGGAATCGTGCCCCAGGTACCGCACGGACGAGGCGAGGAAGAGGACGAAGGACGGGTCGAGCGGCCACGTGGACTCCATCAGATCGAAGGGGGCCACGATGGCGCGGTACCCGAGTTCCGCGACTTCAACGATCGCCGGGCCGACGCTGGACAGCGCCAGCACGCGTACCGGGGTGCGGGGCTCAACCTCCACGCGGCGCGCGCGGTAGAGCGTCAGCGCGTCCAGCGAGATCCCGCGCAGCGCCGGGTGATCGCGGGCCCAGTCCAGCACCAGGGCCGCGTCCGCTCCGCCCTTGTCGGTCAGCCCGCGCGGCGGCGGGGGCACCACGCCGAAGACAAGGCAACGGCCCGGGGGCAGCCCCGGCTTGGGGTCTCCGCCGGCGTTCCCCGTGGCCTTGCGCGTGGGCAACCAGCGATCGAAGATCGTCAGGTCGAACGCGGCGAGTTCCGGTGACGCCGGCACGTCGATGAGGCGCTGGTACTCCGCGGGGGTCATCACACGCAGCGACGCGAGGTTCAGCCCCTCCAGCGCGTAGCTGAGCACGAAGTTGCCTTCCGTCACGAGCGCGACGCTCAGACGCTTGGCGGGCGGGACGACCAGGTATCCCTCGTCGTCCGCGGCGAGCACGTCGGGCGCGGCGTCGCTGGGGTGACGGAGTCGCACGCTGACCACCGCCGCCTGCGCGCGCGTGAGCGTGAACACGGCGCCGGAGGAGGCGGGGATCGGCTCGGACTCCGTCTCTGCGGCGGTTGCGGCGATCGCGGCGGGGGCCGCGCTCCCGGCGCCGCCCGGCTGGCGCTCCGCCGGCGTGGCGGCGGACAGAGCGACCGACTTGACCGCCGCGACCTGCCCGTCAAGTGCGAGTTGCACATCGACGCTTCGCGCCAGCGGCGCGGTGCTCTGCAGGCCCACGAAAATCGAGAGCCGCGAGGGATCGTCGAACGACCGTTCGGCCCGCACGGACGTGATGCCGACGTTGGCCGCCCCGCTCGTTCCGAGCGGGTGGTACACCACCTGGTCCTCGACCTCGGGCGTCACGGTCGCGGCGTCGTCCAAACGGCCGTCGCTGAAGAGATGGATGGTCGCGGTCGGGCCCGACAGGATGAGCCCCTTGTCCTCGACGATCTGCCGCTTGCCCGCGTACGCCTTGGCGAGCGTGAAGGCCTCGCCGAGGGCCGAGCGGCCGTCGGTCGGCGCCACGGATTCGATCGCCCGCCGAAGATCGGCGCGGCTGGAGGTGAATCCCTGCCGCACCTCCGCCGCGGTGTCGAACGCGATCACCATCGCCTCCCCGCCGCCCCGGCCGAGCAGGTTTGGCTCCGGGATCGAGTCGATCAGGTCCAGCGCCTGCCGCTTGGCGGCGTCAAGGCGTGACGCGCCCTGCTTGTCGCCGTCGGCGGCGGACATCGAGGCCGAGCGGTCGATGAGGATCACGTGCCGCTCGCCGGACTGCGCGGTGCCACGGACCTGCGGCTGCGCCAGAGCGAAGAGGCACGCGCCCAGCACCAGCAACTGCAGGAGCAGAAGGAGATTGCGACGGAGGCGCTGGAACGGCGCGTTGGCCTGCAGGTCCTGGATGGCCTTCTTCCAGAGCAGCGTGCTGGAGATCTCGACTTCGCGCCGGCGGAGCTTGAGGAAATACAGGATGAGCAGCGTCGGCACGGCGACAGCGGCGGCGAGTGCGGCGAGCGTGGGGGTGAGGAACGTCACGCCATCATCCTTGAGATTCCCGTGAACGGATACCGTGCCGCTTGGGACGCGATCGTCGAACGTCCCGTTTCATTCGCGATGACCAATGGAAGCTGGTCGGTTCGCCGTGCCGACGGCGCGAGCTTCGTTGGTGTTGGCGCCGCAGATCTCACGCCAGCAGCCCCCTCTTCCTCAGATAATCGAGCACCATGACGTCCACCGGCGTGTCGCTCCGCACCGACATCAGGCTGATCTCCCGCCGGGCGCAGAACTCCCGCATCCGTCCCGTGTACGCCGCGAGCGTCTGCTTGTACTTCCGGAGCAGGGGCGCGGCGATGGTCACCTCCGCCAGGTCCGCGTCCTCCACGTCCTTCAGGCGCAGGTCGCCGCCGAGGTCCGGCTCGAGCTCCTGCGGCGAAAGCACCTGAATCGCGAACACGTCGTAGCCGTGCCCGAGCAGCAGCCGCAGGCCGTCCTCGTACCCCTCCTTGATGAGGAAGTCGGAGAGCACCACCATCACGCCCTTGCCGCGGCGCGACAACGCCACCCGCTTGCACCCCTCCGTGAACGCGGCGGCCCCGCCGGGCTCAACGGAGCAGATGAAGCGGGCGAGGTCCCGTGTCCGCACCCGGCCGCGCAGGTCCCGCACCGCGGACGTGACCGCTCCCGACGCCCCGCCGATGACCGTGACCGTCACCCGGTGCAGGTTGACGAGCCCGATGTAGCCCAGCGCCATCGCCAGGCGCTGCATGAAGACGAACTTGCCCGGTTCGCCGCAGTCGTGCGAGCCGGACGCATCGATGACGATCTGCAGCGAGAGGTCCTCCTCTTCGAGGTACAGCTTCAGGAAGAGGCGGTCGAGCCGGCCGAAGATGTTCCAGTCGATGCGTCGGAGGTCGTCGCCGACGACGTAGGGGCGGTGGTCCGCGAACTCGACGCTCTGGCCGCGCTTCTTGCTGCGACGCTCGCCCTTGAGCTTGCCGGTGAGGATCTTGCGGCTGGTGACGTCGAGCTGCGACAGGCGCGCGACGAGCCGCGCATCGAGGAGGTCCTCGATGGACTTGGGACGGGATGGGGAAGCGGTGCGGAGCATGGGGTTTTCTATCGGGATGGAATCCTCGCTGCGTGGGGACGCGGATCGTGCGACCGGAAGCCCGTGTCAACGTCCGCCGGGGTTAGACGACGTGCGCCGCTCGGGCCGAGCGCGCCGTCCATCCGGTCCGTCTCTCGTCGAGACGCACGGGGCCGCGATGCACGCGCCTCACTCTCGATCGACTTTCCAACACGCATGGCCATTCGCGTCCCTGGCATGAGTCCGCTCCGATCCGTCACGCCCCCGCCCCCACCGGCTCCGTCTTGACCGCCTCCAGCACCTGGCCCACCAGCGCATCGGCGCTCACGCGGTCCGCCTCGGCCTCGAAGTTCAGGATCAGCCGGTGCCGCAGCGAAGGCAGGGCCACGGCCTTGATGTCCGCGTACCCAACGTGGTAGCGACCCTCGGTCAGGGCCATCACCTTGGCCCCCAGCACCAGCGCCTGCGCGGCGCGGGGCGAGGCACCGCAGCGCACGTACTTGTTCGTCGCCTCGGGCGCGAACTTGCCCTCGGGGTGCGTCGCGAGCACCACGCGGGCGGCGTACTCCTTCACGTGCGGGGCCACCACCACCTCTCGGACGAGTTTCTGCGCCTCCAGGATCGACGCGCCATCCATGACGTGCGACACGGCCGGCGTCGCCGCGCCGGTCGTGCGATCCAGGATGGTCATCAGGTCCGCCAGTTGCGAGTAACCGACGGTGAGCTTGAAGAGGAATCGGTCGAGCTGCGCCTCGGGGAGCGGGTAGGTCCCCTCCTGCTCGATGGGGTTCTGCGTGGCCAGCACGAAGAACGGCTGCTCGAGCCTGTAGGTCGTTCCTGACACGGTCACGCTCCGCTCCTGCATTGCCTCGAGCAGGGCCGACTGGGTCTTGGGGGTGGCGCGGTTGATCTCATCGGCGAGCACGATCTGAGCGAAGATCGGCCCCCGCTGGAACTGGAACGAGCGCCGCCCGGTCTGCGCGTCCTCCGAAACGATGTTCGTGCCGATCACGTCCGCGGGCATCAGGTCGGGCGTGAACTGGATGCGCGAGAACGGCAACGCGATGGCGTCCGCCAAGGTGCGCACGAGCAGGGTCTTGCCCAGCCCCGGCACGCCCTCGAGCAGCACGTTTCCGCCCGCGAAGAGCGTGGTGAGCACGCCGTGGACGATCTCGCGGTGCCCCACCAGCACTTTCCCGATCTCGTCCTGCAGCCGCCTGAACGTCGCCCGGAACTGCTCGCAGCGGGCCCGGACCTGCTCGGGCACCTGGGCGTCAGCGGGCGTGTCATTTCGTGATGCCATCGTGATCTCCTTCGTCGCTGCTCGATCGTGATTCCGTGTCGTGCGTGTGTGTCCCTGCCCTGCCGCCCCCGGCGTCGGCCCTCCCCGCCTATTCCTCCATGTCCCTCTTCGCCCGCTGTTTGGCTCTCAGCAGCCGGCTCATCCCCTCCCCTCCCTCCCCGGGTTTCGCGGCGTCGTCACCCTGCCGCCCCGGCTCGACCCTGGACGCAGCGCTCCCCACTCCCGGCGCGGATGCGGACGCGCCCGATGCCCGTGCCGCCTTCAACTCCTCCGGCGTGGCCTCGAACCTCGCGGTCTTCACCGCCGCGACGGCCGCCCGCGCGCGAGCGTCCTCTGACGATGCCGGCGCCGCCTCAATGGATCCGATGTCGCCGCGCGGCGAAGGGGCGGCACCGGGCCGCTCGAGGCGCTGCTTCGCCCGATCCCGCGCTCCCTTGAGCGAGGCCATCTGTTCGCCGGCGCTCACCCGCCTTGCCGCCGAGAACAGGCCGCCGATCCGCACCGCCAACGCATGAAGGTCCAGACGGACGCGCCGCACGCCCACGTCGAGCAGGAAGAGCACGACGGCGAGCAGGGCCGCGCCGAGCCGAACGGGAGTGAGGGCCACGGGCATGGTGAGGCCCGCCGAGGACCACAAGTCGGCCTGGGCGGGATCCGTGGAAAGGACCCGGCCGTTGGTGATCGACGCCACCTGCTTGAGCAGGGCCGCGTTATCGCGCAAGGTGCGGAACTCGTCGGCGAAGGGACGTGTGACCGCGGCCTGTACGACGCCCGCGCTCGTGCTCCCGTCGTCGCGCGTCTGCTCGTATCGCAGGCTCATCACGTACGAGCCGGCCTGCGACGCATCGACCGAAGCCTCGTACCGCCCCGGACCGGATTGCCGCAGGTCCACGCCATCGGCCTTGAGGTCGGGGCGCACCGACCGACCCCGCCAGCGCAGAAAATTGAGCGGCTCCCCCTTCTCGTCCAGCGCCTCCACGACCACGCGCGTGCGGTCGCCCTCCGGGCTGGCGGTCACGCGGATGTTCGGCGAACCGCTGGGGCGCATCACCCAGCGCAGGTGCTGCTCCCAGAACGCGCGGAACTGAGGCCATCCTTCCCACGCCGTGGTCCAGCGCCCGCCGACCTCGGGCGTGTACGCCACCGCGCGCCCCAGGCCGTACTGCCACTGGGCCAGGATCGGGTCGTTCTCCGGCCCGCGCAGCGTCACCTGCGAGAGCCCCTCGCGGTCCGCGGTCACGATGTACCCCGTCACGCCCGGGTACGGTCCCTGGATGCCGCGCATCGGCTCGCTCAGCCCCCCTCCCGGCGCGGGCGAGAACGCATCGCCCTCCCAGATCAACGAACGGCGGACCGTCTGCGCCTCCTTGATGAAGATCTGGGGCAGCGAGTTGAGCTGGTTGTTGCTGGTGATCTCGTGGTATTGCCCCCCGGTCATCTCCGCGATCTGACGCATGCGCGACAGCTCGCTCGATCCCCCTCCCCAGGTATGCGGGAAGACCGCCACAGTCGAGATGCTGATCTTGTTCGCCGCGAACTCCGCGAGCAATTCCGGCCCTGGCGGTTGCGGGTCCCCGTCCGAGATCAGGATGACGTGCTTCTGGCCGGCCTTCGCCTCCTTGAGCGCGGCGAGCGCGCTGGTGAGGATCGACACGAAGTCGGGCATGTCGCCGTACACCATGTTGTTGATGGCGCGCAGGATGTCCGACTTGTCCCCCACCACGCTCAGCGGGTAGGTCCAGTTGCCCGCCCCGCTCTGCCAGCCGTACTCGAGCACGCCGGCCAGGTCCTGGCGTGAGAGTGCCTCGACCGCCGCCGAGGCGGTGCGTTTGCCCCAGTAGTTGCCGTTGGGCATCTCGCACGAGTGCATGACCAGCGCCAGCGCGCCGCGCGGCATCTGCCGCTTCTGTGGCGGGTCCAGCTTCACCGGCAGCGCGTCGGCCACCGGCGAGCCGATCCAACCGCCCGCGCCAAACGCGTCCGGCCCGCCCGTCATCATCAGCCCGCCGCCCAGGTCGTGAACATACGCCCGCAACTCCTCCTGCTGGGCCTGACTGAAGTCGTACGCGGCGGCCCCCGCCAGCACCACCGCGTCGTACGCGCCGAGTTCGACCAGCGATGTCGGAGCCTGCGCGGGCGTCACGACGTCCGTGCCGATGGACGCCCCCGAGATCGCGCGCACGAACGAGCCCGCCGATGCCGGCTCCGACGCGATCACCAGCACCCGTCCCTCCCCCGTGACGAACGTCACGGCCCCGGCCCGGTTGTTCTCCGCGATCGAGTCCCCCACCCGACCGGACGCGTCCGGCTCGGGCGTGAACACCGCCTCGAACCGCTGCGGGCCGGCCCGAGCCAGGCTCATCGGGATCGGCACGACGTTCGTTCCCGGCTTGAGGTCAACCGTCAGCCCGGTCGCGTCCGAGCCGGGGTCGAGGTCGGCTTCCTCGCCGTTGACCCGCAGGGAAAGTCGGCCCCGCGCGGCGTGCGTCGATGTCAGCACCACCCGAAGATTGACCGTCTCCCCCACCCGGGCCCCAGAGGGCGCGATCACCCGGTCCGCGATCACCTCCCGTTCGTACGTGTACTGCAACGGCAGCACGTCGATCGGGATGCCGGCCGCCTTGGCCGCGGCCGCCGCCGACAGCAGCGAACCCGCCGTCTCGTTCCCGTCCGAGACGATCAGGAGACGGTTGGCCGCGTTCTCGCGCATGACCGCCATGCCCAGGCGCGTCCCACCCTCCAGGTTCGTCCCGTCCGTGGCCCCGATATTCTGGATGTCCAGGCTCTCGCCCACGGGGCGCGGCAGGGCCTGCACATACGCGTCCCGCGCCACCGTCACCAGCCCCAGCAGGTTCTTTTCCGTCGCCTTCTCCGCCGCCTTCTTCAGGTACGCGTCGGCTTCCGCCTGCAAGGCCGCGGGCTGCGAACGCGACGCGTCCAGCACCACCGTCACCGCCACCAGGTCCGCTTCACGGCGCCACTGCGGATCGGCCATGGCCCCCGCCAGCAGCGCGAACACCAGCAGCCGCAGCGCGAGCGACGCACGGCGCATCGGCGTGCCCATCCCAGAGAGCGTCCGGCGCGCAATCCACACGCTCATCGCCCAGGTCAATGGGATCAACGCCAGCCAAACCGGCTGCGCGAACTGCACCGGCCCAATTTGCAGCGATCCCAGCATCACCAACGCTCAGCCTCCGGCATGCCCCGCACGTTACCCCGGCGGCGCACCGCACACCATCACCCGGTTGTTCCGCGAATCAAGCACGTATGTCCGACCCCCCACCACCGCCACGCCCCACGGCGACGCCAAGTTACCCGCTCCCCGCCCGGGCGTCCCCCAGGCTCCCAATGACCTCCCCGATCGGACGTCCAATCGCTGCAACCTGTTCCCGCCGTACTCCGCCACCAGCAGCGTCCCGTCGTCGAGCCACGCCATGCCGTACGGGATCGTAAAAGAACCCGGTTCCCGACCCGGCGTCCCCACCCGCCCCGACGCATCGCGTGCGCCGATCCACCCCAGCAGCGTCCCGTCGAACCTGAACCTGCCAATCCGGTGGTTCAGCGCGTCGGACACCACGAGTTCTCGTGCGCGCGCATCGATCAACATCGATTGCGGACGTTGAAACTCGATCCGGTCGGGTCGGTCGGAGGTACCCATGCCGCCGAACGCGAAAAGAAAGCGGTACGAGGCGTCGAACACACTGATCCGATCATTGCCGCCGTATTCCGAGACGAAAATGCGATCCACGACGCCATCGGGGCCGGTCACCACCGCGACATCGGTCGGGAAATAGAACTCCCCGGGGCCCGTGCCGAAGGAGCCGAACTGGGCGAGGAGAGTCCCCGCGGGCAACTCGTCCACTCCTGCGCCGGGCGCAGCGGCTTCGGGGATCGCGTACACCAGCACCCGGTGGTAGTGGGTATCGGGCACGTACACCGCCGCGCGACCCCCGGGACCGGGGCCGATGGTCACCCCGGTCGGCTTGCCCTTTTCCCACTCCGGTGTTCGCCACAGCGCCGCACAACGGCCGTCCGATGGATCCAGCATCTGGATCCGGGCTTCCTTGTCGATGACGAACAGCCAGCGTCCGTCCGTGTCGATCGCACGCGGATACGCGAACTGGCCGGGCCGGGTCCCACCCCCCCCGAATGCCCGCATCGCCGGCAGCGGGGCGGCGTCCGCTCCCGCCCCCGGCTGCGGGCCGCAACCGGCCGCGACCAGCACACACGGAATCAACGCCCGCGCCGCGTACGCCCGCATCGAGCTGAGAGGAAATGTGAACCTCACCATGGCAGTATCGCAGGTCTTGGGATTCCAGTCCGATCGATGCCGGGATCGGATCCGTCTGGAAAGCCCATGGAGGTACTCGCCACGACCCGCCGGCCCCACCCTACCTCCGCACAGGCCTTAGAAATCGGGCCAGCACGATCGCTACGGCGAGCGCCACGACAAAGCCCAGACTGCCCAGATTGACCGTTGCCGCGGCGAGTTCCTCGTCACGGGCAAAGTGCAATTGCTCAAGCAATCGCTGGGCCAGCAACGGCGCGCCCGGCGGCTGGAGCATGACCGCCGCTTCGATCTCCTGCACACTCAGCAAGACGGTTGCCATGCCTGCGGCCAACATCACTGGCAACGCTGCCCTCCAAGACGTCCGGAGAAGCCCCGAAAGCGTGTCCGCCCCCTCGGCACGGCGCAATTCCCGCTGTGCCCGGGACTCGGCACGCGACAGCGCCATCCCGGACAACGCCCCGATCAACCCGAACCTCGCCACGTGCGCGAGCGCCAGCGGAAGCACGGAATCTTCGTAACCGGACCCGCGCCACGCGCCCAGCGTGAACGACCCGATCATGACTCCCGGGAGGAGCGCGGCAAACGCCAGCATGCCCAGCCCGGCTCGAACGGCCCACGATACGCGTTCGCTTCCCGCCGAGCCGAACCAGAACGCCGCGCAGAGCATGGTGCCTCCCAACCCGGCCAGGGCCGCCGTTCGGACGCTCCCCCAAACCGCCGGTCCGAGCAGCACCCAGAATGCTCCGACCGATTCCCACCTCCGCAGGCTCGCCGCGGACAACGCGATGGGCATGAGCGCCGAGAGCACTGCCAGGGACCCCACCGCCGCGAGCACCGGTGATCCGGGGGAGCGAGCGTCGGCCGCGTCTTCGTGCTCCCATGTGCGCTCGAATCGGCACGAGAGCGCCCACGCCCCGGCTCCCGCGGCCAGCACCAGCGGCCAGCCGGCAATCAAGGCGTTCACGGGCTCGGGAGCGAGATCGAGGACTCTCCAGAGATGGATGGCCAATGTGTCCACCTGCGCGAGATGGAGCGGGACCGCCGAGCCGAGCATCAACAGGTACACGCCCAGCCATGCGCGACCGAGCGAACCGGCGCGCCAGAGCATCCCGACAACCAGCCTTGCGCGCGCGAAACGCGACGGGGACTCCAGCAAGGCCGCGTCGAGCACGGAACCGGGGATGCTCCGGCACCCCGGGGCCAGCAGCCACGCGACGAGCGGCCAGGCCCAGATCGAGAGGGACGCTCCGGCGATGATTCTCCCGGTGAGCATCGGCACCCAATCGGGGGCCGATTCGAGGAGGTCCCCGAAGACGTTGCCGGGTGAGCGGGCGAGGTTCAGTGCGCTGTACGACAGGTAAGAAGGAAGGAATACGGGTGCCAGGCAGGCCACCTGAACCCAGTGGCCGCGTGCACCAGGGCTGGCGCGCATGGCCCACGCCGCGGGCAGCCCCAGTGCGACGGCCAAGCTCGCGATCCCGGCCGGATACGCCAGCGTGCGCGCGATCAACTCGGCTCGCGGCCACCAAACCACCTGATCGGACAGGCTTCCCGGGCTCGTCCATGACCGGAGCAGAGCGAGCGAAAATGGCCAGACCACTGCGGCACCAAGCAGGGCGATCATGATCGCAATTGCAGCGATCATGTGGCTGTTCCGCTGAGATCGAGCGATCAACGCCGACCATCGGCTGGTGATCGAGTACACCGGATGGCGGGGCCGTACGGTCATTGATAGGAATGCCTCGCGGTTCGTTGAAACGGCCGGTATGATCCCGGCCCATGCCATCGCGATCCCCCAAATCCACGCACCGATCGAATACCGATCAAAGCTCGTATCGATCTCGAATCGGTCGCGTTCGACGCCGCCTCGGGGAAATCGGGTGCGCGGCGCTGCTGGTCACCAATCCGAAGGATGTAGCGTACCTCACGGGATTCCTCGGTGGGGACAGCTACCTGCTGGTGGGCGCGACGCGCTCGGTCCTCGTGAGCGATTTTCGGTATGCGGAGGAGGTCAGGGTCGTCGAGGGGATCGCGGAGGTCTTCATGCGGAAGGGGCCGCTGCTCGACGCCGCGACGGAGGTCGTGCGGTCGGCCCTGTCCAAGTCCGATCCGCTCGCGGTGCAGGACGAGCACGTGACCGTTGCGCAGCGACGGTCCATGGGGAGGGCTCTGAAAGGCCGGCGGGTGGTGGGCACGAACGGCCTCGTCTCCGGATTGCGCATGCGCAAGGACGCTTCGGAGGTCGCGCACATCCGAAGGGCGATCCGGATCGGCGAAGCGGCGCTGTCCGACGTGCTGGAGGAGCTGAAGCCGGGGATGACCGAGTTGGAGATCGCCGGGAGGCTGGAGTGGGAGATGAAACGCCGGGGTTCGGTGACGCCCAGCTTCTCCTCAATCGTGTGCGCCCGGACGAACGGGTCGCGGCCGCACCACCGCCCGGGTACGACCCGCGCGGGTGCGAACTCGAGCGTGCTGATCGATTGGGGCGCCATGTGGGAGGGCTACCACGGGGACATGACGCGGACGATCGCGCTGGGGCGATGGCCGTCGGAGCTTCGGGACGTGTACGGGCTGGTGCGGGACGCGCACGAGGCCGCGGCGGCGGCGCTGGCTCCGGGGCGCACCACCGTGGAGATCGATGCGGCGGCCCGGGACGTGATCACCGGCGCGGGATATGGGGAACGGTTCGGCCACGGGCTGGGGCACGGGATCGGCCTGGATATCCATGAGAGCCCGATGCTCTCGTCGGTGCTGCCGGCGTTCAGGCTGGAAGCGGGGCATGTGGTAACAATCGAGCCGGGTGTGTATCTGCCGGGGGTGGGCGGGGTGCGAATCGAGAACGATTACCTGATCACGGAACGCGGGGCGGAGAACCTCTGCCGCCTGCCGACCTCTCTTGAATGGGCCACACGATGATCGACATCCGCAAACTCAAGGAACTCGTGCGTCTGATGGTGGACAACGATCTCTCCGAACTCAACCTGGAGGATCAGGCCGAGACGGTCACCATCAAGCGCGCGCTGGGCGCCGGTCCGGGCGGAGCGGGCGCGCCGATCGTGCATCACGCGCCGGTGATCGGCGCGCCCCCGGCCACGGGCCCGGCGGCCGATGGCTCGTCCGGGGGAGGTTCCGCGGGGAGCGAGCCGGCGGCGAGCGGGGCGCGGCCGGAGGCCGCCGACTCGGACGCGGGCCTGCTGGCGATCGAGTCGCCGATGGTCGGCACGTGCTACCTGTCGCCGAATCCGGACAGCCCCCCATACGTGAAAGCGGGCGCGACGATCGACGCGGACACGGTGGTGTGCCTGGTCGAGGCGATGAAGGTGTTCAACGAGATCAAGTCCGAGGTGAGCGGGACGATCGAGCGCGTGCTGATCAAGAACGGCCAGGCCATCGAGTACGGCCAGAAGCTGTTCCTGGTCCGTCCGAGCTGAGATGAGCGGCGCCGGCGGCACGGGCACGCGGCGGGTCGAGCGAGGGCGATGCTCCGGGAACGCGGGGCGCAGAGAAGCAGGAAGGGCGCTGGCCGCATGTTCAGTCGAGTGCTGATCGCCAACCGGGGTGAGATCGCGTTGCGGATCATCCGCGCCTGCCGCGAGCTCGGGATCGAGCCGGTGTGCGTGTACTCCGAGGCGGACCGGGGCGCCCCCTACCTGCGGCTGGCGGACCAGGCGATCTGCATCGGGCCGGGGCCCGCGAAGGAGTCGTACCTCAACGTGTCGCGGATCATCTCCGCGGCGGAGGTGGCGAACGTCGATGCGATTCACCCCGGGTACGGTTTCCTGAGCGAGCGGGCGGACTTCGCCCGCGTCTGCCGCGACTGCAAGATCGAGTTCATCGGGCCTTCGCCGGAGGCGATGGCGCGCCTGGGCGACAAGGTCGCGTGCAAGCGGGCGGCGAAGGAAGCGAAGGTGCCGATCTTCCCGGGTTCGGACGGGGCGATCGAGGACGAGGATGAGGCGGTCAAGGTCGCCTCGAAGATCGGGTACCCCGTGATCATCAAGGCGGCGGCGGGCGGGGGCGGCCGGGGCATGCGGGTGTGCCACAACGAGGCCACGCTGCGCTCCAACCTG
Organism: Phycisphaerae bacterium; assembly: GCA_016794925.1. Lineage (GTDB taxonomy): Bacteria > Planctomycetota > Phycisphaerae > Phycisphaerales > UBA1924 > JAEUIW01. Next base: position 175,557 of record JAEUIW010000006.1, read on the forward strand.
AAGCAGGCGGCGCAGGAGGCGCAGGCGGCGTTCGGCAACGGGGCCGTGTTCATCGAGAAATTCCTCGAGCACGCCCGCCATGTCGAGGTGCAGGTGCTGGGCGACAAGCACGGTCACGCGATCCACCTCTACGAGCGCGACTGCTCGATCCAGCGCCGGCACCAGAAACTCGTCGAGGAGGCGCCCGCTCCGAACCTCGACCGCAAGCGTCGCGAAGCGGTGTGCGAGTCGGCGGCCCGCCTGATCCGCGAGGCCAAGTACGCGGGCGCGGCGACGGTCGAGTTCCTCATGGACGCGAAGCAGAATTTCTACATGCTGGAGGTCAATACTCGCGTGCAGGTGGAGCACCCGGTGACCGAGCAGATCACGGGTGTGGACATCGTCAAGGAGATGATCCGCATCGCCGCGGGCGAGCCGCTGAGGTTCCGCCAGCGGGACATCGCGACGCGTGGCCACGCCATCGAGTGCCGCATCAACGCCGAGGACCCGGAGCGGAAGTTCATGCCCTCCCCGGGCCCGGTTGACCGGTTCGAGCCGCCGGGCGGGCCGGGCGTACGCCTGGACACGCACGTGGTCACCGGGTACACGGTGCCGCCGAATTACGACTCGATGATCGCCAAGCTGATCGTGCACGCGGACGACCGGAGGCAGGCGATCACGCGGATGGCGCGGGCGCTGCGCGAATTCCGGGTCGATCCGATCAAGACCACCATCCCGCTGCACCGCCAGTTGATGGAGAATTCGCAGTTCATTGAGGGCGGGGTTGATATCCACTTTCTCGATCGCCTGCTGAAGTAGGAAGCGGGCGCGGGCTCGTCTCGGGAGCCCGGGCGGGGGCGGCCGGGAGCGAGACAATGATCGAGGCCGCCCGTCCGGCTCGGCGCGGCCCGAAGGAGGTCACGAGTGAGGCATCTGAACCCCGAAGCGGCCCCGATCACACGGACGGAGTTCGGGCACTTCGCCCAGCGCGTGCAGGGCGCGCTGGCCGGCGTCCAGCGCGATCTGCTGCGCCTGAAGCGCCGGGTGTACGCCTGGGAGGCCGAGCGTGCGTTGGCGGGGGCGGGCCGCTCGCCACGGACGCGCATCGAGTTCCGTTCCCAGTTCGGCGAGGACGGCGTGCTCTGGGAGTTGCTGGGCGGGCAGACGTCGGGCTTCTACATCGAGGTCGGCGCGTTCGATGGCCGGAGCTTCGCGGTGACGTACGCGCTGGACGCCATGGGATGGGATGGCCTGCTCATCGAGGCGATCCCGGAGCGGGCCGAGCAGTGCCGCGCCAACCGGCCGCACGCCCGGGTGGTGCACGCGGCGCTGGGCGCGCGGGGCGCGGCGGGCGAGATCGAGTTTCAGGTGGTGGAGGACCACTTCGGCGGGATGCTGTCCTACACGGATGCACGGGGCGAGCACGCCAAGCTGATCGAATCACAGGGGATGAAGCGACGCGCGGTGCGCGTGCCCCTGACGAGCATGGACGACTTGCTCAAGGACCACGCGGGGCCGATCGACGCGGCGGTGATCGACGTTGAAGGGGGGGAGGTCACGGTGCTGGGCGGGTTCGATCTGGCGCGCTTCAAGCCCCGCGTTCTGCTGCTGGAGGACAACAGCGGCGGCAAGGACCAGGCCCTGGCCTCGTACATGGAAAAGCAGCCCTATGTCTTCGTGGGCTGGGTCGAGGTCAACCGCATCTACGTCCACAGGGACGAGGCTCAGGTGATCGCGCGGGCGGAGGGTCGGGCGGACTGACGTTGGGCGCGGCCGGACTCAGTGTCCGGGCAGGTACTTTTCCGTCCAGTCATCCTGCCGGAGCACCTCGGCACGCATCCACCGGTCACGGGCCTCGGAGCGGCGCTGGGCGTGACGCGCCAGCAGCACCCCCAGCCGCAGCAGCCGACCCGACAACTCATCCGCGCCCGTCCGGGCGCTCAGCAGCGCGGCCAGCCGCGGCGCGTGCAGGCGGACCAGTTCGTCCTCGAGCGAAACGAAGATCTGCGACGAGCCGGGGTCGCCCTGCCTGCCCGAGCGCCCGATGAACTGACGATCGATCCGCTTGGCCCCGTGGACCTCGGTGAGCAGCACGTGCAGGCCGCCGGCACGACGGGCGTCCTGGGTGAGGCGGATGTCGGTGCCGCGCCCGGCCATGTTGGTGGCGACGGTGATGACTCCGGGTGCGCCGGCGGAAACGATGAGCTCGGCCTCCTCCTTGTCGTGATTGGCGTTGAGGACGCGGTGCGGCAGGCCGCGGGCGGCGAGCATGGCGGAGAGCTGCTCGGACGCCTGGATCGAACGGGTCCCGACCAGCACCGGCCGCAACTGCGCGTGCAACTGCCCGATGGAGACCGCGATCGCGTTCCATTTGCCTTCCGCGGTCCGGAAGACGCGCGTGGGCCACGCCTCGCGGATGACGGGCCGGTTGGTGGGGATGATCGCGATGGGCCGGTTGTACACGCGACGGAGTTCGACCGCCGCGTCGGCGATGGTGCCGGTCATGCCCGACAGCACGGGGTACATGCGGAAGAACCGCTGGAAGCTCATGCGCGCCAGCGTCTCGCGGTCGGCGGTGATGTCCACGCCCTGCTTGGCCTCGACCGCCTGGTGCAGTCCGTGCTCCCATGAGCGGTCCGCGAGGAAGCGGCCCGTGTACTCGTCGACGATGACCACCAGACCATCGACCACCTGGTACTGACGGCCGAGCAGGTAGCAGTGGCGCGCCACCAGCGCCTGCCGCACCAGCTCCTCGGCGCGTCGCGCCGCCCGCCAGATCGGCTCGCTCAGGCCCGCGCGCAACCCGGCCACGCGCTCGCGCCCGCGGCGCGTCAGCTCGGCCCGGCGGCGCAGATGATCGATGCGGTAGTCCGCGGCCTCTTCGAGCTTCGAGGCCAGCGCCGCCGCCTGGCGGTAGGTCTCGGCCATGTCGTCCTCGCGGCGCGAGCGGGCGATGATCAAGGGCACCACGCCCTCGTCGATCATCACCGCGTCGGCCTCGTCCACCAGCGCCGCCCGCAGGCCGGGGATCATCGGGCCGCCCAGGCCGCTGGACTCGTCGAGCAGCCGGCGCCCCGCCCACGGCGTGCTCAGCCGTCCCAGACGGATCTGATCGCGGAGCCAGTCCGCGGTGATCTGCTTGGGCGTGCCGTACACGATCGACTTGGCGTAGACCTCGTAGCGGGCGGCGGGCTCCTGCTCCTGCTGGATTGCCCCGACGGTCAGGCCGCAGCGGCGGTAGATCGACTCCCGACTCTCCGCGTCGCGTCGCGCGAGATAGTCGTTGACCGTGAACACGTGCAGGCTCCGATGCCGCCAGGCCAGCAGGGGCGCGGCGATCGACCCGGTGAGCGTCTTGCCCTCGCCGGTGAGCATCTCCACGATCCGGCCGTGGTAGAGCGCCAGTGCACCGATGAGCTGCACCGGGAATGGCTCTTCTCCGGTCTCACGCCGCGCCACCTCACGGGTGGCCGCGAGCCCGCGACGAACGGCCTCATCGTCCTGCCGGCCGCGGACGAAAAGCTCCCGCAGCGACCGCAACGTCTCCGAGAGCGCCGCGTCCGTCAGGGCCGCTGTTTCTCCCCGCAGGGCGTCGATGCCCTCGGCCTGGGCGCGAAGAAAGCGGTCCGACACCCGACGCTGCCGCCAGCGGAGCGAGACCGCCGCGGCGAAGCGGTCCAGCCCCTTGGGCAATTCCGGCCTCCGGCGCCTCGCCTTGAGCGATTCGAAGAGCACGTTGTAGCGCGTGACCAGTTGGCTCATCAGAGGTTGACCTTGCCCTGAAGCACCTTCTGCACCCGATCGATCACCTGGGTGAGAATGGGCTTGGACGGCAGGCTGAAGCGCAACCGGACGCGCTCGCCGGGGGCGACGGCCTCCGGGTTCTGGACGCGGAGCGCCGCGAAATCCGCTTCGATGTACACGACGAATCGCGCCTGCTTGGCCCGACGCCCTTCCGGATCGCGTTGATCGACCTCGACGTCGCCGCCGCCGTGGAATCCCAGCCCCTCATGCGGCAAGCGTGTCTGGCCCGCGGGCAGGGCCCACACCTTGGTTCCCGTCACCGGCGTCCACGCGTCGGAGCGGAGCCGCATCTCGACCCCGTGCGACTCGGGCCCGAGTTCGAAGAGCCAGGCGCTCTCGGACTGGCTCATCACCGCGGCCACACGCACGTCCGCGGGATTCACCACCTCGCACATGCGCTCGCCGCGCCGAGCGTACGACCCGATCCGCAACGACGGATCGGGCCCGACCACCACGCCGTCGATGGGCGACCGCACGTTCAGCTGTTCCAGGCGACGATCGACCTCCGCCAACTGATCGGCGACCGCGCCGATGCGGTTGGCGACGATCTGCGCCGCGGCGGGCTCGCCCTCCTGGCGCGACTGCGATTCGTTCACGCGCAGTTCGTCCATGACCGCTCGGAGCTCCCGACGACGGGCCACCAACTCCTCGCTCTCCAGGCGGGCGATGATCTCGCCCGCAGCGACGCGGTCGCCGGGGCGCTTGGGGGCCTCGACGATGAACCCGTCGGCGCCGACGAACACGCCCTGACGGGTTGGGTTCTCGATCACTCCGTTGCCGCGCCGGTAGTCCGGCAGGGGAACCAGCCCGACCAGTGCGCCCGCCAGCGCGATCATCCCCAGCGTGGACGCGATGGTGCGGCCGCGGTGCTCGCCCAGCGCCGGGCTCGTCGCCAACCAGTGCGCCAGACCGCCGATGGGAACGAGGAACCACGCCGCGGCGGTCCACACCGCCAGGATCACGCCGATGATGAAGAACTGGCCCAGCACGTACAGCGTGATGGAGAGGAACAAGAAGACGCGGTAGGCCATCGAGAGCACGCCGTAGACCACCAGGATCGCCTGCTCGGACCGCTGCGAACTCGGGGGCTGGAGCCGCTCGAGCCGGAAGACGTGCCGCTGCAGCAGGTATTTCAGCATCTGCGCCGAGCGCTGCATCAGGTTGGGCGTCTCGAGCAGGTCCGCGAGGATGTAGTAGCCGTCGAACCGCATGAGCGGGTTGGCGTTGAACAGGACGGTGGAAATCGACGCGGTGATCATCGCGTTGTACGCGATCTGGCGGGCCAGGTCTCCCGGCGCCGTGTTGATCCAAACGAGCGCCGCGACGCAGGCCACGAACAGCTCGAAGATCATGCCCCCCGCGCCCACCGCCATCCGCTGCCATTTGCTGGGGAACGCCCAGCAGCTCGAAGCATCGACGTACGGCGAGGGGAACAGCACCAGCAGCATCGCGCCGAACTCGGGCACCTGGCCGCCGAACCGCTTGCAGATCAGGCCGTGACCCGTCTCGTGAATCGCCTTCGTGACGACGAAGACCAGGATCAGCCACCCCCAGTTGCCCGGGGCGATCACCGAATCCAGGCCCGAGGCCAGCTCACCCCAGTGCGGCAGCACGCGGCTCATGCAGAACAGCAGAAACACCGCCCAGGCCGCCAGCCCCCACACGTTCAGGAGCGGGCGGAAGATCGGCTCGAGCCACGTGAGCACGCGGTCCGGATTGAACAACCGGATCTTGAAATACATGATCCCGATGGCCTGCTGCTGGATGCGACGCTTCACCCGTTCGCGCCCCCTCGTCAGCAGCTGCTCGGTCTCCGGCGAGGAGTCCACGCTCAGCAAGTTCGAGTTGTACAACTGCGACATGAGCTGGATGACCTCGTTCTGCGTCGGGGCCGAATCCCCGAATTTCTGCAGCGAGATCTTCCAGCACGTCTCAACGTCCCGCGTGCCGTCCAGCATCCCCACGAAATCGTGGGCCACCGGGTTCAACCGGTAGAACTGATTGCTCGTCGGATCGTGCGCCACGTGCCAGCGCCGCCCGCGATACCGCTGGCGTGTGATCTGCACGTGCGACCGCAGCCGGGGCTTCATCAGCCGGACGCGGTGCCAGAACGGTGAGAACGTGGGGCGTTCGTTCATGGATACTGCCGATGGGCGGAAGGCGGGATCAGGCCGAGCGCATCACGCACGCCCGGAATGCGCCGGCGAAAGGAGCCTGAGCGGGTCACCACAGCCACAGCCGCAAGGTGTCGGCCAGCCGACGCGTGCCGATGTACAGCAGCGACTGCCGACCGGTATCGAACTTCGCGAGCCCCTCCATGCCCGGGCGCATCCACTCGGCCGTCTCGTCGAGCCTGGCCCGCACCTCGAACAGGTTCTGCCCGTCCTTGGCCTCGGCCAGCGGCACAATCCGCTCCACGGTCAGCCCGAACCGCCGGCCCGGGTAGGCCTTGGTCGCCACCTCGCCGAGGCTGCCGCCCTTGAGCAGGGAGATATCACGCTCGTCGACCCGCGCCACCGCGATGATCTCCCCCAGCGGAGCGATCTCGAACAGCGATTCTCCGAGCTTCACCGACGAGCCCACGCGGTCCTTCAGGTCCCCGGTGATGATGGTGCCCGCGATGGGCGCAACCAGCCGGGACCGCTCGAGGTAGTACCGGTGCTGGTCCGCCTCCGCCTCAGCCTGGGCCGCCTGGGCGAGATACCGCTGCGCGCCGGCCGTGTCGCCCTGACGCATCGCGGCGCTCGACTGCTTGTCGGCTTGCAGTTTCTTGGCCTCGGCCGCCGCCAAACGCAACCGCAGCTCCGCCGTGTCGAGCTCCAGGAGGACCGCTCCTTCCTCGACCCGCGCCCCGGGCTCGATCCCCTTGGGCAACGACCACACGAGCCCGTCGAAGGGCGCCGCGACAACCCGCTTCACCCGCGGCTGGAGCGTGGCCGTTGCCCCCACCCGGTACGTCGCGTGCACCAGCGTCACCGCCAGGAACGCGATCACGAGCAGCGCCGCGGCCGCTTTCCACGCCGTGTGCTTCGGGCCCACCAGCCATGCGCACCCCCACAGCGTCGAGTCCCACGCGCGCAGCACCAGCGGCCGGTCATCGCTGCGCCGCACCCTCAGCACCGGGGCCACCAGGTCCAGCGAGGCCTGCAGCAGCTCCAGGGTCTGCACCTCCACCCGCCCCGGGCCGGTCGTCTCGATCGTCACCACGCCGACGATCTCCTCGTCCACCCGCAGCGGCAAGGAGGCCACCTTCAGGTTCGCGTCCGAGGCCGCCAGCTCCTTGTGCGCGTGCGTGATGGCGTGCGCCAGCAGCACGTCCTGCTCACCCTCCGGCGGCGGGTAAGCCACCGGCTGCTGCTGATCGAGGCTCTCGTCCATCGCCGCCTCGATCTTCTGCACCATGGCCATGCGACGGTCGAAGTGCTCCGTGTCGCTGATCGCCTGCACACGCGTCGCGTCGCCCCGGACCCACCCCATCGCCACCCGGTCCACACCGAACTGCTTGGCGAGGTCGTTCACGAACTGGATCGAAGCGCCCTTGAAGGTCTTGGCGCTGTTGATCGACGCGATCAGGCGAGTGGCCAGGTCCAGCGCGAAGCTCGACGACTGCGCCCTCCGCAGCGACGCCCGCGCCCGGTGCGCGTGCACATACCCGCACAACACCTCCGCCATCGCCAGCGTCGATTGCACCGCCTGACGCGAACGCGGTTCGATCGCCAGCACGATCGCTCCCGCCGCGGGCGCGCCGTCCGACGCCCGGGCGTCACCGCCGCCCCCCCTCCCGCCGGGCAGCGGAACCGACAGCAGATACCCGTCCGAAGGCGTCACGTCGTAGACCTGGTTCTGCTTGTCGAGGCCGAACGCGCGCGCCTGCCCGGTTTCCAGCGCACCCAGCGCCGCCGACTTCATCTCGCTGGGAAGCAGCAGCGAATCCGTGGGCGCCGGCGCCGCCGCGCCCGAAACCGCGCTCCCCCCCTCCGCCGGCGCGCCCTCCTGCACCGGCAGCGGCCACACCGCGATCAAACGCGGCTCGGCGGCCGCGTCGTCCGCGGAACCCGGCGCGAACAGCGCCGCCTGGCGCGCCGCGCTCACCTGCGCCAGTATCCTCAGCAGGTGCTCCAGGTACGTCTTGTCGTCCGCCGCCGCGTGCGAGAGATCCGCCACCACCCGCGCCCAACCGGGCGCCTTCAGGCTCGTCAGGTCGATCACGGGTTCTTCCTCCCTGTCGCGACCGACGACCAATCCGCTACGGGCTCCTCGAACCGCACCGCCGCGGGCGTTCCGGCGGGCCACCTTGACGGGTTCGCGATCTCAACCCGGACACGGCGCGTGCCGCTCGCCATGTCGGCCACCGGGGACACGTGGAGCACCCGCCCGCGCACAACCTTCACGGAGTCCCCGATCACCAGCATCACCCACGCCGAGCTGTCCGTTTTCAATCCGAGCCGCAACGTCTCGTCGGTCGGCACCGGCGCCTCGACCCACAGCAGGTCGGTGTTCACGACCCGCACGACCTTCTCCGCCTCGTTCAGCCCTTGCCCCTGTTCCACCATCACCGATTCGACCCTGCCGTCGAACGGCGCCTCCAGGCGGTACCGCTCCAACTGGCGTTCCAGCGTCTCCAGTCGCAACTGCTCTTCCTTGAGCCTCGCCCGCGCCGCGTCCAACTGGTGGCGCGCGTTGTCCACCGAAAGCCGCAACTCCGCCTCCTCGCTCGGCGAGCTCTTCGCGTTCTCCGCGGCGGCCTTCCGATACTGGTCGTAGCGGAACTGCGCGAGTTCCAGCGCCGTCGCCGCCCCCTTCACTTCCGCCTCGTTGCTCGACCGAACACGCTGCGTGGCGATCGCCGCGAGAATGTCCGCGTCTCTGGCCCGCACCAGAACCTGGCCCTTCTTCACCGCCTCATCGGGCTTGACCAGGATCTCTCGAACCTCCGAGGGCTGGGTGAAGCTCAGCACGCTGTCCTGGCTCGGCCGCGTCGCCCACAACACCCCGCCGAACTTGCGTGCCATCTCATCAAACCGCCCTCCGGGCGTCGTCGGCGACACGCTCGCCAGAGAGGGGGTGTTGGGAGGCTCCGCTCGACCCTCCCCGGTAGTGGGCACCCCGAGAACGACCGCCAATCCGAGTAACCCAAGTCCGCACCAACTCCGTCGGTCACGCTGGATCATCATTGATGATAGTGGCCTCTCTACACCCCGCGAGTACGTTCGAACGCGTCACCACCCAAACCGTATTTAATGTCCGATAACTGTCGCTCACTCTTCCTCCGTCCGTACCACCACGGGCTCGAACGTCAGCACTTTACGAGAAGACCTATCCTTGGGTTTCCCCCACGACTCCCGCCTCCGCGGCGATTGTGGGCGCGAGATTCTCCCAAAGGCCGATCGGCCGATCGGGGGAGCCGCAACCCAGTTGGAGAGCCCCCGTGCCCGATGCGTCAGCCTTCGCCGCAACTCCCACCAAGACATCTGTTCGCACCCCTCTCGCGGTGCAGGGGGGAACGCCCGTTTCCGCCACGCCCGTCCCGTTCATGGTCGTGGGACTGTCCGACGCGGACATCGAATCCGCGATGAAGGTGCTGCGATCCGGCATGCTGCGGTCGGCCGCCAAGTGCGCCGAACTGGAAGCCCGCTTCGCCGAGATGAGCCACGCCAAGCACGCGATGACGTGCGCCAACGGGACCTGTGCCCTTCAGCTCGCGTACGAGCCCCTGTTCCGCCCCGGCGATGAGGTGCTCGTCCCCGCGTGGTCCTACATCGCCACCGTGTCGATGGTCGTGGCCCGGGGCGGCATCCCGGTGTTCTGCGATGCGGACCCGCGCACGCTTCAGATCGACCTGGCCGATGCGGCCCGGCGCGTCACCGGCCGCACCACGGCCATCGCCGCGACGCACCTGTACGGCTGCCCCGTGGACATCGACGCGACGCAGGCCTTGGCGCGCAGGCACGGCCTTCGGGTTATTTACGACGCCGCTCAGGCCCACCTGGCGACCTACAAGGCCAAGGGCATCGGCGCGTTCGGGGACGCGGTCACCTACTCGTTCTACGCCACCAAGAATCTCGCCACCGGCGAGGGCGGCATGGTCACGACCAACGACGACGCGCTGGCCCGCCAGATCAAGCTTCTTCGCTCGCACGGGGAGACCGACAAGTACCTCCACGAGTCCGTCGGTTACAACTACCGCATGAATGACATCACGGGCGCCATCGGCTGCTCGCGCCTGGACCGCCTGTCGCGTGAGACCGACGCCCGTCGTGCCGCCGCGGCACGGCTCGACGGCATCCTCAGCCGATTCGACGGGCTCGCGCCCGCCGCGATCACGCCGGGCGCGTCCTCCGCGTACCACCTCTACACCGCGGTGCTGGACCTGGGAAAGGTCCGCTGCACCCGCGACCAGTTCTGCGATGCGCTCAAGGCCGAGGGCGTGCCGACGGCCGTCCACTACCCGCGTCCGCTCCCGGACCAGCCCGCGCTGGCATCGTTCGCCACCGACGACTATCCGGTGGCCCGCCGTCTCGCCAAGACCGTCCTTTGCCTCCCGATGCACCACGCCCTGACCGACGCGCATTTCGCCATCATTGAGGCCGCGATCGCCAAGGTGCTCAGCGCGTACCGGGCCTGATGTTCCGCCCGCTCTCGGTTCACCTTTTTCCCCCGGGGCCCGAACTGGATTCCATGCGCGGCTGCGTGTGCGTCGTGATCGATCTGCTCCGCGCCTCGACCACCATCACCCGAGCGCTGTCCGTCGGCGCGGCCCGGGTCATCCCTTGCGCCGATCCGGAGGCCGCGCTCCGAATCCGGGAATCGCTTCCCCCCGGAACGTGCCTGCTCGGCGGGGAGCGCGGCGGAGTGCGGATCCCAGGCTTCGATCTCGGGAACTCTCCGGCGGAGTACTCTGCCGCGCGAGTCGCGGGAAGAGCGATCGCGTTCACCACCAGCAACGGCACCCGCGCCGTCGAGGTCGCGCGACGCTCCGGCGCTGCACGCATCCTCGTGGGTTGCCTGAACAACCGTCGCGCGGTCGCCGACGCACTCGCGCGGGAGGATCGCCCGATCTGCCTCCTCTGCGCGGGCACCAACGGGCGGCTATCCCTCGACGACGTCCTCGCCGCCGGTGCGATCGTCGATCGGATGTGCACGGGAGGCCTTTCGGCCTTCTCGGATGACACGCCGCGCCTGTGCCGGGACCTGTGGCGGCACGCGGTCTCCGCTGCGGACGGCCTCGCATCGTCGCTCGCCGAGTCATCGGGCGGACGCGGCCTCACGGCGATCGGATTCGCGGATGATGTGCGGTCGTGCGCCGAGATCGACACCTGCTCGATCGTGCCGGAATTCGATTGCGTTCAGGCGGCGTTCGTGCTCGAACGCTGAGCACGGAACGAGCGCGGATTCGCCGCGGCTTGATCGGCCCGCACAGTCGCACACGCAGCCGCGGCTATCGACCCGCCAGCCCCACGCACAACACGCGCCCGCCCGGACCCATGCGGAGCGCCGCGGCGGGCGCGATCGCGGCCGGCACCAGGACCGTCGTTCCGGCGCGAACCATGACTTCCTCAAACCCCGACTCCCCACCCGCGCGCGGCGACACGCTCCCCGTGCCGCTGATCACCATCAGCACCACGCACGATCCTCCCGTTCCGCCTGCCCGTTGATCCGCGCCCCCGCCGATCGCTCGCTCTTCGCAGGACAGGCTGATCTCATCGATCGTGTAGAACGCCGTCTCGGAGAGCCTCGCCCGCGCCGAGCCGCCGCCCCCGACGATCCGGCGCCCGCGCGGCGCCGGACCGAAGTCGATGCACTCGAGCGCCGGGCCGATATGCAACTCCCGCCCGGCCCGGCCCCAATCGAAGACGCGGAACGTCGTGTCGCTGGGCGTCTGCACCTCCGCCACCACCACCCCCGCGCCCAGCGCGTGAACCGTTCCGCTCGGAAGATCATGCACCGTGCCCGGCACCGCGGCGACCTCGATCAGGTCCTCGACGACGTTTCCATCGGCGACCTTCCGCGCGAAGCTCTCGCGCGTCACGCCCCTCTTCACACCCTTGTACAGCAGCGCCCCAGGCTCGGCGTCCAGGATGTACCAGCTCTCGGTCTTCAGATGCGCGCCGGGCCGGCCCGCCGCATACGCCGGGCTGGGATGAACCTGCACGCTCAGGTTCTCGCGCGCGTCAAGGTACTTGATCAGCAGCGGGAACCCGCCCTCATCCGTCAGGCCCGACCGCGATATCAACGCCTCTCCCCAGAGGCCGATCACCTCGTGCAGCGTACGACCCCGGAGCGCCCCGTTGGAGACGATGCTCCGTGCCGCGCCGCCCCCCGCCCCCGAGACGCTGGTGGACGCCAGGTCCGCCACCTCCCACGATTCACCGATCGACTTCCCGGGCGGCAGCCGCTTGCCGAACCGCTCCAGCGCTCGCCCACCCCACACCTTCTCAAAGAACATGGGCTCGAAGACCAGCGGGTACACGCCGTCCATCCGGTGCTCCTCCGCGCCCCCGTCGCCCGGCCGGGCCGCCCCCATCGGCTCACACGTTGAACAGGAAGTGGCACACGTCCGCGTCCCGCATCACGTAGCTCTTGCCCTCGATCCGCAGCCGACCCGCCTCCTTGATCGCTTTCTCGGTCTTGAACTCCTCGAGGTCGCTCACCGCATAGATCTCGGCGCGGATGAACCCCTTCTCGAAATCGGAGTGGATGACCCCCGCGGCCTGCGGCGCCGTCGCCCCCACCGGCACCGGCCAGGCACGGATCTCCTTGGGGCCCGCCGTGTAGAACGACTGCAATCCCAGCAGGCGGTACGCGGCCCGGGCGAGCGCATTCAGCGCCGGCTCCTTCATTCCCAGGCTCTCAAGCATCTCGCGCCGATCCGCTGGGGCAAGATCCGCAAGCTCGCTCTCAATCTTCGCGCACACCGGCACCACCTGCATGCCCTCGCTCGCGGCGTGCGCCCGCACCCGCGTGGCCAAGCTGCCCTCGCCCAGGGGATCGGCGTCGTCCACGTTCGCGACATACAGCACGGGCTTGGCCGTCAGCATCCCCAACGACCGCGCCGCCTTCCGCTCCTCCGCGTCGATCAGGTCCTTCAGCACCGCCCGCGCCGGCGCCCCCCGGTCCAGTTCGGGCTTGAGCTTCTTGAGCACGGCATGGCGGGCGATCGCTTCCTTCTCACCGCTCTTGGCGGCTCGCTCCGCCTTCCCGATCGCGCCGTCTACCGTCTGCAGATCGGCCAGGATCAGCTCCGTCTCGATGATCCCGATGTCGCGGATCGGGTCGACCGACCCCTCGACGTGCGTGATGTCCTCGCCCCCCGGCGCCTTCTCGAAGCACCGCACCACGTGGATGATCGCGTCCACCTCGCGGATATGGCTCAGGAACTGGTTGCCCAGGCCCTCCCCCGTGCTCGCGCCCTTCACGATCCCCGCGATGTCCACCAGTCGCATCGCCGCCGGAACGATCTTCACCGTCTCGATGTGCCGGTTGATCACCGCCAGTCGATCGTCGGGTATCGACACGATCCCCACGTTCGGCTCGATGGTCGCGAAGGGATAGTTCGCGGCCAGCGCCTTGGCCGCGGTGAGCGCATTGAACAACGTGGATTTTCCGACGTTGGGCAGACCGACGATTCCGGCTTCCATCGACGCGCTCTCCGGCCCGATCCGCGGCAACTCCCCGCATGCCGGGGTGCGCCAAAATGGGCCGAGATCCTAGGTGCGGACCCACACCGATCGCGCCGCTGGAAACCTCACGGCGCCCCGATCCGCGCCGGCGCGGTCCCGGCTTCCGGAACCGCAGGGCCGGCCGCCGCCATCACCGAGGCCGGGCCGATCGCGTCCGGCTGCGCCGCGGCCGTGCCCTCCGCCTTGGGCGTCATCAGGAAGATCGCGGTCGCGAGCATCGCCAGCACCGCCTTCATCAGCGACTCGCCGGCGATCACCCCGCACGCCGCGCCAATCGAGAACTTGTCGGACGATTTCCGGTGCAGCAGCTCCCAGACCCACCCAACCAGCGCCCCAACCATGAATCCGAGCGAACTCGAGTACGGGATCACCCAGGACAGCCCCAGGCCCATCGCCGAGGGCACGTACTTCCGCATGGATGCGGGCGTCAGCTTCTCGATCGTGGGCAGGACCACCCCCACGAGCGCCCCGATCAGGATCGCGTACTGCGCCGAGACCGGCAACTGGTCGATCCCTTTGGTCAGCACCTTCGCCACCGCCTCCCACTGCCGCGTGGACGGCGCGGCGAACTTTTCGAGCTCCGCCTTGTTCGGCACCATCAGAAACCAGATGGGCACGATCGCGAGCGTCCCGAAGAACACCCCGTAGAACTGCGCCAGGAACTGCCGGCGCGGGTTCGCGCCCAGGAGGTACCCGCTCTTCAGGTCCGTCAGCAGGTCCGCCGATCCGATCGCGCTGTTCGCCGCCACGCCCGCCGACGCCAGGTTCGGCACGATCTGGCCCGGGTGGAACGCCGCGAACATCAGCTGCATCACCTTCCCCATGGCCCCGATCGGCGTCGTGTCGGTCTCGCCCGTGGCGCGGCACGCCACCAGCGACAGGAAGAACGACATCCCGATCGCGATCAGCCCCGCCCACCACGAGATGTGGAACGCCACCATCTGCACCGCCAGCAGCGCCAGCCCGATCGGGATCAGCCCCGCCACCATCCACGAAGTCGGCACCTCCACCGCCGCCAGTTGCCGCTCCGCCGACGAGGCGTCCCCCATGTTCCCGGTCCGGCTTCCCAGGAAATTCGTGAACGCGCGCCCCACCGTCCGCCACTGCAGGGCCAGCGACGTCAGGCTCGCGAACACCATCACCGCGGTCCCGCCCCACAGCGCCCACGTCACGAACTTCAACTGCGTTCCCGCTCCGTTCAGGTCGATGTTCCGCACCACGCCGGGCGTCGCGGTCGCGGCGTCGAACACCGGCTTGCCGTCCACCATCGACCACCCCGTGCCCGCGTGCGCGATGTCCTGCTGCACCAGCCACGGACCCACGACCAGGAACAGCAGCAGCGAACCCGCGAACATCGACAGGCACACCCGCATCCCCGTGATGATCCCCGCCCCGATGAGCAGCAGGCTCGGCTCGAACACGTACGCCTGCGGCACTTTCCCCGCGACCGTGCCGAACCCTCCCTCGGGCACCTCGCCCGGGATCTGCAGCCGGAAGAACTTCTCCCCGGACCAGTCGAACAGCCGCTTGATGAACCCGACCTTCTCCGCCGTGCCGTCGTCCGTGTTGAAGAACCCCACCAGCAGCCCCGCCACGATCCCGGAGATCAGCACGTACGCCTTCGTCATCGCGTCCTTGCTCTGGCTGTACAGGCTCTTGAGCATCTCCGCGGACGCCGTCCCCGACGGGAAACGCAACTGCTCGTGGTTGATCATCTGGCGCTTCAGCGGGATCGCCAGGAACACCCCGAGCAGGCCCGTGCACAGCGTGAACGCGGCGACGATCGCCCAGTGCGTCACGCCCCACGAGGTCACGTCCGCGGCCGTCTTTCCTTCGGGCACCGGCGCCAGCAGGAGCAGCGCGCCGAACATCGTCGCGATCGTCGAGCCCGTCGAGTACCCCGCCGCCGACGCCGTCGACTGCATGCAGTTGTTCTCGAGGATCGACATCTGGCTCAGCGCCCCGCCCGTCAGCGAGCGCAGCCCGTTCCAGATCACGAAGCTCATCACGCACGCCGTGATCGCCACCCCGAAGGCCCAACCGATCGCCAGCGTCGTGTACAGGTTCGACGCCGCCATCGCCATGCCCAGGATCCCGCCCATCAGCACCGCGCGCCACGTCAACTGCGGCATGCGGTCGCCCCGGTACACGTGGTTGAACCAGTGCGCGTCCTTCTCTTCCGGTGTCGCATCCGCCGCCAGCACCGGGATGCCCGGGTCCGCCACCGCCGCTTCGTCACCCCGCGCATCGCCGCCGAATCCCGCCATCGCGTCCATCCCTTCGCCGCAGCGCGGCTGCCGAACCCCCCGCACAACCCATCACCGTCGCAAAAACCCCATCCCAGTGCGAACCTACCGCAATTCCACCACCACGGCAACAACCCGCAATACCGATACTCCCGCCACACGTAAAAAGTTCGTATAATATTCGGTATATGCCCGAGCCACGCCAACCCGACCACGACTACCGCGATGCGCTCGCATCCGGCCCCGTCCGCGGTCGCGGGAGCAACCTCAATCCCGGCAACCGCTTCGAAACGATCCGCCTCCACGTCCTGGGCGAGCACCTCGATGAGATCATCGCCGAGAATCCCGACGGCACGCAAGTTCGCACCACGATCCTCCCGGACCGCACCCGCTCCGTGATCAATCCCGTCGACTCCCCCGACCTCCCCATGAAGTGGACCATCAACCCCTACCGCGGGTGCGAGCACGGCTGCATCTACTGCTACGCACGCCCCGGACACGAGTATCTCGGCATGTCCAGCGGCCTCGATTTCGAGACCCGCATCATGGCCAAGCTCGATGCCCCCGAGATTCTCCGACGCGAGCTCGCCCGGCCGTCCTGGTCGGGCGAGCCCATCGTCCTCTCCGGCGTCACCGATCCCTACCAGCCCATCGAATCGAAACTCGGACTCACCCGGCGCATCCTCGAAATTTGCGTCGAGCATTTCCAGCCGCTCGCGTTCATCACCAAGAGCTCCCTCATCCTCCGCGACCTCGACCTGCTCGATCGTCTCCGGGAGCGCCAGGCCGTCCGGGTCAGCGTGAGCCTCACCACGCTCGACCCCGCGCTCGCGGCCGCCATGGAACCCCGTGCCGCCAGCCCCGCCGGCCGCCTCCGCACCATCGAGACCCTCGCCCGCGCCGGCATCCCCGTCAACGTCATGACCGCGCCCATCATCCCCGCGATCAACGACCGCGAGATCCCCGCCCTTCTTCGCGCCGCCCGCGACGCCGGCGCCACCTCCGCCGCTTGGGTCCTGCTCCGCCTCCCCCATCAGATCAAGGCTCTCTTTCTCGAATGGCTCGCGCGGCACGTCCCCGATCGCGCCGCGCACGTCGAGAGTCTCATCCGCCAGACCCGCGACGGCGACCTCTACACCTCCGAGTTCTTCGATCGCCGCCGCGGCACCGGCCCCATCGCCGAGCAGATCGCCCAGACCTTCCGCGTCTTCGCGCGACGCTATCGCCTGGACCGCGGCGGATCCCCGCTCAACTCCTCCGCCTTCCGTCGCCCGGATGACCTCTTCGACTCCGCACGCCCCGACCAGCTCCGCCTCTTCTGACCAACCTCACCCCGCTCGGTACAATCCACCGGTGCGCGACCCAAGACTCGACAGGCTCGCGGACGTGCTCGTCCGCTACTCCACCGCGGTGAAGAAGGGCGACCTCGTCACCGTCGTCGCCGAGCCCGGCGCCATGCCCGCCGTGGAGGCGATTTTCGAAGCCGTCTTGCGCGCGGGCGGCCACCCGAGTTTTCATTCCCGCCCCGAAAACCTGCAGGAATTGAAACTCCGGCACGGCAGCGACGAGCAGGTCCGCCACGAGTGCCCGTTCGAGCGGCACCGCCTCTCCGCCTGCGACGTGCTCGTCGTGCTGATCCACCCCGTCAACACGAGGTTCCTGGGCCGCATGGACCCCGCCAGGGTCGCCATGGCCCAGGCCTCGCGACGCGGACTCATCACCATGTCCTTGCAGCGCAAGGCCGCGGGGCGCTCGCGCTACGTGCTCACGGAGATCCCCAGCCACGCCGCGGCACAGGACGCGGAAATGTCACTGACCGACTACTCGGACTGGGTGTTCCGCGCCGGCTTCCTGCACCTCGCCGATCCCGTCGAAGCCTGGCGAACGCTCCGCGCGCAGCAGGAGCGCGTCCGCGCGCACATGCAAACCACACGCACGCTCCGATTCTCAGCCCCCGCCTCCGACGGCTCGCGCGGCACGCGCCGGCACGACGGCACCGACCTGACCGTCGATGTGAGCGGCCGAACCTGGATCAACCATTGTGGCGGCGAGAACTTCCCCGACGGCGAGGTCGAATCCGGCCCCCGCGGCGTCGATGGCGTCGTGAACTACACCTTCCCGGCCATCTACCGCGGAAAGGAAGTGGACGGCATCCGCCTCAGGTTCCGCGCCGGACGAGTGGTCGAGGCCACCGCGACCAAGAACGAGGATTACCTGATCAAGCTCCTCGACCAGGACGAGGGCGCACGCACCGCCGGGGAGGTTGCGCTGGGCACGAACTACCACCTCACGGGCCACACCCGGAACACCTTCTTCGACGAGAAGATCGGCGGGACCTTCCACATCGCCGTCGGCGCCGGCTACCCCGAGAGCGGCAACACCAACGAGTCCGCGCTGCACTGGGACATGGTCAGCGACCTGCGGCCGGGCGGCGCGTTCCCCGGCAGCCCGGGCGGCACCATCCACGCAGACGGGGAGCTCATCCAGCGCGACGGCAGATTCGTGTTCAACGATTGGCCGGGAAACGAGTCGCGCTGATCGACGGAGCGCCTTCGTGATCCGGCTCGCGCCCCCGCCGGGCGCACGCTCGTACGATTGCCGATGCCCCAGATCAACACCTTCCTGTCGTTCCGCGACAACCAGGCCGAGCAAGCCGCCCGCTTCTACACCTCCGTCTTCCCCAACTCCGGAATCACGCGCATCACGCGCTACCCGGACCTCGGGCCGCAGGCCCCGTTCCAGGCCGGCGCCGTGATGACCGTCGAGTTCACCCTTGACGGCCGCCCCTTCACCGCCCTCAACGCCGGAGACGGCTGCGGCCCCCAGTTCGCGTTCACCCAGGGCATCTCCATCTCCGTCCTCTGCGAGTCCCAGCAGCAAGTGGACGAGTACTGGAGCAAGTTCGTCGCGGCGGGCGGAACGCCCCTCGCCTGCGGCTGGATCACCGACCACTTCGGCGTGTCGTGGCAGATCGATCCCGAACTGCTTATCGACCTCATCGCTGACCCCGACCCCGTCAAGGCCGGCAAGGCCATGCGGGCCATGATGACCATGGTCAAGATCGACAGCGAGCAGCTCAAGCGAGCCGTGGCCATGTAGATCGCGATGTCCCCCGCGCAATCAGCCCCGCTGCCGGCCGATCGGCTCCGGTGCTCAGGGGCCCGGGGGGGGCGGGGGGCGTGGGGCGTGGGGGAATATCCCGAACGCGGCCAACAATCCTCGCCATGTCATCCACACTTGCTCTTCCCCTGTTCCTCTCCGCCGCCCAGGGCGAGCGATTCACCATCATCGGTGGGGGCGTCCGCATCCTCATCGACGGTGCCTCCAGCGGCGGCCAATGCTGCATGTTCGAGGCCCTCATCCCGCCCGGCGACGGCCCGCCCCGCCACCGCCACCAGCGCGAGGACGAACTCTTCTACGTCCTCGACGGCCGATTCAGGATCTCCATCGATGGCCGCGAATCTGTCGTCGAGCGAGGCGGCTTCGCCTGCGCTCCCCGCGGCACGATCCATACCTTCAAGAACATCGGCGACTCCACCGGCGTGCTGCTCGTCACCTGCACCCCCGCGGGCATCGAGACGCCCTTCCGTGCCATCCGCATTCCAGAACCGCGCGACGCCCCGGACCGGCGCACCCCCGCTCCCGCCGCGGCCCCGACCATGGAGCACGTGACCGCCGAACTCGCCGCGCACGGCATCACGTTCCACGGCCCGCCGCTCGAGTGAGCGCCGAGACGCTTCGCGCAAACCTCACCCCGGCCACCGCCACGCGAAGACGGCCCCGATGATCGCCCCATGCTCGACGCCGTCGATCCTGTTGGCGATCACGCCGGACGGCCGCTCGCTCCGTCCGGGGCCTTGAATCGCAACGCCGCATTCACCGCGCGCGGCACGATCACTCTCCCGGCTCCGGCCGTATTCCTTTGCACAGGAGCCAACACCCCATCGTCATTTCGAAAACGACCATCGGCATATCGAACAACCACACGCTCACCGACTTGCCGAAGCCCGGGAAAACGATGAACGCGAACGCACAGATCACGCACCATGCCGACGAAGTCATCCCGAGAACGGCAAGCACGCTCGGGACGTACCTCGACCTGAGCCACAGATAACCGCAGACCGTGGATGCCAACCCCCAGAAGGGCAGGCCGACGTAGTACGCGTCATACCCCGCGGCGAGGTGCAGCCTCGCCAACGCCCGCACCTGATCGACCCCGAAGACCGGCGCGTACGCGGGGTCACCCAGGATGCGAAGAACGCTCAGGGCGTTCACGGCCGTGACGCCCCACATCAGGGCAACCACCAGCCTGCAGAAAGCCGCAACCAGGGCAAGGCCCCGACTGACGGGCCTGAAGATCACGTAGAGCGCCGCGAGCAGCACCACGACGGTCGCAAGGTAGATCAGGTTGCACGCGATGTTGATGCGAAACAGCGTCTCGTGCGCCATGATGTTCCGGGCGGTCTCCGCGGCATTGCCCGGGACGATCAAGCGAAAGTTGATGCTGAAGTTCGCGAAGAACACGATCGCCATCGCCAGCACGAACGCGCACCCCGCGACTCGCGCGGCACCGCGTTGTGCAGCATCGACCGTAAAGGTGGTCATCGCTGTTCCTCGCCATGGCAGCCCCGCCCCGCCAGCGAGCACATCATCAGCGGCTTCTTGGGATCGCAGTGGTACCCCAGCGGCCACACCCGGTGCGGCACGGCGTAGCCGATCATCCCGTA
>JAEUIW010000070.1 GCA_016794925.1 Phycisphaerae bacterium
CATCCAGCGCTATCAGCGACGCTGCCTGTGGCTCGGGAAGCGCCGCGCGACGCGCGCGATCGAGGAGCTCCAGGCCCACGCCTGGCGCCGGTCGCCGGAGGCCGCGCCTTGAAGGAGCCGACCCCCGCGGCGTCGGCAGAACGCATGCCGCTGCCCGCCGTCGACCTGCTCGGCGTCGACGTGCACGCGATCAGCGAGGTGCGTTGTGTCGACTTCATCGCCGCGGAGCTGGCCGCCGGCCGCGGCGGCTGGGTCGTCACGCCGAACCTCGACCACCTGCGGCGCCTCGTGCGCGAGAGCGAGTTCCGCGAGTTGTGTGCGCGCGCCGACCTGCGCGTCGCCGATGGCATGCCGCTGGTCTGGGCGGCGAGGCTGCAGCGCACGCCGCTGCCGGAACGCGTCGCCGGCTCGAACCTGATCTGGAGCCTCGCGCGACGCTCTGCGCGAGAGGCGTGGCGCGTGTTCCTCTTGGGCGGCGACCCGGGCACCGCCGACGGGGCGGCCGAGGTCCTGCGGGCGTCCTTTCCGGGCCTGGTGATCGCCGGGACCCACTGTCCAGCCCCCGGGTTCGAGCGCGATCCCGCGCGTCGAGCCGCGCTGATCGAGGCCCTCGCGCGCGCCGCGCCCGACGTGGTCTTCGTCGCGTTGGGATCGCCCAAGCAGGAGCGCCTGATCGACGCGCTGCGCGGCCTCCATCCGCGCGCCTGGTGGCTCGGCGTCGGCATCAGCTTCAGCTTCGTCACCGGCGACGTGAAGCGCGCGTCTCCGCTCGTGCGGCGCCTCGGGCTCGAGTGGCTGCATCGCCTGGTCCAGGAGCCGCGCCGGCTCTTCAAGCGCTACCTCGTGCATGGCATCCCCTTCGCG
>JAEUIW010000071.1 GCA_016794925.1 Phycisphaerae bacterium
CCCTGATCCCATCGCATGAAAGCACTCATCACCGGCGGCGAGGGCGATCTGGCCCTCGCCATCCGCGCGTGCCTGGAAACATCTGGATGGAACGTCCTCGCACCTGGACGCCAGGCCCTCGACGTCACCAGCACCGCTTCCGTCACCGATTTCTTCAAGGCGCTGCCTCGGCTCGACCTGCTCGTTAATAACGCCGGTCTCGTGCTCGACAAGCCTGTGGCGCTCATGGCTGCCGAGGCCTGGGATCAAGTCATCGACGTCAATCTCAGCGGTGCCTTCCGGTGTGCTCGTGCAGCCATCAAACTCATGGCACGCCAACGCTCCGGGCACATCATCAACATCGGCTCTTTCGCAGCCCTCGCAGGCACCGAAGGTCAGGCCAACTACGCCGCCGCCAAGGCAGGCCTCATCGCCCTCACGCAATCCATCGCCCGCGAATACGGAGCCCGGAGCATTCGATGCAATTGCGTGCTCCCTGGCTTCCTCGAAACCAAGATGACTCGCGCCATTCTCGAATCTCATCGCGAATGCGTGCTCGCCACCCACGCCCTCGGCACACTCAACACGACCGCGGACGCGGCTCGCTTCATCGTTCAGCTCGACAGCTTCCCACACATCTCCGGCCAGGTCTTCCAGCTCGACAGCCGGATCAGCAGCCATCTCTGACCGAATGGTCGGATCATTCACCGCCCCGATTCAAAACATCTTTAATTCCTATTTGACCAATATGCATTTAATGAATAGAGTTATAACCTCATATGAACGATCAAACCCAAGAACCCTCCGCCGAGTCGTGGCTCGACATCGTGCGGCAGCGTGTCGAAGCCATGCGCTTCGGCTCCGTGCAGATCGTCGTCCATGAA
>JAEUIW010000072.1 GCA_016794925.1 Phycisphaerae bacterium
AGCCGCCTGTTCCGCGTCGGGGTGCGCCTGACCCACCAGCCGAGCGAGGCCCAGGACCTCGTGCAGGAGGCGCTGACCAAGGCGTGGGCCAACTGGCACCGCTTCCAGGCCGGCGGCAACCTCGGCGCCTGGCTGGCGCGCATCCTCGTCAACACCTTCATCTCGCGCCACCGCCACCAGCGCGTGGTCGACGTGACCGCCGCCCGCAGCGACCTCCTCGACCACCTGTTCGACGGCGGCCGCCTCGAGGAGGCCCACCGCCCCGAGCAGACCTGGCACGAGCACGAGCTCAGCGACGAGGTCCTCCGCGCCCTCGCGACCCTGCCGGCCCACTACCGCGAGGTCGTCGAGCTGGTCGACCTCCACGGGCTGCCATACCGCGACGCCGCCGACCAGATCGGCTGTCCGCTCGGCACCGTGATGAGCCGCCTCCACCGCGCCCGCCGCCTGCTCCGCGACGAGCTCGGCGCCTACGCCCGCACCTACGGCCTCGCCGCGACCGCCGCCTGATCACCGCAGCGCCCCGCGACCACGCTGCCGTTCGGGTCGACGACCCCCGAAGCGTGCACGTACGGCGTCACCCCGCGGATGTCGATCGCCACGCAGGTCCCGTCGTTCACCAGCACCTCGACCTCACCGTCGGCGAAGAACGGCTCGAACCAAAACTCGCACGCCCCCTCGATCAGCGCGGCCCTCGTCCCCGCGATCACGGCGCCCCCCGCAGGCGCCCCGTCCGTCACCGGATGAACCCCCGGCGCCGCGTTGTCGCCGTTGAGCACGACCACGAACCCGAACGGCTGCTCGAGCTCGCACGGTGACGGCGGATCCTCCGGACCACACCACCCCGACGCATACAGGCAAT
>JAEUIW010000073.1 GCA_016794925.1 Phycisphaerae bacterium
CGAGCGCGGCTGCCCACGGCGCATGAGGTGGTGTATGAGTACGGGGACTGCTGCGTGATCAGCGTTTCGCCGAGTGAGCACGGGTACGAGGGCGTGTTTGTGATCCGGGCGGGCGCGGGCGGGGTGAGGCTCTACTTCAACAGCGGGAAGGGGTTGCCGGATCCTGAGAAGTTGCTCGAGGGATCGGGGAAGCGGGCGCGCTGGATGGCGGTGGAAGGCGCGTCGACGCTTTCGCGGCCGGCGGAGGCGAGGCTGGTTGAGGAGGCGGTGGCCCGAAGTCCGGTGGCGTTTGCGCGGAGCGGTGGCGGCACGGTGCTGGTTCGATCGACGACCGCCAAGAGGGCGCGTGAAGGTGGATCGGCCGCGCGCGGGGCAGGGCCGCGGAAGAAGTCAGGGTGAGAGGATTTGAACCTCCGGCCTTCTGGACCCAAACCAGACGCTCTACCAAGCTGAGCTACACCCTGGGCGCGAGGAGTATAGGGGCGGGGCTGGGGGTGGCCGAGGCGCGCGACGCGAGGGAGAGCGGTCAAGGGGGCGAGGCGGCCGAGGGGAGAGGTGGTGCGGCTCGTGCGATCTGTGCGGGGGGGCGCGGGTGGAGAGGGGTCGAGAACGATCGAGTGGGGGTCGGGGAGGGCCGATGCAGACGGGACGGCGCGCGAGGGTGCGCGGCAGGTCCCAGAACGGCTTGAGGGGAACATGGATAAAGCCAGCGTCATCGGGTCCGTGTTGGGCGTGCTGTGCTGCGTCCTGGTGGGGTACATGGCCTCGAAGGGCGACTGGGCGATGTTTTATTCGGAGAAGGGGATCATCATGGTGTTCGGGGGCACCATCTCGGTGATCTTCATGGCGATGCCGATGGA
>JAEUIW010000074.1 GCA_016794925.1 Phycisphaerae bacterium
AAGAGTTTCACTGACCGAGCTAAGGAGTTCGGAATCCCCGCGCCCAAAGGCATCTTGCTCCTGGGTGTCCAGGGTTGTGGAAAGTCTCTGGTGGCTAAGGCGATCGCAGCGACGTGGAATCTACCCATGCTGAAGCTGGACGTCGGTCGTATCTTCGGTTCGCTGGTCGGACAGAGCGAAGAGAACATCCGCAAGGCGATCCGGACCGCTGAGTCGCTCGCGCCGTGCTGTCTGTGGGCCGATGAGCTTGAGAAGGGTTTTGCCGGAGTCGCGGGCTCGGGCTCTGGAGACAGTGGTACCGCGAAGCGTGTGTTCGCGACTTTCCTCACCTGGATGCAGGAGAAGCAGAAACCGGTCTTCCTCATCGCGACCGCCAATGACGTCAGTCAACTCCCTCCCGAGTTGCTCCGCAAAGGGCGCTTCGACGAGATCTTCTTCGTGGACCTTCCGGGGGCAAAGGAGCGCGAAGAGATCTTCGCGATCCACCTGAGCAAGCGCAAACGTGACCCGAAGGGCTACGACCTTCCCGCTCTCAGCGCGGCCACCAAAGGATTCTCGGGGGCCGAGATTGAGCAAGTGGTGATTGCCGGGCTGTTCCATGCCTTCGATGCCGGCCGGGAACTTGCCATGGACGATCTGCTCGAAGAGTCCAAGACCCAGGTGCCTCTCAGCCGCATGATGGCGGAAGAGATCGACGAACTACGGACTTGGGCGAGCATGCGTGCTCGGCCGAGCGCGATCGTGCAGTCTGACGCCTAGCCGTTCGGGGTCGAAGAGATACACTAGGGGCATGACACCAAGTTCTGCACTGTCGACTGCCCACGCCGAAGTCGTGCGGCGGCTGATCCCCAACCTT
>JAEUIW010000075.1 GCA_016794925.1 Phycisphaerae bacterium
CTCAGGAACGCGTTCTTCTGCGGATTCTGGGTATGATTCTGGTTCACCGTCGGATCCCCGGTGTCGGGGCGTTTTTCAGCGTCGGTTAGAATGGCCATCAATTCGGCGTTGGACGCCTGATAACTCGCACCCGGATTGCTGATATCGGGCCAGCCGGTTGAAACGCCCTTGGGGGGAGCCAAGACAGGCATCTGATTGGCGGGTGGACCTTGATGGCGGGTTCCAAAGGTGAAGTCAGGGGAGTTATTGTTGACTCCATTCTCGCGCAGAGCCTTGGTGGCCGGCAGGCGGCCATAGGTCGCCTGGTATTGCTGCACCGCCGCCACAATGGTGCTCAATTCGGTCTTGGCCTTGGCGATCTGCGCCTTCTGCTTGGCCTTGGCAATGGCCGGCAAGAGCATGCTGGCCAGGATGCCGATGATCGCGATGACCACCAGCAGTTCGATGAGGGTGAAACCGCCGCGGCGGGGCGGACAGGCAACGTTCGCTTTCATGGATTTACCGTCGGTGGCGTAGAGCGCGCGAAGGTTGCGAGAACCGCCCGCGAATTGCCACAGGGATTCTCCGGGTGCGCGTACCGGCCTTGAGGCGCGGAGCCCGCGGCGGTCGCGTGGCGCGGAGGGTTCGCGTCGGACGATTCGGGCGCTTCTCGTCGACGGATTCTGCCTCCAAAGGGATCGACCAACCACGATCGTACCAGCGCACGGGCACTGGCACCGGCCGGGCTTCCTGGGTTGGGTGATGGTGAGGAATCATAGGAACTACCAGTTTTTGAAGACACGCTTCTCGGCTTTCGCGGACGTGTAGACGTCGATCCAAAGGTCGAATCCACCGGAGTTGTTGGTGGGTG
>JAEUIW010000076.1 GCA_016794925.1 Phycisphaerae bacterium
TGGCCTGCGGAGACCACGGGGCTACCCGAGTGCCACCAGCCGCTGCTCGACTGGATCGAACATCTCGCCGCGGTGCAGAAGCGCTCCCGCGATCCGCGGCTCAAGACCTCCCAGGGCTGGATCATCTACAGCACCAACAACCCCTTTGGCGGCAACACCGCCTGGGCGATCCACCAGCCGGGCAGCGCCTGGCTCGCGCAGCATTTCTACGAACATTTCGCCTTCGGCCGCGATCGCCAGTTCCTTGAAACCCGGGCTTACCCGTTGCTCCGGGAGCTCGCACTCTACTGGGTCGATCGTCTGGTGCCCGGTCCCAACGGTTCCCTCGTCACCCCCGACGGCTGGTCGCCCGAGCACGGGCCCGTGAAGCAAGACGGCAAGCTGATCCTCAAGGAGGGCGACCGCACGCCGCATCCCGGGGTTTCGTACGACCAGCAGATCGTGTGGGATCTCTTTTCCAACTTCCTCGCGGCTGCGGCTGAACTTGGCTGCGATGCACCGCTGCGGGAGAGGATCGCCGCGGCTCGCACTCGCCTGCTCGGCCCCCAGATCGGCCGCTGGGGCCAGCTCCAGGAGTGGATGGAGGATGTCGACAGCCCCACCGACCAGCATCGCCATGTCTCGCATCTCTTCGCGCTGCATCCGGGCCGGCAGATCTCGCCGTTGCGCACGCCTGCGTTGGCCGCCGCCGCCCGGGTGACCCTGAACGCCCGCGGAGACCTTGCCTGTGGCTGGAGCCGCGCCTGGAAGGTCAACTTCTGGGCGCGTCTGCACGACGGCGACCGAGCCGAGTCCGTCCTGCGCGGGTTGCTCGAGCCGGTGGCTCCCGGCGGCCGCACCGGCGGCTCCT
>JAEUIW010000077.1 GCA_016794925.1 Phycisphaerae bacterium
CGGCATGGCCGTGCGCGGCGCGGTGGTGACGGCCGCTCAGCAAGCAGCGGTCGCCGTGCCGCGTGACGCGGTGCAGACGGTCGAAGGCAGAAGCGTCGTCTTCGTGCGCGTGTCGGAAGACACTTACGAGGCGCGGCCAGTCACGCTCGGACGAACCGGCGCAACGCAAGTTGAGATCCTCTCGGGCCTCGCCGCCGGCGAAGCCTACGTCTCCGAAAACGCCTTCTTGGTGAAGGCCGAGATCGGCAAGGGCTCCGCCTCGCACGACCACTGAGACCGCCCCTCTTCAATCCCGACCGGATCCCGCACACATGATAAGCCGCCTCATCGAACTCGCCGTCAAAGCCCGCTGGGCCGTCATGGCGATCGTCCTCATCGTCGCCGGCATCGGCGTCTACAACATCATGCGTCTGCCCATCGACGCGGTGCCCGACATCACCAACCGGCAAGTGCAGATCAACACGGTCGCACCCTCGTTCGGCCCCCTCGATGTCGAGCGCCTCGTTACCTATCCGGTCGAAACGGCAATGTCCGGCATTGTCGGCCTGCAAAACACGCGCTCGATCTCTCGCAACGGCTTCAGTCAAGTCACCGTCGTCTTCAACGACAGTGTCGATATTTATTTCGCCCGCCAGCAAGTGGCTGAGCGGCTGACGCAAGCGCGCGAGAGTTTACCCGAAGGCGTTGAACCGCAGATGGGGCCGATTTCCACCGGCCTTGGCGAAGTCTTGATGTGGACAGTGCACTACGCCGATCCCAATGCCGATGGCGCGCGCGTTGAAGCGGGCGAGCCTGGTTGGCAGCCCGATGGCGCATATCTGACGGTCGAGGGCGAGCGGC
>JAEUIW010000078.1:0-301 GCA_016794925.1 Phycisphaerae bacterium
ACCAAGACTGGAATGTCTTCTTTTCGCTTCCGAAGCGGCGGCATTCGAAGCGTGATCGTGTTCAAACGATAGAATAGATCTTCACGGAAACGTCCGCCTTTGACTTCGATTTCCAGGTCGCGGTTCGTGGCGCTGACCACGCGAACATTGACCTTGATCGGGCGCTTGCCACCAATGCGGTAGAATTCGCCTTCTTGTAGAAAGCGAAGAAGCTTGGCTTGGATTCCCAGCGACATTTCGCCGATTTCATCCATGAAAAGTGTTCCGCCGTCTGCGGTTTCACAAAGCCCCATCTTCTGGC
>JAEUIW010000078.1:311-838 GCA_016794925.1 Phycisphaerae bacterium
GTGAAGGCACCCTTTTCGTGTCCAAAAAGTTCGCTCTCTAACAAAGATTCCTGAAGGGCGCCGCAGTTCACGGTGACGTAAGGCTTTTGCGAACGGTCCGACTTGTAATGCAAGCGGCGAGCGATCAGTTCCTTGCCGGTGCCGCTTTCGCCTTGAATCAAGACTGTGGCAACGGTTGGCGCGATCTTGTCCACCATCTGGATGACGGCCATGATCGAAGGGCTTTGGCCGATGATATCCATCCCTTTTCCGTCCTGATTCACCAGGGTTTTTAGGGCTTTGTTTTCACGTTGAAGAAGCTTTTGCTGATCCAAAATGCGTTCATGCGCCACGCGAAGTTCGCGGGTTTTTTCTTCAACCGTGTCTTGAAGGGTCTTGTTGAAAAGCTTCACTTCTTTGTAAAGCCGGCGATTTTCAATCGCGACGGCGACTTGTCCGGCGACAGCTTCCAAAGTGATCACGTCATCTTCGTCAAACGCGTTTGCGATTTCGGATTCGACGCTTAGAATTCCCAGAACGACTTGATC
>JAEUIW010000079.1 GCA_016794925.1 Phycisphaerae bacterium
CGCAAACAGGACCAGCACGCGCTCGCCATCGGTGAGCAGAATGACCGTCTTGCCTTGCTCTTCCAATTCACCAAGCCGAGCCTCCAGGGGAGGAGTACATACGCCAAGCTCATGGATCAAGCGATGGTTGCCAAGCTGATAACGCACGCCGCCAACGGTTCCGAGCACACCTCGCCCTGGAATGGCGGCGAAGTCGGCGACATCAAGCAGGACGGTGCCGTTCCGTTGTCCGCTTGCGGCAATGGCGAGAGAAACCGGGTGATCGGAGCGTGCAGCAAGACTGGTGGCCACTCGGACGGCATCCACTCGGTCCGTCTGATCGAGCAGGACCGTCTCGGTCAATACCGGTTTGCCGTGCGTGATGGTGCCGGTCTTGTCGAATGCCAGCCACGCGAGCTTGTGACCTTCTTCAAGATAAACACCGCCCTTGATCAAAATGCCGTGGCGGGCTGCTGCTGCCAGGCCGCTGACGATGGTGATGGGGGTGGAAATGACCAAGGCGCACGGACAGGCGATGACCAGGAGAACCAGCGCCTGGTATACCCAGTCCTGCCAGTCGCCACCAAATAGCAGCGGCGGCACAAGAGCCACAGCGATGGCGAAAACGAACACCGCCGGCGTGTAGATCTTGGCAAACTGATCGACGAAGCGCTGGGTTGGCGCACGTGCGCCTTGCGCCTCTTCGACCGCGTGAATGATGCGTGCCAAGGTCGAATGCGTGGATTCGGCAGTAACCCGAAATTCCACGGAGCCAGATTGGTTGATGGTCCCGGCGAATACACTGTCTCCAGCCGACTTGTCGACCGGCAAGCTCTCGCCGGTAATTGGCGCCTGGTT
>JAEUIW010000007.1 GCA_016794925.1 Phycisphaerae bacterium
ACTACCCCGACCACGCCCACCTCCCATTGCCTATTGCCCATTCCCTATTCCCGATTCCCCACACCCACACCCACACCAACCTCCCATTGCCTATTGCCCATTCCCTATTCCCGATTCCCCACACCCACACCCAACCCCGCGCGCACCCACGCCCCCGACACGGCCCCCGGGCCCTGACGCTCCGCACGCCGGGGCACGCGCGGCGGCTCCGAACAACGCGTTCCCTGCTACTTCGGCGTGCCGTCGGTGCGGTACTCGCGCGCCGAAGGCAGCGCGGGCAGCCCGGGCGTCTTGAGCGCCTGCTCGATCGTCGTCCGATCGCCCACCAAAACCAGCACGCCCGATTCAAACGCCAGCATCCGCTTCGCTCCCACGTTCAGTTCCTTCGCGCCAACCGAGCCCATCGCCGCCAGATCCGACGCGATGCTCTCCAGCGGCAACCCGCACGTCAGCCGCTCCTCGGCGGCGTTGAGCAGCCCCGCGAGCCCGGCAAACCCACGAACCGTGTCATTCCGCACGGTCTCGCGAGCCTTCGCCGCCTCCGCGTCGGTCACATCACCCGCCCGCAACCGATCGAACTCCTTGAAGAACTCCACCAGCGCCGCCCCCGTCACCGCCGACTTCACGCTGGCCCCCGCCGTCACCGTTCCCGCGAACACCCCCATGTCCTGCGCCGAGCGCGCCCCGTACGTGTACCCGTGGTCCTCCCGCAGGTTCTGGTTCAAGCGACTCGTGAAGCTCCCGCCCAGGATCGTGTTCAGCAACCGCCTCGTCACCCGACTGTCGTCCCGCAGCGGCACCCCCGGCCCGACGAACCGGATGGTCGTCTGCGTCGCTCCCGGGCGATCGACGATCACCACCCGCGGCCCCTCGGCCTTCCCGGCGGGCGCGCCCGGCGCCGCGGGTGTCGCCGCCGGCCCGGCGGCCCAGCCGCCGAACGTCCGCTCCGCCAGCCGCTGCGCGGCCTCGGGCGTCACGTCGCCCGCGATCATCAGCGTCGCGTACCCGGGCCGCGCCACCCGCGCGTGCGTCTCGCGGACGGAATCGAGCGACATCGCCGCGACGGACTTCTCCGTGCCGCGCACCGGCCATCCCGCGGGCTCGTCGTCACCGAAGAACAGCCGCTCCCCGACCGTCGCCGCGATCACCGGCGGAGCCTCGAGCGCCTGCCGGATCTCGTCCACCGTGATCCGGCGCACCCGCTCCCACTCCGAGGCGTCGAACCGCGGCCGCAGCACCGCGTCGCCCAGCAGCGATGCCGCCCGATCCAGGTTCCGCTTGAGCACCGTCGCGGACACCGACACCGACTCGCGATCGGCCGAGCTCGCGAACGTCGCTCCGATCGCCTGCACCGCGTCCGCGAACGCACGCGCGTCCAGGTCACCGGCGCCCTCCCCGAGCATCTGGGCCGTGATCGAAGTCAGCCCTTTCGACTCGGCGCGGTCGAGGTACCCCCCCGGCTGCAGCAGCAGGCGCATCGACACGAGCGGCAGGTCCGCCCGCGGGCACACCAGCACCTTCAGCCCGTTGCCGAGCGTGAACGACCGCATCGCCGGCATCGCGAACGCGGCCGCGTTCGCGTCCGCCGGACGCGTGTCACGCGCCGCCGACGCCCGAACCGGCTCCTGCGGGAGCACCCTGATCACAACCCGTGCCGCGGGCGTGATCGTCCGAACCGACCACTCTCGAACCAACGCCGGCGTCGCCGCGCGGTACCGCTCCAGGTCGCGTTTGAAGCTGTCGGGCTCTCCCCAGTAATACTCGTACTCGTTCAGCCGGTCGGCCTTGCGTTCGACACTCTGGAGACTCGAAAGAATGTTCAGCTCGATCGTCGCCTTCTGCCGCTCCAACTCCTCCACGCTCGGTCCCTCGGCCAAAAACGCCGCGATCACCTCGTCGGCGAGGCGCTCGACGCGATCCAGGTCCGCGGTCGGCGCGGCCATGATCGAGATCTGGAACAGCCCCCCCAGCGGGAAGCCCTGCTGCGAGGCCGAGACCTCCGAAGCGACCTTCTCCTCGACCACCAGGCGCCGGTACAGCCGCGACGACTTGCCCCCGGCCAGCACGCTCGCGGCGAGCTGCATCTCCGCGTCGCCGGGGCCGAACGCGACGGGGCCGTGGTACGAATACTCGATCTTCGGCAGCTCGACCTTGTCGATCGCGGTGAAACGCTTCACGCCGTCCAGGCGAACGGGAATGGGATCGGTGGGCGGGGCGTATTTCCGGCTCACCGGCTGGCCGCCCGGCAGGTCTCCGAACAGACGATCCACCAGGGGCCGGATGAGAGCACTGTCGAAATCGCCCGCCACCACGAGCGACGCGTTGCGGGGGACATAGAAATTCGCGAAGAAGTCCTTCACGTTCGCGACGTTCGCCGCTTCCAGGTCCTCGTGGGTGCCGATCACGCCGTTGGAGTACGGGTGGTTCGGCGGGTACAGGAGTTTCCAGAGCGCCTCGGAGGCTTTGCCGTACGGGGCGTTCTCGACGGTCTGGCGAAGCTCGTTGCGGACCACGTCGCGCTGCTTGTCGAGCTTGTCCTGCGTCATCTGCAGGCCCATGT
Organism: Phycisphaerae bacterium; assembly: GCA_016794925.1. Lineage (GTDB taxonomy): Bacteria > Planctomycetota > Phycisphaerae > Phycisphaerales > UBA1924 > JAEUIW01. The sequence goes on from JAEUIW010000007.1 coordinate 2,561, forward strand.
CCTCGAGGCGGTCGGCGTCGAGCCAGAGCAGCGTCGGCAGGAGGCGGCTGGGGCCCCAGGAGTAGTAGTTGGTGCGGTGCAGGTCGGTGCTGGCGTTGTTGGCGCCCCCGCCCGTCTCCATGAGCACATCGAACTGGTTGCCGGGGACGCGTCGGGTGCCCATGAACATGAGGTGCTCGAAGAGGTGCGCGAAACCCGAGCGGCCGGGCGGCTCGTCCTGGGCGCCCACCCGGTACCAGATGTTGACGGTGGCCACCGGGAGGCTGTGGTCCTCGTGCAGGATCACGGTCATGCCGTTGGGGAGGGTGTATTTCTGACAGGGGGCGTCCTGCGCGAGGGCGGCGCGGCCCGGCATCAGGGCGAGACAAACGAGCGCGAGGCGCGGCCAATGGGACCACATGTCGGTGCTCCTGTGCGGTGGAAGGCAGAGGGTAGTCGGACGGGGTTGCCGCGGGAGGTGGAGCGGGGAGCCGGTCCCGCGGGGCGCCGGATATCATCCGGGCCCGGCACCGGTTCTCGCGCCGAATTGAGGAGGTCCCATGTCCGCCAGCGCCATCACGATGAAATCCGGCACGCTCTCCGTCCCCGACCACCCGGTCATTCCGTACATCGAGGGGGACGGCACCGGCCCGGACATCTGGCGGGCTTCGGTCCGGGTGTTCGACGCGGCGGTCGCCAAGGCCTACGGCGGGAAGCGGAAGATCACCTGGCACGAGGTGCTGGCGGGAGAGAAGGCGTTCAACCGGACGGGCAACTGGCTGCCCGACGCGACGCTGGAGGATTTCAAGCGGTACTTGGTCGGCATCAAGGGTCCGCTCACCACGCCGGTGGGCGGGGGCATCCGATCGCTGAACGTGGCGTTGCGACAGATTCTCGACCTGTACGTGTGCCTGCGTCCGGTGCGGTGGTTCCGGGGCGTGCCCTCGCCGGTCAAGCGGCCGCAGGACTGCGACATGGTGATTTTCCGCGAGAACACCGAGGACATTTACGCCGGGATCGAGTACGCGGCGGGCACACCCGAGGCGCAGAAGCTGCTGGACTACTGGCAGGCGACGTTCCCCAAGGAGTTCGCGAAGATCCGTTTCGGGACTCAGAAGGCCAGCGATGACTGGCAGAAGATGCTGGAGGGGATCGGCGCGCCGGCACGGGCCGTGAAGGTGGAGGTCGGCATCGGCATCAAGCCCGTGTCGTACCTGGGCACGGAGCGGCTGCTGCACTCGGCCATCGGGTACGCGCTGAAAGAGAAGCGGCGCTCGGTGACGATCGTCCACAAGGGCAACATCATGAAGTTCACGGAGGGGGCCTTCAAGGACTGGGGTTACCGCGTGGCGACGGCGTTTTTCCGGGGCCACGTGGTGACCGAGCGGGAGTCGTGGATCCTCGGGAACAAGGAGTCCAACCCGGGTCTGCCGTCCGAGGACAACGCGAAGATGATCGACCCCGGCTACGACATGATGACGCCGGAGCAGCGGAAGAAGATCGTCGCGGAGGTGGACGCGGCGCTGCGCCTGTTCCCCACGCACGGCGACGGCAAGTGGAAGAAGATGCTGATGATCAAGGACTCGATCGCGGACATCACGCTGCAGCAGGTGTTGACGCGGCCCCGGGACTTCGACGTGATCGCGTGCATGAACCTCAACGGCGACTATCTCTCCGACGCGCTGGCGGCGCAGATCGGCGGCATCGGCATCGCGCCGGGGGCGAATATCAACTACGTGACCGGGCACGCGATCTTCGAGGCCACGCACGGCACCGCGCCCAAGTACGCGAACCTGGATCAGGTGAACCCGGGCTCGGTGGTGCTCTCGGGCGAGATGATGCTGCGGTACCTGGGCTGGGGTGAGGCCGCGGACCTGATCATCAGGGGCATGGACGGGGCGATCAGCGCCAAGACCGTGACCTACGACTTCGAGCGCCTGATGAAGGCCGAGGGCGACACGGCCGCGAAGAAGGTGAAATGCTCCGAATTCGCCGACGCGGTGATCGCTCACATGGGGTGAGCGTGCGCGGCCGTACCGGCCGGGAACCCGGCGCGCCCGAGGCGGTCGAGATCGGCGCGTGTCCGAATGCCGTGAAGTGCACGGCGCGCGAGGTTGGCGCATGCGCCGACGACGTTCAACGCGGCGGCGAACGAACACGAGTGGCCGATCTTGATGGAGCGCATGCCGCGGCGGCGCGCGAGCCGGCGTGCCGGGTCGAGCGGCGATCGATGCGAAAGCCCCAGGGGGTGAATTCCGGGCCGCCGCGCCGGGGGAGTGTTCCGGCCGTCGCGGCCCGCGGGAAACCCGGGGCATGTCAGCGTGTGCGCGGGCCGACGCCGGTGAGATCGGGGAGGGTCAGGCCGAGGGAGGCGGCCCCCGAGCGCGGACCGAAGGCGGGGCGCGTGGGCGGGTCCAACTGAAGGTCGGGGTCGGCGAGGAGCGAACCGGCATCGAATCCCGCTGCCTGCCAGGCGTCGAAGGAGCGATTGCCGGGAAAGACAGGGGTCTTTCCGCCGTCACGCCAGTGGAGGTTGCGCGACATGGAGAAGCCCGAGGACCAATCTCCGGCGAGCCACTGGTCGCTGTTGCCGAGAATGAGGTTGCGTTCGAGGATGAAGGAACCGTGGTCCTCGCGGCGCGTGCGCCAGAGCTGCGCGTCGCGACCGTTGAGAAAGAGGTTGTCGCGGACGATGTTGTCCCGGCCGTAGTGCTGGTGGAAGCTCCCGTGCGTCGTGCGGAGAACGATGTTGCACTCGGCCAGGATGCCGGTGGAACCCTCATCGAAGTAGATCCCCCAGGCGATGGAGCGCCCGGCGATGTCGTGGAAGTAGTTGTTGCGGATGACCGTGCCGGACTGCACGCCGAGCGTGTAGATACCGGCCATATCGCCGAGCGGGGGCTCGGCGCCGCCGGGGCGGGCGCCGAGCGAGCGGACCTCGTTCCACTCGATGACGTTGCCGCCCGCGGCGCTGGGGCCGTAGCCCCACGTCCAACCGACGGAGATGCCCGTGTAGTCGAATTCCGAGATGAGGTTGTGGGCGAGGGTGTTGGCCGGGCTCTGGCCGATCCAGACACCGACGGCCTGATGGTGAATGCGACCGCCGTCGGTGATGCTGCAGTCCTCGATGCGGTTGCGGGCGGCGCGATCGTCGGCGTCGGGTCGGATGGAAGGCTCTCCGATCTTCAGCCCGCCGGCGCCGAGGTCGGTCATGGTGCAGGCGCTGACGCGGCAGTCCGAGCAGGCGCGGCCGAGCGCGAGGCCGTACGCCTCGACCGAGCGGATGGTGCAGCGATCGAACGTGACGTGACGCGCACCCTCGCAAACGACTGCGCCGGGCGCGCCCGCGGCGGCCTGGCTGAAACCGACGGGCTTGTGCGCGGGCCAGTCGCCGCGCCAGTCCGGGGCGAACCACCAGCGCGCGTGGGCAAACGCGAGACCCTGGAACGTGATGTGCTCGACGGGGGCGGCCTGACCGTCGGGGCCGGCGGGATCGCCTTGCACGCGGAGGAGTTCGTCAAGCCTGGGGACGAAGGACTCGGATTCGGGAGCGTCGCCGGGGATTGGAATGGTGTACACCAAGCGGGCAACGGGGTCACACCACCATTCGCCGGGTTCGTCGAGAAGTGCGGCGGAGCCTTCGAGGAAATAGAGGTCGCCCGGATCAAGCGAGATGACATTGGGGGTGACGAATCGGGCGAGGCGGGTCTCGGGCTCGAGCGCGGCGACGCGCAGGTGAGAATCGATCCAGCGTGCGAATGTGGTGACCTCGCAACCGATTCCGGCGGCCTGCCAGGCGGGCGCATCGGCGGGCGCGAAGCGGAACGAAGACGGTCCGGCGGTCCAGTCGCCGGGCGGGCGCTCGGGGATCGCCTCGACGCGCGCGAAGCCGCCCGCGTTGGGATAACGGGCCCAGGTGCGTCGCTGGTTGGCGATCCAGAGGGATCGGAAGGCCGGGGCGCCGTCCGTGGGGAGCCGGACCGCGTCGGGGAGCGCGGCGGCCCAAACGGAACGGCCGTTGAGGAGAGCGGGTTTCCAAACCGGGAGTCGCGATCCGCCAGAAATAACCACGGTGCCGGGAACCCTGGCCGCGTAGGTGACGGGGGCATCGGGGCGTCCGGAGTCCTCCGGCCCGAGGGTGAAAGTCTCGGACAGGGTGTAATGACCCGGGGCGAGCTCGATCCGGGCCGGACCTGGGCGCACACCGTGTTGGGAGGCGCGGATGGAACGCAGGCGGTCACGGGCGGCCGCGAGCGAAGCGAGCGCGCGGTCGGGGGTATCGCCCGCGGCGGAGTCGCTGCCGGTCGGGGATAGATAGAGGGTCACGGGTGGGTCCGCGAAGCGGAGCGAGAAGGCGAGCCCGAGGAGCGTGAGCAGCATCGGCTGAGTGTACCGGGCGCGAGACGGATGAGGCTGCGCCGGGCCGGTGAGGATTGCGGCGAGTGATCGCGAAGGGGTCATCGCCCGCGTTCCGAATTCGCCCCGTCCGTGCCATGCCGTTCCGATGCCGATGCGACAACCCGGGTCGGGAGCCGGTGCTACGGTGCTGGCTTCACAGATGAAGCAATGAAGGAGCGGACATGGCTGGACACTCGAGCGTGAATCCGAGCCGGAAGTACCTCTCGCAGACGCTGGCAGAGTGGGCGTGCGGGCTGCGGTTCGAGCACCTGTCGGCTGCCGCCGTGGAGCGGGCCAAGCTGTTCTGGTTCGACTCGATGGGGTGCGCGCTGGGCGGGAGCCAGCAGGAGGACTCCCGAATCCTGGTGGCGCATCACCGGGAGATGAACCCGTCGGGCGACGGGCCGTGCACGCTCTTCGTGTCGGGCTTCCGGACCAATCCCGTGGACGCGGCGTTCGTGAACAACCACATGGTCCGGGCGATGGACTACAACGACATCTACTGGAAGGCGGACCCGTGCCACCCGTCGGACATCATCTGCGGTCCGCTGGCGCTGTGCGAACGGCTGGGCAAGTCGGGCAAGGATCTGATCCTGGCGACGGTGATCGCGTACGAAATCGAGCAGCGGCTGTGCGAGTTCGGGGTGCCGGGAATCCGTGAGTACGGGTGGCACCACGCCACGTTGACCGCGTTCGCGGCGCCGATCGCGGCCGGGCGGGTTCTGGGGCTGACGGTCGATCAGATGGTGCAGGCCATCGGGATCAGCGCCTCGCGCACCTTCACGCCCGGGGCGGTGACGGCCGGCAAGCTGACGAACATGAAGAACACTGTGGACCCGTGGGCGACGCGGATGGGCGTCGAGTCGGCGCTGCTGGCCGCGCGGGGCTTCAGCGGTCCCGAGCACATCTTTGACGGCAAGGAGGGGTTGTACGCGGTGTTCGGGCACGTGCGGTACAAGGATGGCGCGGCGCGTTTCGACACGGGGGTGCTGCTGGACACGCTGCCGCGGGGTGCGGGGGATCATTTCAGGATCCTGGACTGCGGGATGAAGAGCTTCCCGATCGAGGCGCTCAGCCACGCGCCGCTCACGGCGATGATGAAGTGCGTGAAGGAGAACGGCATCCGGGCGGCGGAGGTCGCTGGGATCCAGGTGGAGGTGATCGCGCGGGCGGCGGACATCCTCGGGGATCCGCACAAGTACCGGCCGGACAGCAAGGAGACAGCGGACCACTCCCTGCCGTTCTGCATGGCGGTGGGGCTCGTGGACGGGATGGTGACGCCCCTTCAATTCAAAGAGAAGCGGGTGCTGGACCCGAACCTGATCCCGGTGATGGACAAGGTGAAGGTGGTCGCGAACGAGGAGTTCGAGTCCCTGTTCCCGAAATTCCAACCCAGCCGCGTGACGATCACGACAACGGACGGGAAGACCTTCTCGAAGCGCGTGGACGTGCCCAAGGGCGACCCGCGTGACCCGATGACCGCCGAAGAAATCGGCGTCAAGTTCCATGCGCTGGGCGATTCGGTGATCGGCGGGCCGGCGTGCGACCGCCTTGCGGAAGCCATCCTGACCCTGGATCGCCTGCGGAACGTTCGTGAGCTGACGGCCCTCACGGTAAAGGGGAAGGCAAAGAGGGCCGCGCCGAGCAAGCGGCCCCCACGCGCCCCGAAGCGGAAGAACACCGGGACAGGGCGCGCGAGCAAGAGGGGCACCGCGGCGGGCGCCGGACGGAGCGGGGCACGCCGAAAGCGATAGAGGGACGAAACCGGCGATCGCGCGCGAGCGGGGCGCCGTTTTGGCGTCGGTCTGGGCATCGCCGCGGCCTCACCTCGCTTCGCGCCGAGCGGGGCGCCGTGGGTGCGGATCTCGAGCGGTTCCGAACGGTCGGGCGTTCGGCGTGCCCGCGGACTGACGGAACGGGGGGTGGGGTGACTCATCCGGGAGTGGTGAGCGAGAGCCGCCCGTCAAGCCTGAGCTGGAAGAGGCTGCCGACCTGCATGTACACGGCCTCGAGCGACCCGGGAATGTTGATGGGCTGCAGGAGGGAGCCGAAGGCGCCGTTCATGGTCGTGCCGGCGGAGAGCAGGTCGAAGAGCTGCCTCCGGGAGGGATGGAAGGCCGCATCGATCCGGGGCTGCAGCGTGCCGCCCAGGGCGATCGCGCCGGTGGCGGTGATTCGGCCGTAATTCTGGGAAGGGTTGGCGCCGGCGAGGGTCGGCGCGATGGTGCTCGTCGGCGCGAGCGCGATCGAGCCCGTGACCGCGAGGGTCGCGGCCGGGCCAAGGCTCAGGTCGCCGGCGTTGGTGAAGAGCCCGCCCGCGGGCGTGACGTTGAGCGCACCTGAGAGAAGCCTGAGCGTGCCCGTGTTGGTGAAGTTGAGGTTGGTGATGCTGGACGAGGGTGAGACGGCACGCTCGACGAGCCCCTCGTTGGCAAAGAAATTGCCGCCCGAAACACCAAGGAATGTTCCCGAGGATTGCACGTACATGACGGCGCCGGGCTTGTTGCGGAGATTGCCCGACTCGAAGCGGAGGTCGCCGTCGGCCCAGAACGCGGAGCCGTAGTTCTCGATGGTCCGTTTGAGCGTCTTGGCGCCGCCCGAGAGGATCAGCGAGCCGGCGGGGGAGATGACGGTCTTGCCGGTTCCGGACATCTCGCCGCCGACCCAAGTGAAGGGGAGGGAGAAGGTGACATCGCCGGCGCCCTTCATGAAGCCGGATACGAAGACCCCCGCGGTGGCGGTGGTCACGCCGTTGAAGACGACCTCGCCGCCGTTGATCGTGAGCACGCCGACGGTCGCGGCGCCGTTGAAGACGCGCGTGGAACCGAAATTGATGGTGAGCGAATTGAGCGAGCCGCCGCCGCCCACATCGCCGTTGAACGTGACCGGGCCGGAGTTGGGAGCGATGGTCACGTTGCCGGCGCCGGAGACGGATCCGCTGAAGGTGATCGGCGCCGCGTTGTTGGTGTTCTGGATGGTGAGATTGGCGCCGATGTTGACGGCGGACTCACCGAAGGTCTGGGCGTCACGGGTGCGTACGAGCACGCCGTTGAGGGTCAGTACGCCCGCGGCGTCCGTGGTGAGCGAACCGAGTTCGCCGTTGACCCGATCGCCCACGGAGGAATTGAGGGTTGTGCTCGCGGCACCGCCCTTGAGCGTGAGGGCGTGACGCTGGGAGACCGCGGAGTTGACCGTTCCCTGGATGAAAATGTCGCCGCCGGCGGGGAACTGCCCGCCCCGGGTGGTATCAATCTGGGCGTTGGCGACCTCAACAATGAGCGCGTCGAGGATGGTCACCGAGAGGCCGCTGGTGACAACGAGGCCACGCAGCCGGGTGGTCGCCCCCGAGCCCTTCACGGTGATGCTGCCGCCGCCCGTGCCGCTGTAGCCGTTCATGTTGATGCTGGAGCCGGCACCGTTCATGACAAACTCGGTGTTGTTGACCACGTTTGGGCTGTTGATGTTGCCGGTGCCGGTGCCGCCGCCGCGCCCGACCTGCACGAGGAGAAAACCGGGCTGGAAGCGCGCGACCTCGGCGTTGAGCAGGTCGAGCGCGTTGGGATCATCGGTGGTGCCGCCGAGATTCACGGTGCGTGAGAGTGTCTGCGGCTCGATGCGGAGGGTGTTGGCGCCCTGCACGGATCCGCCCGTGAAATCGACCTCATCGGCGCGGAGGGTGGTGTCAGTCGGCCCGGTGTCCAGGCCGTTCTGGAGGGTGATGGCGCCCGAATCGGAGCTGATGAAGGAGCCGATCGAGACGACGACGTGGTTGCCGTACTGCTGGTTGCCGAGCGTGGTGACAATCGCGGCCTGGATGAGCGTCTGCCCGGGCGCATCGGTTGTGAGCGTGGCGAGCTTGCCGCTGGGGTTGCCCCCGACGTCGCCCTGCAGGCGCGACGTGCCCACGCCGGAGATGATCGCGATCGAGTTGCCCTCGCCGGACTCCGAGTTGAGCTTGAACGCGAAGGTGATGTCGGCGCCGATCGTCCCGCCGCCGGTGGTGCCGACGGTGACGAGGGGCACGCCGATTTCGACCGCGTCGTTGAACACGATCGGCGTGCCGTTGGTGGTCACATCGGCGTTGAGCACGATCGTCGAGCCGGACCCGTAGAAGGCGAGCGAGCCGTTGCCGGAGGTTGTCAGGGCGCCGTTGACGAAGATCTTCCCTCCCGCGCCGGGCATGTCGAACCTCGTCGGATCGGACCAGTTGGAGGCCGCGATGCTCATCACGCCGGAGCCCGTCAGCGACCCGATGCGCACCGCGCCGAAGCCATCGCCGAGCAGCGCGAGCTCGGCCGCCGTGAGGTCGAGCGCGGCCGTGGAGGCGGCGCCGGCAATGTTGATATTCAGCGTCGGCGTCGCGGGTTGGAAGCGAAGGCCGCCGCCCGGCAGCGGCGATGCCGGACCGGCGAGGTTGATCTCGTCCGACGAGACCGTGAGTTCGGCGGCGACCGATAGCGTCGAATTGAAACTGACCACACCGGCCCCGCCCGTCACCGCGAGCGCGGCCGCGCTCGAGATGGTGACCGGGCCGGAGTAGTCCTGATTCCCGGACGTGGTGACGCCCGAGAAGAGGCTCGCCGAAGTCCCGGGCGACACGGTGAGCGAACCGAGCGCTTGCGCCGAACCGATTGCTCCCGAGACAATCACGCCGACCCCCGTAAGCACAAGATGCCGATTCGCCGCGCTGGAATCGGCGTCGAGCGTCGATGCGATTGTCACCGTGCCGGAATCGGACACGAGCGACGCGTCGGCGGCCAGTTCCGCGGCGTCGCCGAGCGTGAGCGCATTGACGACGTGGAGGACTGCCGCGATCCGGGTGGAGCCGCCCGCGTTCGTGATGAGCGAACCAAGGGGCTGGGTGTCACCGATGGGATCGCCAAGGACCGTCAGGCCGGAGCAGAACAGGGAGAGCGTGCGATTGCTCGCGGCCAGGTCGGCGTTCACGGAGCCGAGGAGTGAGAGCGAGGCGCCGGAGAGCGCGACGTCGCGCTCGAGCTGGATGGCCTGCGCGTAGTTCTGCGCTCCGGTCGTGGACACGGACACGCACGAGCCCGTGAACGTCACGAGGCCCGCGCCCTGCAGAGAGAGAGAAGCGAGAGGATTCATGGCCCCGAGGCCGCCGGACAGGCTCGTGCCGCCGCTGAACGACAGGGTGAGCGAGCGGACAACCGTGTCGCTGTCCACGCTTCCGAAGAACGTGAGTGCGCTCCCCGTCATGCTCGTATCGGCGGCGAGCGACACGGCGCCGTGGTATGTCTGGTCGCCGGTGGTGCTGATCGAGCCCCCGGCCAGCACCAGCGGACCCGTGACGGACACGCTCGCGAGGCTCAGCGTCGGGGCGCCGATCGTCGCGCCCGCGGCCGAGCTGAGGTCGAGCGCCGATCCCTGCACCTTCGCGGCGGTGTTCAGCGTGATTGAGCCGTCCCGGGATGCGAAGGCAAGGACGGCGGGAAGCCCGCCCCCGTAACTCGAGAGGTCCGGGAGGTCGGCGTCTGAAATCGATGCGTCCTGGGTGAGCGAGATCGAGTTGGGGCTGGTCACCGAGCCCGACGGGCCGCTGAACGCCACCGACGACGGGAGGTCGATCGACGCCGTGGCATTTCCGCCGAGCCCGTCGCCCGCGTCGATGGTCACGTCGGACGCCCAGACCGCGGCGAGGTTTCCGAAGGACACGGATTGTCCGGCGAACAGGGACACCATGCCGGGGGAAATCAGGATCGATTCGCCGCCGAGCGTGATGGCGCCCGCCGCCGTCAACTGGATCATCCCCGAGGCTGTGGTGGGGCCGTAGGTGCTCAGCGAGCCACCGGCGCAGGTGACATCGAGCGCGCCGCCGACGCTGCTGCCGGCCAGCGAGAACGAGCCGGAGCTCGTGAATGTCACGTCTGAGTTAGTTCCGAAGGTATGGAACACCACGTCCGCCACGTCGGCGACCTGGTCACAGATCACATCGCCGGAGTCGGGCGTCGTGATCGTGAGATTCACAAACCCCGCGACGGTTACGGGCCCCGCATCGGTGATGGACCCGGCGTTGACGGTGACGGTGATCGAGCCCTCGATCGTCGACGCCGCGAGGACGACCGAGTTCCCGGTCGATAGGACAACGTCCCCGAGCGGACCGACCGTGCTGAACGAGAACGAAGGCGCGGCGGGAGCGAAATCGAGCGTGACATCGCGGCCCGGGGATAGCGTGACGAAAGTCGCCGCGCCGCCCGCGGAGATGACACCGGAGTCCGTGATCGAGCCGCCGGACGTTGTGATGCTGAGGGTTCCGGTGACGGACGCGCCGGCGATGTCGAGCCCGCCGCTGTTGCGGAACGAGAACGATCCCAACACGCTGGCTGCTTTGATCACGGCGACGGCGTTGGACAGTCCTTCAAGTGCAACGTTGCCGATGGAGGTGACAGTCAGCTCGTAGGTCGTTGCGATCGCGGCCGCGGGTTCTTGCGTGATCCCTCCCGCGGTCGAGTTGAGGACGATCGACGCGGAGCCGGCCGTGATCGACCCCTGCAACGCGAGGGTGCCCGCGCTGCTGAGCGTCACCGCGCCGTTGGTTGACACCACGCCGTTGACCGCGGCAAAGTTGCCGAATGCGGATGCGTTTCCAACTTCGAAACCGTTCGCATCGGTGTATGTAATTGCCGCCGCGCCGAACGACGAGGTCGCGGCGAGCGTGACGACATCGTTCCCGGCCGCGTTGAGCGTGATCGCGCCGCCCGCGCGGAGGCCGAGTACGTCGGCGAGCACGAGTCCGCCGGTTTGCGAGATCGAACCACCGGCGAGCACGCGGGTGACGTAGCCGGAAGGGCCAATCAGGCTTTGGGCGAAGACAATGCCCCCTCCGGTTTCCAATTGAACCTGGCTGGACGCGGCACCGAAGCCGGACACTCCCGGAAATGGTCCCAGCGCGGCGACCGAACCGATCGATACGGCATCGGCGTCACGATAGGTGAGAATACTCGAGATGGCACCGGTTGTGGCGGCCAGCGTCCCGACCAGATTCGCCGCCGCGGTCAGCATGACACTGCCGGACGCGCTGATCCCAAGCGTCGCCGCGGCGATCACGCCGGATGCGACCTGATTGACGCTGCCGCCGAGAATCCGAACGGTTCCGGAGCCAGCGCTCACCGGTTGAACGAACATGATCGTTCCCGCGACCGCACGTAGGAGTATGTTCCCGTCGTTTGTCGCCACGCCGCTGGTGGCGACGAATGTGCCCGACCCGGTGACGGTATCGATCTGAAATCCGTCCGCGTCGTGGTACGTGATCGGTGATGCGACGATGGAATTCTGAGCCGCGAATGTCGTGACGTTGTTGCTGTTGCTGTCCAGCAGACACGACCCGGGGACGTTCAGGCCGAGCCCGCCGGCGACGATGGCGCCGCCGCCGGGCTGCGAGACACCCGCGGCCACGATGCGAACCGTGGCGGTTCCGGCCGCGATGCCCGCGTTCAGGAACAGCGCGGCCCCGGTGTGCAGCAGCACGGAACCGTTCGATGTGGTCACGCCGCTCACCAGCGGGAACGTCCCGGACGCGACGACGGTGCCCACGGTCGCGGCATCGCCGTCGCGATACGAAACACTGGACCCGGCACCGGTGTTTGAGATCGCGACCGTGGCGACGTTGTTTCCGCTCTGACTGAGGTCCACCGCGCCCGCCGCGCTCACGCTCAGCGAATCGGCCACGATCGTCCCCGAAGACTGCGTGATCGAGCCGGTGGACATGATCCACACGATGGCGAGCCCGCCGCCCGCGCCCGGAGCGAGATTCTGCGTGAGGCTCAGCGGCCCTCCGGAACGGAGGTACACGTCACCGGTGGTTGACGACACGCCGCTGGTCGAGGCGAAGGCGCCCGAGGCGGTGATGGTGCCGACCGTGCATGCGCTGAAGTCGGTGTACTTGACGTCCGCGACTGAGCCGGCGGCGCTCGCGGCGAAGGTCACGATGTCGTTGGAAGCGGAGGAAAGGTCGATCGGGCCGACGGATCGGGCCCCGAGACCGGCGCCGAGGATCGAGCCGGCGGTCTGCGTGATGGCTCCGCCGGACACCAGCCGCACCGTGCAGGGGGATCCTCCGCCCGCGCCCATGGACTGCGCGATCGTGAGGTCACCGCCGGTCTGGATGAGCACATCCTGGGCGCCGGTCAGGACTCCGGAGGTGGCCGCGAACGTGCCCTTCGCCGCCACACTGCCGATTGTCAGCGCGTCGGAGTCCCGGTACGACACCACCGCGTTGATCGATGAGACGTTCGCGGCGAACACGCCCACCTGATTGGTCGGCGTGGTGAGCGTGACCGATTGCATCGCGCGGACGCCGAGCGCGGCCGCGGCGATGGTCGCGCTCTGCGTGACGTTGTCGCCCGAGACGATCCGAACCGACCCGGTGCCGGCGGAGATGGGATTCGTCACCGACAGGCTGCCCGTTCCGGAATCGAGGAGCACATCGCCGTTGTTCGTGGTGAGGCCCGTGATCACGCCGTACCCGCCCGAGGCCGCGACGGACCCCGTGGACAGGCCGGAGGAGGCCGCGACTTCGACCCTGCCGGCCGCGCCGCCATTGGTGGCCGCGAGCGCGGAGAGGTTGTTGGTCGCCTGCGTGAGCAGCGCGTCACCAGAGGCGTACAAGGCCAGGGTGCCACAGACCACCGAACCACCGGACTGGCTGATCGTGGAGGCCGCGGCAAGACGCACGGTCCCGACAGAAGAACTGCCCGTCGTCACGAGCCCGTTGAGCGTGACGTTGCTCGTGAACGAACGCACGAACATGTTCTGCCCGGCGGTCGTGAGGCTGCACAGCGAAACGGATGCCGCAGCGACTCCGGCCTGCCCGGCCTCGATGGTGATGGTGCCCGTTCCCTGGGTTCGGAAGATCAACGCCGCGCCGTGCGTGCTCCCCGTCAGGTTTATCGCCCCAGCGCCATCCCCGCCGTTGTTCCTGGTCTGCAGGGTGAGCGAACGGTTGTTCTGGAGGAGCACCTCCCCAGCCACGAACGTGCCCGACGTGGTGATGGAATTCCGCGCCTGGAGGATGATGTTCGCGTTCGTGCCTTCGATCTCCGACTCTCGCACGACAAAGGGGTTCGGGGAGCCCTGGCCTTCATCGGTGAATGCGATCGAGCCCGGGGTGTTGCTGCCCGAGGCATTGATCAGATTCGTCGCGCTCGCGTCGGGGTTGTCCGAACCGTCGGCCGTTCCGCCCACGATCTGGATGTTGAGCGGGTCGTACAGGATCGTGCCGGCCGACCCCCGTGGCGACGAGAGGTCGTGGTTCTTGGTCGTGTGAAGCTCGCGGGAGCCGGAGATCTCGACGAATCCGCCATCTCCGCCGGCGGCTCCGCCACGGGCGCTGACGACACCGCCGAAATCGGTGCGATCATCGGACCAGATGATGACGGTGCCGCCGGCACCTGAAACGCCGCCGTCGGCGCAGATGACGGTGGCCTCGTCCGCGGTGGTGCGGATCGCGCCGGGAAGCGGCCCCCTGCCTTGGTAACTGCCCCCGACGTTGATCGTGCCGCCCGGTCCGGTCGAGTCGCCACCCGAGGCGTTCAGTCGCGCACCTTCCAGACTGACCTCGCGCCCGAGGAGCTGGATCGAGCCGCCCGAAACCGCGTCACGCCGTCCGGCAGCATCGATCGTTCCGCTGATGCGCAGGATTGCGCGCGAGCCCGAGTCGAGTGCGATTTCGCGCGCCGATACGGCGCCGAGCACGGTGATCGTCGTGTCCGGCGATTCCGGGGCGAACGCGAGGCCCGAGCTCAGTCGGCCCTCGCCTCGGAGCGACGCACGAACCGATCCGCGCTCGGAGCGGAGGGTGGCGCCGGGGTTGATGCGCAGCGCCGCCTCGAACGTCGCGTCGCTCCCCACATGAAGCGTACCGGACGACAAACGGATCGGAGCGAGCGCTCGCAGGGAACCGACTGAAACACTCCGGTCAATCAGGATCGGCCGCGCCGATCGGAGAATCTCCACGTTATCGTCGGGGCCCGGCAGCACGTCACCGGCCCAGTTGTGAGGGTCAAAGAAACGGCGCCCGTCGCCGCCGCCATCCCAGGCAACCGCGGCGAACAGTTCGCGTGCCTCCAGCTGATGCAGCCAGCCGCACGCGTTGTCCGGTTGCGCTGCCGACTCAAGCTCCCTTCTGTTTGCCGCCATTTGCTTGGCTCCTGCATCTTGGGAGAGTCACGAGTGGGTGCCCACTCAATCGGGTGGTCTTGGAGCGCGAATGCCTGCCAAAGACGACGCGCGCTTGATCTGGACAACACGATCCATTGAAACAACTCAAAACGTGATGGACTCCCATCATACAGGTGGTGCGGATCGTCCCAAAGACAAAATTCGAATCAGCGCGATGCGCGATGCGTAACTTGATAATTAACAACAACTTGTGGCTCGCGTACCCCGACGATACCGTCGAGTTTGTACAAAGTACGGTTCGCACACAAAGGTAGAGCAAGCGACTGAGATGGAATCACCATAACCTGAAAAGGTGTATGTTCTTCACCGCTAGGCTTCGGGCCGAGGCATTCGCGACACGGCCAACCAGTTACTCTCTGCCAGAGACGGGCCCATGACCGAGCATGACTCCACATCCGATTTTCCGTCTCCACGGTCGCCCGTTCCTCGCGGCGTGACACAAGGAGCCTTGCTGGAGGGCATCGGCTCGGTTGTCGGGCCGTACAAGCTCCTCGAGGTGCTCGGTGAGGGTGGTTTCGGCACGGTGTACCTGTCTGAGCAGCGTGAGCCGGTGACCCGGCGCGTGGCGCTGAAGATTCTCAAGCCCGGCATGGACTCACGAGAAGTGCTTGCCCGGTTCGAGGCTGAGCGTCAGGCGTTGGCGCTCATGGACCACCCGAACGTCGCCACGATCTTTGACGCGGGCATGTCAGAGTCCGGCCGGCCGTACTTCGCGATGGAGCATGTGCGTGGCGTGCCCCTGACCGAGTATTGCGACCAGAACAAGCTCACGACGCGGGAGCGGTTGGAGCTGTTCATCCCTGTGTGCCACGCGGTTCAGCACGCCCACCAGAAGGGCATCATCCATCGGGACATCAAGCCGAGCAACGTGCTGGTGACGCTGAAGGACGGCCGCCCGATGCCGAAGGTCATCGACTTCGGCGTTGCCAAGGCCGTTTCCCAGCGGCTGTCCGAGCGCACGATTTTCACGGAGCAGGGGCGCTTGCTGGGCACCCCCGAGTACATGAGCCCGGAGCAAGCCGGCACCACCGGCCTTGATGTCGACACGCGCACCGACATCTATTCGTTGGGTGTTGTCCTGTACCAGCTGCTTTCCGGCTCATTGCCCTTCGACTCCAAGACGCTGCGCCGCGCCGGGTTCGACGAGATCGTGCGGATCATCCGCGAGGAGGAACCGCCCAAACTCTCGACGCGGTTGAGCGACCTGGGCGAGCTCCAGACGGAGATGGCGCAGAAGCGACGGTCCAACCCGAGAACGCTGGTCACGCAGCTTCGGGGCGAACTCGAGTGGATCACGATGCGTTCGATGGAAAAGGACCGCACGCGCCGGTATCCCACCGCGCAGGAGCTGGCCGAGGATGTCCGTCGGTACCTCGACAACGAGCCCGTGCTTGCTTCGCCGCCGAGCCTGACGTACCGGGCGCGCAAGTTCGTGCGCCGGCACCGCGTGGCGGTGTTCGGCGGTCTTGCGCTGGGCTCGGTGCTGCTCGTGGGCCTGGTCGGAACGACGGCGGGCCTGGCACGAGCCGTGGCGGCGGAACGCCGCGCCACCCGGGATCGCGACGCCGCACGCCTGGCGCAGGCCCGCGCCGAGACCGCCGAGAAGGCCGAGCGAGCCGAGCGCGACAAGACCGAGCAAGAACGCCAGCGTGCCGAGCGAGAGGCCGCGAAGTCGCAGGCCGTGAGCGAGTATCTGCGCGACCTTCTGGCCTCCGCGGACCCGCAGAATCAGGGCCGGGACGTGACGGTCCGTCAGACGCTGGAGCGATCGGTGGACCTACTGGCGACCTCGTTCCGCGCCCAGCCCGAGACGCGCTCCGCGGTGCGGCAGTCCATCGCGCTCACGTACATGGGCCTGGGCGCCTTCGAGCAGGCCGAGGGCCAGCTGCGCGAGGTTCTCCGGGAACGCGAGCGGGTGTTCGGCGCCGAGAGCGTGGAAGTCGCGGAATCGCTCAACGCGCTCGGCCTGACGCTGTACTACATGGGCAACCTCGACGCCGCCGAGCGGGAGCAGCGGCGTTCGATGCAACTTCGGATCAACCTGCTCGGGCCCGGTCATCACCTCGCCGCCGAGTCCATGAACGATCTTGCGCTGGTGCTGCGCGACAAGGGAAATCCGTCCGAGGCGGAGGTCATGCTGAATCGGGCGATCCAGATCCGCGAGAAGCGATTGGGCGCCACGCACGGGTTAGTCGGCAGGTCGCTGGCGAATCTCGCGGTCACGCAGTGGGAGCTCGGGAAGCACGCCGAAGCCGAACGGTCGTTCGCTTCGGCGTTGGATGTGCAGCGCTCGTGGTTCGGCGCCGAGAGCCTGGATGCGGCAAGGACGTTGGGAAATTTCGCGCAGTTTCTGAACGAGCGCGGCAATTTGGGACAGGCCGAGCCCTTGCTTCGCGAGGCACTCGCCGCCCGTCGCGCCCTCCAGGGAGATCAGCACCCGGAGGTTGGCGCCGTGCTCACCAACCTCGGGCTGCTCCTCCAAACCAAGGGCGATCTGAAGGGGGCCGAGCCGATCCTGCGTGAAGCGCTGGGGATCGCCCGGAGTATTCGGCGCCCGGGAGAGCTGCCTTCGATCGATCAGGAACTTCTCAACCTCGGAAACCTGCTGTACGACCTGGGCAAGACCGACGATGCCACCGGCCTGGCTCGTCACGCGGTCGAGCTGGCTCGACGTCGGTTTCAGGAAGCTCCGGACCATCGATTGCTGGCGTTCCCGCTGCTGCTGCTGGGGAGGATCGAATCGGACCGAGGCGATGCGACTGTCGGTGAGGCCCTGCTCCGAGAGGCGGAACGGATCCTCGCCGCGCAGCCCGATCAGGGCGGCTGGGTGCTGTTCCAGACACGAAGTGCGTTGGGTGGTTGCCTCACGCGCCAAGGAAAGCTTGACGAGGCGGGCGACTTGCTCCGATCAGGGCTCGAGGGCGTTCGCGCCGCCCGAGGGGACGCGCACCTGCGAACCCGTCAAGCCATCGAGCGGCTTGCGGTCTGGAACGAAGCACGGGGCGACCTCGCCGAGGCGGCACGGTTACGCGCGACGATCAAGTAGGCGCGCCGGTCAGCGCGACCGATCTGCGCGGCGCTGCCCGTCGCCGGCTCAGACACTCACGCGCCCAATTGCCCCCGACGCGTCGCGTATCCGACGCGCGCAACTGGCGGAACTCGCGAGGAGTCACCGGGAAAACTGCGTCGCACGAGACACCCGCGAGGAGAGTCTCCCACGAAAGCGGAGAGAGAGGGATTCGAACCCTCGATACAGAGTAATACTCCGTATAACGGTTTAGCAAACCGTCGCCTTCAGCCGCTCGGCCATCTCTCCGGCGATCGGTTCAATGGTGGCTACCACCCGGGTGGGAGTCAAGCCCAGAATCCACCGGGGGCCGTGGCACGGCGCGGACACCCGGGCACCGTGCCACGAAACCGCGTTGTTTCCGGTTACCAGTTGAGGCGGCGGATGTTACACTGCGAAGATCTTGGAGTCGCTCACGATGAACCCGATCCGACGGTCGGCGCGACGGGGGCGTTCCGTGACGTGGGGCGCGACGATTGCCGCGGCGCTCATGACTTCTGTGCGCGCGGCGAACGGTCCGCCGCCCGACCACGCCGATACGTGGTGCTCGGCACTCACGACGATCGAGGCGGGCAACACCGCGGTACTTCCCGTCGCGACGGGAACGGAGGCGCGGGACCGATCAATCAGCGTGGCGACCAGCGACCCAAGGGTGGTAACCGTGGTGGCGCTGCCGGGCACGTCCGCACCCGCGGCTCGGGTGCTGCAGGGCCACAACGTCGGATTCGTGCGGATCCGCGCCGGTGCGCCGGGCGAAGCCGACCTTCGCCTCGATAACGGGGCCTCAATTCGCGTTCGGGTGACCGAGCCCAGGACTCCGATCAACCGGTCCGAGCCTCGTCTGATCTCGCCGGCTCCCGCGGCGCATGTCTGGGGCCGCGTGTCGGTCGGCGCGGAGCACGGCGAGATCAGGAGCGATGCCGACGGGCGCGTGGAGCTCCGCGTGCGGGACCCGCTCCATTCCACTCGCGAGGATCGGCTGACGCCGGAGTCCGTGAGCCCGCGCTCAACGGGTCTGCCGATCCGGTCGGTGTTCTCGCTCGACGCCGACACCTGGCCGACGGCCGAGTCGTTGGACCTCACTCCCATCTTGATTTGTGAATCCCGCGCTGAATTCGGACGGACCATTCGCGTGCGGCTGACGCGTCCATCGGCGGGGGATGCGGTCGACGTCGAGGCTGAATCGGAGATCGCGGTGACGAGGCCCGAGC
Organism: Phycisphaerae bacterium; assembly: GCA_016794925.1. GTDB lineage: Bacteria > Planctomycetota > Phycisphaerae > Phycisphaerales > UBA1924 > JAEUIW01. Next base: position 21,416 of record JAEUIW010000007.1, read on the forward strand.
GGTTCGCCGATGCGCGGCGACCGATCGGGAGCGATCCGAACGCCTCGGGCGGGGCGTTCTTCGACAACGCCGGATCCACGCCGGCATTGTGCGTGCCGGTCGAGGTCGCCCGCCCCGGTTGGTACCAGATCATCGTCCGAGCCTCGGGCACCCTTGCGGGCGGGGCACTGCCCACCGTGGGCATTGTGATCGACGGCGCGCCGTACCCGTCAACCAACGGCAATCTCGTTTCCGAGGCGTGGCACCGGGTCGCGCTCGGCGTTCCGGTGCGATTGGAAGCGGGAACACGCGTCGTGACGCCCTACTTCGAGAACGATTTTTACGTGCAGGGGCGGGCCGACCGCAACCTCCGCCTCGATCGCGTCGAGATCGCTCGCGTCGGCGATGCGCAGCCTGATGCCGCATTGGAGCTCGCCGGGCCGCCGACCGGAGCGGCGCCGATGATGGCGATGTCGGGGATGTCCGCGGCGACCGCTCAACCGGAAAATGACCCGACCGTGGAGCTCGCACTGCCTGTGCGAGTCGCATGGGATACCGCGCTGGAGGGTGAGGAGATTCCGGGAGACATCGAGATCAGCGGCCGGACCTGGTGGGACGAATCCGTTCAGCGTCGAGCGCCGCTCGTCACGCTCAAGGTCAATGGCAGGGAATACGGAACGCAGCGCGCGGCCCACCCGAGATTCTGGCTGAACACGGACCATCTCGGCCCCGGAGCGAACCAACTCCAGTTGGAAGCGCGGCTGGACTGCGGCACGCGCGTTTCGGCCCCTGCACAAACCGTCGTGAGAGCCGCGCGAGCGACGGATCGGCTGCTGTTGAATCCGCCCTCGTCCCCCGCTGTGGCGATTCGCGCTGATTTCGCCCGGTTCACGGTCCACGATGAGCGGTGGGATGCGGCCGTGAGTCGGGCGTGGACCACGCAGGACTATCCGGAGGAACGTTTCGCGGCGGCGATCCTGAGCAACACGAGGCTGTCGTTGACGCTCCCCGAAGATCTCGAAGGTGAATTTGAGATCCTGGTGGAGGCAAAGGGACAGGAATTCCGAGGCCCGCCAATTGTCGCCGCCTCGCTCCAAACGGGCGAGCTGGACGAGTTCGTGGGCGAGATCGGCGTTCCGACATGGTGGTCAACACAACGTGCGGGCGTCGCGAGCTTGCGATCCGGCCCCAAGACGCTGTGGCTCTCATTCACCAATGACCTGTACGAACAGGGTAAAGGTGACCGCAACATCTGGCTTCAGAGCGTGAGCCTGCGGCGCGTGATCGATCGGTCCGGGGATGCGCCGGCGCGCGTGGAGGTGATCTGGCCGCCGCCGGATGAGCGCTTTGGTCTCGCGGGCTCGGTCGTCGCTCGCGTGGTGGGATCGGGCGAACTCGACCGGGCCGAGCTGCTCATCGATGGGACCCCGAGCGGGCTTGAAGCCCGATTGTCCGGCCGAGCCGGGAACGTGGTCCTTCCGTTCGTTGGCCGCGGGCTCACGCGCGGACCGGTCGCGCTGTCCGTCGCGGTGCGCGACGTCTCAGGCCGTCGCACCGAATCGGCCGCCGTGCGCATCGCGTTCGATCCCTCCGCGTCCGGCACGACGTACGACCGCGCGGTCCGGCTGCTCGATCGGTTTGCCTTCGGGCCCGATCCGCGCTCTCTCGCCGCCGTGCTGACACGGGGCGAGGCAACCTGGCTGGCTGCCGCACTCGGGCACGACCCCGACGCGGGCGATCGCGCCGCGTTCGGCTTGGGCGCCGCGAGGTTCCCGTCCGAGCGGAGCGACTATGACGTGCCGCGCCGCGTGCTGAGCGAGGTCATCGCGACCCCCAACCCGGCCCGCGCACGGGCGGTGCTCTGGATCGAGAATCATTTTTCGACATGGATCCGAAAGTCAGAGGCGGAACGACAGTGGTCGCAGCACGTCGCATACTGGCAATTGGGACCCGGCGTGTTCCGGGAGCTGCTCTTCGCCTCCGCCCAGAGCCCCGCGATGCTGCGCTACCTCGACCAGGAACGCAGCTTCGCGGGCACCCTGAACGAGAATTACGCGCGGGAAGTCATGGAGTTGCACACGCTCGGTGTGCGGGCCGGTTATCAGCAAGCGGACGTGACCGCGCTCGCACACGTCCTGGCCGGGTGGACTGTTGCCGTGCGGGGGGATGGCGCCGGCGGCGGGCCCGGAGCGGGACAGTCCGTCGCACGCTTCGATCCTGCGTTGAACGACGGTCGCGCGCAACGCGTGTTCGGGCTGGATCTGCCCGACGCGGCCCCGGCCGATCGGGCCGAACGAACCCTGGTTGCCCTTGAGATGCTGGCGGGGCACCCGACGACGGCGCAGTTCATCTCCAGAAAGCTCGTCGAGCACTACGCCGCCGCGCCCGCGCCGGACGAATTGGTGAACGACGTGGCTCGTGTCTTTTCCGAATCGGGCGGCGATCTGGGCGCCACGCTCATCGGGCTCGCCCGCCACGGGGCATTCTGGGACGAGCAGACGGCACCGCCCAGAGTGGCCCACACACTGGACTTCGCGGCTCGCTTCGCGCGGCTGACGGGCATGTTCAACCCTTGGTTCGTGGGTGATTTCCTGCAACGAAGCGGCGCGGGGCTCATGGACCGCGCCACGCCGGACGGGTACCCCGAAGCCGACGCCCGGTACACTGACTCCAACGCTCTGCTGCAGCGTTGGAAGCTGGCCGAGGCGTGCGGGTGGGCGATCGACTCGCTCGTGGCCGACTCGGTGCGGCATGCCGTGAATACCCGCCAGGATCACGCGGCGGAGGAACGGCTGATCGACTCCGTGGCGATTCGCCTGACCGGACGGCTGCTGTCGCGGCGCAGCCACGAAGCGGCGCTCGCGCACGCACGTGCGCTCCAATCGGACTCCGGGAATCGCGCGCGCGAGCTGGCCGTGTTCGTCGCCCAATTGCCCGAGACGTCCCTCCGGTAGACAAGGAGACGCTGGTGCGGGTCACACGTCGTTACTTTCTGCGTTCCTCCGGCGCGATGGCCGCGTACCTTGGAGTTGCGCCCTCGCTGGCGCTGCCGGCGAGCGTAACTTCGCGCGCGCACCCGGTCACGGCCGGGCGGACTTTGGTCGCCATCTTCCTCCGCGGTGGAGCGGACGGCCTGAACCTGATCGTGCCCTTCGGCGACCCGAATTATGCTCCCCTCAGGAAAGGCATCGGTATCTCCCCTCCCTCCAGCGGCGGGAGCCTCGCGAGCGCGATCGATCTCGACGGGTACTTCGGCCTGCATCCCCGGCTGTCACCGCTCAAGCCGATGTTCGATGCCGGACGGGCCTCGGCCCTGCACGCGGTAGGGTACGACCGAAACACGCGGTCGCACTTCGAAGAGCAGGACGTCTGGGAGACGGGCGTGCTCGGGAACACGGTCCACAGCGACGGCTGGCTCAACCGGCACCTGGCCACGTCCGAAGGGCACGGTCCACTCCGCGCCGTGGCCGTCGGCGACACACTGCCGCGAATCCTCCACGGTGCGGCCGCGGCGTACGCCGTACGCGGGCTGGAGGACCTGACTCTCCCCGGCGAGGCGTCGAAGCGCGAAGGGCTGGTCCGCGCGCTGGAGCACGCCTACTGCGCCGATCGCGGCGCGGCGCGGGACGGCGCGCGAGCGCTGCTCGACCGCACCGCCGGGTCCACGCTCGAAGGGCTGCGGCAGCTCGCGGCGGTTCTTGAACGCACGCCGATGTCGGCGCACCGCTATCCGGACACCGAGATCGGACGCCGGCTCGGTCAAGTGGCGAGGCTGATCAGGGCGGATGTAGGGCTCGAAGTCGCCGAGATCGACTACGGCGGTTGGGACACGCACCAGCAACAAGGACGCGTGAGCGACGGCGGAGGCACGTTCGGCAACCTGGCCGGAGATCTGGGGGAAGCCCTCGCGGCGTTCGACGCGGACATGGGTGACCGCATGAACGACGTCCTCGTTGTCACGCTCTCCGAATTCGGGCGAACCGCGGCAGAGAACGGATCGGGCGGCACCGACCACGGATGGGCCTCGGCGATGCTCCTCGCGGGCGGCGCCGTCTCGCGCGTTCGCGCGAAGGGAGGGGACGCGGGCCGGCCGGTTCAGGGCACATGGCCGGGACTGGCGCCGGACCAGCTGCACGAGGGGCGCGACCTGCTCCACACGACGGACTTCCGGGACGTTCTCGCGGAGCTCGTACGGGTTCACCTGGGGAACCCGAACCTCGAACGTGTGCTGCCCGAACGCGCGTTCCGGCCGGTCGGTGTGATCGCCTGATGAGTGTTCTTCCGCGTCCGCCGCGCGGATCGACGGCGGCCGGTGACGCGCAAGAAAAAGGCCGCCCCGTACCGGAGCGGCCTCTGGATCGCGTGCGTCGCGCGTTGGTCAGCAGCCCTGAAAGAACGCGTTGATGAAATCGAAGAAATCGAAATCGTCGATCACGTTGTCCTCGTTGACGTCCGCGCTCTGGGTGCCGTTGTTGAACGCGTTCATGAACGTGAAGAAGTCCTGATCGTCCACCACCGTGTCGCCGTCAAAGTCGGCCACGCAATGCGTCTCGACGAACGTCACGGTGCCCGCCGACCAATCGCCGCGGGTCTGGCTGCCGTCCGTGATGCTGGCGTAGACCCAGTACGTGCCCGGCGGCACGTACGCCGAGTTCACCACGTGGAAGCCGAGCGAACCATCGGAGTTCAACGATGTCGGGATCTCGATCTCGCTCCCGTTCAGCGCGGGAACGGTGTTCATGAACACCGTCACCCAGGTCGGGTCGTTGTCGGGATCCATCGATGTCCATTCGACGCGGTACGTGTCGTACCCGTGCTTGAGTTGGATGTTCCCGCTCGGCGGCGACACCACGGTGATGGCCGGCGCCGCGGACGTCGTCGGCACGTTCACGGTCATGGTGTAGCTGCGGTTGGTCGCTCCGTTGTTGCCGTAGGCCTGGGCGTAATACCAGCCCTTGGGCCGCCCGTTGAGCGAAACGGTCTCGCTGCTGGACGTGGTGCTCGATGATGTGGCCAGCACGGTGCCGTTGGCGTCGAGCAGCCGCAGGTTGAGATTGCCGTTGGCGTTCAGAAAGTCGATACGCACCTGGTCGCCGGTGCCGCCCGTGGCGGCCATGTAGAACCGGTAGTAGTCGTCGTTGTTCGCGGCGTGGACGCTCAGACCGTCGACGATCCGCTGCGGGTTGCACGGGCCCAGGTTCGGGCTGTTGATCAGACCCACCGGCCGGGCGAGCACGTCCGCCAAGGAGTTGTTCGGCTCGTACGCGTCCGGCGCGAGGCCGCTGCCCGAACCGATGACAACCTTCACGCGCGTGATGTTGTTCGACTCGTTCGCCTCGAGCACATGCAGCAGCGGGTCCGCCTCGGACTCAAGCCAATACACGCCGTCCGCCACGCCGGTGATGTCGATCCACTGCCCGTCGAGGCTCTTGCTGTACACGTCCATCCAGCCCACGCTCAGGCCTTGCACAGATGTGCCGCACGTGTTGAACTCGCCGCCGGACGGGTAGCCGGGCAGTGACGAGTCGTACACCTGCAGGTCCAGGATGCAGAAGCTGGTCTTCGCGCCCTCCCGAACGATCGGGCCCACGCCGTCACCGGGCAGCACGGCGCGGAGCCGGTAGATGCACCAATCCTCGAAATGAATATGCCCATGCGTGGGGTGATAGACGAACCGCCCCGCGACCCGATCCCAGGACGTGCCGTCCGACCGATAGACCCTCTGAATGACGTCCTGCGTGCCGTCTCCATTGGCCGGCAGCTTGCCGAACAGGTGCAGCTTCCCTCGGCCGATGTTGGCCGTTCCGTTCGAGAGCCGCAACAACCGCTGACCACCCGAGTTGGTAATCTGGTTGTCGTACAATTCGGCAGGCCGGATGATGATGTCGGGAAGGTAATCCGTGGGCTGCGCGGCCGCACCAGCGCCGCACACAAGCAGTCCGACCACGCCTACCGCAAACCGCGAGCGGAGGGATTTCGATGACAAGTCGCGTTTCATTCGAACTCCTTGCAGTTGATCGCTCACGAGATCTAGATCATACCTCACACCCCGGGCCCTGCCGCGCATCACACCGACCCCGTCTGGTTATCAAATCCGAACACATACCGACTCAACACCCCGTAAAAAAGGCGTTGAGAAAATCGAAGTAGTCGAAATCGTCGATCGCCGTGTCGCCGTTGAAATCGCCCGTGGCGTCGTTGGCGAAGAACGCATTCAGGAAATCGAAGTAGTCGAAGTCGTCCGAGGCGGTGTCGCCGTTGAAGTCCGCGGCGCACACACGCTGGGGCGAACTCGGGATCCCCGACACGTTGAACAATGACTCGGCCCCTTCCCCGCTGACGGCCACCAGATCATCGATCCCATCACCATTCACGTCCGCATGCACCACAAAGGAGGGTTGTTGCGGCGGGGCGATATCGGCCACGGGCGCCAGCGCAAGCGCGCCGGCCGAGCCGTCGTTGCGGAACGGCTTGAGCACGCGTCGCTCGACGCCCGGCGAGGAATCGAACGCGACGACCACGAGATCGAGGTCGCCGTCAAGATCGAGATCCGCGAGCGCGGCCGAGGAAGGGTCCAGGGCCGCGCTGCCGGGGTCCTGACCCGGGATGGGCAGCACCACGGCGGGCTTGAACGTCTGATCGCCGCGGTTGAGCAGGATCGAGACTGAGTTGCTCGATCGATTCACCGTGACCGCGTCGACGAACCCGTCGTTGTTCACGTCGCGGGCGAGCACTTGTGAGGGCGAGCCCCCCGCGTCGTAGCTCGTGCCGGATGTGAAATTGCCGTTGCCGTCGTTGTTGAGCAACTGCGCCGTCGATGACCCGCCGTTCCCGACCAGGATCGAATTGCCGGCGTCCCCCTTGGAACCGTCAGGATCAAACGGATCGACATCGCTCGGTCCGGAGTCCGTACTGAAATTGCCGTGGGAGGCGTACGTCGTGCCGGCGCCGCCCTGCTTGAGGAACACCGAGATCGTGTCCGAAGCGTTGTTGGCGCAGGCGAGGTCCACCAGGCCATCTCCGTCGAAGTCCGCTCCGCAGAGCGCGACGGGACGCGATTGGGTCGGATAATCCACGCGGACGTATTGACCTTGGCCGTTGAGCGAGAGCACGGAGATCGAGTTGCTCGACGCGTTCGCCACCGCGATCTCATTGCGGACGTTCGGGGAGTCGTTGCCCGTATCCAGGTTCGCGACGATGACGTCCATGGGCTCGGCGCCGACCGGCAACTGCTGGCCGACCGAGAACCCGAGCCAGCCGTTCTGGTCATTGCCCTGGTTGATCAAGAGAAAGACAAACCCATCCGCCGTCGTAACCACCAGGTCAGGCAGGCCGTCGCCGTCGACATCGCCGATGGCCGCCGCGGTGAGCCGTTTGTTCACGTTCGCGTCCTGCGAGTCGCCAAACCCGAGGTTTTCTCCGAGCGCCAGCGCGTCGAGATGAACACGACCGTCCTCCGGGAAATACGAAACCCTGAAGAACCGCCCATCGTTCAATCCCGGAAGCAGCGCCACGTCGAATACGCCGATGTCGGGATCGGGTGAGCACGTGAGAACGTCCACACCGGCCCACTGATCGGGTGGCACGAACGGCCCACGCACCACCAGGCCGCCGCCGAGCCGCGCTGCACCCATGATTGCGACCGAATCGAATCCCTCCGCGTCGTCCGAGTACAGGTCGAGGTCCAGCCGACCCCCTGGCGCCGTGCCGGCGGCGCGCTGATCGAACGCCCCGCTGATGGACAGCCTGCCCACCGAGGACGGCCCGCTCAACCCCGCGGGGCTCATCAGGCCGAAGTTCCTGACATCGGCTCCGATGGTGCCGCCCCCGAGCACCGTGCCCTGCGCGTTGACCTGAACCGCGCGTCCTGGCGCGAGCTGGATCACCGCTCCGGGCTGCACCTCGAGGCGGCCCACGCCACCGGAACTCACCACGACGTTCGAGACCGACTCGTTCCAACTTGAACCCGGCCCGATCAGCACCGAACCGCTGGCGCCGAAGATCTGACCGAGCACCACCGGAGTCGTTGTGGCGCTGGCGAGCGTGCCCCCGGACGAGAGGCTGATCGACGCGCTCCCGAGCGAACCGATGACAAATTCCCCCGACGTGGACTCCCAGCTTGACCCTGCGCCGCTCACGACCACGCTCGCCGCCGAACCGCCCCCTTCAGCCAGATGGACCGAATCCACGGCCGACACCGCTCGAAGCACGCCCCCGCCCGAAACTTCGACGCTCGCGGTTCCCTGCGACGCCGCGACGAACGCATCGCCGGCTCCGGCTCGCCCGTAGTGCACGATCGACGGGAGGCCGCCCGAGCCGATCACCCGTAGCGTGCCCGACCCGGCGGAACCGGCTCCCAGCGAGATGCTCGGAGTCAGGAGCGTGCCCCGCCCCTCCACCGCAACGACGCCGATGCCGGACACGCCGGCAGCAAGCCCGTCCGTCAGCGTCAGCAAGGAGCCGACCCCATTCACACCCAGCCGCGCAACCGCGCCGCCCGCGGCCCCCACTTCCGCGGAAGCCGCGGTGACGGTTCGGGGTGTCGCACCGGTGTTCACGATCGTCAGCCGGGCGTTGCTCGACGCCGCGCCGCCCACGCTCAGGGCGGGCAGCGGATACGCGGACGTCGCGGCGAGCGACAGATTACCCCCGCCCCCCCCCGCGTTCAGATCCAGCGTCACCCAGTTCGATCGCACTTCCATGGTGAACGCCGACTGATTGGATGGCAGGCGGACCGTGTACAGCGCGGTGGGTGGCGCCGCGCGATCGTCGAACACGGCGCGTGTCGCCGCGTTCGCCACCACGCCGTCTTGCCAGTTCGCCGCCGCGTTCCAAACTCCTCCGGCAGCCGACGTCCAGGCGGTCTGGTTTGGATTACGCTCGTACGGGCCGCGGTCAACGTGGGGCGACGACCCGGGACCGGAATCAACCGCCGGATCATTGACAACGCGCGGGTCCCCCGACAGATCGTTCGGCAACAACTCGCCAATATCCCCGTCGCCGTCCAGATCGAACGCGTCGGTGGGGAGCAGCGACTTGTCGCCAGAATCGATCGCGGGGGACGACCCCAGGAGGCGCAAGTCGTCGTCGGCCGTGCCCGCAACATTGTCCGCCCCGTCGGGATCCTCGAACTGAGGGTCGAGCGCGTTGTTGCCCGCGCCACCCTGGCTCCAGCCCTGGACCGAACTCCAGGACACCGATAGGGCCGCGCCGCTCGAGGAAACCTGCCGCTGCTCGAGCGTGCCCCCGGATCCTGTGTTCCCCCAGAGCAACGAGTTGGCGAGTGCCACCGTGCCGGAAGTCGCGCGCACCCCGCCGGCCACCCCCGCCGCGGCATTCCGGCTGAACGCGCAATTGACGATCGTGAGATCGCTCCCCGCATGGTGAACGGCGCCACCCTCGCCCGTGGTCGCCGCGTTGCCGGAGAACATCGACCCCAATGCGCTGACAATCGCGCCCGCGTCCGAGGCCAGCGCCCCGCCGCTCGCGGCGAGATTTCCGATCGCGGCACTCCCGACGAGAACGGTCGCCCCCCCCGCACCGACATGAACGGCGCCCCCCGACAACTGCGCGGAGTTGGCGAGAAATGTCGATCGGCGCACCGAGAATGATGTCCCCGCCCCTCCCCCCACCGCCACCGCTCCGCCCCGCCCGGCCGCGGAGTTGAGCGTGAACACGCAACCGTCCACGTCCAGCCGTGCCCCGGCGGCCACGCGGATCGCCCCACCATCGCCCGCGCTCAGGTTCGATTTCAACACGGTGCCGGAGACGCCCAGCACGCACCCGGATTCCACCGATATGGCCGCTCCGCCCGAGCCACCCCCGTTGAGCTCAACGGTGCTGCCGGCCAGCACGGGCCCCCCTGCACCCGCGACCAGGAGAGCGCCGCCCGCCGCGTCCTGGCCCGGACCGTCGGCCCGCCCTCCCCGAATGACGAAGCCGTCCAATCGCGCCGAAGCCGAGACCCCGACGGCACGCACCACGTGGAACACGTTGTCGGAAAATTGCCCCTGGCCGTCATTCCCGTTGAGGTCGCCGCTCAGCACCGTGAGATGAGCGAGCGGGTCACGCTGCTCGCGGACCAGTTCGTTGCCGGCAAACCCCCCATACAGGGCAACGTTCGAGATCATCGAGAACGACGCCGAACGCGGACCACCCACCCCGGCGGGCCGATACGCCCCCGCGGCCACCCACAGCTCAACGGCCGATCCCGCTCCGGCAAGTGGTCCCGCCGCGGCGAGCGCAGCCTGAAGATCGTTGAACGCGCTGGCCCAAGACTGGCCGTTGCCGCCGTTGGGCGCGCCGTCGTCCACTCGCAGGACGACCTGCGCGCGCGACGCCGTCGCAAGGCTCAGGCAGATCCCCAAGGCGAGCACACACAACTGGGGGTGTTTCACGTGGAACATCCGTCGCTCCTGAGCCTCGGCTCGCTGCCCGTCGCCTCATCCGAGGTTGAGGTAGTAATTGAAGAGGTTCAGATCGGTCTCGGTCACTTGGCCGTCCTCGTTGAAATCCGCGGCCGGATCCGATGCGTTGTACGCCGCGGTGTACAGCGCCAGATCAACGCCGTTGGCCGCGCCGTCACGATTGAAGTCCGCCAGCGAAGTGATGAGAAGCTCGGCGCCCGTGCCCGACGGCACGACGACGGCCCTGTTGTCGGGCGCCGGGGCCGCCGCGCTCTGCGTGCCGAAGAAACCGGCAACCGACGCTCCGGTAATGAACCCCGATCGCTGGTACCGCGTCGGCGCGTACCCGGACACGAATGTGGTGGCCACGTTTCCCGCGAGTTCGACGGACAGGGCGGCGGTGACGCGTGCGTACACGCTCGAAGAGGCGAACGCTGACGCCAGCGAGCCCGAGGCGAGCTGGATGAAGCGGCCCGCGAGAACGTTGACCACGGCCCTGGATGAAAGATCGAAGGTGCCGGCGTTGATCAGGTCACCGGCGGATACGGTCAGGCGCCGCGCGCCTCCCGTGCTGTCAGCCGAGAGCACGACCCCGGTGTTGGTGAACGCGCCAGCGACGACCAGCACGCTCTGCCAGGCAGCGTCGATCGATTCCATCCGGATCACGCCACCGTTGCTGAGCGGACCGTTGCTCGTGACGACCGCGTCGCCGCCAAGGTTGGAGCCACGGATCCAGACGGACTGACCGGCCGAGACCGGGCCCGAGAGGGTCGCGGTGGCGCCGGTGAGGATGAAGGACGCGGCGGAGGTGCTGCGGAGGCTCAGCAGCCCGTTGAGCAGCAGCGGTTTGCCGGTCACGATGCCGCCCAGCAATTGCAGCGTGCCGTTGGTGACGGTGAGCCCGCCGCCGGTGTTGAGCGCGCCGGCCTCCTGCGTGAAGGTCCGGCCGGCGTTCAGCACGCTGAGCGAGATGTTCGCGCCGACGACGAGTGCGCCGCGGTTGGTCAGATTTCCGATGATCGTGCGGAGCCCCGGGAACGTCGCCGAGATGTCGCCCCGGTTAACGAGAATTGATCCGGTGTTGGTCAGCGTCCCCGCGGGAACGTTGACCGCGCAGTTGAATCCCTGCTCGATCGGCTCGATCCGGAGCGTGCCCGCGTTCGTGAAGCCGGAGGTCGAGGTGAGGGTGGTGGTGCCGGCGCGGCTGCTGCCCTGGACCCACACCGTCTGGCCGACGGCGATGTCCCCAACCAGCGATGACGCGCCTCCGAGCGCGAACGAGGCCGGCGTCGCCGCGGCCAGCGTGAGGGTGGTCCCGATCGCGGTCGTGGAGCCCGACATGCCGCCCGCGTGCGTGAACGAGGGCGTCAGAACGAGCGCGAAGGAGCCGGGATCCACCGTGAGCTGGCCGGCGTTGGTGAACGACGAACCCGAAACCGTGATCGTGGGCGCGGTGTTGGTGCCGTCCTCACCCGACACCACGAACGAACCGGTGTTCACGTGCGCGGCGCCCGGGCGACCGAAGGGCCCCCCGTTAAATCCCCTCGAGAGCACCTGCACCGATCCGCTGTTGTTGATGGCCGCGGAAACGTCACGGGCCCCGCCCGATCCGGCGCCCAGGATCAGCGAACCGGTGTTCGTGATCGTGCCGGCGGCGAACAGGTTCGAGCGCTGCTGCGAGTTGATGGACTCGAGTCTGAGCACGCCCGCGTTGGTCAGGTCGCCGCCCGGGTTTGCGGCCGTCAGGATCGCGCCGCCGAAATCGTCGCCGCCGCGCACGTGGACGGTCTGGCCCGCCGCGATCGCGCCGGTGATCGTGGCCGATGTCCCCGACAGGATGAAGGCGGCGGGCGAAGAGGATTGCAACGCCAGCGCCGCGTTGACCAACTGTGGGGCGCCCGAGATGGTGCCGCCGGCGAGTACGAAGGACCCCCCCGCGAGCGCGCCGTCCGCACCGTGCCAGATGATCATCCGCCCGAGTACCTCGAGCGCCCCGGACTCCTGGCGGAATGTGCGGCCGGCGTTCAGGAGATCGAATCGCGCGCTGCCCACTCGGAACATACCCCGATTGGTGACATTCCCCGAGATGGACCGCGTGCCGAGGAACGGCGCCGGCCCGACGACGGGGTCACGATCCGGGATCTTGCCGTGCGGAATGTCGATTGTGCCGTTGTTCACGAGCACACCGGATTGGAGCACCAGCGTGCAATTGAACGGGCCGCGGGCCGGCGCCAAGCGGAGAACTCCGTTGTTCACGAACCCGGACGGCGAGGTCAGCGTTGCGGTTTGCCCGCTGATGCCGCCCTGCACCCAGATCGTTTGGTCCGGCCGAATGTCTCCCGCCAGCGTGGACGAGCCACCAACCAGGATGGCGCCCGCGCCCGAGGACGCGCCCAGCGTGAGCGCCGTGCTGAACAACGTCACGCTGCCCGTGATCACGCCGCCCGTGAAATTGAATGCCGCGAAGGCCACCGAGAACGTCGACCGCTCGCTGACGATGAGCGATCCGGAGTTCGTGAATGAGGCACCCTGGATGGAGACGATCGCCCCGACGCCCGAGACGGTAAAGGAACCGCTGTTCTGCAGCGCGGCGCCGCTGCGGCCAAAGAGCACCGTCGGCACTTCGGGCGGTGACACGTCCACGAGCACGACCCCGGTGTTGTGCACCTGCGCGCTGACGTTGCGTTCGCCGCCGGTGCCCTCGATCAGCTCCAGCACGCCGGTGTTGAGCAGCGTGCCGGAATTGACGAACAGGTTGGCGCGATACTGGCGGGGCTGATTCGCGGCGTCAAAGTCGATCGTTTCCAGGCGGATCGTCCCCGCGTTGGTGAATCCCGACGCGACGATGAGGCGCGCGTGCCCGAAACGGCCTGACCCGCCGACCCGGACAGTCTGGCCAGCGGCGACATCGCCCGAAAGGGACGCGCCCTCCCCGGTTACGAAGAACGAACCGGGTGAAGCCGTTTGGATCGAGAGCGCGACGTTGACGAGCGTGGGCGCGCCCACCGTGGTCCCGCCAGCGAAGACCATGCTGCCGGCCAGCGAGCCGCCGCCCGCGCCGTCGAAGACGATGATCCCTTTCCCGGTGCTGAGCGACCCCGATTCATGTCGGAACGTGCGTCCAACGTTGGCGATCTCGATTTCCTGGTCGGGGGCGGCCGCGATGCTGCCGCGGTTGGTCACATTGGCGTTCAGCCGGCGCAGCCCGCCGAATTGCGTTGTGATGGCGCCGCGGATCGCGGTGATCGCTCCCTCGTTGATGAGCACGTTCGACCCGGGCAGGGTGATGGTCTCGTTCCAGCCTTGCTCGATGGGCTCCATGCGGATGGTGCCGCGATTGGTGAATCCGGAATTCCACGCCACATCGGAGTGTTGGGCCGAATTCGAGCCGCGCAGCCAGAGCGTCTGAGCCGTGCCGACATCGCCGAACAAGGTGGTGGAGGCGGACATGATGAACGTGACGGGGCTCGCCCCCCCGGCGAGTTCGAGCGTGGAATTGATGATCTCGGGCGATCCTGCGAGCAGGCCACCGGAGTACGTCAACCGACCCGCGAACCATCGGAACAACCCCGAGACCCCGAGCGATCCGCCTTGAACGTCCACGTTCTGACTGCTCGTAAACGTGTTGAGCGTCACCGAGCCCGTCGTGAACTTGACCGAGCCGTTCACCTGGTTGCTGAAGATGAACACGTCGTCGCCGTTGGCCGGCAGCGTGTCGTTTGCCCAGTTGAAAGGATCGGACCAGGACGACTGATCGCCTCCTCCATCCCAGGACGCCTGCGCCAAGAGCGTGCGAGATTCCAGACTCTGGAAGAGGTCGTTGTACGGGGAGACGCCGCCCAACTCGCGAACATGTCGCGACGGAGAGCGTTGACGTTCGGCATTTGGGTGATTCTGCTCCGTGATGCTCACGCGGGAACCCTCCGGCCTTCGCGCCCCCCAATTACAAGGCGCGGGGGACGAGGGTGTCGAACAAATTACGTACGCAATTCGCGATTGTGCAATGCTACTGAAACAGGTGGGTTCCCGCAAGATCGTGCGCGCGATATTTGCGCCAGATCGAGCCGGCACAAAGTAGTCTGCTCAGAACCGTTGCGTACGCCGTCCAAACCTTTTGCATTCCTCCGGCTACCCTAAGTAATGGGACGACCGAGTGCGAACCGGCATCGGTTAACTGATTCCGAACCAACGGAGTTGTGGATCCATGTCTGAACCCATACCACCAACTTCTCCGCTTCCCTCGGACTCATCCGAACCGCCCGATCCGACTGATCGCCTGCCGCAGAGCGCGATTCCGCCGCTCGGCTCGAGCACGCACGAGCGGCCCACCTCGGCCGAGCCGCTGCCGCCGTCGGGCTACCGGGGTGTGCCGCGCGCGCCGGATGATCCATATTTCATTCCGGAACGGGTCGGCCCGTACCGCGTGCTTCGGGAAGTGGGTCGGGGGGGCATGGGTTCGGTGCTCCTGGCCATGCGCGATGGCGACCGGCTCGCGCCACGGGTGGCGATCAAACTGGTCAAACGCGGCATGGACACGCAGGAACTCCTGCGCCGCTTCCAGCTCGAACGCCAGGTGATCGGAGCGCTGAACCACCCGAACATCGCGCGGGTGCTGGACGCCGGCGCGACGGAGGACGGTCGGCCGTTCTTCGTGATGGAGCATATCGAGGGCCAATCGATCGACGACTACTGCGATTCGAACGCGCTGGGCACGAGCGAGCGGCTGAAACTGTTTTGCAAGGTGTGCTCGGCGGTCCACTACGCCCATCAGAACCTCATCGTCCACAGGGACCTCAAGCCGAGCAACATCCTGGTGACGAAAGAGGGCGAACCGAAGCTGCTCGACTTCGGAATCGCCAAGCTGCTCAACGCGGAGGTTCTTGGCATTTCCCTCTCGACGGCCCCCGAGGCCCGGCTCATGACGCCCGAGTACGCGAGCCCGGAACAGGTGCGCGGCGAGCCCATCTCGACGGCCAGCGACGTGTACTCGCTGGGCGTGATCCTCTACGAACTGCTGACGGGCCGTCGGCCGTACAACTTCAAATCACGGCTGGCGAATGAGATCGAGCGCGTGATCTGCGAGGTGGATCCCGAGCCGCCGAGCACGGCCGTCACGCACCCCGCCGAGGTGTACACCAAGGACGGGCAGACGCGGACCTTGAGCGCGGAGGAGATCGCGCGGAAGCAGGAGGCGCGGCCCACCACCCTGCGACGCCGCCTGAGCGGCGATATTGACAACATCGTCATGATGGCGATGCGCAAGGCCGCGCGCCGCAGGTACTCCTCGGCGGAGCAGTTGGCGGCGGATATCTTCAATCACATGGAGGGGCGGCCCGTCATCGCACGCCGGGACACGTTCATGTACGTGTTCGGGAAGTTCGCGCAGCGGAACAAGTTACCCATCGGGGCCGCGGCGGTCATGGTCCTGCTGCTAGCGGCCGGCGCGGCGGGCACGGCCACGGGGTGGATCCGGGCGCGCGCGAATCAGGTTCTGGCTGAGCGGGAGCGAGATCGGAGCGATCGCCTGTACGCGCTGGCGCGAGACGGTATCGGTGATTTCTTCCTGGGCGTGAACAAGGAGATCAAGCAACTCGATGGCGCCACGCCGGCCCGGATGCGGCTCATCCAGACGTCCCGGGCCGTGGCCGAGAAGCTCCGCAAGGAGGCCGGCGACGATCCCGCGCTCAAGTTGATACTCGGACGGGCTCTCCATTCGCTCGGCGAGGCGCAGGGCGGGACACGCGGAGCGAGCGGGGGCGACCGGGACGCGGCGATCGGCTCATTCCGGGAGGCGCTCACGATCCGGCGGGATCTCGCCTCGTCGAACCCGAAGGACCCACGCGCGCGGGCCGACGTGGCGGAGACCCTGCTCAACCTCGCGGACGTGCTGTACCTGGCCGGCCAATCGATCGAATCGGCATCGGCCATGCAGGAGGCCGCGGCCGCCTCGGCCAGCGCCGCGAAGGACGCTCCCGATAACCCGGCGTTTGTGCGCCAGCACGCGATGGTCATCGGCACGATCGGGGACCGGTTGCTGCGGGAGCAACGCATCGACGAGGCGGAGGCGCACTACCTCCAGCACCGGGAGATCGCGCAGCGGCTGCTGGCGACCTGGCCAAACGATCTCAACATCATGCGCGAGGCCCTGCTTTCACCCATGAAACTCGGCCAGATTTATGAGGACTCCGGGCGGCTCGAAGCCGCGCTCAACGAATACCGCGCGGCGTTGGCGGGGCGGGAGCGAATCGCCGCGCTGGAACCGGAGAACGCTTCGCTCAGACGCGACGTTTCGAACGCGTGCGAGCGGGTCGGGCGCGTGCTGACGCGGCTGGCGCGGTTCGACGAAGCCGAAGCCTGCTACGCGAGGATGACCGCGCTGAACGACGAGCTGATCGCGTCCGACCCGAACGATCTTCGCAGCCGCGCCGACTCGGTCCGCTTCCTTTCCCGCCGCGCGGACCTGCTGGTTGCGATGGGCGATCCGGCCGGCGCGCTGACCCTCGTGGACCGGGGGATCGAGCTGGCCCGGGCCCGACTCGCGGCCGCGCCGACGGACAGCGAGAGTTTGTACAACCTCGCCTCGTCGCTGGAGCGTCGGGCCGACCTGCTGGCGGCGGCGGGTGCGCACGCCGAGGCCGAGCCCGCCTACCGCGAGTGCGTCTCGGCGTACGACCGTGCGGCCGCCGGGCTGGAGCAGAATCTGATGCTGGTGCGTCGCGCCGCCGCCGCGAAACTGCGGCTCGCGGCATTCCTGGACGAGCGACGTTCGTCATCCGCCGACGCGGCATTTGATGCGGCGATTGCCGCGTTCCAACGGATCACGCAGGGACCGAACGCCAGCGATGTGGACCGTCAGGGGTTGGCGCGTGCGCTGAGCGGGTTGTCGGTCCGAGCCGCCCGGGCGCGATCGGCACCCCAGGCCATGCAGTACGCGAAGCGGGCGCTGGACGCCTCGGGGCGGCGCACGCCCGAGGTGCTGCGCGCGCTGGCCTGGGCGCATCACGCGGCGGGCGAAAGCACGCGAGCCTGTGAGATTGCCCGCGAGGCACTGGCGGAGCTGTCGCAGCGCCCGGTCGCGGATGATCGGCTGCGGGCCCAACTCGACGACGACATCAAGTCGTTCAGCGCGACCACGCAAGGCGGCGGCTGACCGCGCTCAGCCGGGTGAGATATCGAGGCTCAGCGTGGAGTGGCCGTCGATCTCGAAGTGCTCAACGACGACCTCAACATCGCCGTCGGCGGCCTGACTGAACACCCCCTCGTCGCTCGTCGGGGCGTGCCACGTCCAATTCTCGATCACGGGTGTTCCCGCGACCGTCACGCGGACGCCGTCGTCCGAGTAGGTCCGGAACCGCCACCGACCCTTGGGGAGTTTGAGTGTCGCGCGCGCGATCATTCCGAAATGATCCGGGCCGGGCAATCGATCGGCGATGGCTTTCCCCCATGGTTGATCCCGCGGTCCGCCCATCCCGTAGGCGCCGCGAAGCTCGGGAAGCGCAACCTCAACGGCACGATCGGAAGCCCCCACCGCTCGCCACGCGTCGAGCGCCGTGCGCGGATCGGACCGATCGTCCCACGGAAAGAACCTCGCGTTCCACTGCGCGCCGATCACGACCCCCGAGACGACTCGCGACCATCCCCGACCGTCGGAGATCTCCCAGCGGTACGGCGTCACGCCCTGCCCTGAGACCGTCAGAACGAGCGGCCGCTCACCGCTCGGGGCCGCGGCCCACGGACGGGTCTCACCGGTGTCGAGGTTTCTTGCCTGCCATGAACCGCCCGCGTTCGCGCCGGCGAAGACCTCATACTGGTGGACCGAACCGTCCGAGGACCGCGCACGAACCATCGGCGAACGATGATCCCACGGGAACCACTCACCCATGATGATGCTGGCGCGGCCGCGCAGCGCCGCGCGGGCGCCGACCGGCCGGGTCTCGCCGATCGCGTGATACTCGGTGGATGCGACCCCGGGCGGCACGCTCTGTGCCTCGAGTTCGATCGAACCCTCGATCACCTTTTCAACGCCGATCGAAGGGTCGATGCGGAACGTGTTGTCCGACCACGTCGTATCAACCACGTGCGGGGCCGCGTGCTCCGTGGGCGCCACTCGCGGGAGCACATCGCGCAGGTGCAGGGCGACCAATCGTCCTTTGTCCGTCGCCCCTCCGAAGGGCTGATCGGCGTTGATCACGAATTCGTTCCCGACGATCCGGTTCCCTCGGACGCCCACGTAGTTCGCCCGACCCCACGCCTTGGTTTCAAAGTCGCCGTGGGGGTCCCACCAGAGATGCACGCCGCACCTGTTGTTGACAAATGTGTTCCGCACAATCAGGTTGCGCGCGCCGTGCTCGATGTTGACCCCGCCGCGCTCGAGGCCGTACGCCCTGCCACCGTTGCCCTCGAAGCGGTTGCCATCAATGACCGTGTCCTGCGAATAACCGCCCCAGACGCCGCAAATCGCGTTCTCCACGAAGCGGTTGCCCACGATTCGGTTCCCGAAAGAAAAGGTCATCTCGAGCCCGTGCGCGGGCGCGTACGAGAGGTCGTTGCCGGCAAAGAGATTGTCGTTGCAACCCTTGCGTGTGTGGTCGTACCCGGGCGGCGCGCCCTCCCCGTTGAGGGCCTCAATCCCGGCGAATCCAAAGATGCCGTCCCCGCCGTGCGTCACCGAATTCTCGACGACGACGTTCCGGTCGCACTGCTCGAACATCAGGATTCCGGCGGAGTCCTGACCGCGGTTGTACACGCCCTCGGAATGACCTCGGACGCAGAAATCGAACGCGTTCCGGCTGATCAGATTCCCGCTGCTCCTCCACATCGCGAGGCCCCAACCAGAGAGAAACGAGAAGTCGTTGTCATAGAGCTTCGAGTCCGCCACGCGGTCGAGCACGATTCCGTTCTGCCTCCGGCGGGCGAAGCAGCCGCGCACGGTCACGTTCACGGACCGTTCGATGCAGATTGCGGCGCCGTGGTTCGTCGCCCATTCCCGACGATCGTTGTGGTGCGGATAAAGCCAGTCCGACCCGTCTTCCCGTTCGGGGGTGCTCTTCAGGCGCGCCGCGTACCCCTCGGCCACGTCGCAGTCTTCCAGCACCAGACCGTCCGCGTTCGTGGCCCATACATTAACCTTGTAGCCATGCACGTGGGCCCGCCGAAGCGTGACGTTCTTCCGTCCGTCGATCCGGACGCCGATTCCGGCGCAGCGATCCCAGGGTGTGCCCTGGGCGACTGCCATGAGTTCGCGCGCCGTCTCGTCGAACTCAACCACGATTCCGTCGGCATCGAGCTTGATCACGCCGTCGTTGTTGGCGTCGGCGATGATCGTGCCCTTGGGAATCACGATGCGGCACGACTCGCGAATGACTGTGTCGTCAGCGGTGACCGTCACGACCGGCGGCTCAGCGTCCGCGCGCGATCCCAGCGTCGAGCATATCAGTACGAATCGTAAGACAAATCTGTGTCGGAGCATGGCGGCATGGTACCGCCGGCGGCTCGGCATCGATTCTCATGGCCACAGGCCGGGCGGCTATTCAACCCTCTCGGCGCGGCTGACGCGAGCCTCCACAGCAGCGCCGCTCCCTTCGGGGAGCGCTTCATGGGTGCGCGACACAGGCTTGCTCGACTCTTGCTCGATCTCATCGCCGATGCCCTTCAGACCCCTCTTGAACTCGACGATGCCGCGGCCCAAGCTCCGTCCGACCTCCGGCAGCCGGTTGCCGAAAATCAGCAACGCCAAACCGAGGATGATCAGCGTATCAAAGCTCATGAAGTTGTTGAACCACGCGAGCGTTGTCATACCGTGCTCCAACCCCCTCACACCCCACCTGCCCGACGCGGTTGTCGGTCGCATCCTGCCGCTACACCAATTCAAGCCCGCCGGCCGCTCAGTATCAACGCCAAAACTGGGGCCTCATTGCCGGCCCGTTCGTGCCGGGTTAGCCCACGCGCACGGGCATTCGCTCCGCCGCTTCGACCACATTCAGCAGCAGCATTGACACGGTCATCGGCCCAACCCCTCCGGGAACCGGCGAAATCCAGCCGGCGATTTCCTTCACTTCGTCGAATTCCACGTCCCCAACCGTACGCATTCTTCCGTCCGGCCCCGGCACCCGGCTGACTCCGACGTCCACCACCACCGCCCCCGCCTTGACCATGTCGGCGCGAATGAGCCCGGGCACGCCCGCCGCGGCGACCAAGATGTCCGCGCGACGGGTCAGGGAACCAATCTCGGGCGTCCACTTGTTGCAGGAAACGACCGTCGCCTCTCGACGCATGAGCAGAACCGCGATGGGTTTGCCCACGACATCGCCCGCGCCGACCACGACTGCGATTTTTCCTCGCAGGCTCGCCCCCAGGGCGTGCTCGACCATGGCGACAGCGGCGAGGCCGGTGCAGGGCGCCAGACTCGAACGACCGTAGACAACGTTGCCGATGTTCGCGGGGTTGACGCCCTCGACATCCTTTTCCGGCGCGATCAATCGCTGCACGCGGTAGGGGTCAACCCCCGGCGCGAGCGGCAGGTGCACCATGATCGCGGAAACTTCCGGCTGGGTGTTGAGCAGAAGCACCCGGCCGGCGACCTCCTGGTACCCCTCCTCACCGGGCGCCTCCCCGACCTCGTGCAACCGATACCGGATCCCCATCGCCTCGCACGTGCGGGCCTGGTTCTGCGCATACACCCGCGCGGCGGTGTCCGAAGTCCCCGTCAGCACCGCGTCCAGACGAACCTCCCTCCCCGACGCTCGCACCGTCTCCACCCGGCGCGCAATCTGCTCGCGATACTGGCGCCCGAGGGCCTGACCGTCGAGAATCCGCGCCGTCATAGGCGCATGGTACTCGGGCCGATGTTCGGCATCCGTCACTGAAGTGAGCTCACTGGAGGCATCGACGAACCGGACTCCGCGGGACGTTCCAACGGTTGGTGCATCCCATACGATCTGCCCCGTGCCCACCGCCGATTCCCGAGTGAGGATCCTCGAACTCCGCGAGTTGCTGCACCGTGCCAATCGCGCGTACTACGCCGACGCCCGCCCCATCATGCCCGATGCCGAGTTCGACCGCCTGCTGGCGGAACTGGCCCGGCTGGAGGCCGAGCGGCCGGACCTCGACGACCCGGATTCACCCACCCGCCGAGTCGGTGGGGCGCCGATCGACGGGTTCCGCTCGGTGAGGCACGCCGTGCCCATGTTGTCCATCGACAACACGTACGATGAATCCGGCGTTCGGGAGTGGTCGGACCGCGTGTCGCGGGGCTTAGGCGCGGGCGGCTCAAATGCGAGCTCCGATCCGTCGATGGACCAGTCGCCGGCGTTCATGTGCGACCCGAAGATCGACGGAGTGGCGCTGTCCCTCCGCTATGAGCGCGGCCGACTCGTCCACGCCGTCACGCGCGGCGATGGGACCTCGGGAGACGACGTGACGCACGCGGCCCGCGTCATTCGCGCGATCCCGCTTACGCTGCGGTCCGAGCCCCAGGCGCCCACGATTGTCCCGGACGTTCTCGAGATCCGCGGCGAGGTCTACATGACGAACGACGTGTTCGCGCGGATCAACCAGCAACTCGACGACGCGGGCGAGGGCTCGCTGGCCAACCCGCGCAATGCCACGGCGGGCACACTGAAGAACCTGGACCCCGCCCTGATCGCCTCGCGCCGTCTCTCGTTCTGCGCCCACGGGAAAGGTGAGGTCGTATTAACGGGCACTTCCTTCGCCTCGTCGCACGGCGAGTTCCTCGCACGCCTGCGCGACCTGGGCGTGCCGGTCAACCCGCACGCAGTCCGATGCCGGAGCGTGGACGAGGTGCTGCACGCAATTCGCGCATTCGAGTCCAGGCGGCGGGCGCTCGACTACCAGACCGACGGCATGGTCGTGCGTGTGGACTCGTTCCGTCAACAGGACACGCTCGGGATCACGTCCAAGAGCCCGCGCTGGATCATCGCGTTCAAGTACCCGGCCGAACGCAAGACCACCGTCCTGGTCCGGGTCGACGCCCAGGTCGGAAAATCCGGGAAAATCACCCCGCGCGCGGTCATGGAACCGGTGCCGCTCGCGGGCACCGTCGTGCGTCACGCGACCCTGCACAACTATGGCCGCGTCCGCTCCGCGCCCGTCGAGCCGGACAATCCCGATTCGATCACCACGGATATCCGCGTGGGGGACACAATCTACGTGGAGAAGGCGGGCGAGATCATCCCGTATGTCGCCGGCGTCAAGCTGGACATGCGTCCCCCGGACGCCACGCGCATCCAGGCTCCCGACTCGTGCCCCGAGTGCGGGGGCATTGTCGAGATCGAACCGGCCGACGCGGTCGAACGCGCTGAGTTGGAGACCGCCCGCCGCTGCATCAACCCCGAATGCCCGGCGCAGGTCCGCGAAAAGTTGATCTGGTTCGCGGGAAGAAGACAGATGGACATCGAGGGCCTCGGAGAAAAAACCGTGGACCAGATCCGCGCCCAGCCGGACATCCCGCTCGCCACGTTCGCGGACATCTTCAGGCTGCACCTCCATCGCGACCGGCTCGTGAACCTGGAGCGGATGGGCGAACGGAAGATTGACAACCTGCTCGCGGGCATCGAGGCCGCCAAGTCGCGGGGCCTCGCGCGCGTCCTGGCGGGGATGGGCATCCGCCACGTCGGAGACTCGACCGCGAAGTCGCTCGCCCGCTTCTTCAGGGATTTGGACGACCTGCTCGCGGCTGACGTGCGCCGGCTCATGCCCAAGGCTCTTTCCCGGGAGGATGCGCAGGCGTTGGGCTTCCCCGCCGATCCCAAAGAGCGACCCGAAACCGGCCTCGGCCGCGAGACCGCCCCGATCGTGCACCAGTACCTGCATTCCACCCCCGCGCGAAAGACTTTTCGCGAGCTCGCCGAGCTCGGCGTCGAATTGCGTTCTCACGACTACATCCCGCCCGCCGCTCCCGGCGCGATCACGACCGCCGGCTCGTTCGCGGGCAAGACCGTTGTCCTCACCGGCACGCTCAGCTCCTACCCGCGTGAGGACCTCAAGACGCTCCTCGAATCCCTCGGGGCCCGGGTGTCCGGCAGCGTCTCATCGAAGACGAGCCTGGTCATCGTCGGCTCCGATGCCGGCTCAAAATTCGATCGAGCCCGCGAGCTCGGCGTCGAAACCTGGGACGAAGCCCGCCTCCTCAAGGAACTCGCCGCCGTCTCGCCTCCTCGCGGCAACCCCGGCTCGTGACCGTGACCCGCCGTCCACCCCATGCGAAATGTCGAATACAAGTCCGAGCTCCGTGACCCCGCACTCGCGGAGTCCATCGCCCGCTCTCTCGGCGCCGCGCCCATCGGCGTTCAGCGGCAGGTCGATACCTACTTCCGGCTCGCCGAGGGCCGGTTCAAGCGCCGCGAGATCGACGCCGAGCCCCCGGAGTACATCCTGTACCGCCGCGCGGATTCCACCCGCACCCGCGTCAGTTGCTACGACATATTCTCGGACGCGGCCGCGCGCGAACGCTTCGGCTCCCTCCCGATGTCCCCTTGGGTGGTCGTCCGCAAGCGCCGGACGCTGTTCATGCTGGGCCACGTCCGCGTCCACTTCGATCACGTCGAGCGGCTCGGCGCGTTCTTCGAACTCGAAGCCCTCGTCTCCCCACGCAACACCGTGGCCGCCTGCCATCAACGCGTCCACGATCTCGTCACGCTCTTCGCCCCGGCGCTCGGCGAACCGATCTCCGCGAGCTACTCCGACATGATCGCCGCGCAGGACGAACTCCCCGACGATGCCCGCCCCGATCCCAGGCGAGACCACCCATGACGACACCCGACTACGAGAAACTCGGCGTCTTCTACCTCGGCAAGATCTTCGACCCCGAGGCCCGCGCCCGTTCCCAGACCCCGCTCCTCTACGACTCGAAGGACCTGGTGACCCACGCCGTCTGCGTCGGCATGACCGGCTCGGGCAAGACGGGCCTCTGCATCGGGCTCATCGAGGAGGCCGCCATCGACGGCATCCCCGCGATCGTCATCGATCCCAAGGGTGATCTCGCGAACCTGCTGCTCACGTTTCCCGACCTGAAGCCCTCCGACTTCCGCCCCTGGATCAACGAGGAGGACGCCCGCCGCAAGGAGCAGAGCCCCGACGACTTCGCCGCCGCGCAGGCGGCGCTCTGGACCAGTGGACTGGCCGACTGGCAGCAGGACGGATCGCGCATCGGACGACTGCGCGCATCCGCGGACTTCGCGGTGTACACGCCCGGTTCCTCCGCCGGGCTGCCCGTGAGCGTGCTCCGGAACTTCGCCGCGCCGCCCAAGGAGATCACCGAGGACGCGGAGCTGTTCCGCGAGCGCGTCTCGGGCACCGTCGCGAGCCTCCTCGGCTTGCTCAACCTCTCCGCAGATCCGCTCCAGAGCCGCGAGCACATTCTCCTCTCGGCCATCTTCGGCGACGCATGGGCCAGAAACCGGGACCTGGACATCCCGGCCCTGATCGCCGCCATCCAGCGCCCGCCGTTCACCAGGCTCGGCGTCATGGAGCTCGAATCCGTCTTCCCCGCGGCCGATCGCTTCGGCCTGGCCATGGCCCTGAACAACCTCGTCGCCGCCCCGGGCTTCACGGCCTGGACCGAGGGCGATCCGCTCGACATCGGCGCCATGCTGTTCACGCCCTCCGGCCGCCCGCGCGTCAGCATCTTCTCGATCGCGCACCTCTCCGACCCGCAGCGCATGTTCTTCGTTTCCCTTCTGCTCAACCAGGTCCTGGGTTGGACCCGCACGCAGAGCGGCACGAGCAGCCTCCGCGCCCTCGTCTATATGGACGAGATCGCCGGGTATTTCCCCCCCGTGGCCAACCCGCCCAGCAAGCCGCCGCTCCTGACGCTCATGAAGCAGGCCCGCGCATTCGGCGTCGGCCTCGTGCTCGCCACCCAGAATCCGGTTGATCTCGACTACAAGGGACTCGCCAACGCCGGCACCTGGTTCATCGGCCGGCTCCAGACCGACCAGGACAAGCAGCGCGTTCTCGACGGACTCGAGGGGGCCGCCGCCGCGAGCGGTTCGAGCCTCGACCGGACCGCGATGGACCGGCTGCTGAGCGGCCTGGCCCCACGCGTGTTCCTCATGAAGAACATTCACGAGGATCGCCCCGAGGTCTTCGAGACTCGCTGGTGCCTCTCGTACCTCCGTGGGCCGATGAGCCGCGCGCAGCTCAGGTCGCTCACGGATCGGCGTCGCGCTGCTGACTCGCTCACGCAAGCCGCGCCGACCCCCGCCGCGCAAAGCGGGGCCCGACTCGACCGGCCGCCCGCGTCCCCCCCGCGCTCGCGCGGCACCCCGGCCGCATCCTCCCGGCCCGTCCTTCCACCGGAAATCCCGCAGTATTTCATTCCCGCCCGTGCCGGCGGCGCGCTGACGCTCGCGCCCATGCTCCTGGGCGTGGCCCGCGCCTATTACGCCGACGCGAAATCCGGCATCGATCAGGAAATCAACGCCTCGTTCCTTACGCCCCTCACGGACGGCCCCGTGACGGCCGACTTCGATCACGCCCGATCCGTGGAACTCACCGACGCCGATCTGGAGTCCGATCCGCCCCCCGACGCGGAGTTCGATCCTCTTCCCCCCGAAGCGGGCAAGCCCCGGCGCTACGACGAGTGGAAGAAGAGCTTCGCCGAGCTCGTGTTCCGGCGCCACAAGCTCGAGGCGCTGCGGAGCGACGAACTGAACGTCACGTCCAAACCCGGTGAGTGCGAACGCGATTTCCGTGCCCGCCTCGCGCTCGCCTCCCGTGAGCGACGCGACGCCGCCGTCGCCAAGCTGCGCCAGAAGCTCGCCCCCAAGATCGCCGCGCTCCAGGACCGCGCCCGACGCGCCGAGCAACGCGTCGAGATCGAACGCGAGCAGTCCCGCGGCAGCATGATGGGGACCGCCGTCTCGATCGGCTCGGCCGTGCTCGGCGCCTTCATGGGCCGCAAGGCCGTTTCCGCTTCGAGCATCTCCAGGACCGCCACCGCCATCAAGGGTGTCGGCCGGTCCGCCAAGGAGCAATCCGACGTGGGCCGCGCCGAAGAGAACCTGCTCGCGCTCCGGCAGCAGCTCGCCGAACTCGAAACGCAGTTCCAGCGCGAAGCGGACGCGATCGCGGCCGCGTCGGACGCGACCGCGGAGGAACTCACCTCGATCTCGCTCAAACCGAAGAAGACGAACATCTCCGTTCGGCTCTGCGCGCTGGCATGGGCGCCGCACACGCCCGACGGCGAACCGGCATGGTGACGTTCAGCCCTCGCCCGTGACCGACCGGACTCGGATCATCGTGCTCAGCATGGCCGCCACGAGCACCTCGCGCCCGCTCGATACGGCGAACACATCCGCGGTCACCACGCTCAATGTGCGACCAGACCGCTTCACCTCGGCCCGCGCCTCCACGCGTTCCCCGACAGCCGGCGCCAGCAGGTTGAGCTTGAATTCCACGCTCAGGACCCTCGACCCTTCCGGCATCCGCGTCAGCGCGGCGTACCCGCACGCGCTGTCCGCGATCGCCGCGATCGCCCCCGCGTGAACGAGCCCGTCCTGCTGCGAAACCGGGACCCCCGGACGCAACCCGATGCAGACGCGGCCGCACGCCACCTCCAGCAACTCCGCACCCAGCGTCGCCATCAGCCCCTGCCGGCCGAAGCTCGCACGCACCGCGCCGAATTGTCCTTCGGATTCATTCAATCGTCGTCCCTCATGACCCGCACTTCGGTCACGACCATATAATGGTCGCTCAGCCGACGCTTGAACTCCTCGGGCGACCAGCGCCGAGCCTCCAGGTACCGGTCGGACATGACTTCAAATCGGTGGCCGGCGAACTCGGGCTGGTCCGCGGGCACGAGCGTCTTGTCCATCGCGCCGCCGCGCCAGTGCGTGCGCTCGCCCTTGGTGTTCGGGTCGAACAGCCCCGCCGACCGCAGCGCCGTGATCGCACGCTCGTTCTTCCCGGTGCAGTTGGTATCCCCCATCACGACCAAGTCGTCGTCGTGCATGGCCTTCCGAGCCTCGGGCAAGGCCCGTGCCAGCGCCTCGGCCTCCTCGCGCCGGTGCTCGGCAAAGTCACCATCGAAGTCCGCCTTCATGTGGACCGCCACCACAACCAAGTCCGTCAACCGCTCGCCCGCGCTGAACTTCATCGCCCGCGGTCGCCGAGCCCAGAGCACCGATCCGCTCACGCTCCGTCCGCCCGTGATCCGAACTCCCCATGATTCTCGCTCGACCGGGCTCCACGCTCCGGTGTCCCACAGCACGCCCAGGAGTTGGTCGTCGGGATTCCGGCCTTCAAACAACTCGTACCTCCAATCGCGGCCCGTACGGACTTCCAACTCGGCCTCGACGGCATCGAGCGCATCGTTTCGCGGGCCCTCCGCGGCATCCCGGGTCGCGACAATCTCCTGCAGGCAAAGCAGGCTCACCCCGCTGAACGCCACGTACGCCGCCAGATCCTCGGGCGCCTGCGCGATGCCCGTACCCACCCCGCTGCGCTTGGATGGACTCCCGAGCCACTCAATATTCCACGACCCGATGCGACGCGTCGTACCCGGGGTTGACAGTTCCGCGTTCCCGAGCGATCGTGGCGCACGAGGTTCACGCCCGGAGTCCAAACCCCCGCCCGAGGCGAGGCTTCTCCCACCCGCCGTGTCACGGCCGCCGACGGCCCGCTCCGCCTCGCCGGCGCGTTGAAGCAACCAGACCAGCGCCGCCAGAACGACCACCCCCGTGATCGACGCCGCGCCCCTTCCACGCATGCCGCGCCCGACACGTGACCCGCGCTGCGAACCGCTCATGCCGCGCCTCCGACGGCCTCCCGCCGCCCGGCCGTGATGAAGCGTATTGCCGCGTCCCGCGTCGTCGCACGAGTGAGTACTCGTTCCATCCCGGCCCCCCGAGCCCCGCTCGGCGGCCGGCTTCAGTGATCGGGGTGCTCGACCACGCCGGCAGAGTCAACGCCCGCGCGCGTCGGCTCGACCACGGCGCCGTCGCGAAGCGCCGTCAGCAGCTCGCTCTGCCACGGATGCTCCCCGAGGAAATCCACTCGCCCGGTCGAAAGGTCGTACACCGCGCCGACGACCTGCAACTCGCCCGACGCGACCCGGCGACGCAGCTCGTCGCTCCCCTTCAGCAGATCGAAGACGCTCTGCCACACATTCTCCTTGACCGCGGCGCTCGCCAGCGCCGCCCCGTCCACGCCGGGGTTCACACGCTCCGCACGCTCCACCGCCGGCGCGATACGCCGCACCACGTCGCCGACGCTCCCGTGCGTCTCCGCGTGGCTCGCCGCCGCCGCAACCGCCCCGCACTTCGTGTGGCCCATCACCACGAGCAGCGGCGTCCCCAGGTGCTCGACGCCGTACTCGATCGTCCCGACCTCGCTCACGCCGGCCACGTTCCCCGCGACCCGCACAGAGAACACGTCGCCCACGCCGCGATCGAACACCCGCTCGACAGGGACCCTCGAGTCCGCGCACGTCAGCACCGTCACGAACGGCCGCTGCCCTTCGCTCGCCGTCAACTCGCGGCGGGACTCGGAGGAATTCGGGTGCTCGCTCCTGCCCCCCGCCCAGCGCGCATTCCCCTCACGCAGGAGCGCCAACGCCGCGTCCGCGTTCGGACGTGCATCCGGCGTGGCCGGCGGCGCGGACTTGTTCTTGCTGGCCGCCATGGGCTTGCCATCCGCCGACCGGGAATCCCCACCCTTCGGCGCGGCCACCGGTTTGGGCTCCGAAGCCCGCTCCTTCGCGGGTTCGGTCAAGACCGGCTTACGCGCCCCCTCATTCGAGGTAGGTGGATTCGCTTCCGCGGTGACTCCCATGCACGTGCCTACCGCAACCACCCACAAGACCCGGCCCGAGCACGAGAACAAACGGTCGAAACGGTCGCGGCGTAGCATGGAGAGTCTCCGGTTGACGATTCACGGCCGGGGCGCCCTGCGCCGACCATCGAACCTGATCGGTTGACCCGGAAGCCGACTGAACCCATCGACGCGAGACGGCCCGCGACGGTCCTACTCAGCCCTCCACCGGTGATCTGCTTGAAACACCTTCTCATTGCTTGTGCGGAGTGCGGATGGCCATCGAGCACTGCGACCCATCGAAGCACGTTCCAGTCATGCCCCGCCAGGTCATCTCGGCATTATCCCCTTGTCAGGGGAACGTGTACCTGGATTGCACTGCCGGCCTTGGCGGCCACGCCGCGCTGATCGCTCCGATTCTCGAGCCCGGCGGGACGGTTGCGCTCTGCGACCTTGATTCGTCGAACCTCGATCGTGCCGCGCGCGCCGTTCGATCAGCAGCCCCCACGGTGCGAATAGAGACGCTGCAGGGCAGTTACGCCCGCGCCCCCGACTGGCTTTGCGGCCTCGGCCTGGAGGCCGATGTCGTCCTGGCTGACCTCGGGTTCGCTTCGACGCAGGTAGACGATCCGGCCCGAGGATTTTCCTTTCGACACAACGGGCCGTTGGACATGCGGCTGGATCCGACATCGTCCACGACGGCGGCGGACCTTGTGCGCAGTCTCCCCGAGCGCGATCTGGCGGACCTGATCTACCGTTGGGGCGAGGATCGGCTGTCGCGCCGGATCGCCCGCCGAATCGTCGCGGAGCGGCGGCTGGAGCCAATTTCCAGCACCGCAAGACTGGCTGAA
Organism: Phycisphaerae bacterium; assembly: GCA_016794925.1. GTDB lineage: Bacteria > Planctomycetota > Phycisphaerae > Phycisphaerales > UBA1924 > JAEUIW01. The sequence continues at coordinate 51,423 of JAEUIW010000007.1, forward strand.
ATCGTTGCGTCCGCCTACGGACCCCGTGCCGGCCATTCCCGAATCCACCCCGCCACGCGGACTTTTCAGGCGCTTCGAATCGCGGTGAACGACGAAATCGGCGCGCTGGATGCGCTGCTGCAACGGATTGTGCGGGCCGCGCGGCAGCCCGGGGCGGCCTCCTGGCTCGCGCCGGACGCCCGGATCGCCGTACTTTCGTTCCACTCGCTGGAGGATCGGCCGGTCAAGCAGGCGTTCCAGGAACTTGCAGGGTCCGATCTTGCTCAGAAACTGACGAAAAAAGCGCAGCGGGCCGATCCTGAAGAAGAGGCGCGGAATCCCAGGTCAAGGTCCGCTAAACTTCGCGCTGTTCGCCTGCTCTCACCCCGGCCACGGACGGTCGATCGGTGAAGCGGGTCGTCCGCTGGAAAAAGGCGTCCCCGCGTGACTCGTGAACACAAACTGGCTTTGATTCTTGGTTTTTCGCTCGTGCTTGGCGTCTTCGTGCTGCTCTCAGATCACTTTTCGAGCGCTCGCCGGGACAAGACAGGCGATGACCTGCCGCTGCCCATCGAGGCAACGAAGGCGGAACTGACACCGACACGACCGATCCCCGCCATGCCGGGGATGGATGCATCCGAACCTCGGACCGGCCATGCCAACCAGTTGGCTTCGGATGGCAAGAAACCCGTAACCTCGAAACCTGGAACTGAGATTGTCAGTGGCCAGCGGCCATCGCTGTCGGGAGTCGATGGCGTCGATGCGAACGGGAAGCTCATCCCACGCTCCAACCCGACTCCGTCCTCGACCGACGGAAAATCCACGGATCCGCTCGGCACGGCCCCGCCGGCCGGCGCGACACCGGCGGCGAGCTACACGGTGCAAAAAGGAGACACCCTCGAGAAGATCGCTGAAAAGCTCTACGGCTCCGGCTCACAGTGGAAGAAGCTCGCCGACGCAAACGCAAGCCGAATCGGCGACAACCACTCAATCAGGGTAGGCGCAACGCTGGTGGTGCCATCGCTGGAGGTCGCAAAGCCCGTCATGCCTCGCCCGGAACCCAAGACGACGGTCAAGCCTGACGGCCCAAAGGCAACGGGCGCGTCGCCACAAGATGGCAGCAAGAGACCCGAACTCAAAAAGCCAACCGGAGTGAGCTATACGGTCCAGAAGGGCGACACGCTTTCCAAGATCGCGGCTCGGGCCTTGGGCAGCGCCAACCGGTGGTCGGAGATTCTCTCCCTGAACTCATCCAAGTTGAGTGACGAATCCGATCTACAGGTTGGGATGGTGCTCCGCCTTCCCGAGAAGTGAGCCCCATGTTCGGCAAGTTGTGCGCACTCATCGTGGCATTGGGGGTGGGAGCGTGCCTGCTCCTGGCGGCGCGGCAAATGCGCCTTCAGGCTGTGAACGCGCTCGCTGAAACCCACACGCGCCTGGCCGAGCACGACCGTTCGCTCGCCCGGATTCGAACGCAGATCGCGGCCAGGGCCACACCCGATCAGGTGGCCGCGTTGGCGGCCAAGCTCGGTCCGTTGCAACCCATGCTGTTCGACGGCCCTTCAGCTGAGAGTCAGTTCGCGGATGCCCTCCCGTCCGGCAAGCCGGTTCCCGCGCACGCCCCGAGCCAAGCCGAGACCCGATGACCAAACTCGCCGGCCCCGAGGCTGATCCGTCACGCCGCGTCGATCTGGTTTCTCGTCTCGTCGGAGCGGCGCTGACGCTGCTGCTTGTGCTGCTGGTCGGGCGGGTGTTCCAGTTGCAAGTTGCGCCGGCCGATGAACTCCGCCCCCACATGGGCACCCGGATGACTTCGGTTGCCGAGCCCGCCGCGCGCGGCGATATCCTCGATCAGCGGGGCCGCCCGCTGGCCATGTCCACGTTCGGTTACCGAGCCGTCGTGGATCCGGTGGAGTTCGCCAACCCTCCCGAGGAGGCGCTCGGGATGCTGTCGCGGGCGTTGGACCTGCCCGAGGACCGCCTCGGTACCGAGATCGTGGGCGCCATGGCGTTCAACGAGAATGCGAAGGTCGCCAACGCGGAGCTCGGCGAGGGCGTCACGCCGACGCCTCTGAAGCGGTTCGTCGTGGTCTCGGAGGTGCTGGACGATTCACGTCTGGAAGCGATTCGCCGGCTCGATCGAAAAAAATGTCCCGGCGTTCACCTCGAGGTGCGGCCGGTGCGCGGTTCATTGGCTGAATCGTTGGTGGGCCCGATTTTGGGGAGAACCTTCTTCGATCCCTCAGGCAAGGAAACCGGTCTTATGGGGGTTGAGAAGAAACTCAACGACCAGGTTCGTCCGGAGGACGGCCGATTCCGCTACGTTCGCGACGCATCTGGACGGCCGCTGTGGATTGACTCCGAGGGGTATCGGGCGCCCAAGCCCGGGAAGGACGCGCGGCTCTCTATCGATCTCGAGATCCAACGCTTCGTCACCGAGGAGCTGACGCGGGGCGTTGACGAGGCACGGGCCCAGGGCGGGCGCTGCATCATTCTCGATCCGAACACCGGAGAAGTGTTGGCGATGGCTGACCTGATCCGGCATGTTGCGGACGCGGTACCGTACGACTGGGTCCACCCCATCCCCAAGGATGCCCAGCCGGGGAAGCCCCGGTACATCATCATCCCGCCCGATGAGATGCGGGAGAAGCACCCCGACCTGCCCGCTCTGCACAAGAACCGCTGCGTGGAGCAGGTGTACGAGCCGGGCTCGACGTTCAAGTGCTTCATGTGGTCGGCGACCACCGAGCTGGGGCTGGCGGACCCGGCGGAGATCGTGAACACCGAGGGGGGACATTGGACCACCCCCTACGGGCGATACATCGAGGACGTGCACAAGTACGACTCGCTCACGTGGGCGGAGGTTCTGGTGCATTCGTCCAACATCGGGATGTCCAAGGTCACGCGGCGGATGAGCGACCAGCAGATGCGTTCGGCGGTGCTGCGGTTCGGGTTCGGCCGTCGCACGGGGATCGATCTGGGGGGAGAGTCGGCGGGACTGGTGACCAGCGCCAAGGGCTGGGGGGTGTACACACAGACGTCGGTGGCGATGGGGCACGAGGTGTGCGTGACCCCGGTGCAGATGGTCCGGGCGTTTTCGGCTTTCGCCCGGACGGGCTCCCGGGCGGGCACGATCCCCGCGATCCGACTGACCGCGGCGGACCCCGAAGACCCGGCGCTGAACATCGAAACACGGGTGCTGCCGCCGGCGATCGCGGATCTCACCCGGCAGACCCTGAGGGGTGTGACGCACAACCTGGACCAGAAGCTCGCGGCTCGCAACCCGCCCGAGGCGGGTTGGCGGTACGAGCTGTTCGGGAAGTCGGGAACAGCCCAGATCCCGCTGACGGATCCTCCGCCGGGCAAGAAACGCCCGAAGGGATCGGACGGGTACTTCCGCAATCAGTACAACTCGTCGTTCATCGCGGGCGGCCCGGTGGAGAACCCCCGGCTGGTGTGCATCGTCGTCATCGACGACCCGGCTCCTGAGTTGATCCCCAGGAAGATGCACTACGGGGCGCAGGTCGCGGGCCCGGTCGTGCGGAGGATCATGGAACGCGCGCTGACGTATCTGGGCTTGCCCGCCAGCCCGCCGCCCTCGCCGGATCGACCGGTCGGGGACTGATCATCGCCCCCGCTTAGCGGAGACCGCTCTTGAGGTCGTTGAATTCGCCCGATCGCAGCATCTGTTCCAGCAGGCGTCGGTCGGAGTTGTTGACCGAGCCGTCCTTGTTGATGTCGGCCTCCAACTGATACCCCGTGAGCTGGTAGATGGCGTAGAGGTCCTCGACGTTGACCGTGCCGTCGCGGTTCACATCGCCGGAGCCGATCGTGACAATCACGTTCTCGACGCGGGCGGTGGTCGTGGTGCCGTCGATCTCTTCGGCGATCACGGTGACGCTGTTGACGCCGGCGGGGATGTTCGTGATGGTGCGCCGCCACTCGTCGCGGTCGTGCTGCGCCGCGAGGTTCGCCGCGACCTTGAACGGCGCGGGGTCGGCGCCGGCCGGCATGTTGAGGGCCAGCCAGACACTCGAAGCGGTGCGATCGGGGTTCGCGATCTGGAACTCGTAGGTCGTGTTGGGCAACGGGCTCGACGGGGCGTTGAGGACGGTGATGGAAATCGGCACGCGGTTGACGTAGATGGTCCGTCGGAAATCGGCGTAGATCGCGTCGCCGCCGTCGGAGCGGTGCCGGAACGCGACCACGGAAATGTAGTGGTACCCCTCCGAAAGCTGGGTGGCGTCGATCGCCTGGCGGTACACGCCGTTTGAATTGGCGGTGTTGTACAGGGGCTGCCGCTCGGTGACGAACTGCTCGAACCCGGGCACGACGTCGCTGGACTGGTCGATGTCCGTGACACCGTTGCCGTTCCAGTCTCGGAACCCCTGATCGATCCTGAAGACGGCGTTGTCGTCCCAGTTCGTGTCGACGGTGTCGCCCTTGACCGTGAGGAGCTTGATCTCAAAGGTCGGCGTGGCCACCACGTCCAGCGGGCTCAGCCGACGGCGGTAGGCCGGAACGCCGGCGGGATCGGGCGGGAGCGTCGCCACGGCGCCGACGATGGACAGGGCCCCGCCGGGGGCGACGGGGCCGTACGCCACGTAACCCTTGTGATGCTGGACACCGTTGATGTTGGTGTTGTTGGGAACGGTGAGCGTGACCTGGCGGCTCGCGTTGACGGTGAGGACCTGGGCCACGAGGTTGGTCGGGTCCACCGTGGGATCGTTGTGATTGCCGGTCAGCTCCCAGAGGCGAGTACCGGGCGCGAAGCTGGTGGTGACGGTGCGGGTCTGGACGCCGTTGTCGTAGCGATCGTTGACCCCGACCAGGAGATTGCCCGCGTAGTTTCCCCCGCCCACGTTGGCACGGCGCTCGAAGACAAGGACGTCGGAACGGTTGGCGACGAGCGGGTTGTACTCGCCGCGTGCGTAGCCGTTGCGGATCTGAACGAGCCTGACGAGGCTGGGGTCGAGGAGCCCGAGCGCGGTCGGGCTTCCCTCTCGGGGCCAGAAGCCCCGCTGGCCGGCGGAATAGCGGTCGTGCATCTCGCGGCCGTTGTGATAGATGACGGGGAGGCCCGCGCGCAGGGCGATGTAGGCGTGCTGCACGAGGTCGTAGCTCTCGGGCCCCGGCAGTTGAGGGGGCTGGCTGCCGTCGCCCCAGGAGCCGTTGTCGTGGCTGAACACGTGGGTGACGCCCTGCGTGCCGTTGAGAAAACCGTCGTCCTGATTGTCGATGTGCGCGTTCAGCACGGTGTCCCAAGAGCCGAGGCCGGCCTGGTTGCGGAGGTCGCGAAGGGCCCCCGCACCGTTGAGGTCGAGGGCATCGCGGTACCCGAATCCATCCTGCCGGATGTAGGTCTGCGTGAACGCGTTGCTCTCGACGGACTCGACGAACGAGTAGGGCGTGGCGGCGCCGCCCCAGGGGGTCTTGCGGCGGTTGAATACCGCGGCGTCCCAGTAGTTGCTCCAGAACCACTGCGGCACGTGCTTGGCGGCATCGAGGCGGAACCCGTCGGCGCCGATGTACTCAACCGCCCACTGGGTCCAGCGCAAGAGCATGCCGGTGGCGTTTTCAGCGACGGCGTCCCCGGCCTGCGGGGCGGCGAGGTTGAACGGGTGGATCACGAACTGCGCGCCGGTGGCCGGGTTGATGAACGACGCGGGGGGAAGACTGAGATCCGGGTAGAGGCGCGCGTTGCCGGGGTCGGGGCGGTTCCATACCGTGCCGGCGGGGATGTTCTGGGCGCTGGCCGCGACAGGGTTGCGAATGTAGACGTAGTTCTTTTCCTGCGCGATATCGATCAGCCCGATCAGGTCGCCCGTGAACAGGTCGTAGTTGGGGTTGCCAGGATTGGTGGATTGCTTCGTGCCATCGTGAAAGTCGCCCCAGAAATCGGCGCCCTGTTGCACCACGAATCCGGGCCATCCGCCCATGGCGAAGAACCCGGCATCGCTGGTACGGCCGGTGTTGTGATTCATGACGATGTCCAGGTACACCTGGACGCCGGACTTCTTCAGTTCGCTGACCACGGAAAGGAGCTGCTTCTCGGTGCCGTACGTGGTCGGCGCGCCCGGCGTGCCGAGATCGAAGCGGTCGAACACGTCGTAGCCGGGGCTGCCCGTGCTGCCTGCCTTGGACGGGGGCGGGAGCCAGACCGAGCCATATCCGGCCGCGAAAAGGTCCGGGACCCGGTACTCCATGGTCCGCCAGGTCGTCTCAAACCATTGCAGGCAGAAAGGGGCGTTGGGCATCCCTTGCGCTGTCGCTCGTCCGCCGGAAGCGGCAAGCACGACGACGCCGATGGCAAGGGCCAGCACCGACCGGGACATGGTTTTTTCGGGCATCAACTCCCTCTCCAATCGTGCCCAAGTGTGTGCCTCGGATTCGTGCGGGGCAACCTTAATCCGAGAGTTATCGCACTCAGCGATCCCTCGGCCGACAGCCTGACGCGTTCGGCACGGTCCGCGGCGGTCGCTATCGTTCGTTTTCCAGAGTGAACGGCAAAGACCCTTGCCAGATTTCCACTCGGCGGTATGCTGGACTTGGCGGCGCGGAAGGCGAGGTTGCCTGTTCTGGCCCTCGCACACGGCCCCCGGCGGTTGCGTTGGGCGGGTCAATGCCGTCAGTCTATGGGTCGAGCGGACCGCCCGGGATGTCCCGCGTCGGATCAGACTGACTTCAACAATGTTCTCACCACTCACGGGGGGCCCCGGGCATGTCTGGGGCCCCCATTCTTCTTGTCAGCGGTGGGATTCTCTCAGGGGGGACCGCCCTTCCACGATCGCGCCGCGGACGCCCGGCCCGGTGATCGAGTTGATGAAATCTCGATATCGCTTCGCGATCGAAGCAAGGTCCGAGCCGAAGTAGGCACGGAAGATCGCGGCCCCGTCCGTGGCCGACACTGGACGGGCCCCGAGGGCGTCCGCGGCGAAACGTTCACGAACGTGCTCGGCGATGGAGCCACCGGCGGCGTCGGCGATCAGCGCCTTAAGTGCCGCGCGGTGCGAGCCCCCGTCACCCTCTTCGAGGAAGTGAATGAGCGCCCACACTTGCGCGTAATACGTGAGCGTGGACCGCTGCGACCCTTCGATGACGCCCGAGGGCTGCATGGTGAGCAGGCGTTCGAGCGGGATCAGCCCGCCGGCCTGCGCGGCGGCTCGGAGCTGATCGAACCGTTCGATATTCGACCAGGAATGGAATGTGCTCGCTCCGGCGGACCAGCGGTAGCCCTCGAAGTGCGTGGCGATCCCCTCCTCGGCCCAAGTCGGGAGGGGCCGGGCAAAGGTGCGCTGTGTGAACAGATGCCAGCCTTCGTGCGATGCGATCGCGAGGGTGTCGGCGGTGCCGATGTTGAAGAAGAGGGCTCGTCCGCCGGACGTGAACCCGCCGCGTTCCATGCGGAGAATCGGCTCGGCCTGACTGCCGAGAAGCTCGCGGCTGAGGCGCTGCCACTCGGCGCGCGTGGCCATGACGAACACGTCCATGCGGTCATTCCCGGTCGGTCCGGCGGGGAGCGGGCCGAACGCGGCGACGTACCGGCTGTGGGCCGCTTCCAAGAACATCGGCAGGCGATCGACGACGACAGACGAGGTGTCGGTGGTGTGGATCGCGTAGTGCTCGGTTTCGATCAGGCGGCCGGGGCGACCCGCGTACGTCCAGGGCTTGATGGACGGTGAACGCGGCGTTTCCGATCCGCCTTGAAGCGATGAAGATCCGTCACCCGCGGGCCCGCTCGAGAGGGAGTCGTGGCGAGCGGCGCAGGCCGGCAGGAGCGCGGCGAGGCCCAGCGCGGGCACGCCGAACCGCGACCGCCGGATCACGCCAGCCTCTCCAACGCCAAGCGAGATTCGGCCAGCTCGCGCTGCTTCGCGGCGAGCTGGGCTCGGGTCTCCTCGACGAGGTGCGCCGGCGCCCGATCGGTGTACCCCGGATTTCCAAGGCGTGCGGCGAGCGCGGCGACACCCTTGTCGAGTTCGGCGATGAGGCGTTCGAGACGAATGCGATCGGCGGACGCGTCCGCGCCGTCCGCGAGGCCTGTGATGAAGATGGCGCGGCCTTCGAAACGGATCTCCGCGGGGCGACCGTCGCCCGAGCCCGGGAGCGCGGCGCGCACGGGCTCCGAGCCCGCCAGGCTCTCGACCAGGGCCGTGTGGGCCGCAAGGAACGCGAGGGCGTCCCCCCCCGCGTGGATTATCACACGGCGTTTGGGCGGGACGTTGTGCGCGGCACGGACCTCGCGCACCGCGGTGACAACAGCGCGCAGGCGCTCGAACTCCTGCTCCGCGACCTCGTCCCGGCAACCGGAGCCAGGAACGGGCCACGAGGCGGTGCACAGAAGCTCCGAATCCGAACCGAAGCCGTCGAGGGTGCGGAGCCGTTCCCAGATGGCCTCGGTAACGTACGGCATCGCGGGGTGCAGGAGCTTGACGATGGTGCGCAACGCGCCGAGCAAGGTGGCACGCTGCGCCGGATCACCGGCGATCGTGGGCTTCACACCCTCCAGGTACCAATCGCAGAAGTCGCGCCACACGAGGTCGTACATGGCCTGGGCGTACACGCTGTACTCGAACGACTCGAGCGCGGCGTTCACGCGCGACACGGTCTCGGCCACGCGAGATTCGAGCCAACGGTCGAGCAGCGGACGCGACCCGGCCGATCCGCTCGACGCGGCGGGCGACGCGGCCAGCTTCTCGATCGCGAAGCGGGAGGCGTTCCAGAGCTTGTTGGCGAAGTTGCGCCCGAGGTCGAATTTCGGGCTCGAATTTCTGCCGCTTTTGGGGTCCTTGACGACCGGCATCCGGACGTCCTGGGTGTTGGTTGACATCTGGCAGAGCACGAATCGCATCGCGTCGCTGCCGTGGGTGGCGATGATGTCCAGCGGGTCCACGCCGTTGCCCAGTGACTTGGACATCTTGCGTCCCTCGCCGTCTTGGATCACGGCGTGGATGAAGACATCGCGGAACGGCGCCGGGCCGCCGCCCTGGCCCGCACCCATGAAATAACGATTGAACATCACCATGCGCGAGACCCAGAGGGTGAGAATCTCGCGAGCGGTGCAGAGGGTCGAGGTGGGGTTGAAGGCGCGGAGAAGGTCCGTGTCGTCCGGCCAGCCCATGGTGGACATGGGCCAGAGCGCGGAGGAGAACCAGGTATCCAGGACGTCGGGATCCCGGACATACCCTTGCCGCTCAAGCCAAGCGTGGATCTCCGCATCGCCGCTCGCGGTCGAGACGTATTGGTACCGGGTTCCGTTCTCAATCCGGTTCTGGATCGCGAACACGGCACCGCCGACGCGCGCGGTCACAACGCTCGGGCTTGCGTCGTCGGGCGCCGGCCGATCAGGCGGCGTCGTTCCGAATGCCGTGCCGGCTGGGCCGCGCCACACCGGAACTCTGTGGCCCCACCATAGTTGTCTGGAAATGCACCAGTCCCGGATATTGTCATGCCACTGCTGGTAGGTCTTGGCGTAGCGATCGGGGTGAATGCGCAACGCGCCGCTCGCGATCGCCTGGTTCGCGGCCGAGGCAAATCGACGGTCCGTCACCCGGACGTACCACTGATCGCTCAGGTAGGGCTCGATGACGGACTTCGAGCGGTCGCTGAATTTCAGGCTGTGCCGGTACGGGCGGGGTGGCTCCATTCGACCGTCCGATTCGAAGGCCTTCACGACAAGCTTGCGGGCCTCTTCCATCTTCCTGCCGAGCCACGCGCTGGGTATCGGCCTGCCGTCCCACGCGTGCGCGTCACTCACGCGTCCGTCGGGGGACATCATGTTCACGACGGCCAATCGGTGGCGGACGCCGAGCTCCCAGTCGTTGGCATCGTGCCCGGGGGTGACCTTGAGGAAACCCGTCGCGAAATCGGCTTTGGGATCGGCTGCCTCTTCCTCGCTTCGGGCGAGCGTCTTGGGGAGCACCACGTACGAATCCTCGATCACGGGGATCACGCGATCGAGGAACGGCAGGCGAACCCACAGGCCTCGCAGCGCCGCGGCACGGGGGTCGTGCGGGTTCACGGCCACGGCGGTATCCGCGAGGTAGGTTTCAGGTCGCGTCGTGGCGACCGTGACCCAGGCCTGTTCCGAGGGTGTGCACGCGTTCGCGCCCGGGTATCCGTCCCGAGCCAGATCCGCCCACACGACAGGGGGCGCGTCCGGGGCGTCGCTCCGCACCAGCGGGTAGCGCAGATAGTAGAAGAACGAATCAACCTCCTCATCGAAGCACTCGTCGTCGGCGACCGCGGTCTGGAGCAGAGGGTCCCAATTGACGAGGCGCTTGCCGCGGTAGATCAGGCCGTCCTTGAACAACCGAAAAAACGCTTCCTGCACCGCGCGGGCGCAGATCTCGTCCATCGTGAACCGCTGGCGTTGCCAGTCGCAGGAGCAGCCCATCGCCTTGAGCTGGTCGGTGATGGTCGCCTCGTACTCGTCCTTGAACGCCTGCACGTGGGTCACGAACGTGTCACGGGGCATGGACTCGCGGAGCGGGCCACGCAGTGTGCCGTCCTTGCGGAGCCGCCGCTCGACTACCGCCTGCGTCGCGATGCCCGCGTGATCGGTCCCGGGCATCCAGAGAACCTCGAAATCCTGCATGCGGCGGTAACGCGCCAGCACGTCCTGCAATGTGTTGTTGAGCGCGTGGCCGAGATGAAGACGGTCGGTCACGTTCGGCGGCGGGATAACGATGCAATACGGTTTTCGCTCACCGGAGAGAACCCGCGCGGGCTCCGCGTGGAACGCGCCGGAAGCCTCCCAACGGGCACGGATCCGGGCCTCATGCTCAGCCGGCGCGTAAGCCTTGGCGAGCTCGATCGGCGGCGGATTTGGGTTCGGGTCGGGCATGGGCAGGGAGTGTACGCGGGGCGATATCCTTCGGGCACATGCGCGACACGAAGCCCCACCCCGCATCGATCTCGCGCACCCCCATCGCCATCGCGGTCGTGCTGCTGGTGCTGCTGCTGGGTGGGATGCTGATCGTCGTCGCGCGGACGGCGGCGCGTGCCGCGCGTGAGCCGCGCCTCGGGGTCCCGGGCGTTCCCCCCGGGGGCATGAACGAGGCGGACATGACGCAGACGATCGAGGATGCCCGACGCCTCTCCGATGGTGGTGACTTCGGCAAGGCGAGTGCGATGCTCGCGGCGGTCATCGCGCGTCGGGCTGACCGCCAAGATCTGAGATTGGCGTACGCGCAATCGCTTATCGGTGAGAAACGCTGGGAGGACGCGTTGCGGCAGTTGGAGGCCGCCCTGGCCATCGGCCCGGACCTGCCCGCGATCTACTTCGATGCGGGGACCGTCGCGAACGCCGCGGACAAGATCGAGCGCTCCGAGGAGCTGTACGCGATCGCGCAGCAGAAGGAACCGACGCAGGCGCGACACCCGCTGTACCTGGGCATGGTGCAGATCAAGCAGGGCAAGACCGGGCCCGGCACCGCGAGCCTGGTTCGAGCGGTGACGCTGGATCCCAACCTGGCCGAGGCGTGGGGCACGCTGGCGGAGGTGTCGCTGCGCGACAACGAGCCGCGGCTTGCGATCCAGCACGCGCAGCGAGCACGAACGATCCAGCCGAAGGCGGTGCGCTGGAGGCTGGTGGAGGCCCGCGCCCTGAAACGGTTGGGAAAGCCTGAGGAGGCGGCGACCCTGCTGCTGGCCCTCGAAAAGGGCGCACGACGCGATTCGGGCATCATGGAGACCTTGGCCGAGTGCTATGGCATGCTGAGCCGGCCGCACGATGCGGCGGTGATGTACGGTGAGGCATTCACCGACGACCCGCGAGGGGAATGGGCGCGGCTCGCCGCCGTGTGGTTCGAGCGCGATGGTGATGCGGAACGGGCCCTGAGCTTCGCGCGCCTCGCCGCGGACTGTGGCGATCCCACGGCTGCGGAGTTGGTACGCCGGCTCGAGACACCGATCATGCCCCATGACGGGGGCTGAGCGCGCGCATCAGGCGAGCCAGCGCCCGCCGTCGACACGCAGGATTTCGCCGGTGGTGTAGACCGCTTCGATCGCAAGGAACCGCACCGCGCGCGCGGCATCCTCGGGCTTCCCGGATCGCTCCAGGGGGACGCGCGAGAGGTACGCCGACTGCGTCGCGGGCTCCGACTCGGGCCCGGACGCCGGGAACGCCACCACTCCGGGTGCGACGGCGTTCACGCGAACGTGGGGCGCGAGGTCGCGTGCCAGATCGCGGACCATTTCGACGAGCGCCGCCTTGGACATCAAGTACGCCGCCATGCCGCGCCGTGGTCGGCCCAAGGCGTGCATGTCCGCCAACGCGACAATGGCCCCCCCTCCCGGGAGCGTGCTCTCGGCGAGCCTCGGCGCGAGGTGCTGCGAGAGGAGCAAGGGAGCGAGGGCATTGACACGGTATTGAAGAAGCGCATCGTGCGAAGTAAGTTCGGTCAACGGGGTCGGCGCGTAGACCGAGGCGTTGTGGATGAGCACATCAAGTCGCCCGAGCCCGCGCCGAAGTCGAGCGCCGAACAACTCGACGCCGTCCGGATCGCCGAGGTCGATCCGCTCGACAACCACCGTGATGGGGTGCTCGCGCATCAGCGCAGCGGACAAGGCAACTGCCTCGGCTTGGGACTCGGCGCGATTGCAGGTGAGCGTCAGATCGAAGCCGGCGCGGGCAAACTCGCGGGCGATCGCGGCCCCGACTCGGCGGTGCCCGCCAGTAATCAGTGCGAGCGGGTGAGAGGAAGTCATGGCGACATTATGCACGAGGATCGGGCGATGAATCGCCCTCGGGTGGCAAACCGAGCCGCCGTCCTGATTCGACCCAGGGATCGATCGGCGTCGCGAAGGGTGGCTTGGTCTTTCGGTTGATGCCCTGACGAATCCGAGCGCGATTTCGAGCCAGAAGAACGAGAACCCCCAACAGGACGATGATAATGAGCAGACAGAGAATCGCGTAGTAGGCCACGGCGCGGCGAATACCGGAGCCCACAGGGCTTTGCGCCGCCGCGGCGAGGTTCGGCAACAGGTCATCCATCTCACACTCTCAGGCGCCCGATCGTGCTCTCGGTCGCCAGTCGCGACAGCCGCGATCTTGGTCGTTGGCTCGCGGGATCATGCCGGGCTCAGAGGGTAACAACGCCCTGCAGGTACGTCCGGGCTCGTCCGGCAAGCAACACTCGATCGCCCTTGAGGGTGCAAAGCAACTCTCCCCCGCGCTTGGACACCTGTCGTGAGGACAGAGTGTTCTTCCGCAGGCGAGCGGCCCAGTACGGGACCAGGGTGCAGTGGGCAGATCCGGTAACGGGATCTTCCGGGACGCCAACCCCGGGCGCGAAGAATCGTGACACAAAGTCGTGCCCGGCCGCCGGCGCGGTGACGATCACGCCCATCGTCGCGAGCTTGGCGATGCGATCCATGTCAGGCCGGAGGCTCAGCACGTCCTTCTTCGAATCAAAGACCGCCATGATGTCGCGTGCCTTGAAGCACTCAACCGGCGGCAGGCCGAGAGCCGCGACAATCTCATCGCTCACGGGGATGGGTTTGCCCGGCCGTGACGGGAAATCCAGTTCGTAGAGATCGCCCTTTGCCGTGACGCCGAGAATGCCGGAGCGTGAACTGAACGCGAGCGACTTGGCCTTGACGCCGAGGTGACGGAGAACGACGTGCGCCGCCGCGAGCGTGGCGTGCCCGCAGAGGTCCATCTCTGTGGTGGGCGTGAACCAGCGGATGTGGTACGAGCCGCGCCCACCCTTTGGGACGATGAACGCGGTCTCGGCGAGGTTGTTCTCGGCCGCGATCGCCTGGAGGATCTCATCCGGAAACCACTTGGCGAGAGGCAGCACCGCCGCGGGGTTGCCCGAAAAGAGGCGAGACGTGAACGCGTCGACGTGATAGAGCGAGAGGCGCGTCTCGGCGGCTTTCGCCGGCGCGCGGCGGGGAGCCGGTTTGCGCGCACGGCGCCCGGCGGGGTCGCGGCGTGAGGCGGCTTTTCGGGGCGATTTCTTCTTTGCCATGATCGGTCACTCGTTCGGCGCGAATCGGATCCCGGGCTCAGCCCCGAGGGGGCTCGTGGGTGCTCTTCACGAAGACGTCGCGTAACTGTTCATCCGTGGCCTTCGAGGGTGCGGAGGTCATCAGATCCTGGCCGGTCTGCGTCTTCGGGAAAGCAATGACGTCGCGGATGTTGGCGGTGCCAACGAAGTTCATGACAAGGCGGTCGAGGCCGAAGGCGATGCCCCCGTGAGGCGGGGCGCCGTACGAGAGCGCCTCGAGCAGAAAAGAGAATTTTTCCCTGGCCTGCTCGGGTGTCATCCCGAGGAGCTGGAACACCTTGGATTGAACCGTGCGATCGTGGATTCGGATCGAGCCACCGGCGATCTCCTGGCCGTTGAGCACGATGTCGTACCCCGCCGAGACGATCGATTCGATCGTGATTTCATCGTTGACATCCGCGTGCACGAAGGCGTCGGCCTGGTCGTCGCGAGGGGCCGTGAAAGGATGGTGCATCGCGATCCAGCGCCCGGATTCCTTGTCCCTTTCGAACATCGGAAAATCGATGACGAAAAGGAAGTTCCAAGGACCACCCTCGGACCCTGGCTTGGGGATCAGCCCGATGTCCCGTGCGACCTTCTGGCGCAGCTCGCCCAGGGCCTTCGTGGCGACGGCGTACAGGTCCGCAACGAACAGGACCGTGTCGCCGGGCCGCAACCCCAGAACCGCGAACAACTCGTTCTTCACGGGAGCCAGGAACTTCGCGATGCCGGTCTCGAAATCGCCCTGCGCGTTGACCTTGACCGCGGCGCAGCCGCCGGCGCCGAACGACCGGACGAACTCGTGGTATCCGTCCGTCAGTTTCCGCGTGAGTTTCTCCGCGCCGCCAGGAATCCGAATGGCCTTGACCACGCCTCGTTTGCTGTTGAATCGGGGGCGGTCGGCTCCCTTGGCGAGAGTTTCCGTGAAAAACGCGGCATCGGTCCGGGCGGCAACCTCCGAGATGTCCGTGATCTCAAGACCGTATCGAGTGTCCGGCCGGTCGATGCCGAAACGCTCCATCGCCTCCCGGTACGGCATCCGCGGGATGGGGGGCACGTCGTAGCCGCACATGTCCTTCCATAGACGGCGGACGAACCCCTCCATCATCTCCATCACCTGTTCGCGTCGAACAAAGGACATCTCCAGATCGATCTGGGTGAACTCCGCTTGCCGGTCGGCCCTCGGGTCCTCGTCGCGAAAACATCGGCAGATCTGCATGTACCGATCGCAGCCGGCGACCATCAGGATCTGCTTGAACAACTGCGGCGATTGCGGCAGCGCGTACCAGGAGCCGGGCACGTTGCGGCTCGGCACGAGAAACTCGCGAGCCCCTTCCGGCGTCGACTTGTACAGGATGGGGGTTTCGATCTCGAGAAAACCATTCTCATCGAAATACCGACGTGTCGACTGATACAGGCGGTGACGCGACGAGAGGATGTGCTGCATCGCGGGCCGACGCAGGTCAATGTACCGGTACTTGCCGCGGATGTCCTCGTTGGCCAGTTTGCCACCGGAACCGGAATCGTCGGGCAGGAAGGGGAGCGGGTCGGTCTTACCGAGCACCTCGAACTTTGACACCACAACCTCGACCTTGCCGGTCACGAGCTTGGGGTTCTCCCCGCCGACACGGATGCGAACCGTTCCTTCCACGGCGATCACGTCCTCGTTCCGCAGGTGGTCCGCCAGCTTCATGGTGTCGGGGTCGTGCTGCTCGCCATCGAAAACGACCTGTGTGACCCCATACCGGTCGCGCAGGTCGATGAACACCAGGCCGGTGCCGTGGCCGCGATACGCGTTGACCCAGCCCGCGAGACGGACGGTCGCGCCGATGTTTGTCTCGCGAAGTTGGCCGCAGTTGTGGGTGCGAATCAGCATGGTCGGTCCCGGTTTAGTTACACGGCACGTCGAGAGCCGAGAGTATAGCGGTGGTGACGCGAGGCCTGAGTCTGTGCCGGGCTTGCCCGCCCGCTCTGGACCGGCGATAGTCACCGACCATGATCACGCGCCATCGACCGTCCCGCATCCTCCTGATCGTTCCGCTGCTCGCCGCCGGAGCATTGCTCCCTGCGCTTCAGGGGTGCCTCGGCGCCCGCGGTAGCGAGGCACAAGAGGACACGTCGCCGCCCGTGCCCTTTCGCGTGCTCATCGACGGCAACCCCGCCGAATGGCCCGCGGACTCGGCACTGCTCTCGGACGACTACTACTTGTACGTCCGATTTTCCCCTGGCGAAGAAATTACGCTTCAGGGTGGTGCGGAGACAACCGTGGTATCACTTGATCTCGACGACTCCGCGACCACGGGCGAACGGCTCGCACCCCGGCCAGACGAATCCGGCGGGACGAACCCCATGGGCGTGGACCTGGAAGTCGTATTCTCTCCACGGGGACGCGGCCGGGACGGCAGCCCTGCGCAGCCTCAGGCTGGCGTAGCGGTTCACAGGGTGTCGAATGACGGGCGGCGCGAACCGATCAACCACGCCGCGGCGGGTTTGGTTTTCGCGCCGACCTACGCAGCGGACCAGTACGAGCTGAGGTTGTTGCGATCAGGAATCGGCCTGAGCGGCGCGAGCGCGGTGCGAGCGAGAATCGTTGCGTACGACGCGACTGGAGCAACGCTGGGTTGGTCGGACCCGATCTCCACGGTCGTGTCCGCCAGCAACGTCAGCGCGTGGACAACCGATGCCGACCTCCCAGTTCGCGCGACCGACGAACTCCGAGTTGTCTCCCTTAACGTAGAATTCGCTTCTCCCATGAGAAAACCGGGTCCCTTCGCCAGGTTGTTCAGGGCGCTGGATCCGGACATCATCCTCGCGTGCGAATGGGAGAAGGTCGACGCGCAGGGCCTGGTCGCGTGGTTTGATGAGCATGTGCCGACCCAAGGCGGCTGGCACGCCGTCACTAGCGCAGGTTGGGGGGTAGCGGTTGTCAGCCGATACCCTCTGGATCGGTTCGGGCCACAGCGAATCGAGCCCCCCACGATCGCGGGTGAGCCGAACCGGCCCGATGCTCGCACCGCCGAGATTGAATCGCCCGCCGTGCGCTTCGTCGGCGCCCTTGTGAACTGGCCGGGCGGCCCGATCGCGGTCGGCGCGGCCCACCTCAAGTGTTGCGGCAGCAAGGGTACTTGGCAGGATGAGAAGCGGATCGCAGAGGCCGAGCTGATCAACCTCGCCGTGCGCGATGCGCTGATTTCGGCACAGCCCGTCGCACGAGTTCTTGGCGGGGACCTGAATCTGGTGGGAACACGGACCCCGCTCGATCGCCTTCGTCAGGGGTTGGACGCGGACGGTTCCGACCTCGAAGTTGCGCAGCCCCGCGTGCTCGGTGACGCGGCCATGTACACGTGGGGGCGGGCGTCCGAGCGTTTCAGTGCCGGCAGATTGGACTACGTGTGCTACTCGGGCTCAACCGCAACCGTCGCACGCACATTCGTGCTCGACACGGGCAGCCTGAGCGATGCCGCGTTGCTCCGCGCGGGCCTCGACAGGTCGGACTCATCCGCCACAGACCATCGCGCCGTCGTGCTCGACTTACGAGTGCGGGGAGACTGACCGGAGCCGCACGCGGCACGCAGGGCCGCTTTCCGCCGGTACCGGCCCTCCCCGCTCCGGATACAGTCTGCGCCCACCCGATGCCCCCTGCTTTCCCCGCGACGGACGCGACCGGAAACAGCATCGGTGAGACCGCATTGCGTGGAATCCAATGTCATGAGCAGCAGCGGAACCGCACAACCCAACGAGGGCTCAGCGCAGCGACAGCCCGGCCCCTCGTTCAAAGACACGCTCAATCTGCCCAAGACTACCTTCCCGATGAAGGCGAATCTGGTGCAGAACGAGCCGGCGAGCGTGAAACGCTGGGCGGGAATGGGACCGGGCGGCCTGTACGCTCGACTGCGCGAGAAACGGGAAAAGGAGGGTGCCAAACGGTACGTGCTGCACGACGGGCCACCGTACGCGAATGGCGGCCTGCACCTCGGGCACCTGATGAACAAGTGCCTGAAGGACTTCGTCGTGAGGTGCCGGTCCATGGCGGGGATGGACTGCCCGTACATCCCGGGTTGGGACTGCCACGGCCTCCCGATCGAGCACAAGGTCGTCACCGAGCTGATGGAGACAGGAAAGTTCGAGAAATTGAAGACGCTGACGGAAGATCAGCGCCGGATCGCGGTGCGGCGGGAGTGCCAGAAGTACGCCGAGAAGTGCGTGAAGCTGCAGATGGGACAGTTGCAGAGGTTCCTGACTCTTGCGGATTACGACCACCCGTACATGACGATGACGCCCGACTTCGAAGCGGCATCGCTCGAAGTGTTGGCTGAACTCCTGGAACGGGGGTTGGTGTACCGCGCGCTCAAGCCGGTGCACTGGTCGATCGCGAACGAGACGGCATTGGCGGACGCGGAATTGGAGTATTACGACCGCGAGGACACATCGGTCTATGTGGACTTCGAGGCCGAGAGCGCGGGCGCGGTGTATGACGCGTTCGGATTGGAGGAGGAACCGAACCCGGGGGACGCGGAGGGCGCCGAGGAGGCCGGAGAAGAGGGAACTGCGGTTGAAGGAGTTCACACCCCGCGCGATGATCGTGATGGAGACGAACTCCGGATGCCCCGCAGCGGTGAACGCCCGACGCAGACCCCTTGCTTCATGATCTGGACCACAACCCCCTGGACGCTCCCGGCGAACCTGGCGATCGCGGTGAATCCGAGATTGGATTACGCGCTGGTCTGGATCGATGGGAACGTGACGGTGCTCGCGAAGGACGCCGTGCAGCGCGTGACAAGGGCGGCGAAGGCCGAGAACGTGATCGTGCTCGCGACGGCGAGCGGAGAGGAACTGGTCGGGCTGCGATATCACCATCCGTTTGTCAGTCGAGATGCACACTCTGGTGAGGGCACGGTCTTCACCCTCGTCGGGGCGGAATACGTCACGCTAGAGGATGGCACGGGGCTGGTCCATACGGCCCCGGGCCATGGCACTGAGGACTTTCAGACCGGCAAACGAGCGGGCTTGCCGATCTACTGCCCGGTCAAAGGCGACGGCACGTACGACGCGACCGTTCCCGAGTGGCTGCGCGGCGAGTCGATCTGGGACGCGAACAAGTCGATCGTCGAGCGCCTGCGCCTGAGCGGGCACCTGTTCTACGATCACACGTTCACCCACAGTTACCCGCACGACTGGCGCAGCAAGACGCCGGTGATCTTCCGCTGCACGGAGCAGTGGTTCATCGGAGTTGATCGTGCGATCGATGACGCTGCCGGCGAGGGATCACCCCACGATCTTCGCAACAGGGCCGTGCACGCGGCGGAACATCGAATCAGCTTCATTCCCGATTGGGGCCGCAACCGCATGCGAGGCATGCTCGAGTCCCGTCCCGACTGGTGCATCTCGCGCCAGCGATCCTGGGGCTTGCCGATCCCCGCGTTCGCGTACACGGACGCGGATGGTCTCGAGCGAATGGTGATGACGCCCGCGAGCGTGCGCGCGGTGGCAAAGCTGATGCGAGAGCAGGGCTCGGACGTGTGGTTCACGTCCGCTCCCGAGCGATTGCTGGCGAACCATGCGGGAGCGACTGACTCGGACACGGGCGCGGCCGCGCTCATCGCTCATCGCGCCGCGCTCCGCAAGTCACCGGACATCCTCGATGTCTGGTTCGAGTCCGGCAGCACGTGGCACGCCGTCATGCGCCAGCGCGGCCTCTCCAGGTCAAGCGAAACGGGGGCGTGGACCGACCTCTACCTCGAGGGCTCCGACCAGCACCGCGGCTGGTTCCAGAGCTCGCTCCTCGCCTCGCTCGGCGCCACCGGCATCCCGCCGTATCGCAGCGTGTTGACCCATGGTTTCATCGTGGACCGCGACGGGAAAAAACTGAGCAAGAGCCGCGTCGATGCCGCCCGTTACGAAGTGGACAGCCTCTGCGCCGAATTTGGCATGGACGTGTTGCGGTGGTGGGTCGCGTCGCTGGCGTACGAGAACGATGTGAAAGCAGACGTGGAGTTGTTCGGCCTCGCGGGTGAGAGTTACCGCAAAGTCCGCAACACGTTGCGATTCATGCTGAGCAATCTCTACGATTTTGCGGGCGAGAGCGCGGTGGACGACCTTCTGGAACGCGTGAAGCCGACGGACATCGAGGCCTGGGTGCTGAACCAGCTGGATGCGCTGACCGAGGAGGTGACGAACGCGTGCCTACAGGCGAATTCGTTCGATTTCCAGCGGGCGCATCGGGCGCTGTACGGTTTCTGCAGTGACACGCTGAGCGCGACGTACCTCGCGGCCGTGAAAGACCGGCTGTACTGCGATCGGGCCGATTCACCCAGACGAAGGCAAACGCAGGCGGCGTTGTATCGGCTCACGGATGCGCTGTGCCGGCTGTTCGCACCTTTCTTGCCTCACACCGCCGACGAAGCGTTCCGGGAACTCAGGCGTGCACCCGCGGGCGACAACACGATCTCCGTGCACCTGGAGAGGGTGCTGCCGACCCGGAATCGCCGCGCGCACCCCATGTGGGAACGAGCGATGGAATTGCGCTCCCGCTGCTTGGTCGAACTCGATCGAGCGAAGAAGGAAATGGGCCTCGACAACCCGCTCGATGCTGGCATTGCCGTCGTTGCGGGCGCGGAGTTCATCGCGGCGGGATTCGATTGGCGCGATTTCGCGGATCTCGTCGGAGTCAGCCGCGTGGAGGCGAAACCGGGCACGGACACCGCTTTCTTCGCCGTCCTCGACCTGCGGCACGAGCCCCGATGCGAACGATCCTGGAAACGCGACGGGACCGTGAAAGCCAGGGTCGGCGCGGCCGGTGCCATGCTGAGCGATCGTGATGCGGAGGCGGTCGGCCCGAGGTGATACCGCCCCCGCCCGGGGCGGCTTTCGGAGACGTGGGCTCGTGCACAACTTGCCCGACCTCAGCCCCGTGATTGACGACCTTCGCGAGAGACGTCTCGCCGCAAACGCCGGCGCGACCGTCGTCTCGGTGAGCGGTATCGATGCCTCCGGAAAGGGGTACGTGGCTGCGCAGCTCCTCGCAGGCCTGCGCGCAGCGGGTCTGCGCACGATGCTCCTTGGCATTGACGAATGGCTTACGCCGCTCAACCGTCGCATCCAATCGGATGATCCGGCACACTCGTTCTACCGGCACGCGATCCGCTTCGACGAGCTGTTCGATGGGCTCATCGAGCCGCTCCGGCGCGGCGGGGGCGCCGATCTGCGTGCGACGCTGTGGGGGCCGCACGGAGTACCAGTCGTGCGCGAGTTCCATCCGCGCCGGATCGAGGTCGTTCTTGTTGAGGGGATCTTCCTGCTCCGCAGAGACCTGCTCGCTCGCGTCGATCGCCGCATCTGGATTGACTGCTCGTGGCGCACGGCGCTGGAACGCGCGCTGCGGCGCAACCAGGAGTGTCTTCCTCCCGCCTCCATCGCGCACGATTATCGCACCATCTACTTCCCGGCGCAGGTGCATCATTTTCGGCTTGACGAGCCGCGCGCGCACGCGGACACGCTGCTCGTGAACGACCCAAGGCTGCGGCACACGCAATGCGCCCCCGCGGATTCGACCTCACCCCTCCCCTGGGCGTGAGGGCCCCACTCCTACTTGAGCTTGGATTCGTACTTGGCGGGGTCCGCCCAGAAGTCCTTCGGGCAATTCGGACAGCAGAACCCGATCACCCGACCCTCATGAACCACGGCGTACTTCGGATTCACCGGATTTCCGGACACCGGACAGACAGTATTCGTCGGCTTGAGCGTCGCCACCGGCGGCGGCGTCGCGGACGATCCCGGCAGAGGGGCATCGCCGGATAGCTTCAACTCGGACTCTGCCTCCGCCGCGTCGGTGACGAGTCGATCCCCGGCATCCACATACAGGCCGTCACGCCCGCGCAGCCGCTGGATGCCCGCCTCGGAAATCCCCGACTTCCACAGGTACACGTGCGCGAGGCGCGGCAGGCGCAGCAGCGATTCCACAGCGTCATCCACAAGCTCCGTCTGTGCAAGAACCAGCTCCATCAGCTCGCCGTGGCCCTCCAGCATCGCAAGCCCTTTCTCGCTGACGCGCGTGGCACGGAGATCCAACCGCCGCAGCCGGGACATGGAGCGGATCAGCGTCAGGGTGGCGTCGGTCACCGCCGACCGAGCGAGAGAAAGATCGGCGACATTCTCTTGAATGGGCGTGAGCAGGTCCGCCGCCGCCGCATCGTCGATGCCCGGGGCGACCGCTCCAAAGCTCACCACGAGCAGGCTCGAGCCCGCGGACAACGGCTCCACATGAACCAGCCGTGCCCGCAACGCGGCGATGGCCTCGGAGGATGCTGGTGCGGGCTGATCAACTTGAGTCGCGGCCGCGTCGGCATCCTCCAATTCACCGGCGAGATCGGGAGGAGGCGACCCGGGATCGTGGCCCGCCAGGCCACCAGCAGTTGGCGCACCGGATGCGATCCAATCTCGCAG
Source organism: Phycisphaerae bacterium (assembly GCA_016794925.1). Classification (GTDB taxonomy): domain Bacteria; phylum Planctomycetota; class Phycisphaerae; order Phycisphaerales; family UBA1924; genus JAEUIW01. Next base: position 73,838 of record JAEUIW010000007.1, read on the forward strand.
CACGGAAATCTGCTCGGGGGAGAGCCCCGGCTTCCCACGAGGAGGCATTCTCTCCTTGTCCTGCTCCGCCAACATGATTCGACGAATCAGCTCGCTGGATCCCGGATCGCCCGGCACGATCACCGGCCCGTCTTCTCCGCCCGCCATCACATCGGTCGGCGTGTGCAACGCGAGACCGCCCTTCCGCTTCGTGATCCCGTGGCAGGCCACGCAACGGGTTTGAAAAATCGCCTCGATCGCCGCATACGGTCCGCCGTCTGTCGGTTGTGACGTGGTGCCGGGTTCGGCATCGAGCCTCGGCGTCCGATCGCTCCGAGCGATGCCCGCGTCGGATTGATGGCGGGCCGCGAGCGGCTCGAACAGAAAATTCTCGCCGTGCGTCATCGAAGCGCCAAGGTGTCCCGCCGGAAGCAGCACGAGCGCCGACAGCACCACGCCCACCCGCCGCGGAACCGCTGAACATCCCAGGACATACACGAGCGCCGTCGCCGCCGACAGGAACGCGAAGGCCAGCCCCAGCCTGAGGTGCAGGCCCATCGTTTCAGCGTCGTACCCGCCCTCCCCGCTCAGAATGTACCCGGTCAGCGCCGCGAGCAGCGCGGAGGCTCCCGTCAGCGCCGCCAGCACGCGTGCCGCCCTGAGCAGCGCCTCGTCACGGCGGACCAGCATCATGGCCTCGACCGTTGCGAGCGCCGCCAACAGCCCGATGGGCAGATGGAGCACCATCGGGTGGGCACGACCAACAACCTGGATCCAATCCTGCACGAGGTCTGGCTCCCTGACACCGGCACGAACAACGCGTGCGGCGGTCACGCCATGATGGGCTGCACCAGCTTGCCGAAGACGTCGGTCAGGCGGTAGTCCCGACCCTGATGACGATAGGACAGGCGCTCGTGATCCAAGCCCAACAGGTTGAGCATTGTGGCATGGAGGTCGTGCACGTCCACCGGATTCTCGGTGATGTTGTACGAATAGTCGTCTGTGGCGCCGTACGAAACTCCAGGCTTGATCCCGCCGCCCGCGGCCCACACCGTGAAGCAGCGCGGGTGGTGATCACGGCCGTAGTTCGATTCCGACAACGTGCCCTGGCTGTACACGGTGCGACCGAACTCGCCCGACCAGAGGATCAGGGTCTCATCGAGCATGCCCCTCCGCCTGAGGTCCTTGACGAGCGCCGCCTGCGGCTGATCCACCGCCAGGCACTGCGACTTGATCTCGCTGGGCAGGTTCCCGTGCTGATCCCACCCCCGCATGTAGAGCTGGATGAAGCGCACCCCGCGCTCAGCGAGCCTGCGGGCGAGCAGACAGTTCGACGCGAACGACCCTGGTTTCGACACATCCGGCCCGTACATCGCGAGCGTGTCCGGATCCTCGTCCTTGAAATCCGTCAGCTCGGGAACCGACATCTGCATGCGGTACGCCATTTCGGACTGCGCGATCCGCGTCCGGATCTCCGGGTCCAGCGAACGCTCGAACTCACTCTCGTTGAGCGTCGAAACCAGGTCGAGCATTTTCCTGCGGTCATCGCGCGTCATGCCGTCGGGATCACGCAGGTACAGAACGGGATCGTTGCCGCTGCGCAACCTGCAGCCCTGGTGCTCGCTGGGGAGGAATCCTGATCCCCAGAATCGCGCCGAGAGCGCCTGCATGTTCCCCAAGCCCTGGGTGATAAGCACCACGAACGTCGGCAGGTTGGCGTTCGAGCTGCCCAGGCCGTACGAGATCCACGACCCGAAGCAGGGCCGCCCCGGCTGCTGATTGCCGGTCTGAAAGAACGTGATCCCCGGCTCGTGGTTGATCGCTTCGGTGTGCATCGAGTGGATGTAGCACAACTCGTGCGAAACCGATCCCGTGTGCGGCAGCAGCTCGCTGACCCATGCACCGTCCTGGTTGTTGCGGTAACGGGTGAACTTGAAGATCGATGGCGCCACCGGGAAGCGGGTCTGCCCACTGGTCATGCCCGTAAGCCGCTGCCCCTGCCGGATGGAATCGGGCAGGTCCTGATTGAAACGGGATCTCAACCCCGGCTTGTAGTCATACAAGTCCAACTGGCTCGGCGCCCCCTCCATGTGGAGATAGATCACACGCTTGGCCTTGGGAGCGAAGTGCGGGCCAAGCGCCGCATCCCCGGACCTCGGCAACGAAGCGACGGTTCGCGACGAGCCCAACATCGACGCGAGCGCCAGGCTCCCCAGCCCCGCGCCGAATGTTGATGCCGCGCGGGCAAAGAACCGGCGCCGAGTCAGGTTCAGCAGGTGTTCTTCGAGCGGATCGTGAGCCATGTATTCAGCCCTTGGTTATCGCGGAGTCCATGCTCAGGGTCGCGTTGGCGAGCACGGCCCACGCCGCAAGTTCCGACACGTCCATTCCCTCGGCCCGCGGAGACTCGCCCACCGACAGCAATTTCATCGCGTCCTCCGGCGAGGCCCGGAATCGCTCCCGGAATCCCTCCAGCGCCGCGGTGAGGGCGTTCATTTCCTCGTCGCCCGGCCGACGCCCGGCGCAGAGCCGGACCAGCAGCGTCAACCGCGAACGATCGTCCCCCCCCGCGGACAGAACCCGCTGCGCGAGCCCACGCGCCGCCTCGACGTACTGCACGTCGTTCCACAGCACCAGCGCCTGGAGCGGCGTGTTGGTCGCGATGCGCCGGATCGTGCAGGTTTCGCGTGTCGGCGCATCGAACGTCATCAGCGACGGCGGCGGCGCGGCCCGCTTCCAGTACGTGTACATGCTCCGTCGCCACAACTCGTCACCCTTGCCGCGTTCGTACACGCGGGTGTTCGACTGGAGCATCGCCACTTCCTGCCAGAGCCCCTCAGGCTGATATGGCTTCACCGACGGGCCGCCACTCCGCTCCACCAACAGGCCGGAGACATACAGGGCCTGATCGCGGATCTGCTCGGCCGCGAGTCGCGACCGTGGAAAGAACGCCAGAAGCCGATTGTCGGGGTCCTTTGCCACGATCTCGGGTCGAACCCGTGAACGCTGACGGTACGTCGCGCTCGTCACCATCAAACGGAGCACACGCCGCACGTCCCAGCCGTGCTCGCGAAAATCCACCGCCAGCCAATCGAGCAACTCCGGATGCGTGGGCCACTCGCCCTGGTATCCGAAATCCTCGGTTGTCCGCACGATCCCATGCCCGAAGAGCATCTCCCACATCCGGTTGACCGCGACCCGGGCCACCAGCGGGTGCTCCGGCGAAACCAGCCACTGCGCCAACCCCAGCCGGTGCGGCGGGGCGCCCTCGGGCAACTTCCCCAGCGCCGCGGGGACACCCCTTGCCACCGGTCGCGACAGGTCGGGCTTGTCGTACGCGCCGCGCTTGAGCACAAACGTCGGGCGCGGCGTCGAGAGTTCCTTCATCACCATGGTCTTCGGGTACGCCGCTTCGAGCTCCTTGGCGCTCGTCTCCGCGCGCGCAATCGCGTCGGACAACTCCCGGTACCGCGGCGAGAACTGGAGTTTCCATGCCACGCCCGCCCGATCGGTCCGGTCCGTCGTCCGCGCCGTATCCGGCAACAGCACCGCCACCAGGTCGTTCGACAATGTCCCCTCGGTCGGCACCGCTCGCCAGAACATCCCGCCGATACCGCCGGTATTCACGACCTTGAAAACCACGACGTTGCGCCCCGGAACGAGATCCAGCACCGCCTTGTCCTGGTCCGCCGCGAGGCTCCGGTCCACTTTCTTTCCCGCGACCTCATTCCCGTTCAGGTACAACCGGAATCCGTCGTCGCTGCCAAGTGAGACCTCCACCCGTCGCGCCGTGGGCGAATGGATCACCCGGCCGGCGTAGGTCACCGCCAGCCCGTTGGACACGTCGTTGTTGAGCCGGCCGTCGGCCAGATTCGGTGCGTACCGCCAGTACGCGTTCCCGGCCCCGAAGCCGTGATCGAATTCGAGCGCGGTCGCGTGTTCAGGGCCGAAGTCCTTCTCGTATGCCTCGTCTGCCGAACCGGGCATGAACGGCCCGACGGCAAACCACGCGCTCTCGCCTGTCGGCAGCCACGCCAGGCCCTCGTTTGAGATCGACCCCACCGACAACCGCACCCGCCCGAACGCGTGCTGCGCGTAGTGCGATTCGAAACGCAGCGACACGTGAATCTCGGTTCCGCCCTCGAAACCGAACGGCTCCTCCGACAGGAACATCGCGGCGCGATCGCCCTCCCGCTGATGAGCCGCGACCGCCCACCCTTCCCGCCCGCCCGGTCGGATCGCGTTCACCACGCGGTAGTCCCCGTCCCCTTGCTCGACATCCGCCCAGGCCCAACTCAGGCGGATCGGAGACTTGATTGACGGATCCGCCACCGACACCGCCTCGGCCTCGATCCCGCTGAGCACCGCGTTGCCGTTGGGGGCGCGACCCACCCGACCCATCGGCAGGCTCGCATCACGCAGCGCCTCCAGCGCGATCATCCGGAGTCCCTTGGCGTCCGTCCGCAGCACGATCCGGTACTCGTCCTTGGCCGGATTGTCTCCGGAGGCGAGGATTGATCCGTCCGATTGCTGCGTCAGCGTGGCGCCCGCGACCGACCGCACGCCGATCACCGACGTCGGCGCCCAGTCCACGCCCGTCGTTCTACGAACGACGGCAAAGAACTCCGAACGCTGCGCCTCTTCTTCCGGCGTTGGAGCCGCGATCCGTGAACGGAGCTCGGCGAGCTCCGAGTCCAGCTCGGATCGCCTCGCCCGCTGCTCAACCGTGGGAACGACGATGAACGGCTCGAACGCCCGCTGCGGATCGGGCAGTTGGCTGTACAGCCCCGGTTCCTCGATCGAATTGAAGTACGCGTACAGCGAATAGAACTCCGCCATCGAGACCGGATCGAACTTGTGGTCGTGACACCGCGCGCACCCGAGCGTCAGGCCCAGGAACACCGAACCGGTTGTCGCCGTCCGCTCCGCCGCGTACTCGACCAGGTACTCCTCGGCGATGGCCCCACCCTCGTCCGTCGTCACGTGGTTGCGGTTGAATCCGCTCGCGACCTGTTGCTCCACCGTCGCCCCGGGGATCAGGTCGCCGGCCATCTGCTCCGTCACGAACTGATCGAACGGCATGTTCCGCCGGTACGCTTCGATGACCCAGTCTCGCCACAGCCACATCTGCCGCCCGGCGTCCATGTGGATCCCGTTCGTGTCCGCGTACCGCGCCTGATCCAGCCAGGGCGCCGCCAAGCGTTCCGCCATCCGAGTCTGGTACGGCTCCTCGTTCATCAGCCGATCGACCAGCCGCTCGTAGGCGCCATCCGATTCATCCCCAAGAAACGCGTCGATCTCCGCGGGAGTGGGCGGCAGCCCGGTCAGATCCAGAAAAACCCGGCGCGCAAGCGTTTCCCGATCCGCTTCAGGAGAAGGGCGCATCGCCTCTTCCCCCAGACGATGCCCCACGAACGCGTCGATCGGATTCCTCGCCCATCCACGATCCGGCAACGCCGGAACCTCCGGCCTCCGCGGCGGAACGAACGCCCAATGCGGCTCGTACTCGGCGCCCGCATCAATCCACCGTCGAAGCAAGTCCTTCTCGGTCTCCGAGAGCGGCTTCTTTCCCGCGGTCGGCGGCGGCATGACCTCCTCGGCTTGATGCGCCGAGATCCGCTTCCACAGCGCGCTCGAGCCCGCGTCGCCCGGAATCACCGCCGCGCCGTGCTCGCGCGGCGCGGTGGCCGCGTCGCGATCGTCCAGCCTCAACTTCGCCTGCCTGCTGCCCTCATCCGGTCCGTGGCACTTGAAGCACCGGTCCGACAAGATCGGCCTGATGTCCCGTCCGTAGCGCGGCACGCTCGACGACGCGCCGTCCCCAACATTCAGGACGCGCACACTCCCGGCTCGATCAACGCTCGTCCATTCCGCGCGCAGACCGGCCGCGCCCAGACCGACCCCGCCGGTCACGCAGGCCCCAACGAGCACCCGAAGGAGAACCCCAGCACGTACGTGTCCCTCGCGCCGCGGCGACGGCCTCCGATCATCCATGTCTGGAATATACCACAACATTCCCGTAGAGTGCGAGCAGGAAATGCCCGACAGAGGGTCCCCGGCACGCCCTGATGAGAGCCCCATCCATGGCCAGACTCCATGAATACCAGGGAAAATCCGCCCTCGCCCGCAACGCCATCCAGATCCCGAGAGGACGAGCCGTCACCTCACCCGAAGAGGCCATCCTGGCCGCGGCCGAACTGAATGGGCCCGTGGTCGTGAAGATCCAAGCCTGGACGACCGGGCGGGCCGCTCTCGGAGGGGTCGCGTTCGCGGATGCGCCCGACCAGGCCGGTGCCCACGCGCGCCGCATGCTCGGCATGACCGTCGGGTCGTTCCCAGTCACGCACCTCCTGGTCGAAGAGAAGCTCCCGATCGCGCACGAGATATTTGTGTCGCTCTCGATCGACGACCGGGCCCGCGCCCCGGTGATGCTGCTGGCCATGGGCGGCGGAACCGGCATCGAGGAGCGTGCCGCCTCCGTTCGACGCATCCCCTGCGACGTGCGTGCCGGCCCGGACCGCGCCACGCTCGACGCCGCGCTCGCCTCGATGCCCCTTCCCCCTCAGGGACGCGCCAACCTTGCCCGCGCGATCGACCGGATCTTCGCGGCCGCACGCGCCCTCGAAGCTCGCTCCCTCGAAATCAACCCGCTCGTGCTCACGAGCGACGGCCGGACCGTGGCCGCCGATTGCCGCATCACCGTGGACGACTACGCCGTGATCCGGCACCCCGAACTGGGCATCGAGATCGCGCGGGAATTGGATCATCCCCCCACCCCGCTCGAGACGCTGGCCTACCGCATCGAGCAGCAGGATCATCGCGGCACGTTCTTCTTCGCGCAGATGAACGCCGCGCCCACGCCGGACTCGAAGGGACTCATCGGCTTCCACGGCGCCGGCGGCGGCGGCTCGATGATGTCCATGGACGCGATCACGAACGCCGGATTCACGATCGCGAACTTCTGCGACACATCCGGGAATCCATCCCCAGCAAAGGTCTACCGCGCGGCTCGCGTCATCCTCGCTCAGCCCGGCCTGGTCGGGTACTTCGGCTCCGGCTCCGGTGTCGCCAACCAGGAGCAATTCTGGTCGGCCTACGGGCTCGCCAAGGCATTCTGGGAACTCGACCTTGACATCCCCGCCGTGATCCGTCTCGGCGGGAACACGGAGGATCGCGCCGTTGACATCCTGCATAGCGCATGCAAGGCCGCGTCGCTCCGCGCGCCGGTCGAAGCGTACCGCAAGTCGGATCCGCCCGCGCGAATCGCGGAACGCTTCGCCTCGCTCGTGGCCGATGCCCGCCGCGCCGGCGCCCAACCCTGGACCCCGCGCCCGCCCCGTCGGCCCGCGTTCGTCGGGACCGACGCGGCGGCGTGCATCCCCGTCCGGCAGGGCAGGCTGTGGATCGAGCTCGCGGCATGGAACAAGAACGCCCCGGCGATCATCGCGCGCGCATCGGGTCTGCTAAAGGACGATCGGGGCCGCCCCGCAACCGCGACTTCACCCGATGATTTCCTTACCAAGGACAGCGAGTCCATCGCGTGCGAGGTCGAGTGCCGGCGTGACGGCATCGAGGGAGTGTTCGTCGATCTCGACCTCGACCCCCGGTCCGCGTGACGCGCCCGACGAGCCCCTCCCGGGCTTCAGACCAGCGCCCGCAATTCCCGCCGCAGAACCTTCCCCGTCGCCGAGCGCGGCAGCACCGGCAGCACCCGCACCTCGGACGGAACCTTGTACCCCGCGAGCCGCTGCCGGCACAACGACAGCACCGCGTTCGGCTCGAATTCCACGGGCCGCCCCGACTCGGGATCCGCATTCAACTCCACGAACGCCACCGGCACCTCGCCGCGCATCGGATCCACCATGCCCACCACGCCGCAGTCCTTGATCGCCGGGTGCGACCCGATCACGTCCTCGATCTCGCGCGGGAAGACGTTCTCCCCCCCCACGATGAGCATCTCCTTCAGGCGACCGGTGATGTACAGCGAACCGTCCGGATCCGTGCGGCCGATGTCCCCCGTTCGAAAAAACCCTCGCTCATCGAACGCCGCTTCCGTGAGCTCGGGCAGGCGGTAATACCCGCGCATCACATTCGGACCCGCGATCCGGATCTCCCCGTCAACGCCCGGGCCCAGGTCGCGCCCCGTCGCCTGATCCACGATCCGCTCGATCACGCCCGGCAGCGGCCGGCCCACGCACCCGAGCCGAAACTCGTGCGGACGGCACCAGTTCGCCACCGGCGCGGTCTCGGTCAGGCCGTACCCCTCGTGGATCCGCACGCCGAACCGATCCAGGAACCCGTCGAACACCGCGCGGGGCAGCGGCTCGCCGCCCGACACCACGAACCGGAGCGTCGCGAAGTCCTCGCGCCGCGCGTCCTTGACGTGCAGCAGCGCGTGGTACATCGAGGGGATCGCCACCAGCACCGTCGGCCGCTTCTCGCGCAGCTTCCGCACGATCCGGGCCGGCACGAACCGCGCCGAGTAGTGAACCGGGCAGCCCACGCTCAGCGGCAGCAGCGTGAGCACCGTGAGCCCGAAAGAGTGGAACTGCGGCAGCACGCCCACCACCACGTCGCGCTCGGTGAAATCGACCCACTCCTCGACCTGCTTCACGTTCGCGCGCAGGTTCCCGTGCGAGAGCATCACCCCCTTGGGACGGCCCGAAGTCCCCGAGGTGTACAGCAGCAGCGCGAGATCCGCGTCGTCGGGGTTCGCCGGCCAGCGCGCCTCGGGCACGGAACGAAAATCCAGGCCGTCCAGCTCGATCAGCGATGCGCCCCCGGGCCGGTAACCCATGAACTGCAGCATCGGGCCGGCCGTGATCACCGCGTCGCACCCGCAATCTCGGATGACGTACCCCAGCTCGTCCAGCTTGAGCAGGTAGTTCAAGGGCACCACCGTCCGCCCCAGGAACCACGCGCCCAGCGCCGCGACCGCGAACGCCCCGCCTGTCGGCAGCAGCACGCCGATCGTCTGGGAGCGCGACCGACGCTCGATCTCGCCCGCCGCGTGCAACGCCGCGACGATCAGGTCCATCCGGCGGTACGCCCGCGCGTCATCCGTCAACGCCAGCCGCGTGGGCCGATACAGGCACCGGCGGATAATCGGCCAATGCACGCTCACGCTCGCTCCTTCGTGCCGCCGATTCCGCCGGCGCGCCCAACCCCGGGCTCGCGTGTACTCTAACCGGAACCCGCAACGGAGAGCCAGCCCATGGGCATGACGCGACGGTGGAAGTGGATCGCCTGGTCCGGCATGATCGCGCTCGCCGTCGCGGGCTGCGAGACCTCCGGCAGTCGCGCCACCGTGGCGGGATCTGACTACGCCGAGCTCTACAAGCAGCGCCGGTACGAGGAGGCCTACCGCCAGGCCGAGTCCGCCTACAACTCGAGCGCCGGCGCCAAGCGCAACTGGGCCGCCCTCACCGCCGGGCTGTCGGCACACGCGCTGCAGCGCAACGCCTCCGCCGAAGGCTGGCTCGTCCCGCTCCTTGAGTCCGACGATTCCGAGGTAGCCGGCCGCGCGGGCGCCACGCTGGGCCTCATCGCCCAAAGCAGAGGTCAACACGAACACGCCTCCGCGATGCTCATCAAGGCCTCGGGCCAGCTCAGCGGAAACGAGGCCGCACAGGCCCGCAAAGCCGCCGGAGATTCGCTCTGGACCATCGGACGCCAGCAGGAGGCACGAACCCAGTGGGCCATGGCCGGTGCCGCGGCGAAGGACTCCAAGGTCAAGGCCGCGGCCGGCGAGCGCCTCGGGGGTTCAGAATTCGCCATCCAACTCGGCGCGTTTTCAGACCGCGGAGCGGCCGAGCGATCCGCGGCGGCCGCACGAGGCCCCGCCGAGCGCGCCGGTCAGGGTTCTCCCCGAATCGTGGAGGGGCAAGACTCGCGGAATCGGTCGATGTACTTCGTACAGGTGGGCCGCTTTGCCTCGCGTTCCACCGCGAAGGAAACACTCAATCGCCTCGGAATCCAGGGGATCATCACTATCGCAAAATAGTTATGGGACGACAAAATCGAGGAACTTGTGGCAGTTCTGAGAGTAAGTAGACAAGGGACCAACTTCGCGGCGAAGGCCCGCCCTTCGCGGCTGTAGTTGCATTCGAAAAAAGACCGGTCGCTCGTTCGGGTTTGTTGGAGCATCGCATGACGAACTCGATCCGATCCAACCTGATTTCTTTCGGGACGCTGGCTTTGGTTTTCCACGGGGCGGGTCTGATCGCGCCGGCACAAGCCCTTGCGCAGGAAGCCCGGTCGCCATACGAGGCGTTGGTTCGCGACCCGGACAGCCCCGCGGCGAGAGCCGATGCCGCCCGAAACAAGCGCCGGATCGAGCTCGAGCAGCAGATGAAACGCATCCGGCTCAAGCACTTCGGCAACGTGCGGAAACCCGAGCTGCGTCAGGCCGGAATCGAGCAGCTCAAGGACTTCATCGAACCGCTGGCCTTCCCGGCGCTGCTCAGCGTGTTCGAGCGCGAGGGCCGCGACGTGCGCGAAGCGATCCTCGATCATCTGGCCGGGCAGAAGACCGAGGACGCCGACGCCACGATGACCTGGGGCGCGGTATTCGATCAGGACGAGTGGTTCCGCGATCAGGCGCTCCGCCGCGTCAAGTCGAGGGCGGACGAGACCGGCTCGGTCTCCAACAAGGTCAAGTGGAGCATCGCCGCGGGCCTGAAGAGCCCTGAGAATGCCCCTCTCACCGCCGCGGCCCGCGCCGCGGAGGTCCTCCAGCTCTTCGAAGCCATCCCCATGATCGTCGCGTCCCAGGTGGGCGGCCCGTCAACATCATCAACCGCCTGGTCGGGGGGGGCGAACGACCCCGCCGCCGCGCAGATCGTGGTCGGCACGCAACGTTCATTCGTCGCGGACCTGAACCCTGTTGTCGGTCAGAGCGCCGTCGCTTTCGATCCGGTCATCGGAGTGCTCAACGAGGGCACCGTGCTGCGCGTCTTCGATGCGTCCGTGGTCACCTACCACACGGAGGTCCATTACGCGTTGCAACGCCTGAGCCGATCGGGCTGGGGCGGACGCTCGGTGGACCATCTCGGATGGGACCAGCAGAAGTGGCTCGAGTGGTACCACAACGAGCTGGTTCCCTTCCGCCGCGCGGTGGAGGCCGAGGAAGCGAAACTCAACAAGCTCGAACGGTTGGCTGCTGAAAAGTCGGCCGAGCCCGCGCCGGCCTCCACCGCTGATCCAGCCGACGGCGGCGGCTGAACCGCCGTGGCCGCCCGCGCCCGATTGGCCCCTTCCCCCTTGGCTACCTCGAATCGCCCGCGAGCACGGAAGCCATCGCGAACCCGCCCGCGTGAGAGAGCGAAACCAGCCAGGCTGAAATGCCCCGTTCCGCGGCAACTTCCGCGGCCCTTCCCGTGACCACGAGCATCGGCTCCCCCGAGTCCCGCCTGAGGACCTGGACGTCCGTCCACCGGATCCCGCCGGTCAGGCCCGTTCCGAGCGCCTTTAGCGCGGCCTCCTTCGCCGCGAAACGGACCCCGAGATGTTCCGCGGCACGCCGGCCGGTGGAATCGGCCTGCTCGGCCGGCGAGAAGCACCGTTCGAGGAACCGCAGGCCGTGGCGCCGGAGCAACTGTTCGATGCGGGCAACCGGCACGAGATCCACTCCGTGAGCGATCACGTCCATGGGCGCGTCCGCGGGTTCACGGGGCGTCGCCCGGCTTTTTCGCTCTGCGCTTCGTTCGCGCCGGAGCGGGATTGTCGCCCTTGGGCTCGGCCTTCGTTGCCGCCTTGGGCTCGGGCTTACTCTCACCCTTGGTCTCCGACTTGGAATCCGCCTTCGTCGGCGGCTTCGTCTCCGCGTCGGCACTCTTCTTATACGACTCCGAGCGGTAGTCGGTCTGATAGAACCCCGAACCCTTGAACAGCACCGCCGCGCCCGTGCCAATGAGGCGTTCGAGCATCTGCCGCGCGCACTTGGGACACTTCCGGATCGGCGAAGCCGTCATCGACTGGAATTGCTCGAACTCGTGGCCGCAGGACTTGCACCGGTAGTCGTACGTGGGCATGCTCGGACTCCAGCGGGCTCAGGCCCCCGGCGCGGGCGCGACAGTCACCTGCGCGGGCCGGATCACGCGATCGTTCAGTGTGTATCCGGAGCGCAACGTGCGGACCACCCGCCCCGGCTCGACGCCCTGCTCGCTCTGCCGCAGCATGGCTTGATGGCGCTGCGGGTCGAACTCGTCGTTGGGTAACGGGCTGAGCACCCCGACGCCCTGCGACTCGAGCACGCGGACGAACTCCTCCCGGATCGCCTTGACGCCGCGCATCAGGCTCTCGGAATCCGAGCAGGACGCGGCCGGGCCGAGGGCCAGATCAAGGTGGTCGAGCACCGGCACGACCGACTGCAGCACCGACGACGCCCCCTGCGCCCGCGCCTCCTGCTCGTTCAGCAGCGCACGGCGGTGGTAGTTCTGAAAATCGGCCAGCGCCCGCTTGTACTTCTCGAGCGCATCGTCGCGTTCGGCGGTCAGCCGCTCGATTGTCTCGGCCCACTCCACGCCCGGACCGGCCTGTTCGGGACTTGGCGGTGAGATGTCATCTTTTTTCTTGAACGGAATCATGTTGATTCAGCCTGTGATCTTGCCCTTGACCTTCTTCCAGAACGAATCCCCGCCCGCGTCGCCGGCGCCTTTCGACGCCCGACCGGCGTGAACCCCACCGTTCTGCGTCGCGTCGAACTCGCGGAGGATCCTCTGTTGTTCGCCCGTGAGCTTCCGCGGAATCTCGATCCCGGCGGCCGCGACCAGGTCACCCCGCGCGCCGCTCCGCAGATCGGGAAGGCCGCGACCGGGCAACCGGAACGTCGCGCCGTGCTGCGTTCCGCTGGGGATGGAGAGGCTCGCGGGCTCCCCGTCCAGGGTTGGGATCGGGATCTCCGCACCCAGGGCCGCTTGCGTGAACGACAACGGGAGCCCGATGAGCAGGTCGTTGCCGTCGCGCTCGAAGATCTTGTGCTCCTTGACACGCACCACGACGTGCAGGTCGCCGCGCACCCCCTGCCCCGATGGTGATTCGTCCTGCGACGGCGGCTCTCCCTCGGCCTTCAGGCGGACCGCCTGTCCCTCCGAAATGCCGGGCGGGATCCGGACGGCGATCTTCCGTTTTTTCGGGAGCCGTCCCTTGCCGCGACAGCCGTCGCAGAACTCCTTGACGATGTTCCCGCGCCCCGCGCAGTTCGGGCAGGACGTGACCATGCGGAACATGCCGCCGAACCCGGTCTGCTGCACCTTGCCCTGGCCGCCGCAGGCCTGGCACGAAACCGGTTTGGAGCCCGGCTTGGCGCCTGTCCCGGAACATTTCTCGCACACGTCGAGCCGGGTGAACTCGACTTCCTTCTCGACGCCCGCGAGCACGTCGTCCAGCGTCACGACGACCTCGGTCTCGAGGTCGTACCCCCGGGCCACGCCGCGCGGCCCGCGTGCGCCGCGCCCACCGAACCCTCCCCCGCCGCCAAAGATGTCTGAGAACATCGAGAAGATGTCCTGCACATCCATACGGGAGAAATCGTGGGTGGCGGGGCCGCCGCCGCGCCGCAGGCCCTCGTGACCGTGATGGTCGTAGATCTTGCGCGTGCCCTCGTCGGCCAGCACCTCGTAGGCCTCAGCGGCTTCCTTGAAGCGCACCTCCGCCTCGGCGTCACCCGGGTTGCGGTCCGGGTGGTACTTCATCGCAAGCCTGCGATAGGCGCGCTTGATCTCCTCGGCGTCCGCGCCGCGTTCCACGCCGAGAATCTCGTAGTAGTCGCGTTGGGCGGGCATGGCGTGGTCTGACTTGGCCAACGATGGCACCCCGGTCACGCGTGCCCGCGAGCGATTCCTCCGCGGGCACGCGCTCGATCTCCGACGACCGCTCGCCCCGAACCGCGCGAACGGGGCGCCGTGCGCCTCAGGACACGCCGCCCGCGACGGGCCGGGTGTCCGGCTTGAGCTCGGTGATCATGACCGACGTGGTCAGCATGAGGCCCGCCACGGACGCGGCGTTGATGAGGGCCGTCTTGGGAACCAGGGCGGCGTCGAGGATACCGGCCTTCACCAGGTCGGTGTACTCGTGCGTGATGGCGTTGAAACCGAATCCGCCCGAACCTTCGAGCACCTTCGAGACCACGAGATCGCCGTCGATGCCCGCGTTGAGCGCGATCTGCCGGCAGGGGAACGCCAGCGCGGCGTGCACGATGTCGTACCCGAGCCGCTCGTCGCCCTTGACCTTGGGCCGCGCCTTGTCAACCGCGTCTTGCGCTCGGAGCAGGGCAACGCCGCCGCCGGCGACGTACCCCGACTTCGCGGCCGCCCGGGTGGCGTGCAGGGCGTCGTCCACGCGGTCCTTCCGCTCTTTCATCTCGACCTCGCTGCCGCCGCCGACGTTGATGATGGCGACGCCGCCGGTGAGCTTGGCCAGCCGCTCCATCAGCTTCTCACGGTCGTAGTCGCTGGTCGACTTCTCGTGCTGCGAGCGGATCTGGTCGCAGCGTGCGTTGATCTCCGATTTCTTGCCGGCGCCCTCGATCACCGTGGTGTCGTCCTTGGTGACGATCACCTTCTTGGCCCGGCCCAGCTCGCTCAGCTCGATCGACTCCAGGGAGCGGCCCAGGTCCTCGGAGAAGAACGTGCCCCCGGTGAGGACCGCCAGGTCGCCCATGATGGCCTTGCGACGATCGCCGAAACCGGGGGCCTTCACCGCGCAGACTTTCAGAACGCCGCGCAGACGATTCACGACCAGCGCGGCCAGCGCCTCGTTCTCGATCTCCTCCGCGATCAGCAGCACGGGCCGGCCCGCGGCGGCAACCTTGTTCAGGAACGGGAGCAGGTCGGTGAGATTCGAGATCTTCTTCTCGTGGATGAGGATGGTGCAGTCCTCGAGCACGGACTCGGCCGTCTTGGGATCGGTCATGAAGTACGGCGAGATGTAGCCCTTGTCGAACTGCATGCCCTCGACGTAGTCGAGGGTGGTTTCCGCGGCGCGCCCCTCCTCGACCTCGACCACGCCCTCGGGGCCGACGCGTCCGATCGCCTCGGCGATGATCCGCCCGATCTCGGCGTCGTGCGACGCGGAAACGGTCGCGACCTTCACGTAGTCGTCCTTGCCCTTGCACTTGACGGCCATCTTGTCGATCGCGTCCGCGACGACGGCGGCGGCGCTGTTGATGCCGCGCTGAAGGTGGACCGGGTTCGCGCCCGCCGCGAGATGGCGGAGCCCCTCGTTGAAGATCGCCTCGGCCAGCACGGTGGCGCAGGTGGTGCCGTCGCCCGCCTCGTCGTTGGTGCGCTTGGCGACCTCGTGGACGAGCTTGGCGCCCATCGATTCGAACGGCTCGGGCAGCGTGATCTCGCGCGCGACCGAGACACCGTCGTTGATGATCGCCGGTCCGCCGTAGGACTTGTCGATCATGACGTGCCGCGCCGACGGCCCCATCGTGACCTTCACGGCCCGGGCCAGGCGTGCGACACCCTTCTTCATTTCCTGGAGACCCGCGTCGTCGAACATGATCTGCTTGCTGGACATGTCTTGATTCCCTGATTCTGAGCATCGGGCACCGGGACGCCTGCCCCGGCCGACGCGGACTCGCTGACCTCACTCACCCCGTCACACTCCGGTCGTCCCCATGAGGTCCGAACGGAGCACCGCCGGCGCGTCTCGGGCCCCCCGGTCCGAAACCGGTGGTCCGGATTACCCTTCGAGCACACCGAGCAGCTCGGACTCCTTGATGATCAGATGCTTCTCGCCCTTGATCTCGACTTCGGAGCCCGCGTACTTGCCGTAGACCACGGTGTCGCCCTTGCGAACGCTCATCTCGGCGCGCTTGCCGTTGTCGAGGCGCTTGCCGGGCCCGGTGGCGACCACCCGGCCGCGGACGGGCTTCTCTTTCGCGGACTCGGGGAGGAAGATGCCCGAGGCGGTCTTGGACTCGGTCTCGATGGGCTTGACCAGAACACGATCTTCGAGCGGCTTGACTGACATGGATGAACTCCGATTGACTGAAGTGCGTGACATGCTTGCGTAACTCGGGCCGCCCGGCGCTCGGGCTGGCCCGCCCGACTCATGCTGAACCTCGCCCCTGCCGGCGCGACTGCCAGAACTCAAACGCCAGCGGCAGGAGCGAAACGATGATGATCCCGACCACCACGGCCTCGAAGTGCTTCTTGACGAATTCGATGTTGCCGAACAGATGCCCCGCGCCGACACACACGCCGACCCAGGCCACCCCGCCGACGACATTGTAAATCAGGAACCGGCCGTAGTTCATGGCCCCCGCGCCGGCCACGAACGGGACGAAAGTCCGCACGATGGGCACGAACCGTCCCAGGATGACGGCCTTGCCGCCGTACTTCTCGAAGAACGCGTGCGCCCGCTCCAGGTGCCTGCGGTTCAGCGCCCGCTCCAGGAGCGTCGGCGTTTCCCCGGGTTCGGTCCGGAACACTCGGGGGCCGATGTACTTGCCGACATGGTAATTCACGGCATCGCCGATCACGGCCGCGACCGTGAGCAGGGCCATGATCGTCCAGACATTGATCGAGCCGCGGGCGGCGAGGGCGCCCACGGTGAAGAGCAGCGAATCGCCGGGAAGGAACGGCATGATCACGAGCCCGGTCTCCGCGAAGATGATCGCGAAGAGCAGCGCGTACACCCAGACGCCGTGATCGGCGACGAACCGATCCAGGAAGCCGGGCAGGTCCCGGAACAGCGCGAGGAAATTGTCCAGCAGCTCGTGCATGCAATGCTTTCCCGCGATGCCGCCCGGTACGCATGACGCTCACCCGCCTCGCACGGTTCAGAAGTCCATGCCCCCCATCCCGCCCATGCCGCCCATGCCCCCCATCCCGCCCATGCCACCGCCACCGCCGCCCGGGCCGTGCCCGTGGTCGTGATCGTCCTTGTCCTTGGGCATCTCGGTGATGACGCAGTCCGCGGTGAGCAGCACCGTGGCGACGGAAGATGCGTTCTGGATCGCGCACAGGTCCACCTTGGCGGGCGTCAGCACGCCGTCCTTGAGCAGGTTGCCGTACTCGCCCGTCAGCGCGTTGAAGCCGAAGGCGGCGCCGGCCTTGGAATCCCCCTCGAGCACGCGTGCCACCACCACCGCGCCCCTGTATCCCGCGTTCTCCGCGATCGTGGCCGTCGGGACGGCCAGGGCCTTGTGCACCACGTCCATGCCCGCGGCGACATCGTACTTGGCGTGCCCAACGTCCTGCGCTGTGACGTCACCGGATTTGCCGAAGACGGCTTTCCATTCGGGCAGACGCTCGACCGCCGCGCGGGCGCACAGGAACGCGGTGCCGCCGCCGGGAACCACGCCGTCGGCGACCGCGGCGCGGGTGGCGTGCAGGGCGTCCTCGACGCGGGCCTTCTTTTCCTTCAGCTCGGCCTCGGACGCGGCCCCGACCTTGATCTGCGCCACTCCACCGGAGAGCTTGGCGAGACGCTCCTGGAGCTTCTCTCGGTCGTAGTCGGAAGTGGTGACGTCGATCTCGCGGCGGATCTGCTCGATGCGCCCCTGGATCGCCTTGGTCGAACCCGCCCCCTCGATCACGGTCGTGTTGTCGGCGTCGATCTCGATCTTCTTGGCCATGCCCAGCTGCTTGAGCTCGACCTTGTCCAGTTCCAGGCCCAGGTCCTTCATGACCGGGTCGGCGCCGGTGAGCACCGCGATATCCTCGAGCATGGCCTTGCGGCGATCGCCGTACCCCGGCGCCTTGACCGCGCAGACCTGGAGCGTGCCGCGCAGCTTGTTGATCACGAGCGTCGCCAGCGCCTCGCCGGCAACGTCCTCGGCGATGATGAGCAGCGGCTTCTTGGCGGCCATCACCTTCTCGAGCAGCGGCACCAGCTTGGTGGCGGACTCGATCTTGTCCTCGTGCACGAGCACCAGGCACTTGTCAAATTCGACCCGCATCTCGTCCGCGTTCGTCACGAAGTTGGGCGAGAGGAATCCGCGGTCGAACTGCATGCCCTCGACCACGACGATCTCCGTGTCGCGGCTCTTTCCCTCCTCAACCGTGATCACGCCGTCCTTGCCCACCTTCGAGAAGGCCTCGGCCATGATCGAGCCGATGGCTTCGTCGTTGTTGGCCGAGATGGCGGCCACGGACTGGATGTCCGCGTTGCCCGAGATCGGCCGGCTGATCTTTCGGATCTCCGCGCTGGCGGCCTCAACGGCCCGCTTCATCCCCCGCACCAAGTGGTTCGCCTCGACCCCCGAGGCGATGTGCTTCAGGCCCTCGCGGAAGAGCGCCTCGGCCAGGACGGTGGCGGTGGTGGTGCCATCGCCGGCATCATCGCTGGTCTTGCTCGCCGCCTGCTTGACCAGCAGCGCGCCCATGTTCTCGACTTTGCAGGAAAGCTCGATCTCTTCTGCAACCGTGACCCCGTCCTTGGTGACCGTTGGACCGCCCCACGACTTGTCGATCACGGCATTCCGCCCGCGCGGCCCGAGCGTCGACTTCACAGCCCGAGCCAGCTTCTCAACACCCGATTTAAGGGAATTGCGGGCATCCAGATCAAAGTTCAGGTTCTTGGCGGCCATCAGAATCTCCGTCGTGCGAATGATGTGGAATTTCAGATCTGAATCGCGGGACCAGTCAATTCGGTCAGCCTCGGTTCCGGCACGGCTGCGGTTCGTTCGACAGATGTTCGCAGAATTCGATCGGAACGGTACGAACGGCCGGGACGAACTTCGGAAGGGCAAGACCGATGCCAGACAGGCCCGACGCTGCTAGGCGAGAAAGCCCATCCGAGCGCGCATGGAGGCACCGGCGAGCATGGGTGAGCGATCTTCGCCCGGCAGTTGAGGCACCCGCGCTCCCGCGACCTGCCGAACTGGCAGTCCTTCACGCCCGAAGTTACCCAACCCCCATGCTTGGTCGTTCGGGCACAGATTCTGCGGCGTGATCAAGGCCTGGCACCGAGCGACGCTGACAAGCTGGCGATTCGCGCATCGCGGTCGTGCGGTCTGCTGTGTGCGCGCGAATTGCTACACTTCGAGCCCACGTTCCCACACCCCGACCCACGCCGCGTGGCGATCCGCACCGGCCGGGACCACGACGCGAGCACCGATGGACCTTTCTTCCTATCTGCCGATCCTGCTGCTCATCACCATGGCGGTGGTTTTCGCCGTCGCCAATATCTCGCTGACGCTGGCCCTGGGGCCGTCACGTCAAGGACCGGTGAAAGGAACGACATACGAGTCGGGGATGGACCCTTTCGGCACAGCCCGAAAGCGGTTTAATGTGCGCTTCTATCTGATCGCGATGGTCTTTCTGGTTTTCGACATCGAGATCATCTTTCTCTATCCGTGGGCGGTCGCTTTCCCGAACCTCCAAGCCGGCACAACGGAGAGTTGGGTCTGGCTCGGGCGGATTCTGTTCTTCCTGCTCACGACCGTGGTGGCGTATGTCTACGGCTACCGCAAGGGCGTGTTCCGCTTCGACTGATTGCCGTGACGCGGAATTCGGCGGCTGGCTCCCCGTTCGGCCGCCTCACACGACCTCGTGGTATTTCGAACATCAACCTGTTTGTGGGATATCGCCCGTTTGGCGCGAGGCGGGGTGGAGTCCGGCGGCCAGGTTGCGCCAAGTCAGAGCGAATCCGGACCGATTCAACCGGAGAGTCTGCACCGGCTTCGATCGGGCCGGTGCTCGACCCATCACGGCACGAATCCCGATGACCACCAGCGGGGTACCCGACCATCCCGACGCGGCCCAGCAGGGCGCAACACCGGACGACCGTCTGGCACGCATGCTGGCCGCACGCGACATGGGGGCGGTCTTTCAGCCCATCGTTGACACGCACGAATCGAGGGTGGTCGGTCTGGAGCTCTTCAGCCGGCCTGACGCCCGATGGGGATTTGACGACATCTCCCAGGTCCTCGCGGAGGCCGCGCTGGAGGGCCTCTCACTCGATATGGACGTGGCGGTTCTTCGCGCGGCGGGAGAGGCGGCACGCCGGGGGTGGCCTCCGGGCATGAAGTTGTTCTTGAACGTGGCCACGCAGTCGCTTCTGGATGAGCGATTCACAACCGAGTTGATCGACCTGGTTGGCGCCGCGGAAGGGCTGGAGCCGGGTCTGGTCGTGGTTGAGATCGGCTTCGCGTGCCCCGCGGCGGATTGGGCCCGCCTCGTGGCGAGCACGGAACGGCTGCGCTCCAGCGGCTTCGGGTTGGCGCTGGACGGCGTGGGACTGAACGACCGGCTCATGACGTGCCTCGAATCGCTGCGCCCCGACTGGATCAAGCTGTCCGCGGAATCGACGCGCGCGCTCGCGCGGGATCGGGCTCGTCGGTCTCTTCTCGGGTACGTGTGCCACCTCGCGGAGATGCTCGGGCTGCGCGCCGTCGCCTCGGGTGTTGAATCGGCGGACGATCTCGCCGAAGCAACCCGGGCCGGCGTCCGTTATGCGCAGGGGCGTCTGATCGGGGGGCCCGCGGCACACGGCTCTCTCGACGGCCTGATCCGCTCCGCCGCGAGCGACAGGATCGCGTCGCTGCGCGGCACGGGTCGTGATCCCGAGCGAACCAGCCTGAGCCTGTTCCGTGCACCGGGCGCCTCGATCCAATCGGCGGCGCGCATCGGCGATGCCTTGGACATGCTGGGCGCGCGGCCGGAGCTGACCGGTCTGGTGGTGCAGGACGAGCGCAGGTTCGTGGGATGGTGCGGCCGAGCCGACGCGGAGCTCGCCGCAAGAAAAATCGGACGTGAGGCGACGATCGAAGCGGCCACGACGCCGGGGGTCGCGACCCTCCCGCCCGGCGCGACCGTTGACGAGGCCCTGGCCCTGCTCGCGGCGCGCGACGACACCGAGCTCGCCCATCCGCTCGTGCTCGCGCACGCGGGAAGAGTCGAGGGCATTGTGCGGGTCCAGGATGTGCTCCGGGCCGCGAGCCGCGAGGCGAGCCCGGAGGAGCTCTGGACGCACGCGCTGACGGGCCTGCCGGGCCGGACACGCGTCGAACAGCAGCTCGCGCGCCTTGCGGGCGCCTGCGCCTCACCCCAGGCCGGTCCGGCCCGGGAAGAGGCCGACTTCGCCGGAGCAGTTGTCGGCATTCGCTCGCTCCGATCGATCAACGCCGTTTATGGACGCGAGCTTGGGGACCGGCTGATCCGCGCGGTGGCGGATCACCTTCGTCAGGTCTGCGCCGGCCTGCCGCGCCGCCCCGCGCCGTTCCTGGGCTCGCTGGGCGCGGACCGGTTCGTGCTGATGGGGGATGGCTCGCTGCTGATCCCCAAGCTCCGGACCATGATTGCCCGGTTCGACGCGGACGGCGCCCGCGGACGGGGCTGGCTGTGGCCCGAGGATGACTCGCGCGAGCGGCCGGGCCTGGTACCCATGGCGGCTGTCGAGCTGCGCGTCATGGTCATCCCCCGCATCGGGACCCGAGCCGGCACCGTCATGGAGCTCGACCGGATCGAGGCCCAACTGCGTCAAAAGACCCTCGCGGAGCGGGCCCGGCGCGGCACGCCGGGGTCCGTACTCGTGGTCGACACCCGGGGGAGCTCGACTCGGTCGGATGCGGGTGGGGGTGCGGAAGCGCGGCCGGCGCTCCGAGCGGGATAGCACCCGTACGCGATACCATTCGGCCGCATGACCGAACACGCGAAGGCTCGTTCGGACCGATCCGCCGGGCTGCACCCGGGCGGCCGGTTGCTCTCGCTGACTGTGGGTCTGGGCTGTGTGGCGGTGTTGCTCATCGCGACCGGGCTGCATCCGGACGGACGAGGGCACGGGACCCACGAACAACTGGGACTCGGGCCGTGCGCGTGGCCTCTCGCGTTCGGCAAGCCGTGCCCGACATGCGGGATGACAACCTCGTTCTCGCTCGCCGTTCGGGGACGCGTGGTCGATGCGGCGCGGGCCCAGCCATTCGGCGTCGTGCTGGCGTACGCGACCGCCTGTCTTGCCTGGATCGGCCTTCACGGCGCCGCGACCGGGTCCGCGGTGTGGAGCCTGTGCGCGGGGGTGCTGCGGCCTGGGGTCATGTGGGTGATCGGGGGAGTGTGGCTGATCTCGTGGGTCTACAAATGGCTGACGTGGACGTGACCGACGTCCCTAGGCTGTGGCGTCCAACCGCGCGCCACTTCGTCACTCTCCGGTCCTCACGCTCACCGATCGACACCTGTCCACCGTCCCACCCCCCACTCTTTCCATCCCATTGCGCTTCGACTGGGGCCCGAGCTGCATTCACGATACCCGGAACGTGCATTCATGCCGAACTCATCGCCCGGATCACGGCGCCTCGTCCTCGCTCTGCTGGTCGCTTCCGTCGCGAGCGTCGGCGGGTGCATCGGCCCGCTCATTGGCGGGATGGCCGAGTCGTACATGCAATCGAGCACGAAGACCGTGGAGGCCGAGTACACGGGCTTGAAGGGCAAGCGGTTTGCGGTTCTTGTCGCGGCCGACCGGATCATCCAGGCCGATTATCCGGAGATTATCCCCAAGCTGACAGTGGACATCACGGAACGGATCCGCAAGGAGGCGGGCGGGATCGTCGCCCGTGACGCGGCGGCCGTACTTGAGTACCAGTACAACCGCCCGCGCTGGGTCACGATGCGCCCGAGCGAGTTGCTCGATGAATTCACGGCCGACCGGCTGATCGTCATCGAGCTCGAAGAATACCGGCTCAACGATCCGGGAAACCCGTACCTTTGGCAGGGCGCGGCGTCGGGCACGGTGAGCGTCATCGAGCGCGGCTCGTTCGATCCAGATGCGCGCGAGTTCGAGAAGCGTCTGACCGTCGGTTTTCCCGATTCGGTGGGGGCGGGGCCGGGCGAGTTGGCCCGGATCGAGGTCAATTCCGCGCTGGCCAAGCGGTTCGTGGATCGGGCGACGTGGGTATTCTACGCGCACGAAGAACCGTACTATCCCAAGTATTAGGCGCCGCGCATGCTCCGGATCACACCTCGACGGATGTTGGCCGCGATCTCGGGTTGCGGGGCCTTGCTCGCGCCGACGTGCCTGACGGGCTGCAAC
This sequence comes from Phycisphaerae bacterium, assembly GCA_016794925.1. Classification (GTDB taxonomy): domain Bacteria; phylum Planctomycetota; class Phycisphaerae; order Phycisphaerales; family UBA1924; genus JAEUIW01. Next base: position 96,800 of record JAEUIW010000007.1, read on the forward strand.
ATCGTGGGACCCGCGGTCGTGCTCCTGCACGGGCCGGAGAAGACGCCGAGGGTTCACGAGCTGGCAAAGGAGCGCAAGACGGTCGTGTTCATTGACGACCGGTCCAGCCGCGCACCATCGAAAGCGGTCCGTCTCCGCATCGGGAAGAAGGCCGACGATGTCATGCTTGCCGAGGGAGTGATCGCGGAAGGATCACTGATCTCATCCCAGTCGGCCATCGGCGTGGTCTCTCGGGAGCGATTCGGGAAGCCCCTGAGCATCGCGGAGATCGGAGAATCGCTCGGGGCCGAGATCGTGGTGCACGTAACCATGGACGCGTTCGGCCTGTCCGAGGACGGGCAATCGCTCACACCGTCGGCGGCAATGCGGGTCAAGGTGTTCGATGTCTCGTCCCGTACGCGCCAGTTCCCCGGTGAAGAAAAAGACTGGCTCCCGGTGGAGGTACGGCCGCGATTTTCACAGGGTGATCTTCCGAAGACGACCGGCGCACGATCCGAAGCGGAAGCTCGCCTCGCGGACGAGGCCGGCCTGGCCATCGCCCGACTCTTCTTCGACCATATCAACGACGATGATCCGGGTCCGTCACAACCCCGGGGAACGGGCGGCTGACGTGCCGAGCCGCGCCGAGGCACGATTGGTCGTCGTTCACCTGCTGGACCCCGCGCGCACCCGTGACACGGACGGCGTCGGAGAGGAAGGCCTCGCGATCGCCTCGGCGCTCGTCCGAGCGCGGGCGGCGGCCGGCGACATCAGGATCGAGCATCAGGTATGGCTCGTGGGTGACGCCGGATCGGAGCTCGTCTGTGCGGCGTTCGGGCTGCATTCGACGGACCGAGTCGGGCTCGGCCCCGGATCCGCACGCGGGCTCGCTCGCCTCGCGGCCCAACGCACGCTTGCGGCGCACGCGACGGTGGTGCAATGCTATTCGGGTCGTGCCGCGGCCCTGGCCGCGCGGGCCCTGGGCGGGACCCGCGCCGGTGCCGTGCCAATCGCCGAGGTCCGTTCTCGGCTGCCGAGCGAGCACCGCGCGATCCCGGGAATGGTGATCGTTGCGCTGACTTCCAGCGTCCGCGCCTCGGCCGAGGCGCGCGGCGAAGATGTTCGATCGCTGCCCTTGCCGGTGACGCGTGACGCGGTCGGCTTTCGCCACACGGCCTCTCGATCGGATGCACGCCGCGAACTGGGCCTTGATCCCGCGCAGACGCTCGTCGTCCCTCTCGGCGGGCCCGGGGCCCTGATCGATGCGCGGCGTTTCACCTTCCTGCTCGGATTGCTGCGTGCCTCGGGCATCGACGCGACGGGGCTGCTCCCGGCGGGCGCATCCGACGCGCGGAGCGTGCGATTCTGGAGGCACCAGCAGTTCGGGGGAAGGCTGATTCGGGTTGGTGAATCGGTCGCACCATGGCTCGGCGTTGCGGACGTGGGTGTGTGGGATGGGGTGCGCGAAACCGTCGAGGGTTGCCTTGACGGGGTGTGGTGGTTGCGGACGGCCGATGCGCTGGGGATGAGGATCGTCGCTCCTGATGGACCAACCGCGCGAGCCTCGCTCAGGGAAGATCACTTCCGATGCCTTGCGGTCAACTCCAGCGTTTCGGAACTCGCTGGCCGGGTACTGGAGGCTCTCAGGCCCGAGCCCCCGCAGCCCCTCGCGCCGGCGCGGGGCACCGACGGGCTGCACCATGAGGGCTGGCGGGCGTTCTGGGCGGAACTCGCTCATGCGCCGGCGGGGCTGGCAACATGACGGCACTAGAACCGCAGCTGGACACACCGGCGCAGGTCGGCGTGTTGTTCGTCTGCCTGGGCAATATCTGCCGCTCACCGCTGGCGGAGGGGATCTTCCTGGACGCGGCGCGGAAGCGGCAGGTCGCGGGCCGATTCCGGGTGGATTCCTGCGGCCTGGGCGCGTGGCACGCGGGGGAACTGCCGGACGAACGGGCGCGGCTCGAAGCCTCACGACACGGGTTGACGCTGACGCACCGCGCGCGGCAGGTCCGTGCGCCCCATGATTTTCTCGAATTCCGGTGGATCCTCGCGATGGACCGTTCCAACGCGGCGAGGCTGACCAACCTGGGTGCGCCCGCGAGCCGCCTGCGGCTGATGCGTTCGTTCGATCCAACGCTACCGGTTTCGGAGCGTTTCGACGCGGAAGTGCCGGACCCTTACACGGGTGGGGAACGGGATTTTCAGGAGGTTTTCGGGTTGCTCCGATCCGCGTGCGAAGGGCTGCTCGATCATCTGATCCGGTGCCCCGAATGAGCCGGGTGGGCGCTGCGGCCGGAATCGGGTAACGTGCTCTGCATGACGGGGCGGCGAGCGTTCACGTTGATCGAGCTGCTGGTGGTGATCGCCGTGGTCGCGCTGCTGGTGAGCATCGTGCTCCCCGCGCTGGGATCGGCGCGCGTGCGGGCCAAAGGGGTCGCGTGCGCCGGTCGCTTGCATCAGCTGGGGATCGGGCTCACGCTCTACCTGAACGACTTCGATCGTCAACTGCCGCAGCTCCGCGTGGACATGGGGGGTGGGCAGACCGCGAATATCGGCGCGCTGTTCGGGGGCAAGAAAGGGACGTTGCCCGCGTACGGCATCAACACGTACGGGGCCGAACGGAGGCCGCTCAATCGGTACCTGCTCATGGGCGAGGTTCCGAAGGACGCCGACGCCAATCCGTTCGAGATCGAGGCGTACCGATCTCCGGCGGACCGAGGTGGACGCCTGCCGTACCTTGGCCCGGTGGAATCGATGTACGATCTGCTCGGCTCGAGCTACACGCTCAACGATCATGCCCTTGACGGCGAGCAGGCGTGGACGCTGATCCCGCCGGCGGGCGGTCGGATGCCGCCGATCGTCACGCCGTCCAAGACGTGGGTGCTGGGCACACACCCGATCTACAACTATCAGCAGAACGGCGACCGGGGTCACTACTGGTTCGGGCGCGCCGGGGTTGAAGCGAACCTGCTGTTCCTGGATTCGCACGTCGGATCGATGTTGCGCGTGCCGGCCGGCATCGTCAACACCACGGACAACTACACGTTTCTCCCGTCACCAGAGTGGAGGACCTCGGGCTGAACGATAATTCGGCCGCGAGCGCTCAGCGGTTTTTTTTCGGTGGAGCGGGTGTCGGCCCCCCCTTGACCGGCGTCGCGAAATGCAGGAACCGGAGCGTTTGCGTCGCGACGATCACGGCCGGATCGGTGGACCAGCCATAGAACGCGGGGCTGCCGTAATACTCGACGTTGGTCGGGGGCGTGAACTGGAAGGCGAAGGGGATCACCAGATCGAGATCGTCGTTGTTGCCGAAGAAGGGCCAAGGCTGGTTCAGGTTCGGCGCCCGGCTGGACTCGTTTCGCTGACGCACCATGTCCACCGGGACCCAAATCAACTCGCCTGACTGGTCATCAACCAGGGCGAATTCGATCCAACTCCGGATCTTGGCCGCGCCCTTGTTGCGAGAGAGGAACTTGTCGCCCTTGCCCTCCTGGTCGACGATGTCGTAGCCGATGACGGTGCGGGCGGGGAGCCCCGCAGCTCGGTAGATGGCCGCGAGCAGGCACGTGAGGTCGTGCTCGCTGCCCTTGCGTGACTTGGCGACCGCCGCCGCGCCCTGCAGGGCGAGCCCGGCAATCTCGCCGGAGCGCGTGAACGTCAAGCCGTTTCCGCTGAGCTGCACATGCTCCATCACGCGGCCGGCCAAGAACTTCGCCAGCGGCACGGGCAACACGGACTTGGGATCCTTGCCACCGGTCCACTCCTTGAGGAGGTCCCTGACGGCCGGGTCATCGAACTCGACGAACATCTGGGGGCGCAGCGTGGACGCCGCCTCCTCCGGCCAACCCGATTGCGGCCACTGGAGCTTGTTGGCACGCTCCTCGTTGAACCGCACGGACCAGCACTGCACGGGGATCTCGACCTTCAACTCCAGATCGCGACTGTCGAGATTCAATACCTCCCATCGACCCAGGCGCGTGCCGGACGGATAACCCTCGTTGTACTCCGGCGTCGTGTCCACCTGCTTGCCCGAGAACGAGAGCACCCCCCTCACGCCGTCGATGACGGTCAGGCTGGCCCCGGTCGATTTGTTGACCGGAAACAGCACGGCGGCTCGCGCGAGGTTGAACGTGCCAACAACGGGTGGGGCATTGTCAGGCGTGGTAACCGTGAACGACTGGAGCTTGACGAAGGTGGTCAGCGTCCAATCACGCGTGCGCTGGCGCTGGAGCAGAACGCTGTTCGCGGCGGGGGGCTGCGCCGTCTTCTTCGGGGGAGGGTTGTTTTGCGGGGGCGGCACCACGCCCGGACGCACCTGTCCCAACGATGTCCCCGGCAGCGCAAACAGGGCGGCCAAGACGAGGCTGCACGCCAAAGCAGAACGAACGCGCATGGGGGGTCTCCGTATCTTGGTCGTACGCTCGAACCCCCGCGAGGTTCCGCTTTCGACCGAGACCGGGATAGGTTAGGTGTCCCCGAAGCGGCGCGGCCACGCGACGCCACCGTGTTCCTCCGAGCACCCACATTCACCACGTGGTCCGAGATTCGCGGTTCAGCTCGATCTGTCGCAGCGCCGCTTCGACCACCGCGGCGGAGGTGAAGCCGAATTTCTTCTGAAGTTCCTTAAGGGGCGCCGAGGCGCCGAACGTACGCATGCCGATGCTGACGCCACTGTGCCCGACGAACCGCTCCCAGCCCATCGTGGAGCCCGCCTCGATGGAAACCCGCGCCGTGACCCGGGCGGGAAGGACGGATTCCTTGTACGCCTCATTCTGGTCCTCGAAGAGCTCCCATGACGGCACGCTGACGACGCGCGGCCTGAGCCCTTTGTCCTTGAGCATCTGAAACGCCTCGACCGCGGTACCGAGTTCGGTTCCCGATGCCATCAGGATCACCTCGGGTCGGCCGTCCTTGGCCGCGCACGCGAGGACGTACGCCCCTTTGGCCACACCCGAAGCCGGCGCGAAGATCTCACGATCGAGTGTCGGCATCGCCTGACGGCTGAGCACCAGGCACGCGGGTTTGTGGCGCAACGTCATCACGAATCGCCATGCTTCCGCCACCTCGTTGGCATCACCCGGCCGAAGAACGATCAGGCCGGGAATGGCTCGCAGAGCGACGAGGTGCTCGATGGGCTGGTGTGTCGGCCCGTCTTCACCCACGCCGATCGAGTCGTGCGTGAAGACGTATATGACCGGGATTTCCATGATCGCGGCGAGGCGGATGGCGGGCCGAGAAAAATCACTGAAAACGAAGAAACCCGAGCCGAAAGGCCTGACCTTGCTCAGGCTCATCCCGTTGAGGATGGAGCCCATCGCCAGCTCGCGGATGCCGAAATGGAAATTCCTCCCGTTCCAGCCGAGTGTCGTGCGGGGCCCGTGCGCATCGAAGAGTTCGCGCGGGGGAGAGAAATCGCCGGCCCCGTCGAAGGTCAGGCGCGTCTTGGTGCTGGGCGCGAGGTCCGCCGCGCCCCCCACCAACCATGGGAGCCTCTTCGCGATCGCGTTGAGGACCTTCCCTCCGGCATCGCGTCCGGCGACGCCCTTGGGATCCGGCGGGAACGTCGGGATCTCCGAGTCCCATCCGGCGGGAAGCTCTCGCTTCTGGATGGCGAGCGTCTGCGCGGCGAGGTCCGGGTGAGCGGCCCGGTACCGCTCGAAACGCAACATCCAATCACCACGAAGCCGCCTGCCGCGCGCGCCGAGACCGACCTTGAATGCCCCAAGAACCTCCGCCGGAACCAGGAACCTGGCTTCCTCCGGCCAGCCGTAGAACTTCTTCGTCCGCTTGATCTCCTCTTCGCCGAGGGGCTCGCCGTGCGCGGTGTGGGTGTCCTGCTTGCCGGACCCGTATCCGATGTGCGAATCCACGATGATGAGTGTTGGGCGGCCGTGAGTTTCCTTGAACACGCGGAACGCGCGGCGGACCATGTCGAGGTCGTTGGCATCCCCGACCCGAACGACGTTCCAGCCGTAGGCGAGGAATCGTGTGGCGACGTCCTCGCTGAACGCCCAGCCGGTGCTCCCCTCGATCGTGATCCTGTTGTTGTCGTAGATCCAGCACAGGTTGTCGAGATGAAGGTGGCCGGCAAGACTGGCGGCCTCGCTGGCGGCGCCCTCCATCATGCAACCGTCGCCGCCCAGCGCGTAGACGTCATAGCCGAACAGGTCGAAGCCGGGACGGTTGTACGTGGCGGCCATCCACTTGCTCGCGATGGCCATCCCGACGCTGGTGGCATAGCCCTGACCGAGCGGCCCCGTCGTGGTTTCCACGCCGCTGGTCCAGCGGTACTCGGGATGGCCGGCACAACGTGAATCGAGCTGCCGGAATCGCTTGATGTCATCGAGCGAGACCGACAGCGTTCCGACGCGCTCGTACTCAGCGTTGACGGCCTTGACCCCGGCGAGATGCAGGAGCGAATAGAGCAGCATCGAAGCATGGCCCATGCTCAGCACGAAGCGATCACGGTCGGGCCAGATCGGGTCATCCGGATCGAACCGGAGAAACTCGTTCCACAGGACGTAGCCGACCGGGGCCATCGCCATCGGCGTGCCGGGATGTCCTGAGTTCGCCGCCTGCACGGCGTCCATCGCGAGCGTGCGAATGGTGTTGACGCAAAGGGACTCCAGAGCCGTGCCGGCCGGCTTGGTCTCGGTGACGTGCATGTTCGGCTCCAGCTTATTCGAACGTGAGCGAATCGGGGGTCGAAGCGTCGCGCCGGGCAGGCACTGTTGCCTGTGACGGTGTGCTCAACGAGGCATGTGCACCGTGAACGAAGCGGGCAGCGAGTGTATTCCCCGCATCCGGCGGTAGCCCTCTTCATTTCCGGGGTCGGGGGACCACTGCGCGCGCCTTACGCCATTGCTCCAACGCGGCGGCGGCGTCCGCATCGGGAGGGGGAGCCAGCAGCGATACCTCCCCGAATCCTTCGTCTTTCAGCCAGCCTTCGACGAGCGACTGAAAGTCCGGGTCCGACATGTCCGCCGGACGAGGGCGTTGGTTTGTGCGGACCAGCGATTCAATCTTCTCGGGAGCGATCGCGTCGATCGCCTCCGAAACCCCCTTTGGCAGCGCGCGCGGCGTGGAACCCGATCTCGCGCCCGCGGAGCGTTCGATTGGAAACTCGCCGGCGAGCCACTTCTTCCGACGCTCACCGAATTGCCGCAGGGTGTCCTCGGTTCGGCGGCGGACGTCCATCTCCCTCGCGTACCCCACAAACCAGATGCCCGTCGGAATAAACAACTTCTCTCCCGCGCCCGATGCGAGCTCCTCGATCGAGGCAACCTTGCCGGAATTCACCTCGCTCGTCATCTCGATGATCGCGTTCTGCCACGCCTTCATGAGCAGCCCGAGCATCTGCCACTCGCGTTGCCTCCGTGGAACGTACTGGTTCACGGGCGGGAGGTTCAGCGGCAGCACGACGTACCACTTTCCTGCTTCGAGCCTCATGGTCACGCCCAAGGGGGGGAGGATCGGCTTGCCATCGAGCAGCACCGCCGCGAGATCATCCGAAACCCCGACAGTCGAAAGCCTGGCGGCGTTCCGTTCAATCCAGCCGTACGGATCAGCCAGCACGCTCTGGGCCGTAGCTTCGAAAAGGCGTTGACCGTCGTCTCCCCTCTCCCCACCTCCCCCCTCCGCCTCCCCGCCTCCTTCACTCCCGCCGCCCGCCCCACCGGAACGTCGCGGGCGCTGGAACATCGCAAACAGGCCGCCGGGCGCTGCTCCGGCATTGCTCGCGTTGGCGGCTTCCGCAATCGCACGCTGTTTCAGAGCCTCAACATCCTTCGGAAATCGCTCCTGAATTGCTGCGGCCAGCCCTTGCACACTTCCCAGCAGGTCCCCCATCCGCCCCAGCATGGCCCGCATGTCCGGTGATTCCGCGTAGACGAGGTCGGCAAGCCTGGCAGCGCGTCGGTCCTTGACCATGCGGATCGCGGACTGCAGCGCGTCGTCCGCGGTCGCCTGGGAGTATTCGACTCGCTTCTCGCACGCGCCCAGCGAAACGAGGCAGACGCAGCCCAAGACCGCGACCGCCCGCCCCCAGATCGCCCGTATGCGGTGGATTCGTGTCACGTTCGGCTCCCGTCCTCCCTTGTCATCCTATCGAGCCCCGGCTGATTCCGAAGCCATCTATTCTTCTTGCATGAAGATCGTGGTGAACGGCAAGGAAATCGATGTGGGCGAAGCTCGCACGGTTTCCGAAGTCCTCAGCCGACTCGGCCTGGATGTGATGCCATGCGCCGTCGAAGTCAATCTCATGCTGGTCCCCAAGTCGCGGCACGCGGTGCAGAGTCTCCATGACGGCGATCGGATGGAGGTCGTCACCCTGGTGGGCGGCGGCTGAAGCACCTTGACTCACAATTGACCATCATTCAGGGAACTGAAATGACGACCGCTGGCGCACGCACTTCGGAGTCCGGAGCACTCGATCCGATCTCGCCCTCATCCGCCGCCGCGGACCGACCGCTCATGATCGGTGGGTTCTCGTTGGACTCGCGCCTGATTATCGGCACCGGCAAGTATGCCACGCCCGAGCTGATGCGTGCGTCGCTGGACGCCGCGGGCAGCAGGGTGGTCACGGTGGCGGTGCGCCGCGAGCGACTGTTCAACGAGAACGGTCAGTCGCTCCTCGGGCTCCTCGATACGTCGCGGTACACGATCCTCCCGAACACCGCCGGGTGTTTCGCGGCGGAGGATGCGGTCCGCGTGGCCCGACTCGGACGCGATCTGCTGACCCAGGTGGGCAACCCCGGCGCGGAGTGGGTGAAGCTGGAGGTGCTTGGTGACAAGAAAACCCTGCTGCCCGACCCGGCCGGTACGCTTGACGCCTGCCGAACGCTCGTGCGCGAGGGCTTCCGCGTGCTGTGCTACTCGTCCGATGATCCCATCGCCGCGCTGCGTCTGAAGGAGACCGGCGCAACAAGCGTGATGCCAGCCGGCTCACCCATCGGCTCGGGCCAGGGGATTCTCAACCGCAACAACATTCTGCTCTGCCTTGAGCTGCTCAAGCAGGGCGACCCCACGTATCCGGTCATCGTGGACGCGGGCGTCGGAGCCGCCAGCGACGTGAGCCTGGCCATGGAACTGGGCGCGGACGGAGTGCTGCTGAACACGGCCGTGGCGCACGCAAAGGACCCGGTACGCATGGCTCACGCCATGCGACACGCAACTCTCGCGGGACGCATGTCGTACTTGGCCGGACGAATACCCCGGAAGCTCTACGCGAGCGCGTCGTCCCCTTGGGACGGCGCGATTTCCCACATTCCGGGTGAGTAGCGGTTGATTCCCGTCGCCCAAGTACCCGCATGAATACGGGGCTATCGCACAAGACCCTTCGACAAGACGAAGTGCCGCGCAGACGCAAGACCGACAAGTGGGCGATACTGGGCTCGAACCAGTGACCTCGACAGTGTCATTGTCGCGCGCTAGCCAACTGCGCCAATCGCCCGCAAACGGCCCCTATCGGATCGAATAGGCACATTCCTCATGCCCATCGAAGGGGTTTGCCGAGTATAGCCGCGCGATCGGATGGCGTCATCGTCTCTGTCGGACCGGAACGCTCGCCTCCAATCCCCGCCCCATGTACGAAACGGGGCGTCATGCTGGTTCATGGCTACCTATTTCTCAAGGCCAGCGGTGGTCCGGATCCAGGTCGTGACGAAGTCGAGCGCGACCGGAGAGAAGGTCTCCTCGATCACGGCGTACTTCGACGGCGAACCGGAATCACACGTCTGAAACAGGTGGTTGAGGTTCGGAAGTTCGCTCACCCTGTCGCGCGCAGTGAGTCCGCCGGGACGAGACTTGAGCGCCGCCTCGATCTCCGGCAGGTTCTGTTTCGAGGGAACCTGTAGATCGCTGGACCCGTTAACGGCCAGCACAGGACACTCGATCGCACGCAGCGCGAGTCGCGGGTCGTACTTGAGAAAATACCGGAACCACTTCCCGGTGAACTCCTTCGACTGCGCTTCCACCAGCTGGTCGAGCCCGGATTGTGCCGCTCGAGCCTGGTCCGCCTGTGCCCCGCCGCGCGCCAGACCCTCGGCGATTTCGGATTCCGCCATCGCGCGGACTTTGGCCTTGATCTGATCCGCAGAAGCTCCCGACAGCACCAGCTCGACCGCCTCGGCGGTGGCCGCGGCTTGTGCCCGGGCCGACTCGGGGGAGGCGCCTTCGGCTCGCGCGATGAGCTCGACCTGCACAGGCAGGATCGCGCTGCCGGGGACACCGGGACCTGCCAACATCACGACGAACGCGACCTTCCCGGGTTCCATCGAAGCCGCAAGCGGGCCGACCAGGCCCCCTTCGCTGTGGCCGACGAAACCGATCCGGCGGGCGTCGATCTCGGGCTGGCCGCCCAGAAATGAGACGCCGGCGAGCGCATCGCGGGCAAAGTCCTCGGTTGTCGAATCGGACACGCTGCCCGTTGAACCGCCCACGCCGCGGTCGTCCGCGCGCAAGACCGCGATGCCATTGCGGGCCAGGTGATCCGCGATGATGAGGAACGGCTGGTGCCCGAGAAGCGACTCGTCGCGGTCCTGAGCGCCCGAGCCGGTGATCATGACAACCGCAGGGTGCGGGCCCGCTCCCGCTGGAATCGTGAGCGTCGCCGCGAGCAGCGTGCCGTCAGCAGGATTGGAGTAAGAAACCTGACGGTCGGTGTACGGGAACGGGGGCTTGGGCGTTTGCGGACGCACGGGTTTGACGGCGCCGCGCTCGCCCGCGCCCAGCCGTTTCATGCTGACGACGAACACGCCCCCGGCCTGGGACATCTTGCCGTGCGCCGCGTCGCCGTCGGTGGTCACGTCGAATCGCGCCCAAGCCATCTCGGGCGCTCCGGGCGGGGCCATCGTAAAGACCATCCTGTTGCCGTCGATCGTGACATCGCGAAGCGCGAGGTTCGCGGCGTTCTGCTGCGGGATATCCATGATCCCGGCCCAGCTTCCATCGGTGTCCTTCCGGAGCGTGATGTTGAATCCCAACACGACGCCCGGCTGCACGTTGATGTCTCCGGTCCAGCGCTGCTCGTCCGCTCGCGCCGGCACAATGAGGTGGCCGTGTGCCGTGGACGACCACGAACCCGAGGCAGTCCGGTGCACCATGCACGCGATCAACACCAAGACAAGCCGTGCTCGATTGGGCAGCATGAATCGCTCCGTGAGTGGTTTGCTGGGGAGGCGGGAGCCGCACGATTCACATGAGATCGCCGGTGATGCACGCACGCTCGGCACCACGCACGAAATGACACGCGTCAGATATCCAGCAGTAGCCGCTCTGGATTCTCCACCGCGTTCTTGACGAACACGAGGAACTGCACCGCCTCGGAGCCGTCGATGACGCGATGGTCGTACGACAGCGCGAGGTACATCATGGGCCGAATGGCGACCTGTCCGGGGCGATCGGGGTCTTCGACCGCTCGGTTCTTGATCGTGTGCATCCCGAGAATCGCTGTCTGAGGCGGGTTCAGAATGGGTGTGCTCATCAGAGAACCGAACACACCACCGTTCGTGATCGTGAAGGTCCCGCCCTGCATCTCATCGAGCGTGAGCTTCCCGTCTCGAGCCCGGGCCGCAAGGTCCTTGATCCTGCCCTCGACGCCCGCCATCGAGAGGCTCTGGCAATCCCGAAGGACCGGCACGGTCAGACCTTTGGGCGTGCTGACGGCCACCGCGATGTCGATGTAATCGTGCGACTCAACCTCGGGCCCGTCCGGGCCGGCAACGAGGTAGGCGTTCACGGCGGGAAATGCCCGGAGCGCACCCGCGGCCGCCTTGACGAAGAACGACATGAAACCAAGGCCGACGCCTTGTTTCTTCTCAAATTCATCCTTGTATTTCTTGCGAAGATGAATCACCGACGTCATGTCGCACTCGTTGAACGTCGTGAGCATCGCCGCGGCGTGCTGCGCCTCGACCAGCCGGCTCGCGAGCCGCTGTCGGAGGGGTGACATGCGTTGCCGCCGCACACCCCGACCCGAACTCGCGCCGGATTTCGCCACCACCACGGCGGCCGTGGAAGCGCCGACTCCGTCCTCGCTTGATTGCCCCGCGGTCGTCGCGGAAATGACGTCATGCTCGCGGATACGGCCTCCGGCGCCGGTTCCCGCGATTCCCTTGAGATCCACACCCCGTTCGGCCGCGACCTTGCGGGCGAGCGGCGTGGCACGCACATCGTCGTGCCCGATGGGCGCACGAGCCTCGGGCACAGCCGCCGTTTTCATCTCCGCCGGCATGGTGGACGATGCGGCCGCGAACTCAGCGGGGCTCGCTTCCATCACGCGGCCGACGACCGACCCGACCGCGACGGTGTCACCGGCTCGGGCTGACTGCTCGACCTTCCCGGCCGCGGGAGCGACGACTTCCAGGGTGACCTTGTCGGTTTCGAGCTCAAGAACCGGCTCGTCTCGCTTGACGATCTCGCCCGACTTCTTGAGCCACGAAGTGATGACACCCGTACGAACGCTTTCGCCCACTTCAGGAATGACGATGTTGGTGGCCATGAGTCCTCACGCGTGCACAGTCCATGCATCTTGTTGTTGATTGCCCCAACCCGGGGGCAACCGCTCGTTGCGGGATAGACCACGCTCAGCGTTTCGCCGTGGGCTTGCGCCCCGTAGGGGCCGCCTGACCGTGCGAACCATTGGTGTGGGTCTTCGACTCTCCCGGCCTGCCCCCGATGGCCGCGGCAAGGATCGCCTCCTGCTCCTCCTTGTGCTTGTGCTTCGAGCCGGTCGCGGGTGACGCGCTCGGCTGCCGCCCGATGTACGAAACCTCGATGCCCATCTCGGTTCGCAAGACGTCTCGCATGAACATGTACGCCCCCGCGTTTCGGGGCTCCTCCTGAACCCATACACGCTCGGCATTGGTTGGGTATCGGGAGATGATGTCCTTGGCGAGGCTGGTGTTGAACGGATAGAGCTGCTCGATCCGGACCATCGCCACGTCGTTCTTCCCGAGCAACGACCTCCGAGCCGACATCTCGTGGTAGATTTTTCCGCAGCAGAGGATCAGCCGCTTCACGGCCTCTCGCTCGGGCGGCCCGGACATTGCGGGATCATCGAGCACGTCCATGAACGAGCCGCGGGTGAGGTCCTCGACCCGAGCGGTGGGCTCGCGGAGCATCCCCTTCGGAGTCATGACGATCAGGGGTTTGCGGAAATCACGGCGCACCTGCCGCCGAAGGAGGTGGAAGATCTGCGAACCGGTGGTGGGGTTCACGACCTGCATGTTGTCGTCCGCGCACAACGCGAGGAACCGCTCCAGCCGGGCCGAGGAGTGCTCCGGACCCGCGCCCTCGTAGCCGTGAGGCAGGAGCAGCACCAACCCCGACCATCGGTCCCACTTGAGCTCGGCCGACGCGAGGTACTGGTCGATCATCACCTGCGCGGTATTGCAGAAGTCACCGAATTGCGCCTCCCACATCACGAGCATGCCGGGGTCACCGAGCGAGTAGCCGTAGTCGAATCCCATCACCGAGTACTCGCTCAGGGGGCTGTCGTAGACGCAGAAGCGACCCTGCGTGAGCGCCCCCTGCCTGTTCGTCTTTCCCGCTTCATCGGGGATCTCGGCCAACGGACGCATGTGATTCAGCGGGGTGTACGCCTCGCCGGTCACAAAATCTCGCAGCACCGCGTGCCGGTGGCTGAACGTCCCGCGCCGCGCATCCTGACCGCTGAGGCGAACACCATGTCCTTCCAGCAGCAGCGTGCCGATCGCGAATTGCTCGCCGTCCGCGTACGTGATGGGCCCCTGCGTGCAGATCGCGGCCCGATCGGCCATGAGCTTCTTGAGCTTTGGATTGACGTTGAACCCCTCGGGCGCGCGGCCGAGCGCCCCGCACACTTCCCGGAGCATCTGCATGGGGACGCCCGTCTCGATCGGCGCGTGCGAATACTCGCCCCCCATGCCTTTCCACCGCTTGCCGCCCGCGTCGATGTTCGGGCCGCGCGGGGCAGTCTTGGCCCGCGCCTGCGCCGCCTCGAGCGATTCGCTCAGCCGGCGCTGAATCTCGTCCACATCCTGCCGTGAAATAACGCCCTCCGCGAGCAATCGCTCGGCGAATCCCTCAAGCACCGAACGCTTCGCCTTGACCAACTTGGCCAGGATCGGCTGCGTGTACGATGGCTCGTCCTGCTCGTTGTGCCCGTACTTCCGGAAGCACCACATGTCGATAAAAACGTCCTTGCGGAAGGTCTGACGGTATTCGACCGCGAGGCGGGCCACGGCGACGACCGCTTCGGGGTCCTCACCATTCACGTGAAAGACCGGACTCTCGACCATCTTCGCTAGGTCGGTGCAGTACGGGCTGGAGCGGGCGTCCTCCGGTCCGGTGGTGAACCCGACGAGGTTGTTGACCACCGCGTGGATCGTGCCCCCCGTTGTGTATCCATCCAGCTGAGAAAAATTCAACACTTCGGCGACCACGCCCTGCCCGATCACCGCCGCGTCGCCGTGTAGAAGCACGGGAATCACACGTCGCCGCTCGGCATCACCTTTCAGTCGTTGCTTGGCTCGGCAGCGTCCCTCCACCACGGCGTTGACGCTCTCCAGATGGCTGGGATTACTGGCCATCGCCAGGTGGACCTTGCGGCCCCCCGCCACCGTTCGCTCACCGGAATAACCGCGGTGATACTTCACGTCGCCGCCGCCGTCAACGAAGTCGTCCTCCCAACTGTCTTCGAATTCCGTGAAGACCTGCTCGTAGGTCTTTCCCATGATGTTGTTGAGCAGGTTCAGCCGGCCACGGTGCGGCATGCCGATGACCAACTCCTCGACCCCGCTCGCCGCCGCGGCTTCGATGATCTCTTCCATGAGCGGCACCAGCGACTCGCCTCCCTCGAGACTGAACCGCTTCTGATCGACGTACCGCTTCTGAAGAAACACCTCGAACTGCTCGGCTCGCGTGAGTTGCTCCAAGATCTGCCGCTTGTGCGCCGCGTCCAGGCTGACGCGGCCGCCGTCACGCTCCACCCGTTCGCACAACCATCGTTGCTCGGACTCTTCCGACACGAAACCAAACTCGGGCCCGATCGCCCCGCAGTATGCACGCTCCAGAACAGCGATCAATTCCCGCAGCGTCGCTCGACCGCCCGAGCCCACGACCACTCCCTGGGTTGAGACCGACGTGTCGAGATCGGACGATCGCAGTCCGTGCGTCGCGGGGTCGAGCGCCGCCGGCCGGCGTCGCTCACGTCCGAATGGATCCAGCCGCGCGGCAAGGTGACCCAACGTCCGGTACGCCCGCACCAACCCCGCGGCTGCACGATCGACGCGAACCGCCTCAGACACCGCTTCCGCACTGGGGGCGACGGCACCGCCACGGCCCGTCGGAGACGCCATCGCCAAGTCGAAACCCTGAAAGAACGCCCTGACGTCGTCAGCGACCGAGGCAGGATTGGACTTGAACGCCCGATACTGATCCTCAAGGTACTCGGGACTCCAACCGTTCACCGAAGCGGGCACTGAATTCACACGCTGCGTCATGCGCCTCACCTGTGCAATTGGCCCGCGGGGCCCGGATGACTGACCAACGCCTCAATTGGCTGCTTTGCTCCGTCACAGTCCGGGAGCCCCATTGGGACTGGTATGCCGTACCGCTCAGCCATTCTATTCACAGCATCGACTTGGACACACCCCCACAGTGGTCTCGGCCGATCAATCGCAATCGGAAGCTAAGTCCTTGCGGAGATCGACAAGACGTCAGCCCAAACACAATACAAATCATTACCCGAACCGACCACGAACATAATCCTCGGTTTCCTTGAGACGCGGATTCTGAAAAATCGTCGCCGTCGGGCCGTATTCAACCAGCCTCCCGAGGTACATGAACGCGGTGAAATCACTGACCCTGGCCGCCTGCTGCATGTTGTGGGTCACGATGACCACCGTCAGCCGGCCGCGGATCTCGTGGATGAACTCTTCGATTCGCAGGGTCGCGATCGGGTCGAGCGCCGAGCAGGGCTCGTCCATCAGCAGGACCTCGGGTTCCGCGGCGATCGCTCGCGCGATGCACAGCCGTTGCTGCTGACCTCCCGACATTCCCAGCGCCGACTCGTGCAGGCGGTCCTTCACCTCGTCCCACAGCGCCGCGGCACGCAGGGCCCGCTCGCAGGTCTCCTTGAGCAGACTCTTGCGGTTCTCCCCGTCAATACGGAGCGCGTACACGACGTTCTCGAAAATCGACATCGGAAACGGGTTGCTCTTCTGGAACACCATACCCATGCGCTTGCGCAGGTCGATGACATCGACGTACGGCGAATACACCGACTCCCCGTTCAGCCGCATGTCGCCCTCGATTCGCACCCCGTCGATGAGGTCATTGAGACGGTTGATCGACCGCAGCAGCGTGCTCTTCCCGCAACCCGATGGCCCCACCAGCGCGGTCACTTTTCCACGAGGCACGGGCATGCTGATCGCGTGCAACGCCTTGGCCGCGCCGTAGTACAGCTCGAAATCACTCACCTCCAGCACCGCCGACGCGGCCATGACCTCATCGTGGATTGCCGCGCGGAACGGCCGATTGGCGCGAATCGCCTGGATCGCGCCGTACTCTGAGCCCGTGAGCGGCCGGACGGAGCCGCCGGCCCCTTGCGAACGACCCGAAATTGTGCCGTCCGGCGACACGCCGATGATAGGTCGATGCTGAACTTGCGACACCACGCGACGCCCTCTCAGAAATGCCCCCCGCCGAATCGACGACGCAGTCGCGCCCGCAGCCCGATTGCCGTGATGTTCAACGTGACCACCACGGACATCAGAATGAAAGTCGTGGTCCACACCAGCGGCCGTGCGCCCTCGGAATCCGGACTCTGAAAGCCCAGGTCGAAGATGTGAAAGCCCAGGTGCATGAAGCTCCGTTCGAGGTGGAGCCACGGAAAACTCGCCTCGAACGGCAATTCGGAGGCCAGCTTCACGGCACCCACGAGCATCAGCGGAGCCACCTCGCCCGCTCCGCGCGCCATCGCGAGGATCATCCCCGTCATGATCCCCGGGGCCGCACGCGGCAGCACCACCCGGCGAATGGTCTGCCACTTGCTCGCGCCGCACCCGTAACTCCCCTCGCGCAGGCTGCGCGGCACGGCGCTGATGGCCTCCTCGGTCGAGACGATCACGACCGGCAGCGTCAACAGGGCGAGCGTCAGTGACGCCCACAGCACCCCCGGCGTACCGAACGTCGCCGCGGGTCGCTCGCGAAAGAACCCGTGGAAATACGGCAGGCGTACCACCAACACACCGACACCGACGATCACACCTAGCCAACCCAGCAGCGAAAGAAACCGGCCGAGCATCTTTATCGCCGAGTCCGGACGCAGCGGCCTGATCTTCGCGACCAGACCCAACACGATCGAAGCCGCCGCGAGCACCACCGTGAGGCCGACGATGCCCCACCACGATTGTGGAGACAAGGGCGCTTGGGGGCCGCGGTCAACCCAAGACCCGACTGAATAGCAGAAGAACCCGAGTCCGAATACGCCGTAGACAATGCTCGGGACACCCGCGAGATTGTTCACGGCAACCCGAACCGCGCTGACCACCCAGCCCTGGCGCGCATATTCCCGCAGATACAAGGCAGCCACCACGCCCATCGGCACCACGAGCACGCACAGCAGCAGCGTCATCGCGACCGTCCCGAAGATCACGGGCATGATCCCGCCCTCGGTGTTGGTCTCACGCGGCCCGTCGGTCAGAAACTCCCACCAGCGCGCGAGGTAGACGCGCACCTTTCCGACCACGCCTATGTCGTTCGCCGGCACGCACCGCACCACCTGGGACAGGAGCATCGGCGACCCGGGCTCGGACTGCGAAATCGGCGCGAACCGCTGCGTGCCGGGATCGGTCACGATCCACCGGTGCATGGCGTCCTCCGCCTCCAGGCGCCGGACCCGTTCCATGATTGTGGAAAAGCCCGCACGGAGCTCGCCCGCACGTTGCTCCGAACTCGCTCGAATCGCACCAAAATCCGCTTCGGTGATCGCTCCTTCGGCGTGCCGCAGTTCCGCGAGGCGAACCCCGTTCTGGAGTGCGGTCAGTTCCCGGTTGATGACGCCGACATCTTCCTCTTTTAGCCGCTCGATGTGAGTCCGACGCGCCACCGCCGCGACGTGCGCGGGCCCGAACGCACGCAGGGTCTCCTCCGGACCCTCGCATACAAACGTGGTCTGCCGCACCCGCCTCGGACCGCCCCCGCCGGCCTCGTTCAACTCAGCGCGCTCGAACCGCCGCGAACCGTGCTCCGTGTCCGTGGTCCCGACCAGAGGCTCGTCCGCGCCGATGACAACCTCCTCGACACTCACGATCGCGCCGGGCTGACCAATCCACGGCCCCCACTGCAGCCGTTCGACAAGC
The DNA here is from genome assembly GCA_016794925.1 of Phycisphaerae bacterium. Taxonomy (GTDB): domain Bacteria; phylum Planctomycetota; class Phycisphaerae; order Phycisphaerales; family UBA1924; genus JAEUIW01. Next base: position 115,126 of record JAEUIW010000007.1, read on the forward strand.
ACCGCGTGCGGCGGCAAATCGATGGACGCGATGTCCCCAGCATCCACCCAGCGGAAGGGCTCACCCAGAATCTCCTTGTTGCCCACTCGGTACAGCGTCCGGATCACACGACCGTCGGTCGTGAGCGCCCCCTCGATGTCGGTTTTGCGCAGCGCCTCGACTCGCGCGGGTTCCGACTCGTACGCCTCGGATCGGACGGGCATCCCGAGGAACGTCGAACCGTCCCGCAGTGTCACCAGATGAATGGGCGCGGGCCAGAATGTCCTGAATCCGTTCCACAATACCACGCCGATCAGGCTCAGGATGATCGTCAGCGAAAGGCACAGCGCCATCCCCGAAAGCCAGACCATCGGCTCGCCTCGCGCCCACAACGATGAGGCTCGCTTCACGACGTGAGGCGGACGCCCCCCCGTTTCCGGATCCTGCTTCGCAGCGACGGAAGTCACAGCGAGGCGCTCCGGCGTCGGAATCGCTGCCGAACGACCTCCGCGAGAGAGTTGACGGCGAACGTCATCACAAACAGGACCAGGCCGCACAGGAACAGGACGCAGTAGTGGGTCGAGCCCTGCGCGGCCTCGGGCAGTTCGACGGCGATATTCGCGGACAGCGAACGCAGGCCGTCGAACAGGCTCGCGCTCATGATCGGGGTGTTCCCGGTGGCCATGAGCACGACCATGGTCTCGCCAGCCGCGCGACCCAACCCGATCATGACCGCGCTGAACACGCCGCTCCCGGCGACCGGTAGGACGATGCGCACCGCCGTCTGCCATCGCGTCGCGCCCGCGGCGAGCGACGCCGATCGCAACCCCTCGGGCACCGCGGACATCGAGTCCTCGCAAATGGTGTAAATTATCGGGATCACCGCCACGCTCATGGCCAGGGCGACCACGAGCGTGTTCCGCTGCTGGAACGTACCGAAGATCGAATCACGTGTGTCGAGGTCGCACGCCGTCAGCACCGACGCCGCGACCGACGCCAGCGCCCCGGCCGAGACCAACGCAAACACCAGGCGGATCCCTTCCGTCGCGGCCGCGCCCACGTGCGAATCGCCAAGCCCGGTCATCCGCGCGAGCGACGCGATCCGCCGTCCCATCGCGATCGAAACAAAAATCGCCGCACCGGGGAACACCAGCAAGAGCCAACCAGACCACGCGCCCCCGTAGGCGCCATTGAGCCATTGTCGCAGGTCGCCTCGATCCCAGCTGTGGCGCAAGACGACCGCCCGCACCTCCGGATCCGTGAGCGAACCCTTCGGCCGCACCACCCGCCCGTCGCGCCAGAACAGCCCCTCGCGCTGCAGCCGACGCCCCTCAATCGCGGTGAGATCGTTCCGCGATCCGACCCATGCGGGCCATTGCTCGCGCGGCAGCGCCTCGTGCGATCCCGCGAGCACCAGCACCTCTGCCTCGCTCGGAGCGAAGAGCGTCCGCTCCAGCGTCGGACCGATCCACGCCGCCGAAGTTGCCGAGAACATGAAGGCCGTCGCCATCAACGCCGCGCGAGCCCACAAAGGCACAAACCGGGCGACCCTCGGTGGCACGGCCTGCCACGCGTGCGCGCACAGCAGGACACCGATCGGGATGGTGAGGAACGCCGAGAGAACCGCGGAAAGGTGGCTCTTCACGAACGGCGCCACGAGCATCGCCGTCACGAAGCCCAGCACCACGCTGGGTAGCGACGCCATCATCTCGATCAAGGGCTTGACCGCTCCGCGCACCCGACGATCAAGGAACTCGCTCGTGCACAGCGCCGCCAGGATCGCCAACGGAACCGCGAACACCATCGTGTAGATCGTGGCCTTGAGCGTGCCCCAGATCAGCGGCGCCAGCCCCAGTTTGGGCTCGGCGGCGTCGTCACCGGAAGAACTCTGGTACGTGTGCGAAGGCTCCGGGTCGCCCTCGTACCACACCCGCCCGAACAGGCTCGCCATCGTGGCTTCCGGGTGCCCCGCAAAGACGTCCCAGGTCGTTAGCGTGCCCGAGACTCCCAAGGCAGCCAGACCGTCGCCCTTGGGCGCGATCATCGCCAGCCGCGGGGCCCCGAGCCGGCCCTCGCTCACCTCCACCACCGTCTTGCCGCTGGTCATGTTCAGGAGCCGCAGCGTGCCCCCGGCATCCGCGGCTACGAAATTGCGATCTCGCTCGCTCGGATAGAGCGAGGTCACCGGCCCCGACATGGCACCCAGATCATGCGCCCGAACCCACCGCTGCCTGTCGGCGTTGGTCGTGTCCGGTGTCCGGGCCGCGAACCACCCCGATAGATTGCCCCCGTCGTCCCCCACGATCATCGTCTTCGCGCCCACGAGCATCGTCACGCTGGTGAGACGACGACCGGGCGCCGCCAGATTCACCGTTTCGATCAGCTCCGGTCGCTCGGGGTCCGCGATCGAGAATCGGCGGCACTCACCGTCCTCCCACACGGCCAGTACCATGGACGCATCCCCCGTTCCGAACAGCCATCGCGGCAGACGGTCGCCCGTCGCACGCGGCTCAAACGGAAAATCATGGTGCGTCAACTTCGCTCGGCTCGGGCCCCCACCCAGGGGTGTGATCCGTCGTACCCTCTCGAGCGCGCCGGTCCCATCCTCCCGGATCGCAACCATCAGCTCCCCGGCGCCGCTGGGGAGATAGTCGATCCGCCGCACCGCACCCGACCCCCTCTCCAGAGCCACCGGAGCGGGCAGGTCCACGATCGGCTCGCACAGTCGCAATTGACCGAGAACGGTCCGCGTAACCACGCCTGCGTCGTGAATCCGCGTTCCGCCCACCGCGAGGGTGGACAATGCCACGGCGGATTCGGGATCGAGCAGGAATCGGGCCGCGGTTGTGATCTTTCCTACCTGCACGCTGCCGTCGTCGTACCCGAGCGACACGTACCCCTCGCGCGGAGATCGTGACCAAGCCGTGACCGTTCGACCCTCCGGAGCGATACGCCGCTCGAACGCCGGAAGCCCCGTCGCGGCTTCGTAGCCGCGCAGCACCCCGTCTCCGCCCATGACCATGAGCACGCTCCGGTGCTCGTCGAGGGTCGCCCACAATGCGCCGGGCTCGACCGCGACGTGAATCACCGATGGTGCCGAGGCATGACCGGGTCTGAACAGGTCCGCCACTTCCACGGTGAGATACACGCAGATCCCGAGCACGGCCGCCACCACCCCGAGACCGCCGATGGTGATGAACACCGTCGTGAACGCGTCCATCGCGTGAACCCGACGACGGGTCTTCCTGCGCCGCACCGGGGCGGCGCCGACCGCTTCGACGGGGATGAGCCCTGGCTGTTCGGCATTCGGCTCGTTCATCGGTACCCGCGATTCACCCGGTCCCCCGAGCACGAACTTCAGGCTGCGCCGCCGCCAAAGAAAAACAGCGTCGTCACCCCAGGTTCGTCCACGTCCCGAGGGTGACGACGCTCGACTCGGTCGGTCGATGGCCTCAGAACTTGACCTCGATTCCGCACTTCTTGAGGTCCTCCCGAGCCACGCTGGACGGGATCGGATCGTAACCGTCCTTCACCACCACCTCTTGTCCCTGACGGGAGAACATCATCTTGACGAACTCTTTCCGGAGCGGATCAAGCTCGCCACCCGGCTTGAGGTTGAGGTACACCATCAGGAAGCGAGCCAGAGGATACTCGCCGCTGAGCGCGTTCGCGGGCGTGGGCTCGACCGGCGCGGCCTTCCCCGATGCCAGCGGGATCGCCTTGACGTCCGCGGTCCGGTACCCGATCCCCGAGTAACCGATGGCGTACTTGTCGGTCGCGACACCCTGCACCACCGCGGATGATCCCGGCTGCTCCTTCACGGTCGGCTTGAAGTCGGCCTTCGCGAGCGCATGCTCTTTGAAGTACCCGTACGTACCCGAAGCCGAGTTGCGTCCGTACAGGCTGACGGGCTTGTCCGCCCAGTCGCCGGTCAGGCCCAGGTCACCCCACTTGAGGTCGGCCTTTCCCTTGACGGAGAAGATCTGCAGGATCTGCTCCATCGTGAGCGACTTGATCGGATTGTCCTTGTGGACATACACCGCCAGCGCGTCCACCGCCACCCGCACGCTGGTCGGCTTGTAGCCGTACTTCTTCTCGAACGCGTCGAGCTCTGAGTCCTTCATCGGGCGGCTCATGGGGCCGAACTGGGCCAGACCCTCGATCAGGGCCGGGGGCGCGGTCGATGAGCCCTTCCCCTCAATCTCGATCTTGACGTTCGGATAGAGCTTCTTGAACTCCTCGCCCCACGACGTCATGAGGTTGTTCATGGTGTCGGAGCCGACGCTCTTGATGGTGCCCGAGACGCTCGCGCCAGCCTTGTACTGGGGCAAAGCCGAGTCGATCTCGACCTTCTGCGCGCTCGCGCCCGAGAGACTGAGCACCGCGGCGGTCACGGCAGGGATCCAGGTCATTTTCACGCGAATTCCTTTCGGTTTGAGCACGTTCCACATGCGACGGATGATTTTCCCGTCACGGCAGGATGACCGCGCCATTTTGCGGTTAAGGTTGCGCTAAGTGAGCGACTGCAAACTTCCCTGGCGGCGTCTCGTATAATGGGAAATGCGATGCTCGCGGCTCAACCACACCCTTGACGACCTCAACAAGGGAGGCGCTCCTCACCATGACTAGTGCCGTCGTCAACTCCAAGTCGGAATCTCGTTCGGAGCACGGAACTGCTGGCCCACCCATGATCGAGGCACGCTCCCTAAGCCGCTCGTTTGGGGGGTTTATCGCGGTGGATAACGTGTCGTTTGCGATCCCTACTGGATGCGTGGTGGCATTCCTAGGTCCAAACGGTGCTGGCAAGTCCACGACCATGAGGCTCCTGACAGGCTACTTGTCCCCGAGTTCAGGGCAGGCGCTGGTTGGCGGGCTGGATGTGGCGACCGATCGAGAACGCGCGTCCGTGATCTTGGGCTACCTCCCGGAAAACGGGCCGCTCTACCCGGACATGACTCCGGAGGCGATGTTGCGGTTTGTTGGTGGGGTGCGCGGCCTGATCGGTGGGGACCTGAGCGCGCGAATCGAGCGCGTCGCGACCCTGTGCGCGCTGCGCGAGGTGCTGGGCAAGCCGGTCCAAAAACTGTCACGTGGATACCGGCAGCGCGTCGGCATGGCTCTGGCCCTGCTCCATGATCCGCGGGTATTGATTCTGGACGAACCGACGGCCGGGCTCGATCCCAATCAGGTTGAACAAGTTCGGTCGCTTCTGAGGGACCTCGCCAAGGACCGCACCGTGCTGCTGAGCACGCACATCCTGTCCGAGGTTCGAGCGGTGGCCGATCGGGTGCTGCTGATCTCGCGCGGCAAGCTGGTGCATGACGGAACACGGGGATCGCTCGGCGAGGACGAGGCCGCCATGGAATCTCGCTTCCGGGAGCTGACCGGGCACGAGCCCGCGAAGATGAGCTGATCACGAACGCAACGGACGAGGGAACCTGACTCATGCGGACGCACGTGGTTTCATCGGTGGTGAAGCGAGAACTCGCGGGCTATTTCTCCAACCCGACCGGCTACGTCTTCATCACCCTATTCGTGTTTCTCTCGGGTGTCGCGGCATTCTGGGTGCCGGAGTTCTTCGACCGCAACCTGGCGAATCTCGATCAGCTCAACCGCTGGTTCGGCGTGCTGCTGCTCTTCCTGATCCCGGCGATCACCATGGGGGCATGGGCGGAGGAGCGAAAACAAGGAACCGAGGAGCTCTTGCTAACCCTGCCGGCGCGGCCATGGGAACTTGTGTTCGGCAAGTACCTCGGGTGCGTGGCCATCTACGGCGTCGCGCTGCTCTTCGCCGCGAGCCATGTTCTGGTGCTCGGGTTTCTGGGGCGCCCTGATCCCGGGATGATGCTCGCGAACTACCTGGGCTATCTGCTCTCCGGGGCGGCCTTGACCGGCGTGGGGCTCGCGGCGAGCACGCTGACGGCGCGGGCGACAATCGCGTTCATCCTGGCGGCGGTTGCGTGCGGCTTCTTCGTGGGCGCGGGGCTCATCGAGCGGATGAGCCCGGGCACTTTCTTGGGCGACGCGGGCCGCGCGATCTCGGTACCCGTGCATCTGGAGTCCTTCGGACGGGGGGTGATCGATCTCGGCGATGCGGTGTACTTCGTGGTTCTGGCGGTCGCGGGGGTGTGGGCAGCGGTGCATGCGGTCAATTCCCGGGGGGTCGGTGGAACGCCGCGGCAAGCGAGTGCTCGAGCGCACGGCCTGACGCGTCTGGCGGCGCTCGCGGTTGGCGGCGCGGCCCTGGTCATGTTGGCCGATCGTTCCGCGGCTCGGATGGACGCAACCGCGGAGCGGCTCTGGTCGGTGTCGCCCCAGACTCGAAAACTCCTGGCCGGCATCCCGGCGGATCGACCGGTCGTGGTATCGGCGTACGTGTCGCGCCGCGTTCCGGGCGCGTATGTGCAGGTCCGCGAGACGCTCCTGGGCATGCTCCACGAGATGGCGTCGATCAGCGCGGGACGGCTGCAGTTGCATCTGGTTGACGCCGAACCGTTTTCGGAGGAAGCGCGGGAAGCCGAGCGTGCCCACGGCATCAAGCCCCGCACCGTCCCGGCGGACTCCGGGGGCATGGGCGCGAGCCAGGCCGTGTTCCTCGGCGTCTCGTTCACGGGCTCGGGTGGGGCCGAGCAAACCACGATCCCGTTTCTCTCGCGCGGCCTGCCGGTTGAGTACGAGCTTGCTCGGGCGATCCGCCGCGTGAGCGGAGCCGCAACCAAGAAGGTGGGCGTCCTCGAGACCGAGGCGGCGCTGTTCGGCAAGTTCGACTTCCAGACGTTCTCGCCGGGGCGCGATTGGCCCATCGTGGACGAGTTGCGAAAGCAGTACGAAGTGGTGCGTGTTTCTCCCGCGGCGGACGTGCCCGCCGACGTGTCGGTGCTCCTGGTGGCGCAACCTTCGACGCTGCGCCAGGATGAACTCGAGCGGGTGCTGGTCTATTTGCGTTCCGGCCGCGGCGCGATCATCCTGGAGGACCCGCTCCCCGTGATCAACCCGGCGCTGGCGACCGCCGAACCGCGCCGCCCGCAGAATCCGATGATGGGCGGGCGTGGCGACGAGGGGCCAAAGGTGGACCTCAAGCCCTTGTGGGACCTCCTCGGGGCGCGGATCGCGTCGGAGTGGGTCGTCTGGGACACCGTGAATCCCAACCCCATGCTGCGCGAACTCCCCAACGAGTTCATTTGGATCACGCGCCCTGAGGCGCGCGGAGCGCGAGACGCGTTCAATGACTCGCAGGCCGCGACCCGCGGGTTGCAGGAAGCGGTGCTGCTCTTCCCCGGGCTGGTGGAAACGTCGGCGGCCCGGCCGGGAGAGAGCGCCTCGGGCCCGAGCATCGTGCCGCTTCTGCGCAGCAGCCCGACCAGCGGCCGGATGGCGTACGCGCAGGTCATGACTCGCAACCCCTTCGGCATGGCGACGATCAACCCCGCCCGCCGTCCGATTCGCATGGATCAGAGCCAGACGCTGGCGGCGCGGGTCACTGGACGACCGGCTGGCGCCGGATCCGACGCCGCGCCGATCAACGCGATCCTCGTGGGCGACCTTGACATGATCAGCGAGGATTTTTTCAGCCTGCGGGAATCCGGCGCGGTGGACCTCGAACTCGATAATGTGCCGTTCATCCTGAACGCGGTGGATGTGCTGGCGGGCGACGAGTCGCTGGTGGAGCTTCGCAACCGTCGTCGTGCTCACCGCACGCTGGAGCGGGTCGAGGCGCGGCGCCAGGAGGAGCGGCGCGGCACGCTCGACGCCGAGGAGCGGGCTCGGGCCGAGGCTGAGAATCGACTGGCCGAAACAAGGGGCCGCTTCGACGCCAAGATCAAGGAGATCGACGCGCGGGCCGACGTCGATGAGACCACGCGCCGCATCATGGCGGAGAGCGTCCGCCGCGGCGAACAGCGAAAGCTCGACGCGCAGAGCGCCGCGATCGAGGACCAGCGGCGAAAGGAGACGGAGGCTGCACGATTGGCCACCAAGCAGAAAATCGATTCCATCCAGATGACGATTCGGCTGGCCGCGGTGGCGCTGCCACCCATCCCGGCGCTGGCACTGGGCGCGATCGTCTTCCTGCGGCGGCGCGGCGCGGAGTCGGCGTCCCGAATTGGTGCGCCGATCGCAACCGGTTCGAAGGGAGCCCACCGATGAGAGATTCGATGCTGACGACGCTGTGCGTCGCGGCCGCGGCGGGCCTTACGGCCGCGGCGTACCTGACGCGTCCCGTCCCACAGGAGGTCGCGTTGCTCAGCGATCAGGGGCAGCCTCTGGCGCCGGATCTTGCCGACGTGACCTCTCTTTCATCACTTGAGGTGCTCGGGTACGACGAGACCGCGGCGAAGGTCCGCCCGTTCAAAGTGGAAAAGGACAAGTCTGGACGCTGGATCATCCCGTCACACTCGGGATATCCGGCGGACGCCGAAGTCAAGATGGGTCAGGCCGCGGCGGCGTTCGTGGGTCTGACCAAGGAACGCGTGGTGACGGATTCGCGCGAGGACCACGAGAGGCTGGGCGTCCTGGACCCGTCCGATGAAAAGAGCCTGACAACCGGACGCGGCACACGCGTGACCATGCGCGACTCCACCGGTCGAGCGGCAGCGGACCTCGTGATCGGCAAGCCCGTGCCGGGCGAGGGCTCGAAACGGTACGTTCGTCAGGCGGACAAGGGTCGGGTGTACGTGACGACCATGGAGTCGGGATTCTCAACCACCTTCACGGACTGGGTCGAGACCGACCTGCTGAAGGTCGGACAGACCGAAGTTTCGAAAATCGTTTCGGACCGATTCAAGGCGGACTCGGAGCGCGGGGCGCTGACGAACGTCGAATCCGTCACGATCACACGACTGCCATCTCCGCCTGCCGCATCATCGCCGCAGCCCCCCCAGTCGCCGGCTCCGGCGTGGGCGTTCACCGCTCGCCCGGGTGGGCCGCCGGGCGACGGCGAGAAGTTGGACGAGGCACGGGTCAACGAACTGCTGTCGGCCCTCTCCACGATTCGCATCGCGGGCGTGCGTGCCAAGCCGACCAATCTCTCCAAGATGCTGGCCGGTTCGGACGGACAGGCGATGCTGAGCGTCGCGGATCAGATGAGCCTGCAATCGCGCGGGTTCCTGATCACGGCGGATGGGCGGCTGGTCTCGAGCGAGGGCCAGATGCTCGTGCAGACCAAAGACGGGGTGGCGTATTCGATCTGGTTCGGGGATATCGCGGTCGGCGCCGAGGACGGCGCGGCGACGGACGCCATCCCCGCCGCGCCGGATGCGACCGCGAGCGCCGAAGAATCCTCTCCCCGCAAGCCCGGGGGATCGGGGGACCTGCGGTACGTCATGGTGACCACCAGCTTCGACGAGACACTTCTGCCAGAGCCGACGCCGCCGCCCGACCTGCCACCCAAGCCGACCGCACCGGAGCGCACGCCGGACGCGGACAACGATCCGAATTCGGCCAAGCCGGAAACACCCGCGGAGGATCCGGCGGTTGCGGCGAAGCGGGCAGAGTATGAGCGCGTACATCAGGAATGGAAGGCAAAGGTCGAGGCCGCCAAGAAACGGGCCGAGGGACTGAGCCGCCGGTTCGCTGACTGGTACTACGTTATCGACGGCAAGAGCTTCGCCTCGCTGCGTCCGACCCGGGCGAACCTGGTCAAGAAGGCCGATGCAGACGCCTCGAGCACGAGCGACAGCCATGCCCAGGAAAAGTCCGATGGGTCGAACCCGGAAGAGACTCCCGATCCGGTGAGTGAATTCCCGATAACTCCCGAGCCAACCGACCCGCCGAAATGAACGCAAGGGGCCGACCTTGCCCGATCCGCGGCGGGACCACTATCGAACGCGGAGCGTAACGGTGGTCGGGCCACGGCTCTGGATGGCGGGACCGTCCTGGGGTGCGAATGTGACAAAGAGGTCGCATGATGCCAGTTCCGGGTACTCCCCACCGGCCTTGAGCATGTCGAGCTCGAAGACGTAGCCGGGCCCGGGGTTGAGCATCCGCACCGCGGCCTGTGCTTTGGCTGAATCGAACTCCCACGTCGTGAGGAGCCTGCCATGGTGGGTCATGAGGCGGAACGTGAACGCACCTCTGAGGGCCAGGGGGAATGCGTACTGGTCGTTGAACAGAAAAATCGTGGGCTGGATGAGATCTCCCAGGCCGTTACCGTTGGTGTCAATTGCGAATTGGGCGACCGTCGGGAGCATGCGCGTCGCCCTGATACCGTCAGGCTGCGAAGGTACGGGCGTGGGCGGGTCGCGGGGCGGCGGGCCCTCGGTCACGCAACCGGTGACCAACACGGCCGCCGCGAACACCGCGGCGACCGCAAGGACGAATGAGGTTGATCGGCGTGCCATGCGTGTGCGTCCTTGTGTGCGGCGGATCTCAGGGGAAGCAAACATCGCGCGACGCCCCGCTAACGATTTCTGAGCAAGGCGGGCGGATCGCGCAGCTCCACGACCCGGGTGCTCGTCGCCCGGCCTGCCTGGGCGGCCTTCACCAGCCCCGCGTGCGGGGCGTCCACCCCGCGCGGATCAGTGGGCGTCTGCCCCGGTGTCGACCCGGGCGGAGCCGGAATCGCATTTCCCGGCGCAACGGGCTCAGCGCCGGGTGGGGTTGGGGAGGATTCGGGTCGGCCTTGCGCGCGTTCCTTGAGCAACTGATCGCGCAGCGAGTTGGACTTGCTCAGCCGATCAACTTCCTCCTGACTGATCGTGCGAAGCTGCTCAACCGATTCGGGAGTTCCCGAACGGACCACACGCGGCGTCAGCATGACCAGCAACTCGGTCTTGTTGGTCTGAAATTTCGAGGACTTGAACACTTCTCCAACGATCGGGATGTCGCCGAGAATGGGCACTTTGGCTTTTCGCTCCTCCTCCGAGGTCTGGAACAGCCCGCCGATGACGATGGTCTCGCCGTCCTTGACCGTGACGGTGGTCTTGACGGACCGTTTGTTGATGATTGAGGACTGGAGCCCCTCGGAAATCTGGGTGGTCTTGTCGGACAACTGGGAAATCTCGGGAGAGATGTCCAGACGCACGAATCCGTCGTTGGAAATGGAAGGCTGCACGTTCATGATGATGCCCACGTCCTCACGCTTCACGTCCGTCCGCGTGTTGCCCGTGTTGTATTGCTGGATGCCGTCGACGAGACCGATATTCTGGCCGACCTGAAGTTTGGCGGCCTCGTTGTTGTTGACCAGCAGCGTGGGGCGGGACAGCACCTCGAGCCGTCCCTGGCCCTCCAGCGCGCGGATCAGGAGTTCGAAATCCTGACTCGCGACCGAGTAGTTCGGGATGCCCAGCGCCGTGGTGATGCCGCCATCGGCCGCGGAGCCCTTGACGATGTACGACTCACCCCCAAACGGGCCGACTTTGAAATCGATGCCGAAGGTCTTGGAGGTGTCCAGCGTGACCTCGGCGAGGATCACCTGGATGAACACCTGGGGCGGAGTTGCGTCGAGCTCCTCGACGATCTTCGAGACCGCCTCGGCGTAGCGCGGCGAGACCGAGACGAGCAATCGGTTGCTCTTGTCGTCGCCCTGCACCGTGACCTCGCGCTCGAGCTGCGCCGCCAACGAACCGACTTTGTCCGGGCCCAGCGTCAGCCGGATGCGATCGGCCTCGTCCTTGAAATACTCTTTGAGGACCCGTGCCATCTCGGGCGCCCGGGCGTTGCGGAGCGGGAAGACGAGCCGCTCACGCTCGTTGACCTCCTTGCCGTCCAGCTTGTCAACGATCTTGCGTACCTCTTCGAGATACTGCTCCGTGCCCGAGACGATGAGCGTGTTCGTTCGAGGATCGACGGTGAGCGCCAGCTGCTGCCGCTCGTCGGTCGTCGGGAAAAGGGCGGTCGGGGCAGCCGCGTTGGCGGGCTCGGTCGCCGGGCCCGACCCGGAAGGACTGGGAGAAACGTCACGCTCGGGCACCAGCACGTAGGTGTTGCCCTGTTGACGGAGGTTGAAAAGCTCGCGCAGGACCTCGGCCATGGCACGAGCGTCCGCGTTCTTGAGTTCAAAGGTCTCGATCTGACGCGCGCCGGCGCGCGTCGCGTCCAGGTCCTGCACGAGGTCCTCGATCAGCACCATGAGTCGCGCCGGAGCGACGACGAAGACCGAGTTCGTGCGCGTCTCCGCGGTGATGGTAACTTGCTCCTGGATCGATCCGGAGATCTCGGCCTCGGTCGGTTCGCGACCGGTGCGTGTCGCGACGTCGCTCAGCGCGTGCTCGGCGGCGAAACGCAGCAGCAGCGCCTGACGCTCACCGAAGGGACGGCCACCCCCGAGGCCACGACCCGCAAGAACATTCTGAAGCAGGCGCACCACCTCCGCGGCGTCCGCCTTCTTCAGCTCCATGCGCTTGATTTCGGTGACGGCGGTCACCGGCGACGAGTCGAGCCTGCGCACGAGCGTGCGCATGGCTTCCACGTCCGACGCCCCGCCGCTGACGACGAGCGCATTCAGACGCTGGTCGGCCGCCACACGGACCGACTCCTTGCCACGCCTGGCGTTCTCCTTCTCGACGTACAACTGGCGGACGGCGAGGGCCATCTGCTCGACCCGCGAGGACTGCACCGGGATCACGTCCACGACCTCATCGGCCTTGAGCGCCTGCGCGCCGCGGGTGAGCACCTCCACCAAGCCCTTGACGACCTGGAGATTCTCGTCGCTGGCCGAAACGATGAGCGAGCCGGTGGCGGGATCAGGCTGGATCGAGAACGCGTCGCGTGGGTTGGGAGCACCTCCCGCGCGCGTCTCGGCCTCGATCCGTTCTCGCATCAGGGTCTGGATTTTCGGCGACAGCAGCGTCACATCCGCGTTGGGCACAGGAACGACGTGCAGCCCGACGCTCGGATTCATGCCCTCGCCGTCGAGCTTCGAGAGCAGACTCTCAATGATCTGGAATGAACGCGGGCTGGTCGTGATGACCAGCGAATTCGTCCGCGTGTCCGGCACGATCGCCGCATCGTCCTCGGGGCGGAGGACGCCGCGCGCGATCTGCTGCCGGAAGATCTCTCGGACGATGCCGGACACACGTTCGGCTGCCGCGAACTGGAGCGGGAACACGCGCACGGTGTTCGCGGCAGCGGCGGCGGGAACATCCAGCAGCCGCACCAGTTCCTCGATCGCCGCCGCGTTCGACGGGCTGCCCACGATGAGGAGGGCGTTGAGCTGCTCCTCCGGGATGATCGCGAGGCTGGATAATGGAGCGAAGAGATCGGCGTCGATGCGGTTCTTGGCGCTGGGTGCAACGGGGTCCTTGGGTGCGTCTCTCTGCTCCAGCATGACACGGATGCGCGCCACCTGCCGCTGGAGCGCGGTCATCTCGGGCGTCTCGCGGAGGCCTTGCACCAGGGCCTGGTTGAGCGTGCGCGCGAGGCGAACGGAGTCGGCGTGCTTCAATCGGATGATCCGGGGCTCGATCCAGGCCGCGACGCGATCGGTGTCCATCTGCCGGACCAGGACCTCCACGAGCGCGACCGCTTCCTCACGTCCGGCCACGATGAGCGCGTTGGTGCGATCGTCCACGGAGATCGCGACGGAACCGATGAGCGCCTTGCCAACTTCGGATGTCGGCTCGGACCGGATGTTGGTGCCGGGGTTGGTGCGGAGACGCTCGCCCTGCGTGAACAGTTCACGCACGACCGTGGCCAAGCGCTGCGCGGCGGCGTTCTGGAGCGGGAAGAACCTGACCGTGATGGCATCGCCCACCGGCAGCTTGTCCAGGGCATTGACTATCTCCGACATCGCGGCGACGTTGTCCGGGGTGGACGAGATGAACACCGCGTTGGTCTGCGGCTCGGGGAAGACACGGATCGGCTTGGTCAGGTCCAGCACGATCGTGTCGCCCACGCCGCCGACCGCATCACGCCGGATCTTCAGCCGGCGCACCTGCTCGGCGAGCGCCCGAGCGGGCGGAGTCTCCGCGTCCTGCTGCGCGGGCTTGAGCATGGATTCCAGCTGCAGCGACATGGCCTGGGCCGTGGCGGTCTTCAGACGGATGATGGCGACGGTCTGTTCAGGAAACGCCGGCGCGGCGTCGAGCGATCGCACGATCCCGGTCACGACCTGCCCATCGGTGGACGAAGCCACCACGGCAACCGCTCGACGCGAAGTCAGCGCGACGATCGAGACCGGCTCCGCCACGAGGCCCGGACGATCGGCGGGCTGCTGACGCGTGACACCCATCTGCTCCAACGTACGGGCGATATCGGCCGGGGCGTTGTGCTCCAGGTCAACGATGAACACCGATTGACCGAGCCCCGGCGCGGACTCGGCCGCGGGGCCGTTGAGCACGGGCACGCGATCGAGCTCCTCAACAGTCTTCCGGATCTCTTCGTACAGACGTTCGCTTGAAGCGATCACCAGCGCGTTGGCCGTGCGGTCAATCTCCATCGCGAGCGTTTCACCGGCCTGTTTCGCGACGGGCTCGAAGGTCGAGCGGAGCGTGCCCGCCAGACGCGCCGCGAGCGTGCCTTTCAATTTCAGGACGCGCACCGCGGCGCGCGATCGGTCCCCTTCCTGCTGGAGCGTGTCGGCGAGCACCTTGATCTGCGCGTAATCGGCCTCTTCCGCCCGCACGATCAGCGTGTTGCTCCGATCTTCCCCCACGATAACGACGGAACGGGGCCCGCGTGTGGCTCCGGCGCCGCCGCGACCATCCGTGAACAACTGCCGGAGAGCCCCCGCGACCTGGCTCGCCGGCCCAACCCGGAGCGGAATGAGGTGCGCCTGGGGGAGCCGTGCGAATTCCGGAACATCCAGCTGGGCGACGACGGCCTTGATACGCTCCGCATCCTCTCTCCCGGCCGACACGATCAACGAATTGGTAACCGATTCGGCGGTGACCGAAACCGCGTCCTTGTCGTCCACCAGCACGCGGGGCACGTCGAACAGCTCGCCCTGACCGCGGGCACGCTGACTCTGCTGGCGCGCACGCTCGCGCTCTATTTCTGCACGCAGCGGAGCGGCGAAGGCCTCCTGCAACGACCGCGCCAGGCTGGTCGCGTCCGCGTGCTTGAGCGCGACGATCTCCAGTCTCCGGGCCGTGTTGTACTCCTCGTTGTCGAGTTTCTCGAGCAGGGCGCGGATACGAGGCCACTCGTCCTTCTCGGCGCTGATGACCAGGCTGTTGCTCGGCGGGTTCGCCACGATGGTCACCGCCTTGGCGGTGGGGCTCGTCGCCTCCGGAGCAAACCGACCGAAAAAGTAACTCAACGCCTCGCTCGTCGCTTCCGCTTTGGCGAATCGCAGGGGCACGAACTCGGTCGTACGCTGCGCAGAAGTCGCGACGTCGAGCTCGGCGATCACCCTCCGCACCAGCTCGAATTGCTCGGTTGTCGCGGAGATCTGCAGCGTGTTGTCGGTGGTCGAGACGGTTACCGCGGCCTGAGGTTCGCCCGGAACGGCGGGCGGGTTGCGGCGGAACACCTCACGCAGCGTCGACGCCACGTCCGACGCGACCGCATGCTCCAGCCGCACGCGACGGAATTCGAGCGGGTTCCTGGCGGACTGCGCGTCCAGCTTCGTGATCTGCTCGCTCACCAGCGCCACCGACTCGTCGGATCCCGTCAGGAGAAGTGAGTTCGTGCGCCGAACGGGCGTGATCTTGATCTTGATCCCCTTGGGCAACGCCTGCGTGATGGCCTGCGCCGCCTCCTCGGCCCGCGCCTGGGCGAGCGCGATCGTCACGATCCGAGTGTCCTTGTCCGTTGGCGGCGCATCGAGCTCCGTAACGAGCGCACTCACGCGCTCGAACAGCTCCGCGGGCGCGGACACGATAACCGAGTTCGTGCTGGCCTGCGGCGTCACGATCACGAGCCCCTCGCGCTGGGAGAGCGAGCGGGGGAACTGCTCCCGCAGCGTGGCCGCAAGCTCGGCCGCGTCCGCGTTGCGAAGGTGGAACAACTCGCGCGATCGCCCCTCGCCGTCGTCGGGCTGGTCCATCTCGGCCACGAGCTGCCTGACGATGCGCAGATCGGCCTCTCCCGCCGACGCGATGATCACGTTCCCGTCTCGCGAGCCGATCAGCGAGACGCCCGTCTCGCCCTGCCCGCTGCCCGCTCGGTCCCGGAAGAACCGCTCCAGACTGGTCGACACCCGATCCGCCGCGGCGAACCGCAGAGAGATCGATTCGATTCGGCTGTCGGCCGCGGCCGCGGTGTCAAGCTGGGAGCAGTATGCCAGAGCCTGCTCCACGCGATCCCCGCGACCGACGAACATGAGCGTGCGGTTCTTCGCGTCCACTTCGACGCGTACCGCGTCCGGGTCCACGCCGCGGGAGGCCCGCCACGAGCGAGACGCCATCGCGCCGGTGACGGCGCTGGCGACGGTACGGGGGTCCGCGTGCTCCAGTCGCCGGGCCCGCACGGTGAGCGCGGCCTCGGCCGGCGCCGGAGAATCCAACGCGGCGACGATCCGTTCGGCCGCGTCGAACATCTCGCCCTTCCCGATGAGCAGCACGGCGTTCGAACGCTCGTCGAACTCGACGACCACCGCGTCGGAGGAGGGCGCGCCCCCCGGCCGTCCGCCGCGCCTGGTCGTGAACGGCGGCGCCTTCATGCCCGCGACAAGGCCTTCGATGGTCGGACGAATCTCGCCCACGCGAGCGCTGCCCAGCGGGATGACCTTCAGCCGGACGTCCTTCGATGCCTCGGGAGCATCGAAAATGGAAGCCAGCGAGCGGATCTGCTCGTAATCCTCATCCGACGCGGCGACCACAAGCGTGCCCGAGCGAGCGTCCGCCACGATCGCCACGGCGCGGGCCCCCGCCACACCGGCCGCCCGCGCGCCCGGTCGCTGCGAGGCACGGGCCCGTTCATCGAAAAACTGTCGGAGCGTCTGCGCCACATCGTCGGCATCCGCTCGTTCGAGCGTCAGGTTGCGAATGGGGAGCCCCGTGGTCTCCGAGCGGTCCACCTCGGCGATCACCTTTCTTGCCTGCTCGATCAACCCGGGCAGCGCGCGGATCACGAACAGGCTTGACTCGTCCGTCGAAACGAACTGGATCTTTTCTCGACGTGCGGGGTCCTTCCCGACCAGAGCCGCTTCAACAACCCGTTGCACGGTGCTCGGACGGGCCACCTGCAAAGGGATGATCGCGAGTTCCGCTCCGTCTTCCGCGGCGGGCGCATCCAGCGCCGTCAGCAACCTGTCGGCTTCTCGCAATTGCTGCGACGATCCTGTCACCAGAACGGAATTGGTCCGATCATCCGCTGCGGTTCGCGCCTGCGGCGTGGCGGGCCCCGCGCCGGGCTGCCGAGCCGCGTCCAACGCGCCCTGCACCAGCTTCGAAGCGTCGGCCGCTTTAGCGTTCTTGAGTTCAAACAGCCGTGTCGCGGGGCGATCCGACAGCGGCGACTGGTCCAGCAGCGAGATGAACCGGTCGAGGAGCGGGATCGCGTCCGCCGGCGCCGCCACGACAATCGATGAGCCGGCCGGGTCCGCGGTCGCGCGAACGGTCGAAGGGTCCACCATCTTGAACGATCGCAACTCACCGGACTCGTCAGGGATGGTGAGGTCGAGCGAACGAAGCCTGCGGGCCTGCCGACCGCGCGGCTCCGCGGAAAGCAGATCGACGATGGCGCGCGTCACGCCGGCCGCCGTCGTGTTGCTGAGCGGGTACACCTTGACCACCAGCTTCGCCGTTCCTCCGGGCCGTGTCATGGAGCCGATCAGATCCGCGAGCACCTCAAAGTCGGTGTCATTCGCCGAAACGATCAGCGCGCCGCCCTCCGGGTCCGGTTGCACGCTGACCCGCCCCGTGAAACCCCCGGGGTTCGCGGCGCTGCTCGCGCCGATCTGCGTGATCGCGGAATTGACAAACTGCGACACCGAGCGGGCATCAACCGCCTCGGGCATCGTGACCACCCTGATCTTCCCGGGCTCCCGCGGCATCTGACGCTCGAGCTCGCTCGCCAGGGTCGCCACGCGATCGATCAACCGCGGCGATCCGACAACGATGAGTGAATTGCTCGCCGGGTCCACCGCGATCAGCACCGGCGGAGGCGCACCCTTGCTCCCCGCCTCGGCCGCGGGCGGCTCGATCGGCGCGAACGACGTCGCCAGCAGCCACGCGCGCCAACCCGTCCCGCTCGCGGTAGATTCTTCGGCTGAGCGCCGATGGGGAGCCCGGGCGCCGCCGCCGCCCGGGTCCGGCTTGGGCGGGTCATCGGTCGTTGAAGAGGGCTGCACATCCGGCCTGTTGGGGTCCTCCGACGGCTTCGGGCGATCCTCCTTGGCTGGCGCCGACCGACGCGGAGCGGGCTTGGCGGACGTCTTTCCCTTTCCCGACTCGCCGGTCGTCCGCAACAACTCGTCCGAGGAAATCACCTCCACCTTCACTCCCGACCGTTGCTCCAGCAGCCGCTGGATTGTCTCCGCGATGGTCTTGGCGTCCGCGCGCGATCGATCAAGCGGGACCAGGCGCATCTCCCGGCTGGTGGCCAATGTCGCCTTGTCGAGTTTCTCGACCAGTTCCGTGATCGCGGCCATCTGCGCCGGTGTGGCCCGCACGAGCAACGAGTTGCTCCCCCGGTCAACCTTGATGGTGGGCACGGGGTCGCCCGTCTGCTCGTCAGTGAACATGGCGGTGATCGACGCGGCCGTCTCCGCGACGTCCGCGTTCGACAACTGGATCAGACGAACGGCCCGATTCGCGATCGTCCCGGCCTGCTCGGGATCGACGTCAAGCTGGCTGACAATCTGCTCGGCCGCGTCGAGCACGGCCACCGGGCCGCTGAGCACGATCGCGTTGAGCCGCCGCTCGGCCGCGATGCGAACCTGGTTCTGCATGTCCTTGGCCGAGTTCGCCATGTACTGGGCCCGTTGCCATTGCGGGAGCAACTCGAGCACGCTCTGGCGATTGAGCAGCTGCTCGACCAACGGCGTCACGGACTCGGCCCGAGCGTGCTTCAGGTACACGGTTCGCACGCTCATGCCATCGGGGGACGCGCTCTCGTCGAGCGAGCGAACGTACTCCGCCGCTCGCTCGAGTCGCTCCGGAGACGCCGAGACGACCACCGAACGGCTCACGGGCACCGCCGTCACGACCGGCGCCGCCTCGCCCGCTCTCGGATTCGCCGCGAGCGCGGTCCGCAACCCGGCGGCAACGGAGTCCGGCTCGCTCTTCGTCAACGCGAAGATCCGCACTTCCGAGTTTCTCCCGCTCGGCGGAACATCAAACGTGGCCACGAGTTGTCGAGCGAGAGGCATCAGCTCGCTCGGAGCGCTGACCAGAACACGATTCCCGGCCGCATCGGCATTCACCGCCGGCGCCGCCACGGGCAGGCCGGCCTTCTCGGCCCGGCGCAGGTCCTCGGGCCAGCGCGATCGGTCCGCCAGCAGCGGCGCAACCGCCCGCGCCACGCCCGTTGCCTCGGCGTCACGGAGGTTGATCATCTGCACGTCAACCCTCGGGGCCGCCGGTGAACGATCATCGAACTCGGCGAGCAGCGCCACGGCGCGGGCGACCTGGTCGGCGGAGCCGACCACCACGATCCCGCCCGATGTCGGCTCGGCGATCATCTCCATCGGCTTGCGTCCCGGCGCAACCGTCGCATCAACCAGCGGACGGATCGTGGCGATGAGCCGCGCCGGCTCGCCCTTGGCGGGCGTGAACACACGTGTCTCCCGATCGGACGCCCCCGCGGGCATGTCGAGCTGCTGCACGATTGTCTTCGCCAGCGCCATCGTCGCCGACGGCCCCGAGACGATCAGCGAGTTGGTCCGTGGATCGGCCTGCACGCGCACCTGCGGGACCCGCGTGAGCATCCCCCGAGACTGGCGAAGAGCCAGACTGAGAAAGCGGGGGTCATTCGCCTGCTGATCGACGAGCAGTCGCTCGACGATCGGCGCGATCGTCGCGGCGTCGGCCTGCTTCAGGCTCACCGTGACGACATCGGCCTTGTCCTCACCCGGCGGTTTGACGTCCAATGCCTTGAGCAACTCTTCGACCCTGTCAAGGTCCGCCTCCGCGCCGGACAGGATGAGCGCACCCGAGCCCGGCGCGGCGGACACCTGGACCCGGCCGCCGCTGGGCAGTTCCATCGCGGCCAGCGTCTGGTTGAGCGTCGCCGCCGTCTGCGCGGGATCCGCGAACGAAAGAGGCGAGACACGCACCACGATGCGCCCCGTCGCCGCGGCGGGGGAGTCCAGCGACTTGACCAGCTCCTCGGCGAGCTTCTGAATGAACTCGGGGCCCGAGATCAGCAGCGTGTTGGTCGCGCTCTCGGCCGCCACTTCAAGCAGCGATTGCACATCCCCGACCGCGAGCCCCTGCGCGTCCTTCTGCTCCTTCAAGCGCGAGACGAGCAAGCGTTGCAGCAACGGCTGCAACCGCTCCGCGCGCGCGTGCCGGAGGGCGTACATCCGCAGCGCCGTCGCGGGCCGATCCGATGGCGAATCGAGCTCTTTCAACACCCGCTCGACCCCCACAAACACGTCCGCCGGACCGCTCACGATCAGGGTCCGGCTCGCCGGCTCCGTGTCGATCGTCACGCTGCTGGCGGACCCGGCCGGCACTCCGAGAGATCCGCCCGCGGACAGATTCCGCAGGGTCGTCGCGACGGCGGACAACTCCGCGCGGTACACCCGATACGTGCGCACCTGCACGTTGTCCGCGATCTTCTGCTGGTCCAGCTGCTTCACGAGCGCCTCGAAGCCCGTGAGGCGCTGCACCGGCGCGTCGACGATCAGCGAGTTGGTGCCCCGATCGGCGCGCACGACCACCTCCCGCGCCGGTTTGAGATCCGGGCGCGGCTGCCGCGTGCGCGGGTCCAGCGGAACGGGCGGATCCGGGTACATCTGGTCGATCGTGCGGGCAAGTTCCTCCGCGCGGGCCACCTTCAACGGGTAGATGCGAATCTCGCGCCCGGCGGTCGTGACCGCCTGCGTCTGGTTCAGCTGCTCGACGATCTTCTCAATCTCCGGATACACACTCGCGTGCGCCGAGACGATCAGCATGTTGGTGCCGGGATCCGCCTGGATCTCGACCGGCAACTTGAGCCGCTGATCGGCCGGACGTGCGTTGAACTGCGCGCCGAGCACCTGCGCGATGTTCGCCGCGTCCGTCGTGGTCAGCTTGAGCATCCGGATCGGGGGCATGTCCGGGCTCTGCTTCGTGTCCATGGCCCGCGCCAGCTGCTCGATGACCGCGAGCTGCGCGGGCGAGCCCGCCGCGAGAATGGAATTCGTCGCCGGAATGGGCTCGAAGACCGGATCGGGACCGGGTTGCGTTTGGAACGGCCTGCTGGAAGCAATGAACTCCTTCAGGAACGCGGCGAGCTCCTCCGCCTTTGCCACCCTGAGCTCGATCAGGCGCGCCGTTGGTGTCGCGGGAGCCAGCTGCTGCACGGTCGAGAGGATCGACGTGAACTTCTCCATCCCCGCGGCGCCGGCGCTGATCAGCACGCTCGACGAGGCCTGGTCCGCCTCCGCGAGCACCGGGCCGGCCTGATCCTCTGGCAGACCCTCGGTCTGCTGCTTGTAAATCGTCAGCGCTTTCTCCGTGATCGCCCGGACGTCGCCCTGCTGGAGCTTGACGACCCGAACGTTGGCGCTCCCCGGGCTCGGTCGGTCGATCGATCGGACGAGCTGCTCGATCACCGCCATCTGCGCCGCGGGCGCGCGCACCACGATCGAACGGATCTCGTCCACCGCGTCGATCTGCGGCGGAACGAACTGGCTCCCGTCGGTCGGCTGGAGCATCGCCGAGGCCATGCGCGTGAGCTTGGGGGCCACCTCGCTGGCCTTGGCACGCGCGAGCGCGAAGGTCCGAGCTTCCTGATCGATCCGCCCCGTGCTCTGCGCGCTCGAGAGCAACTCCGAGAACGCCGTCAGCCCCGCGCGCGTGCCGACCAGCGTCACCGTCCGCGACGCGGCGTCGAGCGTCGCCTCGACCTTGTCGGTCTGCGCGCGCGTCGACATCGCGTAGAGCTCCTTCGCGCGCGCAACCACCCCCGCGGCGTCGCCCTGCGCGACGCGCACCAGCCGGACTTCCCGGTCCGTGTCCGACGGCGCGTCCAGCCCCGCGAGCAGTTGCTGCACCTGGGCCACCTCCGCCGCCGGCCCCGTGACGATCAACCCCTTCCCGTCCGGCGTCGCCGCGTAACGAACCAGCGCCGTCTGACGCGGGGAGAGCAGCCGCGAGAGCACCCCGATCGCGCCCTGTGGAGCGGCGTGCTTGAGCGGGATCACCACCGCACGATCCTCGGGAAGAGCGACCGCCGGCGGCGCGCCGGGGCCGGACAACGAACCGGGATCGATCTCGGCAACGAGCTGAGCCGCGGCGGCAAGCTGGCCGACGCCCCCCACCACCGCGATCTTCGACTGAGCCGCGATCGGCAGGATCGTCGGCTTCACGCGTTCAGGGTCCTTCGCGTACAGCGCGCCGAGCTGGCGCGCGGCCTCTTCCGCCGTCACGCCCCGCAACTGGAACGTCATCATCTCGCGCACGCCGACCTCGCCCTCCGGCTTGTCCAGCATCGCAACCACCTGCTCCAGCACCCGCAATTTCGAGCCCGGCCCGACCGCCACGATCGAGTTCGTTCGGGCGTCCGCCTGGATGTTGAGCCCGGGCGTGTTCGTGTCCTGAACCTGTCGGGTCTGGCCGTTGGGATCCACGATCACCGTCGTCCGCTTCTCAGCCATCAGCCCGCGCAGCGCGCCCAGCACGACGTCAGACTGCGCGAACCGGAGCGGGAAGAGCTTGAACTCCTGCTCCGTCAACGGTTTCGCGTCCACCTCATCAATGATCCCCCGGAGCCGCCGGACCTGAGCCGCTGAATCCACCAGCACCAGCGCGTTCTGCTGCACCAGCGCGGTCAGGCCGCCGAACTTGCTCATCAGCGGCTTGATCTGCTCGGTCAGCGGCCCCGCCTGCGCGTTGCTCAACGGCACGACGACCGTCACCATCGTCGCGTCACCGACCGTGTCGGGCACCTTCCCGATGAACTGCTCGCTCACCGCTTTCGCGTCTTCCAACTTGGTTACAAACAGGTAGTTCGACTGACGCCGAATCTGGAGCCCGTGCATCCACAGCATCCGGTTCAGGACGTCGATCGCCTCATCCAATGTGTACTCGCGGCCGCTGATATACGTGACCGGCGTCGGGGGAAGCTCCGCTTCTTTGATAACCGGAATCCCAGTTTGCCGAGCCAAAAAATCGACCACCCCCGACCACGGAGTGTCCTTGAACGTGAACGCGATCTTGTCCGCTGCGGACGAAGGCGCTCCGGTCGGAGCCGCGGCGGGGGGGGCGGGGGATGGGGGGGGTGCGGGCAGCGGCGATGGAGGCACCGCCGAGGGCGACTGAGGAGCCGACGCCGCCGGAAGCTCAGCCCGACCCAATCCGACTGGCTGGCCGACCACCGTTAGCAACAACGCCGGGAAGAAGAAACGCTCGGTGCGACGCCGATCCATCGGTGCGCCTCCTTGTTAGGCGTTCCAAGAGACCTCCCTCGGAACGCAAGTAGCCCCGACGCTCCGCCGGAGCCTCCCCTTCTCTCTACCACCGTCCGATATCCAAACAAGACCGAGGTCTAGTCTACCGTGAAACGGGACGACGCTCAGCCAGCGTCTGACCAAGGCTTACCTCAAACAGGGTATTTCCGATCTCGAAGGTCGCGCTCTCTCTCCCGAACCCAACCACTTTTCCTTCCAGAACGGTGCCACCCAGTCCAAGCGTGATTGTCTCTTTGGACTTCGCATTCGTCACCCAAACCTCGGGTCCCGAGCGTCCTTTTACGACGGCAGAAATTCGCCAGTCCGCCCATGGATCACTTGGAGGCGGAGGGGGTGGCGGCTGAGGTGCTTGAACCGGCGCCACCGCCACCGGAGCGGGGGGTGGGCGGACGAATACGTTTTTGTCCACAATGGCCCGCCACGGAGCGAATTGTTCCTCTCCAATGGCCGTCCATGTGGCGCCGGCGCGCGCGGGTGCCTTGAGATCCGGCAGGAACAACGTCGTGAGACTCACGACGATTTCGACCTGGCTGCGGTCTTTGCCCTTCGGCGAAACACTGAACCCGTCGATGCGATGCACCCAGGATTGCGCTTCGAGCGTCGCGAGGGCGCGCACGACCTGTTCGAGCGTCCCCCTCCCCTTGACGGTCGCGGAGACGGCGTAGAAATCCGGTGTTCCCCGAAGCGTTCGCGAACGGATTTGCGTGCGCAGCTTTTCAACGGCCGGGTTCCGGATGGGCGCGGCCGAAAGCGTCCCGGTCTCGATCTCGACAAGCCCGATTCGGGCCATGACCTCGTTCAGGGCAGTCCGCGCGGAGGACGCCACAGTCTCCTCCGACGAGCCGAGCGTCGTGGCCGAGAGCGCGGCGAGGTCCTTCGCGTGTCGTGACGCCTCGGCGACGTCGGCCTCGATGCGCTCGAGCACGGCGCTGCGTTCGCGAATCTGCGTCCGCACCAGCCCCATCGGCATGGCGTACCAACTCCGGTACCCGAGCCACGTGGCGCCGACGCCCGCGACCACGCCCGCGAGCACCACGAACAATCGGTTGCGCGGGCTCACGAGCCGCTCCCCTTGTCGATCGGCACGTTGCCCTTGACCCCCTTCTTGCCATCGACGGCCTCCTTGCTCGTCGCCGGCGTCTTGGCAGCGGGAGGGGCGACGTCGGGGCGGGGCCGGTCGGTGGCAAGGGTCAGGGCGTACCGGTCGGGGAGGTCGGGGCCTTTCGTTTTGATCTGGTACCGGTCGTCCGCCACGAGGCGAGCCCGGAGCGCGTCCGCCACCTCGCGTTTCACCGCCGACCCGGAGACGTCGATGACGGCCTGAATGCGCGTGGACCAGGCTTTGCCTCCGACGCCGCCCGCCGGAGCGTACGCGATCTCCGGTACGCTGCGGCCGGTGATTTCGTCCAGCACGCTCTCGCTGGTGGGCGGCAACTGGTCGCAGAGCGATCGAAAATGGGCCAGCCAGTCCATCCGCGCGCCGGTCCAGGCTCGGGCGTGCTCGACGCGCAGCCGCGCACGCAGCGCGCGCTCATGCGACTCGCTCAACGCCGCGATCTGACGGTTGACGGATTCCAGCTCGGCTCGCGCCGAAGACAGTGAACGGGTCGCGGTCGTGTACAGGCCGCCGATCGCAAAGACGCCGATGAGGAACGCCATCAGCACGCGCCGACGCCGCGCCGCGCTTGTGTCCGGTGGCATTCGCGGGTGCAGGAAATCAAGCCTTCTCTCTCGCGGCGTCAGCACGCTGGCGACCACGCACGCGAGCCGGGTGCGATCGCGCGGCTGCATCGAGTCGGGAAATGCCGCGAGCGTCTCCGCCTCGACAACCTCGAACGCGAGCGAAGGATCCGCGATCGCGCGCCGCAAGGCCGCGATCACCGTGTCACCGACGGAAGAGAGGAACAGCGTTCGGATCGACGGCTTCGACCCCAGCGTCGCGTGCACGGCCATGATGGTGCGGCGCCATTCGATCGCGAGGAGCGCGGCCGTCGCCGCGTCATCGGAAGGGTCCTCAATGTCCGCGGAACGCGCCAGCAGCAGCCCGCCAGCGTCAGCGGCTACGGACTCGACGGACCCCGGGGTCAGCCCCATCGCCACGACCACCGCGCCGTCCGGGGCGGCACGATCCTCGGCGAGCCGGGCCAGCCCTTCGCACGAGAGCCCGACGCTACCGACCCGAAATCCGGCGCGCTCCGCGACCCCCTTCGCGCGAGCCATAGACTCCGCGGACGCGGCGGCGGCCAGCACATGCCGGCCCGCACCCGCCCGCTCCAGAGGCCGATAGTCGACCGCCGGCTCACCCGAGACGGACAACTGACGGGCCATCTGCAGGCGGACCGCGCTGCGCACCTCGTTCGCGGCAACGGACTCTGGAAACTCGATCCGCTTGAGCGCGGCGTGCGCCCGGGGGAGCACCG
Organism: Phycisphaerae bacterium; assembly: GCA_016794925.1. Taxonomy (GTDB): domain Bacteria; phylum Planctomycetota; class Phycisphaerae; order Phycisphaerales; family UBA1924; genus JAEUIW01. Next base: position 140,965 of record JAEUIW010000007.1, read on the forward strand.
CGGCGACGCGAGCACCGGCCCGGAGCCAAGGCTGATCGGCGAGCGCGGCGATCACCCAGGCGGTGCGTGCGTCCGCGTCAGATTCGTCGGGCTGATGCCTCGTCAGCAATCCGCCGGTCACCCGCACGCTGGTCGTTCCGGTCAGCAACCCGACCGCCCCGAGCCAACGCCCGTCGATGATTACCGCACCTTGCACCGACGGTGCCCGCGACATCATCGATCTCCTGCGCCACCCGTCGTCCAACGCCCCACGCGACCGTCGGGCCGTGCCGCGCGGCGCGATGACGGCGGCCCGGACGCCGGCGCAACAACTGATTCGTCCCGTTCCGGCAGCATATCCACGGGCGAGGCCGTCGGCACGAGCTCGCCCGTTCCCGCCGCCGCACTTTCGACTCCGTATCCGGCGGGAGCCGCTCCCGAACCGCCGAGTGGGGCAATGGCCGCGAGCTCCTGCGCGGCCTCGAGCAGCGTCGTCTCGCGCAAATAGGCCAGTCGCGGCGTCGGCCCCGCGAGATCGAACACCACGTCGAACGCGACTCGATCAAGGAGCGGGGCCGATTCGAGCGAATCGAAATCCGGTGCCGCCCCGTCCGATGGCATCGGAACAAACCCTGACTCAATGGTCGCACGCCATTGCAGGCAGCGGCTGCACAGGAAATCGCTGGCCAACTGGAACTGGTCCTCGGTCAGCACACCCGTGAGAATCGGCCACGCGACTGTTGCCCGCAAGTCCGGATCCAGTCGCGCGCGGCCGAACACGAGCCTGCCGGCGGCCGAACGATCAATCCCCGGGACGCACGCGAGCACGTCTTCGGAAGCGGAGAGCAGATCGACTCGGCCCGGGCGGTACGGACCATCATCGGTGGTAAACGCATCCAGGAACATCGGCCATTCCCTGGGAGCGATGTTCATTCCCCGCAGGATCGCGACAAGCTCCGAGTCGCGCTTGGGGTTGCGCTTCTCGTCGAAGAGCCGGCGCGCGGCGGCGGCCACGTCCCCGCCAAAGCGAGCCTCGATGCGGCGGCCGAGCTCCTCGGACCACGCTCCGGAGAGGAGCATCCGAGGCTCGCCGAACACATCCTCACGCGGGCTCCCGATGCCGACCTGTACATTCGGCTCGAAGCTGAAGACCGTCAGCGATTCCAGGAGTGGACGTGCGCCGGCCGACGCAGCGCTGCTCGCGCCCGCCGAATCGCTCGCGTCACGCGCCCGACCGTCCGCCGCGGCCTCGACCCGGGCGGTGAGGGCCGGCGTGGAAAGGGGATCGACCTCGATGAGTTCGAGCGCGCTCTGGAGTCGCCCGCGTGCACGCGCGGACCCGAGCGCCGGGAGCAACGAGGAGGGGACACCCGGCAGGCGCGCCAGCATGTCCAACGGCGCATCGTTCACGCTGAGTTTGCCGGCCTCCGCCACCAGCCCATCGCCCGCTCGGCCCCGACCATCATCCCGCCTTTGCAGCCGGTAGATCAGTCGCTCGCGCGACCGCGATTGAGGAACGAAGGCCGATTCCGCTTCGAAACCATCCCACACAAGTGTCACGCGTGGAGCCTCGCCCCGCAACAGCGAGGCCCGCTGGGCCGCGAGCTCCGCGCACACCGCCTGGATGCCCGACCATGCGGCGGCCCGCGTGCGCGTGCGCCGGACCGCCGCGGCGCAGGCTTCGAGCTGGGCCTGGGCCAGGGCCATCGCGGCGAGCCCCGTCATCGCGCCCACCGCAAGCACCACCATCACAACAAGCAGGACCATCGCACGCCGGCTCATGGTTCACTCCCGAAGCGTGATCCACTCGAACCACTTCCCACGCCCTGCGCATCGCCGAGTTGAGCGTCCGGCACCAGCATGACCCGCACGCGATCCGGGGGATCGCTCGGCAGCAGCGCGATCGCGTCATCCAGGGACGCGCTGCTCGCGCTCGTTCTCGAAACCGCGTCCGCGGCCGCGAGCCAAACGGAAAGTTCGACCGCCACCGGCAATCCTCCCGCGGCCTCGCTGTCAAAGGCCTCCAGCCATCGGGCGCCGTCAAAGTACCGAATCCGTACCGCGAGCACCCCTGGCGCGGCGTCCTCGGAGGCGCCCACGCCCAACGGGGGCCCCCAGCCCGGCCACCGCTCGGCCCGGACCTCGCCACGCACCGGGTCAAATGAGATCCTCGACGATTGCAGGTCTCCCGCGGACTCGTCCTCGCCGGTCGAAGGCAGCCAGACCGCGCGCGAGCGAACCGTGAGCGAGCGGGAATCACCCCGCAAGCCTCCCCCGTGCGCCGCATCGCCCGCGAGCGACGTGAACAGATCCTGCTCGACACGATCGAAGAGCGCGCCGAGCGTCTGCGCGTGCCGCACCAAGCCCAGTGTTCGGGTTCGCCGGTCGGTCAGCGCCCACAGAAACTGGACGATCCCGCCGAACAGCGCGGCGATCAGGGCAACCGCGATCAGCACTTCGAGAAGGCTGAACGCACGCGCGGGCACCCTCTGGCGTCCGCGCGCGAGCCGTCGTCGCGGGCGCCAACGCGCGCGTCCGTCCCTGCGGGCGACCACGTCCGCGGCCCGCGCCAGGGGCACGAGTTGGCGCAGCGTGAATTCCGCGGCCTGACCCGCTCCCGGGGACGCGACGCGAACCGTCACCAGCGTGAGCCCCGCGAACGGAGCTGGCTCCGTGGAGACGCTCACCTGCCAGAGTTGTCCGCGCGAGCCCGAGGGAACTCCGGCTTCGGTGGTCGGCGCCGCGCCGGACATGGCGCTGAGCAACGCCGCGGACCGCACCGAGCCGTTGAGCGTCTCCGGACGAACCGCGCCAATCTGGAGCAGCACCATGGCGGTGGCCGCGACATCGGCGGCGTCTTGCCGCCGCTGCGATGCGCGCAGCCCGTCGAGCGAGCCGCCCAGAAACACGAGTATGGCGATGCCCGCGGTCGCGAAAATCGCGACCGCCAGCAGAACTTCAAGCAGGACCGATCCACGTTGCGTGAGCCGAACCCGCGCCCGGACAGTCGTCCAAACCCGCCCCACCCCGCCGAAGCTCCAAGTGAACATGGGCCGGGCGAGGTCCCGGTTCATCCGCCCGATCCCTCGCGGGCACGGCCGCCGTTCTTCGCGCGTGCCTCGCCAACGGGGCCGACCGACGGCGAGCCCGTCCAGCGGTTCACCTTGAGTTCAGCGGCCCGCCCGTCCCGCCCCACAAGGTACGACGGTGCGCCCTGAATCGCCCCGCCGTCGGGGAGAAACACCGCGATCACGATGCGGCCCTGGGCGAAGTCCTCGGCGAGCTGCGCGTCCGCGGCGGACACGTTCTGGTCGTTCGCGAGCATCCCGGACCCGTCCGTCGATCGCTCGCACGAGACCAGCACCCCAGCCGGGAGCGCGACCGGCTCGGTCGAGACTGAGGAACGGGTCGCATCATTCTCGGCTCCCCCCCGAACCGTCATCGTGCCATCGTCAAAGGTACGTGGGCTGACAGCTTCGTCCCGTGGGCGGTCGCCGGGTCGGACCGCGGCGGCCTCCAACTGGAACGTGCCATCCTGCCCGGGAGTGGCGAAAACCTGAACCGCGACACCCAGGCGACGGGATTCCGTTCTCGCCTGCGTCAGCATCGCTTCGACCTGCCCCTGCGCCTGCGCGAATCGCGCCCGCTCGCTCAGCGACGTGCTGAGCGGGACCACCACGGCGCACAGCGACACCACGATCACGATCGCGATGAGAATCTCCACCAGTGTGAACGCGCCGTGCTTCATGCGATCAAGGTCTTGAACAGACATGCTCTCCATACGGTTTATCGGCTGGACCTGGCATCCGAAGGTCAAGGATTTCCGCCCCCGGTGCCCGAAGTGGTTCCCGATGAACCCGACGACGAACCGGAGCCGCCCATGTCACCCTCCCCCTCGCCGGTGTACCGCCATGCGTTGATGTCATCCTCGGTTCCAAACTGCTTATCGGGCCCGTTGGACATCAGATCGAACTTGCCGGCCGGGCATTTCTCCCCCTGCTGGCGGTAGTACCACTCGCTCCCCCAATTGTCCTTCGGGACCGGTTCGGCCATGTACGCCCGCCATGCCTTTGCGTCCGTCTCCGCATCCAGCCCGGCCTTGTCCCAGAGGATCTTGATCCCCTCCTCGTCCGTCGGATAACGGTTGAAGTCCAGATTGAACTGCTCCATCGCCTGCTTGATCGTCTTGAGCTGAATCTCCGCCAGTCGCTTGGTCGCGGTGTCGCGGCTGCCCATCACGTTGACCGCAACAAACCCCATGATCGCCAAGATGATCACGATTACGATCATCACCTCAAGGAGCGTGAACGCGGGTGCAAGGCGACGGCGTTGAGTTTTGGGCATCGTGCGGGACCTCCTGGCTCTTCCTTGAACAACCGGCTGACGTTGCGGCAGCCTCAAAACGCCGCGGACTCCAGTCCGGCGGCGCTTCCCTGCCCTCCCTCAAGCGACACGCTGTAGTTTACACCGTGGTTTACCTTCTATTCTCCGAACGATCGCGGAATTTGTGTTCGGGACCTGAGAGGTGCGCACTCGGTTCCACAGTCCCAAGCACCACGACGCTCGACATCGCGAATCACGAAACCGATTGCGCCAGATTCGACATCGGCAACAGCAACGCCAGCGCGACGAGCCCAACCACCAAGCCCAACGCGATCAGCATCAGGGGCTCGATCAGTTTCACGCCCGCGGACACCAGCCGGTCCGCCCGGGCCTCGACGGTATCGGCGACCGTGAGCAGAACCTGATCCAGGTTGTTCGCCGATTCTCCCACCGACAGCATCTCGACGATCTCATCGGGGAACAACCCCGACGCGGCCAGCGGCGCGTGCAGCGGCTCCCCATGCCGGACCGCCTCGATGGCCCGGTCGATCGACTCCTCCAGCACGAGGTTTCCGGCCGCTTCGCGGCTGATCCCCAGCGCCATGATGACCGGGACGTGGTTCGCCAGGAGTGTCCCCAGGATCCTGCAGAAGCGTGCGATCGCCATCGCCCCCGACAACGAACCGACCACCGGGAGTTTCACCTTGAGCATCGCCATCCGACGCGCGTGCCGGGGATGCCGCGACGCGCGGAACACGCCGACCGCGCCCAGCGCCGCCGCGCCCAGGACGATGAGCCCGTAGCGCGAAACGAACCCGCTCACGCTCAGCACCGACGCGGTGAGCGGATTGAGCGTCATCTTGTCGAACACCGGCCGGAACACAGGGATGAGCAGCCCGAAGATCAGCCCCATCACCACCGTGCCGAACACCATCAGGATCGCCGGGTAGATCATGCTCCCGACGATCCGGCTCCGCAGCTCGGCCTGCCCGAGCAGCAGCTGCCCCAGCCGCGCCAACGCGGGCTCCAGAAACCCGCCTCGCTCCCCCGCGCGGACCATGGCCACGTGGACGGCCGTGAACGTCTCCGGCTCCGCTTCCATGGCCCGCGCCAGGTCCGTGCCCTCCGCGACCGCGTCGGCGAGCGTGCGGAACACCGCCGCGAGCGCCGGCGCGCTGCGCCGCTGCCCGATCAGCCGCAGCGCCCGCAGCAGCGGCACGCCGGCCCGCAGCAGGTCCGCGATCTGCGTGTACGCGGTCGCCAACTGGCGCGTCGAAACGCCCCGACGCCAACGCACCGACACCCGGGCGGACTTCACTCCCACCGCCACCGGCGTGAGCCTGCGGCCCTCGAGCTCGGACAGCACCGCCTGCTCCGTCGCGCCGGCAAGCACACCCGACACCCTGCGGCCGGAATCATCGAACGCCGTGTACGCGAACTCGGGCATGCGCGGAGAGATCGGCTCCTGGGCGTCGGACGTGCGGGAGGACGACGGTGTCAGCGCCCGCTGGCAGGCGCCCCCGTGGCCGCGCTCGGGCTACCCAGCAATTCGTCGATCTTCTTCACGAACTCGACATCACCGGGCTTGGTGCGGGCACCGAATCTCGCCACCACGTTGCCCCGGCGATCGACCAGGTATTTCGCGAAATTCCAATCCGGCTCCTCGCCGATCGGCTTGGGCTGCGCGCACAGTTTTTTGTAGAGCGGGTGCTGCTCGGCGCCCTTCACGCTGATCTTCTCGAACATGGGAAACGTCACCGCGTACGTGCTCGTGCAGAATTCCTTGATCTCACGGTTCGTTCCCGGCTCCTGCCCCATGAAATTGTTGGCCGGGAACCCCAGCACCACGAGCCCGCGGTCCTTCTTTTCCGCGTACAGCTTCTGCAACCCCTCGTACTGAGGCGTCAGGCCGCACTTGCTGGCGACATTGACGATCAGCACGACCTTGCCCGTGTACTGGGCCAGATCGATCTCCTGGCCGTCGATCGATTTCACCTTGAAACCAAGCACGTACGCGTCCGACACTTCGGCCGGAGCCTTGGACTTCACGCCCGGCGGCGCGGCACGATCAACTCTGTCCGACGGCGGTTCCGCCGCGCCCATGCAGAGGGAAACGCCAGACAGCAGGGAAACGAAGATCAGTCCGCGCAGCATCGGATGGCTCCCGTCGAAAGTCCCCCCAACCGCGACCGCCCGCATGGTACGCACCAGACCGATTGCGCCGTTGCGCCGAGCTCCGACCGCCGGGCCTCTTAGAATCCCCCACGCATGGTTGAGCTCACACGCACCGTCCGATTCTCCGTCAATCCGCCCGGCGTCGCGCCCGCCGCGTCAGACGCGGGTCACCCCACCAACGGTTACGCCGCGTACCCCACCATGCGCGGCCTCGGTCGCCACTACGAACTCGACCTCACGGTCCGAGGCACGGTGAGCCCGCAGACCGGCTACATCCTGGGAATCCAGGACCTCGATGCGCTCGCCCGCCGCGTCGCGCTGCCGGTGATCGACCAAGCCTGCGCACATCGGCCCGGCACCGAGCCCGGCCACATCCTGCGCGAGATCTTCCCGCGCCTCGCTTCACGCGTGCGGGAGACGCTCTCCGAGCGTGGCGAGCTCGCGCGCCTGCGCTGGCGGCTGAGCCCCTACTATCAGGTCGAGATGTCCGCACGGTCAAACGATGCCGTCCTGCTCCGGCAGCGCTTCGAATTCGCCGCGTCGCACCGCCTGCACACGCCATCGCTGAGCGACGACCGCAACCGAGAGATCTTCGGCAAGTGCAACCGGCCCAGCGGCCACGGCCACAATTATGTCGTGGAACCGTGTGTTCGGGTCTCCCTGGACGGCGCGGCGTTCGCGCTGGCGGACCTGGAACGCGCGACGCACCGCGCCATCATCGAGCCCTTCGACCACACGCACCTGAACATCGACCGCCCCGAGTTTCTGACCGGGACGGGGCAGAACCCCTCCGTCGAGAACATCGCCCGGGTGTGCTTCGAGCGCCTCCGCGACGAGCTCGCCGGGTCACCGGCCACGCTCCGCTGCATCACCGTGTGGGAGACCGAGAAGACATCATGCACCTATCCGGCGGACGCCTGAGGAGGGCCGGTCCATGAGTCTGGGCGCGCTGCTCGTCGATCGCGGTGTCCTTTCTCACGAACAACTGGCCCTCGCCCAGTCCGAGCAGGCAAGCTCCGGCGAAGGGCTGCCGCGCGTGCTCGCCCGCCTCGGGCTCGTCCGCCAGACCGACCTGCTGGCGCTCCTGGGCGAGCAGTTCGCCCTGCCCGTGGTCTCGCTCGTGGGCCGGGAGGCCGACCGCGAGGCGCTCGCCAGCCTGCCCGCCAAGCTCGTGTTCAGGCACGGCTGCGCCCCCATCGAACGGCGGCGTGGCGTGCTCACCGTCGCCACCAGCGACCCCTTCGATCTCGCGGCCATCGAAGAACTCCGCGCCGTCACCGGATGCCCCATCCGCGTCGCGCTCGCCGACGAAGAGGAGCTCCGCGAATTCGTCCGTGAGCACTACGGAGTAGGCGGCGACACGCTCGACGAACTCTCCGCCGGGCTCGCGCAGGACTCCGAATCGGTCTCGGTCGCGGAGGACGGAATCGAGGCCGCGCAGGAGGCCTCCGTCATCCGCCTCGTCAACGACCTCCTCATCGAGGCGATCACCGAGCGGGCCACCGACGTCCACATCGAACCCTACGAGAAGGAACTGGCCGTCCGCTACCGGATCGACGGCGTGCTGCTCCGCGCCAAAGTCCCCCCCACCATCAGCCGCTTCGCCAACGCGATCGTCAGCCGGCTCAAGATCATGTCGAACCTGAACGTCGCGGAGAAACGCCTGCCCCAGGACGGCCGCATCACGCTCCGGCACAAGGGCCAGGAGTTCGACCTCCGCGTGAGCGTCATCCCCATGCTCTTCGGTGAGGGCGTGGTCCTGCGCGTCCTGAGCAAGACCGCCGCGCTCATGAGCCTGGATGATCTGGGCATGCCCGCGGGGGTGCTCGAGCGGTGGGACGCCCTCATCGGTCGTCCCCACGGCATCCTGCTCGTCACCGGGCCGACCGGCTCGGGAAAGAGCACCACCCTGTACGCCTCGCTCAACCGCATCGTCAGCGACGAGATCAAGGCCATCACCGTCGAGGACCCCGTCGAGTACCACGTCCCCGGCGTCAACCAGATCCAGGTCAGCCACAAGGTCGGGCTCGACTTCTCCGCGGGGTTGCGTGCCATCCTCCGCCACGATCCCGACGTGGTGATGATCGGTGAGATCCGCGACAAGGAGACCGCCGAAACCGCCGTGCAGGCCTCGCTCACCGGGCACCTCGTGTTCAGCACCCTCCACACCAACGACGCCGCGGGCTCCACCACCCGGCTCCTCGACATGGGCGTCGAGCCCTTCCTGGTCGCGTCGTCCGTGGAGGGGATTCTGGCCCAGCGCCTGGTCCGACGCGTCTGCCGCACCTGCGCCGCGGAACACATCCCCGATTCCGGCGACCTGCCTCCCGGACTCCAGCTGCCCCCGGGTGGAGCGCTGGTCCGGGGCGCCGGCTGCCGCGACTGCCGTGAGACGGGTTACCGCGGCCGCGTCGGCATCTATGAGCTGCTCCGCATGAACGACAACGTGCGGGAACTCGTCATGCACCGCGCCAACGCCACCCAGATCGCCGCCGCGTCCCTGCGCGACGGCGAGCTCACGCTCCTCCGGCACGACGGATTCGCCAAGGCACTCGCGAAGGTCACCACCATCGAAGAAGTGGTCCGCGCGACCGCGACCTGATCTCCCTCCGGCGCCGTCGGCCGTGCGCGATCGACCGGCGACCGCGCCCCCGGCTCAACCCCGACCCTTCGGGACGATCATGAAATTCGGGGCGTGCGGAGCCTCTTCCACCTCCGCTTCCTCGCCTTCCTCCTCTTCCGCGCCGAAGTTCGGATTCATGCCGCCGAAGCGACGGCTCCGCTGCTCCGCCGCGAACATCCCCGCCGCGGCCAGGGGCGCCAGCACCGGAGAGAGCTTCGACAGCACCCCCATCGATCCGGCCGTGCCCACCAGAATCGAACGGTCCGACTCCGACTGGTACACGTAGTCATCCCCGTCAAAGTACGCGAACGACACGGAGGCGCGAGCCCCCGCGCGAAGCTCCCCGAACAACGGCAGCACCATCCCCGGCTCCCGATCGGCCGAGGCCGGAGACCGCATCGCGTTGGTGATCGCGGAGGTGACCATCTGGACCATCGGGTAGCCGCCCCGCATCAGCTCCGCGGTGTCGGAAAAGCCGATGTACGTCACCGGCCGGCCCTTGGGCGCCGCCGCGGCGAACGCGGGGTTGGATCCGAGCCCCTTCCCCTTCGCGACGATGTGCCGCGCCGCGCCCGCCGCGGCCTGCGGCGAAGCACCCAGCACCAGCCAGCGGTCCGCCATGGCGATCGTCGGCTCGAACGGAATCGGCACGCCGGGGAACGTGAGCGAGAGCATCCGACCGCCGCCCGCCGCGTCGTCGTACACCCGGACACGCACGTACCCGCGAACATCGTGGCTCTCGCGCAGCTGCGCGTTGGCGAACGCGGCCAGCTTCTCCATCGCGGCCCGCAGCTTGGCGCGATCGCTCATCTCCGCCAGCAGGACCATCGAAGCCAGCGACGACCCGCCCGTGGTGTCGGACATGTACAGCCCCACGCGCGTGCCCATGTTCTCCAGCACGTCGGCGAACGGGTCCACTCCGGTCCTGGACCGGAACTCGTCGAGGTGCCGCTTGGCCCCGGGCTCGTTCTGCACCACCGCCCGCAACTCGGCCAGCGACCCCTTCCATGAGAGCTGGCTCATCACGGCCCAGCACGCATCCGCGGGAATCGCGTCGATGTCGGCCGAAGACAACGCCTGCTTCGACAGCCCCAATGACTCCGCGTGCTTGCCCATGTTCGCGACCCGGTACACCGTCACGTTCCGATCGGACATGTGACCGAACTGACCGCTGAGCCGCACCGCGTCCGGACCCGTGAACATGCTCTGGATCTGCGCCAGCCGCTCGTTCATCTCCGGCGCTCGGATCGAAACCGCCGAACGGGCCATGTCGCCGAACACCGACAGCGAGGAAAGATCCGCGCGCATCCGGACCACCGGCGTCATGCCCTCCACCATCGGGCCGCCCAACGCCCCGAACGCCGCGTCCGGGTCCAGCATCGAGCCCATCTGCAACTCATACCGCCAGCCGCTCTCCGCCTGCCTCGGCCCGAAGCGCACCGCCCCCACCACCGGGATCGCCATCTCGCTCATGCCCGGGTGCTTCTTGCTGGCAACCGGCGGCCGACCCCGCTGATCCACAACGTTGAACCCCGAGACCATCTCGTGCACCGCACGGGCGTCCTTCTCATCCGCCATCAGCGCGCTGACAACCAGCCCGAAGCCCATCGCCCCGCCCGTCTGGTTCTTCGCCTCGGACGCGTACGTCAGCGCCACCCGCCCCGGACGCGACAGCAGCTTCAGGGCCATGTCCGTGAGCGCGGGCGGGAGATTGGGGAAATCCGGGATCTCCGAACGAAGCTCGTTGACGCGCGCGGGCAGCATGGCGATCGCCCGCTTCAGCGCAGCGTCCTTGCCGTCCACCAGCACCGCGTCCAGCCCCGCGTGCTCGAACAGCAGAACCGGCTGGGAGGCCGCCGCGCTCGGCTTCGACTCGGCCGGCGGCGCCACGGACGTCGCGAACGCATCGAACCCCGGGGCCGCCGACAGAACGCCCAGCGACGCGGCGATCACCGCCACGCCGATGCGGCGCCCGCGCACCCAGCCCCTCCCCCGCGCGCGCAACCGTTCAGAAACGACCGATCCCGTGACTGCCGCGCCAGTGGTGACGACCATGTTGACTCCCTGACAATGGATGCCCCCGTACCAGGAGCCGAGCCCCATCCCCAATCCCGGCCATCGTAACCGTTCCTTGGGAGGCGGCCCGCGCCGCTTTCACGTCCGGCCTTCATTCCCCTGCTCCGTTCCGACGAACGGCCCGCCCCGGACGGTACCATGCGACCGAAGCATGGACGAATCGCCCTCCCAGACACCCCGCCGGATCCTGCTGATCCGTCCCAGCGCCCTTGGGGATGTCTGCCGCACGGTGCCCGTGCTGGTCAGCCTGCGGCGAGCCTGGCCGCACGCCGAGATCGACTGGCTCGTGCAGGACACATTCCTGGAGGCCGTGGCCCGACATCCCGACCTCACCCGGGCCATTCCCTTCCCGCGCGCGCGCTTCGGAAAATGGTGGCTCCCCTGGGCCATGCGCGACCTCGCCCTGTGGATGAGGGAGCTCTCCGACCGTGAGTACGACCTGGTCGTGGATTGCCAGGGCCTGCTGCGGAGCGGGCTGATCTCCCTCGCCACCCGAGCCGGCCGCCGGGTCGGGTACGCCAACGCCGAGGAGGCCGGCTGGGTGGGGCTCACCCAGCGCGTCCACGTGCCGCGTGACTGGCACGCCGTGGATCGGATGCTCGAGTTGGCCCGCGCCGCCGGGGCCGAGCCCGTGCCGGATCTCCGGCTCTACACCGCGCGCGGGGACCGCGAATGGGCCGCCCCGCGCGCGCAACCCGAGCCCGGGGCTCCGTACGCGGTCCTGGCCCCCACCAGCAGATGGCCGGGGAAACGGTGGCCGCCCGAACGCTTCGCCGAACTCGCCCGCCGCCTCATCGGAGAGGCCCGTTTCGCGCGCGTGATCCTCGTCGGGGGGAAGCGTGAGCGCGATCAATGCGGGCCGCTGCTCGAACTCGGCGCGCGCGAATCCCGCGTCGTCGACCTGATCGGCCAGACCTCCGTCGGCACGCTGATGGCGCTCCTGGAGACGGCGGGGCTGGTGATCGCCAACGACTCCGCGGCGCTGCACATGGCGGTCGGATTCGGACGCCCGCTGGTGGCCCTGTACGGACCCACCGACGCCCGCCGCGTCGGACCGTACGGCCGATTGAATGACGTCCTGCAGCACGCCGCCCCGGGCGAGCCGCTCGACCACAAGGACGAGAAGCTCGGTCGAGGGCTGATGGAACGGATCTCGATCGACGAGGTGATGGCCCGCGTGGCCGTGCTCGCGGGCCCGTAACCGGCTCGCCCCGGATTCCAGCCTAGCGGTTCAGATCGATCGTCACCGAGCTCCCGTCGCGCCCCGTGCCGGTGAACACCATCCCGTTGGAGAGGACCTGCACCTCGATCCGGCGATCCGCCCGCGGCATCTTCCCCTCGGTCGCAGCGAGCGACACCGTGACCAGCGTTCCGTCCCGAACCGCCCGGTAGGTGGACAGAAGGTACTGCCCTTCGCGGTAGTCGAAGCCCTCCCCGGCGTCCTCGTACAGCGTCCCCTCCGCACGCCCGGAATCGTCCAGCGCAACGAGCAGCGTCAGCGGATCGAGCGGCCTCTGCCCGGTGAACTCCTCCACCGGGCCCAGGGGCAGGATCGCCCCACCCCGCAGCCGCAGCTCGGGCAGGTCCTTGTGTGCGCCCTCCCCGACGAGCGTGAAGACGCGCCAGTTCCCCTCGGGCGTGACCGGCACGCGCTCGCGGCCCGGCGTGAGCGACGGCACCACCACCACGTCCGAACCCAGCAGAAACGCGTCGTCCTCGGACCGAAGCGCGGGGTCCCTGGGGTCCGCGAAGAACGCCGGCCGCATGACCGGCAGGCCGCTGATCGAGGACTCGCGGAAGAGCGTGTAGAAATACGGGATCAGGCGGTACCGGCGCTGCAGCGCCAGCCTGCAGGCCGCCTCGGTCTCGTCACCCCACGCGAACGGCTCCTTGTTCCGGTTGCCCTTGGCGGTGTGCCCGCGGCAGAACGGGAACAGCGAGCCGACCCCCATCCAGCGCGAGAACATCTCCGGGTTGCCGTTCCCGATGAAGCCGCCGATGTCGGGCCCGGCGAAAGGCTGACCCGAGAGCCCGAGATTGAGGATCATCGGGACGGAGACCTCCAGGTCGTACCACTCCGAGGAGTTGTCGCCCGTCCACGTCGCCGCGTACCGATGCCCGCCGATGTAATTCGCGCGCGTGAGCACGAACGGTCGCGTGCTCGGGTTCGCGGCCCGGATCCCATCGAGCGTCCCCTTGGCCATCAGCATGCCGTAGACATTGTGAAACCGCGCGTGCGGCCCCGGCGTGACCGCCCGGCCCTCGAACTCCCCGCCACGATGGCGATTGTCCTCGGGCATGGTCTTGGATTCGACGCCGAAGACCGCCGGCTCGTTCATGTCGTTCCACACACCGTCGATGCCCCGGGCCATGAAATCCCGGTACAGACCGGCCCACCAGGCCCGGGTGCGATCGTCGGTGTAGTCTGGAAATGAGCACATGCCCGGCCACACCTCGCCCCGGTAGGGCTGCCCCTTCGCGTCCTTGACCCAGTGGTCCGATGCGGAGCCGGAATCGAACACCGGATAACCCGCCTCGGCTTTCACGCCCGGGTCGATCATCCAGATCGTGTGGAAGCCCCGTGCCCGAAGATCGGCGTTCAGCCCGGCCGGGTCAGGGAATCGCTCCGCGTCGAACGTGAACACGCGGTAGCCCTTCATGTAGTCGATGTCGAACCAGATCACGTCGCAGGGCATGGCGCGAGCCCGGAACTCCGACGCGACCTCGCGCACCCGCGCCGCGGGGACGTACGAGTACCGGCACTGGTGGTAACCCAGCGCCCACAGCGGCGGAAGCTCGATCGTGCCGATCAGCCGCGCCAGCGACTTGAGCACGTCCTGCGGCGAAGGCCCGTCGATGACGATCACGGGGTAGGGCGCGCCCTCGCCCGCGAACGCGATCCCGGAGACCAGGTTCATCTCGCAGCGCCAGGTGGTGTCGGCCAGCACGCCGAACGCCGAACCGTTCGCGCGCACGGCGAGCACCCACGGGTGCGACTGGTACAGCGACCGCGTGTCGTCCTTGTACCCGTACGCGTCCGTGTTCCACGCGACCACGGTCCGACCGTTGCGCAGCAGCGGCCCCGAAACCTCTCCCGTGCCGTACAGCGAAGTCCCCGCTTCAATCGCCACCGTCGCGGTGAACCGCCCCTTGTCGTCCGTGCCGAACGCGGGGGTGATCGGAAAGACGCCCGGCGCCGCCCCTGAGGGCTTCACCCCGGGCTTCAGCGCGAACGAGGGCAGGGCGGTCTCGGCGCTCAGCCCGGGCGGGAAAAACCGAACGATCCCCGGGCCGAGCGACTCCGCCGGCTGGGCCCGCGCCCCCGACCCGCACAACGCCGCCAGCACCAGCACCCCCATCCCGACAACCCATTGCCTGGTCGACATGCGCGATGCTCCCGGCGCCGGCTCCCACGCCCGGCCGCGTTCCGATCGGGCCAGAGTGTAGATCCGGCAATCGTGCCCACGGGGACCGGGCGGTACACTCCCGGCACCATGCTGCTCGCACTTGCTTGCGCGTTCCTGGCCCCCACGATCGCGCACCCCGAAGATCCCCCCGGGGCCGCGCCCGTCGCCCCCGACGTCGCGCCGTCTGCGCTCGCTGCCGCGGGCCAGCGACCACTCGTCTCGGACCGGCTCGGGCGGCTGCTCGACTCCCCCCGCGCGGAGAACCTCCGCGCCCTGCACGATCTGCTCGCCGCGGAGCCGCACGTCGCTGGCACACCCGGCGACCGAAGGGTCGTTGACAAGATCGCGGGGCTGATGCGTGGCTGGGGGCTCGAAGTTGAGGTCCACGAGATCTGGCCCATGCTCCCAAGGCTCGTGGACCACCGCGTCGAGATCATGCAGGCCGACGGGGCCGCGCCGATCGTGCTCCCCCTCAAGGAACGGCCGCTGGCCGACGACCCCTACACACTCGCGCCCGACCTGCCGCCGGGATGGAACGGGTTCAGCGGATCGGGAGATGTCACCGGCGAGGTGGTCTACGTCAACCGGGGGACCAAAGCGGACTTTGAGCAACTCGCCGCGCTGGGCGTGGACGTGCGGGGCCGGGTCGCGATCGCGCGCTACGGCGGCAACTACCGCGGGTACAAGGCTCGCTTCGCCGAGCGCGCCGGCGCCGCCGCCCTGCTGATCTACACCGACCCCGCGGACTCGGGTTACATGATGGGCGTGACCTACCCGGAAGGAGGCTACGCGAACGGGACGCACATCGAGCGCGGCTCGCTCGTCACCCTCGCCTACCAGGGGGACCCGCTCACGCCGGGAACGGAAGCCACGCGCGACGCGACCCGCATCGATCCCGCAACCGCGGACCTGCCCTCGATCCCCGTGCAGCCATTGGGTTACGACGCCGCCCGTGAGATCCTCCAACGCATGCGCGGCGCGGCCGTGCCGCGCGAGTGGCAGGGCGGGCTGCCCCTCGCCTACCGACTCACGGGCGGGCCCGGGCTCAAGGTCCGCGTGACGGTCGAGCAGTCGCGTGCGATCACCCCGACATGGAACGTGGTGGGCGCCATCCGCGGTGCGTCGCGGCCCAACGAGGCGATCTACATCGGATGCCATCACGACGCCTGGGTCTACGGCGCCGCGGACCCGCTCAGCGGCATGATCTCCCTCCTGGAGGCCGCGCGATCCTGGGCCGACGCGGCCCGCCGGGGAGAAGGACCCGGACGCACGCTCGTCTTCGGCGCGTGGGGCGCGGAGGAGATGGGGATCATCGGCTCCAGCGAGTGGGTCGAGGGGCACCGGGACCGCCTCCTGGCCGGGGGCGTGGCGTACATCAATCTCGACATGGCCTCCATGGGACCGACCTTCGGCGCCGGAGCCTCACCCTCGCTCCGCCCCATGATCGCGCGAGCCGCGGCACGAGTGCCCGCGGCGGCGCCAAATTCCGGCCAATCCGTGCTCGAACGCTGGCTCCCGGCCGGGTCGTCCGAGGGCGCCCCGCCGACGATGGGTGACATGGGGGGCGGGTCCGACCACGTTGGCTTCTGGTGTCACGCCGGGGTCGCCTCGGCCTCCTTCGGCGCGAGCGGTTCCGCCGGGACGTCCTATCACTCCATTTATGACACGCTGGCCTGGTACCGCAAGGTCGTCGGCGACGATTACGAGCCCGCCCTGCTGATCGCGCGCATGACCATCTCCGCGCTCGAGCTCCTGGCGGACGAAGCCGTCATCCCGCTCGACGCGGGCGCGACCCTGGCGACGTTCGCGTCGCAAACCCGGGATCTGCGGGCCCAGGCACTCCGCTCGCGATCGCCCGCCGCCGCGACGGACGGCGCACCGTCGGAGAACCGCCTCAGCGCCCTCGCGGATCGCGCCGACCGCCTCGCCGCCGTTGCCCGCTCGGCGATGGCTCGTCTCGCGGCCGCTCCGCCCGACGGTGAACTCCTCGACCGCTCGAACCAGGTGATCCTGGAATTGGAGCGTGCCTGGATTCACGAACCCGGCCTGGAAGGCCGCGCGTGGTTCAAGAACCTCCTCGCCGCGCCGGATGAGGATTCCGGATATGCCTCCTGGACCATCCCGGGGCTGCGACGGGCCGTGATGCGCGCCGACGCGTCGGAACTGGACCGCGCGGCGGCCGCCTGCTCCACCGCGCTGGACCGCGTGGAGGCGGCGCTGCAGAGGCTCTCGCCCGGCGCGCCATGACCCTCCCGACGGACCCGTGCCGGATCCGCGTCGAGTGGAGCGACGAGCTCGATTCGACCATGCTCGAAGCACGCCGGCGCGTCGACGCACACCCCGACCGAACCGCTCCGCTGGCCCTGGCGGCCCGACGCCAGTACGGCGGAATCGGCCGGCTGGGCCGACGGTGGTTCAGCCCGCCGGGCGGGCTCTGGATGACCGTGGTCGCGCCCCTGCGGCGCAAGCCGGAGGCGCGGAGCGTGCTGGGACTGGAGGCGGGCCTCGCGGTGCTCGCCGCGCTCGACGCCGCGCTGGAGCGGACGCAACGAGCGGCCGGACTCGCGCCCCGCGATCGGATCAACTTGAAGTGGCCCAACGACTGCCTCCTGAACGACCGGAAAGTGGCGGGCATTCTCACGGAGGTCTGGCGCGACGCGGGCGGCGCCGAGCGCCTGAGCGTCGGCGTCGGCGTCAACGCCAATCTCGATCCGGACGCGCTGCCCGAAGACCTGCGCGCACGCTCCACCACGCTGCGCCACGCGCTCGGCGCCGAGACCGACCTGGAGGCCCTCGCGTTCGATCTGGCCCGCCGGCTCCCGCCGCTCGCGGAGGATCGACCCGTGGACCCCGCCGTTGTGGCCCGCGCCGCCGCCGAGCGGCTCGCCGGACTCGGCGCCGCCATGCGGGTCCTTCGGCCCGACGGCTCGAGCCTGCGGGGCACGTTCCGGGGGCTCCGCTCCGACGGCGTGCCCCTGCTCGACGTGCCCGGCCTGGGGCTCGTCCCGGTCGGGGCCGGCGAGTGGACCTCGCACGCCCCGACACACGCGCCCCCGCACGCGTGACGCCGCCGATGCGCCCCGGCGCAACCAACAAAAAACCCCGGGGAAACCGGGGTCTGTGAAACGCTCGGGAACGGCCCGTCTCAGACGAGCTCTTTGAGGCCCTTGAGCGGACGGATGCGCACGACGTTGCGTGCGGGCTTGGCCTTGATCATGATCTCCTCGCCGGTGAACGGGTTGCGGCCGGGGCGCGCCTTGGTGGCGGGCTTGCGCACGACCGTGATCTTCATCAGGCCGGGGACGTTGAACCGCGCCGGGCCGCCCTTGCCCAGGTCGGCCGCGATGACCTGCGTCATCGTGTCGAACACGTTGGCGATCTGCTTGCGGGACAGCTCGGTGTGCTCGGAGATCAGACGGAACACCTCCGACTTGCTGCGGATCTTGGAAGAAGGGCTGATCTTGGCGGACTTCTTTGAGGACTTGGCCATGACATGCTCCTGAAACTCGGTTTCGCCGCGGATCCTTCCGCGGCACCCACGGTTGTAACCGCTCGATCGGCCGCTTTCAAGCCCGGACCCCACAAAAATCAGCGTTCTTTGGCTTCCGTCGAAAAAAATACTCAAAAAACACGGCAAAACGCGCCTCGGCGCGCGGTCCCACGCCCGACGCGCCGACCCGCCGCCACCGCCGCGCGCGTTACGGCTTGAACCGGATCACGATGGCGGTCTGGTCATCCGCCGCCGGATGACCGCGCACGAACGACGCGAGTTCCGCGTTGATCGCGTCCAGGATCCGGCCGGCCGGCTCGTGGATCATGGCGTGCGCCACCCGCACCACGCGGTCGATGCCCAGCATCTCCCCGGACGGATCCTGGGCCTCGAAGTACCCGTCGCTCAGCAGCAGAAAGCAGTCGCCCGGACGCAGCTCGATGGGCGGAACCGGATCCGGCGGCGTGTCCGCGTCGATCCCGAATGGCATCGCGTTCGCGTTCAGGTTCTCGAACGATCCATCCGCCCGGACGATCAGCAGCGGCGCCTGGCCCGCCGAGACGTACTCCATGCGCGCGGTGCCCAGGTCCAGCTCGCCCAGGAACACCGTCACGAAGCGGCCCGCGGGCAGGTCCTGGCACAGCTGCGCGTTCAGGTGCGTCGCCAGCGTGGACGGCGCCCCCCCCATGCGGATCCCCATCCGCAGCATCGCGTGAACCTGCGTCACCGAGAGCGCGGGGCCGATCCCGTGCCCCGTGGCGTCCGCCATGAACACCAGAAGCTTGCGGTCGCCCTCACCGTACAGCGTCACGTCGTACGCGTCGCCCCCGGTCTCCTCGGCCGGGAACGAGGACGCCGCGACGTCGAACCGCGCCGGCGCCGGCAGGCTCTTGGGGAGCGTGGACTGCTGGATCGTCCGCGCGATCGCGAGGTCCGCCTCCAGCTTGTTCATCTGACGCTCAGACTCCATCAGCCGCGCCCGCTTCAGCGCCACCGCCGCCTGCGACGCCAGCGCCCGGGCCGTGGACTCGTCCGTCGCGTCGAACACCTCCCCGAACCGCGTGTCCTTGTTCAAGACCTGCGCGACACCCTCCAGCCCCCCGTCGAACGAGATCAGCGGAATCGTCAGCATGCAACGGGTCCGAAACCCCGTCTTCTGGTCGATCGCACGGTTGAAACGCGGGTCCGCGTAGCAGTCCGGAACGTTGATGATCGAACCCGTGCGCACCGCCTCCCCCGCCAGCCCCGCGTTGGCCGAGAACCGCAGGTTCTGATCCACGCCGTGCGCCTTGGTCGCGAACAGCTCGTGCGTCCCCTTGTCGTACTGGAACACGCTGGCCCGGTCCGCGTGCAGGCAATCCCGCACCGAGTCGATGATCAGCCCCAGCACCTCGTGCGTGTCCGAACTCGCCGCCAGACGCTCGAGCACCACCCGGATGCGCTGCCAGTCCTCCGCCTTGATGCCGACCTCGTGGGGCTTGCTCATCGTGAACGGGCCAGTATGCCCGATCGGCCCGCCCGCGGCAAGCCCCCGCTCACGCCCGCTCCGCCGCCGACGCCGCCTCCGACGCGAACAGCGCCTCCACGAACGCGCCCGGATCGAACGGCTCCACGTCCTCCGGGGTCTCCCCCAGCCCCACGAACTTCACCGGCACGTCCGTCGCCGCCCGCACCGCGATGACCACGCCGCCCCGCGCCGTGCCGTCCAGCTTGGACAGAAAGATGCCCGTGAGCGGAACCGCCTTGGCGAACTCCTCCGCCTGCCGCACCGCGTTCTGGCCCACCGTCGCGTCCAGCACCAGCAGCGTCTCGTGCGGCGATCCCGCGATGACCTTCTGCAGCACCGAGCGGATCTTCGTGAGTTGCCGCATCAGGTGATCCTGCGTGTGCAGCCGCCCGGCCGTGTCCACGATCAGCACGTCCACGCCCCGGGACACCGCCGCCTTGGCCGCGTCGTAGGCGACCGCGGCGGGGTCGCCCCCCTGCTGCCCCCGGATCAGCTCGACGCCCAGACGCTCGGCCCAGACTTCCAGTTGCCGCACCGCCCCGGCCCGGAACGTGTCGCACGCCGCCAGGAGCACCGTCTTCCCCTCCCGTCGCAGCAGCGCCGTCAGTTTGGCGATGCTGGTCGTCTTGCCCGCGCCGTTGATCCCCGTCACCAGCACCACGGTCGTCCCCGATGCGGCCAGGTTCAGCCGCCGGTCCGACTCGGGCCACATCGCCTTCAATTGCCGCTTCAGATGCTCAGGGATGTCCTCGGACCGCGCCAGCGCCCCCGCCCTGAAGTCGGCACGGAGCGAGTCGGACAGCCGCCGCGCCGCCACCACGCCCACGTCCGCCTGCAGCAGCGTGGTCTCGACCTCGGCCAGCAGCGCCGCGTCGAGCACACGCCCGCCCAGCAGCGCCCGCAGACCGCCCACGAGCGTCTGCCGCGTCTTGCGCAGGCCCTCGGCGAGCTTCGAGATGACCGAACGGAACAGGGCCATCGCCGCGGGACTCCGGGCTCACGCCGGTTCGGGTGGAGCCGACAACCGTCCGGCCGGCGCCGGCCGCTTCATGATCCGGTCCAGCAGCGCGTTCACGAACGCCGGGGACCGTTCCGTGCTGAACGCCTTCGCGAGCTCGACCGCATCGTTGATCACCGACTTCGGCGGGGCCGTGCCCCGCGTCAATTCGTGGTGCGCCAGGCGCAGAATGGCCCGATCCACGGCGGCCTGTCGGTGCGTCGGCCACCCCGGCGCCAGCTCCAGCATGGCCGCGTCCGCCTCCGCTCGCCCGCCCCACGCCGCGCACGCGGCCTCGAACGCGTCGGACCTCTCCCGCTCGGTGAACGCCCCCTGCTCCGTCAGCGACGCGCGCACCTCGTGCGCATCCACGCCCCCCCGCAGGTCAAGCTGGAACAGCACCTGGAACGCCAGACGACGGATCTCCGAAGGGGTGGCCATCAGCGCCGCCCCCCGCGCACGCTCCGCCGCGCCAGGGCCTTGTCGGGCCGATCCCCCGCCGGCGGGTACGCCCCGACCGCTCGCCCCAGACCGTCCGCCGCGTCCAGCGTCCGCAGCAGCGCGGACATGGCCTCCGCGCCCTTGTTCCCCAGTCGCCCGCCCGCGCGCGCCCGCGCCTGCCCCGCGTCCCGCACCGTCAGCACGCCCATCGTCACCGGTTTGCCCGTCTTGAGCGTCACGCCCACCAGCCCCTGCGCCACCGCGTGCGCCAGATACTCGTCGTGGCGCGTCTCGCCCTTGATGATGCACCCGAGCGCGACCACGCCCCGCACCCGCGGCCGCCGCGCCGCCGCCAGGCTCAGCGCCGTCAGCTCGAACGCGCCCGGCGCACGCACCACCCGCACCCCCGGATCCTTGGGGTCGTCCGCACGCCCACCGGCGTCCGCGTACGCGCGCAACGCCCCGTCCAGCAGCCGCTCGGTCACGGACGCGTTGTACCCGCTGACCACCACGGCCACCGCCGGCACCGGCTTCTTTCGTGCGGTTGAAGATCGCTCTCGCATGGGCGCCGGATCGTAGCTCCGCCCCGCTCAGACGAGGCGCCACGCGTAGAAAATCGCGGTGAAGATCAGGTCCGCGATGATGATCGCCACCACCGACTGCACCACGGTGTCCGTTGTCGCCTTGCCCACGCCCGCCGCGCCCCCGCTCACCTTCAGCCCGTTGCCGCACGCGATCAGGCCGATCAGCATCCCGAACACCGTCGCCTTGCCCACGCCCGTCAGAAAATCCACCAGCTTCACCTGGTCCAGCAGATTCGACACGTACGTCTGACGCGAGATGTCCAGCGCCAGCGTCGCCACGCCCAGACCCGCCGCGATCGACACCGCGTCCGCGATCACCGCGATCGCCGTCATGCTCACCACCGACGCCACCACCCGCGGGATCACCAGGAACCGCACCGGGTTGAGCGCGTGCGCCTCGAGCGCCTCGATCTCCTCGCCCACCACCATCGTCCCGATCTCCGCCGCGATCGCCGCCCCCGCGAAGCCCGTGAGCACGATCGCTGCGATCAGCGGGCCCAGCTCCCGCAGCACCGCGACGCCCACGATGTTGGCCACCAGGTCCTTCCGCCCGAACTCGTCCAGCGGTGGCGCCATCTGCAGCACCAGGATCAGGCCCACGCACGCCGAGACCAGCGAGATGATGAAGATCGATCGCACCCCCACCCGCACGACCTGCGCCACGATCGCCGCTCGCCCCAGCCGGACCTTGCGGTTGGTCACCGATTTCGCAACCCACCGCCCCATCTCCAGCACCAGCAGCGTGATGTACCCCAGGTGCGCCACCACCGCCAGCGCCCGCTCACCCAGCAGCTCGACGGGTCCGAAGATCGATCTGGGCGTGTCCGCGGGCGGCATGTCGCTCCGTCACGAGTCGCGTGCGTCAGGCTTTCATGGCCGCGTCCGCCGTCGCCACGATGGTGAAAACCGCGTCCAGACGCGCGATCTCGAAGATCGAGCGCACCTTGTCCTGCATCCCGCACAGCAGCAGCTTGGTCTGGCTCCGCTTCGCGGCCTGCAGCGCCTCCACCAGCGTCGCCACCCCCGAGGAGTCCATGTACGGCACGCCCCCCAGATCCACCACGATCCGCGCCGGACGGTTCCCCTGCACCCGCTTGAGCTCCTGACGCAGCACCGGCGAGCCCGTCATGTCCACGTCGCCCTGCGGCGAGATGATCACCCCGTCGCCACGACCCTCCGAACGAACCGCCAGCGTGGTGGGACCGTGGTCAGCCATGACTCGCCTCCAGCTTCGCGGGGACCGCGGCCCGCGCCCCCGGCCGTCGTTTGACCATGGTCAGCCGCATCCCGTTCTGCTCCCGCTTCTCGTACTGCACAGTATCCATCACCTCGTGGATGATGTGAACCCCCAGGCCCCCGGGCTTGATTTCCTCCAGATTCCGACCCTTGATCTTGCCCGGCTCGACCTGCCGCGCCTCGTCCTCGATCACCAGCCGGATGCCCTCCGCCGCCGCCGGATCCACCGACTCGTCCCCGGCACCGATCGTCCACAGATTGAGCCAGATGGGCCGATCCGCGGCACGGTCGTACCCGTGACGGATCACGTTGCACAACGCCTCGTCCACCGCCAGGGCGATCTGCCCGCACACGTCCTCCGCGAACCCCAGACGCCGGCACACCGCCGAGAGCAACTCACGCACGCCGCTGAGATACAGCGGGTTGCTCGCCAGACGCAGCCGCAGTTGGGGTCCGTCGTTCATCGCGTCGAGCCCGCCGCGCCAGGGCGACCCGATGCTCCGCTCGGAGCACCCTCGGGCCGCGCACCCGACGAACTGTACGCCCGATACCACCCCTGCCAGCGCGCCACCGCTTCCCGGCGCTCATCCTCGGGCGCGGCGTGGTCGTACCCGTGCGTCTCGCCCGTCAGCCTCCCCAGGGCATTGATCGCGACCAGCCGGGCCGCCGGATCGTCCGAATCGAGCATCTCGATCAGCTCCGGCACCGCGCTCGGGTCCATCTTCCGGCTCGCCTCGATGGCCGCGTCGATCCGCGCGCCCGGCTCCGATTCGTGGAACCCGTCCGCTCCCGGCGACGCGCAACCCGCCAGCGATCCCCCCAGCCCGGACACGGCGACAGTGACCCACACGTTCGCGACGCGGCCCCGATTCACGCCGGCATCCTAACCCAATTCCCCCGGACGTGCCGGTCTGGTCTCACCGGCTCCCTCCGCGTAAAGTGGGCATGGGAACTCACCCGGAACGACACGTTCAAGCTCCTGTGACCGACCCGCCGCCCCACGCCCGCGAGACGGTGGTGGTTGTGGACTTCGGGTCCCAGACCGCGCAGCTGATCGCGCGGCGTGTGCGCGAGGCGGGCGTGTTCTCCCTGCTCGTGGCGCCGAGCACCCCGCCCGACGCCGTCCGCGCGCTCAATCCGCGCGGCCTGATCCTCTCCGGCGGCCCGGCCAGCGTGTACGAGGACGGCGCGCCCGCGCTCAACCCCGCGCTGCTCGATCTCGGCGTGCCGGTGCTGGGCATCTGCTACGGGATGCAGGCCATCTGCCGGACGCTCGGCGGCGTCGTGGCGCGGGCCGAGCACCGCGAGTTCGGCAAGGCCCACCTTTCCATCATCCGCCACGACAAACTGTTCGCGGCCATCCCGGACCGCACCAGCGTCTGGATGTCGCACGGCGACCAGGCCGCGGACACCGACCGGCTCGGGTTCGAGACCCTCGCCTCCACGCCCACCTGCCCGCACGCCGCGGTCGGACTCGAATCCGGCGGGCGCCGCCTGTACGGCGTCCAGTTCCATCCCGAGGTCACCCACACGCCCCAGGGGCGGGTGCTGCTGCACAACTTCCTGTACGAGATCTGCCGCTGCACGGGCCAGTGGCGGATGAGCGACTTCCTCGACGAGACCGTGCGCGACGTCACCCGCGCCGTCGGGCCCGACCGCGTGGTGTGCGGGCTCTCGGGCGGCGTCGATTCCTCGGTGTGCGCGGCGTTGCTGCACCGGGCCATCGGGGACCGGCTGACGTGCATCTTCGTTGACAACGGCCTGCTCCGGACCGCCGAGGCGGAACTGGTCGAGACCACGTTCCGTGACCATTTCAAGATCGACCTGCGCGTGGTGGACGCCTCGCGCGAGTTCCTCTCCGACCTCCGCGGGGTGACCGACCCGCAGGAGAAACGACGCCGCATCGGCCACCGCTTCATCGACGTCTTCAAGCACGCGGCGAAGGACCTTCCCGACGCCAGGTTCCTCGCGCAGGGCACGCTGTACCCGGACGTGATCGAGTCGGGGCACTCCGCCGCGGGAACGTCGGCGGGGATCAAGCTCCACCACAACGTGGGCGGTCTTCCCGCGGAGCTCGGGTTCCGGCTGGTGGAGCCGCTCCGCGACCTCTTCAAGGACGAGGTCCGCACGCTCGGCGAGGTGCTCGGCCTGCCGCAGCAACTGATCTGGCGGCACCCGTTCCCCGGCCCCGGGCTGGCGGTCCGCGTGCTGGGTGAGGTGACGCCCGAAAAGCTGACCATCATCCGGGCCTGCGACGAGATCCTGCTGGAAGAGATCGTCGCGGCGGACCTGTACCGATCGACCAGCCAGGTCTTCGCGGTGCTGCTGCCGGTGCGCTCGGTGGGCGTGATGGGCGACGGCCGGACGTACGACCAGGCCGTCGCGTTGCGCGCCGTTGAGACCGAGGACTTCATGACGGCCGACTGGGCCCGCCTGCCGTACGAGGTGCTGGCGACGATCTCGCGGCGCATCATCAACGAGGTCCGGGGCATCAACCGGGTGGTGTACGACATTTCGAGCAAGCCCCCGGCCACGATCGAATGGGAATAGGCGTACGCGGGGGGGGCCCCGGTCGGCGCGCCCCGTGTCAGGGCGCCCTCACGAGTTGCTTCCGCCGCGCCGTGAAGGTCCACCAGGGCTTGGGCGCCCCGCCGCGGGCTTGGGCGATCGTCGCCATGAACACGTCGATGACGCAGGGGTCGTGACGCTGCCCGGTCTTGCGGCACAGGGCGCGATAGAGCGCGAGCGGATCGCGGCGGGCGAGCTGCGCGATCGAGCGGATGCCGAGGACCTCGAAGTCGCGCAGCGTCGCCGGGCCGACGTTGGCGAGGTCGGCGAGTTGCCGGGCCGCGCGGCGGGTGGTCGGTCCGGGAGTCGGGGCCGCCCGGCGGCGCGTCGCGCCGGGTGCGGCTCGGGATGCGAGTGTCGCACGCGGCATGATCCGTTTCACGGCGCCCAGACGTTCGCCGTCCCCCCCCCACCCCCCCCACCCCCTCCACCCCCTCCACCCCCTCCGGTCGAGCCGCCCGACTTGCCGGCCCCGTTGGCCGAAGCGGCGCCACCGGGCGCGGGGATCACGACCTGGGCCACCTCGGCCCGGATGATGTCCACGGGCTTGATTTCGCGCGGGAACGCCGCGGCGCTGGCGGCGGGCACGGTGGCGCCGTTGAGGTGCATGGCGCCCGTGGAGAGCCCGGGGAAGTGCTCGCCCTGCCAACTGGCGGGGTACTTGGTGTCGTCCAAGGCCATGGCCGCCTTGGTGGGGAACAGGGGGCGGAACGTGTCGCACATGACGGCGAGTTCCTGGGTGTGCGTGGCGGCGAGGCTGGCCTCGATGGTGCCGGGATGGGGGCCGTGGGGGATGCCCTGCGGGTGCAGGGTCAGGCTGCCCACTTCGATGCCCTTGCGGCTGCCGAAGTTGCCCTCGACGTAGTAGAGGACCTCGTCGCTGTCGAGATTGGAATGGTTGTACGGGACCTTGATCGACTGGGGGTGATAGTCCAGCATCCGGGGCGCGAAGGTGCAGATCACGAAATTGTGGGCCTCGAAGGTCTGGTGGATCGGCGGGGGCATGTGCAGCTTGCCGGTGATGGGCGAAAAGTCGTCGGCGTTGAAGATGAACGGGTAGTAGCACCCGTCCCAGCCCACGATGTCCAGAGGGTGGTAGTGGTAGATGTACTCGTGGACAAGGTCACGGGCCTTGATGCGCACCGGGAAATCACCCTTCTGGTCCCAGGTCATGGGCATCTCGGGCGTGCGGAGGTCGCGCTCGCAGTAGGGCGCGTGTTCGAGGAGTTGGCCGTGGGCCTTGCTGACGTAGCGTGGCGGCGGGCCGATGTGGCTGCCGTTGGTCGTCTCGATGAGCAGGTACTTGCCGAAGGGGCAGGTCTCGATGGGCGGCCCGCCGTCGGCGGGCTTGCCGTCGGGGCCGTTGCGGCGCGGGTCCCAGACGATGGTGTAGATCACCCCCTTGGGGATCACGAGGTAGTCGCGCGGGCCAAAACGCAGCGTGCCCAGCATGGTGTGGCACACCCCCGAGCCGAAGTGGATGAAGATGCACTCGTCGCCCTGACCGTTCTTGAAGTGATAGCCCAGTTGCTCGGCGGGGTTGCAGAGGGCCATCTCGCAGTCGGCGTTGCCGAAGAGGACCACGCGGCCGGTGATGAAGTCGCCCTTGGGTGGGAGCGGCGCGGACTTGACGTGCCGCATCCGCATGATCTCCGGCTCGACGTACTCCGCCTTGGTTCCGTACACGGGCTTCCACCCGTACACCTGGGTGGGCGGGTGGATGTGGTACATGGTCGTGGTCGGGCCGGAGAAGCCCTCGGTGCCGAACACCTCCTCCGAGTACAGGCACCCGTCGGGGCGACGGAACTGAACGTGCCGCTTTCGCGGCAACAGACCCAATTTGATGTAGAACGGCATCGGATCCTCCACTTCTCGCGCGCAGGGACCGTGGATCGTACCCGTTCAGGCGCGCGGGGTGGTCGGGATCGGGTGCGCGTGGGGGACGGGGGGAAGGTGCGAAGAAGGGAGCGGGGGCGGCGGGGTGGAGTCGCCGCGCGGGATCGGGGAGGTTGGTGGAGGGTGGGGCCGGGGGTGGGGCGGGGGGTGGGGCCGGGGGTTGGGGGGCGGGATCGAGTGCGGAGGGGAAGGGCGGAGGATCTCCATCGGCCGCGGGCGGTGGCGGGATGGGTGTGACGCGTGCGAGGCGGAGGAGGAGGCATCCGGCGCGGCGGACGGTCTCGCG
>JAEUIW010000080.1 GCA_016794925.1 Phycisphaerae bacterium
GGTTCCTATTTGCTTTGTGTGCTCCCGCCCCCGGCATTCCAGGCGATGGGGTGCAACACGTCGGCAGCATTCAAACCTGCAACCGACGAATAAGAAACCCGTAGTTCTGTCCAATCGAACTTCGGGGACACGGGTCTCACAGACCATTCTACGCGCGGTCTGTCGGCACTCACTCTGGCCATCATCGGCCCGCTCGATTGTGCTCGGGGAGTGGCACCCAACTACCACACGACAGACGTCCCGCACCTGCTTCTCGTGCCACCTCGCCCGGATGGCGAGCAGAACCACGCCGCGGCGTGGAAAAGGGTGATCGAAGTCGCGGGATGGAGGTGTTCGGCCCCGCGTTGCCACCGGCTCCCCGACGGGCTAATCTTCCCGTCCACACCCTGCGGCTGTGGCGGAATTGGCAGACGCGCTAGATTCAGGTTCTAGTGGGGTAACACCCGTGGAGGTTCGACTCCTCTCAGCCGCATTTTTTCCAGAGCGTCCGTGCTCGGAGGTTTCCCGATGGGCTTTGATGACATGGACAAGGCCGACAAGGTCAAGCTGGGCGTGGCCGTCGGCGTGCTGGTGATCGCGATCGGCGTCATCGCCTGGTATTTCCTCTCGGGCGACGGCGGAACCCAGAAGCCCGTCGACCCCAACGCCCAGGGCGCGCCGATTAACGCCGCCGACGGCCCGGGCAAGCCGGCGGGAAATCGACGCGGCGTTCCCGGCGGCGACAAGTAGACGCCGCGCCCGGTGCCTCGCCCCGGCTCCGGCGATTCTCCGCGTTCAACACCGATCCGGCGCCGAGATTCTCGGCGCGGCGCGGTACGCTCTGGCCGTGCCACTCTT
>JAEUIW010000081.1 GCA_016794925.1 Phycisphaerae bacterium
TGCAGTTTATTCAGCAGATCGATGGTTAGTTTAACATCATCGGGCCCCATGGGTTTCTTTTCGATGGTGCCTGTTTCGTAGAAGGGCAGGTTCATGAAATGCGCCCTGTCTTCGGTAAGGCCCACATACTTGCAGGTGGCCTTGGCTTCGCAGCGCCGGATCAGGCCCTTGATGGCACGGATCTCTTCGGTATCTTTCTCGGTTGATTTTTTTGTGTTCAGGAAGCTGGTTGCGTCTTCCAGTAATTTCCTGCTTTTGGTTTCGTCGATATCGAACATGTTCTCGAAGCCAACGGCAAAGTCGATGAAGCGGGTGACGAACTCATCCGTTACGGCGATATTGCCGCTGGTTTGGTAGGCCACATGTACTTCATGGCCCTGGTCGTGCAGCCGCATGAAGGTGCCGCCCATGCTGATGATGTCGTCGTCGGGGTGCGGGGAGAAGATCAATGCCCGTTTCGGGAAGGGGTCATGCCGTTCGGGATGCGAACTTCTTTTGTCGGTTGGTTTGCCACCCGGCCAGCCGGTGATGCTGTCCCGCAGTAAATAAAATACCTGCAGGTTGATCTCGTACGCATCGCCCTTTTCCACGAGCAGGTCGCTGAGGCCGTTATCGTTGTAATCGTTATTGGTTAAACTGAGAACGGGCTTGTTGAGTTTGAGGGCCAGGTTCACCACGGCCCGTTTCACCATCTTGTCGGTCCATTCGCATTCGCCGGTGAGCCAGGGGCTCTTGAAGCGGGTGAGTTCCGAAGCGCCCGTTTCGTCGATCACGAAGGTGCAGTCATCGTGGTTCTGCAGCAATGAAGCCGGCACTTCTTCC
>JAEUIW010000082.1 GCA_016794925.1 Phycisphaerae bacterium
GGTCAGGGCGTGCCTCTGCGAACAGCGGCGCATGTCGGCCTTCCCGTCTCCCCAAATGGACCGACTCACCAAGGCACTGCGAGCCCTCGACCACAAGGGAATGTCCGCGACACTCTCGCCGGTGGCGACGAGCGAAGCCTGCACCGAGGAGGAGGCCGCAGCGGTCCGCGAGCGTGCGAGAGCGTGGTGGAGCGGGCTGGACGCATATGCCCGCGAGCGTGCGTGCGACATGTTCGCGTCACGCTATCCCGGGTACGGCAATCTCATGGGGCCAATCACCGCGTACAGCGCCGACCGATCGATGCTTCAGCAATGCACGCTGCACTCGTGCGCCAAAGGAATCGAACCATGAAGTTCCGTGTTGGCGACCGCGTAACCGTCGAGGTTCGCACAGTCGGATTCGGCGAGCCGCGCATCGACGTGTGCGCCGGGGTCATTCGCCGCCTGGCGGACGACTCGGGCCAGTACGGCGTCGAGATTGCGCAGCCGCGCGGGCGTCCGTATTGGGTTTTCAAGCGTTCGCACGAAATGACCGTGAACGGCCCGTCGGCGGCGGACTCGGCGTGGACGTCGTGCAACGGCCAGTGGCGGAGAGTCGTGCCCGGGATGCCGAGGGAGGCGTTCCAGTGATCGTCACTGATCCATACCAACCCGCTCCCGAAAAGCATCCCGGGGGGGCGGTGTTCGGAAACGCCGTGCGCGAGCGCCGCTTGGCGGCCGGACTAACTCTTAGAGCATGCGCCGAACTGGTGGGCATCTCAATGTCCGATCTAAGCGCGGTAGAACAAGGGCAGCGTGCGTTTTCTGTGCAAGAATGGTTT
>JAEUIW010000083.1 GCA_016794925.1 Phycisphaerae bacterium
TCATCACGGTCACCGCCGCCGCCACGGCGGCGGAAGCCCCCGCCGCAGGCGCCGTGCGTACCCTGGAACTGCCGGGTGGCGTTCCCCTGGAAATGGTCTGGATTCCGGCGGGCAGTTTCGAGATGGGCCAGGCCCCGGGCGAGCGCGACGCCTACCCCAACAAGGAAACGCCCCGGCACCCAGTAACCCTCACCCGCGGCTTCTGGATGGGCAAGTATGAAATCACCAAGGCCCAGTGGCAGTCGGTCATGGGCACGAGTCCCTGGGGCGGCCGTGAGCAGGTGTCGGACGACCCCGCATCGCCTGCCGTGTACATATCCTGGGAGGCGGCGCAAGCCTTCAACGAGAAGCTCGCGGATCACTTGAATGAAGACCTCCGCCTGCCCACCGAGGCGGAGTGGGAATACGCGTGCCGCGCCGGCACCACCACGCGCTTTCCCTGGGGCGACGACCTCGACTACGTGGAGATCGATGCCCACGCATGGTGGCGTGGAACCGTCCCCGCCGGTAAAGACGCCAGCGCACAGCCCGTGGGAAAGAAACTCCCCAATCCGTGGGGCCTTCACGATATGAGCGGCAATGTCTCCGAATGGTGCCAGGACTGGCACGGCTACTACTTCGACGGCGAATCGGTGGACCCCGCCGGGCCGTCCTTCGCCGCGCACCGCGTGCTGCGCGGCGGGGGCTGGACCGCCACCGGCGGGCGATGCCGTTCATCGCGGCGCGACCACGAAGAACCCAAGGCGGAGCACAGCCACATCGGCTTTCGCGTCGCCATGGGCGCGCCCGCGCCGCGCCCGGCCGGTGAACCCGTCTTTA
>JAEUIW010000084.1 GCA_016794925.1 Phycisphaerae bacterium
GGGCTCCTCGTTTGTCACGTCGCGCTCGGCGCACTTCAGACCGATCGTGGCTGGATCGGTCCTGCGCTCATGTTCGGCGGCCTTTGCACCGTCTCCGGGCTGCACATCGCCGCCGGTCTCCAGGAGTACCGAAAAGACCGAGGCAATCCAACAAGCACGCCGGCCGCCGAAGAGGCCGCGTGGGTCGATGTCGGTGCCCCCAATGAAATACCGATCGATCGCGCACGCACAGTCTGCGCGCCGGGAGGCGAACGCATCGCGGTCTTCAGCACCGGCGGCACGATCTCGGCGATCACAAACATCTGCGCACACCAGGGCGGGCCCATCGGCGAAGGCAAGGTCATCGACGGCTGCATCACGTGCCCGTGGCACGGCTGGCAGTATCGGCCGCAGGATGGCTGCTCGCCGCCTCCATTCAAAGAGAAGATCGCCACCTACCAGGTGCGGATCGTGAGCGGACGCGTCCAGGTGAGTGCAAGGGCCTTGCCGCCGGGCACGCCAACGAAGCCGGTTCAGATTCCCGGAGACATGCCATGAGCGACCAGCAGTCTCGCGTTTCCATGCTTTCTCAAGCGCCGTTCTACGTTGGCTACCTGCCGATGCCACCCTCGCTCGTAGCGTTTCTGTTTCTGATCGTTCCCTCCGTTCTCGCGGTTCTGGCCTTCACAGCGATCGCCGCGGCACGTTCGCAGCGAGATCCCGGCGCTGCCGTCTGGAGCGACGCCCACGCGCGTCAGTTCCGCGGGCTCTTTGTCGCCCATCCATACCCCATGCTTCTGATTCAGAAGGACGGCGAGGAAACTCCAGAAATACATCTC
>JAEUIW010000085.1 GCA_016794925.1 Phycisphaerae bacterium
GACGAGGACGTGCCGCTCGCCGATTTGATACGCGGCGATCTCGTGCGCGTGCGGCCCGGCGAGGCAGTCCCCGTCGACGGCGTCATCACGGAAGGCTCTTCCGCCATCGTCGAGGCGCTGCTCACCGGCGAACCGATGCCTGTCGACAAGGGCCCCGGCGACACCGTCACGGGTGGCACGCTCAACAAGACCGGCTCGTTCGTCATGCGCGCGGAGAAGGTCGGCAGCGACACCATGCTGTCGCGCATCGTCGCACTGGTGGCCTCGGCGCAACGCAGCCGCGCGCCGATTCAGTCTGTTGCCGACCGCGTGGCCCGCTATTTCGTCCCGGCGGTGGTTTCCGTCGCGGTTCTGGCGTTTTTCGCTTGGCTGTTCCTCGGCCCGTCACCATCGCTTGCGTATGCCGTCGTCGCCGCGGTCTCCGTGCTCATCATCGCCTGCCCGTGCGCCCTCGGCCTCGCCACGCCGATGTCGATCATGGTCTCGACGGGACGCGGCGCGCGCGAGGGCATTCTGGTTCGCGATGCTGCGGCGCTGGAGGCTCTCGCCGGCATCGACACTCTCGTCGTCGACAAGACCGGCACCCTGACCGAGGGAAAACCGAAACTCGCGGCGGTTGAACCCGAAGCGGGGATCAGCGCGGACGAAGTATTGCGTCTCGCCGGCAGCCTTGAAGCGGGCAGCGAACATCCGATTGCGTTGGCGATCCTGGAAGGTGCGCGCGCCAAGGGCGTTGAGCTTGCCAAGGCGGAGACGTTCGAAGCCATACCGGGGCTCGGCCTGACTGGTCGTGTGGATGGCAAACCCGTCGCCAT
>JAEUIW010000086.1 GCA_016794925.1 Phycisphaerae bacterium
AATCCTTGATGTTTCAATCCGCGCCCCTCGTTGCCGAGGGGCGATGCGACCACAAGCTTGCTGGACACGACATGCGACCGCTGTTTCAATCCGCGCCCCTCGTTGCCGAGGGGCGATGCGCCGGAGAAAATCCGGCGGTGCTCGAGTTGCCGGTGTTTCAATCCGCGCCCCACGTTGCCGAGGGGCGATGCCGTACCACGTGCGCCCCGCGCATCCCGGCGAAAGCTGGTTTCAATCCGCGCCCCTCGTTGCCGAGGGGCGATGCCCCGTATCGACGTTGCGCATGATCTGTACAAGGGGGTTTCAATCCGCGCCCCTCGTTGCCGAGGGGCGATGCAGTGACCGTCACCTGATTCCGAGTCAAGACCTCAGCGTTTCAATCCGCGCCCCTCGTTGCCGAGGGGCGATGCTTGCGACTGCTTGACGACCTTGTTCACCCAGGTGTCGTTTCAATCCGCGCCCCTCGTTGCCGAGGGGCGATGCGTAGATGGGCCGGGGCTTTAACGTGGTTCATTCGTGTTTCAATCCGCGCCCCTCGTTGCCGAGGGGCGATGCCGTCACCAGCAAGCCGGCGGCCGACGCGGCACGCGTGAGTTTCAATCCGCGCCCCTCGTTGCCGAGGGGCGATGCTTTGGGCGGTGTCGCTGGTGCGGAGGGTGCTGGTATGTTTCAATCCGCGCCCCTCGTTGCCGAGGGGCGATGCTTGAGATACGACCGGGCGATAAGCCCGAGCTTGCCGGGTTTCAATCCGCGCCCCTCGTTGCCGAGGGGCGATGCCCGATGCGCAACGCCACCAGTGGGCCTACCCCAAGGTT
>JAEUIW010000087.1 GCA_016794925.1 Phycisphaerae bacterium
CCTTCCCGAGCAAGTGGCCGAAAAGCTGCGGCAGGTTAAACCGGCGGAACAGTAAGGAGGGAGCCGGTCCCTGCGATCGTACGATCTTCGCCCCCGCTTCCAACTCATTGACATGAAAGAGATCCGACCCGTTGAGCTGCAAGCTTGGCGAGAACAAGGCAAGCCGCATCAATTGATCGATGTGCGCGAACCTTATGAAGTGCAGCTCTGCACCATCGGAGGGGCGAACATCCCGATGGGTGAGATCGTGGAGCGCATCGGGGAACTCCGGAAGGATATCCCCGTCGTGTTGCATTGCCGTAGCGGTGCACGTTCCTTGGCGGTGATCAACGCCCTTTCCACCCGCTACGGCTTCGACAACCTTGTGAATTTGAAAGGAGGCATCCTCGGTTTCGGCATCGAGGTGGACAACGACTTGAATTGCGACTGAGCCCATGGAACTTCTTCAAGAATTCTGGTTCTTCATCACCCACCTCAACCAGAGCCTTCCAGCCTTCATCGCGGAGCACGGCAACATGGTCTATGCGCTGCTCTTCGCGATCATCTTCGTGGAGACCGGCTTCGTGGTGATGCCTTTCTTGCCCGGTGATTCTTTGCTCTTCGTAGCCGGGTCGCTCGCTGCTGGAGCCACCGCTCCATTGGACCTCGGTACCCTGTTCATCATGCTGTTCATCGCCGCGGTGCTAGGGGATAACATCAACTACTGGGTGGGCCGTTTCTTCGGACCTCGTGTGGTGAAATGGCGCACCTTCGGCCGCGACCTCGTGCAACAGAAGCACTTGGACAAGACACACGCCTATTTCGAGAAGT
>JAEUIW010000088.1 GCA_016794925.1 Phycisphaerae bacterium
CATTGAAGCACGCTCTGGTCCTCGCTGTAGCCGACACGGAAGCTCGAGTTTTCCGCGGTGTAATGCCGCGGCCCCATTGAAGCTGCCCTTTTCCACGGGCAAGCTCCAGTATGCACGTTGTTTTCCGCGGTGTAATGCCGCGGCCCCATTGAAGCGGCTTCCATGGCGTTGACCGCCTCCCGCCGCTCGTCCGTTTTCCGCGGTGTAATGCCGCGGCCCCATTGAAGCTCCACGGCGCCGGCGAGGTCGCCGGTCGCGAAGTCGCCGTTTTCCGCGGTGTAATGCCGCGGCCCCATTGAAGCCGCTAGTCTGCGCCCGGTTAGCGTGAGGAAACGCGGAGTTTTCCGCGGTGTAATGCCGCGGCCCCATTGAAGCTTCGCCGGCGCCATCAAGCAATTTAGCATCTACTTCCGGTTTTCCGCGGTGTAATGCCGCGGCCCCATTGAAGCGCTTTCCGTAGAAACTTAACCGCGACTGTCTTGCCGGTTTTCCGCGGTGTAATGCCGCGGCCCCATTGAAGCTCTTCGCTCAGATTCTCATCAAATTGCGTTTCGTGTGGGTTTTCCGCGGTGTAATGCCGCGGCCCCATTGAAGCCGCCACCTGCAGCCGCACCATCGCGTCTGCGTGCGCCGTTTTCCGCGGTGTAATGCCGCGACCCCATTGAAGCTTGAGCCAGAAAATTTGCGCCGTCACGTCAGGCGGGTAGTTTTCCGCGGTGTAATGCCGCGGCCCCATTGAAGCCTCGACCAGTCGTGATTCGGTCGCGCGACGAAAACCTGGTTTTCCGCGGTGTAATGCCGCGGCCCCAT
>JAEUIW010000089.1 GCA_016794925.1 Phycisphaerae bacterium
TTACTCCGAGCGCCGCCTCTGCCCTGAACGTCAACGTGCGCGAGGTCTCCGGTGCCTTCAATCTCAACATTACCGGCGATCTGACTCTTCCGGGCAACGATACGCTGAACCTGGCGGTCAACCTCGGTGGGGGCAAGAACACCATCAACCTGGGCGGGGGTACGGATGCGATCAACTTCTACACCGTTGCCGGCGTCGCCGTTCAGACGACCGCTACCGGCCTGAAGTTCGTCTCGGCCACTGGCCTGTCGACTCAGGACGTGGATCTGGATGCGGGGAATACGATCAAGTACTTCGACCAGACCACCGGCGCTGAGTTGACCCTGAATGGTGGGGTGCTCGTACCGGGTACTGGTGGTGGTGGTGGTGGTGGTGGTGGTGGGACTACAGCTACGCAAAACATCGCGGCTCCTGGTGGAACCTTCACCGATGGCGGCGCTACGGTCAATACGACCTACGTGGTGGCTGCCGGTACCTACCCCGCGACCATCGCAGGCTTCGGTACGGGCGACAAGATCGACCTCTTCAACGGCTTTGCCTTTACCGTGGTGCCGGATACTGATCAAGCTGACGGTCAGCAGCAATTCCAGGCGGCTGATGCGGTATCGGGCGGTACCACCACGATCACCCTGACCGGCCTGACTGCGGCACAAGACGCGGCGCTGTTCAATTTAGCTAGCTTTGATACAGTGTTTGGTGCCGGAACGATCTTCTAACGGATCGCGTTTTGGCGGTAAGAGAAAATGGATTGCGGGTGGAAACACCCGTGATCACATAATGAAATAAAACCACTAGGAGTATTATGA
>JAEUIW010000008.1 GCA_016794925.1 Phycisphaerae bacterium
TGCCGAATGGGTGCTCTGGCGGGCCGGCATCGATCCACGCCGCCTGATCTTCATCGATGAGACCTGGGCCAAGACCAACATGACGCGGCTGCGCGGCCGGGCCCCGCGCGGCCAGCGTCTGGTCGCCAAGGTCCCGCACGGGCACTGGAACACCACCACGCTGATCGGGGCGCTGGGGATCCAGGGCGTGCGGTGCTCGACGGTGGTGGACGGCCCGGTCAACGGAGACATCTTCCAGGCGTTCGTCGGCCAGGTGCTGTGCCCGCAGCTCAGGCCCGGCGACATCGTGGTGATGGACAATCTGTCGAGCCACAAGGGCGCGGGCGTGCGTCGGTCGATCGAGGCGGCGGGGGCCGCGCTGGTCTACCTGCCGCCGTACAGCCCGGACTACAGCCCGATCGAGCCGGCGTTCAGCAAGATCAAGCAGTCGCTCCGCGGCCTGGCCGCGCGGACCCGCGGGGCGCTGTGGAACTCCATGCAGTCCATCCTCGACACCGTCACCCCAACCGACTCCGTGAACTTCTTCGAGCACTGCGGCTACCCGCTACAGAAATGCTGAAACCGCTCTAGCGACCCCGTCCCGGGCACCGTCGCGCCGACACCCGCTCACGACAACAGGTTCGGCGGCCGCTTCCCCTCGAGCATCGCGCGCGCGTTCTCGCACACCATCTCCGTCATCACCTCGCGCCAGTAGCGTTCGGCGCTGCCGATGTGCGGGGCCATGACCGCGTTCGACTGCTCCCGCAACAGCGGATCCACGCGTGGCTCGCGCTCGAACACGTCCAGCCCCGCTCCCCAGAGCCGCCGTTCCTGCAACGCCGAAGCCAGGGCCGCCTCGTCAACGATCGGCCCCCGCGCCGTGTTGATCAGGATCGCCTCGCGCTTCATCAAGCCGAGCCGGCGAGCGTCGATCAGGTGCCGGGTCTCGGGAGTCAAGGGCGTGTGGATGCTCACGACATCGGCCCGTGCCAGGCCCTCGTCCAGCTCCACCCGGCGGGCGGCCAGCGGCGCCAATTCGAAATCCACGTGCCGCGATCGCGCGGCGTACTCAACCCGCATCCCGAAGGCCAGGCCCCGCAGCCCCACGGCCTTGCCGATCCGCCCCGCCCCGACGATGAGCAGCGTCCTCCCCGTCAGGTGCACGCCGAGGAAGTCCGTGATCGAGAGGGGGCCCTGCTTCTCCCAGGCCCCCGAGCGCACGAACCCGTCCGCCTCGACCAGTCGGCGCGCGCACGCCAGGATCAGCCCCCACGCCAGGTTCGCCGTGCCTTCCGTCACTGCGTCCGGTGTGTTGGCGACGAGCAGGCCCCGCTCGCGGCACGCCCCGAGGTCGATGTTGTCGAAGCCCACCGCGTAATTCACGATGCCCCTCAAACCCATCCCGGCGGCGTCGAGCAGCGCGACATCCACCCGCTGATAGAACATCGAGATGATGACGTCGGCCCCACGAACAAGCCCGCGTAGTTCCTCGGGCGTGGGCTTCGGGGAAACGGGCGCCATCACGACTTCGACCCCGGGCATCTCCGGCGCGGCGCCGATCGCTCTCCCCCTGACCGGGACCGCGCCCGTGATGACCACCTTCGGTAACTGGCTCATGCTCGATTGTTGACCTCACGCGCGCACCGGAAGCACGACCACGCCTCTCCTTCGCTGATGGACTGCTCGGGCGCGATGGCGTCCGCGCACGCCGCGCCCTCGCGACGGCGGGCCGTGGCGGCGCGGATGCTGTCGCCCGGATCCGCCCGGACCACCGGCGCGTCCGAGCCAAACCACAGGAGCTCTCCCGGGCGGCAGCCCGAGTCGATCAGCTCACGCAACGGGAGCACCCGGTCCAGCCGGTGCGGGAGCGCCCGCCGGAGCGCCTCGACGTCCGCCAGGAGATGACACGGCTGCGCCGAGCACACAACGCCCAGCCCGGCGAACCGCGGCACGTCCGCGCCGTCGATCAGCTCGGCGTGCTCGATCCGCAATGCGCCGGGGCTTTCCTCAAACGCTCCGGCCCTGACGCGACGGACCCGATGACGCTCCCAGGCATCCAGCGCCGCCCGCACCGCGGCGTCGCCGATGGCGTGGACCGCGAGCCCCAGGCCCGCCGCGCGAGTCCGCTCGATCGCCTGATCCAGCTCGTGCGATGTCAACAGCCGTCGGCCGTTGGGTTCGCCCGGCAACGGATCCCGGTACGGCTCCAGAACCCACGCGGAGCGGCTGTTGAGCGTCCCATCGTGAAACACCTTGGCCCCGCTCAGCACGACCCGGGGCCGCTCCCATCCGGCGCTGCCCGCGACCGCGGCCTCGAACTCCGACAGCGGCGGGTAGAGCCGCACGCGCAGCGGGAGTTCGCCCGCGCAGTCCATCTCCGCGAGCATCGGACCCAGCCACGCCTGGCTGAGCAGGTCGTGAACCTCCACGTACCCGAGATCCGCGAGAACACGAAGAGCGGCGGCGACATGCCGCCGGCGAACGACCGGCCCGGGCTCCGGAGCCGCCGACCAGACTTTCCAGAATGCCCCCTCCAGCAGCAGCCCCGAGGGCGCACCCAGGCGATCGAGGCCGACCGTTCCACCGGCCGGCGCATCGGCTTGCGATCGCACGCCCGCCCCTGCCATCGCGGCGGAGTTGGCAACGCCAGAATGGAGGTCGAACGACAGCATGACGCAGGGACGGGCCCCCGCCGCGGCGTCAAGCTCGTGGCGCGTCGGCCAGCGCCGGTCGGACCAAGCCTCGATGCGCGCCCCGTGCAGCCGCAGCCAGCTCGGTTCCCGTTCACCAAGCCGCGCCGACTCGCGCCGCACGAGCTCGAGGCACTCCCCCACGCTCAGGCACGATGACAGATCGGGCATCGCCAGTGTCTGGCCAAGGGACGCGACATGCGCGTGCGCCTCGCGGATCGGGAACGCGACCGGCGGCCGCATCACGGCGCTGCCCCGGAACCGCCCCGGGCGCTTCTCAGAATCTGACCCACGGCCGCACGCAGTTCCGATACGTCGGCTGCGGGCGCAACGAAATCAATCCGGACAATGCTGAACCGGGCCCGAACGTCCATCCCCGCGTCGTCGATCCCCACGCACAGCGCTTCATCAACCTCGGTGCGGGCCATCTCGCGACACACCGAACGCAGGGCCGCGCGATCGCCGTTGGCAAGGCGGCAAAGCTCGGGCTCGACGCCGCGGGCCCAATCGGGCGAGACAAGCGCCGCGGCCGACCAGCCGTCAACGTACCTTCGCCCGTGTTTCGCCTCGGTCGCGGTCAGCGCCACCCATGTGCCGAACGGGTTCTTGCCGTGGTAGATCATCCAGCGATCGCACACCGCCTCGCGGTTCGCGTCCAGTTCGGTGAGGTCCACCATGAGTTGAAGCGATCCGTCCTCATCTCGGGGGACGGAAAGAACAATCTCGGGGGCCCGGAGGATCGCCGGCGGAGCGGGGAACACCAACCGTCCGCTGGATGGATCGATCACGAAGCGGACCGGAGTCACCATGCCGTTGTGCAGCGCTTCGGCGCGCAACTGAGCCCGCAACAGACGAACGGCCCGAAGCTCCAATTCGCGGCGGTCGTCGGTCATGCCTGATTGTGAGCGCCACGCGCGGCCCGGACCAGCCAGCCGCACTCATTCGGTGACCCGTCTTCGGAACGCGGTTCCCACTCACGCAGGCCCAAAACGACCGCGGGGCCCTCCACCGGAGAGCCCCGCATGATCGCAGTCTTGGACGGGTGTCGGGCCCGCCGGCCCGTCCACCCGAAGTCCTTGTGCATCCGCGCCGAGGACGAGGCGACGTCGGACGCTCCTCACAGGAGGGCCTTACTTCTTCTTGGCCTTCTTCTTGGAGGACTTCTTCGCACCCTTCTTCTTTGCCTTCTTCGCCATTAGCGGTCTCCTCAAAGACGTCCGCACGCTCCGAATCGCACCACGGCGTGAATCGCCAAGCGACCCGCGCGGCGGACGTGGATTGATTGTGTAATGTATCGGACCAAGGAATGCAATGCCTTGAGCAAGATATCCACAAGCGCCCCAAATCGAACGCGACCGCACCGATGAGCTCCACGCACCCAATCCGTCTGCTCGTTAACGGCGCGACGGGGCGCGTCGGACATCGCCTCATCGCGCTCGCGTGCGCCGATCCTCGCTTCCGCGTCGTCGCGGGAGTGTCTCGAAATCGTCCGACGAGCGGCATCGCTTGGACATGGGCCGCACCCGAAGACGCCCGCAGGTTCGCTGCCGATACCGACGTGATCGTTGATTTTTCGTCGCCAATGGGAGCGATGCACGCGGCCGAGCTCACCCGCGAGTGCGGAGCGGCGCTGCTCGTGGGCACCACCGGACTCGCGATCGACCAACTCGACTCGCTGCGCGTCTCGACCGCAACCCGCAGCGCGGTGCTGGTGGCTCCGAACACCTCGCCCGGCGTTGCGGCGCTCGCCGCGGTCGCGGCGGATCTCGCCCGCAGG
Source organism: Phycisphaerae bacterium (assembly GCA_016794925.1). GTDB lineage: Bacteria > Planctomycetota > Phycisphaerae > Phycisphaerales > UBA1924 > JAEUIW01. The sequence continues at coordinate 4,447 of JAEUIW010000008.1, forward strand.
CTGGGCCCTGGATATCAGGCGTCCATCATGGAATCGCATCACGCGGCGAAGAAAGACGCCCCCTCGGGCACGGCGTTGCGGTTGGCACGGGCCGTTCGGGGCGCGGGCGGCGAGCTGACCGACGCCAACATCGTCTCCGTCCGCTCAGGGGACGTCGTGGGCGAGCACACCATCCGACTGGCCGGGCCCGGTGAGTACCTTGAACTCACGCACCGCGCGACCACGCGCGATCTCTTCGCCCATGGCGCCCTGCGGGCCGCCCTCGCGCTCGCGGGCCGTGCCCCGGGCTGGTACACGATCGAGGACGTGCTGACCGCCGCGACCTGATCCGCGTCATTCCATGCGGACCGAGGCGGTGCGCGCCCGCGACGCGCCCGACTTGGGCGCCTGCCGCTTCGGAGGTTCCGTCGCGGCGTGCGCCGCCGGTGCACGCCCGAAACGGCTCGATCCCGCCCGCGGGTCCTCCGATGGGAGCGGCACGGTGCTCGCCGACTCGATGTCCGGCTCCGGATCGATGATCGACGCGAGCGCGCACCCGTTGACCTGGTTGTACGTCGCCAGCGCCCGCTCGTCGCTGATCATCCCGGGGACGCGCGCCCGAACGATCCCGCGGTACGGGTTGTACCAGAACGCGGCCTGGCCGCCCTCCAGAGCCAAGCGGACGGGCGGGTGCGAGAGCCGGGCCTCGTCCTTGCCCGCGACTTCGAGCCAGGGCCGTTCCGCCGCACCGGGTGCGAGCCCGCCCTTCGCCGCGTCGCGCTGACGCAGCAGGGCATTCTCCGGCCGGCTCCCGCTGAACCAGGACTCGTCCACGACCTGCGGCCAGCCCTGGACGTTGAGGTTGGCTCGACGCGTCGCCGCCCGGAACTTGATCTGTTCATCGAGCCGTGAAACCGCGTCCGCCGTGGCTCGCAGAACGACCTCCTCGGCCAGCCGGGTGGACTCGTGCCGGCGGTACAACTCCGCCCCTCCCGCCGCGATTCCCAGCAGCGTCACGAAGACCGCCAACCGCCAGCCCGTGCGCCGCACCGGAGCCCAATCGGTCGGGTCGAAGAGGGGCGACGCGTCGGGGCGCATCGACGGCGCGGGTGATCGGCGCCCCTCCGGCCCCCGGGCGCCATCCTCTGAATCGCGACCTGATGCGAACGGAGACATGAAAGAGAGCATCGAATACCTGAACGACGAGGCCGAGGTCCGCGCCCGGGTTCTCAGCCCCGGGACCACTGGTCTGTAACGCCTGTCGGGTTATCCAGTCCGAGCAAGACCCGCACCACGCGTCCGCGCGTGGGGCCTTCGGCTAGACTCCCCCGCGCGCGTTCCGATCTTTCGGTGATACTCCCGGAGGCGTCTTATCGATACCCCCTCGATCAGGTCCACCATGCTCTCGTGCGGCACGCCGCTCGTGACCGAGCGCATTCCCGGAGTCAGGTCGGTCGGCATCACGTGGCTGATCCCGGCCGGCACCGCCACCGACCCCGACGCCCTCGAGGGCCTGAGCACCATGTGGAACGAGCTGCTCATGCGGGGCGCGGGGGCGCTCGATTCGCGCGCGCAGGCCGACGCGTTCGACCGCGTGGGGATGAGCCGCGGCGCCGAAGCGGGCACGTTCTACATGCGACTGAGCGGAATGTTGCTGGCCGAGCACCTGGAACGGGGGCTCTCGTTGCTGGCGGACATGGCCCTCCGTCCCCGCTTCGACGAGGCCTCGGTCGAGCCCGCTCGAGACCTGTGTCTGCAAGCGATCGACGCCCTGGCGGATGATCCGCAGGAGCGGGCCTCGCTCCTCCTGCGCGCGCGTCACAACCCGTCGCCCATCAACCGGTCGGGGCTCGGCACGGTGGATGGGCTCCGGGCGATCACCCGCGCCGACCTGACCGACGGATGGGCGGCCCGGTCGCGTCCGGGCGGGTCGATCCTGGCTCTGGCGGGCGACGTGGATCACGACCGGGTCGGCGCGATGATGGAACGGCTGCTGAACGGCTGGACGGGCCGCGCCGAGCCCGTGCGCTGGGGCGATGCGCCGCTGCGGGGGACGGCGCACCACGAACCCGACTCCAGCAATCAGTCGCAGATCGTCCTGTGCCACGACGCGCCTTCGGATCGGCACCCGGACGCGGACCTCGAACGCGTGCTGCTGACGGTGCTCTCCGGCGGCAGCAGCTCCCGATTGTTCTCCGAGGTGCGCGAGAAACGTGGTTTGTGCTACTCGGTCGCGGCCTCCTATGCCTCGGAGCGCGACTACGGGAGGATGGTCGCCTACGTCGGCACGACCCCCGAGCGGGCCCAGCAGTCCCTCGACGTGCTGTGGGAGCAGCTCCGGCTCTTCGCCGGCGGCACACCGGGGGGCGGCGGCGGGCGGGTGGAGCCCGACGAATTCGCGCGCGCGATGGTGGGGCTGCGCTCGCGGCTGGTCTTCTCGGGCGAGTCCAGCGCGACCCGGGCCTCCGCCCTGGCGACGGACCTGCACCGGCGCGGCGAGGCCCGTTCACTGGCCGAGATCGCCGCGTCTCTGGAGCGTGTCACGCTCGGGGCGCTCAACGCGTACGCGGCGCGCCGGGCCACGGGCCCGGTCACGCTCGTCACGCTCGGGCCCGGCTCCCTGACCAGCCCGTTCTGACCGCGCCGCCGATCCGCCCGCGGCCGGTACACTCCCCCCATGAGGCCCCTGGGCGCCGTGCTTCGACGCGATCTCGGCTCGTACGCGCTGCTGGCGTGCCTGCTGCTGCTGCTTGCCGCGGTCCTCATTTATCCGGTCGCGCTTACGCTCCGCGGGGCGTTCTTCAGCGACGCCGCGACGCGCACCGGATTCACGCTCATCAACCTGCGGCTGGTGTTCGAGGACCCCAACCTCGTGGCCGGGCTGGCGAATGCGCTGAAAGTCGCCGCCGCCAGCACCTTGCTGAGCGTGCTGCTGGGCCTGCCGCTGGCGGTGATGTCGGCCAGGTACCGCTACCCCCTCAAGGGGATGTTCAACGCGTTGATCCTGGTGCCGATGATCCTGCCTCCGTTCGTCGGAGCGGTGGCGATGCGGCTGCTGCTGGGGCGCGAGGGGTCGTTCAACACCCTGTTCGGCACCGCGTACGACGTGCTGGGGGAGGCGCGATTCTGGGGCGTGGTGGTCGTCAACGCGCTGCACCTGTACCCCATCATCTACCTCAACGCCGCCGCGGCCCTCGCGAACCTGGACCCGGCCCTGGACGAGGCCGCGACCAACCTGGGCGCGGGGCCGGCGCGCCGGTTCTTCATGATCACCCTGCCGCTGATCCGCCCGGGTCTCTTCGCCGGCTCGACGCTGGTGTTCATCTTCGCGCTCACGGAGCTGGGCACGCCCCTGGCGTTCGACTACACACGCATGACCCCGGTGCAGATTTACTACGGCTTGAAGGAAGTCGAGACCTCCGCCCAGCCGTACGCGCTCACGGTGGTGCTGCTGGTCCTGGCGGTGGGGCTGTACGCGGCGGGGAAGTGGGCGTTCGGCGGGCGCGGGCACGCGATGTACGCCAAGGCCTCCCGGGCCGCAGCGGAGCGGACGCTCACCGGGGCGCGGGCCTGGGCCGTGACGGGCCTGTTCGGCCTGGTGACGCTCCTGGCGATCCTGCCCCACCTGGGCGTGCTGCTGGCGAGCGTGTGCGTGCCGGGTCAGTGGTACCGCTCGGTGCTGCCCACGGCGTACACGCTCGATCACTTTCACGCGGCGCTGACCCACACCGACGCCTTCAACTCGATCGTGATCAGCCTGAAGCTGTCGGTGGCGGCGGTGGCGTTGGACATGGTCGTCGGGCTGGTGGTGGGGTACATGGTGGTGCGGACGCGGGTGCGGGGGCGGGGCCTGCTCGACGCGTTGTGCATGGTGCCCATCGCGGTGCCGGGGCTGGTGATGGCGTTCGGGTACGTCGCCATGTCGCTGCGGTGGCCGTTCGGACCGGGGGCGCCGCTGGAAGGCGTGGCGTCGGTGGTGGGCGCGGCCCCGGCCCCGCTGCTGCTGCTGGTGGTGTCGTACTCGGTGCGGCGACTGCCGTACGTGGTGCGTTCGACCACCGCGGGGCTGGAGCAGACCAGCGGCGAGCTCGAGGAGGCCGCCATGAACCTGGGCGCCTCGCGCTTCACCGCCGTGCGGCGCGTGATCGTGCCGCTGATCGCGGCGAACCTGATCGCCAGCGGGCTGCTGGTCTTCAGTTTCTCGATGCTGGCCGTCAGCGAGTCCATGCTGCTGGCCCAGCAGCAGCGGCATTTCCCGATCACGAAGGCGATCTTCTCGTTCGCCGGGAGGCTGGCGGACGGGCCCTACATCGCCGCGGCGATGGGGGCATGGGGCATGGCGCTGCTGGCGGTGACGCTGGCCGGGGCCTCGGTGCTCATGGGGCAGCGCCTGGGACAGATCTTCAAGGTCTGAGGCCGCGGGTTTACATCGGCACTTCCCTGAGCATGAGGACGCGGGGGCGGTCGCCGGGGTTCTTCACGTTGGAGCGGTCCAGCACCATCACGTAGCGCCGCTGCACGCTGGGCAGCAGGGGCTCGGACTGGTCGATGCCCTCCACGTCGGCGCGGGTGTACCCGTGCACCACGAACCAGACGCAGTACACGTCCGAACGCACCGTGACGGAGTTGAGCACCGCATCGGCCAGGGCCAGGCGCTCCCCGGGGTTGTCGGCGACGGGGTCCGCCTGGTAGGTGCCCGAGTCGTTGCGCACGCCCCGCTCCACGCCCAGCACGGAGAGGTTCTGGGTGTCGATGCCCAGCCGGTCGAAGTTGTGGGCCTCGCGGTAGGCGGTGTTGCCGTTGCCGGGCCACTTGCCGTCGCGGACCACGGCCAACTCGCCCACGCTGGCGAAGCCGGGCGTCTCGCGCAGGTTCGGCACCGCCGCGGCGTTGAACCGGCCGCGGAAGGTGTTGGCCGTGGTGTCTCGGAAATCGAGGTACTGGTTGGCCCCGGCCCCGCGCGGCAGTACTGCCGTCTTGTCGCGGTAGGCCAGGATGGTCGAGGCGATGTCCGAGCCCGCGTTCTGCTGGGCGCTCAGCGGGCCGGTGGCGGTCCAGGCCGAGGGGTCGGAGCTGGGGCTGAGCAGGGGCAGCAGCCGCAGCACCGAGAGGGGGGCGGTGTTGATGTTGACCACGCCGCTGACCCGGGAGTTGAGCCCGCCGAAGGCGACGGAGCGGGTGGCGGAGAGGAGCGAGAGGGCCAGCGGGACGCCGTCGCCGCGGGGCCGGTCGCCCTTGGCCGGGTCGTACAGACCGTCGTTGTCGGCATCGAAGAACGGGACGTAGTCGTCGGTGACGAGGGCGCCGCGCTCGGTCTTGGGCAGATTGGTCGCGGTGCCGTCACCGGAGAAGAGATAGTACATCGACCGTGGATTGGTGGGCACCTTCGAGCTGCGCCCTGAAGGGACGCGGTCGTAGTCCAGCGCCAGGGCCAGCGACTCGCCGAGGGTCATCCAGCTGTTCTCTCGTTTGCTTCGGGACGTCGAGCCGCCCTTCTGCTCGAACGAGGGGCCGACGCAGACGGGAAGGAGCAGGTCGGAGACGCGGTGGAACTGGGTCGAATCGCCATCGGCCCGGGGCAACTGGGCCATGACCGACGCGTACGACTTGCCCGTGAGATTGACGGGCATGGGACGCCCGTTCTTGCTCTCCATCTTGGTCGTCATGCGGGGCTGCAGGGGCTGCCCGGACGTCTGCCCCGCGGCCAGGCCGGCGATGGTCTTGTAACCGAAGGAAGCCGCGAAATCCGCCTGCACCCAGCTGGTCTTGTTGACGATGTTGGCGGGCGTCTGCACGCCGCCGTTGAGGGCTGCGTACTGGGCATCTGGGTCGCCCGACTTGCGCTCGACACACCAGGGGGGGAGCGTGCCGATGCTGTAGGTCGCGCCGCCCCCATCGGGCCTGCCGAGCACCGCGCTGAGCGTGATGGCGTAGCCGGTGTCCTCCTCGTTGCCGGTGCCGGTCAGGATGAAGGCGTCGGAGATTTCCGTTTTCAACTGCGGGGGACTTCCCGGGTCACGCCGGAGACGCAAGAGAGGGTTCGAGCCCTGCGACGTCGGGTCGCGCAGACGGTCCACCAGCACGTCGCTGAAAAGAGAGTTGGTGCCCGGGGTGTCCCCGGTCTGCCCGGAGTACATGGCGCGCCACAGGTACACGGCGTGCCGATCCTTTGTCTCGCCCGGCGGAGGAACGTAGAAATCGCCCACGAGGTCGTAGAGGTTGAAGCCGCCCGCGGTGGTGGGGCCCTGCACCGAGCCGTCCACCGGGCTGACCATGGGGATGTGGACGGGATCGACGAAGTTGAAGCCCGCGGGCGTGGCCAACTGCTTGCGGACCCACTTATCCACGAAGTCCGGGGCCACGTCCGTGCCCGCCGCGTTCCAGCGCGCCTGCACCTGCGGCTTGGTGGCCTGGGTCATGGTGTAGAACACGCGGGTCTCGCGGGGCGGGATCCGCACCGGGACCGAGGTGTCGATGTTGCCCGTGGACTCGTTGACCTGGGCCAGGGCGTAGAACCGGCCCGCGTACTCGATGTAGTAGCGCAGCTGGCCGTTGGGCCCGGACAGCTCGAGCGTGACGCTGAAGGGGTTGTACAGCTGGAACGCCAGCACCTCCATGAGGAAGTCCGGGTTCCCCTCGTTGACGGCGAAATCGATGGTGATGGGCGCGGGGGGGACGCCGCCGTGGTCGGTCCACTCGTTGTCGCGCATGGGCGAGTCCCAGAAGACCGCGTACGCCGCGACTTCGGTGAGGAAGGGCTGCGGCTCCACTCCGTAGACGTTCACCATGCTGTTCTGGAGCGCGACGCCGGAGGGCGCGAGGCGGGCGTCCGGGAGCTTGAGCCTGGGCCAGGGAAACTGCGGGGTCGTGCCCGTGTCGGCGCCCACGCGGGCCACGAGCGTGAAGGCCCCGGGCTCGAAGGAGGTGTCGCCCTGGCCGTCGTACATGTCCGACAGGTTGATGGCGGTGTGCGCGGCGAGGCGCAGGGCCAGCTCGGGGTCGTTGCCGTACGCGAGGTAGCCGAGCGGGTACTTGGGGGCGGTGTACTGCCACGCGTTCTGTTCTTCGGAATACGGGAGCAGCGCATCGGCGCAGGTGTTGAAGAGACGGGAGACGTCAGCGGGGGTGGCCGTCTGCGACTGGGCGATGTTCTCGACGATCGAGACGAGGTCGGTGCGCTCCTCGGTGAGGCTGAGCGGGGGGGGCGGGTCGTTGGGCGCCGCGGGGGGCGTGACCACGCTGGAGAGACGCGGGGCGGCGCCGTTGACGGTGGTGATGAGGCGGCGCACGTCGGTGGCGCTCTGGAGCAGGGCGATCTCTCCGGGGAGCCCCGGCGCGGCGGTGCTGCCGTTGCGGTTGATATTCCGGCCCTCGCGCTCCAGTTCCAGGGGCCGGTTGTCGCGCAGCGGGGAGTAGATGGGGTTGGTCGCGTCGCGGCCGCCCAGGACCCGCTCCAGCCGGCTGGTGCGGGCGGGATCGTTCACGCCGTTGTAGGTGCGCAGCTCGATCTCGTCGTCCAGGCCAAAGCCGGCGAGGGACGCGACCGGGGCGGCGGGATTGGTCTCGTCGGTGGAGACGCCGGCGCCGGGGCTGACGCCGAAGTAATCGTAGATCTGCACGCGCTTGGACGGGCTCCACGCCTGGTCGTTGAAATCCCACAAGGGCTGACCGGCGGCGTTGGTGGGGCCGAGCACCTTGGGGATTCCGGTGGCGTCGCCGGCGACCGCGCCCGCGGGCATCTTGCCCGAGAGCAGGGTGGTCAGGTAGGCGTTGAAGGCGGACCGTCCCACGCCGCCGGCGATGGCGCGGGTCAGGTTCTTGTAGTTCGAGGGGCCGTTGCCCGCGGGCTGGAGGTAGCTCTCGTACCAGACGGTGTAGGCGTCGTAGAAATCGCGCCCGCTGAGCAGGCGGCGGAAGTCCACCTCCGCGGAAGAGAGCCCGACGGGCAGCGCGTCGGTGGGCGTGAGCTGGGCGGTGGGGATTCCCTCTCCGGAGAACAGCAGGGCGGAGTTCACGTTGACCAGGCCGGAGAGGTCGATGGCGCGGACCGCGATGAACAGGCGCAGGCCCTGGTCCATGCCCAGCAGCTCGCGGATGGCGGTCTGATCGCTGCCGTCCACCAGCTCGAACCAGCGCGCATCGGCCATGCCATCGCCGTCGGCGTCCGCCCACGAGTAGGGGAGCCAGAGGGCGCTGGCCGGGCCGTTGCGGGTGTCGTTGATGGGCCGGTAGGCCCAGCGCTGGCGGGAATCGAAATGTGACGGGATGTTCTCGTCCGCGGGCGTGGAGTTGTCGTCGAGCTGCCCGTAGCCGGGGTTCCCGGTCGGGCCGAAGAGCTTGAGCGAGCCCGCCTCGTGCATCTGGTCGTAGGTCGCGTCGTAGCCGTGCTTGCGGAGCTGGCTGAGGTTGACGAATCGGCCGTCGGGCGCGAAGTTGGAGATGTGGGCCCAATCGTGGAGATTCGTGAACGAGTCCTTCGCCTGGCCGCTGGAAGCGTCGGCGCTGGTGCCCAGCCAGGTGGGCTCGGTCGAGGCCAGGAAGGGGTCGCTGGGCACGCGCGGGTCCCCGGGCGAGACGGCCCACTTCTCGAACGCGCTGCCCTCGGGGTTGAACCGCTGCTGACGCCACGCCGCCGAACCCGCCGCGGCCACGGGGCGCGAGCGCATCGCCGGGTCGGTGGACGGGTAATCGGTGGCCTCACGACGAACGACGGGGATCTTGTTGCCGGTGGCGTCGGTCTTCTCGTAGTCGTAGCGCAGGGCGAGCGCGTCGCGGCCCACAACGCCGGCGAGGTAGTCGGCGACCTCCCGGGCCTTGTCGTCGAGCTTCTTGGCCCGGGCCACCGCGGCCGACCCGCGCCGGTCAGCCTGGCCGATCGCCGAGTACACGACCGCGATGATGGCCAGCAGCGCGAGCACGCCGACCACGAGCACGAGCACGCTGCCGCGGCGCCCCTCGCCCTCCGCACGCCGCACCGGATTGCCGTTGAGATTCTTCACGCCGCACTCCTTCCCGGCCGCACCGCGTCCGCGATGCGCACCACCACCCCATCACCGATCCCGCCCTTCCAACTCGCTTCGCCCACGCCGACTCAGAGCCCGAGGCTGCCCGGATTACCGGGCGTGTTCAGGATGTACTGGTACGTCTGCTCCAGTCCGGGATCGGACGGGTCCACGAGGCTGATGGTGATCCGGACCAGCGAGGGCCAGGCCCAGGGCATGGTCTCGGGGTCGCTCGCGTTCACCGCGGAATAGGTCGGATCCAGGTATCCGAAGTAGCTGAAGAACTGCACCGCGCCGGTGGTCACGTTCTTGGCGCCGTGGATCAGCCCGTTGGGCACCGCCCGGGTCTGCAGCATGTTGTTCGCGTCCACCCACTGCTGGTTGAACACCGGTCCGTTGACGTAGGAATCCGCGACCAGGGGATCGAGCTGATCGATCTTGCCGTCGTTGTTGGCGTCCACGCGCCGCGGCAGCCCGTGCCAGATCGGCTGACCACCGGCCGTGTCTCCGAACGACCATTCGACGATGAACTCGCTGCAGCGCGGCAGCAGGTTGAACGCGCACAGGGCCATCTGGTCCGACCGCTGATAGTCGAACTGGCCGCCCGAGGACAATCCCACACCCAGGTAGTCCGGCGGGGAGGGCTCGGCCCGCATCCGGGGGGTGCCCTGACCGACGGGATCGGTCGGCAGCGCCTGACGCATCCACGCCTGCATCCAGCCGCCCACCGAGTTCACGTTGAACGCGCCGTTGTGGTGCGGCATCGAGAGCGAGGGCGAATACGCCGCGGTGGCCGCGGCGGGGGCGGACGTCGGGCCCGTCACGAACCGGCGGATCTCGCCGAGGTCCGTGGTTGCGATGTCCACGAGACCGGATGAGAACAAGGGGCGCACGTTGTCGAGGCGGCAGAGGGCATTCTGGCCGGGGATCGGCTGCGGGAGCAGCGCGGCCATCTGCCGGAAGATGCTCGACGCCGCGGGCTGGAGCCCGATCTGGATGTCGTTGTCCGGCTGCTTGGTGGCGGGTAGCAGCGTCGCGGGGACGATCCCCGATAGAGGCTCGAAGATCGAGCTCGAGGGTTGAACCAGCAACGTGACGTGCCGCAGCAGGATCCAGTCCGATGCGTACTGGTTGGGGTTGTGCTTGAGCGGGTCGTTGAACCCCAGCGCCGCCTGGGCCTGATCGTTGGGGTCGTTGAGCCGGGGAACGAGGTACGGCGAATTGCTGTTCAGATCTTCGACGCGCCGCTTGCCGTGGCCGTAGTAGATGCGGGCCGCGTTGGACTGGGCGGTGCGGTCCGGGTGCCGCGCCGTGCGACGGGAGGCGAAGTCGCCCTCGGCGAAGAACACCAGTTCGTCGGTACGGCGCTGGCGCCAGCCCTCGCCGTTGGGGGTCAGGGGCACGCCGCGCTCGCCGGAAGAGGCCAGCCAGCCGTTGTTCGGGTCGTGCCGCATGAGCATGAAGCCCGCGCGGGTCATGGACGCGAAATCGGAGCGCAGCTGCCGCTCAAGGATGGCCGCGTAGGTGTTGAGGTTGCTGATGCGGCGGCCGGCCCGGACGGTCTCGCCCGCGGCCCGGAAGACCTGAGCGATGCCGATGCCGATGAGCAGCACCGCCGCGATGGCGACGAGCATCTCCAGCAGCGTAAAGCCGCGCCGCGACGACGGGATGCCGGTGTGCGGGGCGGTCATGGCTTCACCGTCACGATGCTGACCGCCATCGGGATCTGCGGCGTGAAGACAACCTGACGGATCCGCAGGTTTCCGTTGGTGCTCGATCCGTCCTTTGTGGAGGGCACCCCGGGGGGGATCGCCGGCGTCACCCGCACGAAGTCACCCTGGCCCTCGTTGCCGACCGACACCACGCTGTAGATATTGCCGAGGTTGTCCACCAGCGTCTGGCCGGGCTGGCTCGCGTAGTCCCACATGAAATTCTTGGACTGATCCAGATAGAGGCGATCGGTCTTGCCGGTCTCGCGCCGGAACTCCATGCTCATCGTGGCGGGCACGGAGTAGTTCCCCGTGCCGTCGAGCGTGGGCCTCCCGCTGGGCTGGGCCCCGAACGGGACGCGGCGCTCCGATTGCGGGATGCTCGTGTCGGTGAGCACCTGGAAGAGCGACCGCCCGGCGGCAACCCTGAGTTTCGGGTCGATGCGACGCACGAACACGACCGCTTCCAGCACGCCGGATCCGGGCTGGCGCTTCAGCGCCAGGTCCCAGCCGAAGAGCGGGTTGGCCGGCAGCGCCGAGCCTCCGGGATGCAGCCGCGCCGCGCCGCGCACCACCACCGGCGGGATCGTTCCGCCCGCGGGCGCGAAGGTCACGTTGCCCGTGCGCGGGTCCACCGCGGGGAGGAAGAAGGTCCCGTCGAACCGGAACTCGCGCTGCTGATCCGTCTTCAGGTCGTCGGCGCCGAGCCAGCGCTGCCAGAAATTCGCGTTGCGCTGCAGCGTGGTGTCCAGCGTCAGACGGGAGAATTCGTCGTTGCCGGCCAGGGACGCCTCGGCCGCGCGGGCCGCGGTGACGCCCGACAGGGCGTCGCTCCCTTGCCGCTGCGAGCGGATGACGACCGGGAACATCGCGCCCAGGCCCAGCAGGCCCAGGGACAGGATGAACACCGCGATCAGGACCTCGATGAGCGAGAACCCCGCTCCGCCGACCCGGCCCGCGCTCCGACCGTGAGTCCTCATGGCACGCTCCCCTCCTGCTGTGCGGCGTTCGAACCCTGCCCCACGGCCGGGATGGCCACGGGATTCATGGCCCCGGTGTACGCGTCGATGACCAGCAGTTTGGCCTCGCTCACGTCGTCGGGGAAGTCGATCCGTCCGTTGAAATTCACATCGCCTTCGAGGGCGCTGCTCAGCCGCGCCGCGGTCATGTTGGCGCTGGCCACGAAGCGGGGCGCATCCGCCGACTGGTACAGGCACCCGGTCGCCTTGTCCACCCGCACGCCCAGCGTGCGGGCCAGCCACCGCTCGTCGCACAGGGCCAGCTGCGAGACCGGACGGGCCAGGGCCGTGTCCCCCGAGATGTCGCCGATCAACTGCCGCCGCACCGCGTCGGGGATGCCCGGCTCGGCGAGCACCCGAAGCGCCCAGCGGCGCAGGTCCGACGCGCGATCCACCCGCTGCCACGCCGCCGTAACCAGACGGTTCGTCGTGCTCGGCCGGGGCGCCACCACCAGCGCCGCCTGATTCGCCGAGGCCTTCAGCAGGCCCGTCCCGCCCTCGAACCGCACCATGAACGTCTGCCGCCGCCCCGCGTCCTGGGCCGCGGTCTTGTCGTAGAAACCCGTCTCCGGGAACACCCACGCCGCCTGACCCAGAGGGTACCGAAGCCCGCCGCTGCCGTTGCTGATCTCGTACCAGTTCTTGTCGACCGATCCCGCCGGCGCGTACCCGCGGACCGTGAAGTTCTTGGGCAGCGTCGCGGCCTCGAAGCCGGCCAGGGGCACGAACACCTCGCGCCGGACGGTCCCGCCGTTGCCCAGGTCCTGATCGTTCAGCACGCCCACGCGCTCGCAGGCCACCACCGAGATTCTGCCCCCCGGTTCGTAGAGGAAAACCGCCGCGCAGTCGTTGCCCGCGCCCGAGCGGATGGCCGCGTCCCGAGCCGCGCCCACCGAGCCCTTGAGCGTGGCCTCGGCCATGGCGGACTCGGACGAGTAGAGCATCGCGTTGAACGCCGGCAGGGCCACCGCGATCAGCAGGACGATGATCGAGATCACCACCAGCAGCTCGGTGAGCGTGAAGGCCCGGTTGGACGTGGTGCGCATCACTTGCCGGCCTCCCAGATGTTGTCCGACGCGGCCTTGCGACGCACCGCCTCCTCCGAAGCGGAGTCGTCCATCGCCAGCTTGGCGCGCATCGCGGGCAGGTCTGAAGCGGGCTCGTCCCCGAAGAACCGGTTCGGGCCCGAGCACACGATCGCCCATGTCGCCGCACGCAGCGCCGGGTCCTCCGCCGGGTCACCCAGCAGATAGATGGGCTTGCCCGCCGCGCCCAGGCCGCAACTGGGCGTGTTGAGCGTCTCGATCTGGCCCTTCTGCGCGCCGGTTCGATAGAATCGCGGCAGCCACCGGTAGTACCGCAGCTCACCCCCCCACCGATCGTGGATGTCCGCGAACTCGAAGCCCGAGGCCTGATCGCGCTTGATGCGATCCGTCATCCGGGCCGCGTCCAGGAGCGGTTCGATCCTGGCCCCGCCCTTGGCGAACCCGCCGCCCTCGGTCGGCTTGGTCATGCCCGGGCCGTCGATGCCGTCCACGTCTTTCTCAAGGATGCCCAGCAGGTAGATGCCAAGGCTGGTCTCGCTCCAGCGCGTCTTGTCGAGGTCTGACTCGAAGCGAAGGAACGCCGCGTCGCGCACCCGCACGACATTGTTGGTCTCGTCCACGGGGTTCTCGTCGTCGGCCAGGGGCGGGAGGAACCCGAACTGCTGCCGGAACTGATCGACCGCGCGCGCAACGCTGCTGACGAGTTGCCGCTCGCCCGCCTCGCGGGCGCTGCGGAGCGCCGCGGTCACTCCCGCGAAGACCAGCGTGATCAGCACCACGATGATGAGCATCGTCACCGTGACCTCGACGAGCGTGAAGCCGCGAGCGGCGTGCCGACGTGGGATGGCGTGCGTGCGCATCAACGGCTCCTCGGCCCGTGCGGGCCCGACCCCGCCCCCCCCCACCACACCCCCACCACACCCCCACCACACCCCCCGCTGACGCGCGGCGGCCCTCCCGCTCAGACCGCGCCACCCTTCTGAAGGGACTCGATCATGGCCACCAGCGGCAGGAACATCGACACCACGATGGTGCCGACGATGCCGCCCAGCACGACCACCAGCAGCGGCTCGATGAGCTTGACCAGCGAGGCCACGGCCACGTCCACTTCCTCGTCGTAGTTGTCCGCGATCTTCAGCAGCATCGCGTCCATCTCGCCCGTCTCCTCGCCGACGTCGATCATGTTCACCACGATCGCGTCGCAGGTCTTGCTCTCGCGCAGCGGGCCGGCGAAGGTCTCGCCCTCGCGGATCGAATCGTGGACCTTGGTCAGCGCCTTCTCGAAGACGTAGTTGCCCGCGGTGTCCCGCGTGATCAGGATCGCCTCCAGGATCGGCACGCCGGCGTTCACCAGCGTCCCGAGCGTGCGCGTGAAGCGGGCGATGACCGTCTTCTTCACCAGGGGGCCGAAGATCGGCGTCCAGAGCAGCAGCGTGTCGAACACCGCCCGCCCCAGGGGCGACTTCCGCGCCAGCTTGATCAGGAAGAACACAACCACGGGCGTCACGAACACCCACACCACCCCCGGCACCTGCTGCCCGATCTCGCGTCCCGCCACCCAGCGGCTGGTGTTGATCAGGAACCGCGTCAGCGCCGGCAGCGGCACGCCGAAGTCCGCGAAGATCTCCTCGAACTTCGGGATGATGAGCAGCATGATGCCCGTCACGATCGCCAGCGCGACGAAGATGACCACCGCCGGGTACACCATCGCGCCGATGATCTTCATCTTCAGCTTCTGCGCCTTCTCCATGAACTCGGACAGGCGCTGGAGGATGATGTCCAGCACGCCGCCCACCTCGCCCGCCGCCACCATCTTCACGTACAGACGATCGAACGCCTTGGGGAACTTCCCCATGGCCTCGGACAGCGACGACCCGCCCTCGACCTCTTCCGCGACCCCGCCCAGCACGCTCTTGAGCTTGCCGGGCTTCTGCTGCTCCTCCAGGATCTTCAGCGATCGAAGCAGCGGCAGGCCGGCGTCCTGCAGCGTCGACAACTGCCGCGTGAAGACGGTCAGCAGCTTCGTGGAGACGCCCCCGAAACCGATGGTGATCCCCTTCTTGTCCTTCTTCTTGACCTTCCCGCCGTCCTCCTCCTTCTTCTTCCCCTTCTGCTCGCGCACCGACGTCGGGAACAGCTGCTGCCCCTTGATCCGCTGGATCGCCTCCTCGCTCGAGGCCGCCTCCACCGAGCCCTTCTGGGGCTTGCCCGCCGCGTTCAACGCCTCGTACACGAACGTCGCCATCCGTCACCTCCGCGCCCGCCCCGCCGCCCATCTCCCCGAACCCGTCCCCCAACCGTCCCACCCGCGCCGCCGCGAGGATCACTCCTCCGCGAGCGTCTCCCGCACCACCTCGTCGAGCGAGGTCTGCCCCTCGTAGATCGCCAAGAGGCCGCACTCGCGCAGCGTCCGCATGCCGAACTTGCGGGCCTGGTTCCGCAGCGAGTTGGTGTTCGCCCGCTTCATGATCAGCTCGCGCATCTGGTCGTTCACGGCCATGATCTCGAAGATCGCCATCCGCCCCCGGTACCCCGACCCGAAGCAGTTGTCGCACCCCTTGCCCCGCGCGAACCGCTGCCCCCGCACCTCCTCGGGCGTGAGCGAGAGTTCCATCAGCTCCTCCTCCTTGGGCTCGTAGAACTCCTTGCACTTGGGGCAGATCGTCCGCGTCAGCCGCTGCGCCACCACGCCCTCCATGGTCGCCGTGAGCAGG
Source organism: Phycisphaerae bacterium (assembly GCA_016794925.1). Taxonomy (GTDB): domain Bacteria; phylum Planctomycetota; class Phycisphaerae; order Phycisphaerales; family UBA1924; genus JAEUIW01. The sequence continues at coordinate 19,916 of JAEUIW010000008.1, forward strand.
AACGGCTCCAGGCCCAGGTCCACCAGACGCACCACGCTGCTGGGCGCGTCGTTGGTGTGCAGCGTGCTGAGCACGAGGTGCCCCGTCAGCGACGCCTGCACGGCGATCTGCGCCGTCTCCAGGTCGCGGATCTCGCCCACCAGGATCACGTCCGGGTCCTGACGCAGGAAGCTCCGCAGCAGCTTCGCGAACGTCGTCTCCGCTTCGGTGTTCACCTGGCACTGGCACAACCCGTCGATGTCGTACTCGACCGGGTCCTCCGCCGTCAGGACCTTGGTCTCGATGTCGTTGAGCTCCATCAGCGCCGCGTACAGCGTCGTGGTCTTGCCCGAGCCCGTCGGGCCCGTCACGATCACGATCCCGTTGGGCTTGTTGATCAGCTTGCGGAAGTTGAGCAGGTCGTCGTCGCGCATCCCGATCCGGTCCAGCGACAGCTTCACGTTCGACCGGTCCAGCACCCGCATCACCACGCTCTCGCCGTGCATCGTCGGCAGCACGCTCACGCGCAGGTCGATCGGCGCGCCGCCCAGCACCAGCTCGATGCGGCCGTCCTGCGGCAGCCGACGCTCCGCGATGTCCATCTTCGCCATGACCTTCACGCGGCTGGTGATCGCCGGGCCCAGATGCTTGGGCGGCGGCACCATCTCGTACAGCACCCCGTCGATGCGGTACCGCATCTTGAACTCGTCCTCGAACGGCTCGAAGTGGATGTCCGACGCCTTGTCCTTGATCGCCTGCAGCAGCACCAGGTTCAGCAGCTTGATGACCTTGTTGTCCTCGGCCGCCTCCATGACCGCGTCCAGGTCGATCGACTCCCCCCGCTTGACACCCGCGAGGCTCGCCAGTTTCTGGTCGCTCGCCAGCTCGCTCACCACGTCCACCACCGACTCGGTCTTGCTGTAGTGCTTCCGGATGATCCCGTCGATCTGCTCGGGGTCCGACACCACCGCGTCCACGCTGAAGCCCATCAGCAGCTTGAGGTCGTCAACCGCCCGGAAATTGTCCGGGCTCTTCATGGCGATCTTCACCCGCTTGCTGACCTTGTTGAACGCGATCGGGACGATCTGGTACGCCTGCACGGTCTCGGCGTTGAGCGCCCCCTTCACCTCGTCGTTCAACTCCAGCTTCGAGAGGTCCTCGTACGGCAACCCCGCCTGACCCGCCAGACCCTCACGAACATCCCGTTCCGTACAATATCCTAATTCAACGAGCAGCTGGCCGAGCGGCACCTTTCTGGTCTTCTGGACCGCCAATGCCTCGTGCACCTTCTCCCGGGTGACCTTGCCAAGCTTGGTCAGCACGCGGCCGAGCTTCCGGCCCTTCATTTCCTGAAAGTCGATCGCGTTCATCGCTTCACGGATCCTCTATTCCCCGCCGAAGGCTCAAACAAACCGCGCACAACGATCGAACCGGCTGACGCGCGCCGCACCCTTACCATTTGACACGATTTCGTCGGTTGGTTCCAACAAATAGCGTCAATGCAGCGGAATATTAAATTCCGACATTGTCATTTCAAGCATTAAACCGAACCAGATTGTGACATCGAACGTATTCTGAATCCGAACAAATCACTTCTCGTCAACGTCTTCGATGTCCATGTCCGCCCGACCGACAGTCCGTCCCAGCTTGTGAACCTTGTCTCGAAGATCGCCGGGGTTCTTCGCCTTGTCGATCATCTCCTCAGCGGACACCATTCCGCGGCTGTAGAGAGACCAAAGGTGATCGTCCAATAACTGCATTCCGAACTTCTTCCCCGTCTGGATCATCGAGTCAATGCGGAAGGTCTTGTTGTCGCGGATCAGATTCTGAATGGCGGGTGTCACGACCAGGAACTCGTACGCCGCGACCATTCCACCCGTGTCCACCCGCGGCAGCAACGCCTGGCTGAGCACGCAGATGAGCGACGTGCTGAGCTGAATTCTGATCTGGTTCTGTTGGGTGACGGGGAACGCGTCCACCACACGGTCGATGGTCTTGGCGGCACCCGTGGTGTGGAGCGTGGCGAACACCAAGTGGCCCGTCTCGGCGGCGCGGATGGCCGATTCGATCGTCTCCAGGTCGCGCATTTCACCGACCAGAATCACGTCGGGGTCGGAGCGGAGCACCCGCTTCAGGGCTTCCGCGAATGTGGGGACGTCCGTCCCGACCTCGCGCTGGTTGATGATCGATTTCTTGTGGAAATGGAAATACTCGATCGGGTCTTCCATCGTGACGATGTGCCGCTCGAAATTCATGTTGACGTAATCGATCATTGTCGCCAGCGACGTGGTCTTGCCCGAACCGGTGGGGCCGGTCACCAGGAACATGCCGCGCGGGCGGCGGATCAGCTCGCGGCAGATCTGCGGCAGTCCGATCTCCTCGAACGTCAGCAGCCGCTTGGGGATCTGGCGGCAGACGATCGCCAGATCGTTCCGCTGGCGGAAGATCGAGACGCGGAAGCGGGCCGCGTCGCCGTAGGAGAAGCCGAAGTCGCACCCGCCCCGCTCCTGCAGCTCCTGCTGCTTGGCCTCGGGCGCGATCGACTTCATGAGCGTGACCATGTCGTCGGAATCGAGGACCTTGGTCTGGAGATTCTTGAGCCGGCCGTGGTGCCGGATGGTGGGCGGCCGCCCCACCGTCAGGTGCAGGTCGCTGCAATTGAGCTTGACGACCGTGTCAAGCAGGCGGTCCATCTGGATCGTCGACATGCCGCTCGTCTCCTTCGCCCTCGGGGCCGGCTCGCTCCGCCGGCCTGACTCTCGATTCCGACTCCCCCGGCAAGGCCCCCCGCTCCATCCCTTCGTGCCCGCCCGGGAGCCACGACGATCACACCTGCGTGACCCGCGCCACCTCGTCGGGCGTGGTGGCGCCCTTGAGCACCTTGAGCTTGCCGTCCTCCACCAGCGGCCGCATCCCCGCGCGGAGCGCGGCCTGGCGGATCTCCTGGATCGGCGCCTGGTTGAACGCCATCTCACGGATGTCCGTGGTCATCTGCATCATCTCGAAGATGCCGAACCGACCCCGGTACCCGGTCTTGTTGCAGGCCCCGCACCCGACGTTCTTGCACACCCGCGTCTCCGCCTCCTTGGGCGTGATGCCGACCAGGGAGAGGTACTTGGGATCCGGCGACGGGTCGAGCGCCTTGCACTCCTTGCACAGCACCCGGATGAGCCGCTGGGCCATGATGGCCTGGATGGAGCTGGCCACCAGGAACGGCTTCACGCCCATGTCGATGAGCCGCGTGATGGCGCTTGGCGCGTCGTTGGTGTGCAGGGTGCTGAACACCAGGTGGCCGGTGAGCGCGGCCTGAATGGCGATCTCGGCCACCTCACGGTCGCGGATCTCGCCGATCAGGATCACGTTCGGCGCCTGACGCAGCATGGTCCGCAGGATGACGGGGAACGTGAGGCCGATTTTCTCGCGGACCTGGCACTGGTTGATGCCGTTGAAGTTGTACTCGATCGGGTCCTCGGCGGTGATGATCTTCCGGTCCGGCTTGTTCAGCACGTCCAGCGCCGAATAGAGCGTGGTGGTCTTGCCCGAGCCCGTCGGGCCCGTCACCAGGAAGATGCCGTTGGGCCTGCGGATGATCTTGTTGAAGCTCGCGAGGCTGTCCTCCTCGAACCCCAGATTGACCAGGCCGATCTTCACCGAGTCCGGACGCAGGATTCGACAGACGATGCTCTCGCCGTGGTACGCGGGGCACGCCGAGACCCGGAAATCGATCTTGGTCCCGGCCACGTCCAGCTTGATGCGACCGTCCTGCGGGGCCCGCTTCTCGGCGATGTTCACCCCCGAGATCAGCTTCAACCGGCTGAGCAGCGCGTTCTGCATCCGCTTGGGCAGGTTGTCGCGCTCGATGCACACGCCGTCGATCCGGTACCGCAACCGCACCCGGTCGGCCATGGGCTCGACGTGAACGTCGCTGGCCCGCATGTTCACCGCTTCGGTGAGGATGCGGTTCACCAGCCGAACGATCGGCGCATCCTCCGACGCGATGTCGATCGACTTGTCCACGCTCTTGTCGACCGACTTGTCGATCGATCGGTCGATCGACTCGCTCAGCAGCGAGTCCGTCGGGGCCACGCTCCCGGCACCCTTGGGCGCCTTCAGCTTGGTGTCGATGTAGTGCTTGATCTGCGATCGGGTCGCCAGGCGCGGCTCCACGTCCTTGTTCAGACGGAACCGCAGCATGTCCATCAGCTCGAGGTCGTTCGGGTCGTGCATGACCAGCGGCAGCTTGCCGTTGGTGGAGGCCATCGGCAGCACGAGGTGCTTCTTGATGAGCTCCTCGGAGATCGCCTTGGGGTCGATCAGACGAGTCACCGCGTCGCTGGAAAGATCGACGTACTCCATCCCGAACTGGTTCGCCAGGGCCTTGGCGAGCTGGTCTTCCTTGATCAGGCCCTTCTCCGCCAGCACATCGCCGATCCGCTTGCCGGCGCTCTTGGCCTCCTTCGCCGCCAACTCGACCTGGTCGGCGGTGACGACCCCCCATCCCACCAGCACGTCGCCCAGTCTCTTGCGTGATCGTGCCATATGAGCTGCGAATCCGCCTCCAGAACCGTCTCGGACCACCCGGTCCGTCCCGGGGAATACGTCGTCCCGATCCCGACTTCACCCCGTGCCGCGCCGAGGGGAAAGGCATCCTAGCAACCGCCGCCGCGGCCGATCTGCTCCCCGTCACACGCACCCGCCCGCGCGCGGCGACCGAGTCGTCCGACGTACCCTCCCCCGAACGAGGACCCGCCTTGCCAACCACCCGCACGTCACAAACACGCCCGCCACGACGAGCCGCGGGAAATCGGCTGCTGGTTACCGCCGGTCCCACCCACGAACCCATCGACGCCGTGCGCTACCTCGCCAACCGCTCATCGGGGCGGCTGGGGATCGCGCTGGCGGAAGCCGCCGCGCGAACCGGCTGGACCGTCACCCTGCTCCTCGGCCCCACTCCCCGCGTGTGTTCCCATTCGAGCGTGAGAACCGAACGGTTCCAGACCACCGAGGATCTTCGCAGGCTCCTGGATCGTCACGCGCCGCGCTGCGATGTGCTCATCATGGCCGCGGCGGTCGCCGATTTCCGTCCGAAAACAACCCGTGCGACGCTCCGCGGCAAGACCCGGCGCGCGCGCACCGGTCTGACCCTGCGGCTGGAGGCCACCCCCGACCTGCTGGCCCGGTGCGGGAAGCGCAAGTCACGCGCGCAGTTCTTTGTCGGATTCGCGCTCGAACCCGACCGCACGCTCCTCGCTTCTGCGCGCGCGAAGCTGGCCCGCAAGCGGCTGGACCTGATCGTCGCCAACCCTCTCCGCACCATGGACTCCCAGGAGATCCGGGCGACGCTGCTCGCCCCGCAAGGCCCGCCCGAACCCACACCCGGACGCATGCGCAAGACCGCGTTCGCTCGGTGGCTGCTGGCGCAGATCCGGGCCCGACGCGCGCGCTGAATCGGGCCGCGCTCCCCGGGCCGCTATCATCCGCCCCATGCCGGCCCGAGAGACGCCCGATCCGAACAAGCGACCCGGAGCGACCGGCGGCGGGCGCGGCAAGCCCGCGCCGAAGGGCCCCTTGAAACCCACGCGCGTGCCCCCCGCCGGGTCCCATCCGCCCCGGCGCGACGGTCCGAACCCGACATCACGCCGCCTCGGCCCGCCCCGTGGCGTCGCCCCGCACCCCCGCCCAACCCAGGGTCGGCTGCTCAACATCGTTCATGAGGATGACGACCTGCTCGTCGTTGACAAGCCGCCGGGCTTGCTCTCGGCCTCCCCCGAGCCGCAGCGCCAACCCACCCTCTTCGACCTTGTGAAGCAGCACGTCCGCGACTCGATGCGCCGCAAGACCAAGCGCGGACAGGGCCCGAAAGCGTACATCATCCACCGGCTCGATCGCGAGGCCAGCGGGCTGCTGGTCTTCGCCAAGTCCGAGCGTGCATTCATCTGGCTGAAAGAGGATTTCAAGGCCAAGCGCGTCCACCGCAATTATCTCGCCCTGGCCGAGGGAGTCGTCGGCCCGCCCGGGCACGCCGGGACGGTCCAGACGTTCCTGATCGAAGACGACCAGGGGCGTGTCACGAGCATGGACCTCTCCCAATCGCGGGCCAGCGACGTGCGCGATCAGGCCAAACTCGCGGTGACGCACTACCGGGTCGTCGCCGCGGCGAACGATCGGACCCTCCTCAACATCCGCCTCGAGACCGGCCGGAAGCACCAGATCCGCGTCCACTTGGCCCGCTTGGGACACCCACTCGTGGGAGATCCGATCTACCGGGCCCGCACGGATCCACTCCGACGCCTCGGTCTGCACGCATGCGACCTCGGTTTCAAGCACCCCGCGACGGGGATGAGCCTGCGGTTCCACAGCGATGCGACCAACCAGTTCTACGGCGCGGTGAGCATGACACCCCCGTCGAAGGCGGCCCAGAGCCCGACCGAGATGCACCGGACCCTCCCCGAGGACGACGCACCGGTCGGGCCCGCGTTCATCCCGGATCTTCCCTTGCCCAGGGAGGCGCATCCCACGTTCGCGGTCGCGGGTTCACTCTCCTCGGTGGGCTCCGCCGCGGTGATCGACCAGGAACAACGCTCGCCGGGCTCGATCGAGGGGAGCCCGACGAACCCATCCGGGCCCGCCCCCCGATCGTCCCGTGACGCCGCGCCACCCGCCTCGACCTCGTGGGATGCGGTCGCGCCGTGGTACGACTCGTATCTGACCGGCGGGGGCTCGGACCATTACACCAACACGCTGATACCGGGCACATTGCGGCTCGTCCAACCGCGTCCCGGCGCTCGCCTGCTTGACCTCGCGTGCGGGCAAGGCATTCTGACTCGGGCGCTGGCGGAGTCCGGGGCCCAGGTCCTGGGGGTCGATTCGTCGCCGCGCCTGCTCGACACGGCCCGCAAGCACCCGTCACGCGGAGCGCCGATCGACTATCGGCTCTGCGATGCACGCGAACTTGACTCGCTGGGCGTGACCGGGTTGGACGCGTGCACCTGCCTCATGGGGCTGGGGAACATCGACCCGCTGGACGCGGTGCTGCCCGCGATCGCGCGCGCATTAAGGCCCGGGGGCGCATTTGTTTTTGTGGTCTCGCACCCCGCATTCCGCGCGCCCGTTCAGTCATCGTGGGGTTGGGATCCCAAGGCCAACCGACAATACCGGCGTCTCGACGGGTACCTGTCGAGCGCCCAGCACCCGATCGCGATGCACCCGGGCAAGGACCCGGGCGTAACGACCTGGACGTTCCACCGCCCACTCCAGACGTATGTCAGGCTTCTGGCCGAGGCGGGTCTGGTGATCGATGCGCTCGAGGAATGGCCGGGTCAGCGCGCGAGTCAGCCCGGTCCCCGGGCCGCCGAGGAGAACCGGGCGCGGCGCGAGATCCCGCTTTTTCTGGCCGTCCGCGCGCGTCGGCTTGCTTGAATTGCATCGCGTCCGATAAGCGATTCGCGGCGTTCTCGCGCTGCGATTGCCAATCTGCGCTCGCGATTGCGTTACACTTGAGTGTCCAGAATGAACGCGCAGAGAGACGCGTTGCACGCCCACGGAAGGGATGGTTTTCGGAGCAGAGGAGTTGAACATGTCGCCGATTCATCGGAGCGCTTGGGCGCCTGGTTTTGTACTCGCGGTTGTGTCGGGATCGGCGTGGGCCCAACCCTCGTTCGAAGGGATCGGGAGCTTGCCGAACTCGAACCGTGGGTCGAGTTCGCTGGCGATCTCGCGTGACGGCACAACCATCGTGGGAAAGGCGCTCACGGCGAATGCGCCCGTGGCGATGCGGAAAGTGGGCTCGGGCCCACTTTCGTCGCTGGGCGTGCTGAACAACTACCTCTCGAGCTACGCCAACGCCTGCAGCGGCGACGGCCTTCGCGTCGTCGGTCAGTGCAACACGCTGACGTCCTCGACGGCCTTTCTGTGGACGCTCTCGGGCGGCATGGTTGACATGGGTTCGATGCTGCCGGGCCAGTCTTCCGCGGCGTACGGCATCTCGGCCGACGGCACGATCATCGTGGGCACTTCAGGGACGTCGGCGTTCCGCTGGACGGCGACGAGCGGGATGGTGAACATCGGGACGCTGGGCGGCACCGGCACCTCGACCATCGCGGTGGGCATCTCGGCCGATGGCTCGACGATCGTCGGCAGTTCCGGGAATCAGGCCGTGCGGAAGGTTGGGACGCAGCCGTTGGCGGGCCTGGGCGATCTGCCGGGCAGCGCCGAATTTTCCTACGCCACGGCGGCCTCGGCCGATGGCTCGGCGATTGTCGGGGTGGGCACCTCGACCCTGGGAACGGAGGCGTTCCGCTGGACGGCGGCGAGCGGGATGGTGGGCCTGGGCTCCCTGGTTGATCCGTTCGACGATTTTTACTCGGAGGCGTACGCGGTGTCGCCCGACGGCGCCTTCGTGGGCGGTCAGAGTGTGTACGCGGGCGACGACGTGGCGTTCCTGTGGTCGGAGAGCCTGGGGATGGTCGACATCCGGGCGTACCTGCTCGCGCTGGGCGTGTTGAACGTCGAGGATTGGCAGCTCGAGCGGGCCACGGGGATCACTTCCGACGGCACCGTGCTGACGATCGTCGGCTTTGGCTTGAACCCGGCGGGCACGACCGAGGGCTGGAAGGCGCGCGTGCTGATCCCCGCCGCGACTTGCCCGGGCGATTTCAACGGCGATACGTCCGTCGATGATTTCGATTATTTCGACTTCCTCAACGCCTTCTTCGCCAACGACATGAGCGCCGACTTCAACGGCGACACGTCCGTCGACGACTTCGACTATTTCGATTTCCTCAACGCCTTCTTCGCCAGCTGCTGAGCCGGCCCGAAACCAACGCCGCTCGTTCAGCGTGTCCGCGCGCGGGGGTCGGACGCGGCGCGCAGGGACTCGCCGAGCAAGTTCAGCGAGAGCAGCGTTGCCGCCAGCAGCAGACACGGGAACACCAGCAGCCACCAGTTCGACCGCACGGGGTTCAGTTCACCGAGCCCATCGGCCACCATGTTCCCCCAGCTCGGCAGCGGAGGACGAACGCCGATGCCAAGGAAACTCAGGAAACTCTCCTGGAGCATCGCCTGCGGGATCGTGAGGGTTGCGTACACGATGACCGGCCCCGCGAGATTCGGGAGGAGGTGCCGCATGAACAGGCGGACCGGCCCGACTCCGACCGCCCGGGCCGCCTCCACGAACGGTCGGTTTTTCAGGCTCAGCACCTGCCCGCGCACGACACGAGCCAGCGTCAGCCAACTGACGCCGCCGATCGCGACCGCGAGCGTGAGCATGCCCACCGATTGCGCGAACGCACCGGGCAGCGCGCCCGTTCCGTACAGCTCCAGGGCTTGTGACTCGGCGCTCGCGCGGGTCCGGGCGTCGCCCGGCGCCAATTCGATCGACGCGGCGACGAACGACTCCCGCTGGCGGCGTGCCTCGCGCGACCGGGACTCCTGGATGCGGTCCAGCACGCCGTCGGCCGCGACGCCCACCAGCACCACCAGCAGCACGTAGGGGAGGCCGTAGAGCACATCGACCGTGCGCATGAGCAGCGCGTCCGTTCGCCCGCCTCGCCACGCCGCCAGCGCGCCCCACAGCGTGCCCACCACGACCGAGATGCCGGCGGCGAGCAGGCCCACGGCGAGGCTGACGCTCCCGCCGGCCAGGCACCGCACCAGCACATCGCGCCCGAACAGGTCCGTGCCCAGCAGGTAGCTGGGCATGGCCTGACCGACCTGCTGCTCACTCGGCGTCCAGGCCTCGCGGGTCAGCGCTTCGGCGGGGATGCCACGAAGGGTCGATTCGGCGGCGGCGGCTCGCTCCCGCGCCGCCGATCGGAGCCGATCCAGTTGCTCGTCGTCGTGGGGCCACCACACGGGGGGCAGGTGACGCGCGGCGCGATCCTGGCGGTCGTAGGCCCCGTCGCTCCACACCCAAGGGGCCGCCAGCAGGCACGCGCAGAGCAGCGCCAGCAACACTCCGCCGCCGAACGCTCCGCCCCAGCCCAGCGCGGCTCGGAAGTGACGGGCCTTCATCGCGACACGGGCCATGAATGGGGCGGCCGGATCCATGCCCAGACGCTACGCCGCGGCGGGTCCTCGGGATGGTGCGCCGTTCATCCGAACAACCCCGGGCCGTCCGGCGCAATGCCGGGACCGCGGCGGCGCGGGCGAGCGGCGCGGCGGGGCGGCTCCGGGAGCGGATCGCGCGTCGGCTCACCCGACTGGCCCTTTACGATCGAGGCGAACGTGCCGTCGGCGACCCGTGTTCGGAGTTCCTGCCCGGACGCGATCTGCTCGACGGAACGAACCAGCCGGCCGGACGGGTCAAAGGTGCATGAGAACCCGCGCCGGAGCACCCCTTGCGGGCCGACCAGCTCCAGTTGGCGGAGCGTGGCCTGCTCGCTGACCCGGAGGCGATCGACGCCCCGTCGCGCGGCCCGGGCCAACGACGGCGCATCCAGCCGCGCCGAGGCGCGATCCAGCGCGGCACGGACGGAGGCGCGCAGTCGATCCCGCGCCACGCGGAGCGCGGCGGCGCGTCGTTCCAGCACCGCCACCGGCCGCTGCGCCTCCAGTGCCGCCGCCGCCATTGCCGCGCGCCGGGCCGCACGCGTTGCGCGGCCGGACATCGCCGCGTGCAGCCGCCGGAGCACGCCCACCCAGGCCGCGCCCGCGGCCCTCGCCACACGGGACGGATCGACCATCACCCCGTGCCGCGCCGCGGACGTCGCCCGCTGCGAAGCCAGCGCAAGCCGGCGGCGCATGACGGACCGCAGGTGATCGCCGAGCGTGTCGAGCCCCTCCCGGAGAGCCACGCGATCCGGCGTCAGCCGCATGGCCGCCTGGGTGGGGGTGGCGGCGCGCTCGTCCGCCACCAGCTCGGCGAGCGTGGTGTCGGTCTCGTGGCCGATCGCGGCCACCACGGGAACGGAGCATTCGACCACCGCGCGGGCCACGGCGCGGTCGTTGAACGACCACAGGTCCGCCATCGACCCGCCGCCGCGGGTGAGGATCACCGCGTCAATGCCCAGCTCGTCGTGCCGGAGCGAGAGCCATCGCAACGCACGCGCCACCGACGCCGCGGCCTCCGGGCCCTGCACCAGCACGTCGACGAGGGCGACCTCGACAGCCGGGCAGCGCCTGCGCATCGTGTCGAGAACGTCCTGGAGCGCCGCGCCGGTGCGGCTGGTCACGACGGCGACTCGCCGGGGAAAACGCGGCAGCGGACGCTTCCGGGCCGGATCGAGCCAGCCCAAGCGCCGGATTTCTTCGAGCAGGGCGCGCAATGCCAGTTCCATCGCGCCCGCGCCGACCGGCTCCATCGAATCGGCGTACATCTGCGTCCGGCCCTGCCGTGGGAAGTGCCCAATACGGCCCGAGATCACGACAAGCTGGCCCGGTCCGGGCCGGAATCCGATCCTCGCCGCGGCCTGCGCGAACATGACGCACGAGAGGACCGCGCCGGCGTCCTTGAGTTCGAAGTACCAGTGCGTCCGGTCGGAAAAATTGCCGATCTCCCCCGCGACGCGCACCCGCTCGGGCAACCCCGCGCGCAGCGCCGAGCCGATCAGTTCCGACACCATCGTGACGCTCAGCACGCCGCCGTGGCCGGCCGGCCCGGCGGGCGCAGGGGATCCGCCGGTCCCGTCAGGCGGGACGGATGGAACGGAAGCGTCCACCGGTCCGCCGAGCCCGGGCGGGGCCGGCCGCTTTCGCATGCGCGATGGATCGAACGGTCGGCGCGCCATCAGCGGCTCCCCCGTCCAGGCCCGCCGCCACCGCCGGCCCCGCGCGGATCCGAGGGAAGACCGATCCGTCCGATGGTGCCGCGATGCCGGCGGGCCGCGTCGGCGTACGCGTCGAGTACGGCGCGAACGTGCGCGTGCGCCTGACGACGCGACGAGACGTAGCGGAACGCACGCTCGATCCGCTCCCCGGCCCCCCTGTCCGGCCGCATGGCCGCGTCGAGCGCCCGGGCCCAGTCGTTCTCTCCGCCGGGCTCGGCCACGTGCAGGACCAAGCCCGGATCATCGAGCCACTCGATCATCGGGTCCCGACGCGCAACCACGGGCATCCCGGACGCCATCGCGTCGAGCGTCACGCTCCGATGGCGGCCCCGCGCCACGGGGTGCGCCAGGACACCCGCGCGGAGCAGCAGATCGCGCCGACACTCCAATCCTCCGACGAGCGTGACCCGCTCGACCAATCCGAGCCGGCGGCACATCGCCCAGGCGCCGCTCGCCGACGTTTCGTCCGAATCCATGAAGAGCAGGAGCTCGCGCCCGCCCGCCGTCAGCCTCGCCGCGCCGGCCAGCACGCTCCGCAGCTCCTCCTCGTTCCCCTCCAGCCCGACCAGAGCCAGCGTATCGGGGCCGCCAGCCTCCTGCCCCGATCGTTCCCTGAACACGCCCGACGTCGCGTGGACACCCCACGGCACCAGGCGCGCCAGGGGTGATTCCGATCCCTCCCATCGACGCGAGCGCCCGACCCGTTCGATCGCGGCCCGCATGGGCTCGTCCGCGGCCAGGAGCACCACGCCGCCCGCCTCCGGCTCGCCGTGCCGAGCGCGATACGCAAGTCGCGCCCCTGTTTCGATCAGATCCGGTTCGCCAATTTCGAGCAGCGCCGGCGACCCCGCGCGCCGCGCCACTTCCGCCGCGAACACGAGCGTCGCGGGATCCCGCGCGAACACGTGGACGACGTCGACCAGGGGCTGCGACGGTCCGGGGCCGCCCAGCTCGACGGCGCGTGCGATCGATTCCAGCAAGGTTTCAGCGGCCGCGCCCCGCAGCAGCGGCCACCCCGTCGAGTCGTGCTCGATTTCGATGGCATAGAGCACGCTCGTGCCCGCGCCGGCGGGGCCGGAGGACCCATCCTCCTCCCCTGCGAACGCCTTGCCCCCCCCACCGTCGGACAACGATCCGTCGCCCGCGGATGCGCATCCGCGCGGCACCGCGTGGACGACGCGCACGCCTTCATCCGCGAGACCGACCTCGAGCCGGAAGAGCATCGACCGCTCCCGTGTCGCGTACGACCGATCCGAGAGCATCAGCACACGCACCGCGACCTCCTCATGTCGCCGACGCGACGATCAGGGCCCGCGCGGCCGCGAGCCGGGATTCCAGCGCGCCGTGGTCGGACGCGACGATCGTGACGTGGCCGAGCTTCCGCCCCGGCCGGGGGGTCTTGCCGTAGAGGTGCACATGGGTGTCGGGCAGCGCGAGCAGCGCGCGCGTGTCGGGCGCGGAGCCGATCAGGTTGAGCATCGCGCCGGCGCCGCGCGCGGGGCGCATCGACGCGGCGCCAAGCGGCCAACCCACCACGGTGCGCACGTGATTCTCGAACTGGCTGGTCGCGGCGCCCTCGATGGTCCAATGGCCGGAATTGTGCACGCGCGGGGCCATCTCGTTGGCCAGCAGCCCCGATGGCATCTCGAACAGTTCCAACGCCATCACGCCGACGTACGCGAGCTCCTGCAGCACGCGCCTTGCGTATTCCTGCGCCAGACCCTGCACCGCCGCGTTCAGCCCCCGAGCCGGCGCCACGGAGAGCCGGAGGATGCCGGCGCCATGCTCGTTCTCCACGAGCGGATAGAACGCGCAGGCGCCATCGGCCCCCCGCGCGGCCAGGATCGACAACTCGCGTTGGAACGGCACCATCTGCTCGACGATGAGGTCCGCCGCCTCGCCGGAGCGTCGTTGCGGCGCGACCGCGCCCAGCGCCCACGCCGCCTGTTGGGGTTCCCGCAGCACGACCTGGCCCTTTCCGTCGTACCCCCCGCGCCGAGTCTTGAGCACGGCCGGCAGCCCCGTCCGCGCCAGGCCTTCCTCCAGGTCCGCGAGGTTGTCCACGGCCGCGAACACGGGCGTGGGGATCCCGAGCCGATTGAACAGCGTCTTCTCGGCGATCCGGTCCTGCGATACTTCTAACGCCGCGGGCGGCGGCCACACGGGCGCGACCGTCGCCACCACGCGCGCCGCGCCCACCGGAACGTTCTCGAATTCGTACGTCACCGCGTCCAGCCCTTGCGCCCAGCGACACAACGCGTCCTCGTCCTCGAACGATCCAAGCGTGCACGGCCCCGCCGCGGCGGCCGGGGCCGGCAGCGCCTCGGCCTGACCCGACCCGTTCATCTGCCCTCCCGCACGATCGAAGAAACGCGACTGAACGCCCAGCGGAAGGCCGGCCAGGCCGAGCATCCGTCCGAGTTGTCCCGACCCGAGCACGCCGACGTTCATGTGCCGCCCGGCCCGCGACCGTCGCGCGGGTCCGCCTCGTCCAGCACGCGCGCGGTCTGAAGCTGCCGGTACCGGCCCAACGCGTCGCGCACCGACGGGTCCTCCAATGCCAGGATGGACGCGGCCAGCAACGCGGCGTTCACCGCCCCGGCGCGACCGATCGCCAGCGTCCCGACCGGCACCCCCGCGGGCATCTGCACGATCGAAAGCAGCGAGTCCATCCCGTGCAGCGATTTGCTTTCGACGGGCACTCCCAGCACCGGCAACGTGGTCTTGCTCGCGCACATCCCCGGCAGGTGGGCCGCCCCGCCCGCGCCCGCGATGATGATCTTCAACCCGCGCCCCTCCGCGCTGGACGCGTACTCGAACAGCGCGTCGGGCGTGCGGTGCGCGGACACTACCCGCGCCTCGTGCGGGACCTCCAGCTCGCGCAACGTTTCCGCCGCGTGCATGAGCGTGTCCCAGTCGGTCCGCGACCCCATGACGACGCCGACCAACGGATTCCGCGCCGCGCTGCTGTGCATGTCCGACAGTGTAAGGATCCACCGGCCGCCCCGCTCAGCCCGCTACGCTCCGGAGAAATCACCATGTCCATCAGCCAGCCGCCGACGCCGTGCCCGCCTCACCGCCGCGCCGCCATCGTTTCCATCGGCGATGAACTGATCACGGGGCAGGTGCTCGACACCAACTCCGCCTACCTCGCCTCGCGCCTCGTCGAGGCGTCGATTCTGCCCGTCGAGCACATCACGGTTCCGGACGATGACGCCGCTCTTGCCGCAACGCTCGTGCGCCTCGCTCGCGCGACCGACCTTATCCTCTGTTCAGGAGGCATCGGCCCCACGCCTGACGACCCGACGCGCGAGGCTCTCGCCATCGCCCTGGGTGAGGACCTTGTCACCGACGAGCCGACCCGAGCCGCGCTCGCCGAACGCTGCGCCTCCCGGGGGCGACCGCTCACCCCGCTCACGCTCCTGCAGGCACTCCGGCCGCGCTCCGCGGCGATGCTCCCCAATACCGCCGGAACCGCCCCCGGCCTCTTCGCGCGTCTGCGACCCGATGCCCCCGCACCGGGCGCGGACGTCTTCTGTCTCCCTGGCCCGCCGATGGAAGTGCACGCCATGTTCAATCTCTCCGTGGCGCCTGCCCTCCGGCCCGTCCTCCGCGGCGGCTTCGCCACACGCCTCGTGCGGATTGTCGGACTGGGCGAGTCCGACGCCGCGGCAAAGCTCGGGCCGATTCTCGCACGCGATCGCAATCCTCTTGTTGGAATCACCGCCTCGGGCGGCGTCCTCACGTGCCGAATCCGGGCCCAGACCCCTCCCGACGCTACGTCCGATTCCGTGCACTCCGAGCTCGACCGCACCGAGGCCTCCATCCGCGCCGCCCTGCCGGACCACGTGCTTGACGGCCCACCTCCCGGCGCGGACCGCTCCATCGCCCCAACTCTCGAGGAGAGCATCATCCACGCCCTCGCGCGCCGTGCCGAGACCCTCGCCTGTGCCGAGTCCTGCACAGGGGGACTCCTCTCTGAGATTCTCACCCGCGTGCCCGGTTGCAGCGCGGCGATGGTCGGTTCGTGGGTCACGTACAGCAACACCATGAAGGAATCGCAGCTCGGCGTCTCCCGCACGCTGCTGGAGTCCCACGGCGCCGTGAGCGATCCCGCGGCCCGCGCCATGGCGGTGGGCGCGCTCGATCGCTCCGGCGCCCGCCATGCGCTCGCGATCACGGGCATCGCGGGCCCCGACGGCGGCACGCCCGACAAGCCCGTGGGCACCGTGCACATCGCTCTCGCCTCGCGCGCCGCCGACCCCGCGACTCCCCCGATCGTTGACGCCCGACGTCTGGCGCTGTCGGGCCCACGGCAGGAGATCCGATTGCGCGCCGCGGCCAACGCGCTGGCGCTGCTGCACTTCCGCATGCGTGGGCTCGACCCCGGCCGGGGCCGGCTCTCCATGGAAGCCGCGTGCCAACCCACGGCCGTCGCGCGGGCTTGACGGATCCGCTAGGCTCGCGTGATGCCGCCCGAGGTCTCATTCCTGCTTCCCTGCCTCAATGAGGCCCGCTCCCTCCCCGGTGTCATCGCCAACATCCGCGCGTGCATCGACTCCCGGCGCTGGGACGCCGAGATCGTCCTCGCCGACAACGGCTCCACCGACGGCTCCGCTGATCTCGCCGCCTCCCTCGGCTGCCGCGTCGTGCGCGCCGAACGTCTCGGCTACGGCAGCGCCGTGCTCGCCGCCGCCGACTCCGCCCGGGGCGTCTACCTCGTCATGGGGGACGCCGACGGCTCCTATGACTTTCGCGATGCGGCCCGCCTCGTCGACCTGCTCCGCGGCCCCGACGGTGCCGACCTCGCGATGGGCGCTCGCTTCGGTCCCGGGGCCCGTATCGAACCCGGCGCCATGCCCGCCAAGAACCGCTACCTCGGCAACCCGTTCCTGTCCTGGCTCGGCCGACGGCTCTTTCCCTGCGATGTCCGTGATTTTCATTGCGGCCTTCGCGCCTTCACCCGTGACGCCTACCTCCGGATGGACCTCCGCACCACCGGCATGGAGTTCGCCTCCGAAATGGTCATCAAGGCCGCGGCGCGCCGGCTCCGCATCGCCCAGGCGCCCATCACGCTCCGTCCCGCCACCCGCGCCCACGGTGGACACCTTCGTCCCTGGCGCGACGGCTGGCGTCACGTGCGTTTTCTCCTGCTCCTCTCTCCCCGGTGGGCCCTCTTCATCCCCGGGCTGATCCCCTTCGCCGCGGGCATCCTGCTCATGGCACTCGTCGGCTTCGGACCATTCCACGTGGCGCTCCCGCGCTTCAGCGTCAACCTCGACATCCACACGATGATCGTCGGCAGCCTCCTCACGCTCGTCGGATACCAGGCCCTCACCGTCGCCGTCGCGGCCCGCATCTTCGCGGTCGAGCAGGAAATCGGGCCCCCCTCACCGACGCTCGCGCGCGCCTTCCGCCTCTTCACTCTGGAACGCGGACTGATCTTCGGAACGCTCGTGCTCCTCGCGGGTGCGTGGCCCATCGTGCGCGTCTCGTGGCGCTGGGCGGCCGCCGGCTACGGCCCCCTCGACACCGCCGCCACGCTCCGACCGCTCATCGCCGGGGCCACCCTGGTGGCGCTCGGCGCCCAGACCGTGCTCATGTCCACGTTCTACAGCATGCTCGGGGTCAAGCGCCGGTGACCGCCACGCCCCCGCGACTATCGCTCGGAGTTGTCATCGTCACCCGCGACCGCGCCCAGTCCCTCGAACGCACGCTTCACGAGCTCGCCGCCATCCCCGAAACGGGTCTTGCTCCGATCGTCGTCGTCGACAACGGCTCCTCTTCACCGCACGCCTCACGCAACCGCGCCGCCTGCGCCGTTCACCCGCACGCGCGTCTCGTCGATGCCGGCGGCAACCTCGGCGTCGCCTCCTTCAACCTCGGCGCCCGATCCCTCAACACCGACACCATCCTCATTCTTGATGACGACGCCTGGCCGGAGTCCGGCGCTGTCGCCGCCGCCCTGGCACTTCTCGCTTCCCGCCCGAACATCGCGGCCGTGGCCCTCCATCCCCATCATCCGCGCACGCGCCGCAGTGAATGGCCCTTCGTCGCCTCTTCCAGGTCCGCCGCGGTCGCCCCTCGCGGCGGGTGGCCCTTCCTTCAATGCGGCAACCTCATCCGCCACGCCGACTACCTCGCCGCCGGCGGGTACGAACCGGCTTACTTCCTCTACAGCAACGACACCGATCTCGCGCTGAAGCTCCTCGCGCGGGGCCGCGACGTCTGGTTCGATCCCGCTTGGATCGTCTGGCATGACTGCCCGACCGCCTCGCACCGGCCCCTCCTCTGGTGCCGTCTCGCCACGCGCAACCGCATCTGGACCGCGCGCCGACACCTCGGCCCTCTCCGCGGACGCTGGATCGGGATTCTCGCGGCGGGCGCGGCGCTGCGCGTCGCCGGGCTCAGCCCCCGGCGCGCCCTCGCCGTGACCCGCGGCATGATCGAAGGCATGACCGGCCCCGCCCCGCCCCTGCCGGCCACCGTTCCTCGCGATCGACGCGGCTTCACCGAATTGCTCCGCCTCGCACGTCGCCGCGGGGTCTGACCGCTGAGGCTTCTTCTCTCGGCTGGTTGTGGTCGGCGCTCGCCAACGCAACGGACTGGCACGCCTGACGCACCGGGGGCACCCGCTCCACTCGTGGCAAGTGTCGAATCGCGTTCCGTGCGCAGCGCCAACGCGCCGTTGCTCACGCCGTGCCATCCGCCCTCGAGCACGCATCAACCGCTTGCTAACCGGGCGATCCGACGCCGAGCACCGGGAACGACCGCCCCGGGCGGAGCGAGACGGGACCGAGCAATCCCGACTCTTCCGGGATCGAGTCCTTGGTGAAGTGCTTCCAGGTGGTGAACGCGACGCGATCTCGAGACGGGCGGGGCTGGTGATTGACGAACCAATCGGGCCATTTCTTGATCGGCTTTCCGTTCCATTCGCAGTCATCGGGTTGCTGTTCATCGCCGATCAATCGGTTGACCCAGAGATTCGTCACGCGAACGGAGAGTGTGTTCTTGCCCGGTCTGGCGATCGAAGACACATCGGCGGCGAAGGGCGGCTTCCACCAGATCCCCAGGTCCTTGCCGTTGAGCGTCACTTCCGCGATCTCTCGGACGGTGCCGAGGTCGAGCGTGACCAGCTTGCCGGGCCCGAGCAACTCCGGCGCGATGTCGAACTCCTTGTCGTAGACCGCGGTGCCAGAGAAGTACTTGACGCCCGCGTCGGCGTGTGCGGTCCAGGAAGCGAGTCGGTCGAGCGAAATGCTTGGCGGAGCGCCGAGGCCGGCGGGGAACCGCACGCTCCACGCGCCGCCGATCTCGACCGCCGCGGGAATCGCCGGCACCTCAACGGCACGCTGCTTTCCCTGTGCGGTGGTGAACCGGAACACGCCCGGATGGAACGCCCGCAGTACGGGGCCGGCGTCTGACTGGGCGAGCGTGAACGCCACCGGGCGATCCGGGCCGCCCGCCGCAACCAGCTCGACGGACCGGTTCTCGTCGCAGGCGGCGGTCATCGCCTTGCCGTCGACGGTGAATTCGATGCGGAGCCGCTTGACGTGGTTGTACGCGGGATCGCCGAAATTCCCGTTGGTCGCGGCGATGCTCGTGTCGCCCGACTCCACCAGCGCAGCGACCTTTGCCGTAACGTCCGTGCCGCCCGAGCCGTCCTTGGCCTCGTACGACGCGGCGCGGATCTCGATCTGGGGTCGCCGGGCTGGAGCCGCCGCCTCCGGCGGCACGACGGACACCAGATGGTCCGACGCCGCCGTGGCGTTGCGGAACACGACGAAGACCGATCCCGACGCATCGAAGCGAACGGGCAAGGTGGTGCGGCCGTCGCGCGCGGACCAGACCGCCGCGGCCGCGATCTCACCCGTGTCCGCTCGCCACAGCTCGGGCGTTTTGCCCATGACGCGGAACGAGCACTCCACGTCCTGCGATCGCTGGCTCTGGTTCGAAAGGAAGTAGATCTCGGTTTCGCCGGCGCGGCGATGGATCCACGTCATCTTGCCGGACACGCTCCCGAAGCGGCAGTCGGGGCCGACGCCCGCCGCGCCCAGCACGTCCTCGGGCTTTTCACCAACGATCACCTTGCCCTTGCCGTACGTGTGCGATCGGACGGCCTTGCCGTCCGCGTCGCCCCACACCTTGGCGGCGAGCGCGGCGACTCTGGCGTCGCTCTCCGGCTGGCCGCTGAGGCTGGGGGAACGCGCGGGCCGAGGCCCGATTACGGTCGCTCCCTGATCCACCAGCTCGGCCACCCGGGTCAGCGTCTGGGGCGTCATGAACTCCGTGTCGGGCAAGACGAGCACGCGGTAACTCAACCCGCTCGGCAGGGCCAGACGCCCGTCCTTCACCGTGATGCGCCGGCTCAGCACGTCCGCGTTGATGGCGTCATAGTCGTATCCCTTCGCCTTGAGCTCGGGCCGGTGCGCGGCGTCGCTGGGCGCGGCGTCGCCGGCGAAGAAGCACACATCCGCGACAAACTCGCCCTGCTGGAGCAGGTACTGACAGCGGGACAGGTAGCGCACCCACGCGGAACCCTGCGTCCACCAGGTCGTGGTGCGCTCGAAATGCGTCCCCCACTGCCCCATGGTCATGCCCGGAACAACGTTCATCCACGGCTGGTGCGCGTAGCGGTGGATGATGTACCGGTTGATGCCGACCGTGTACATGAGGTCGCCCACGGACTTGAGCGCGGACGGGTGATTCAGCCAACGGCCGACGTTGGGCTCGGCGGTGAAGGACTCCGCGCCGACGATCGGTCGTCCGTACGTGTGCGCGACGGACGCGGCGAGCTTGCAGGACGGGCTCTCGCCCCCGCCCACCCAGAATTCACCCATGGGAATATCGGCGTCGCGACCGGAAAGCAGGCACTCGAACGGTCCGTCGTACGGCTCGATCGATGCCTGGAGGCCCTGCTTGTGACAGAGCTCGGCGAAGTACGAGTAGTAGTTGTCGGCAAAGAGGTCCGCGATGGTGCGCCGGAAGTCCCAGAGGAACCGCTCGGAAACCTCACCGCTGTCCACCACTCGGCCGGTCAGGACAGGGAGCAGCAGGAACGGGTCGTAGCCGCGGCGTCGCTTGAACTCAGCGCGGAAATCGGGGGTCCAGTTCTGCCCGCCCATTTCGTAACTGTCGATGAGGCAGTTGTTGAGCACCTTTCCGGCCAGGGGGCCGAGGTCCTTCATCAGCGGGGCCAGGCCGCCGGCCCAGTGGGCGTCGAGTCCAGCGCGGCTGAGCTTGTCGCACTCCAGGCCGCGTCCGGAATCGGGGGACGGGGCGTTCATCGCTCCCGTTGGTGTGTGCCCGATGCGGAGAACGGTCCACGAACCGGCCGGAACGTCCCATTCCAGTCTCCCGTCCTTGCCGAGCGCGGCGGTGAGATCGACGATGCTGTTTCGGGCGATGATCGACTCCACGGGGATCGACCCCGGCGTCGGCTGCTGGTTGTAGCGGGATTCGTAGCCGGCCTTGAACGCGAGATCCTTGATCCGTGTCGCGTCGTTGGCCGGCGTCGGGAATGCGAAGACCGCGATGTCGCGATAATGGCCGGCCACGGCGGCGGGCTGGGGCACCGCCTCAGACACGCGCGTTGGACCCTGAACTTTGATCTCGCTGGTCACCACCTTCTGCATCGCCAGCTCGGGCGTGATCCACGGCCCGCCGCTGCTCGACCAGCCCGCGCAGTTGTGCATGCACAGCTCGATCCCGAGTCGTTCGGCCTCGCGCGCGGCGTGCGTGAAGAGCGCGCGCCACTCCGGGCTGTTGTAGAGGATGGGCCCCGGGGGGATGGACTCGGACACGTTGAAAATCTGAGCCCCGCCGAGCCCGATCTGCTTCATCGCCTCCAGGTCGGCGGTGATGCCCTCGCGGGTGATGTTGCCGTTCATCCAGTGCCACCAGGTGTGGGGGCGTGCCCGGGCGGGCGGATCAGCAAAGCCCTTGGCGAGGTCCGATTGCGCGAACGCCGCCGCGGGAACCGCGAAAAGGGCAAACAACGTGGCAACGCGAGCGAGGGGTCCCATGCTGCGACTCCAAGAGTTGGGTACGGGAGACCGTGGCAGTCTACAGACACGCGCGGGGGTGGTGTGAGCCGCAATCTCGACCGAGCCGCGCGGCCCACGATTCCGTCGAACCCATCCCGGCGGCAAGGAGGTCGTCATCAACGCCGACGACCGCGGCCGCACCATCGACGTTCATGCCCTGCGGCACACGTTTGGCACGCACCTCTCGAAGGCATGCGCCCCGCTGCGGACGGCGCAGGCCGCGATGCGGCACAGCGACCCAAGCCTGACGGCCAACGTCTACGCGGACCCGAAACTGCTCGATGTGGCTTGGGGGGCGGGGCGGTGGCGAGCCTGCCGGACCTGCCGCTGGCGGCGGTTGACGGAGAAAGTGTGACAGTGACTGCTTCCTGAATCAGCACTGTTGTTCAGCGCGTGGCCGCATTCGTACACTGTTCCCAGTTCATGGGAGCGAGGCGGATGAAGGTCTACGAAGTCCGACATGAATCGAACAAGTTCAGGTCGCTGCTCTTTGAGGAGGGCGTCGTCGAGTACAAGCACCCGCTCCTGAAGTTCGATGGCACCTCCGTGGCGGAAAACTGGAAGCCTCCCGGTGTGTGGTGCCACTCCCCCAAGAAGAAGCAAGGCGATTTCTGGGGGGTCGGTTCGAGCGGTGTGCCCGCCGTGACGCGCGCTGCCTTTCCGCACGTTCAAACACACATCGAGATGGCGGGCGAAGCGCTTCCGCTGGTGTTTGAGGGCGTTGAGCTGTTCATCCTCGGCATCACCGAGGTCATCAACTGCCTGGACCATGAGAAATGCCGGTGGCACGACGATGGCGGTAGGAAGCGGCTCAACGTCGATGCCGGGTACCACTTCCGTCCCGAGCGATTCTCCGAGAGTTCGCTTTTCATGTTGCCGGAGACGTGTCGGTCGTCGCGCGTGTACTGCCTCGAACGCAGCGGCGATCCAGAAGAAGACTTCAAAGCAGCGGTAGACGGCGCGAAGCTGACCGGCCTGAAGTTCATGCAGATCTGGGATCGTTTGGCCCCATTCCGATCCGCCTAGGGACCGTGGAAGCGCTCGCGAAGAAGTCGGCCAAGACCAAGCGGCGAGGGTACCCCGCCGATAGACAGCCTCATTCCCGCCACACCTTGCACAACCACTTGCACACGCGCTTGCACAAGCGAGCGTCCGCCCAGGTCATTCCCTGTCATCGTCCGGCCGTCGGCCGCAATCTGGCCGTCCCCGCCCGCGTCGCCAGAACTCGCGGATTCTGCGGGGTTTGTCAAAGAAAAGCCGCCGGTGTCATCCTGTGACATCGGCGGCAGACAAAGCGGGCGAGGAGGATCGAACTCCCGACATTCAGCTTGGGAACCGCTCCCGGAACACCCCGCCAGTTGGCGGATATGCCCTGATTTCCAGCATCATATCGACATTCCGGCCATGTTGCAAGCACTCGCAAGCGAACGCCGTGATTCTCGGCGGGTGGCGGTGGTAGGATCGCGCGCCGCCGGTACATACCGGACCAGCGCACGGGCATCACGGGGATTTGCGGCGCAGCATGAGTCCGAACCCTCCGTTGGCGTAAGGCTCCCGCTTCAACTCCCACTGGTCGTTTGACCACGCCCCTTTGCTGGCGACGGCTTCCGCGAACTCGGCGGGCGGGTCGGTCGGGTGCATCAGGATTTGGGCCGACTGCGAGAACTGCAAGAGCATCGCGGCCTCGTGAAGTCCCGGCTTGTAGAACTCGGCTTCCAGTTCGGCCCGCTGGACGGTGGAGGCGATGTCGGACTCCAGCAGGCACGACACTTCGTTGTCCCCGAAGCGGCGACGGAGAACGGCGTTCCAAACGCCATCGGTCTTTGACTTGTGCCAACCTCCGCCCTCAGCCGTGAGCCAGCACCGCGCGCCCCCAAACTCGGCAGGCTCGGAGAGGATCGACACGAGTTTGAAGGGGTACGCCTTGTCGTCCGACGGAGAGTACCCCGATGATCCACCCGGCGATGCCGGGCGCTGAGCGCTCGGGGAAGTCGGCGCAGGTTGGGGGGACGGGTGCTGCGCCGTCGGTGGCGACGGCTGGTTTCGAGAACCGGACGGCGAACTGCACGAGGGATTGCCGAACACGGCCAGCCCCAGCACGGATCCGGCAATCAGAACGACAAGGCACCCTGCGCCAGAACGGTTGGGGCGCGACAGCCGAAACGATGAATGCGAAGTGCTCATGGCAGGTCGTCCTTCGGAATCGACGCTGCCGTGCCGGGGGTTCGGGTTCGATGCTCCCTCTGGAATGAAAAAGGGGAGCGCCAACCACGGTTGCCCCCAGGACGCCTACCACGGCGCGTGAAGGACGCATGGCCAGCGCCCCCTTGCGGGGGCGCAGAGCCAAACGCTGCCTTCACTGCGGATACAAGAGCCGTGGGACGGCTCAGGGTGGTAGTTTCCTGGGCACAGCAGTTTGACGCTTGCGCGTCGTCGGGATGTCGGGTGAACTCGGGTGGTATCTCCGTCAGGGAACCGATCCGGTGGGGCTACGCCGCTCCGCCGATGGGCAAGTGTAATCGCATCGGTGCGATTCGGGGGAGAAGGCACTTCAGCGGGCGGGCGGTCAGGATGGGGCCGAACGGGAGCGCTGCCCGGTCAGCACGCGGTCCACCGCTTCGAGCATTTCAGGGTGCCGATCCTCCGGCACGAAGTTCAGGAACATGCGGATGGCCCGGTCGAACATCCCTTGCACTTCCGACTGTTCCACCAGCCCGTCGGTCGGGCTGGGACGCCCTTCGACGCGCTCCAACAGCATGTTCATCGCTCGGAGGCTTACCGATGGGTCCGGGTCGGTGGTGAGTTCCACGAGCCGCGCGGCGATTTGCTCGGCACGGCTCACCGGCTCACCCGCATCGTCAACCGTCACCGGCTCGGCCAGCATCGCTTCGAGCGCCTTGGAGACGGGGCGCGTTCCACGGGCTGCCGCTCGGCGACGCGGGGCGGGCTGCTCGGAGTTGTGCTGAAGCGATGCTGCCATGCTCGATTGTCCCCGTTCGTCCCCAATCCGTCGCCACCATCGACCCCCTGAATGGCCCGACGAATCACGCTTGTCCCCGAGTCCCCACTGTCCCCGCCATTCTCACGATTTCAGCGCCATTCAGTGGGGACTCGGGAGGACGCTCAGAGCGGGCCGGGCGTGCCGCCGCGAAAAGGGGTCATAGGGGGGCTTCCTCCGCGTCGAACCCGACGGGAGAGCGCAGGAACCGACCCTTCAACACCCGACCCTTGAAGCGGGGTTCATCGGAGCGGGCGGAGAGTTGGTGCGCCTCGAACCCGAGTCGGGTCAGCCGTCGGCGGAGTTCACGCTCGCCGATGAGGAGGGCCATGTCGCGCCGGAGGGCGTCGGCGACGCCGTAGACGTGGGCGTAGAGCCGCTGGTCGCTCGCACGCACGATGGGTGGGCATCGGTCATGGAGATAGCGGGCGAGTGCGGTGGAATCGGTGAGGTCCACACGCCG
The DNA here is from genome assembly GCA_016794925.1 of Phycisphaerae bacterium. Lineage (GTDB taxonomy): Bacteria > Planctomycetota > Phycisphaerae > Phycisphaerales > UBA1924 > JAEUIW01. The sequence goes on from JAEUIW010000008.1 coordinate 45,167, forward strand.
AGCATCCGCGCCACCGCCGAGCACGGCCAACCATCCCCGCGTCTGGTTCGCCTCCGTGTCGCCTTCGTCGCTCGGCTCGGCCAGGTCGAAGAGAGCCTGTGCGATCGGCCTCCAATCCTTCCGCACGCGCGGGCGAATCACGATGCCCAGCACGTCTGCGATCGCGGCTTGCACGCGGGTCGGATCAAGCACCGCCTTCGCGTCGCCAAGTTGCACGGCGCGCCCGTCGGTCGTGAGGAGGTCGAAGTCGGCGCGGTCCCCGCCACGCTTCACGATGCGTACCACGGGGACGCCGGGCAGAGCGCGGTGGAGGAGGTCCAGCGCCTTCGCCCGGTCGGGCGCTCGCGGCGCATCGCCGTTGTGCGCTCCGTTGCACCGATCCGACGGCGGGCGCGGGTGCTTCTCTCCAGCGTCGAGCCCGGAGCGGATGGTCGCTTGGGCTTCATCATCGGGGAGTCCGCACACGCGGGCCGCGCCCGCGAGCGCATGCTCGGCATCATCGCGTGCCAGTTCGCCCGCGCCGATGAGAGTGCCGAGATTGAACGCAGCACGGTTGAGCGTGTGGTTCCTCTCGCCTTCCGCTGCGCGTACCACGGTCTCCGCTTCACCGGTGAGCGCCGCAAGGGCGCGCGGCGTTGCAGTTCGGGCCGGACGATCCGCGTCGGGTTCCGGTGGTCGCACAGAGTCAGCGCGTGGTGAGGGCTGCGAGGCGAGCATCCTTGCCCGCCAGCCTTCGGGGAGCGCGTCAAACGGAGCAAACGCAATGTCGGTCGGACTCCGGCCAGGCGGCCATTCGTACCGTCGCCCCGTCTCAGGGTGAATCCCTCCGGCAAGCACAACTTGCCCGCCGTCCCCCCGAATGTCAATCGTGGGATGAATCGCCTTCACGGAGTTCCGCACCGGCTGGGGTGGGGCTGCAAAGTAGAGGTGCAACCCGCCTTTTCCTGTGCGGACGGTCGGTGTCACGATAGATGCGAGTTCGGGAGGCAGCGTCGGCGCGTCCACATCCAGCACGATCACGCCGGATGGTTGGCCCGTGCGAACGCCCACGTTGCCCGATCGCGCCCATGATTCAATGAGCGGTCGGATCGGGCGGTGAAGCGACTGCCAGCCCTTCAGCCGTGGGCGTTTTCCATCAAGCGGTGTCAGGCACCATCCACGATCGAACGCGGCGCGTGCTTCGTCCACGCGAACGTCCGGGGATTGCGCTTCCTGCCCATCGTTCTCCGCTACCATGCAGCACCTCCATCGCCCGGCGTCGGCTACCGCGTCAACAGAGCCGACGGGCGGGCTTTCTGATTCAGAGTCCTTCGCTCACGAGTTCCCGCTCCACCGTGCGAGCACGCGATGTCACCACGCGGCGGGACTCGGGCGCGGGAACTCCCGCGCCGCCCCGCGCCCGTGTGACGCCTTCGAGGAAGCGGACGATTGCCTCGACGGACGTGCATCGGGTCGCGCCGACGCTCACGGTTTCGAGCCGGACGCCTGAGCATCCAGCCGACGCCCATCGGTGGATCGTGGCGACGTGCGGGCGCTTGCCGCGCCGACGGCTCGGCCAGAGCCGACACTTCGTCGCTTGGGAGAGTGTGAGAAGTTCCTCGCGGGTCGGGTCGATGGGCATGGCATCCTCGCGTCTCTCGGCGCGCGTCTGCGCCGTCATGCGAGGAGTTTCGACCCGAGTTCAGAATCGACAAGAGCGCCCGCGCCGGTTGGCGAGCATGGCGAGCATTCTCCCAAACTGGCGATAATGCTGGCGATGATTGCCAATCAGCGAAGCCGGTTCAGCAAGCGCGTCCACGCATAAACGCACCTTTCGGCTTCATCCGGTGCGGCAAGGGGAGCGACTTCGATCAGTCGCTGAACCTCAGCCTTTCCGTAGCGTCGGCCTTTCTTCCGCCGGGGGAGCCGAGACTTGTAGAGAATCCGACCCATTGAGCGGGCGCTGGTCGCAGGAACGCCAGGTGCGGCTGTAGCCCTTTGGAGTTCAGCCTTTGTCCATGACGGCGGAGGCTCGGGCGCTGATTCAAGTTCGCTTAGCGAGCCATAGAGACCTTCGACAGCATCGACGATTGTGGTGGTCAACTTCCGAAGGTCGCTCCGATTCCCGACGTTGAGAAGGCTGTCCGCGATTCGCTCGGCCAACCCGATTGCTTCGCGCACATGCTTGGGCTGATCGTCCGGCAGTACGCACCCGCCACGCTCGCACGCTGCCATGATGTTCTGGTGCGCCCGCTCGATTTCCGCTCTAATCCACGCTTGGAGTGCATCACCATCCAACGCTTGAAGTTGGAGCCAGCGCGCGCGGCTGAGCGCGTTGGTCGCGGTGCTCTGGACCCAGTGCTCAGCTTCGATTAGACTTGAAACGTCATCGGCAAAGCCCGCTAACGCTTCCGACAGTTCGTCCGTGTACGTCTCTCGGTTGTTCATTGCATCCTGCATGGTTCACCCCGTTGCGAGCGCCACCTGCGCGCCCAGTTCCGTTGCCCGCTCAGCGTAGATTTGGGTCGTCTCCAACTTCGAGTGCCCGAGCACAGCGCCCGCAGCATCCAACCCGAAGCGCTTGCGGAGTTCAGTCGCCTTCGAGTGCCGGAGTTGATTCGGTGTCCACCGTGGCGTTCCGGCATCATCGCACGCCCGGCGGATCGCCTGAGCGTAGTTCGTCGTCGTGTACCGATCATTGAGTCGTCGGCGGGGCTTGCGTGCGCGCTCGGCGTCGCGGCGCAGCCGGGACGGGGTGAACCGAGTCCGGTTCGCCGCACGCTCACGGCGACGCCGCTCCTCGTCTGAGGCGCGGGGAGAGAAGATCGGCTCCCCAAGTTCCGCTCGCAGATACCGCCGAACGATGTCCTGCGCCTTCGGGCCGATGGGCACGCTCCGGGAGTGCCCGAAGTGCGCCGTCTTGTGCTCGCGGGGCTGGTAGAGCCACACGTCGCCCGTGGTGTCAATCTCGCCGGTCGTCATGCGGCACACTTCGCCGGGCCTCATGCCCGTGAGGCGCTGGAGGCGAACCATGTCGGCAACCACGGTGGACAGGTGGGGGAGCGTCGTCTCCACCACAGCATCGGCGACGGCCCGCACGGGCGGAGGTTCCGGGGCGTCGGTTCGCCCGACTTTCAGCCCGTCCACGGCTTGCAGGGCTTGCAGCACGCTCGGCGGGAGCAGTTGCTCGCCCACGGCCCAACGGAACAGCCGACGCACCCACTGGAGCGCCCGGTTGATGTAGGGCCGCGAGAGGCGACGCGGCGGAGCCGTCGGATCGGCCAGCGCGATCCGTTCATCCAGAAGGGCACGCTGGAACGCCTTGAGCGCCAGCGGGCCGAACTCCGTCGCCTGCGTCGGGCCGTACAACTTCCGCAACCGGCGGAGCGTCGGCGCGATCGTGCCCTCCCGCGTCTCCGGGCGGTAGTACACCTTGACGTGCTTCCAGTACCGGAGGATGAGATCGTTCACGGTGAGCGCCGACGGCTCCGGCGCGGTGTACGTCGGGCTTCCAGCGGCGAGCCATTCAGCGAGCCGACGCCGGTACTCCGCCTTGCTCGCCTTCGAGCCGAACGCACCGAGGTAGAAGTCGCGCCCGCCGAACGTGGCGACGGCTTGACCACTCGGTCGGTGTCGGCGGTACGACGGGATTCGACGGGGCGCGGCGGGCGTGTCCGGAAGGGCGTTCGGGTTCATGGGCGGGCCTCAATCCGGTAGTTACCGGGTTGCAGGGCTTATTCCGCCGCACGATCCAACGCGGATCGGTACGCCAAAAACCAGCGTTCAGCGAGGTTTCCGAGAAAGCGGGCGAGGAGGATCGAACTCCCGACATTCAGCTTGGGAAGCTGACGTTCTACCGCTGAACTACGCCCGCGGCACGGTCCATCCTACGCCCCCGCGCCGCACCCCTCAACACGTCCCGCCGCGGCCACCCTCGCCGCGCCCCGACGCTTGCGCCACCCGCGTGATCAACCCCGGCCCTCGCGCCGCGGCCCGTCCTCTCTCTACCATCCGCCCGATGACACACGGCGACCACAACCCGCGCCCGGCCCCGCCGCCCGGCCCACCGATACCCATTCAACCGGCGCCGCCCGCTCCACCGGGCGAATCCCTCCGCCGCGCCAACCCCATCGATCCCGCGCTCGGACCGGCACTCTTGCAGGCCCCCTGGCGGCACGACTATCTGACCTCGATGGGCGCGCGCGAGCGCGTCAGTGGGCCGCCGGCCCTGTCGAGCGGCTCGTTCCTGCGCGACTACTGGCTCGACCCCGCATCGGACCAGGCCAATCACGTCATCGCGCGCGACGCCCACGGCATGATCCTGCTCAACGCCTTTCCTTACGCCAACGGTCACCTGCTCGCGGCGCTGGGCGAAGGCCGGCCGCGCCTGCTGGATTACTCACCCGACCAGCGCGCGGCCCTGTGGCGGCTCACCGACCTCGCGTGCGACCTCATGGAGAGAGCCTTGCAGCCGCAGGGCGTCAACATCGGCGTCAATCAGGGCCGCGCGGCGGGCGCGGGCGTGCCGCAGCACGTTCACGTTCACCTCGTGCCGCGCTGGGGCGGAGACGTCAACTTCATGACCGTGGTGGGCCGGGTGCGGGTCATCCCGTCCAGCCTGGAGGTGATGGCGGAGACCTATCGTGCCGCGTGGAACGCGATGCGGACCGGGCCCGCGACCGCCTGATCCACCGGCGCTTCACGCCGCCCGAGACCGCGTGAACACGCGCAGGCCGGCGCGAACCTCGCCGTCGCGCTCATTCGTGGTCCGCACGACCACGCCGCTCCGCCACGGCAGGGCCGTCCCCGGCGACCAGAGCGTCACGGTCATCCCCGGCTCGAGGCGCGAAGCGCTGCGCAGCCCCAGCCCCCCGGACGAGAAGTCCACCAACTCAACGCTCGTCAGACCGATGCGGCCCTGATCGTCGTTGAACATGGCCGTGAACGCCCCTGACTCGGCGTGCCGCGGAGCGCGGCGGCGCTCAAACCGCAGCGCCTCAGAGTTCCCCCCGCCGTGCCCCGCGGCGACAACCCCCGGACGTCCCTCTCCGGACGGCTTGAGCGTGACCTTGATCGCGGATCGACGGGCTCGGATTCGTGCCATGTGACTGGCTCCGTGGCCGCGGAGCCTCCCGTCCGCGGTTCGATGGTTATCGGCGCGTGAAACGACCGAGTTGACCCGCACGACGCCCCGTGAGCGGTTTCCAGCAGACTGGCGGCTCGCCAAGCCATTTTCACGGGGGTGCTCGGCAACCGGAGCCGAAGTGCGCTCGAATTGGCCGATACTCAGCCGAATTCACCTCCGTAAGGGATCCAAGATGGGAAATAGTACGGATTTAGTTTGGGCAAAATCTGACAAAAGGTCTTATAACTATTACGGAAGTTCACTCACAATCCTCCTTCTTTGCGTGGCTGGGTGTGCTTCGAACCCGGACCAGATCGTGCGAGATGGCGACCGAGGCAACCGGGTCGTCACGCTCGAAGATCTCCGCATTGACGGTCGTTTGCCCGCGATCAAACCCGAAGGACTGGTGCTGCGACGCGAGCACGGTGATGAGGAAGACACGCAACGCGAATCCGGACCACCGCCGTACGGCTACATCAAGATCATCGGCGAGCCGGACCCGAACTGGTCGCCCACTCCGATCACGAAACGCGGACCGAATTTGAGTTGGTCGTTCATCGGCCCACGCCCCATGGCCAGCGAGTATTGGTCCGGCGAGGGGAACGCCGGCGGGCACATCGCGGATATCGCGCCGCACCCGACAGATCCGAACATCTGCTACATCGCCGCGGACACCGGCGGAATCTGGAGGACCGTGGATGGGGGCGCGAATTGGGCGCCCCTTACCGACACGCTTTCGATCATGAACCACGGGGCCGTTGCGCTCGACCCGCAGAACCCGAGCATCGTGTACGCCGGCACCGGTTCATACAACGCGGGCACCAGCGGCGACGGGCTGTTCCGCTCGACGGACGCGGGGGCGACGTGGAACCGCATCGGTACCACCTCGCAGGTGGGCTCGCAGATTACCGACATCGTGGTCCACCCGACCATTTCGAGCACGATCCACCTCACGGGCTCGTCGGGGTACCGGCGCTCGACCGACAACGGCGCGACGTGGTCGCTCCGTCTGGGCTCGGCCTGCACGTCGCTGGCCGTCCACCCGACGACGCCCAACACGCTGTACGTGGGCCGCAACGGGCAGGGGGTGTACCGCTCCACGGACGGCGGCACCACCCTGACAAAGCTCGCCGGCGGGCTGCCCGCCTCGGGATTCTCGGCGGTGTACGTCGGGCTGGCCAAGTCCAACCCGAACGTGCTGTACACCGTGTTCGTGAACGGGGGAGGCATCCTGGGGCTGTACCGTTCCGCCGACGGCGGCACCACCTGGACCCAGAAGGCCGCGACGCCGAATTTCCCGAACCCTCAGGGCAACTGGAATTGCTACCTCGCCGTCAGCCCGACGAACGAGAACACGGTTTTCGCCGGGGGAGTCGACCCCCGCTACGCCACCAGCGGCATCATCCGCACCACCGACGGCGGGGACACATGGACGGAGATCTCCGACGGGCCCTCACAGGTGCACCCGGATCATCACTGCATGGCCTTCGGGCCCGTCGGTGTGATCTGGGAAGGGAACGACGGGGGCATCTACAAGTCCACCAACAACGGTGATAACTGGACCAACCTGAACGCGACGCTGGGAGCCGCGCAGATCTACAACCTCGTTCAGCACCCCACGCTGACCAACCGCGCCCTGGGTGGGACGCAGGACAACGGCACACCCGAGCGCACCTCGTCGTCATTCTCGTGGTCGCAACTCCAGGTCGGCGACGGCGGGTTCTCGGTCATCGATCCCTCCACCTCGACCAACCGGCGGTACACCACCTACGTCTATCTCGCGATCACGCGCTGGACAGGATCGTCCGCGAAGGGAATAAGCGGTCCCTGGGGTTCGGATCCGGTGAACTTCATCGCGCCGCTCGTGGGCGACCCCAACACCGCGAACAACCTGCTCGGCGGAACCAACCGCGTGTGGCGGACCACCAACGCGACCGCGACCACGCCCGCCTGGGCCGCGATCTCGACCACCTCCAACGCCGCCGGCGGCACCATCAACGCCATCGCCGTCGCCAAGGGCGCTTCGAACACCATCTATTCGGGCTCGTCCACAGGAAAGGTGTACGTCACGACCGACGCGGCGAACTGGGCCGATCGCTCGGCCGGGCTTCCTTCCGGCCAGATCTCCGATCTTGTCATCTCGCCGACCAATCCCGCCGTTGCGTACGTGACCTTCTACAACACCACCGGAGCCCGCGTCCTGCGCACGGACAATGCGGGGGTGAGCTGGACCAACGTGACCGGCACGCTCCCCTCGGGCGTGCGCGCCAACGCCCTGGCCGTGGACTGGGACTACGACCTCACGAAACCCAGCCTGTACATCGGCGCCGGCGCCGGGATGTACTTCTCGCTCGACGGCGGCGCGGCCTGGACCAAGAGCAACGCCACCCTCCCCAACGTGAACGTCGCCGACCTCTTCATCGATCCCGTGGCGCGCGTGCTCGTCGCCGGGACCTACGGGCGCGGCGCCTGGCGCGCCGGCCTCATCGATCCCTGCCCCGCCGATTTCAACGCCGACGGCTCCGTGGACGACTTTGACTACTTTGATTTCCTCAACGCGCTGAACTCCGTCAGCCCCGCGGCGGACTTCAACGGCGATACCAGCGTGGACGATTTCGATTACTTTGATTTCCTGAACGCGTTCAACACGCCGTGCTGACCGAGCGCGGGCCCGCCCCGATCAGGAAGGACCGCGAAGATGCGCCGTGCGCCGCTCGCTCAAGCCCCGGACGACTCGCGGGCCGCGCGGCCCCCATCACCGCGATCACCGTCGTCGCCTGTCCAGAAATCAACATGTACCAGCTCCGTTGTCGCATCACGAACGCCCGCGAGAACGTCACGAGCCAACCGACCGCGCCGATCGTCCGCGTCGCGGACTTCAACTGCGATGGGCACATCGACGATTCGAGCTACTTCGATTACCTGAACGCGCTGAACATGGGGTCGCCGAGCGCGGACCTTGACCGCTACGGACCGCTCGACGACTTCGACCGCTTTGCGTTCACGAACGCCCTCAACGCCGGGTGCTGAGCGATCGCGACCCCGCGCCCCGTTCCGGGCACCCATCACTTCCAAACCTTCGTCGGCCAACGCGGGGTTGGCCGATTCGCGCGATCTCGTGGCTCAGCCCCGCTCGGATTCTTTTTTTGCGAGTCGTTGCAATAACCACCGCTGCGGCCGTTAGACACGCAGGCCCGGGATGGGGGATACCGGCGCGGCATAGGGAAGTTCGGACCCACACGAGAAAATGGAGAACACCGATGGTGCCCGGCTGCCGTTCTCAATTGAACCGTTCCTATTACCCCGCAACGGGATGTGGTCCAACTGCGGCTCGTCGCGCGGGAAGAGTCTTGGCAATCCTGCCTGCAATTTGCATTATCGGACTTGTTGGGCTCGTCAGTGCGGCGATGGCTGTGCTGCCCCCGGTTCCCGTCCCGCCGGAGAACCCCATTACGGAATCCAAGCGCGTGCTTGGCAAGATCCTGTTTTTCGATGAACAACTCTCGACTGCGAACAACGTGTCCTGCGCCACGTGCCACGCAATCGGAGTCGGCGGAACCGAAGGACGCCCCCGGGTACGCAATCCTGGTCCGGACGGCGTGCTCAACTCCCCGGACGACATTTTCGGCTCCGCGGGCGTGATTCGATCCGACGCCGCCAACAGCGTCAAGCGGGACGCGGTGTTCGGCACCGGCGTGCAGGTAACCGGACGGGCGGCCCCGACCATGATCAACGCGGCGTTCTATCCCACCCTGTTCTGGGAAGGTCGCGCCTTGTCCCAGTTCATCGATCCGCAAACCGGACAGGTCGCGATCCAGCAGGGCGGCGCGCTGGAGAGTCAGGCCGTCGGACCTCCGCTCAATTCGATCGAAATGGCGCACGAATCAACCGACTGGAACGCGGTCGCGTCCAAGCTCCAGGGCGCGCGGCCGCTCGACCTTGCCACAACGCATCCCGCGGATGTCGCCGCGGCGCTGGCTGACCGACCGTCGTACCCCGAGTTGTTCCGGCGCGCGTTCGGCGACACGGCCATCACCGCGCGACGCATCGCCTTCGCGATCGCGACGTACCAGCGGACGCTGATCGCCAACCAGACGCCGTTCGACCTGAACACGCTGACGCCCCAGCAGGCGCAGGGGCTGCAGGAGTTCCAGAATCACAGCTGCGCGGTCTGCCACAGCCTGAACAACGGGCTGTTCACGGACTTTTCCTTCCGCAACATCGGCATCCGCCCGCCGCAGGAGGACACCGGCCGGCAGATCATCACCGGCAATCCCAACGACCGGGGCCGGTTCAAGGTGCCGGCCCTCCGGAACGTGGGGCTGATGCGCGAGTTCATGCACAACGGGCAGTTCACCCAGATCCAGCAGGTGATCGATTTCTACGCGCGGGCGCCGGGCGCGGCCCCGCAGTTCCAGGACAACATCGACCCGATCATTCCCGGCATCCGCATCAACCCGCAGGACCGGGCCCTGATCGACGAGTTCATCCGCAACGGCCTGACGGACCCGCGCGTGGCGAGCGGCGCGTTCCCCTTCGATCGCCCCGTGCTCTTCACCGAGCGCCCCGGTGACCGGACCACTTCGGTGGACGTGAACGGCGGGGTCGCCGGCAGCGGCGGGTTCCGGCCGCGCGCGCTGATCCTCGCTCCATCGATGATCGGGAACATGAGTTACCGGGTCGGGCTGGACGGGGCCCTGGGCGGCGCGACCGCGTCGCTGGGCATCTCGCTGCAGCCGCCGCAGAACAACCGCATCACGCCGAGTCAGTTTGTCGGCAGCGTGACGGCGCAGGGCGTGGGCGCGGGCAACGGCCTCGCGACGCTCCACTGGCCTCTCCCGGCCGGGCTGTTCCAACCCGGGGACGTGGTGTTCGCGCAGTGGTTCGTGACCGACGCGGGCGCGCCGGGCGGACAGGCGCTCTCGGACGTGCTGCGCATCCCGATCTTCTGCGGCTCGGCGGGGTGCTGCCAGCCGATCTCGGCGCAGGTCGCGTCGCGACGGACCTGTCCGTCCCAGGGCGTGGTGTTCAACGTTGCCGCGGCGGGGGGCAACGGTGCGTTCACCTACCAGTGGCAGCGCGAGACGGCCGCGGGATCGAACGTGTTCGTGAACCTCAACGACGGGTCCACGGCGTCGTGGGACGGGGGCAACCCGCTGGTCCGCGGCGTGGTGTCCGGCTCGGCCTCGATCGCGTTGACGCTGGCGCCGGCTCCGGGAGCGAAGCTCGGTGCGCCGCACGCCATCCGTTACCGGTGCGTCACGACGAACGCATGCGGGAGCGCGAGCAGCGGCGCCGCATCGCTGGCGGTCTGCCCCGCGGACGTGAACTGCGACGGCCAGGTTGATGATTTCGACCTCTTCGATCTGCTGAACAGCCTGTTCACGCAGAGCGCGGGGGCCGACTACAACGGCGACGGGTCGATTGACGACTTCGACTACTTCGATTTCCTCAACGCGTTCAACGGCGCGTGCTGACGCGCCGGGCGAACGCGGCGTGATGCGCCCGGGCCCGCCGCGGCCCGGCCGGATCAGGCCTGTTCGCGTGCGGAGAGGATCTGGTTGGCGGGCCCGAGGTCGCCATGAAGCCGCGCGTACACCGCACGCGCGCGCAGCAGGAGCTCGTGCCGTTCGCGATCGGGCTCGATGCGGTCGGTCTCATGCACGACGGCGCGACAGGCCGCGGCCGCATCCGGCCACATCCCCGAAGCCACGCCGCCGAGCATCGCCGCGCCCAGTGCCGAGCCCTCCTCGGTGCGCAGCAGGGCCACCGGGCATCCGTACACGTCCGCCTGGAGTTGCCTCCAGAGGGGGCTTCTCGCGCCGCCGGAACCGATCCTCACGGCGTGAACCGGGACCCCGACATCTCGAACCAGGTCGAGCATCTGGCTCATGCCAAACGTCACGCCCTCGAGCACCGCACGAACGAGGTGGCCCCGTGTGTGACGCGACGTCAGGCCGATCCATCCGCCCCGGGCGTGCGGGTCGGGGTGCGGGCATCGCTCACCGGTCAGGTACGGAAGGAACACAAGACCGTCGGATCCGGCGGGGACCTCGGCGGCCTCGGCGAGAAGGCGGTCGTACGACTCGTTGGGGAAGAGCGCCTCGCGGCACCAGTGCAGGGAGCCGCCGGCGCTGAGCATGCACCCCGTGAGGCACCAATGCCCCGGGGCGCGCACGCCGCCGTCGGCGGCACACATGGACTGGAGCCGCCCGACGGGGACGCCGGGGTCCGCGGGAAGATCGCGCCGGGGTGAGTCGGAGTGGGCGTAGATCACGCCGCTGGTGCCGAGCGCGGCGAGAACGACTCCCTCCTGAACGATGCCCGCGCCGAGCGCGCCGGTCATGTTGTCGCCCGACCCCGCCGCGACGGGCAGGTCGGGTTCCAGATGCAATCGCGACGCGGCCCACGGCGTCAGGCGTCCGGCGGGCGCACCGGATTCGACGATCGTCGGCAACAGGGCGGGGTCCAGATCGACCGCTCGGAGCACGCGGCCGCTCCAGGCACGGCTCTCGGGCTCGAGCAGCAGGTAGCCGGAGGCGTCGCCGACATCAGTAATCGACTCTCCGGTCATGCGGAGGCGGATGTAGTCCTTGGGCAGCAGCACCTTCGCGGTGCGACGGAACACGTGCGGCTCGTGCCGCCGCAGCCAGAGGATCTTGGGAAGCGTCAGGCCGGTGAGGGCGCGATTGCCGACCAACTCGACCAACGCGCGCGGGCCGCCCACGAGCCGCTCGATCTCGGCACACTCCTCACCGGTGCGCTGGTCATTCCAGAGAATCGCGGGCCTGAGCGCGGCGGCGGCGCGGCCGCCTTCTCGCACCCTCGATACCCCCGCCGCGTCGAGAAAAACCGATCCGTGCATCTGCCCGCTCAGACCGATTCCCCGCACGTCACCGGGCGCCACCCGGGCGGCGCCGAGCAGCTCTCGGACGACGCGCTCGCAGGCGGTCCACCACTCCTCGGGGTCCTGCTCCGACCAGCCCGGTTGCGGTCGAAGCAACGGGTAGGCGGCTGACGCGGTCGCGCGGATCTCACCGTCGGTGCCGAGCAGCAGGCCCTTGGTGGAGGAGGTGCCGATGTCGAGCCCGAGCACGATCGCCATGCGGGCAGTGTACCCGGGCGGCCGTCGCGGTCAGAGGGTCGTCCGGATCCGCACGCGCGTCGGCGCGCCGCGAGCGGGCCCCGTAACTTCGCTCAGCGCCGACCGAGCACGTCGCGAAAATAGGCCGCGTATCGGTCCGCGAGCGTTTCAGGCTCGTAGCGGGCGGCGGCGACGCGGGCTCGGCGTCCGGCTTCCGCTTCGTACGCCGGGTCGTCGCAGAGACGCTCGATCTCACCGGCCCAAGCTCGCACGTGCGGATCATCGGGCGGCGGAACGCTTTCGAGCAGCGTCGCGGGATCGGCCGCGATGGGGAGCACGCGCCCGCCCTGGCCAACGGTCTCGGGCAGCCCCCCCTGCGGCGAGACGATCGGCGGGATGCCGTTGACGAGCGCCTCCGCGGCGACGCGGCCCGCGGCCTCGTACCAGACCGACGGCACGAGCAGCACACGCGTAACGGCCAGGAACTCGCGCGGCCGGGGCACGCCGCCGCACGAGAAGAGACTCGCGTGCCGGCGAAGGTCGAACCCGGCGCGGAGGCCGGCATTGACGAGCGTTCCAGCGTTGCCCCGCGAATCCACGACGAGGACCGGGAGGTCGGGCCGGCGCGTGGCGAGGTCCTCGGCGAGGCGAGCGAAGAAGTTCACTCCCTTGTGCCGGCATGGATTCACGAAGGTGACGAAGAGCGGCTGGCGGCCGGGTGCGACGACGTCTTGTGTGACGATCGGCACCGGTATGGGCGTGCTGCCGAGGCCGATGAGCTTCGCGTACGCGGCGGTGACGAAGCCGCTGGGCGTGAGCACGGCGTCGACGTCGGTGAAATTCCGGCGGTCCATGTACGACATGTTCCGCAGCCCGAACACGACGCGTGCGCCCGCGCGACGGGCGAGGTGGCGGCGCAGCCGCTCCGACGGGTTGCCGCCGAACGTGAGGAGCACGTCGGGTTTCCATTCCTCGATGGTCGACAGGAGCTGGCGGTCGAACGCCTCGCCCCAGACCGGCTCCCACTCGTGACGCGCGAGCGGACCGACGTCGAGGAGCGTGCAGTCCACACCCGCGTCATTGAGGCGGAGCAGCGTGCGGGCCGGCCCTGTCTCGAGTCGCTCCACTTCCGGACGGTGACCGAGTTGCTCGAGCAGCCTCGCGGCCGGTTCGCCGCGAACGCTCTCCCGCACGGTCGTTCCGAGGGCCCGCACGCGAAACCCGCGCGCCGCGAGCATGACGGCGATGCCCATCATGGAGCGAGCCGCGCCGCTGGCGGGATCCTGCGGCATCTGGCTGAGGAGCACGAGCACGCGGGGGTTCGTAGGGACGGTCACGCCCACGTCCCGCCGAGCCTGGACAAAAGGAACGCGCTTGGGGGATGCACGGGCGGCCGCGACGTCTTTGCAGCGCCGCCGGCGTCGGGCGCCGCGCCACTCAGATCGGCGGCCGAAGGAGCCCGCGCGAGCGGAATGAACATCGGCGAAGGGTCGAGCGCGCACGCGTCGACCAGGCGGTGAACACGATCAAGCACGGTCGAGCTGGGATCCGCGTCCGGCGGTTCCGGCCTGCTCATGCGGGATGGTATGGCTGCGGTTGTTCGCGCCGGCGCTCCGGTGAATCTCCGGCGCGCGCGCCGCGTCCTATCCTTCAACGGTTGCGGTCAAGGAGTTGGTCGCGTGCGTGTGGCGCCCGAGGGCATCCCGATCATCGCGTCTTTCGTGCTGGTGAGCGCCGCGCTCTCGACGGGCGCGGTGTGGTGGCTCGGGGGATGGGGTTGGCTGATCGTGGCGCCGCTCGCGCTCGTGACGCTGTGGAGCGTGTGGTTCTTCCGCGATCCCGACCGGCAGACACCCGACGAGCCGGGCGCGGTCATCTGCCCGGCGGACGGCGTGATCTGCTTCATCGGGCCGGCCGAGCCGCCGCCCGGGCTGGGGCTGCCGCGCGAGCACACGACGGGTCTGACGCGCCTGAGCGTGTTCATGAACGTGTTCAATGTTCATGTCAATCGTTCTCCCGCTGGGGGCCGCGTTGAAAATCTGGTGTATGCACCGGGAACATTCCTTAACGCCTCGCTCGACAAGGCCAGCGAACACAACGAGCGGATGACCATGGTGCTGCGACCGGACGATGGTCCGCCGCTGATCGTGGTGCAGATCGCGGGCCTGGTGGCGCGCCGGATCGTGTGCCGCGTGTCCGAAGGGACGCGCCTGCGGCCGGGGGAGCGCTACGGGCTCATCCGCTTCGGCTCGCGCGTGGACGTGTACCTTCCGCCGGGCCGGGCCGCATCGGTGCGCGTCGGCGATCGGGTTGTCGCGGGGGAGACGATCGTGGCCCGCGCGGCCGGGGTTGGATCGGCCGGCCCCACGGGTTCGGCGCGGGAGGCGGCCCATGCGGGTGCGTAATCGTCGGCCCGCGCGACCGCGGGAGATCCCGCTGCGGCGGCTGATTCCCAACGCGCTGACCACGCTCGCGTTGTGCGCGGGCCTGGCGGGGATGCACTACGCACTCAAGGGCGACGCCGAGCGGGCGGTGGCGGCGATCGGCGTGGCGGCGCTGCTGGATTCGCTCGACGGGCGCGCCGCACGGTTGCTGCGGGCGACCAGCCCGTTCGGGGTTGCGTTCGATTCGCTGTGCGACCTCGTGAGCTTCGGCGTCGCGCCGGCGCTTGTCCTCTACCACTGGCAGCTCAAGGGCGTCGGGGTGTGGGGACTGGCCGCGTGCGTCGCGTTCGTGATCTGCTCCGCGGTGCGACTGGCTCGTTTCACCGCGGCGCACATGGGGGCGCTGCAGCGTTCGTCGCCGGGTGGGGTGCGGTATTTCTCCGGGCTGCCGACCCCGGCCGCGGCCGGCGCGGTGCTGGTGCCCGAGATGCTGACCTTCGCGGAGTTGACGCGGTTCACACCCCCGGTCTGGGCAACGATCGTGTACACGATCCTGATATCCGGGATGATGGTCAGTCGCATCCCGATGTTCTCGGGCAAGGGGTTCAGGATCGATCGTCGTCTGGCCGCGCCGCTGCTGGCGACGCTTGCCCTGGGCGCCGTGCTCGCGACGGCGGACGCGTGGCTCACGGCGTGCATCCTGGCGGTGGCGTATCCGCTCACGGCGCCGCTAAGCTGGCGCTCGTACGCGCGGGCGCGGCGCGCGGCGGAAGCGTGCGGCGACACCCCGGTCGTCGGCGCTGATGATCCGGACAGCCCGGTGATCTCGACGCGCCCGTTCGCGGGCGGCGCGGGACGTTCCGGCGTCGGGCGGTAGCGTCATCAACGACCATGCCCTGTCAACGCTCCGACCCGACCGTGCCGGCCGGGCGGTAGCGGTAGTAGACCTCCAGGCTGAGCGTGCAGATCGCGGTCTGGTAGATGCGTCCGCCGAGGCGTGACCACTGGTCTTTCGGGTCCCAGCTTCCTTCGGCGTGCGCGTCGCGACGCTGATGCGCGAGGAGCTCCGGCACGAGCGCCTCGTTCCACTCGCGCCATGCCTCCCCCTGATGCTCGAAGAGCGCCAAGGTCGCGTAGTACCAGTGATGCGTGGGCGCGCCGTCGCGCCAGCGCGGGGGCTGGGACAGCACGAAGGCCGCGGATTCCTCCATCCGCGATTCCGTTCGCGGGTGCCCCAGGAGCTGTCGCACGAACATCGCCTCGGCGGTCATCGCGGGGCTGGGAGCCTGCTTGGCCGCGTACGAGTACAAGCCCGGCCGCCCTGGTGAAGCGGCCCGATCGAGGTAGGACGACACCGCCGCGAACGCTCGGGGGGGGATGGCGAGCCCCGCTCGCCGCGCACTCTCGATGGCCATGACCTGCCACCCAAGGGACGACACATCCTCCGCCCGCTGCGCGCCGCGCGGCGCGGGAACGGAAGCCCGCGACAGGACGAGATCGAGGGCACGTCGCGCGGCGTCGGTCAGACGGGCATCGGGTGACATCGCCAACGCCTCGCACAGCGCCACGGTCGCGATGGAATGGCTGTACATGGTCTCGCCGCGCCGAAGATCGCCGTCGCGGCCCTGCCCCGCCACGAGCCAATCGATCGACTTCGCCACGGTCTCGCGATACGGACCGTCGCGAACGTGCGTGTGACCCGCCCCAAGATAGCAGAGGAGCGACAGGCCCGTCATGGCCACGTCGGCGTCCGCCTCGGCCTGGCCGCCGCAGTCACATCGCTCGTCGAACGAGCGCGCGCTCCAGCGCCCGTCCGCGGACTGATGTCGGGCCAACCATCCCAGAGCAAGGCGGACAGCCCCCTCGGTGCGCGCGCTGCCGCCCATCTGTTCAAGCACTTCATCCCGAAGTTCCGGCGCCCGCTGCTCGAACCGCTCGATGGGCTCGGCTGGCTCCGGAGGGAGCTCGGGCAGTCGGTCTTCGATGCCAGCGTCACCCGCCGGGATGCCCTCGGGCGTCCCCGCCGCGGCCAGGCCACGGGCCGGCGTGTCCTTGATCATGCTCGATGCCGGGGACAATCTCGAACCATCGCCCGTTCCACGTTCGACGTTCGCACGCGGCGCTTCCGGATTCGCCTTCAATTTCGGCGGCGGGATGAACTCGCCGTCCGAGAGCGAGCGAGGCAACTCTGACTCGCGCGGCGTCGTCCTGGCTCGCCATGCGCCGAGCGGAACGGCCGCGATCGTCGCGTCAGACGGCTCGATTGTTGACGCGGGTTCCGCCACTTCCGTGCCCGCGGCGGGCAAGGGCGGGAGGCCCCCGTTGTTCTCCGTCATCGGAAGGGCCTCGGGTGGGAGCGAAACCTGAATCTGATCCCGAGTGGGGCCTGCACGCGGTTGAACGGTTGGTCGCGAGCTCGGTTGCTCGATTGTCGCCGGGCGCGGCGGCGCGGCCGGCCCCTCACTCGGTTGTGCCGCGCGGGATGAGGCATCCGGCCCGCGGTCGGGCAACAGACGAGGCGGTGAATGGACGGTCATGCCCGCTTCATCGCTCGGGGGGGCGGATGCGGTCTCCGCGGGAAGACCCGCCGGCTCCTCGGTCGAGTCGCGATCGAGCGAGGTCGCGAGCATCACGGGCGAACGCGTCTCGATTGCGGCCAACGGCGCGGACACGCTTCGTTGCTGGAGGACTTCGGGTTGATGCGTCGATGCCGGAGCCGGGAGGTCCAGTGCCGGAACCTCCCAGCGCACGGGTTCGGGACTCGCGCGCAGCGCCGCAAGCCGAGCCGTCTGCGTCTCGGCAAGCTCCGTCGAGCCGGCGCGGATCAACTCCGTCAGAGGATCGCTCGCTCCGGCGGACGACAGCATGACCCGCGTCCCGCCGCCCGTTCCGGCGCGCAGGTACTCGCCCACCGCTGACCCGACTTTCCAGGCCGCCAGCAGCGTGGCCAGCACCGCATGGATGAGCAGGGACACAAGCAGGCATCGCGCCAGCAGGCTGAGCTGACGCATCCGTCGGTTCCACAGCTCGTTGCCGCGGAGCCGCCACGAAAGCAATCCCAGAACCAACAGGAGCGCGAGCAGCGCCAGCCAAGGCCAGGTCGCGCGCCAGAGGTCCGCGAGCGCGGGGCCCGCTCGCTCGCGCTCCGTGTACACCTCCCGTGACGAACTGGACCAGAGCTCGTACCGGGCGGGTTCGATCGCTTGATCCGTGCGATGGTTCGTTCGATCGGTGCTGAAGTACAACCGGAAGCCATCCGCGCCGAGCGCGGGATCGAGATCGTTTGCCGTCGAGTTCACCGAGGCGTCGAGGTGCTCAACACCCGAAACACCGCTTTCGTCAACGCGGCCTGGCGGTGGCAGCCGCACCCGGTAGAGGTCGAACCCTCCCAGTCCCCCGGGACGATCCGAACCAAAGTACAGGAAATCGCCGATCGGACTCAGCGCGGGAGAACCTTCATCAAACGCCGTGTTCAGAAGATCGAGCGGCTCGGAGTGAACGGGCATTCCATCTGTCAGCGTGGCGACGTAGAGGTCGAAGTCGTGGCGCGTCCGTGACTCGCGCAAGGTGGCGGACCACGCGGGTGATCCGGACGGCGTTTCGCCCGAGCGGAGCCGATTTGAGGAAAAATACAGCGACTTGCCGTCGGGCGCAAGAGCCGGCCCGTACTCGTTGGCCGGCGAGTTCGCGCCCGGACCGAGGTTCACGGCCCCGCCCCAACCGTCGCCGCGCCGCGAGGCGACCCAGAGGTCGTAGCCGCCCAGCCCGCCCGACCGGTCGGAATAGAAATAGATCGACCCACCGTCTGGCGCGAACTCCGGACCGAGTTCATCCGCATCCGAGTTCACGCCGTCAAGCGCCTCGGGCTCGGTCCATCCGGATGGCGACCAGCGCGAAGCGAAGAGGTCGGCGTTCGAGCCCGGCCGCCGTCGCACGAAGACCATCGTCACCCCATCGGGGCTGAGCCGTGGCTCGTAGCTGTCAGAGCCTTGCGCGCCAAGCTCGCGAACCGGCGCGGCCGGTGTCCACAGGATTCGCCTCGGATCTCGCTCCGGCTGGGGAATGCGAATTGTTCGCCCGTCCGACCACAACGCCAGCGGCCGGTCCGCGCCCAGCCCGAGCAGAACGAGCAGCGCCACCCCGAGTGCCGCACCCGCGACCATGAGTGCCTTCGTGCGCCAGGACATGCGTCAGCTCCGTATCCGCTCAGCGGAGGGGTACCGTTTCGAGATAAGGTTCCACGACGCCCGCTCCCTTGCACGCATCGAGCACACCCGCGATCGCGGCGTAGGGTGCGGCGCGGTCACCGCGTACGCTCACCTTCTGCCCCGGGTTGGCCGACACCGCGTCCCTGATCAGGCGTGCCAGTTCGCCAAGGTCCAGTTCGCGCGCGTTGACATAACTGCGGCCCTGGGCGTCGACGTTGATAACGATCTCGCGCAGAGCCGCCGAGATCGGGCCGTTGTGCTGGGCATTGGGCAGCGCGATGCGCATTTCACGCTCGTTCTGCGCCATGCTGGTGGCGAGCAGAAAGAAAATGAGAAGATTGAAGAGCACGTCGACCATCGGCACAAAGTCGATGTGCAGGTCGGACCCGGGTTCACCGTTTCGGATCATCATGATCGATACTCCCGTGCCTCACGCGCCGGCGGCGGCGATGAGGTCGCCGTTCGCCACCGTCTCCCCGCTCGTCGGCGCCGCGGCCGCCCGGGGTTGCGATTCCGCGACCGTTCGCGCCGGTGCGGGCGCGGCCTGTTCATCGCCGGCGCCGAGCCAGAGGTTGGCCGCATGGTCGATCGCCGCCGCCGCGGCGTCGATCCGACCCATGATGATGTGATACGCGAGCAGCGTTGGAATCGCGACGATGAGACCGCCCGCCGTCGCCGTCCACGCTTCGTGGATGCCCTGGGCAAGCCGCTCCGTCTTGCCGAGCGCGTCCGCCGATGCCGAGACCACGGTAAACGTGCGGATCATGCCCACCACCGTCCCGAGCAGGCCCAGCATGGTCGCAACTTGCGGCAGGGATGAGAGCAGCCGCATCCGTTGCCGAACCTTGCGGACTTCGCGTTCGCCCGCCTCACCGACGGCACGCTCCTGCTGCTCTCGCGGCAGATGCCGCGACCTGATCGCGGCCACGATCACCGCCGCGAGCGGGCTGGTGTCGGTCGCGCACCGCTCGAGCGCCCGACGCGGGTCCTGCTTCATGGACATCAGCGATTCCAGCAGCGCCGGGGGAACGATCCTCGCTCGCCTGGTGAGGATCAGGCGTTCAACCACGATCGTCATCGCCGCGAGCGAGCAGACCGCAAGGGGGATCATGATCAACCCCCCACGGACGGTCATGTCCCACACCGTCGCCACCAGGGAAGCGTCCACGGGCAAGGACGGACTCGCCGCCGGAACCTGCGCAAGTACGAGCATCATCGTGACCTCACTCCTGATTGGAAACACTCGAGAACCGATCCCTCGACACGTCCCGGCCGCGAGGAGCTATTTCTTGGCCGCGGCACCGGACGCACCCTTGGCTCGTTCGCGAGCCCCGGGGAGCGGCTCGGGTCGCCCGCGCTCCAGCGCCGCCCGAGCTTGGCCGGCCCATTCGCTCTCGGGAAACTGATCGATCACCCGCTGGAACTGCCTCGCCGCGTCCTCGCGTCGCTGCAGTGCCGCGAAGCAACGGCCTGCCTCGTACGCCGCCGCGGCACTCCACTCCGGAACGGCGAACAGCACCTCGACCTTGAGCAACTCGCGAGCGGCATCCTCGTGCCTGCCCAACGCGAACAGGCACTCGCCGATCTGAAACTGCGCCCGCGCGCCGGTCGGGCCGGTGTGGCGCGCCGCGACCTCTCGGTACGCTTCGATCGCCGCGTCGTGCCGGCTCTGGTTCTCCCGCGCCCAGCCCTGCCCGAAGCGAGCCCGGAACCACTGCTCCGCGTCGGCGTAGGCGTCGATGTACTTCGTGAATGCCTCGTCCGAGGCCGCCCACTGCTGCAACCGCGCATGGGCATCCCCCAGCCTGAGCAGCGCCCGACCACGCAACTCGTCCGACCCGCCGCGCGCCAGCGCCCGCAGCTCCTCGACCGCCTCGCCGACTCGTTCGGCGCCCAGCAGAGCTTCGGCCCGCAGCATCCGGACGCCGGGGGCCGCCGGATCGTCGGGGAACCTGCGAAGGAACGCGCCGAGTGAATCGACCGCGGAACGCTTGGCGGACCGCGCCTCCGCAACCGCTCGCATGTAGAGCACGCGGCGAACCGACTCGGCGGAGCCGCCCGGAGCGTCCACGTCAACACCGCCCAGTCGCTCGATCACGCGGTCGTACCGTTCGCGGTCAAGATCGATGCGCGCCAGCTCCAGCATCGCGTGCGCGGTGATCCCCTCGCCCGCGTGGAGCCCCACCAGTTCTTCGTACACACGGAACGCCTCGTCCAACCGCCCCAGTTCGTTCAGCACGAACGCCCGCTCGGAAACGAGCGAGGCACGCAACGTCGGATCCAGATCCGCTCGCTCCGCTGCCTCCAACGCCGCCAGAGCGGCCGTGTCCGGGCGCTGCCGAGCCAGGGCCACGGCCAAGCGCGCCCGCGCTTCGGGAAGCCGCGAGTCCCCGGGGTTCGAATCGACAAAGCCCCGCAGCGTCGCCTCCGCCTCCGCCTCGCGGCCTGAGGCGAGGAGGACCGTTGCGAGCGCCAGGGCGGACTCACCCTTTGAAGTCGGGTCCGGATCGATCGCATGCGCCCGCGTCAGTAGCGCCGCGGCCTGATTCGCGTCCCCTGACGCGGACGCGATCCCGGCCAGTTGCCGCAGCGCGTGCGACAGGAGACCCGCCGCGCCGGCCGCCTGTTCGGCGCCCACGACGGCTTCGAAGTCCGCCCTGGCCTTGTCGCTCAATCCCATCGCCAACCTCGCCCGACCCAGCTCGAACCGAGCGCGGATCACCGACTCCTGCCTCGCGCCACTGCCCATCTCCGACACTCGTTCAAACCACGGCAGCGACGCCTCGGCCTCACCCCCTCGGACGAGCGCGAGACCCGCTCGCAGCGCCAGATCGGCTTGCAGCTCACGATCGGGCTCGCTCGCGACGGCACGCTCGTACGCCCGAGCCGCACGCGCCCAGTCACACGCGTCGAACGCAACCGCGCCAATCGCCGCCCAGCCCGCCCGTGTCGCGGCGGCGTCGCCGCCTTCCCCCGTCAGGATCGTCTCGAGTTCCGCAGCGCCCTCCGCACCTCTGTTCAGCCGGATGAGGCACATTCCTTTTCGGAACCGCGCCCGCCACGATGCCGCTCCGGGCCCGCGCACGCCCCGGCACGCCTCCTCGGATTCGGCGTACCTCTCAAGAAAGTACAAGTTGTCCGCGACCAGCACCCGCGCCTCGTCCGCCCGCGCCGAATCCGAAAGCCGGTCCGCCAGGCCTCGGCACGCATCGAGGCTCTCGTCGAAACGGTGATCGGCATGCAACGACGCGGCTCGGGCGAGAGCGGCCTCCCCTGAGAGGGCATGATCGGGATAGTCCTTCGCCACGCGTGACCAGACGGACCGCGCTTCCTCACGACGTCCCGCCCGGTCCAACGCCGCGGCCAGTTCGAGCCCCATCTCCACGGCCAGCTCACCGTTCCACCCCTGATCAAGCCTTCCCGCGAGCTTCCTGATCGCATCGTCGATCCGGTCGAGCTCCATCAGACAGCGGGAGCTCCAGTAGGTTGCTTCGTCGAACAGCGCGGCGTCCGCATCCCTGCCGATCGTGTCGATGCTCGCCAACGCCTCCCGCGCACGTCCACAGTCCAGCAAGGCCCGCCCTTTCTCGAGCCGCGCCCGCGCGGCGAGTGACGCCGAGGGATGCTGCGCGAGAAGCTCGTCCGCCCGAGCAACGGCGCCGCTTGCCTCACCTCCCGCTCGTTCCAGCTGGAGCAGACCCAGCATGGCCGCGTGCCGGATCGACGCGTCCCCGACTCGTTCCAGGCTCCGGTAAATTCCCGCGGCCGCTGACTGCCCGAGGGCGTGGCGAGCCTGCGCTTCAACGAGCGCGGCGCGTTCGTTCAACGGCCCGGCGGGATCGCGCGCGTCGGCCGCGAGCCGAGCCGCGGACTCGTGGTCGCCCCGAGCCGCGAATGCCAGCGCGCCGAACAACGCCACCCGCGCGCGTGCCTCATCCGAAGCTCGCTCCCGCAGGAATGCCTCCGCCGCGGCGGCCGCGTCCGAGAAGGAACCCGCGCGATGCAGCGCCTCGACGCGAAGCGCCATCACACGCGCGAGCTGCGCAAACTCCGGGTGCTTCTTCTGGATCACCCCGAGGCGATCCGCGGCCTCGCCGAAGCGGCCCTGCTCGAACGCCCCACGAGCACGCAGCAGGAGCGCGTCCGCGCCGAACTCAAATCCCGCCCGCTCACTCACCGCGGCGAGCTCCGCCTCCGCGGCTTCGAATTGACGCAGCCGGAACAAGCAGACGCCCAGCGCATACCTGGCTTGATCCGCGCCCGCTTGATCCGGGTTTGTTTCGAGGTACGCCCGCAGCTCGACCGCCGCCAGGTCCGGCACACCCTGACGCAGCAAGCCCAGGCCGGCGCGCAGCCGTGCATCGCCGCCGGATCGTTCCGCGGGCGGAGCGGGTCGTTCCGTCCCGCCTTGCCGCGCGAGCAGAGTCCTGCCGCACACGAGCGAAACGACGATCAACGCAACGGACCAAGCGAAGCGGGGCAGGGTCTTCATCGCGACTCCCAGTGAACTGGCGCACACGCGCGGGCGGCCGCGGGCGCGCAGAGCCCGCGCGGCCGTGACCGGCTCGTCTTCAACCGTGCCAATGAACGTGACGCGAATCCGCGTCGGGGCGCTTCCGCCCCGACGCGGCGGGTGGTGATCCGATCAGTCGACACGACGCGCCGGCGCCACCGCCGGGGCGATCGCGGAAGTCGCGTTCGATTGCGACGCCGAGACCTCGTCATCGTCGTCGCTCTCTTCGCCGTCGCAGTCGGCCGCTTCCTCCTCCACGGCCTCGTGGACTTCCGGCTCCTCGACGAAGACCTCGACCTCATCAACGTCATCCGCCACGGCGCTCTCGTCGGCATCGCCGGTGAGCGATTCGAGGCGCGACTCCAGCTCCTCAACCTGCCGCTCCAGGTCCTCGATCCGACGCTCGAAGTCGCCGGCCTGGCGCTCCATCGCGCGGGCCTGCTCCAGCAGCGAGGATGCGCGTTCGCGCATCTGGTCGGCCGTGGCATGGAGGGTGTCGCGGGCAACGTCGTCGCGGGACTCGGCTGCCTGCGACCGCAACTCCTGGGATATCTCGCGCAACCGCTCGCCCCGCTCGCTCAAGCCCTCGGCCTGCTCGCGCACGCGCTCGGCCTGCCCCTCGATCTTCGCGCGCTCGGCCTCCAGCAACGCCCGCCTCCGATCCAGCTCGATCTTGGCGCGTTCCATCTCCGCCAGTTCCTTCGCACCCTCCGAGAACCGCGGCCGCTGCACCGAAATCCGCCAGTGCGACGCGCCGTCCGTGTCGCCCTCAGGGTTGATGAGCTTGACGAACGCCGCGAAGATCTCGTGCTGCCCGGGCGTCGCGTGGACGACCAGCCCCGAGTTCCGGCGCTCGATGAGCACCGGCACGTCCGCGCGTGACATCAGGCTCGTGAGCGCCTCGAGCTTGCCCTTGGGGAGCTGATACTCCCGCACCTCCTGCGCTGCCTGCTCGGAAGTCCCGCCCAGCGCCGCGAGCGGTCCTTGTTCGCCGCGCAGCACGGCGATACCTCGCGGCGTCGTATGCATCGGCGCGAACAACGCCGCGCCGTCCGCAACCGCCACGCCATCGATCCGCTGCGCAATCGGCTGTCCCGGCACCTTCCCGAAGAGCGGCGCGGACGCCGGGGGCATTCCCTGCATCCCGTGCGGCGGCATCACCGGCCTGGGCGCCCGGGGGGCACGGGGCGCCGCCGGAAACGCGATCGACGGTGGCGGGGTCGGAGCGATGGCATCGTTCCCCAAGGCCCCCCGGCGCTTCAGCGCCTCCAGTGCGGGGGCCTCGCCGAAGAACTCCACGCCCCCTTCGCTCGGGCCGGCGCCGGCCGCTGACCCGGCTTTCTGCTTCTGCGCGCGATACACCTTGACCTTCACTTCAGAGGTCTTCTGGCCCTCGGGTGGGCACGCCAGGCCGGGCGTGACA
This sequence comes from Phycisphaerae bacterium, assembly GCA_016794925.1. Taxonomy (GTDB): domain Bacteria; phylum Planctomycetota; class Phycisphaerae; order Phycisphaerales; family UBA1924; genus JAEUIW01. The sequence continues at coordinate 69,883 of JAEUIW010000008.1, forward strand.
AACGCGCCGGCCGCGGCGATCAGGCAGGCGAGCGTGACGCCCACCATGGAAACACGTGGGGCGGGGCGCTGCGTCATAACCATTGTGATTCTCCTTGCGAGTTTCTTGGTGCGACCATGAACCACGCCCAGGCAGGGGCCGGCTCCCGGCCCGGGCAATCCGACAAACGCTTTGGTAACCAGCAACGCCTCGGCGTATCGACGGCGGCTGGACGGGAACAACGACGTCACCCACGCGTCGCAACTGGCATCGGCCTCGTCCCGGATGCGCCGGCGCGCCCACCACGCGACGGGGTGCCACCAGAAGAGCGTGCCGATGATCGATTCCAGCCAGCAGACGCGGTGGTCCAGACGCGCCAGATGCGCCAACTCATGGACCAGCACCGACCGGCGCGAATCGCGGTCCAACGTCGGCCAGAGCTCGGCGGGGAGCAGCAGCCGGGTGCGAAACCCGCACCAGATCATGGGGGAGACCCGGGCCGGGACCATCAGCGTCTCCGGCGACGTGCGCAGCCCCATGAAGCGAGCGATTGTCTGCGCCTCCTCGGTCACCCAGCGGTTCGCCGGTCGAGCCGAAGCCACAAGCCGCGAGGCGCGGAGCACGCGCACCCCCTGCACGACGATCAGCACCCCCACGCCGCCCAGCCAGATCGCGGCCGGCAGCGGCGGCACACCGGCCAGATCGTCACGCAGACGCAGCACGGAAGCCAACCATTCCGACCAGGCCGGTGCCGCGCCGCGCGGGAGCACCCCGTGTGACTCCGCAGGTTCATCGAACGCCGACGACCCAACCGGATTCTTGTCAATCGTGCCCGGTTCGCTGATCTGTTCCAGCGGCGCCGAAGGCATATCGCCGCTCCCGCCCGGCAACCCGTAATCCCGATCCGCGTCGCGCATGGCGGGCCCCACATGCCCAATCGCCGACACGCTCGGACCGCCGCGCGACGCTCCGACCCGTGGGGACGATCCCCCGCGCCCGAAGGGAGAGGCCGATGGCGGGGAAACGTCGCGAGATCCCACGGCAAGAGCCGTCCGCGGGGGAGCCTCGTTGGATATCGCATCCGCGGGAGAGGTCTCCGATTTCACGACGGCCGGAGCGGCGGCTGTGGACCGCTCCCGGATCGCGGGCGCGGCATCGTCAACCCGCTCGAGTCCGCCGGTCGCCCCCAGCGAGGCCAGCAACCGCTCCGATGCGAACCACTCGGGACGCCACAGGAGCGAGCCCAGCAACGGTGAAATGAATGAAACCAGCGCCGTCAGCCACAGCGCGTGCCGCGTCGCCGGACGCACGCCGCGCAGCCGGCAGAGCAGCGCCACCAGCAGGACAATGGGCGGCGCCGCCAGGCTGCCGGTCCACAGAAGTTCGAGGGTGCGCGTGCCGAGATCCATGGGCTCAGTCCCCTCTGGTCAATGGGCGTCAAGGTCGTCGATGAGCTTCCGCAGCCGGTCGATTTCGTCCGGACGGAGGCGTTGCTTCTCAATCAGGTGCAGCACCGCCGGTCCGGCCGCGCCGTCGAAGAGCTCATCCAGCACCGCCCGCATCCGGGACTCGGTCACGCGCTCCCGCGAGACCTTGGCCCGGTAGACGTACGCCTGCTCTTGCTTGTCGGAAACGACCACGCCCTTCTGTTCCAGGCGCGAGAGGAACGTCAGCACGGTCGTGTACGCGACCTTGCGGCCCCGATCGTGCAACCGGCCCATCACGTCCCGAACGGTCTGGGGCCCGCTCTCCCAAAGCACGCGGAGCACCGCAAGTTCCGCTTCACCGAGCTCATAGTCGCGCTTGGCCATGGGTTCCCTGACGCGTGCACCTACTACCTGTGTCGTAGACACACTACTACACTCGTCGTTGACCGTCAACCCCTTCTTGTGTTTTTTTTCGAATTCTTTCGCGCCCGCCGCCGGCCGCACGGGCACGGTCGTCACATGTCCGCACGCGACCGCGCACTTCCGTTAGGATGCGACTGGACGGGAAATCCGTCGCCCGGGCACCGATCCCGGGGGGCGGTGCGGCGGACTATCGAGGACTCTGAACCATTGTGGATGGAATGTGGAGAATCGAACATGCTGACGAACCTGGCGGCCTCGGCGCTGCTGACCCTCACCACCCTCCCCTCCGCCCGGAACGCGCCCAGCGCCCCCGAACCGATCCGAACCCTGCTTATCACGGGCCACAACAACCACAACTGGCCCTACACGAGCCGCCTCCACCGGGACACCCTTGAGGCCACCGGCCGGTTTGCCGTCACCATCACCGACGATCCGGCGCGCACGCTCGCCGATCCCAAGGCAATCGAGGGCGTGCGCGTGTTCGTGCTCGATTACAACGATTTCGGCGCGCCCAAGCGCTGGGGCGACGCGGCAGAGAAGAACTTCGTGCGCGCGGTGCAGAGCGGCGCGGGCGTCGTCGCCGTTCACTCCGCCAACAACGCCTTCCCGGGCTGGTTCGAATACGAGAAGATGCTCGGCCTGATGTGGCGCGAGGGAACCGGCCACGGCAAGTTCCATGCCTTCGACGTCGAGTGGACCGATGCCGACCACCCCATCACCAGAGGGCTCTCGACGTTCACCGCCCACCCGGACGAGCTCTACCACTCGTTGGTCAACTCACACAAGGTGCCGTTCCACCTCCTCGGACGGGCCCTCAGCAGCAAGGACTCGGGCGGAACGGGCAGGCACGAGCCCATGGCGCTCACGCTTGAGTTCGGCAAGGGCCGCATCTTCGCCACGCCGCTGGGCCACGTCTGGCTGAATTCCGAAGAGAGCAAGGCCTCTGTCGCCGACCCGCGATTCAAAGCTCTCCTCTGCCGCGGCACCGAATGGGCCGCGACAGGCGCCGTCACCCAGGGGACAACGTGGTCCGATACCCGGCCCCACAACACCCTCACCGACGCCGAGAAGAAGGATGGGTGGATGCTGCTCTTCGACGGCGTCTCGACGCCGGCACTGCGCGGCTGGAAAAAAGACGCGCTCCCGGCTCGCTGGGTCGTCAAGGACGGTGAATTCCGGCTCAACAAGGGCGAGTCGGAAGGCGGCGACGTCTGCACACGCGAGGAGTACGCCGACTTCGAATTCGCCTGCGATTGGAAAGTCGCCAAGGGGGGAAACTCGGGCATCATGTACCGCTGCACCGAGGACCACACCTACCCCTGGGAGACCGGCCCGGAGATGCAAATCCTCGATAACGCGAACCACGGCGACGGCAAGAAACCCCGCACCAGTGCCGGTTCCCTATACGATCTCGTCGAGTGCGCCTTCGACGTCGCCCGGCCCGCGGGAGAATGGAATCACGCCCGCCTCGTCGTCAGGGGCAGCCGCATCGAGCACTGGCTCAACGGGTTCAAGGTCGTTGACATCGACGCCGCCTCCGACGACTTCAAGAAGCGGCACGCCGAGAGCAAGTGGCCGGGCATGAAGGACTTCAACACCAAGCCCAAGGGGCGTATCGCGCTGCAGGATCACGGCGACGAGGTCGCGTTCCGGAACCTCAAGGTCCGGGTGTTGAAGTGATCCCGTCCAGGGGGAGTGGAGAACGGCAACCGCTGCCGGGCGCGCCGGCAGCGCCCCCGGCCGGGCGGCGGCGAACGGAACGGACGTTGCGCAACGGGGGGGTCGGAGGAACCGGACGATGAGCTCGACTGATTCGACGGGCGTCACGAACACGGGCCGCGGAGCGATCGGTGTGCGCCTGAGCGTGATGATGTTCTTCCAGTTGTTCGTCTGGGGCGCCTGGTACGTCACCGTCAGCAACTACATGACCAAGATCGGTCTGGCGGATTCGATCGGGCACGCGTACACCGTCGGCCCCATCGCGGCGATCATCTCGCCCTTCTTCCTCGGCATGATCGCCGACCGCTTCTTCTCGACCGAGCGCGTCCTCGGGGTCATGCACCTCATCGGCGGCGCGGCGCTTCTCGCGGCGCCCGCGGTGGCCGATTCCTGCGTCAAGGCCGGGTCGGCCCCCATGGGAGAATCGGCGCCGTTCATCAACCCCGCGCACGTGCCGTTCCTGGCCGTCCTCCTGCTCCACATGCTCTGCTACATGCCCACGCTCGGGCTGACCAACACGATCTCCTTCCATAACATGTCCGAGCCCGCCAAACAATTCCCGCTCGTACGGGTCTTCGGCACCATCGGCTGGATCGCACCGGGCCTGATCTTCGGCTTCCTCGCCAAGCGGTGGGTACCCGCCGGCACCGACATGGGCGACAAGGCGGCCGTGAACGCCGCGATCGCGGGCCTGCCGCATTTCTTCTACCTCGCCGGGGGCGCCGGCGTGATGCTCGGCCTGTACAGCTTCTCGCTCCCGCACACCCCACCCCCCGCGGCGGGCAGGAAGGCGACGATCCGCGACGTCCTCGGTCTCGATGCGCTCGCGCTCATGAAGGAGCCCTCGTTCCTGATTTTCATCCTCTCCTCGTTTCTCATCTGCGTCCCGCTCGCGGCGTACTACTCCTTCGCCCCCGTGTTCGCCGGAGCCATGGGCATCTCCCCCGACAACGTCCCCATACGCATGTCCTACGGCCAGGTCTCAGAAGTCCTGTTCATGGTCGTCATGCCTTTCTTTTTCGCTCGTCTGGGCGTGAAGTGGATGCTCGCCGTCGCCATGCTCGCCTGGGCCGTCCGCTACGGCCTCTTCGCCGCCGCCCCCGGCGCGCCGACGGAAACCGCGGTGGCGCTGGTCGTCGCGGGCATCATCCTGCATGGCATCTGCTACGATTTCTTCTTCGTCACCGGCTTCATCTACGTCGATCGCAAGGCCCCCAAGGAAATCCGCGGCCAGGCGCAGGGCTTGCTCGTGCTCGTGACCCAGGGCCTGGGCCTCGGCGTGGGGGCCCAGATCATCAGCCGGCTTGTCGCCCACCACACCGCCACCGATTCCGCCGGAGCGGTCGTAAGAAACTGGCCGCAGATCTGGCTGATCCCCTGCATCGCCGCGGGCGTCATCCTGGTCCTGTTTCTCGCCCTGTTCCGTGAGTCCGCCGCACGCGGCGGCTCCGACGCTCCTTGAGCCGCACCCCGAACGAGAGTCCACCCGATGGAACACCCGCCGCCCAAGGACCCGCCGCGCCAAGGCCTCGAGCGCATCCCCGTGCTGGTCAAGCGCACCAGCCGCGAGGCCTCGGCCTGGGTCGCGGGCCAGATCGCCGATCTCATCCGCACCCGAGCGAAGGAGAATCGTCCCGCGGTGCTGGGCCTGGCCACCGGTTCAACGCCCGTGGCCGTCTACGACGAGCTCGTCCGCCTGCACCGCGAAGAGGGCCTCTCGTTCCGCAACGTCACGACCTTCAACCTGGACGAGTATTGGCCGATGCCGCCCGACTCGCTCCAGTCCTATCGCCGCTTCATGCGCGAGCACCTCTTTGACCTCGTGGACCTCGATCCCGCTCGCACGTTCCTCCCCGATGGCGCGGCGCCGCCCGACCGCGTCGCCGCGCACGCCGCCGAATACGAGCAGCGCATCCGCGAAGCCGGCGGCATCGACCTGCAGATCCTGGGCATCGGCCGCACCGGGCACATCGGGTTCAACGAGCCGGGCTCCTCGCGCGATTCCCGCACCCGCCTGATCACCCTCGACGGCGTCACCCGCAAGGACGCCGCCGGCGACTTCTTCGGCGAGTGGAACGTCCCCCGCCGGGCGCTCACCATGGGCGTGGGCAGCATCCTCGACGCCGGCCGCATCCTCATTCTCGCGTTCGGCGAGCACAAGGCCGCGATCGTCCGACGCGCCGTGGAGGGCGACGTCACCTCCTCCGTCGCCGCGTCCTACCTGCAGGGCCGCTCGGGCGTGACCTTCGTCCTCGATCCCGCCTCGGCCTCCGAGCTCACGCGCTTCAAGACACCTTGGATTCACGCCGCGCACGACCCCACCTCCCCTCCCGTCGACTGGGACGACCGCACCACCAAGCGGGCCGTGATCTGGCTCGCCCGAGCGATCGAGAAGCCCATTCTCAAGCTCACCAACGAGGACTACAACGAGCACGGCCTCCAGGATCTCCTGGCACTGCACGAACGCGGCGCGTACGACCTCAACCTCCGCGTCTTCCGCGCGCTGCACGCCACCATCACGGGGTGGCCGGGCGGCAAGCCCGGCCTCGCCGGGGCCGAGTACCCCAAGCGCGTCGTCGTGTTCTCTCCTCACCCCGACGACGACGTCATCAGCATGGGCGGCACCCTGATCCGCCTCTGCGACCAGCATCACCAGGTCCACGTCGCCTACCAGACCAGCGGCGACATCGCCGTCTGGGATGATGCCGCCTTCCGCCACCTCGATTTCGTCGATGCGTTCGCGCGCGCGTTCCCCGATCTCGCCCCCGGCCTCGCCGAACGCCTCGCCGCCGCCCGCTCGCGCTTCGCGCCCCGACGCGAACCCGGGCAGCCCGACGCGCCCGAGCTCCAGCGCCTCAAGGGCCTGATCCGTCGCACCGAGGCCCGCGCCGCGGCACGCTTCTCGGGCGTCGATCCCGTTCGGATTCACTTCCTCGACCTCCCCTTCTACCAGACCGGACGGGTCCGAAAGAAACCGCTCGGCGAAGACGACATCCGCCTCACGGCCGACCTGCTCGACACCGTCAAACCTCACCAGGTCTACGCCGCCGGCGACCTCTCGGATCCCCACGGCACGCACCGCGTCTGCCTCGACGCGGTGCTCGGCGCGCTCGAGCTCCTGCGCGACCGAGACTGGATCGGTTCGTGCGTGCTCTGGCTCTATCGCGGCGCGTGGCAGGAATGGGGGCCCGAGGACATCGAGATGGCCGTTCCCCTCGCCCCGGACGAAGTCCGCCGCAAGCGCTACGCCATCTTCAAGCACGAGAGCCAGAAGGATTCCGCCCTCTTCCCCGGCCCCAGCGACGCACGCGAGTTCTGGCAGCGCGCCGAGGATCGCAACCGCGCCACGGCCCGTGTGTACGACCAGCTCGGGCTCGCCGAATATGAGGCCATCGAGGGTTTCGTACGCTATCGCCCGGGCATGGTCTGACCGCCGCGCCGCTCCGGAGAATCGAAGTGCTCGACAAACTCAGGCTCATCGGATCGGCCGTCAGCCTCATGCGCAACACCGAGTCCGCCCGGGCCGCGTCCCGGCGCATCAAGGAGGGAATGGACCGAGGCATCCACGTCGGCCAGGACGCGCGCGCCGGCGTGCAGGTCACCCTCACGGGGTACGCCAGGGTCCTGTCCATCCGCATCGACCCCTCCATAGTCCCGGGCATCACGCAGGACCCCGTCGGGCGACAGGCGGCCGAGGCACTCATCGCCGAGGCCGTCAACGACGCCATCCGCAAGGCCAAGGCCGCGCTGCGCGACTCGCTCAACACCGAGGTCGCCGCGCTCGGGCTCCCGCCCCTCCCGAGGGAGATCGGCGACGCCCTCTCAACATGACCCTCGCGACATGACCGAGGACGCCACCAATCCGGCCGGTTCCGGCGGGGACTTCGAAGCCCCCACCACCCCCTCGTTCGGTCCTCCCGACGGCCGTGCCAATCCCGCTTCGCGCGCCCTCCCCGCTCCCGATCCCCACGCGCTCCAACCCGGCGCCACCATCGCGCAGCGATACCGAATCGTCTCCCGCATCGGCGGGGGCGGCATGGGCGACGTGTACCGCGCGGACGACCTGACCCTGGGCGTCGCCGTCGCCCTCAAGTTCCTCGCGCCCCATTGCATCGACCGTCCCGGCTGGCTCGATCGCTTCCGCGCCGAGGTGCGGCTCGCTCGACAGGTCTCCCACCCCAACGTCTGCCGCGTCCACGATATCCTCGAGAGCGACGACCGCGTCATGCTCACCATGGAGTACGTCGACGGGGAGGACCTCGGCTCGCTCCTCCGCCGCATCGGACGGCTGCCCCAGGACAAGGCCGTCCAGATCGCACGCCAGATCTGCCTCGGGCTCGCCGCCGCGCACGAACGCGGTGTCCTCCACCGCGACCTCAAGCCCGCCAACATCATGATCGACGGGCGCGGCAACGCACGCCTCATGGACTTTGGCGTCGCCGGGCTCGCCGACGAGCTCGCGGGCGGACGCGACGCCGGCGTCGGCACACCCGCGTACATGTCCCCCGAGCAGCTCGCGCGACGCACCCTCACCGCCCGCTCGGACCTCTACGCCCTGGGGCTCGTGCTCCACGAGCTCTTTACCGGCGCCCGCGCCTTCAGCCAGGAAACCCTCGCCGAGCTGCGCGCCGCCCGCGCGTCCGGCACGCGCGCGTCGTCTCCCAGCGCCATCGTCCGAGACCTCGATCCCGCCGTCGAACGCGTCATCCTCCGCTGCCTCGAGCCCGATCCCCTGCTGCGACCGCCCTCCGCGCTCGCCGTCGCCGCGTCACTCCCCGGCGGGGACCCGCTCGCCGCCGCGCTCGCCGCCGGCGAGACCCCCAGCCCCGAACTCGTCGCCCTGTCGGGCAGCACCGAGCGGATGTCGCCCCTTCACGCCGGCGCGCTCGCGGCTTCCACCCTCGCGCTGCTCGCGCTCTGCGTCCTGCTCACGGCGAGCCATTCGCTCCTGGGCGTCGCCCGGCCCGAGCGGTCCGCCGAGGTGCTGGAGGACCGCGCCCGCGAGACGCTTCGCGCACTCGGGCATGATCCCCTCGGCACGCACGGCGTCGGGCGACTCTCGGCCCGCTCCGGGTTCATCCCGTTCGTCACCAGTTCATCCGCGGACACCGACCGTCGGACCGCCGCCCTCGCCCGGCGACCCGGTCCGTTCGTCTACTGGTACCGACACTCGCCCCTCCCGCTCATCAGCCCCAACGCCAGCCGCGAGCTGCGTCCCCTGGATCCGTTCCCGGTTGTCCCCGGCGAGGTCACGCTGATCACCGACACCCGCGGCCGGCTCGAACGCCTGGTGGCCGCCCATCCCAGAGGAAAGAACCCTGCATCAACACCGGCCGCCGAGCCCCCCGATTGGCCCGCCCTGTTCAGGCTCGCCGACCTCGACTTCACGCGCTTCTCGCCCGCGTCGCCCAACCGCCGCCCCCCGCTCGCCCTGGATTCCCTCTTCGCCTTCGATGGCTCGCTGCCCGAATTCCCCGACCAGACCCTGCGCGTCCACGCCGGGTTCATCGACCGCCGGCTCCACTACTTCGCCGTCGATTACCCCTGGGACGAAGTCCCCGACACGACCGTGCCCCCGCCCGTACCCCCGAGCACCGCCGCGGACTGGGTCTTCGGGCTCACCGCGGCGCTGATCCTGCTCTCCGCCGCCGGGCTGGCGTGGAGGAACGTGCGCAGCCGTCGCGGAGACCGCCAGGGCGCCCTGCGCGTCGCGCTGCTCGTCGCCGTGGTCGCGGGCATCGGCTTCGGGCTGCGCATCGACGCGCCGCCCCGTCCCCAGGACGTGTTCTTCCGAGGCGACGTCTTCGCCTTCGGCGTGTGGGTCGCAGTCCTGTTCTGGCTCTTCTACGTCGCCCTGGAGCCCTACGCACGCCGCGTCCTCCCCTCGGCGCTCATCTCCTGGGCCCGGCTCCTCCGCGGCGGCGTGCTCGATCCCCTGGTGGGCAGGCACCTGCTCATCGGCTCGACGCTCGGGTCCTTCACCGCCGCCATCGCATACGGCCTGACCGCGGCCGCGCCCGCGCCGCCCTCCCTGCTCGGACGCACCGCCCAGCACCTCTCGGGCGCCGCGCACGTCTGGTCGGCCCTCGCCGACGAGTGCATCGACGCCGTTATGGTCTCCGCCGGCTCGATGCTCATCCTGGTTCTCGGCATGCTCATGTTCCGGCGGCTCATGGCCGCGTGCGCGCTGGTCATCGTCGTCTTCGTGCTCATCAACATCACCACCGTGCAGCGCAGCCCCATCGACGTGATCCTGTCCGTGCTGGTCTCGTGCCTCCCCATCGTGCTCCTGACGCGCACCGGCCTTCTCTCCTCCGTCGCCGCCTGCGCCACGCTCGGCCTGGCCGGCATGCTGCCCATCGGACCGCACTGGTCGGGCCCCGGCGGCGCCACGGCCTGGATCCCCGCGCTCGGGATTGCCGCCCTGCTCGCCTGGGCATCCTGGGCCGCGACCCGCGGCCGATCCGCCGCCGCGGAATGAGCCCCGCGCCCCGCACCGCACGCACCCGGCAACGTCCGCGAACCCGCCCCGCACTCCCGCATGCGCCCCAGCTCGCGCGATAACCACCCGCCGCGTGCCTGATACGACGGCCGCGCCGGCGCCGCCGTCAGGACCCCACTCCCGGACCGTTCGCACACGCCTCTCGGTGGACGCTGCCCGCGCGGAATCACAATCTGTCACTGACGGTTCGATGACGCACGCTCGGACGGGTCCGGTGGACCCGGAGCGGGGCGGCGCGGACCGCGGGCCACGGGCGCGCACCGCCCGGCCGGAGGATCCCATGCTTCGCACCCGCACGCTCCGCTCGTCCCGAACCGCTCTCGCCCTCGCCCTCGCAGCGGGCGCCGTGGCGTTCGTCCCGCGTGCCTCGTGGGCCCAGAGCACCGGCGGCGATCAGTACTCCGGCCTGCCCCCGACCATCCGCCTCACCGGCATCGTCCGCGACTTCAAGGAGAAGTCCGTCACCGGCGGCCACGCCGACTTCGAACGCGATCCCACCGCGGGCTTCGGCCACTACGTGGGACAGGCACAGGATTACCTCGACGCCGACGGCAAGCCCGTCTTCAAGTCCACCGGGTTCCTGGTCTCCAAGAACTGGACCGACGCGCAGGGCCGCAACATCATCCAGCCCAAGTCCTACCTCTCCGCCCTCGCCGGCGACAAGGCCGGCGGCGCCAGCATGGGTGAGGGCGGCTCGCTCACCACCGCCGCCGCGTTCAGCAGGTGGTACCGCGACGTCGCCGGCGTCAACATGTCGCAACCGCTGTCCATCACGCTCGCACGCCAGCCCAACTCCAACACCTACGTCTTCGACGACAAGACCGACGCGCTCTACAAGACCCGCGGCGGGTTCTTCCCCATCAACGGCGAGCTCTTCGGCAACTCGAAGAACGAATCCAAGAACTTCCACTTCACATTCGAGCTCGGCACCGAGTTCGTCTACAAGCGGAACTCCGGACAGGTCTTCACCTTCACCGGCGACGACGATGTCTGGGTGTACGTCGACGGCAGGCTCGTGATCGACATCGGCGGCGTCCACGCCGCGGTCAGCCAGACCATCAACCTCGACCGCCTCGCGTGGCTCGAGGACGGCAAGCAGTACGCCCTCAAGTTCTTCTTCGCCGAGCGCCACCGCACCCAGTCCAATTTCCGCATCTCCACCACCATCAACCTCGTCAACGCGCCCCTGCCCCAGTCCACCGCGTTGTGCGACTGATCCCGGGCCTGCTTCCCTCGGGCGCCGCCGCGCCCGCACCACCGCTGTTCCAGGCACGCGAACCCGGACCATGGAGGGATGGTCCGGGTTCGCTTCTTCATCCGACGATCACCAACCACCCCACCGCCCGTATTCCCGCCACCCGTGCCCGCGTCGGGACCACTCGTCCCGAGGCACGAAGTACAGCTGCGAGCCCGAGTCAAACCGCGAATCAAGGTAGATCCGCCGTTGACTCAGCAGGCTGGGCGGCGCCGCCTCGGGCCACTCCGATGTCGCCAGCCGCGCGCCATCCCGGGCGCCGACGTTGAGGTCCGCGTCGCGACGCGACGCCAGGTCCGAGGCTCCCGCGCCCGATCCCACCAGCGCCCACCCGCGCCCAGGCTCGTCCGCGCCCCGCACGCTCTCACGCGGCCGCATCGGCACCGGCGCGGAGCATCCACCCACGCAGGAACAAAGCCCAAGCCCGAGAACCACAAGCTTCGCCAACGCACCACCAACCGGCATGGAATCACCTCTCCCGCCCAACGGACCCGGCGCGGCGGGCGCTCCGTGCGCCGCCAGCTCCCGACCGCGACCGGCGCAATCGCCGTGCCGCGCCACGCCGCTCCCTGGCACGCCTCCGCTTCCGTGCGGGTTGTGAGACCCCGTCGATCCCAGGCCACACCTGCGTGGCCGCTCTGGCACACCACCCGCCTCATCCCACTTTGTACCAGCCGTGTTCCTCATCCCCGAGCCGGGTGGACGATCGAGCCAAACTCTCGTCCCCCAACGCGCCCGAGAGGACTCGAACCTCTGACCTGCGGTTTAGGAAACCGCCGCTCTATCCAGGCTGAGCTACGAGCGCATGTCAAACGCCCAATCGTAGCCCGAGCCGCCCTCGCCCCCGATCGAGCAGGCACGCGACGTGATCGTCCGCTTTCCCCCGTTCGGGTCGTGCTGCACGATTTTCTTTGTGCGGAATGGCGCGCGCGATCATCGTTTTCCACAATCGGCCGGCACGGGTCGATCTCCCTATGGAGGGACCACGCTCCGATCTTCCGGCCGTCGTGGGGACACACAAAATTGTGTGCCGGGATCGACGCCGACGCGCGCGCCGCGTCTGCGTTCCACACGAGTCGCGAGTCCGCTGTCACAAAAAACACATTTGTGTGTGCGTCGGGCTCACGCCGCCGAATCCGATGCGTGCGACCATGCGCGCGCACACTCGCGCCGCACCCCGCGGAATTCACACGCACGATGCGCACGCGACCGTTCTTGACCGAGGGCGCGGCCAGCGGTGAACTCCCCACATGCTCCGACGGACCCTGAGCGAGTCGCACCGACCCATCCGTCGCGGGGCACGCAAGGAGCCGATCCATGCTCGCACGCCGTTCTCTCGGTCCGCGTTCCCGCTCCACACACGCCCGCCTCAGCCACGCCGTCGCCGGCTCGCTCGCCACGCTCGCCGCGTTGCTCGGCTGCAGTTCCGCTCGCGGCCAGAGCAACCCCTGCGAGCATGAGCTGACCTCATCGGGGCCCAACGGCTGCGAGAGCATGAACTTCCGCTCCGCGGGCTGGTTCCACGCCCGCGGCTGGTACACCCACATCGACCCCGAGGGGAACAACAACTGGCCCAGGAACTTCGGCAACGACGATCATCGGGGCTTCCGCCTCAAGCTGGAACTGGCGCGCATCCCGAGCGTGGACTTCCCGCCAATGAGCACCGATGCGTTGCGGGCCCCGCTCCCGCTCGTGCCCTCCGACGCCGCCACGCTGCGCCGCATGAACACGTTGCCCGAGCGCCCCACGCTCAACGGCACGCTGGACCTCATCACCGGCGTGCCGCTCGCCGCCGAGGTCGATCTCGAACTGCCCTTCGGGGGTGCCGTGTTCCGGCACGTCCGTACGTACTCCGATGTTCCGCCGGCCAACGAGGCGCCCAACGGCTCCGGCACGCTCCGTGATCCGAGCGTGGACCGCCCCATCGGCGAGACCGACCTCTGGGACTGGAACGGGCGGGGATGGTCGATGGGCGAGAGCCCGATCCTGATCCTCGACGCGGCGATGTGGTCGCAGCAGCTCCCCATCACCCCCAGCGGCTCCGGAGCATCGACCCGCTATCAGAACCCCATCCGCTGCTACTTCCAGCCCGACGGCCACCACACCGTCCCCTTCACCCTCGACGAGGCCAGCGGCCTGTACCGCGCGCCGGAGTGGTTCGACGCCGAACTGACCCACACGGGCGGCGTGTGGGACACCGCCTCGCGCACATGGTCCACGCGCCCGACGGCGTACACGGTGCGGCTGCACCGCGGCGCGATCATCTACTCCTTCACGCCCTCGTACACCGACGTACCCATCGCCCGGAAGCTCGACCCGAGCGACCTCACCCCGCCCTACGACGTGATCGGCGTCGATGCGCACACGCCCCCCCGCTACTACGACGGGGCGGCGAGCGGCTGGATGGACGACTGGAGCGAGGCCGGCAACGACGGCGGCTACGGCGTGCCGCACTATGCGCTCGCCACGCGCATCGAGGACCGCAACGGCAACGCGATCCTCATCGACTATACCCCGAGCGATCGCCAGTTCCTCGGCGCCACGATCAACGGCGAAGACCCTTGCACCATCTGCGCCCAGAATGTCAACGAACGCGGCCAGATCGCGCGCGTCCGCCTCGTCACCGGCCGCGGCGCCGCCAACCCCGAGGGCACGCACACCGCCTGGACGCTCCTGTACGCATACCGGGCCTTCGCGTGGCACGCGCCGAACGACCCGCTCCACTCTCCGCTGGACACGTGGCGGCTCCCGCACATGCTGCACTCGATCCACGTGTACCCGGGTGAGCAGCCCAACCCCTTCACGGGGAGCAACACCATCCCGGCGGCGCAGTTCTGGAGCGCGACCACGCTCGATGACGTCGACGCGATCGACGCCGCGACCATCTTCAACCTCCCTTCCGGGTGGACGCACGACCTGCGATACATGTACGCGGAGACCTGGGACCCGGGTTCCTTCTGCGAGCGCCAGGCGCCGCCCACGTACGCGGCGCTGCGGAACAGCATCCTCAACTCCTACGACAACTGCCCCTGGCCGATCCAGCCGCTGCTGATGAAAGCAACGGTGCGCACCCGCGCACAGCCCACGGACCCGACGCTCCCGCAGTGGTCGGCCCGCCACACGCTGTACCGCTACGCCACCCACGCCTACGGCGGGTACTCGCCCACGATCGGGCTGCGCGCGGTCTTCGGCCCGGGCAAGATCGACGAGATCCTGGCCCGGCTCAGCCAGGGCGGCGGCACGCCGACCACGGTCAACGAACTGATGGGGCTCGATGACATCGACCCCGTTCCGGCCATCGGGACGTCACCGGCCACGACCGTGCTCGCGCTCGCGGACGTCTCCCTGTCGCACCTCGTCCCGCCCGGCGCGGGCGGCCCGGTCGGCGAAACACGCCTCTGCCGCGCCGCCGATGCGATCCAGGCCGACCGCAAGCGCCTGCACCTCATGAGCCAGACCCGATACGCCGATCAGCGCGCCGCGGCGAGCGGGACCGGGTACCACGAAGTCTTCTCCTTCATGCACCGGCCGGCGGACCTCGCCGCCCCGACCGAGCCGCAGCGTTGCATCGACACCTGGACCAACCGCACCGACCTCGCCGCGATCAAGTCCTCGGTCTACCGCTTCCCGTTCTACGCGATCGCGAATCACTCCGTCGGGGGCGGCGCGGAGCACTTCGACCCCAGGCAGGCCGTCCCGCCGAACCTGTCCGAGCCGACCTGGATCACGGTCATCGATTCGTACGACACCCTGGCCGAGCTCCCCGGCACCTCGCCCCTGGAGTCGTCGACGGAGGACCTCGCCCGCACGCGTCGGGTCGTCAAGGTGAACGCCCTCGGGGTGGTCCTGCAGGACATCACGTACGACGTCACCGGCTCCGTCCTTTCTTCCACGGGCTACGCCGAGCACTACATCTACGACACCGCGTACCCGTGGAGAGTCAAGGAGAAACGCACCAAGGGATGGTCCTCGACCCTGGGGGGCAACGGCGATCCCGACAACGACGGCCTCATCTACACCTACGCGTACTGGAATCGCCCCCCGGGCAGCCTCGCCGAGGCCCGCGACGGCCTCGCCGAGATCACGGGCATCTCCATCAAGCGCGGCACTGCGGGCGCCGAGCGACCGCTCTCCCGCACCACCCGCCACCCGCACCGCCCGGAGCTCGTTCTCAGCGAGGAGCGGTTCCCCAACGAGGGCGACACCCAGACCGTCCAGGTTGTCAGCAGCGCCGAGTACGTGCTCGCCGAAGCCCCGGAAACACCGCCCAATCAGTGGAAGATGCTCGAACGCGCCCTGTACGGGGCCGAGGCCAGGCGTGACGCCACCAACGACCTCTATCGCTCGTTCGACCGCGAGTTCTACGACGACCACGGGCAGGTCAAGTGGCGCGGGTACGGCGGCGAAAGAAAGGCCGGCTCAGGCGCCTGGGAAACCGAGAGCCGCCGGATCGACTTCAACGCCTACCGCCCGGGCGGTGGACCGATCTGGTTCGCGGCGACCGACACCGCGCCCGGCGCGTCTTTCTCCCGCGCCAGCACAACGTACACGGTGGAATACCCCGCCCCGCCCGGCCTGACGCGCCTGGCGCCCGAGAGTCCAACCACGCGCACCACGTTCTACTACTACGACGACCGCGGACCCAACTTCATCGTGTACCCCGACTGTCACCGCTGGGAGTTGCGGCGCGATGTCATCCCGGCCTCCCTCGAGCACCCCAACGGGCTTGAGATCGAATGGGAGTTGCCGTGCGCCGTGGGCGGTATCGGCGCGTACGCGCTCGACCACATCGGCAAGGTGACCAGGAGGACCATCGACCCCGGAAAGGTCGAGTGGGTCTCGATCGCCATGTACCTCCCTCCCGGCCCGGGCCGATCGTGGCCCTCGGGCTCGATGGTCACGCCCAAGGGCAAGCCGGTCATCGCCATCACCGAATCGCCGCGCCGCGTGCTCAAGATCGAACGCGGCACGCTCCCCGTCAGCGGCAACAACTACCACTTCAACGACTTTACGGCCGAGGACACCGTCGAAGCCGGGTACACGCCGGACCATCGCCTCACAAACCTCAAGATCAAGGGCGACGAGGGGAGCGAACTCGAGGCACGCCTCGAATACGAGGGCGCCGGCGTGGTCCGGCGCGCCGTCGCCGCCGACGGGGCCGTCACCCGTCAGCAGGCGGACCCGCGGGGCCGGATCGTGCGCGTGTTCCAGGGGACGCTGGACACGCACTCGTTCTGGGCCCCGGGCGGCAACGACCTCACGGACAACATGATCCTCACCGAAAAACGCTACTACGGCGCGGGCGTCACCGACGCCGATCAGTTGACCGCCGTGCGCCGCTACCGCGACAAGCCGACGCACCAGTATCAGCTGCCCACCGACCCGCCCGAGCCGGACCAGAGCAACGAGGACCTGATCGGCGACCTCGAACGCACCTTCTACGACTGGCGCATGCGCCCGGTGATCTCCGTCCGCTACGCCGCGGACGGCGCCACCCCCCTCCGCCACACCGTCACCTGGCTCGACAACCAGGACCGGCCCGTCCTCACCGCCGTGTACGGGGCGGTCGCCGCCATCCCCGCGGCCGTCAACCCCGCTCTCCGCGCGTCCGGCCAATCCCTGCCCACGCCCGCGGAAATCCTGGGGGCCACGCCCCGCCCCGCTTCGCTCGCCGAGTCCATCTACAACGCGCGCGGCGAAGCGGAAGAGCAGCGCGCGTACGACGTGGGCTGGAACGGCACGGGCGCCCCGTCCTGCCTGGCCACGATCACGCGCACCGATGAATGGGGCCGCGAGTCGTACACGCGCGCCCCCGGCGACGGCGAACGCCTCACGTCGTACGACGCCGCCGGCCGGGCCGTGCTCGTCCGGACCCTGGCCGGGGGCGTGGAGCTCGAGCGGGAGATCCGCTCGTTCAACGACTCCGATCTGGACGACAGCCAGGGGCTGGAGTACCCGCGCACCGAGACCCGCACCCGCACCCGCCTGCACGATGCCCCCGCCACGCCCGCGGACCTCAACGACGGCCGCGGCAACTTCATCGAGACCTTCAGCGTCGCGTGGCGGAACACCGCCGGGCACGAGGTCGGCACACTGGACCTGGGCACCAACCTCGTGGCGCAGTCCGGCGGCTCCGCGCTCGACACCTTCACGCGCGGGCCGCAGCGGTCGCTTCTCCAAGAGCTGCGCACGCCGTTCTACTCCGTCAACCACCTGGGAGAGATCAGCACCTCCCGGCCCGCCACGCTCCCCGACGGCCGCATCACCGGCGCCACCCACGACAACGACGGCCGGCCCCTCTTCACGCTCGACGACCAGAACACCCTCACCGCCCACGCGTACGACGACCTCGGACGCCTCGCCCTCACCACCGAGAACGCCCGTGACGGCCAGACGCCCAAGCGCCTGACCGCCTACGCCTACGACAAGGGGCACCTCGTCGCCGTCGGGGCCATCCGCGGCGACGCGAAACCCGCCGACTGGCTCTCGCCCGCATCGGGCGAGCCCGTGAACCGCTTCCTTTACGCCACCGGCGAGGGCGCCGCGATGGTCGCCGCGACCATCGTCGATCGCAACTTCAACCCCATCTCCATCAGCCCCTCGCTCGTCCGCGAGGTCCGCCTCGCCGGGCAGCGCGGCAGCGGCCCGACCTACGCCTACCAGTACTACGCCGACGGCTCCATCGCGTCGCGCACCGACGCCCGCGGCGTGCGCTTCCGTTACTCCTACGACGAGCTCGGACGCCTCGCCCGCATCGCCGTTGATTACCCCGCCACCGAGCCGCCGCCCGACGGCCCGCCCGACGACCGCATCCGCGCCATCCACTACACCTACGACGACCTCTCCGGCCGGCTGACGCTGGTGTCGGCCCGGTCCGTGGGCCCCGGCGGGCCCGTGGTGGCGGAGAACGCGCTCGAATACGACGCCCGCGGGAACCTCCTGAAGGAGGCCCAGGCCCACGGCGGGCCCGTCCTCGCGAACTCACCCGCCGTCGAGTACGAGTGGGGCTACGCCCCCTGGGCCGGCCCCGGCGCGGCGGGAAACTCCGACCGCCTGGAGCGCATGCGCTACCCCGCCCGCAACGGCGCCGCCGCGCGCCGGGTGCTGACCTACGGCTACGGCGCCGCCGGATCGACCGACGACGACCTGGCACGCATCCGCGCCATCACCGACGACGCCATCGGCGCCGTCGCGGCCTACGTCTTCGCCGGAGAATCGCTCCGGGTCGGCTCGACCTTCGGGCCCGATCTCATCCGGCAGCGCTTCTGGGAGCCGTCCTCGGGCGGGGGAAGCGCCGGCGGCTACACCCACCTGGACCGCTTCGGCCGCGTGCGGAACCTGGCGTTCACCACCGGCCCGAACGACGCCGCGACGCTCCTGCGGCAGCAGGCGTGGTACGGGCTGAACGACCGCCGCGTCGCCACGGAACTGTCCCAGTCCAGCGCGAGCGCGAACCGATCGAGCGTGCTGGGGTACGACGGGCTGGAGCGTCTCGCGGCCGCGGACTACGGCGTGCTCGCGCTGGCGGGCGGGTACCCGAGCATCCCCAACGCCGCCCGCACCCTGGACTGGTCGCTGGACCGGCTGGGGAACTGGACCGGCGACCCCCTCGCCCAGCCCGTGGTTGCGGGGCGGGTGGAGGTGTCGGGCAACTCCACCGTCCGCATCACGCACGAGGTGGACGCGGGCAACGCCCTCACCAGCGTGGCCGTCAAGACCGGCGGTTCCGCGCCCGTGGTCACGCCCATCGTGTACGACCTGGCCGGGAACCTGGTCGCCGACGGGTCGCACCATTTCATCTATGACGCGTGGGGGCGGGTGGTGCGGGTCCAGGGCCGGGGCGGGCTCACCTTCGACGCCCACGGGCGTGTGAGCGGGGGCGTCGCGGGCGACTGGATCGCCTCGTACGGCTACGACGCGCTGGGGCGACTGGCGCGGCGGCGGGGTCCCGTCGAGCCCGGCGGCGCCTTCGACCAGAGCCAGCGGGTCGAGGATTACTACTACGACGGGGCGCGGCGGATCCAGGAGGTGGCCCGCACCTTCCTGGTCGTGGTGGGCGATCCCGAGCCGGAGATGGGAGGTCCCGAGGGCGGCGGCGAGCCCGGCGGCGAAGGGGGCATGGTCCAGGCCGGCCAGCCCGAGGAAGGCGAACCGGGTGAGGGGGGAGGAACCGCCGCGGGCGGTGGGGGCGGTCCGCCCACGTTGCTGGGCAACGTGCGCGAGTACCTGTACGGCCCCGGCGATGCGTTGTGGGGCAGCGGCGGGGTCGATGAGTTCATCGCGCAGGTGGATGAGGGCGGCACGGTTCTCTGGACGCTGCAGGACCTGAGCGGCGATGTCGCCGCGATCTGCCGCCAGACGTCCGGGGGCACCCCTCCCACCCCCCCGACCGCCTCGGTGATGCAGCAGTGGACGTACGAGCCGTACGGCCGCGTGCTCACCCGCGATGTGCTCAGCGGCGGGGGTGGAGGAGGGGGTGGGGGTGGCGGTGGCGGTGGGGGTGGGGGTGGGGGTGGTGGAGGGGCCTGGAACGGCGCGGCGTACTCCAGCCGCGTGGGCCACAAGGGCCTGTTCTTCGAACGCCTGGACGCTCCCGTCACCGGCGCCAACGCCCTGCCGCCGCTGACGCCCGAGTCCGTCGGGTTCAGTTTCGTCCGCAACCGCATCCTGCTGCACCAACACGGACGCTGGGCCCAGGGCGATCCCAACGCAACCGGGGCGCCGCTGCTCGCGGCGAACTTCTTTCACGGCGCCAGCGTGGAGGCGAACACGCCCCGCCTGCACATCGAGGCGATGTTCACCGACGGGTCGAATCGGCACGCGTACTGCCGCGGCGAGCCGGTGACGTTGGCAGACCCGCTGGGACTGACCACCTATGCCGATATCGGCGCGGCGGGTGGCCTCCAGGGCATGCTGAACGCGATGCTGCAGGGGGCGCTCAGCACCGGAAACGCAATCGGCGGGATGGTCACGAACTGGGGAGCGTGGACCGTCAGCGTGGCCGCGAACGGATCGCTTGTGGTCGGCATGAACTTCGACGCCGCTATGATGTTCGCGTCGCACGCCGACGCGGAATACAACCGCTGGGTTGACGAATTCAGCGACTGGTCGAACGCGAGCGCCGGCGGTGGTGGCGGCGACGACGGCAAGCCGCCTCGCCCGCTGCAGACGGGAGGACACAGGATCACCGATCGAACCCTGAGAGAATTGAATCTGACGCGCGATCAGGTCCGGGAAGCGATTGACGCGTTGAAAAAATCGGAGGGCCGCGGACATGCAAATCATAATCAAACGATTTGGAGCAATGGTGCCGTCACAGATTCGAACACCGGCAGATATCTTGGCAATCTGCGCGACTACATTCATTGATCTCACTACGCAGGAAGCTTCGCGTGACACATCACGATAAACCGCCATCTCAGTGCATACCATCTATGAATGTAACTCATGCGGATATCTACGTTGCTGGGGTTGAATTAGATCCCGCGCAGGTAACATCATCGCTCGGGATCGCTGGGCATTGGAGCCATGCTAACGGGGACACATATATCGGCAGAGCATGGACCGGTGCCGCGACCATCGAAACATATACTCAAGGCGTCTGGCATCTGTACTCACATCGGTACATCACCTCACGGGATCCCGCGGACCACCTGCGTACACTGCTCGCGTTGATCTACCCGCTCAAGACTGAATGGCTACGGTTTGTTGATTCTGGCTTTCATACTGGAATATATGTGATCCATGCGCGGCAGCGCGATGAATCTGGATATACGATCGATGTTGACTCGCTCCGGCAACTCGCCGAGCTGCGCATGTGCGTTTCCATTACATGCACTATTATCGAGTCTCACGAAGAAGATGCGTCGTAACTTGTTGTATCCCGTAGACGTATCACGGCATCTCGGACGCGACTTCCTGTACGGGCCCGGCGATGCGTTGTGGGACGGCGAATCTGTCCCGGGATCGAAGGGGAAGGTCCGGCCGGATATCATCGTGTTCAACCCCAAGAACGGTCTTTACACGGTGATCGAGGTGATCGATACGCACGGCGGCACAGACTGGAAAAACCGCGTGCGCAGGATCCAAGGCGCCTTCGGTCCCAACGCGAGCGTTTCCACGATGAAACTCGATCGCGGCAACAAGGACGCTGTGTTCAATCGCCTGGGGATCGGCAAGCGGAAGGGCCGCTGATGCCCGCGCGGACGTACAACAGCGAGGGGCCGATCGTCTGTTTGGTCGCCTTTTCGGAGGCTCCGCTCATTTCGCGATCAGGTTTCTGCAGCGCGATGATCCAATCGCTAATTAATTGTTTTGGTGATCATCGAGTCACTGTTGCTGCGTTTGAAGCACAATCTCCAAACCGACCCAAGTGGCCGTACCGTTATCTATCAGACATATTAATGTCACATCCGTGGTCAACTTTACATATGGCTGAAGAGTTGTATTTTTTTACGCGGCACTTTAATTTAGATATTGACGACATACCGCCCAATCAAGACCGCTCGGACCGTTGCTGCACGTGCATCACGGCCCTGCCCTTGTGGCGGGCCAAGGGGACCGGGCCGGCGCTGACGCCGCGCGCCTTCGCCACCGCGTTCTTCCGGGCCGTCGATTCCGCGGGCGGCTGCTACTACGGGCTCGCCGACGCGGATGAACGCGATGCGTTGAACGGCTTTGGGTATTACATGGCCAGTCGGGCTGGGGGCCGCCCGTTCACCTGGCGGCAGGACATCGAACGCATGGACTGGCTGCTCTCGGGCGAGCAACGCCGCACCCGCATCCGGCACGACGCCTGGGTCCAGTACCTCCCCGCGCCGCTGCTGGCCAGGCTCGACCACGCCGGGGACTTCGTGGAACGCTTCGTCGATCGACGCACGCCCGATGAGGACGGCACCCAGTTCGGCGAACGCTTCCCCACCGGCGGGGCCGTCCTGGGCGTGTGCGAGGACCCCCTCACGGAGATGTTCGGCATCGGCGCCTACGCCCAAGCCGACCGACCCGACCTCCGCAGCGCCGTCTGGCTGCGGCACGAGTTCCGCAAGGCCGGCATGCTGTAGCGTTCCGCGCCCAACGCCCGCGCCGGCGCGGCGTACTCCAGCCGCGTGGGCCCGGCAGGTCAGGCGTTCCGCTTGGCCGCGACGCGGTCGGGGTCGGGCACGCGGACGGACCAGGCAAGGCCGACCGCCGCGAGGGCCCGGATGAAGAGGTACGAGAGGTCGAGCTGCCACCATGCCAGGCCGTGGCGGGCGGAGTTTGGGAATGCGTGGTGGTTGTTGTGCCAGCCCTCACCGAGGGTGAGCACGCCGATGACGGGGTTGTTGCGGCTGTGGTCACCGGTGCGGAAGGGGCGCGCGCCCCACAGGTGGCAGACCGAGTTGACGCTCCAGGTGACGTGGTGCACGAAGAGCACGCGTACGAGCCCCCCCCAGAGGAACCCGAGGAACGCGCCCCACCACGACTGCTCGATGAGCCCGCCGATCAGGGCCGGGGCGAGCAGGCCGGCGAAGACCCAATAGCGAAAATGGCGGTTGACCGCCGCGGTGACCGGGTCGGCCGTGAGGTCCTTGACGTAGCGGCCCATGCCCTTGTTGCGGCCGGTGAAGAGCCAGCCGAAGTGCGCGTGCAGGAACCCGCGCACGATGGCCATGAACCCCTCGCCCCACGAACCGCCGGCGTGGACGTGCGGCGAGTGCGGGTCGTCGCGCTCGTCGGAGTGCTGGTGGTGTCGGCGGTGCGCCGCGGCCCACTCGATAACGGTGCCCTGCACCGACATGGAGCCGAGCGCGCCCAGGGCGTACTTGATTGGGGCCACGGTCTGGAAGGCGCGGTGAGTGAAGAGGCGGTGGAAACCAACGGTGACGCCCAGCGCGGTGGACTCGGTCATCACGATGAAGATGATCGCCTGGGTCCAGTTGAAGGCACGACCCCAGGCGAGGTACATCGCCAACCCCAGGGCCAGCGTGGGGATCACGACGGCGCCCAAGTTCAACAGGAGCACGCGCCGCTCGGCCGGGGAAGAGCGATGATCCGCCGCGTGCGCCGCGGGTGCGCCGGGGATCGACAACCCGTCTGGGGCCGAGGAGGAAGAAACGGCATCGGGCACGCGGGGCGGGCCTGGGAATGGCGGGTCGATGACGAGGGGGACCATTGCCTGAGCCGCGGCGGCGTGTACGGTCGGTTGGGGCATGAATGCGGGCGTCCCGGCCCGCGAGCGGACGGTTGATCCGAGCGTGCGGCCGCGATGGCCGCATTTCATTGTAAGCGGGCAGCGCGTCGCGTGGCGTGCCCGATTCAGGGGCGGTCTACAGACGCTCGGGCGCGGGCACGGCGCGATCGTTGCGGACGTTCCCGGTGTTGAGCGTCGAGACGGGCTCAAAGATGACCACCTCGACCTCGTGCTCGGCGACGGGCCGGTGCCCGATGCCGCGCGGGACGACGAGGAACTCGCCCGGCGCGAGCGTGACGCGGCGATCCCGGAATTCCATGACCATGCTGTGCCGATGCACGAGGAAGAGCTCGTCCTCGCGCGCGTGATGGCGCCAATCGAACACGCCGCGGAATTTGACGAGCTTGACCCGCTGCCCGTTGAGATCGGCCACGATGCGTGGGGATCCGTGCGCAGAACCTTGCGCGAACTTCTCGGTCAGCTTGACCTTCATGCAGAGATGGCACGGGACGGACGACGCGCGGACGCTGCGGCCACACGGTCGGCACGATACGAACCTACCCGTAGTGAGAGATCGAGCGGACGATCCGCCCGCCCGGATTGAGAACGAACACCTCGCCGGCGAGCTCCCCCGTCCAGCGTCGGTAGAGCAGCAGCACGCTCTCGGTGCCGAGCGTCAGGTGCATCGGCGAGAATCGCACCACGCCCGGCGGCGTGGGGTTGCTCACCAGCGCCCTCGCGAAGTAGGCCCGAACGGCATCGATGCCGCGCAGCGTCGCGCCCGAGCCGCCATTGAATCGCGCGATGAAGGGGGAGCTGTGCTCGATGAGCGGGTCGTAGCACGCCATGATCGCATCGAGATCGCCGCCCGACGCGTTCCACGCCGCGTACCACCGGTCGGCGAACGCCCTGGCTTCGTCGAACGTCATGGGTGCATGTTAGCGGCCGGGCGGCTCGCGCCGGTGAGCGGGGCCGAGCCCGCGCCACGTCGCCAGCGGCCCGGCGGCCGCGGGCACGCGCGGCGCTGACCCGATGAACCACGGGCGATTCTGATGGAGGAACACCGCGCATCGCGTTGGTTGGCCGCTGCCGGACGCGTACAACCGGGCGAACATGCGCGCGAAGCCCGTCACGGGATTGCCGGTCGTGATCGGGTGGATTCGTCTTGACGCCGAACCGCAAGCCAGATCTCGCGGTGCGCCGACTCGCCGTGCACCCCGCTCTCGCCGCGGCTCCAGGAGCGCAACCGGGCGTTGAGGTGCTGATACGAGGGATGAACGCACGAGGCGAAAGCAAGCTCCAGGTCTTCGTGCGCGAAGTTCGGAACGAACTGCAAGCCTTTCCGATCAATCGCTGACCACCGCGGGCTCTCGGCGTCCCACGTCGTTGCGACAAGGCCAAACCGCCGGGCCAGCAGCACCGTGGCTTCAACGCCCAGCGCCACAACGACCGTCGGCTGCAACAGACGGATCTGCTTGCTCAGGCAATCAAGGCTATGTTGCTCAAATCGGTCGTGCCCCCACGCCGGGTGACGTTTCGTGTTGCTCTTGGCGACCCGCACCCCCAGCAGCGCATTGGTGAAGAACGCTCGCTCAAGATCCAACAGGCTTTCGTCGGCCAGGCGCTGTATGCCGCGCCAGGTCGGCGATCGCTCCTCGCCGCGCTGCAACGCCGCGACGTCCATGCGGAGCCAGTCGTCGGTTGTTCGCACGCCGTCGGGCGCGGCGTCGAAGTCTTGTCCCACGAGCATGATCGGGCGGTCGGGGTACGGCTGCCCGTTGCCGAACGCGAGCCCGCAACCGCCCGGAAAGAAAGACCGGCCCCGGATCACCGGGCGGATCGGCAACACGACTCCGCACGGGTACGCCTCCTCCGGAGGCAGCAAGGTTGCGAGGTCCGTGAGGGTCATGCTCACACGATCCGCCCCTCATCCTTCGCGATCCCCAGCGCCGGCCTCACGTCCACCTGCACCAGCACCGCGCCCGTCTTCTCGTGCTGCAGCCGCTTGGCCGTCTCGGGATCCACGTAGTCGCTGTGGCACGACAACTTGTCCGCATCGGCATTCGGCGTCTCCCCCGAATGCCCAACGCCCAATGCCGAATGCCCTTTCATCACTTTCTTCGTCTTGCTCGCCAACTTATGAATCTCATCCGGCGACAGCACGCCCCGCTTCTCCAGAATCTCCTGCTGCTCCGCCGTCAACGCCGCACTCTTGACAGGCTTCCCGCGTTCAAAGCCCTCCGCCTTCCCGCTCATGAACTCCTGGATCTCCTTGCTGATCCGCACGCTGCACCAGTCGTGCCCGCACATGGCGCAGAAGTCCGTATCCACGTCCAGGTCCTCGTCGTGGTACGCCCGGGCCGTGTCCGGGTCGAAACTCAACTCGAAGTGCTTCTCCCAGTTCAGCGCCGCCCTCGCCTTGGTCAACTCATCATCCCGGTCGCGCGTCCCGGGAATCCCAAGGGCCACGTCCGCCGCGTGGGCCGCGATCTTGTACGCGATGCACCCCTGTTTGACATCGTCCTTCTTCGGCAAGCCGAGGTGCTCCTTGGGCGTCACATAACACAGCATCGCCGCCCCGTGATACGCCATCGCCGTCGCCCCGATGCAACTCGTGATGTGGTCGTACCCCGGGAACATGTCCGTCACCAGCGGCCCCAGCACATAGAACGGCGCCCCGTGGCACAGCGTCCGCTGCACCTTCGCGTTCCACTCGATCTGATCGAACGGCACATGCCCAGGCCCCTCGATCATCACCTGCACCCCACGCCGCCACGCCCGCTCGGTCAATTCCCCGAGCGTCTCCAGTTCCGCGATCTGGGCCGCGTCCGTCGCGTCCGCCAGCCCGCCGGGGCGGAGCCCGTCGCCGATACTGAACGTCACGTCGTACTGCCGCAGGATCTCGCAGATGTCGTCCCACCGCGTGAACATGATGTTCTCTTCGCCGTGGACGAGCATCCACTTGGCCAGGAGACTCCCGCCGCGGCTCACAATCCCGATCAGCCGGTTCTTCACGTGCTTGAGGTGCGCCCGCCGCACGCCCGCGTGGATCGTGAAGTAATCGACACCCTGCCGAGCCTGATGGTGCAAACTCGCCTCGATCGTCGGCCAGTCCAGGTCTTCGATTCTTTTCCCGATGATCATCGAGTAGATCGGGACGGTGCCGATGGGGACGGTGGAGTTGCGGATGATGGCCTCGCGGCACGCGTCCAGATCGCCGCCGGTGGACAGGTCCATGACCGTGTCCGCCCCCCACTTCTCCGCCCATCTGAGTTTTTCGACCTCCTCGTCGGTCCCGCTGCTCACCGGCGACGCGCCCATATTGGCGTTGACTTTCGTTCTGCTCGCGCGCCCGATGCACATCGGGTCGAGGTTGTGTTTGAGATGGTTGATGTTCGCGGGAATCACCATCCGTCCGGCGGCCACCTCATCGCGCACCGCCTCGGCCGCGCGACCCGGGAAGAGCACCTCGAAGTGCGGCTCGCGTTCGGCCACTCGCCGCATCTGCGGCGTGATGATGCCGAGCCGGGCGGATTCGAGTTGTGTGATCGGAGCGAAATCCGCGGGGTGGACCACACGGCGGACATCGCCCTTGGCGGTGACGTACTCGCGGACGGACGTGCCACCCGGGCGACCCGAACCGGATCTTGTCGAGTGCCTCACGCCCGCGGCCACATGGCCATGATCAACCACGCTCCACCCTTCGGGGAGGAAGTCCCAGGCGCTCCTGCTGCTCGGCGCGGGCATGCCGGGCGTGTCCGGGCTGGCGAACATGAGCGGCCCGCCGACGTCCGGCGCGAGCGCGAACGACCCGGGCGTGGTGACGCTGGATGCGGTGCCGGGGTTGCGAGCGCCGTGAATCGGCGGGGCGAAGCGGGTGCCGAGCGTGCTCGAAGGCATGGTCTCATGGGGCATGGTGAGATCCTCGGTTGTTCGGGAGATCAGTCGTTCAGCTCGGGGAGGCCCACGGCGGCTCGCCACTTGAGCCGCAGCGCCTGCATGCGCTGCGGACGGTCGCCCGAGGCGTCGATCGATCGGATGGGAACAGGTACGCGTACTCTCCGGGATGATTCTGCCCGGCCCACGCATGAAGCTCAGCGGCCCGGCTCGGACTTTCACCGACCCCGGCCACGAGCATGCCGGAAATCCGGCGGTCGTCGGTGACGAACCGCGTGAGCATCGCGCGTGACCACCGGCGTTCCGTGAGCCAGTCGTAGCCTTTGGACTCCTCCACGATCGCAAACACCGTGTCGCCGTCGCGCTGGTATTCTCCGAGCACGCGCTTCGACGGGCCGAAAAGCCGATCCCTGCCCGACCGCTGGCCATGCCCCGGCGTCCAGGGCGCGCTCATGCGCCCCTCACGGTCTTGCCGGGGTTCTTCAGGCCCGTCGTGAGCTTGTTCCGCGTCTCCCGCAGCACGCGCGCCGCCAACCGATGTTCGTGCTTCTTGACAAACCCCGCCACGGCCCGCGGGTCCTTCATCGCCAGCACCCGCAACGCCCAGGAGAGGGCCTTGACGACCATGTCCTCGCGATCATCGACGAGCCGCTCGCACACCGCGAGCGTCCGCGCCGCCTCACCGTTCGGGGCCGTCGCTCCCCGCGCCGTCAGGTTGAGGGGGACCGTGCTCGCCAGGGCCGCCCGTCGCGTCCAGAGGTTCTTCGACACGCACCACCGCGCCACCGCCGCGTCGCTCAACGAGCCCTCCCGCCACGCCACCCCCGACACAAAGCACGCGAAGCAGTCCGTGGAGTTCCAGTCGTGCAACGTCCCCAGCAACGCCTCGATCTGCCGCGCACCGAGCGACGCCACCGCCTGGCGCGACGCCCGGAACAACTCAAACCCCAGCTGCTCCTCCCCGTCCCCCGCCAGGCGCACCGCCATCTCGGCGAGCGCCCGCGGCCGGTCCCGGTGCGCCCGGGCGATCTCCCGAGCGCGAGCCCGCACTGTCGAAATCGTCGCCACGAGTCGCATTCCCTCCGCCGGTCCGAACCGGATCAGGTTCCACGGGTGCATCTCAGCGGGGGCCCGTTCGGCCGCCGCGCCCCGAGCGTGTCCGCGATGGTAGACGCCTCGAACGCCGGCCCCGCGCCCGGATCACC
Source organism: Phycisphaerae bacterium (assembly GCA_016794925.1). GTDB lineage: Bacteria > Planctomycetota > Phycisphaerae > Phycisphaerales > UBA1924 > JAEUIW01. The sequence goes on from JAEUIW010000008.1 coordinate 98,459, forward strand.
CCGCCGGGCCTCGGCCGGCCCGCGAGAGGCGCGGCCACGGGCGATAACCCTGTGCGGCGGCACCGCCGTCGGCGATGATCGCGTGGACGTGACCAACTGCCGACGATTCAGATGCACGAGGGCCGCCTGCACCGCGCTGCGGGAAAGCCCCGTCGCGTTCGCGCGCGACTGGTGGCTCACGCGGCCGAAGGAGAACGACCGATCGAGCAGGAACCCCGCGACTCGCGGGGACACGCCCGAGCCCGCGCGGCGACTTCCGGCTCCGCGACAGCGTGCGGGAAGACGCGTCGCGCCACGGTACACTCGTGGCGTGCCCCCGCTCCCGGATGCCCTCGAGGTCGCCCGCTGCAGCGATCGCCTGTACCGCACCGGCGCCTCCCACCGCGCCGGCGTGACCATCACCGAGGTTCCGCGCGGCTGGGCCCGCCTGCGTCCCGGCGGAGAACATGATGCGTTCGCCTCGACCGCGTTCAATCGCGTCCACTGGCTGACCCTTGACGCACCGATCACCCGCAATGATCTCATCGCGGCCGACACGACGCTCCGGGCCCTGGACGTTCGTCGGGCGTTTCTTTGGCTCTCCGCTGCCGGCGTCGCCGGCGATGGCGATGCCGAACTCCGACGCCTCGGGGCCGAGCGTGTCCCCTTCGTTCGCTACCTCACGTTGGCCCGGCCCGCCACGCCCGCGACGCCGCCCAAGCCCGCCCCGCTCGGCGCCCGCCTCATCCCTCTTGACGAGCTTCCCGGCACGCTCGACGCCGTCTCGGACTGGTACGGGAAGGACGGCATCCCGGCCGCGCTCTCGATGGCACGGGCCGGCGTCTCCGAGTTTCACGGTGCCTTCGAAGGCGCGACGCCCGTCGCCCTCGGCGCGCTGCTGATGGACCGCGGCGCGCGCGGCAACGGCTGGGGCTATCTCGGATGGGCCGGCACCGATCCCAGGCACCGCGGACGCGGCGCCCAGTCCGCGCTGATCGCGTCCCGGGTCTCCCGCGCGGCCGAGCTCGGCGCGGCGTGGTGCATCAGCGAGACCAACACCGCCGTCGAAACCTCGCTCCGGAACCTCATGCGAATCGGATTCCTGCCCGCCGCGGAGTGGTGCGTGTACGACTGGCGGGCGTAGCCGCCCGCACCACCCCCACGCGCCGTGCCGTGTCAGTACCCCCTCCACCCCGATCCAGGACTCGCGCCATGCTCCCCGACTCATTCGCCGCCATCACGCGCTCCCAGATGGACGCCTCGCTCACCATGCTGCGCCACGCCATCCAGTCCTGCACGAACGCTCGCTGGAAACGGCCCGTGGGTGTCTGGCCCTTCTGGCTCGTCGTCTACCACACCCTCTGCTACGTCGATTGCTACTCCGCGCCCTCCAATCGCGCCTGGAAACCACACCCCGTCTTTCACCCCAAGGGCCGCAAGGAACTGCAGGACGAATACCCCAGCCGAGGCTTCACCCGGGAGGAGATGCTCGACTATCTCGACCTCTGCCGGGGCCGGTTCTTCGCCGCCGTCGAGCGCGAGACGCCCACGAGCCTGCGGCGCGCATCGGGCTTCTCATGGCTCAGGTTCACCCGCGCCGAGCTGCACCTGTACAACGTGCGCCACGCCGCGCACCACACCGGGCAACTGACCGCCGCGCTCCGCAAGAGCGGCGCGAAAGTCGGTTGGGTCAAGGCGGAGAAGCCTCCCTCCGCGCCGATTCAAGCCCGATCCCCGCCCTGATCGCCGCCGATTCGCCGCGCGGAGTCGTCCGCGCCTTCCGCGCCGGTTCACGCCCGCGACCCCCATCACGCCCGCCCCCGCACCACCGCCGGCGACTCCGTCTCCGCCTGCCAATCGACCGCGCTCGGCTCGCACGTGCCCGCGGTGACGCCCGGCACCGTGGCCCCGAGTTGACGGAGCATGTTCAGGCACTGGGCCCGATGGTGGTAGCCGTGCGTCGTCAGGTGCACGATCACGGCGCCGCGTGTGAACGTGTAGGTCTTCATCACTCCCGGCTCCGACCCCGGCCAATCCACCGACAGTGTCGAGCCCAGGCCCAATCGTCCCGCAACGCCCGCGCCTTCACCCACGCCGCTCGCCGCACGCACCTCCCCCACCACGGCCCTCAGATCGCGCTCCGCCTCGTCCAGCAGTTCGAGCAGCTCCACCGGCGTGCGGTCCCTCGCCTCACCGGAGATCTCCGGAAACCCCGGCACCACGTACAAGTTCGGCCGCGGCGTGCGGGCAGCGATCCGGTCGGTCCAGCGCCGCATGACGCTGATGATGTGCGTCAGCGTGTCGTGCAGCGACCCCGGCCCGATGGCGAACCGCTGGTGAAACTGCGCGCGCGTGAGCCCCGCGCACACCCGCAGGATCATCCGCGTCCCCCAGGCGTCCGAGGCCACCAGGATGTCGATCGGATCGGACGAGAGTCTGTTCACGCGTCGCTCCTCGCGCCCCCGCTCCCTCCCCGCGGCTCCCCACGCCCAGCCCCATGTCCGCGCGCCATTCTTGCGTCGTCGCGCGCCGCGCTCCGCTCCCGCGCGCCCAACGGCCCGGGCCGGACATCATCGCACGTCGCGGCCGCGCACGCCGTCCGTGGTGTGAAGCAGCGCGGGAGAGTCGGCGTAATGCACGGCGCCCGAATCCTTGAAGATGAAGCCGTCGCCGCGCTCGTACCCGCCCTGCAGCGATTCCCACGGCAGCGGACGCGCGCCGCCATCGCACGTCGCCACGAGCCTCGCACGCGCGAGGTCGCGCCTCCCCCCGCGCGAGCTCCTCGGCGCACCCTCGCCCCGTACCCCTTCCACGACCAGCGCCTTGGACCCCGGGAACGCCACCTGATCCGCGCGCGTGCCGCCCCACTGCCCGGGTCCGGTGCGGCGGTAGGGGTTCCAGAAGTCCGGGTGCGCGATGAACGCGCACGGGTAGTGGTAGCTCGTGAACCACGGCCGCATCTCCACGCCCGTGCCCTCGCCCGCGTAGCGCGGCGGGAAGAGCGCCTCCGACGATGCGTTCCCGGAGAAGTACCCGTCCGCGAGCGCGATGTGCCACGTCTGGAACGCGTCGAAGAACGAGGCGACCTCCACGCGCAGTCCCCCGCCCGCGATGACGTTGTCGCCGAACCCGACGTGCGTGAAATACGGCCATGAACCCGCGAAGTCCTGGGTGTACGCGTGAAACCCCCGCGCGATGCTCGCGAGGCTCTGGAGCGAACGCGTTCGCTTCGCGCCCTCGCGCACGGCCGCGAGCGGCCCTGATAGAAGCGCGAGCAGCACCCCGACCACCGCGAGACACACCAGGACCTCGATCAGGGTCACCGCCCGACGGCGCTCGGACGCGCCCGCCGCCAAGACCGGATCGATGCGAGAAGACCCGCGAATCCCGCCGACCACAGCACGCCGTTGCGCACCAGCCCGGCCCGTATCGAACCCTCGACATCCAAGTACCGCGCCCACAGGCCGAGGCACGCGCACGTCGGCTTGACATTGTTGGCCCAGTGCCACAGGAGTACTCCCGTGAAGAGGCTCACAAGCCCAAGTGAGCAGACAACAGCCTGAAGTCTGCGACCGGAAACAAACACGACGAACGGCGCCGCCTCAACGGCCGGAAGCACCACCGACAACAAGTCCATACACCACGATGGCAACAGAACGAAACCGTCAACCGAGGACCGCCAATGATCCCAATCCGCGAGCTTTCCAATCGCGGTCAGGAACAATATCGCGGGAAGCAAACTCTGAACTCCGGTTCGCACGCCTTTCACTGCGATCCCCTGAGCACGAACGTCCGGATCAGGGCTCAGCATCCCGATCCCGTTGCCTGACGCCCGGTACATGTCTTCGTCAGCGTACCGAGCCAATTGCAGTTTCCGGTGTTGTTCGGCCCGCTGCACTCATATGAATCGATTATTACGCTGATCGGAGCGGTATTGTGGATTGGCCCGAGGCTCCCCGCTTCATCTCCAGACTTGGCACGAACATCATTAACCTGCGCATCCTGAATGATGACATCGCCGCAGGGCGTGATGTTGGCTCCGTTGGTGCATTTGCGACCCTGGTTGGCGTGCAATGCACCGCATGATTTGGTGAAGTTGAAGTAACACGCCGGCGCGCCCCCAGGTCCTCCACCAGAATCCGCGAACAGGCTCGCCGCGCCGAAAACGACCGCCGCAAACGCTGTACAGGCAGCCGCACGACCTGCAGCAAATCTGGACGTGCTCGTGTGTGTATGCATGTATGTTCCTTCTTCTCACGTGTTGCCGCGCATCGTCCGGTGAACGATCACCGGGATGATGACGATGACCAATCCGACCAGCACAACCGAGATGAACCAGCCCCACGAGCGCCCCGGGGACCCCTCGGCCGCGGGAGCGGGCGATGAAGATGCGCGGGCCGGTGGGGGTATCCCCATGGGATCCGTGATCGCGAAGCGATCCACGCCGTCATGCGTCACCCACGTCACACTCAGGCTATCCCGGTAGTTTTCCCAGTGCGGCACGGATCGGTCCGACCAATCACGCACGAGCCAGTCGGAAGCCGCCACGGGGCGGACGCATGCCCGCTCGACCTCGTCCCGGCCCACGCGTTTCGACGCGCGCCGCGTGGCACGCACCCGGACGCCGTCGCCGCGATCTTCGACAAACCCGGATATTGGCGCCGACGCGTCACCCGTGGTCGCGGGCACGAACACCATGCTCGGCGGAACCCCCGAAGCCGATTCGCCTCCGTCCAGCCATCGCAGGCCCAGGGCCCTCGGTTCGTTCCTGGGCGCCGGCCAATCGCCGCTGAGCATCACGCCCCCGGAGCCCGGGCCACGCAGGGCCAGCCTCCATGTTTCACCCTCGAACACGACCGAGCCCGGATCCGGAACAAGCCCGATCACCGGCAGGCGGTAATGAAAGAAACGCCGCAGCTTCTCGACGGCCATGTCGTGGTAGCGGCTCACGTTGAACCCGCCCGGGAAGGGAATACCCGAGTGAATGACCGTGAGCTGGGCCTGCTCCCCGTCCCGCCTGTACAGCATCCACCGCTCGCCCCCCAGGCCGCCGCGCCGCAGCTCGCGCCCGTCGGCGTCGCGTTCCTCGAGCAGCCACGCGTCGGACCCCGCGTACAGGAGGCGGAACCGCGACGCGACCCGCTGCTCGAGGCACCGGCGAAGCAGCAGCAGGCGGTTTCGATCCGGATGGTCCGGCTTGTCCTCGACCGCCCGCCAGCGCGCCCCGACCTCCTCCGCGGAGAGCAGCGAGGACCATTCCTCGTCCCACTCAAGTTCGATGCCGGGAACATCCGCCGGTCGAACCTGCGTCGGGTTGGAGTGGTGCGCGACCCAACGCAGAAGGACTTCGGCGCGATCTCGATTCTCCGGCGGGACGGCCGCGCCGCAGAGCAACAAGCCGAGCGAAGTGCCAGCAGCGCTGAGCATCGCCAACATAATATGTGCCCCCCCCCCCCAAATCAAACGTATCGAGATCCGCGGACCCTCAATACTGCAGCCCCACCGGCTGCGGCCGCACCGCGTGCGTCGGGGCCACCGCCAGCCCCAGGCCCACGCGCTTGCCCCCGTCCATCGGCGGCATCCCCTCCTGGTCGATGTACCGCTGGATCATCATCACGCCCTCGATCAACTGTTCCGGGCGCGGCGGGCAACCCGGCACGTACACGTCCACCGGGATGAACTGGTCGCACCCCTGCACCACCGCGTACGTGTCGAACACCCCGCCCGTGCTGGCGCACGCGCCCATCGAGATCACCCACTTGGGCTCGGTCATCTGCTGATAGATCCGCTGCAGCACCGGCATGGTCTTGATCGCGATCCGGCCCGCGACAATCAGCAGGTCGCTCTGCCGCGGGCTGAACCTCATGACCTCGGCCCCGAACCGCGCCAGGTCGTACCGGCTCGACGCCGTGGCCATCAGCTCGATGCCGCAGCACGCCGTCGCGAAGGGCATGGGCCACAGCGAGTTCCGCCGTGACCAGTTGATCACCCGGCGCAGCTGCGTCGTCAGGAACCCCTCGGCGGGAAGCGCGGCTTCAAGACCCATGAGCGAATCCTCCCGAACAGGCGAACGCGATCGTACGCCGACCCATCCTGAACCCCGACCCGACGTGCCCCCGTCTCAGCCCGGCACCCCCACCGGTTACGGCCGCTTTGTTTCCTTGCCGAAGATCCAGTCGTCCAGCGTGCTCGACTCCTGGTAACGCTCCTCGACCTTGTACTGATCCGACCCGAATCCCTTGGCGCTCGTGACCCGCTCGTAGCACCCGCCCAACAGCGCCAGCACCGCCGCCGAGCCCAGTTGCAGCAGCAGCCCGATCGTCAGGACCCGCTTCGGCGGCAGACGCTTGCTCATCGGCGAACACTCCCGAGCCAACCCCCGTCAATCAACACTCCCCCTCACCCCACCCTCAAGTTCGCGCGGCTCCGGTCACGGGGCCGTGCCGGGCATGGTAAGCCGCGCCGAACCAGACTCGGAGGCCGGCGACTCGACGATGGGCGTCCGGTTCACCGCCTCCTTGGCGGTCCACTCGGCCGAAGGTGGCGGGGGGAGCATCGCGGCCAGGGTCTCCCCTTCCACGCTCGCCCGGGACGCGGCGGCCACGCGGCTGAGGATCGACGCGGCCACCGGCGACACGGCCCGTTCCGCCGCCCGCGCCTGCATGGCCGACATGGCCTCGGCCAACCCGATGGTGTCCGCCGGGCGCGCCAGCGTGTACGCCTCGTCCGCGCCGGACACCGCCGCGCTGGACGTCTGCCCCTCCGTCACGACCACACGCACGAACCCCTGATCCGTGAATCGCGCCAGCAGCGACCGCACCAGAGGCTCGCGCAACCCGGTCTGCTTGGCCAGTTCGCCGGCGCCGATCGCCTGGCCGTTCTGGAACGTGCGCCCCACCGCCGCGAGCACCAGCAGCCCCAGCGATGGATCGACCATGCCGTCCAGGTCCGATTCGCGCAGCCGCAGCCTGTGCCCGGCGGCCTGGCTCTGGATCGAGAAGCTCATCTGCAGGCCCAGCAGCACGATCATCCAGGTCACGTACACCCAGAGCAGGAACAGGGGCAACAGGGCCAGCGAGCCGTAGAGCGTCACGTAGCCGGTGGTCTTGTGCAGATAGAGCGTGAAGGCCGCCTTGCCCGACTCCAGCAGCACCGCGCCCACCAGCGCGCCGGCCATCGCCGGCCCCATCCGCACCTTGGTGTTCGGCAGCACCATGTACACCGTGAAGAGCAGGAGCCAGGAGATGCTCACGGTTACCGCGTACCCCAGCACCAGCAGGAACGTCTGGTTGGTCGAACCCGGAATATCGCTCGTCACGGTCAGCACCCAGGCGCGGAACGTCTCGCCCACGTAGAAGCTCGCCCACAGGCACAACGGACCCAGCGACACCAGCAGCCAGTACTGCTGCACCCGCCGCAACCAGCTCCGCCCGCGCGGCGCGGCGTAGATCTGGTTGAACGACCGCTCCACCTCCACCAGCATCGAGATGCACGCGTAGACCAGCATCGCCAGGCCGACCACGCCGATGGCGCCGAAGTTGATCTCGCTGACCTTATTTACGAGGCCCTGGATCCAGTCCGCGATGCTCTGCCCCCCGGGAATCGGCGGGGGCGAACCGTCCGGGCCCGGCGGACCGACACCCTGCGTCACCGCGATCTGACCCAGCCCCACCAGGTCCAGGACCTTTCGAAGCAGGTCCGCCACCACCTGATCCGTCCCCTTGAACATCCGGAACGTGACCAGGGCCACCACCAGCAGGGGAAGCAAGCTGAAGATCGTGCGGTACGTGAGCGCGGCGGACATCAGCGGCAGGTCGCCGAACGTGACCGAGTTGTATGTCTCGGTGATGACGTCCCAGGCGATGCGCCAGCGGCTGCGCTGGGAGGGAATGGACCCGGATCGCCACCCGACGCCGACGGGCGCGCGCACGCCCGCCACCCCGCCACCGGATCGGCTCACTCCGCCGGCGTTGTCGCTGTTCATGGCGCGGGTCTCCTGGCGCGACGGATCAACGGACCTTGAATCGGAATGATCGTTGAGGGGGGCACGATTGGGGCCGTCCTTTGCGCGGTCAGTCTCTCCTCTTTTTTCGACCTTGGACCGTTCTGTACTCCGGATCCTTGGGGCATGGAACGAGGCGTTTTTCTCGCGCTTTCGTGTCCCCCTTCCATTATACGAATAGGACGCGGATTAGTTTTCAAAATTTTCGTTTTTTGTTTGGCTAACGGAACAACGCTGCCGGACTGTGAACTCGCTGGGAATTCAAGCGTTGGAGTATTAGTTATAGGACGCATGCGCGATTGCTTGATCAGTGCTCGCACAGAACGAAGCTCATCACGTGTCAATTCGCGCCATTCCCCTGGGCCAAGGCTCGTGAGCGCGAGCGGTCCCAGTCCGGTACGAACGACTCTCCGAACGCGCTGCCCGCCGATCGCAAGTAATTGCGATAGCGGGACTTCCTGCGCACCAAGCGTGCGAACTTCGAGCACCGTGCGAAGGCCGGGGCCAGCGGATTCTGACGCGCGAGATTGCAACTGATTCTCGGGGCCTGCCGCGCGACGGGGCTTGAAGCGACTCGAACGTTCGCGGGGTTCTGGGTTCGTGACGCCCACCGCCCGGATGACGATTTCGGTCTGGGCTCCGCGGCGTCGGAAACCAAACTCTGGGCCCGAACGTCGGGTCGCCTCACGGACTGATTGCTGCAATTCGGCAACCTGAGCGGGTTGCAACACCCCTAAAATAGTGGCTTCGTGGACTCGTTCCACGCCGAAGCTCGGGTGCGTCAGGCGGTGCGCAAGGTCGCCGTCGTTGGTCAAGAGGACCAGGCCGGAGGTATGAAAATCGAGGCGCCCGACGGGAAAGAGGCGCGCCCCGGAGGGGTGTTTCACGAGGTCCATGACGGTGGTGCGCCCGCCGTCGTCGCTGGCGGTGCACATGACACGCTCGGGCTTGTTGAACAGCACATAGAGGCGGCGCGACTCGAACGCGATGGGCACCTGACGGCCGTCCACGGCCACGCGATCCACGCCGGGCCTGACGAATGCGGGGAGGCGGCGAACCACGGATCCGTTGACGGTGACGCGCCCTTTTTCGATCATCGCCTCGCACGCGCGGCGTGCTGCGACGCCGGCGGCCGCGAGCGCGCGCTGGAGGCGGATCGGCTCTGGACCGCCCTGGCTCTCCGCCCCGCCCGCCCGCGATGGGGATGCGTCCGAGCGCGGGTTGGCACCGGAGGCCCGGCGGAGCCGCTTCATGCTCTCATCGTAGGGGGCGGTGGCAACCTGCCTTCGCTCCGGGTGCGTGGCGCGGTCCGGCGCAAACATTGCACGAACGAGCGCTCACGGGTCGATCAGATGCGTGCGGTCGGGAGCGGTGCGACGGGCTCGCGCGGCATCGTGACCGCATCACTCTCCCGGATTCACACGCGATGCCCCAGCCACAGATCACGGTCGCCGCGTCCGAAAAGACCATCGACGGGATCTTCCTGTCCCCGCGGGTGGTGGACCGGGAGGCGTATCACGAGTACGCGGCGGCGTTGCGGGCGCTGATCGAGCACGCGACGGAACGGGCGGCGGAGTTGCGGCGCGCGGTCGCGGAGGCCGATGCGGCGCTGCGCGGGGCGGCGGACCTGGCGCCCAAGCATCAGTCCCGGGTGGAGCTCGGCGCGCGCCTTCTGGCCACGCTGGACCAGCGGATGAAGGACGCCGAGGCTTCGTTCGCGCGGGTGCGAGAGGCCGGTGAGATGGTCGCGCGATTCGAGACGAGGTCGGAGAGCCTGCTGGCGTCGCGTCTGGCGGAGGTCGAATCGCGGCTGGCGGCGTCGGCGGATCGGGCCGCGCATGAGGCGAGCGAGCGTCTGACGGCGGCCGGGGCCGCGATCGTTGACGATGCACGGAGCGCGGCGGGGGCGGGGGCCTCGGAGCTGCTCGTGCAGGCGGCGCGGCACCGGGAATGCCTCGACGCGCGCGCGACGGAGCTGGAGCGGGACCTGATGGAGATGGGCGGTCAGCTCGAGGCGGTGGCGCGCACCCTGGCGGCGCGGATGGCCGACGCCGCGACGGGGCACCTGACGCAGCTGTCGGACGGCGCGGCGGCGTTGGCGGAGCGGGCCGGGCAACGGTCCGAGGCGCTGCTGGCCGAGATCGAGTCGCGGCGCGCGGACGCGGCGGCAACACTGGACCGGCTGGCGCGCGACGCGGCGTCGTTGCGTGCCACGCTGGGAGGGGAGTTCGGGCCGCGGATCGATGCGCTGGGCGGGCTGTGCGCGCGTGCGGAGCGCCTGATCGGGGACGCGTCGCGTCCGGGCGAGAGCCCGCTGGGCGAACTGGTGTTCCGCGCGGAATCGGCGCTGGAGCGCGCGCAGGGGACGCTCTCGATGCTGGAATCGGCGCGGGAGCGGGCCGCGGGCGTGCGACAGGAGATCGCCGCGGAGTTCACTCGGGCGCTGGACCTGGCGGACCGCCTGTCGGCGCGCCAGGCCGAGCTGGACGGGTCGGTGCGTGCGACGCTCGATCTGTGCCGCGACGCCGACGCGGTGCTGCGTGCGCGCGCGGGGGATCTGGACGAGCGGGCGCGCGTGACCACGGCCGGCGCGGCGGCGGCCCTGGACCGCCTGGGCGCGCTGCGGGACGAGACCGGCCGCCTGCTGGAGGAGCACGAACGGCTGGGCGAGCGGATGACGTCGCTGGCGGCGCAGCTGGCGCCGTGGCGGGCGGTGCTGAGCGGTCGGGCCGGCCCCGATGACCTGCCGGCGCCGCTGGGGGAGATCGTGGTCACGGTGCGGAAGGAGCTTCGGGAGGACCTTTCGCGGATCGCGGGCGCGCTGCGGGATGTCGCCGACCGCACCGACGGGCTGCTGGGCCCGGGCGCGGGATCCTGATCCCTCGGCTTACCACAGCTCGCGGACACGGATCGTCTCGGGAAGGTCCGAGAGCGAGCGCACGATTCGATCGGTCTTGCCGGGGGACACGTCAAGGACGACGTAGCCGACGTCGCCGCGCGTCTGCAGGTATTCGCCGGCGATGTTGACGCCCAGCTGGGCGATGACGGCGTGCATCTTGCTGAGCACGCCGGGCACGTTGCGATGAAAGTGGAGGATGCGGTGCCTGCGGGGCGCGCCGGGCGCGGCGTGGTCGGCTTCGGCGTCCTGCGCGGGAAGATCGACTTCGGGCACGTTCACGGCGCCGGACGTGACACCGGCGTTGATGAAGCGGATGAGCTTCTCGGCGGCGTCGGCGGCGATGGCCTCCTGCGCCTCCTCGGTGCTGCCGCCGATGTGGGGGGTGAGGATGACGCCGGGGAGGGCGCGGAGTTCGCTCTCGAAGCGCTCGCCCTTGCCCGCGGGCTCGACGGGAAAGACATCGATGGCGGCGCCGGCGAGACGCTTCTCGCGGATGGACTCGGCGAGGGCGGGCACGTCAACGACCGTGCCGCGGGCGTTGTTGATGAGGTACGCGCCCTTCTTCATCTTCCGCAACTGGGCCCGGCCGATCATGCGCTCGGTGCGCTCGGTTGCGGGCACGTGGAGGGTGACGGCATCGGACTGGCCGAGGAGCTCGTCGAGCGTGCGCACGGGACGGGCGTTGCCGAGCGCCAGGCGGCGGGCGATGTCGAAGAACAGCACGCGCATGCCCATCGCCTCGGCCAGCACGCTGACCTGGGAGCCGATGCGGCCGTAGCCGACGATCCCGAGCGTGCGTCCGCGGACCTCGTGGGCGCCGCCCGCCGACTTGTCCCATTCGCCGCGGTGCAAGCGTTCGTTCTTGCCCGCGAGATCGCGGAAGAGCGCGATCACCTCGGCGATGGTCAGCTCCGCGACGGAGCGGGTGTTGCTGAACGGGGAGTTGAACACGGGGATGCCGCGGGACGCGGCCGCGTGCGCGTCCACCTGGTTGGTGCCGATGCAGAAGCAGCCCAGGGCCAGCAGGCGGGCCGCGCGGCCGAGGGCGGGCGCGTCCACCTCCGTCTTGGAACGGATGCCCAGCACGTGCGCGCCGGCCAGGGCCCGCTCCAGCGCGGGCCCTGAGAGGGACTTGTCGTGCGCGTCGACCGCGAAGCCTTCCTCACGGAACATCGCCTCGGCGCGGGGATGGATCCCCTCGACGAGGAACACGCGGATCTTGTTCTTGGGGAACGACGTCTTCATTCGGTTGCCGCGGGCGAACGCCCGATTCTCCTGCTCCCCCTCGACCTGGCCCGCGCGGGGCCCGCGCTCACCGATCGGCTCCCGGCGGGTGATCCGGGTTGGCGGCCGATTTCTCGATCGGGCCGCGGGGCGTGGATGTCTCGCTGTCGGGCACGATCGTCACCATGCCGCGCGCGACGAGCAGCAGCAGCACGACCCCGGCCGCGACCCGGTACCAGCCGAAGGGGCTGAGGCCGCGGCGGTTCAAGAAACCGACCAGCCAACGCACCGCCAGGGCGGCGCTGATCGCGGCCACGAGCACGCCGACCATGGTCGCGGTGATTCCCAGCTCCTGAAAGAGGTTGGGTTCGCCGGTCAAGCGGGAGTGCTTGAGGTTCTTGTACAGGTCCAGCCCCGCCGCGGCGGTGAGCGTGGGGACGCCGAGGAGGAACGAGAACTCGGCCGCCGCCGCGGGTCGGAGGCCCACGAAGAACCCGCCGGTGATGGTCATCATGGAGCGGCTGACGCCCGGCCACATGGCGACGCACTGGATGAGTCCGATCTTGACGGCGTCCGGGATCGACAGGTCATCGATGCCCTTCTCGGCGCTGGGCGCCGGAGGCGGGCCGAAGCGGCCCCGGCGCCATTGGTCCACCGCCATCATGTACAGGCCGCCCACGATGAAGGCGATCGCCACGGGCGCGGCGAAGAAGAGGTGCGCCTTGATGGTCTTGTGCAGCACCAGGCCGACGGCGGCGGCGGGGAGGAACGCCGCGGCCAGATTGAACACCAGCCGGAGGCCGGCGGGATCGCGCCCGAGCGCGCCCCGCAGCATCTGCGCGAAGCGGGGCCAGTACAGCCCCACCACCGCAAGAATCGCCCCGCCCTGGATCACCACGTTGAACGAGTCGACCGCGTCCTTGACATTGGGATGGGCCGGGTCCTCGAGCCCCATGAGCGAGGAGGCCACGATCAGGTGGCCGGTGGAACTTATCGGCAGGTACTCGGTGACGCCCTCGACCAGGCCGAGCACCGCCGCTTGCATCACGCTCAGGACACCCAAGGGGAGCCTCCTTGCCCGCCCGCGCCTCGTCACGAGATTCGTGCCGCGGAGGTTCTATCGATCCGTCGGCACCGCTGGGACTACTTCTCCCGCACGCCGCCGACCATGCGTTCCCAGTCGCCGTCGAGGGCCTTCACGGCGTCGGCGGGGCCGGTGAGCTTGATGAACACGGTGCCGGCGCGGCCCTCGGCGATGCAGCCGCGGAAGCCGTGGTCCGGGCGCGGGGTCTGTGGCTGGCCGGGCATGCCGTCGAGGTACGTGCCCTCCATGCTCACGGTCGTGATCTTGACGCCGTTGACGGTTCGGGCCACGGGCCGCGGCCGGGACGGCTGGCCCGCGTCGTCCTTCACCTGGGCGGCCCAGCGGCTGATGTTCGACTGCACATCGCCGCCCTGTCCGGCGCCGAAGAAGTAGAAGACGACGTTGACATCGCCGGGGGCTTTCAGTTCCGCGGCTCGCATCTGGCTGCCGCCGGCCGATCGCTCCCAGCCCGCCGGAGCCGACCATTCCATCCCGGCGACGGCGATGGCGCCGCCCGCGCCGCCTCCGGAGATCGACTCGGCCATGCCCGCGGCTTCCTCATCGCGCTGCTGAGCCTTCCCCTTCAGGTCCTTGGCCATCTTGGCGGACTTGCCGAGGATGCTCTGCGGTTGGTCCGCCACCGAGAGTCCGCCCCCACCCCCACCGCCACCGCCACCGCCACCCGAGCCACCTTTTTCCTCGCACGCGGCGAGCCCAAAGACGATCGCCCCGGTTGCCGCCAGCATGACGATGTGTCGTGTCGTGGTCATGCGCCAAGTGTAGAAGCACCGGAGGGGCCGGCGGGTTCGGCGCGCCAGCCCCGCGAACCGGTCAGCGTCGCCGCGCGACCAGCACGCCGTGACCGTCGGTCAGCAGCACGGCCTCGAAGGCCGGGTCGCGCGCGATCGCGCGGTTGAATCGGTCCATGGCGTCGCGATCGTCGCTGGAGCCGGGGGGATCGGTGATGGACCAGGTGCTCGAACTGAGGGCGTTGTCGGCGATGAGCAGTCCACCGGGGCGGAGGCAGGGAGCGATGATCTCGAAGTAGCGGTGGTACTCGGGCTTGACGGCGTCGATGAAGACGAGGTCGGTCGAGGCGATCCCGAGCCGGGAGGCGAGCCCGGGCAGCACGTCGAGCGCGGCGCCGCGGACGATCTCGACGCGTCCGCCCACGCCGGCGGCATCGAACTCACTCCGGGCGAAGCGGGCGTGCGACTCGTTGATCTCGACGGTGTAGAGTCGGCCCGCGGGGTTCATGCCGCGCAACAGGCAGAGGCCCGAGTACCCGCCCAGGGTGCCGATCTCGACCGTGGCGCGGGCATCAACGAGCCGCGCGAGCAGGGTCAGGATGCGACCGACCGCGTGCGACACGCTGATGGCGGGGAGTCCGGCGTCCGCCGCGCGTCGGCCGAGCGACTCGAGCGGGGGGCCGTTGTCGCCGTGAACGGAGTTGACGTAGTGGTTGATGATCTCTGGGAGTGGAGCGTGGGCGTGGTTCATGCGGGAAGCGTACCCGTGGGGGAGAGGGTTCCCCTACGCTCCGGGCATGGACAAGTCCATCCCCGTGCCCCCGCAGGTGATGCACGCCGTGCGCCGCTGGATCACGACCAGCGTGGGCATGGTGATGGTGTACAACTCCGATCGGCTCGACCCCGAGGACCGGAAGCGTCATGTGGACAGCATCGTCGGCGGTTGGCGTGGCAACCGGGGCGATGAGTGGCAGCCGACGGTGCGGGACATCGACAACCTGGTCGCGGCGACGATGCGCTGGGTGGCCTCGAACTCGACGATGCTGGAGGATTGAGCGCGAGCGGGTGCGCTCACGCCGATCGATCCATCGCCTGGTACGCAACGAAGCTGATGCCGACGCCGGAGCGAGCCCGGACCTGGATTTCCGAAGCGGGCCGCTCGAAGACGACCGTCTCGTGACGGGTGACGCGGTCGGCGCCGTCGGCGATCCGCACGGCGGCGAGCTCGCCGTGGTCGGCGCGGAGCGCGAGATCGTTGGCGCCCGCGAGCGGCTCGATCCCCAGGAGCAGCCGGCGCGCGGGAACGGGAAGCCGGATGGAGAGGAGCGAATCGTCGCGCTGGAAGACCAGCGTGTCCCACTCGGTGTAGCCGACGGAGTTGCTGTAGTTGGTGTGCATTGACCAGGGCCGCCACTCGGGCTTGCGTTCGCGGACGCGGCGGCCGCCCGGGGCCCCGATGATGCAGTCGATGTAGCACCGGCTGAAGCACGCGGGCATGGGGGTGGGCAACTCGGCGGCGTGCCGGGAGAGGTGCCGCGCCAGCATCAGTTCCTCGCGCTCGACGTGCCTGCAGGGAAGCAGCTCGGGATCCCAGTTCGAGCCGATGATCCGGTCGAACACCCCCGCCAGCTCGAACTCGTGATAGGAGATCCCCCGGCCCCAGCGGACGAACGCCTCGTGCTCGGCCTCGGGTCCGAGGGCTCGGGAGGCCTCGATCGCTTCGATGTACGCACGGCGCTTGAGCCTTGACGTGTAGCGCAGCGACACGTCCTCGGGCAGCTGCAGGTTGAAGGGCGTCTGCGAGGTGTGGTAATCGCCCCAGAGGAGGCGGTTGGGGGACTCGCAGATCACGATGACGCCGTCGGGAGCGAGGACCGAATCCGCGAACCCGAGGATGCGCAACCGCTCGTCGAGCGTCATGTGCTCCAGCACGGCGTAGAGCATGAAGACGTCGACGCCGCACCCGGCCCGGCCCGACTCGCCCCTGTCGGTTCGCGAGGCCTCGCGCACGGCGGCGAGGCAGCCCTCGAAGGTGTGGGCCGAGAACGCCGCGTTGCGCACCGATCGCTCGGCCCGCTTGTGCTCGGCGACCCCCACCGAACCGGCATCGATGTCCACCCCCAACACGCGCCGGGCATGGGACGCGAGCGCCAGCCCGACCGAGCCCGTGCCGCATCCGAACTCGACGACAAACGCGTCCCGCAACGGATGAGCGGACTCGATCCACGGCACGAAGCACTTCCGCGTGATGTCGAAGCGGTCCTGCCACTCGAACATACGCGAACGGTATGCGCAACCGCCGCCAGCCCGTTGACTTCGTCCGGCCGATGCCCTCGGAACCCGATGCGGTTATTTCAGTGCCGCGGCGCCCGCGATGATCTCGCTGAGCTCGGTCGTGATCTGGGCCTGGCGGGCGCGGTTGAACTGGCGCGTCAGGGTCTTGCCCATCTTGCCCGCGGCGTCGGTGGCGGACTTCATCGCCACCATGCGGGCGATGTTCTCGCTCACCACGGCATCGTTGAACGCCTGGAAGAGCATGGCCTTGACCGCGGCGGGAAGGAGATCACCGAGGAGCTCCTCGGCCGGCGGCGAGAACTCGTAGAGCACCGCCGCCCCGCCCTCGGCAGGCGCGCCGCCAGGCCGGGAGGCGACCGCGGCCGTCGGCTTGAGCGGGAGCAGCTGCATGACTTCCGGAGCCTGCTTGCCGGCGGAGAGGAACTTCATGTAAATGACGCGCACACCTGACAGCTCACCCCGCGTGAAGGCGTCCATGTACTTCTGCGCCAACTCGGAAACGGCATCGAAGGACGGCTTGTCGCCGAAGGTGTGGTTCGCGGCAACCTCGACGCGGTTGTAGCGGAGGAAGCCCGCGCCCTTCTTGCCGACAAGCTCGATCCGCCCCTTGCGGGCCGCGTCCGAGGAGCGAATGTGGCTCATGGCCACGCGCAGCACGGAGCCGTTGTACGGTCCGCACAATCCTCGATCGGAGGTGATGATGAGCGTGACGTCGGGGGCCCCGGCCGCCGCGCCGCCCGCGGGGCCGGTGATGAGCGGGTGCGTCAGGTCGGAACCGGCGGTGGCGGCCAACTCGCGGACGAGATCGAACAGGCCCTCGGTGTAAGGCTTGGTCGCCGTGGCTCGCTGCAACGAGGCGGCGAACTTGGCGGTGGCGATCATCTGCATCGTTTTGG
Organism: Phycisphaerae bacterium; assembly: GCA_016794925.1. Lineage (GTDB taxonomy): Bacteria > Planctomycetota > Phycisphaerae > Phycisphaerales > UBA1924 > JAEUIW01. Next base: position 115,587 of record JAEUIW010000008.1, read on the forward strand.
TGATGCGTTTGATGTTGCCGACCGCTTTGATGCGCTTCTTGATCTCGCGAGTCTTGGCCATAGGGTCGAGATCGTAGCGCCGGGCGCGTCGGCGGTCAGGCCGGGCACGAACACGCCCGCCGAATGGCGGATCCCGACATAACCCGTACGAAACGCGCGCCGGGCGGCTCGGCCCGGCACCGCTGCGCCCGGGATCGGGAGACCCGGATCGACCCTCGCCCGCCTACTCGTCGTCGCGCGGCGAATCGGCCTTGCGGGTCAGGGGCATCCGCGTCAGGACCTTGTCGACCAGTCCGTAGTCGAGCATCTCGGACTCGTCGAGCCACTTGTTGCGGTCGCAGTCTCGGGCGATGCGGTCGAGGTTCTGCCCGGTCGCGTCGGAGTAGATCTGGTAGATGCGGTCACGGATGCGGAGCATCTCGCGGGCCTCGATCTCCAGGTCGGTGGCCTGCCCCTCCATCACGCCGCCGATGAGCGGCTGGTGCATCAGGTTGCGGGAGTTGGGAAGGGTGAACCGCTTCCCCTTGGTGCCGCTGGTGGCGATGATCGAACCCATGCTCGCGGCCTGCCCGATGATGTAGGTGCAGACGTCGCACTCGACGAACCGCATGGTGTCGATGATGCCGAGCCCGGCCGAGACGGAACCGCCGGGCGAGTTCACGTACAGGTGCACGTCGGACTTGCGGTCGTCGTTGGCCAGGAAGAGCAGCTGCGCGATCACGAGGTTCGCGATATCGTCGTTCACCGGGCCGCCCAGGAAGATGATCCGGTCCTTGAGCAGGCGCGAGTAGATGTCGTACGAGCGCTCGCCGCGCCCGGTCTTCTCGATGACGATGGGGACGAGATACGAGGACATGGTGTCGTGTTCCTTGCTGGTCGTTCCCGGCGGATCACCCTGACGCGACAGGCCCGGCGCCCGGGCGCGGCTCACGCCCTCGGGGGCTCCTTGATGACCTCGTCAACGAGGCCGTAGGCCTTGGCCTCTTCCGCGGTGAAGTACTTGTCGCGCTCCGAATCGCGGCGCACCTGATCCTCGCTGCGGCCGGTGTGGCGAGAGAGGATCGAGATCAGCTCGTTCTTGCTCTTGATGATCTGCTCGGCCTGGATGCGGATGTCCTCGGCCTGGCCGCCGACGCCGCCGTAGGGCTGGTGCATCATCACCTTGGCGTGCGGGAGGATGAACCGCTTCCCCTTGGTCCCCGCCGTCAGCAGCACCGCCCCGCCCGAGTACGCGCGACCCAGGCAGTACGTCGCCACCGGGCACGACAGGAACCGCATGGTGTCGTACAGCGCCAGCGTGTCGTCCACCGCCCCCCCCGGCGAATTGATATAGAAATTGATCTCCTGGCCCTTCTTCTGGTGCTCCAGGTACAGCATCTGCATCATCACGCGCGCCGCGGAGGCGTGGTTGATCTCCCCGATCAGGAACACGATGCGGTTCTCGAGCAGCAGCTCGTCGATCGTCATCTCGCGGGTGCGCTGGTACGTGATGCCGGCCATTGACATGGGTCCCGTCCGTTGTTCGAGTGGCGTGGCGGACTCTTCGGGCATGGTAGCCCCGGCCCTCTCCGACCCGGCGCGGCCCGCGCACGCGCCGTGCTCTCCCCCTCCATCGGATGGACCGGGCGGCGCCTTGCCCGATTCCGCGACCTCCGCACCGAAATCGCCGACGCGCTCGCCCCAAGATTCGGTAGCCGACCGAGAGTAAACTCCCCCTCATTCCTCCCGGTCCGGCAGCGCCGGGCGGGGCCCCGGCACCGAACACGTCCCCGCCGAGACCGCACGATGGTCCCCACCGCCGTTATCAGCGACGTCCACGCCAACGCCGAAGCTCTGCGCGCGGTGCTCGCGGACATCGACCGGCGCGGCCTGACCCGCATCATCTCACTCGGGGACATCATCGGGTACGGCCCGGACCCGCGCGCGTGCGTCGATCTGGTCCGCGCCCGCTGCGAGTGGTCCCTCATGGGCAACCATGACTTCGGCGTCCTCTACGAACCCACGAACTTCAACCCCGGGGCCGAGTCCGCCGCCTACTGGACCCGCGAGGCCCTCGACTCCGAGCCCGACGCCGCGCTCCGCAAGGAACGCTACGAGTTCCTCGGCCGTCTCCGCGTCCGGGTGGTCGAGCCCGGAAGCACGCAGTCCGGACCGATCCTGGCCGTGCACGGATCGCCCCGACGGCCCATCAACGAGTACATCTTCCCCGACGACGTGGTCAACGCCCCGGACAAACTGACGACCCTCTTCGACCGCGTGCCGCGCCTGTGCCTGGTCGGCCACACGCACGTCCCCGGCGTGTTCACCAGCGAGCCGGATTTCTACCCGCCCGGCGAGCTGACCGACGGCGCGTACCGCTTCGCGCCCGACGAGAAAGCGATCATCAATGTCGGGTCCGTCGGGCAACCGCGCGACCTCGACCCGCGGGCCGCGTACGCGATCCTCACTGACGACCGCATCGAGTTCGTCCGGATTCCCTACGACGTGGACGCGACCGCGAAGAAGATCAAAGCCATCCCGCAACTCAACGACTGGCTCGGCGACCGGCTGTACGAGGGGCGGTGACCCCGCCGCCGATCGTGGGTCGCGTCCCCATTCACGCCGCGCCCGAAGGCTCCCTCCCCCCGTCCGCCTGCAAGGATCGCTGACACATGCCCGCCGAGGTGAAACACCCCGTCCTCCGTATTGTCGTCCCCCTGCTGCTCGTCGCGGCGGGAATCGGCATCTTCTGGGCGGTCGCCACCAACACCACCCGAGCACGCTCGATCGGCGGAAGCCCGGGCCAGCCCGCGCCGTCCACGACCGCGACGACCAAGACACTCGACCCGTCCGTCGCGACTCCGAACGCGGCGCTCCAGCCTCCCGGCCCCAACCCGACGCCCGACTCCTCCGCGACTCCCGGTGCGCCCGAAACGCCGACGACGGCTCCCGCGCACGCGGGATCGGAGCCCGCGCCCCGCAACCCGAGCGAGTCACCCGCGGCGACGGCGATTCCCGGGCCACGCTTCCGCGCCAAGGTGTGGCCCGCGCCGGACCGGCCGTTCGATCCGCTGGGCAGCCTCAATCCCAAGTCGGGGTACGAGCTGCTCGTTACGTTCACCGACCTCGGCGCGGGCGTCGACGCCGTCGACCTCACCAACCACTTCCGCACGCTGGCACGAACGGAGCACGAGCGCGTGCAGGCGTCCGCGTCGCACCAGATCCCCGGGGGGCCGCTGACCCGCGTCGCCCCTCTGGCGGCGCTCGCGCTCACGATCGACAAGGAACCGGTGAACCTCGCGGTCGATCCCGCGGGACCGCTGTGGCGTCAGACCGGCCCGGGAGAGTTCGAGGCGATCGTGGAGCGCATCGCCGACGCCGCGCCCGTCGCCCGCGTCGTCCGACGGTACACGCTGCAGCCGGGATCGTTCGACCTTGAACTCCACCAGCACGTCGTCAACCTGACCGCGTCGCCGCTCGCCGCGGCGTGGCACCAGTTCGGTCCGATCGACCTCCCCTCCGGCACGCTCCGCTACGGCGGGGACATCCGGCGCGTTCGGTTCGGGTACCTGCTCAACGCGCAGTCCGATCCCTCGCGACAATTCGTGGAGGCGTCGCGCTTCATGCTGCCGCGCACCAACATCCTCGGGGTGTCGGCCGGCAAGCAGGGCGTGCAGTGGCCCGACCTTCCGCCGCTGTGGCCGACCAAGGAAACGACCGCCGACGGTCTCTCGCCCGTGTTCACGGCGCTGACGAGCCGCTACTTCACGGTCGCGGCGCACCCCCTGCTGGACGCCCCCGCGGCCAATTCCGACAAGGTGCTCCGCGCCCTGGGCAGCGTGGATCGCGTGGTGATGGGACACGGCCTCAAGCCCGACGGGAACGAGGCGGATCCCACCGTCGTGCTCCGGATGCACGCCCCGGAAACGTCGCTCCCGGCGGGGGCCACGCTCGACCTGAGCATGGGCGTGTACGCCGGGCCCCTGACCAAGCCGGTGCTGGAGAAGGAACCGATCGGCAAGGCGCTGGGGCTGGGCGACCTGGTCATCTACACGTTCGGCGGCCCCTGCGCGTTCTGCACCTTCCAGCCGGTGGCCCGGGCGCTCCGCTGGTACCTCGGCTTCCTTCACGACCACGTGGTGTTCGACTGGGCCCTGGCCATCATGGTGCTCGTGGTCACCGTGCGCACGATCCTGCATCCCGTCACCCGCTGGTCACAGGTGAACATGGCCCGGTTCAGCAAGCAGATCCAGGCCGTCGCCCCCAAGCAGAAGAAGATCCAGGAGCGATTCAAGGACGACCCCGCGAAGATGCGCGAGGAGATCGCCCGCCTGATGCGCGAGGAGAAGATCAACTACTCCGGTGCGCTCGGCTGCCTCCCACTCTTCCTCCAGACGCCCATCTGGATCGCGTTGTACGCGATGATCTACTTCACCTTCGAGCTGCGGCACGAGGCCGCGTTCTTCGGAGTCTTCCAGGCCGTCTCGGGCGGCAAGTGGACCTTCCTGGCCGACCTCTCCGAGCCCGATCACTTCATCCCGTTCGCCTCCTCGATGAACATCCCCGTGCTCTCGTGGGTCATGGGGCCGATCGACGGTTTCAATATCGTCCCGATCATCCTCGGCTTCGTCTTCTACCTCCAGCAGAAATATCTCACGCCGCCGACCGCGCCGGGCACGCTCTCCCCCGAGCAGGAATCGCAGCAGCGGATGATCAAGATCATGACGGTGGTGATGTTCCCGCTGTTCATGTACAACGCCCCCGCCGCGCTCGCGATCTACTTCATGACCAACTCCACGCTGGGCATCCTCGAGGCCTCCTACATCCGCCGCCACATCAAGGCCGAGGAGCTGCTGCTGGAGCAGCGCCGCGCCGTCGCCGCCGCGACGCCCGGGCCGGCCGGCCCCTCCCCGCGCGCGGCCTCCAAGCCCGGCTTCTTCGAGCGCATCCGGCTGCAGGTCGAGGAACGGCAGCGGGAGCTGGAGCGTCAACGCAAGCGCAAGCCCAGGCCCTGACACGCCCAACCCCAACCGGACCCGCGCGACCATGAGCCGCGCCGACACCATCCTCGCTCCCGCGACCCCCGCCGACGCCCACGCGCCCCGCGCCCTCGTCCGCGCGAGCGGGCCGCGCGCCCGGGACCTGGTCCGCCGCTGTTTCCGATCCGAGTCCGACCTCCCCGGCGCGCGGCCCGCGATCTTCATCCCCGACTCGGGACCCGAGTTCCCGGTTCTGCTGGCCGTCTTCCACGCCCCCGCCTCGTACACCGGCGAGGACGCGTTCGAGGTCCTCACCGTCGGCAACCCCACCCTCGTCGGGCGCGTGATCGGGTCCCTGCTCGGGCCGCGCGCGCCGGACGGCCCCGGCGTCGTGCGGCTCGCGCTCCCGGGCGAGTTCACGGCCCGCGCCTACGAGAACGGCAGGCTCACGCTCGATCAGGCCGAGGGCGTCGCGGCCCTCATCGCCGCCCGAACCGCGCGCCAAGCGGGGCTCGCCCGCCGCCTGCTCTCGGGCGAGTCCGGGCACGCCTTCCGCGGCTGGGCCGATCGGACCGCCGCGGCGCTCGCCCTGGTCGAAGCGTCGCTCGATTTCTCGGATCAGGACGGGATCGCCCCGGACGTGCTCGCCGCCGCGACCGACCGGATCACCGCGGTCGTCACCGAGATCGAAGCACGGCTGCGCGCATCCGCGCCGCGCGAGTCCCGGCCGGGCCGCACCCGCATCGCGCTCGTGGGCGCGCCCAACGCGGGCAAGTCCACGCTCTTCAACGCGCTCCTTGGCCGCGCCCGCGCCGTCGCGTCGGCCGTGCCCGGCGCCACCCGTGATGCGCTCGCCGAACCCCTCACGCTCGGCCCCGCACGCGCCGCCGTCGATGTCGAGCTCATCGATCTTCCCGGACTGGTCGCGCCCGACCCCCACGCGGGCCCTTCCATCGCCGCGGCGCAGCGACAGGCCCACGCGGCACTCGCCGACTGCGACATCGCGCTCTGGTGCGATCCGACCGGCCTCTTTCACCCGGCGCCGCCGACGGCGCCCGAGACCCGCGTGATCAGGGTGCGCACCATGTGCGACCGGCCGAGCCGGCCCGCCACCCGAACCACCACGACCGATGCCCGCGCCGTGTGCGCGCTCGACGGACGCGGGCTCGATGCCCTACGCCTCGCCCTGGTCGATGCCGCCGCGGCGTGCGACCCCGATCCCGGCGACCTCGTGCCACGCCACCGCGATTCCCTCGAGCGGGCCGCCACTGCCCTTCGTGAGGCCGCGGCACACGCCCACCACCCCCACCACCCCCACCACCCCGGGCCGAGCCCGGAACTCCTGGCCGAGTCACTCCGGTGTGCGCTCGGCGCGCTCGATGAACTCACGGGACGCACCACGCCCGACGACATCCTCGGTCGCATCTTCTCCTCATTCTGCATCGGCAAGTAGACCTCGCGGGCCGCCTCAGCGCGTCGCCGCTGCGCGCAGGAACCCGCTCAGGTACCGCTCGATGAACATCGCAGTCGCCGTCGAAGTGCCCCGCGTGTCCACGCCCCACACGCAGGCCAACGCGTCCGTCCACTCGGGGTCGAACTGCACGGCGTAGCGATCATGCACGGTCAGCACGTGCGGCAGCGTCCCGATCAGCGATGCGCTCAATGCGTTGACCCCCGGGCCGCCCAGGGAAAGCGTCGCCCGCCGCCGGAGGTCCGCGTCGTTGAGGTACCACAGGTCGGTACAGACGCCCGCGCGCCCGCCGCGCGCGCCGATCGCCTTGATCAGGGCGTATGCCAACGGTCGGTCGTGCTCCTCCGCTCGGGGGTGCGCCCCGACGACGACCACGACCCGCCCCTTTTCCCCACTCTCGCGCGCCGCGTCGTCACCCGGGCCGCTCCCGTGCGCCATTTCATCCCACTCCGCCAACCCCGTCACCCGGGCGGATGGTAACGAGTTGCGCACGTCCGGAATTGCGCTGCCGCATTCCTCCCCGGAACCACATCGGCATCGTGCACCAAGTCCAAAAATCGACACGGGGCGCGGAGCGCCCCGAGTCGTTGGAGGAGAGAGAGATATCGTCAGCGGCCCATACGGCTCGGCCGTTCGCTATCAACGCAGTATCGGACCCAACCCACGATCCACCCTATTTGTCAACACCTAACTCTGCCTGTCTATACGCAAAAAACAAGTCCGCGGTTTCATCCATCTGTTTTCATCCCCATTTTCCGGATCCGATAAGCAAGTGCTTATTCCACAAGCAGTTGTGGTCGTTTCCACTTTGTGGGCGCGATCACCACATCCCATTGTGGATTTGATGCTCCGATTGCAAATTCTGAGTTTCCGGCTTGGATCCGCGCACTCGTTCCAACCGCTACCTAGGGGACTTTGCATGCACATGACGTTGGCCCGGGCCACGCCTGTTTCGGATGCTCCAATCGCATTCGCCCTTCCCGAGACCCCCTCGGTTCGGCGAGTTGTCTGGAGATCCCCTCATGGCCCTTCGACTCGGACATCTCTTGGTCAATCGCGGCGTCATCACCGAAGATCAACGCGCGAACATCCTGGACGAGCAGCGGATCACCGGCCGGCCCTTCGGAGAGCTGGCGGAGAACATGTTCGGCGTCAGCCCGAAGGACGTAGAGGCCGCGTGGGCCGAGCAGTATGCATCGCTCGCGGAGTGGCTTGACCCGCGCGAGGAGCCGACCGACCCCGCGGCGCTCAACCTGATCACGAGACGTCAGGCGTGGCAGTTCGGCCTGCTGCCGTTGCGCTTCGAGGGCGAGGAACTGAGAATCGCGACCACTCAGGAGCATCTGGTGCGTGCGCTGGGCTTCTCGAGCTGGGGGCTGGGCGTTCCCTGCTACTTCGTGCTGGCCAAGCGCGACGAGATGGCCGCGGCACTGATGAAACATTACCCGATGCAGGGGGCCGATCAGCATCTGCTCGCCTCCAGCGGGCGCGCGGCGTGATGACGTGCGGCTCGGGTGGCGCCGGGCCGTGATGGAAGGGGGTCGGCCGACACGCGCAGCGTGATCGCCGGGCGGCCGCGCCGTGCCGGCATCCGGTGAGTGTCGAGCCTGACGAACCGGGCCGGGCGCGAGGTGCGCCGGCTCGGAGGACACACGCGGGCCCGTCCGGAGGGGGACGGGCTCGCGGCTTTTTTGGCGGCCTCAACCCGCCTCGGGCACAGGATCGATTCGTTCCCGACCGGTTCTCCGGCGTCCGGAGCCTACCGTTGGGTGCGATGCCCCGACGTCGAGGAACTCACCGCTCCGTGCCGCCCGCCGAGGACCCTCGACCGCCTCAGACGGTCGCGTTCGTGAGCCTCGGATGCCCCAAGAACCTGGTGGATTCCGAGAAGATGCTCGGCTCGCTCGCCGAAGCGGGGATCGTCCCGGTCTCGATCAACCCGGAGGGGGGTGATTTCGGCGGCGCGGACGCCGTGGTTGTCAACACGTGCGGATTTCTCGAAGCCTCCAAGGACGAGTCCCTGGGCGTCATCAAGGACGCCATCGCGGCCAAGGGACGCGGCGAGCTGAAGCGCGTCGTGGTGGCCGGGTGCCTGGTGCAGCGTCACCGTGCCAAGATGCTCGAATGGGCGCCCGGCATCGACGCGATGGTCGGGGTGTTCGACCGCGACAAGATAGTCGAGGCCGTGCGGGGCGCGCGAACCGCCCCGGACACCGCGGGTTCGGCGCGCGGCGCGGCCGTGGAACCGTCGCCCCCGTACTGGGTCGCCGCCAACGCGCTGGTCGCGGCCCGCGAGCGGGGCCTGCGCACGGCCGGCCTGACCGTCAACGGCAAGGACGGGATGGGCATCGGGTATTTCGAGGACGACTCGGCGCGGCTGCGTCTCACGCCACGCCACTACGCGTACCTGCGGGTTTCCGAGGGCTGCAACCAGAACTGCGCGTTCTGCACCATCCCGAGCATCCGCGGCAAGATGCGCAGCAAGCCGCTCGAGCACATCGCGGCGGAGTGCCGCGAGCTGGTCAACGACGGGGCGTTCGAGCTCCTGCTGATCGGCCAGGATACCACCAGCTACGGCGACGACGTGGGAGCGGGGCTGCAACCGGACGGCTCGGGCGGCCTGCCGCGCCTGCTGCGGACGCTCTCGGGCACGCTGGATGAGCTGGGCAGCCAGGGCTGGCTGCGGCTGATGTACGCCTACCCGTCCAACTTCTCGGATCCGATCATCGACGCGTTCGCGGCCCTGTCCGATCGACCGGGTTCGCACCTGCTTCCGTATCTGGACATTCCGCTCCAGCACGCCTCGGACCGGGTGTTGTCGTTGATGCGCCGGAACGTAACGCGGGCCCAGCAGCGTCACGTCATCGAGCGGCTGCGGGCTCGGATCCCGGGCTTCGCGGTGCGGACCACGTTCATTTCGGGATTCCCGGGCGAGACCGAGGACGACCACCGGCAACTGCTGGAGTTCATCGAGGAGATGCGGTTCGAGGCCGTGGGGGTGTTCGAGTACAGCCACGAGGAGGGGACGGTCGCGGGCACCATGGAGCACGACCCGGCGCTGGCCGTGCATCCCGAGGTGAAGGCCCGTCGCCGAGGCGAGGTGATGGCGGTGCAACAGCGGCTGGCGTTCGAACGCAACCGCGCCCTGGCGGCGGAATTCGATGAGCGCCGCCCCGAGCGGGGCGGCCGGCGGGCCGACGTGCTGATCGATCATGCGCTGCGGTCGGTGGGGAAGGGCACCAGCGGGGTGGGCAAGGGGGGGAGGCTGTACGCGGGGCGGACGCGCTGGCAGGCTCCGCAGATCGACGGTACGACGTACGTCCAGTCGGCGCACGCACTCGCGCCGGGCGAACTGGTCCGCTGCGTCATCACGGGCAGCGACGGGTACGACCTGGTGGCGCGTCCGATCGAGGAGATCGAGAAGCGGGTGTCGCTGAGCGTGATCCGGTGACGGTCCGAGGGCGCGCGGGCCCGCTCGGATGTGAGGGGTTGCCACACTTTGGCTTCCGGAATTGAAACTCCAGAGGAAACGTGGCGACGCTCGTGATGCGCGGCACGAGTTGACCGCGTCGATGCCGCGCGCAGTGACGCCGCGATGGGGATTCAATCCCCGGTGCGCCGTCCTCGACCGCGGGTGATCGTCCTGACCCGGCTTGCCGGAGTCGGTCATGCCTCGGACCGCCCACGATCGCGCCACCCCGGCGCACGCGGCGGCCCGCGAGCCAATAGACTCCGGTCGCCATGAAACTCGCGCTGCACTGGAAAATACTGATCGGCCTGGCGCTCGGCGTGGGGGTGGGCCTGGCGCTGAACCGGTGGAGCGGTGACCTGCGCGCGGCGTGGGGGGCGGACGGGGCGGGCGCGATGCTCATCGACTTCGCGGTCAATCTCAACCGCGTGCTCGGAGAGATGTTCAAGCGGTCGCTGCAGTTCATCGCTGCGCCGATCATTCTCTTCGCGCTCATCCTGGCCATCGGGTCGCTGGGGGACCTCAAGAGCCTGGGGCGCATCGGCGGCAAGACCGTGGGCATCTTCGCGTGCACGGCGACGCTCAGCGTCATCGTCGGGCTGGTGCTGGTGAACACCATCCGCCCCGGCAGCGACCGCTTCATCGGCGCGGAGGCCCGCGAGCGGCTCGCCACCGGTCTCGACGCGGCGGCGGCGGCGCGGCTGGCCACCACCGCCAAGAGCATCTCGCCCTGGGACCTGGTGCGGGACGCGGTGCCCACGAACCCGTTCGATGCGCTGGCGCGGGGCGACATGCTGCAGATCGTCGTGCTCGCGCTGCTGCTGGGCATCGCCCTGACGCTCCTGCCCGCGAAGACCTCCGGACCGGTGCTCGACGTGGTGCGGGGGTTGTCCGAGGCGTTCACCGCGATCGTGCGGGGCATCATGCACCTGGCGCCGGTCGGGGTGTTCTGCCTGATCACTCCCACGGTCGCCACGCTGGGCTTGGGCGTGCTCGCGTCGCTGGGCGCCTACTGCGTCACCGTGCTGCTGGGGCTGGCGATCATCCAGCTGGTGATCTACCCGGCCGTGGTGAAGATCTTCACGCGCATGCCGCTGTGGGGCACGGGCGGGTTTTTCCCGGGCATCGCCCAGGTGCAGATGGTCGCGTTCAGCAGCTCGAGCTCGGCCGCGACGCTCCCCGTCACGATCGCGAACGTGCGCGACCGTCTGGGCGTGCCGGCGGACATCACGGGGTTCGTGTGCGCGATGGGGGCGAAGATCAACATGGACGGCACCGCTCTGATGCAGGCGATCGCGACCGTCTTCCTCGCGCAGTTTTACGGCAACGAGCTCGGCCTGGCGCAGCAGGCCTCGATCGTGCTGACCGCCGTGGTCGCGGCGATCGGCACGCCGGGCATCCCGTCCGGCGGCATGGTGATGCTGGTGATCGTGCTCCAGACCTACGGCGTCAACCCGGCGGGCATCGCCATGATTCTCGCCGTGGACCGCGTGCTCGACATGTGCCGGACCATCGTGAACGTGACGGGAGATGCCGCGGTGGCGGTGGCGGTGGCGGGGAGCGAGAAGCGATTGAGGGCGGTCGGGACCGTGGAGCGGACTCCGGTCTGATTGCGCGATCGGGAACGGCCCGGCTTCCGAGCGGCCGCGGCGGCTCGGGACGCGCACGCCGAGCGCCCCCGGGCGGCGGACCTCTGCTCCGGCGCGCGTGTCCCATCTCCGCCCTCTAACATCGCCGCGTGGAATCCTCCTCCCTGCTTCCCGCGGCCTCGTCCCCCCCCACACCCCCGTTCGCTCCCATTCCGGAGATTCTGGACGAGCTCCGGCGCGGGCGGATGGTGGTGCTGACCGACGACGAATCCCGCGAGAACGAGGGGGACCTGATCCTGCCGGCCCAGTTCGTCTCGCCCGAGGCGATCACGTTCATGCTCTCGGTGGCGCGCGGCTACCTGTGCCTGTCGCTGACCGAGGCCGATTGCGACCGCCTGAGCCTGCACCCGCAAGCGCCGGTGAACACCACCGCGCGGTCAACCGCCTTCACGGTCTCGATCGACGCCCACCGGCGACACGGGATCACCACCGGCGTCTCGGCCCGCGAGCGGGCCGCGACCATCCGCCTGGCCATCGACCCGAGCAGCGGGCCGGGGGATTTCGTCCGACCCGGGCACATCAACCCGCTCCGCTCGCGCGACGGGGGCGTGCTGGTGCGAATCGGGCAGACCGAAGGATCGCTGGACCTGTGCCGGATGGCGGGGCTGTACCCCGCGGCGTGCATCATCGAGGTGATGCGCGACGACGGCGAGATGGCGCGCCTGCCGGACCTGGCGGACCTGTGCCGCGCGCACGGCCTGAAGATGTGCTCGGTGCGACAGATCATCGAGCACCGCCTGGCCAAGCACGCGATCGTCGAGCGGCTGGAGCCCCGTGGCGGCCAGACGCTGCGCACCGCCGAAGGGGAATTCAATCTCATCGCGTTCCGGTCCGTGGTTGACCCTCTGCCGCATCTGGCCCTGACCGTCGGCGGCGTGGGCGGGCTCGGCCCCGACGGCCGGCTCATCGAGACCACGGAGCCGACCCTGGTGCGGGTCCACCGGCGCGACCTGCTGGGGGACATTTTCGAAGACCTCGATGCGTCGCCTTCCGGACCCACCGGGAGGCTGCTGCGCGCATCGATGCGGGCGATCCAACGGTCGGGTCGGGGCGCGGTGGTGTACCTGCGACCGACGGGCGGCGCGGACTCGCTCTCGGGCCGGTTGTCGCGTCCGTTCGGCGGAGTAGGCGAGGACACGCCTTGCGAATCGGTGCCCGCATCGACGCTGGAGTATGGGGTGGGAAGTCAGATCTTGCGCGAACTGGGGCTTACGCGCCTGCGGCTGCTCACGAACAGCACGGTCGAATACCCCCAACTCGCCGCGTTCGGGCTGCAGATCGTCGAGCGCGTGCCGATCGAGGCCTGACCGGGGCTTGATCCACCCGAGATCGGTTGCTACTCTTTGTTCGGTATATGCACGGGTCTCCGCGTAAGCGTCGCGGAGCGGGTGGGGACCTCACACGCTGGACCCTTTGCAAAGGAAATCGAGATGAAGACCAAGACGTTGATGCTGGTTCTGGCGGCGGGTTGCGTGAGCGCGAGCGCCGGCCTCGCTCTGGCGCAGAACACGACGCCCGCCACGCCGCCGGCTCCCGCGCCGCAGAAGAAGGAGCTCCAGAAATCCCCCGGCGGCCCGGTGAAGGTTGAGCCCAAGACGCCGCCGGTCGCCGCGCCGCCTGTGAAGGCCGAGAAGGGCGGCGGCCCGAGCGAGGCGGAGATGCAGGCGTGGATGGCCGCGTCGATGCCCGGTGAACACCACAAGCACCTGGATGCGATCGTGGGCTCGTGGACGGCGGACACGAAATTCTGGATGAACGGTCCGGACGCGCCGGCGGATCGTTCCATGGGCGTGATGATCAACTCGTGGACGCTGGACGGCCGTTTCGTGCGCCACGAGTACACGGGCAGCTCCATGAACATGCCGTTCCGGGGCGTGGGCTACATGGGCTACGACAACATCGCCAAGGCCTACACGGGGATGTGGATGGACACGATGAGCACGAACATGATGACGCACCAGGGCCAGTGCGACGCCGATCACAAGGTCTTCACGATGACCGGTGAGTTCAAGGACCCGATGGGCAAGATGATCAAGTCGCGCGAGGTCATCACGCTGGTGGACAAGGACACGCACACGATGTTCATGTACCACACCGAGCCGGGCGGCAAGGAGATGAAGGTCGGCGAGATCATCTACAAGCGGACCACGCCCGAGAACGCGGCCAAGGTCCTGAAAGAGATGGAGGCCGCCGGGGCCGCCAAGGGCGCGCTGGACAAGGGCAAGGACGCGAAGACCGAGATCGAGAAGAAGGCGAAGGAAGCCGCCGAGAAGATCAAGAACGGCAAGTAGGGCAACGCGCCCATCACGTCCGAACGCGCGAACGAACGGCCCGCATGACGCGGGCCGTTTTTTCTTGGACCTGACGTGCCCCGGCCGCACATCCGTCACCAGGCGCGCCGCCGCGCCAACGTCGCGCAATCGGGTCTTCCATCGCTGGCACCGCCGCGCCGCGATTGTCATGGTCAAGGGCCCGCGACGCAGATCCGATCCGGCACGCGCGGGCGCGGCGCCCCCCGGGGGGAGGGGCGCCGCGGAAATCCGCGGGCGTGTCGCCCGCGACCGGCCCGGATCGCCTGGAGCCCGCCTTATGCGCATGCGTCACGTCGCCTCGTCGTTGGCCGTTCTGTCACTCGGTCTCGCCGGCGGCGTGGCGAGCGGCGCCGAGCCCGATGTTCGCCCCAGCCCGGCCGGGCAACGCGTCAATCCCAAAGACATGCAGAAACTCGCGGGCAGGCCGAGGATGCAGGTATCCGCCAGCGCACCCGCGCCGGAGCAGCCGCCCAAGGCGAAACGCAAACGGCTCGCGAACGTCAGGCCGCAGTAACCTCGCGTCGCGTTCTGATAAGGCTTTTCATCGCGGTCTTTGCCCGCTCCGGAGGGGGCGTCCCGGAAGGCGTGGAACCTTCTCGCGCCCCCTGCGTAGCGCCTCACGAGGAAAGGCAGGTCGCCTCCCATGACACGCGATTGAACAACACGAGGGCCCGACTCTCTCCGGGCCCTTTCTCTCCGGACGCGGAGCGCTCTCCCGCGTCCTCAACCTCGCAGGTCGCTCGCACCGCCCACGTCGGGAGTCTCTCATGGAACGCCGCTCGCGTCCATCCCGCTCCTTCCGCGCGCTCGCCGCGTCCGCCTCGCTCGTCGCGGCCGCGACGGGAACAACCGCCGCGCGTGCGGACTTCTCCTTCCCGGATTTCTCCTCCACCGCCGACCTGGGCCTGTACGGCGCGGCGACCGAGAACCAGAACCGCCTGCGCCTGACCGGCGCTGAAGTGAGCAACCAGTTCGGCGGCGCCTTCGTGCGTCAGTCCGAACGGCTGCGTGACGGATTCCGCACGTCGTTCCAGTTCCGGATCTCGGACCCGCGCGGACCCGCGGACGCGGACGGTCGCGTGGGCGGCGACGGGCTGGCGCTGGTTGTGCTCGGCGACGACTCGAACCTCGGGATTCTCGCGCAGCGACGGGCCATCGGATACGACGGGCTGCGGGGCGCCCTCGTCGTCGAGTTCGACACGCGCCGCGACCCCGATCAGTCCGACCCGCCGGGCTGCCACATCTCCGTGCACATCGCGGGCGCGAACGGCGCGGCGTCGGTCTCCGAGCACACCTCGATCGCGCTCTCGAGTTTCGACGACGACTTCAACGACGACCGCCCGCACACCGTGATCATCGACTACACGCCCGGCACGCTCAGCGTGTACTTCGACCGCGCCGACCAACCCGTCGTCACGGTCGAGCTCGACCTGGAGTCCACGGTGGAGCTGCGCGACGGCAAGGCGTTCGTGGGCCTGGTCGCCTCGACTTCCGATTCGCGGCAGAATCACGACATCCTGACGTGGTCACTCACCGGCACGCAGGGGGGACGTGCCGTCGCGTTCGCGGTCTTCGCCGCGATCCGCTCACCGGGCGTCTACGCCGACCGGGCCGCGGAGTACAGCCTCCCGCTCCCGCAGATCGAGTCGCCGGGCTCGTCCGGGCGCGCCGCGCCCGTGACCCAGGACGTGCAGGCGCCCAACAGCAGTTCGTCGCGCGGCATCGATCCGCCGAGGGACCCCAACGCCACCACCGGCACGCCCGCGGTCCCTGACAAGCCCGACGCCGGGTCCACGTCGCTCCCCCCGGGGGAGCTGCCGCCCCCCGAGTTGCCGCCCATCGACCCCCCCGCCGCGCCCCCGACAAGCGAACCACCGCCGGTTGTGCCCAGCCCGATCGGAGCTCCGGCGCTGGGCGCGTTGGCAACCTGGACCGCCCTGCGACGCCGCCGGGGGCCGATCGATTGACCGCACACGCGGAGAGAGAGTGCTTCCTTGGGGGAGGCCCCCTGTCGAGCGGCAGGGGGCCTTCTTGTTTCTCGCAGCGGGACTCAGAGTCGCGCGAGGTCCGGCAGCGGCCCGACGAGCGGAAGGGCGTAGTCCAGGAACGCGCGCGAGACGTTGCTCGCACCGTCGATGAACTCGGGCGGCATGTGCCGTGTCTTTGCCGCGACTTCCGACAACTCGACGCGCGCGAAGTCGCTCACGTACCGCTCGCCCGGGCGACCACCGCTCACCCGCACGACCGCCACGGAGCCGTCCCGCTCGCCTCGGGCCGCCAGCGTGGCCGCGAAACGACCCGCCCGGCGCGCTTCGCGGACATCGATCGGGGATGGGTCCGGCCAGCACCGCTGCACGTACCCGAACGTGTCGGCCCGCACGCGTGGCGGCTTGCCGCCCTTGGGGGTCAGCCGCGCCTTGAGAACATCCCCCAGCGCGTCCCCGAGGGCGCCCGAACCCGACAACTGGACGTTCCCGTGCGCATCGGTCTGGCCGCCCCGGATCAGCGTCGCCCCGATCGCCTCGCCCCGGGCGTCCTGGATCCCCTCGCTCACGGCGATGTGGCACCGACCCTTTCGCGCGTAGATCCCCTCCACCTCCCCGACGAAGCGATCCGTGTCGAACGGCACCTCCGGAAGATAGATGAGCTGCGGCCCGTCCGAACTGCCCTCGACCCGGTCGTGGCGGCGGGCCAGCGCGCTCGCCGCGGTCAAGAAGCCGGCGTGGCGGCCCATGATCACGTTGATCTTGATTCCGGGGAGCGAGATGTTGTCGAGAAAATCCGCCATGCACGCCATGGCCACGAAGCGCGCGGCCGAGGGGTACCCCGGGCAGTGATCGCACGTCACCAGATCATTGTCCACCGTCTTGGGGACGTGGAAGCATCGCAATTCGTACCCCGTCGCGCGTGCCATCTCGCTCACGATGCGGCACGTGTCCGACGAATCATTCCCGCCGATGTAATAGAAGTACCGCACGTCGTGCCGCGCGCACGCGGCGAGGACGCGCTCGCAGTACGGCCCATCCGGCTTGTCGCGCGTGCTCCCCAGCGCCGCCGAAGGCGTCGCGGCCAGATGATCCAGAAAATCCTGATCGAGGCCGGTGAGGTCGTGGAGCTCGTCCTTGACGAATCCCTTCACGCCGTGTCGCATTCCGAAGATCCGCCGCACCGTCCCCGTGGCGATCAGCCCCTGCCGCAGGCCCTCGATCACCCCCACGAGCGACTGGTTGATGACCGCCGTCGGGCCCCCCGACTGACCGATGACCGCGTTCCCGACCGGCACGTCCTTCATGATGGGCCAATGGTACCGGCCCCGGCCGCGTCAGTACGCGTTCCGCTTGCGCCGCAACTCGGCATCGCGCGGATCGATCCCCGCCAGCAGTTCCGCGATGCGCGCACCGGCCCTCCCGTCACCGAACGTGCGCGCGTATCGCGTGCGCCCGCGCGGACGCAGGGCCCGGCGGATCGCGTCGTCCACCGCGGGCCCCTCCGCCACGGGGACGTCGATCACGTTCCCGGCCCGCTCCCGCCCCGCCTGCCGACGCCCGAGGTTCACCGCCCGCACGCCCAACGCCGCACACTCGATGAGCCCCGCCGACGAATTCCCGATCAGGCACCCGTGGGCGCGGACCCTGAGCAGCAACCCCAGGAACGACTCCCGGGCCAGGTGCTGGCGAAACACCACCCCCCCCATCGGCGTCCCTCGGCGCAGCCGACCGAGGATCGGAGCCAGAACCGCCTCCCGCCCCGGGTCGTGGTTCGGCGCCAGGACCAGCAGCGGCTCGACGGCGTGCGCCCGCGCCGCGCGCAACGCCGCCTCCGTAAAGCTCCGATCCGCGAACGAATCGCCCGAGGGATGCATCAGGAGCACGGCCCGGGGCCGTCCCAGATCCTCCCATGAGTCTTCATCGAGCGCACGAATGTGACCCGGGCGAAGACCATCGATCGCGGGCGAACCGACCACATGGACCCGCTCCGCCGGTTCCCCCATCCGGATCAACCGCCCCGCGGACCGCCGCGTCGCGGCCAGATGCAGATGCGCGAGCTTGCTGATCGCGTGCCGCATCGCCTCGTCGGCGATCCCCTCGGCCCGATCGCCCCCGTGCACATGCGCCACCGCCCACCCGCCGA
The DNA here is from genome assembly GCA_016794925.1 of Phycisphaerae bacterium. Lineage (GTDB taxonomy): Bacteria > Planctomycetota > Phycisphaerae > Phycisphaerales > UBA1924 > JAEUIW01. Next base: position 133,577 of record JAEUIW010000008.1, read on the forward strand.
TGCTCGCCGCGGCGGCGGCCGCGAAGGCCTCGATCCGATCCCCGAGCACCACGACCCAGTCCGGCCTCTCCCGCGCGAAGACCCGCGCGAAGGACGCCATCCCGCGCCCCGCCGCGCCGGCGTCGTCCGCTCGTTCCGTCCGCCCGCTCCGCGCCGCCCGCTGCATCCGCACCTCGGCCACGATCGGGTACGAGGCCCGCACTTCCCGGATCGTGCGCGCCGGCGCCAGGAAGTGAGCCCCCGCGGCAACCAGCCGCCGCTCCAGCCGCGGGTGCGCCGCGACCGCGTCGATCACCGGACGCAACAGGCCGAACTCGGCCCGCGACCCGGTCACGATGCAGACCCGTCGGCACGCCGCACGGCCTCGGCTCACGCCAGGTCCTCCTCGGACAGCGCCTCGTCGGCGCCCACGGCCCGGCTCAACGAGCGCCCGATCACATCATCGATCCGCCACGGCTCGAGGCCGACGCCCGGCCGCTTCACGCACAGATCATGCTCGTCGAGCACGTGCCCGGCCGGCAGTCCACGTCGCGTCGTGAGCGACTGACGCGACACCTGCCGCACGTCCCGCTCGCACGCCAGCAGGTGCTTGCCGACCGGCCCGAGCATCCTCGCCGCCCGGCGCGCCGACCGCACGTAACACCCGAAACCAGCCGGGTCCAGCGACGCCGCGTGATCCGGCCCCGAGGCGCCCCGGTCGTACGTGAGGTGCTTCTCGAGGATCGACGCCCCCGCCGCCACCGCCAGCGCGCCCGTGTCCACGGCGTCCGTGTGATCGCTGTACCCGGTCACGCGGCCCAGACGCTCCGCCAGGGCCCGGATCCCGGCCAGCGCGGCGTGCTCCTCCGCGGCCGGGTAGCTGCTCACGCACTGAAGGAACCCGACCCGATCCGACGCGTGCGCCAGCCAACCCGCGGCACGCCCGATCTCGTCCGGCGTCGCCGCGCCCGTGCTCACGAGCAGCGGCTTGCCCGTCCGTGCCAGCGCCGCGAGCAGCCGCCGATGCACCACGTCGGGCGAGGCCGTCTTGTACGCGTCCCACGGCAGCCGTTCGGCCTCCTCCACCAGCTCCGTGCTGAAGACCGTGACGATCGCGTGCACGCCGCGCTGGTGCGCCCGATCCACCACGGGCCGCAGCGCCTCGGCGCTCAATTGCAGCCCCCGCAGCATGTCGGCCGGGTCGGTCGCGCCCGCGCGACGCTGGTAATCCGCGAGCCGCGCCGCCCGCCCCATGAGCAGGTCCGCCCGGAATAGCTGCAGCTTGATCGCGTCCGCGCCGGCCTCCGCCGCGGCATCGACCAGCTCCAGCGCCCGCTCCACGGACCCGTCGTGGTTCACACCCAGTTCCGCGATCACGTACGGTTCATGCCCGGGCCCGATCCGCCGACCCGAAATCGCCAACCCCGGCGCGGCCGGCGCCGCCGCGCCGCGCAGCGCCCCCTCGGCCACCGCCAGGTCGGCCGGCGTATCGATGTCGATCACCTCTCCCTCGCGGGTCAGCACGCCGCGCCGATCGCGCCCGAGGAACGCGTGCGGGCCGTCCCCGGCCCCGTGGACCTCCAGCATCAGCGCCCGGCGGGTCACCGCCAGCACGCCCCCATCGGGGATGTGCGCCGGCGGCAGATCCTGCCTCCGGAACACACCGTGGTTGAGCACCGGCCCCTCCCACGGCCGCACCCGCCCCAGCTCCGGCTCCACCACGCACGTCCACCACGGGTGGAACTTGCCCACCGGCGCGTAGCTCTGCACGCTGTCGCAACCGGTCCGCGCCAGGACGTCCAGCGCACGATCGATGAGCCCGTCCGGCCGCACCGGCACGTTCGCGTAGAGCAGCACCACCGGCCTCGACCCGTCCGCCGCGATCAGCCCCTGCGCCTCGAGGTCCCGCAGCGCGTGCCGGGCCGCGTCGTCCACCCGCGCCGCGTCGCTGGCGAGCGCCGCGGGACGCGCCGAAACCAACGCCCCCATTTCCTTCGCGAGCGATGCGATCGCGCCGTCGTCGGTCGACACGCACACCCGCGCCACCCCGCGCGCGGCCCGCGCCGCCGCGATCGTCCATGCCGCGCACGGCCGCCCCCCCACCCACGCGCGGTTCTTCCCCGGCACCCCCTTGCTCCCCGCCCGCGCCAGGATGATCACGACCGCGTCAGGCCGCTCCACGCGCACGCTCCTCCAGCACCTCGGCCCAGACCTCCGCCAGATCCCGCTCCCCCGTGTCGCGACGGGCACCGCCAGGCTCCTCGACGACGCCGTCCGGACCCACGCTCAGCTCGCTCCGAAGAGCCCGCGCGGTCGCCAACGCGGGCACGGGCAACGCCGTGATCCGACCCGAAGCCGCGCCCGGCGGATCGATCACGCTCCCGCCCGCGAGCATGATCCACCGGTCATGGAATGCCTCGATCTGCTCCAGCGTCGCGTCGCACCGCGTGATCCGCGGCAGCACCCAGCACTCCGGAAGCCCGCCGGTTCGCCCCCACGGCACGCGGTTCGCCAGCAACCACATGAGCCCCGCGTGGACCCGCTCGAACGCTCCGCCCCCGTCGATCCCCGATCCCCCGACGCCGACATCCCCTCGCGCCGCCGCGTACCCCCGAGCGTCCTCCGCGAGCAGATCCACCGACACCACCCCCACCCCGCCCCACCCCTCCGCGAGGCACGCCGCCGGGTTCGTGCCGCTCGTCAAGCCGGTGCGGACGTGCACCTCCGCGCCCGCCTGACGCGCCGCACGCACGATCGCAACGAAGGACTCATGCGCCAGCGGATCGTCACCGGGCCAGCGCCCCGACAGCGTCACGCGAACTCCGGGCGACAGCTCGCCGGCGCGGTGCAGCAGCAGACGCGCCAGGCCCGGGTCCATCCGCTCGTCCCCGCCCACCAGCCGCAGGCGCAGGTGCGGCGGGCCCGCGGGCGTGTGCCGCGCCCACGCACCGGCGGCCGCCGACGCGACCGCCCCGGCGTTCGCGTCGGCGCACGGTTCCCCGAGCGCGTCGAGCACCCCGCGGATCACGGCGCGGCCCTCGGGCGTGTCCGCGATGCAGCGCCCGGGCACATCCCGGACTCCGGCCTCGACCTGAACGCAGACGCTCGAAGCGATCATGTCCGGCGCGGGCGCGATCGGCACGTACCCGAGCACGCCCCCGAAACTCGCCAACGGGCCCGCGCTCCGCTGCTTCTGTCCCATCTCCTCGGCGAGTGAACGCGACACCACGCACGGCCCTAATCCGCACCCCGCCTGCGAGAACACCAGCCGATGCTGCTCGGGATTCTCCCGGAACCGCTCCAGCATCTCCGCGCACAACGCGGGATCGATCAGGCTCCAATCCGCCCCCAGCAGCATCGCCCCATCCGCTCCCCGCTCCGAGAGGATCCGCGCCAGCAGCGCCGGATCGATCACCTCGTCGAACACCGACAGGTTCCCCGGCCCGCCGCGCCACGAGGCATCCGACCACGCGCGGGACGCGCGCACCCCGCGCGCTCGCGCCCCCAGCGGCCCACCCTCCGCCTCCTCGGTCCGCACCACCTCGATCGACGGGCCCCGCGCGGCCCGCCCGCTCGCGCCGAGCACGCCCTCCAGCCGCCGCGCATCCTCGGTCACAAGGACGACCGATGCCAGACCCGGCACCCGCGCGAGCCGATCGAGCGTCAACGCCAGCGCCGTTCGCCCACGCCAGAGAGGCTCCCCAAGATCCCGGGCACGCCCGAGCGGAGAGACCCGCGTGTGCGCCCCGACCACCGCCACGACACGCGCGCCGATCATCCCCGACTCCGCCGCCTCGCCCGAAACCGGCCTCGCGCGCGACGCCGCCCCCCCCGGCCCCTCGGGCTCATCACGCACCATCTTCGACGCGCCTTCCAGCGTCGCCGCCGCGCGCTCCAGCATCACGCGCAACCCTTCCGACGAGCGTTCGATCGCCTCCACATTCCGCACGTCTCGCTCGATCTCCCGCCGCTGCCGCTCGAGCGTGCCCGGGGTCGAGCGCATGTGGATCGACCGGTCCGCCTTCACCCGGTTGAACACCCCGATCTGGTTCAGGTACTGCACCAGCCCGAAGGCGGACTCGTGCGCCACCGCCTCGTCACGCAGCGCGTACACACGCCCGATCAGTTCGTTCACCCGGCCCTGATCGGCGTGGACCTCGAGCATCTCGGTCAGCAGCCGCGCCGCCGTGCGCCCCAGCTCCGCGATCCGGGCCGCGTCCCGCCCCAGCTTCCGCACCCGCTCCATCACCCGGTAACGCTCGATCGGCCGTGGACCGTCCGTCGCGGGCGCCGGATCGACCGGGGCGCGCGCCTGCGCCAGCTCCGCGTCGATCACGTCCCGCAGCCGTCGCGTCGCGGCCCCCTGCTTGGCCACGCCTCCCTCCGTGGCGTCGATGACCCCCAATCCCCGGGTCCGGTCCGCGGCAAAGTCACGCTCGAACTGCACCAGGTACGCCGACATCTGCTCGTCCGTGTAGATCGAGCCCCCGCGCACGTCCTTCAGCCGCCGCAGCGTCCGACGCGCGCGCGCGATCCGCTCCCACTCCATCATCTCCAGCGTCCGGAACTCGTTCAGTTCCGCGGCCCACACCCGATGCGCGGCGGCGTGCGCCGCGTAGTACTGCCCGTCCGTGAAGCCGAGGTCCTGGCCGACCAGCACCACCGGGTCGCACCCCAGGTGCCGCGACAGGTAGTACGCCAGGTGCGCGACCGTCGCCCCGGGTTGCAGCCGGCCCATCTCGCGCCGCAGCCGCGGTCCGAGCAGCCGGTCCAGGAATTCGTCCCCCACGCAACGGATCGGGCCGGGGTAGCTCTCCAGGATCGCGGGGTTCGCTTTCGGCTCCACCACCAGCGTCACGTCCCGCACCCGCTCCGGCGTCAGCCCCTCGTAGAACCGGCGGCTGATCTCATGGTAATCCAACGCCGTGACAAAGTGCGGCCGGATGCCCCGCTCGAGCAGCGTCCGCAACACCGTCTGCACCGCCACGATCACGAATCGGTCACGCACCCCCGGACGCGCCAGCTCGTCGATGTTCCGCGCCAGGCTCGGGCCCGCGCTCACCACGATCGCAGGCCGGCCTCGCGCCACCCCCTCCAGCGACGCCACACCCGGGCACGACGTGTACCGGTCCAGGTTCTGCGTCGCGTTCCGCAGCGTCACGCCCACCTGCACCAGCGTCGTCACCACCGTCGTCCGCACCGCCCGCATCACCCCGGTGAAGTTCTCCATGAACCGCGACGACGTGTCCCCCAACCGCGCCCGGCTCGGCGGGTGCTCCAGCGTCGCCAGCCCCATCGCCAGCACGCCCTCCAGGCCGCCCACCGCGCTCGACATCGCCCCCGTGTCCGATGCGTCGGTCAGCACGATCAGGTTCGTGCGCTCGATCCAATCCGAGTGATCGATCCGCTCCAGCACGCCCCGCAGCAGGCCCACGTCCGGCTCGAACACCACCAGCACGCCCGTCTTCGCCAGCCGGCGCGCCACCGCCCCGACGTGGTGCCCCGCCCCGAAGCCCAGCACCACCACCGCCGCGGAAGCCTCCACGTCCACCGTGCCGGCGAGCCGCTCCGCCTCCTCCAACGGCCGACGCCGAGAGGCCAGTTGCCGCGCCTCGGGACCCGTCCCGACCAGCACCGACGGGACCCCATCGTCCGTTTCGACGAACTGAAGATCGGCCCGCGCTTCGACCGCCCGGATCGCCTCCGCCGCGCCCGGCGAGTTCCGTTCCAAAAGCTCCAGGTTGCGCTCCAGGGTGCTCCGCTGCGTGATCAGCACGGCCGCTCCTTGGCCCGTTGGACCCGACCCCAAATCCCTGCTTTCAGGTGTCCGCTCTGGCCGCACGCCTTACGCCCGGCACGAAAACCTCTGCACGTCGTGCGCAAGCGTGTGCCGTGCGGAAGGGGATCCCATTGCACACCGGACACGTACTTCCATCGGCACGCCCTCCAATCGGGCATGACTCGGGCGGTTTTCCCCACACCCCCCGCTCGAGCGCCGATCCCCCCGATACCGTTACCCATGCTCCTGGCGCAATTCGATCTCGCACCCCGGATCGAACCGCTCCCGTCGCCCCCCGCGATCCCTCACCTGCTCTTTGAATGGCCTTTCGGTCTCGCCGCTGGCCTGACGATACTCGGCCTCTTCCTCTATTACATCCTGAACCGCCGGGGACGTGGCCGTTCCGCTCTTGTCGCCGCGGCGGCGGGTATCTGCCTTGCCCTCACCCTCCTCACCATTGCCACGCTCGTTCGAACAGAGCGCGAGGCGCTCGCGGAGCGCACGACCGATCTGGCCGAGGGGGTGCTCCGGACCGATCCTTCCGCCGCCGAAATTGCCCTTTCAACTGGGAATGGGGAACAATCCGTCTCGCTGGTTCTGGTCGGCGTGACGATTCCCATGTCTCGATCCGAGATGATCCGGCGCGTCACGGACGATCTCGGTGGTCGGTATTCCCTTCGTTCCCATGCCCTTGATTCGCTGACCGCCTCGCTGGACGGCCCCAACGCCGCGCGAACCCAGTTCCGCGTCCGGGCAACCCTCCGCGAATGGGGGTTCTCCGTCTCGTCGTGGTGGCGGTTGTACTGGCGACTCGAGCCCGCGCCGGGTGGACGCGGCGTGTGGCGCGTCACCGGGATCGAAGCCCTGCACATCGACGGGGTTCCCCCCGGGACGCGCATCGACCCTTGAATCGCGCCCGTGCGCCGGGTGTCGATCCGCGCGCGGGGGCGCACATCCGATCCGTTCCGCGCGCGCCGGGCTACGGGGTGGGGACCTCCACCAGCGCGCTCGGCTGCGGCGCGGTTGATCCGGACTTGCGGTCGATGTACCCCGCCCCGTTGTACAGGTTGTTCGGATGCCGTTGCCGCGCCGCTCGCAAGCGGTCGCTCTCCTGCCCCGGGCGGCGGGAATCGAAATCGTCGGCCGTGAACAGGCCGACGGTCACCATCGACCGGCGCGGGGCATGGAAGTAGAACGCTTCCTCGCCGCCGTTGCGGAGCCGGACCACCGCCTCCTCGGCGCTCCTGCGGACCTCCGCAAGATCCGCCTCGCTCAGGAAGTCCACCTCATCCCGCGCGTACACCCCGATCTGCAGGGTGTACAGCGTGCTCCGCGGGCCCGATCCTCCCAGCCGCGCACGCGCCCGTGTTAGTTCGTACTGCGGGTATCGCCCCATCGTCGAGGACCCGCCCACGTTCCCCGGCGGGGCCAGCATCGCCGCGGCGTACGGCCTGGCGCCGCCGATCACCATGCCGCGCACGCGAGCCAATGTGGCCGTCGCCTCTTTGGCGTTTGGCGAGTCGAAGCGCCCGACCGCGAGAATGGTCGCCTTGCCGCGCCGCTCGCTGTACGCCTCGGGCAATCCGCCGGTGGTGCGGATCCGATCCAGCATCGCGGCCGCCTCGCGCTCCTGGTCCGCGCCGCGGCAGGCCGCCAGCACCACCGCCCACGACCCGGATTCGCTCTCCCCCGCGCCCGCGTCGCCCTCGGGCGCGCCGCCCGATCCGCCGGGCCGGAAGACCTCGCGACCCTGCTCGGCCAGCGACGGGTCGCCCGCGCCGCTCAGACCCTTGGGTTCGCATCCGACGGCGATCATCAATCCGGGAAACAAAGAGAGGTAGACCAGCGTTCGCTGCAGGACTCGCATGGACGCGCTCCGTCGTGATCCGCTCGCGAAAAACCCAGACAATTCACACCCGGTCCACGACCGGAACAAGGTGCGCAATAGCTTGTTAAATAAACACTTAGAACTTGAATGACAGACGAAAAAACGTTGATGATCCACCGCCGGCGCAACCGATATTCTCATTACCTCCGGCACAAGGCGCCGGGGTCGCCCTGAGGGGCGTCCCGCAATCTGGCGGGCACCGTTCCCCAAGGATGGCGGTGGCGGTTGGGAGAATTCATCGGTGTCTCGCGGGGCAGGACGCTCCCGGGGTGCCAAGGAGTTCGGACGCATGTCTCACATACCCGCCGTATCGACCGCCGGCCAGCTTGCCTCAGTCTATCGCGTGGGGCGTTCGGAGTCGCCGAGTTCAGCATCGGCGGCCACGCCGCGGGCCGCGGACCGGGTCGAACTCTCCGATGAGGCGCGCGCATTGAGCCAGCTCGCGCTCGATCCCCCCATCCGGGAGGATCTGGTGTCCCGGGTGCGTTCTGAGATCGAAGCGGGCACGTACCTGACCGACGACAAACTCGACGCGGCGGTCAATCGCCTGCTCGGGTCCCTCCCCAGCCCGGAAGCCTGATCCGTCCCGCGGCACCGACGGCGCCCGACAACCCGATCCTCCTCAAAGGCCCCGAGCATCGTCTCGGGGCGTTTTCATTCCCGGCTCAGCGCGGCCCGCGTCTCACCCGCGACAACGGAAATTCAATGACCCCGCTCCACGCCCGCGCCGAGTCGAGATCGCGCAGGGCCAATTCGGGGTCGGCGCGCAAACGGACGACCCACTCCGGATCACCCGGATCCGCTCCGAAGACGGCCGCGGCGTCACCGTCGAGCGTGGCGTACGTGATGATCATGCGGCCGTCACTGAACTCTCCGCTGCTGGTGCCCGGGGGCGGGTTCGGGTCCGCCGCAATCAGGATCCTCGCGGTGGAGATCGTCACGCCGGATCGGACGAACTCGATGCGGAACGCGAAGGTCAGACGCGTGGTCGAGAAGCCCCCCGGCGGCCACGTGACCTCGACCGCGCGCACCGGCTCGGGCGGGCGGCCGGGCGGGCCGGGCACCCCCAATTCCATCAGGCGCAGCCCGAGGGACCGCTCGATCGCCTGTGCGAGCTCCGCCCCGCCCACGGGCTCGATGCAGGCATCAACACCAGAGCGGAAATCGACGGCGCGCCGGATCACGCCGCGCCACACCACACGTTCCTCGTTCCCGGGCGTGGGGCGGATGAGGTGCGCCACCACCTCGACGGGCACCTCGACCACGCGAACGCCGGGGGCGGGCGCCGTGCATCCCAGGTCCTCCGTCGAATCCCATTCCAGTCGCTGCCAGGAATCGCTCGCTTCGACCGGCGCGTCGCGCGCGTGGGGGACCCCGGGCCTACCGTCTCGGGGGCGGGCCAGGCGGATCGACGTGAAGCCGATCCCGGATGGCGTGGCGGCCGGTCCCTTGTGACTCCGCATGGCGCGGATCGAGCCCGCCCCGAGCTGCGAATCCAGCCACAGTTTCCCTCGCAGCGGCGCCCCGACGGGCCAGCGGTCGCGGGTCACGAGGAACCGGTCCGCGGCGCGTTCGAGCACGATGCCCCACTGCCGGTCCGAGACCCCGGCGTTGAGCAGGCGGCGGTTGAACTCGCCACGGGCCGCCGTCCAGCGGTGATCGGAGACGTCCATCGTCCGGACCAGCACCTCGGTGGGAACGATCGAGAGCCAGCCGTCGCGCCGCACTTTGGGCGTGAGCGCTGCGCCCCCGCCCGCCGCGAGCACCGCCAGCGCGAGCGCCGCGACGAGCGGTCTCCGGCGGGTCCGCGCCAGGGCCCGACGCGTCGCCGCGACCCGGCCGCACTCCGGGCAGCGGATGTCGCACACGCCCGGCACGCCGCCCATGTCGTACCAGCAACTCGGGCAGCGCTCGCGCCCCCGCGCGCGGTCCCATGCCAGCGACCACGCCAGCGCCGGGAGCGACGCGCCGAGCGCCGCGGCGGCGATCAACCAGTACGTCCAGTCCGGACCCGGCACGCGCGGAGTGTACGCGACGCGGCTCCGTGCGCCTGTTCAATCAGGAGATGAGCGATCGTTGATGGGGCGGGACCGACCGCTCACGCGGCGCGGGGGCGGTCGTCGTCGCCCGCGCCGGGGCGTGCGGGCGCGGCGGGAAACTCCAGCGCATCGATGTCCTCGTCGAGCTGCGCCAGGCCGCGGGCGAGGCGGTCCAGCGTGCGGTCAAGCTCGCGGGTGTCCAGCCGCATGGGCCGCGCCGGGGGGGCGGGGTCGAGGCGGCGCTTGGCCCGAGAAGAGGTCACCTCCGCCCAGGCCCGGGCCGGGAACACCAGTGCGCGGCCCGTGTCGCGGGACGGCTCGGATTCCGGATCACGGCGCAGTCGAAGGTTCGTCATCGGGTCAGTCCTCCCGCGCACGGGCGCGATGCCCGATCTCATCGGCGTTCCGCCTCCATCCACCTCAACCCAAGCGCGCGCGCGCCGCTCGAAGCCGCGTCGAGAGGCCGCACAATCACTCCCGTCCGCGCCGCACGAGGTCCGATTCACCACCGCCCACCCGACGGGGGGTGCGGCCGTGAAACCGCGCCTCGTCCCGAAACCCGCAAGGTCCGGTACATCGGGCGATCCGCTGAGCGAGGGTCATGCGCCGGGCCCGAACGAGCCGGGTCAGCGGGGGGATTGGGGCACGGTCGAGGGCACGGCGGAGGCCCGGGCGGCGCCATCCCCGTTGGCCACCAGATGGCTGCGCTCCCCGGCGCGGAACTCGGTCCCCTGCACGATGCGCAGCAGGTTGCTGCGGTGCTTGAACACCACCAGCGCCGCCATCGCACCCGAGACCGTGAGATACGGGTACGCCGCGGAGAACGTCCCCGCCGCGCCCTCCGGGTGCGTCAGCCAGCCGAACGCGCGCGCGATCCAGAGCATGAGCGCCAGCAAGGCCGGCAGACACATCGACGCCAGGCACGATGCCAGGCTGACGTAGCGTGTCGTTTTCATGATCACGAACCAGATCCCGAAGACCGCCAGCGCGGGGAACGTGATCACCGGGAACACGCCCAGCAACGCGCCGAAGCCGGTCGCGACGCCCTTCCCGCCCTTGAACGCCAGCCAGGGCGGGAACATGTGCCCGCAGATCGCCGCGAACGCGGTCGCCAGCCATTGCCACGCCAGCAGCGGGGAGGCGTCGAAGTTCCACACCGTGCGAAGCACGAATCCCGCCAGCAGCACCGGCATCAGTCCCTTGCACATGTCAAGGCTGAACACGATGATCGCGTACGGCTTGCCCAGCACCCGACCCACGTTGGTCGCGCCGATGTTCCGAGACCCGTGCTGACGGATGTCGATGCCCTTGGAGCGGGCGATCAGGTACCCGAAGGGGATCGAGCCGCACAGGAACGACACGGCGATCAGCACCGGCAGGTACGGGTTCACAGAGGCCAGCCTCCCAACCGTCGCCCCTTCCTCCACAGCCGTTCTTTTCCCGCCGCGAACGAAACCTACCAACCGGACGCGACCCGTGCGCCGTCTATGTTCGCCCAACCCTGCATTCCCATGACTCCTTGGGTGTCCGCCGGGCCTCCCTTTCAAAATTCCCCTGAAAAGGTGGAGATTAGTCAGGTGCAACAAGCTAGGTTCAGTCGCGGGGAGAGGCAAACGCCTCGGCCCGCACCCGCAGCGACGCCAGCAATTCGGCCCACACCGCCGCCTCGGGCTTCGAGGCATCCACTAGGACATAGCGGCGCGGGTCGGCCTTGGCCTGATCCAGGTACCCCTGCCGCACGCGGCGATGGAAGTCCAGCCCTTTGGCTTCCATGCGATCCAGGAGCAACGGCCGGAGCCGGGCCGCCGCGGCACGCTCGTCAATGTCAAAGAGGACCACCGCGTCCGGCATCAACCCACGGGTCGCGACCCGTGCAACGGCGGCGATGTCCGCACCCGGCAGGCCCCCTGCCGCGCCCTGGTAGGCGAGCGTGGAGGGGACGAAGCGATCGGCCAGCACGAGGTGATTCTGCTGAAGCGCCGGCAGGATCCGTTGCTCGACCAGTTCGGCCCGCGAGGCCATGTACAGCAGCATCTCGCACCGGACGCTCATGCCGGTCAGGGCCCGGTCGAGCAGGATCTCGCGGACGCGCTCGCCCGCGGGCGTGCCACCGGGGTCGCGCACCGTGGTGACGGTGAGCCCCGCGGCGGTGCACAGCTCGGACAGCCGGCGGAACTGCGTGGACTTTCCCGATCCGTCCGGCCCCTCGAAGACGACAAACCGGCCGGCCAATGCGCGCAGCCAGGGGGGGGGCGACATGGGACCGAACGGAGAGGCGTCGGGCGTCACGCCGCAGTGTAGAGCGGAGACGGAGACGGGCTCGACGAGGGCCGGGGGGCTATCGGAGATCGCGGCCGCGGATGCCGTCGAGCGTGTGCAGCGGCGCGAGCCAGTGATCCGCGAAGTGCCACGTGTAGTAGCGGTCGATGTAACGGCCGTCCGCCGACGGCATCCCCTCGTTGATCTGGTCGGGCCGCGCGGCGCGCGCGTGCCCGTCCAGCATGGCCATCAGGCAGTCCGGCGCTTGCTGCTCGCCCCATTGGTTCCGCGCCTCGTAGAAATCCTCCATGAACGCGCACTTGGCGGAGGGGAACACGGCGTCGGCCAGGCGCACGCCCCGCAATTGCGCCGGGGGCCACTCGCGGGTCTCGCGGCGCCAGTACGCGGGCTCGGCCATGAAGGTGCAGGACATGAGGTACGCGGCGTCCCAGCCGCGGCGGGCGCGCGGCGGCGTGAAGCTGGGGTCAAAGCACCGGCCCTGGTAGTAGCCGTCGGCGAGCGCGAGGGTCCAGAAGAGCGTCGGACCCCAGTACAGCGTGTTGAAGTCCTCACCGATCGCCGCGCAGTGAAGGGTCGTCTTGGGACCGAGCGGGTTGGAGAAATACGGGACGGCGCCCGCGTAATCCGCGGCGTACAGGGCGATGACCCCCGCGTGCTGACGCAGGCCGCTCAGGGTGGCCGCGCGAACACCCGCGGCGCGCACGCCCGAGAGCGCGGGGATGAGCAGCGCCAGCAACAGGGCGATTACGACGATGGAGATCGAGATCTCGATGAGCGTGAACGCGCGAGCCCCGGGAGCGGCGGCGGGGGGGGGCTCGGAATCGGAACGTGCCGCGCGGGTGGGACTGGGGGCGCGTGCCGGAGCGTCGAGGATCAGGAAGGCGATCAGCATGGCCATGAGAACTCCGTTTCGAAGAAACACACCGCCGGCTTCCTCCGCGATCCAGAGTTGGCGCGCGATGACGCCCATGCAGCCGCACCTGGGCGCGCCGCCCCAGGCCCACTGCGCCGCGTAGACGGCGCTGAACACGGCGAGCAAGGCCATCGCGGCGGCGCACATCGCCCGCCGGCGGACCCGGAGCAGGAACGCGCCCGCGACGCACACCTCGACCACGGGCACAAGGACCGCGGCGAGCGACCGGGTCCAGGCAGGGAAGATTGACCACGTCTTGAGATCGTGGGCGAACTGGGGCAGGTCGGCGAGCTTGGACAGCCCGGCGAGGCCGATCAGGATCATGGCGACGCCGCCAAGCCACACGTGAACCTGGCGCGTGCGGACGAACGGGGTCATCGCGGTGTGCTCAGAGCGGGCACGGGTTGCCCGTCGCCTGGCTGGGCTGCGCGGTGTTGAAGGCGTTCGGATTTGTCGGGTACACACAATGCCCATGGCTGCCGCACACGCCGATCTTCCAAGCGACGTTGCACGGGGTCAGATTGTTGAAACTGTCGAAGCTGTTGGGCGTGTCCGGCGTCACGGCCTGCGCGTGCTGAACGCTGTCGCTCGTGGAGATCATGTCGTGGCAGGGATAGTTATGGCCGTCGTCGTCCGTGCACGAGCGTGACAGGTTCGGCGCCGGCCCGGACTCAATAAGAAGGTAGCAGGACAGCATCTCGTTCTTGAAGCAACTGTCAACGGCCCACGCGCCCGCCGTGACCGCGAGCACGGAGACAACGGCAAGCGAATCGACCCCGGGGCGACGATGGGAGCGGATCATGTTCTCTCCGATCAGATGGGTGTGAAGCGGGGCTACGCACGCGCGTGCCGCAGCCGCCAGGCGATGATGAGGCCGATGAGGAGCAGGCCGCCGAGAGCCCAGCCGGCCCAGCGCATCCGGGATTGGTACGTTCTTTCTTCCTGGAGCTTGGCGTCGGGGGCGATGGGCGCGCCGGTGTTGTCGGTGACCTCGGGAGTCGCGCCCAGGAAGTTCTCGACCTGGGTGAACGGCAACGGTCCGCGATACGGGTCGGGGCGATCGGCGCTGGGGATGGCGGTCAGGGCATCGAATTCCGCATCGGTGAACCCGGACGCCTCGATCAACTCCCGGCGGGTCTTGATGAAGCCGTCGCCGTTCTTCTCCAGGCTTGTCGCGGCCATCCCGAGCTGCAGTTCGGGCACGAAGCGCCAGTCGCTGAGTTCGATGGCCTCGTCCAGGCTCACCTCGCCCTTGGCATCCACGATGCGTGACGTGTAGCGATCGATCGTGCCCCAGCCGGCGGCGGCGTCCCAGGTCCCGGAGGCTTCGACGCGCAGCGCGCCGCGCCGACCCGAGGCGGTCCCCACGCCTTTCCAGCGCGTGCCCGACGCGTTGAGCTCGCGGCTGAACACGGTGTCGGGCCATGACGCCAGCCAGGAGGTCAGCCCGCCGTCGACAAAGGCTGACGAATCGACCATTAACGTCTGTTCGAGCAGGTTGATCTGGTACGGGCTCCCGGGGCGGCTGGCGCGGCGGGGATCCAGCACGCGAAGATGATTGGGCATCAACTGAAATGCGTGGTTACGATCCCACACGGAATCGTCGTAGGCGCCGTCCTTCCCGGTCGTGCTCCAACGCCAGCGGCCATTCAGCCGCCACATCACGCACTCGCCGACATCCGGGCTGGGATCCTTCAGTCGCCGCTCCATCTCGTATACCTGCTCACGCGCAGGATGCTCGGGCTTGTCCTTCACGAGCGCCCGCAACCGTTCAAGCTCGGCGAGGTCGGGCGGCTCGTAGTACTGCGTCCGGCGGTAGTGGATCTTGACATGATCTACGTTCGGGCCGGCAGCTTTGCCCGCGCTGAGGCGTTTCCACCACGCCTCGAACTCGGGTGTGTTCTGGGCGCCCGCGCGTGACGACGCCGCCAGCGCGAGGATCGTCGCGAAGGCCGCGCACACGATCGGGGAGCGTCTCAGCATGGATCCGGCTCCGGCCACACTCCCCCGACCCATTCCCCACGACGACGCAGTCTATCCTGCCCCCCCCCCGTGTCAACATGAATTCATATTCGGTCATGATGCTCGCGTCGGTGCGTCAACCTCGCGCCCAGCAGTGCATCCGTACGAACACACGGAAACGTGTGTTCGTGCGACATCCGCACACAAATATGTGTTTCTCGATTTCAATTGCCAATGCGCGCCCGAACATGATCGGCGCATGGACTCATGCAGACGTCGGGCGCAACGCGCGAGAGCAATCCGGTCACACGGCCCGTGCCGCGCCCCGGGTTTCTGCCCCGGTGTTGCCGGCGAGGGACACGACCGGGGCGGGCTCATCGTCGTCGGCCGGTTCGGCGTCGCCCGAGGGAGCGGGTGCTTCCGCGGCGGCGGCATCGGCCTCGGCCTGGGCCTTCATGGCGTGCCATTCATCTAGGCTGATGAGCACATCGCGATCGACGGTGCCCTTGTGGTCGCCGACGATGCCGGATTTCCAGAGGGCGTCCATCAGCCGGCTGGAACGGGTGTAGCCGATGGCGAGGCGGCGTTGCAGCATCGACACCGAGCCCTTCTGCGTCTCCAGCACGATCTCGACGGCCTTGTCGAAGAGCGGGTCCTGCTGGGCGTTGGCGATGCCGTCGTGACCGGCCAGTGCGCCCGAGTCGTCCCCGCCTCCACCCTCGGCGCCGCCCGTGCCCCCACCCCCCCCACCCCCACCACCCCCACCGGCAGATGACGAGCCCGAGCGGATTTGCATGAGCGAGCGTTCGAAGCTGGGCGCGGCGATGTCCTTGAGAAAGCGCACGGCGCCACGGATCTCGGAATCGTCCACCAGGGTGCCCTGGGCGCGGCTGAGCTTGCTGGAGCGGGGCGAGAGGTACAGCATGTCGCCCTGTCCCAGCAGGAGCTCGCCGCCCTTCTGGTCGAGCACGATCCGCGAGTCCATCCCGCTGGCGACCTTGAACGAGATGCGGGCGGGCATGTTGGACTTGATCAGCCCGGTGACGACGTTGGCCTGCGGCCGCTGGGTCGCGAGGATGAGGTGGATGCCGACGGCGCGTGCCTTCTGGGCGATGCGCACGATGGAGGATTCGACCTCCTTGTTCGTGATCATCAGGTCGGCGAGCTCGTCGATGACGAAAACGATGTACGGGAGCTTCTTTGGGATGCGGGCCTCGTCCTCCTCGTTCTTCGGATTGAAGCGGGCCTTGAGCTCCTCCCACGGGAGCGCGTTGTACGACGCGAGGTCGCGCACCCCCGCCTCGGCGAGCAGCTCGTACCGCTCGTCCATCTTGCGCGTGGCCCATTCGAGGATCGCCGCGGCCTTTCCCATCTCCGTGACCACCGGGCACATGAGGTGGGGGATGTCCTTGAACTGGCTCATCTCGACCATCTTGGGATCGACGAGCACGAGCTTGAGCTCGTTGGGCTTCTTGGTGAAGAGGAAGCCGAGAATGATGGTGTTCATGCACACGCTCTTGCCCGAGCCGGTGGTGCCGGCGATGAGCATGTGCGGCATCTTCGCGAGGTCCTCGATGAGCGGCTCACCGGAGGCGTCCTTGCCCAGGAACATCGGCAGTTTCATGGGCGCGTAGGACTCGGTCTTGCCCATCAGCTCCTTGAGGCGCACCTTCTCCTTGGTGGGGTTGGGCACCTCGACGCCCACGGTGTCGCGGCCGACCTGGTTGGGCACGATGCGGATGTTGATGGCCTTGAGCGCCCGGGCGATGTCGCTCGACACCGCCGACAGGGCCGAGACCTTGGTCCCCGGCGCCAGGCGCACGTCGTAGAGCGTGATCACCGGGCCCGACTCGATCCCCACCACCTCGCCCGAGATCCGGTACTCCCGCAGGGCCTCTTCCAGGGCTTCGGCCTGCTCGCGCACGAGCTCCTCCAGCCGCTGGTTGAAGTTCTCCTCGGGGTTCTCGAGCAGGTCCAGCGGCGGGAACTTGTACCCCTCGAGCTCCGCCACATTCTGGATGTCGCGCATGTCCTTCTCGGTCGCCGTGGTGCGCACGCGCGACGCGAAGCGGACCGGCAGCTTCGCGATCTTGGCCCGCAGCTCGTCCGGGGTGTACACCTGGGGCGCGCCGGGCGCTTCGTTCTCGGCCTCGTCCGCATCCTCGTCCGAGGCGCGCGGGGCCCGGCCCCGCGGCGCATCTTCCGCGACGTCCTCGTCATCGTCCGGGGGATCCGGCAGACGGGAGGTCTCGAGCAGCTTCCGCTTCTGCTTGCCCGCCTCCGGATCGAAGCTCTCGGTCGCGCCCAGGCCGCCCGCCTCTTCGGGGATCGTCTCGGGCTCGTCCTCGTTCTTCTTCACGCCGCGGCCGGCGGCCCTGGCCCCGAGTCGCTCCTCCCGCGCCCGCTCGGCCATGCGCTCCTCCCAGCGCCCGCGGACCGCACCGGCGCCCGCCGCCGCCGCCGCGCGAACGGGCTTCGCGCCCAGGCGGAACGTCCTCCACGCCAGACGCGGCAGGATCACCACCCAGGCGTCGAGGGCGACGGTCGCGCCCACCGCGAACGCGGCCACGATCCATAGCAGCGTGCCGAGCGTGTTGAACCGCGCGCGCAGTTCCTCCACCGCATAGTGACCGATCAGCCCCCCGCCCAGGCCGGGCACCGGGCCGGAGTCCGGGAATGTCAGGGCCTGACCCGCCGCGACTCCGCCGGCCATCACCACCGCGCCGATGACGCGGATGGCCGGGTGCGGGATCCGACCGATGAACGCCGTGATGAAGAGGTACGTGCCCCAGGCCGCCACCAGCACCCACGCGCCCATCCCGAACATGCTCAGCGCGTGGTACCCCACCACCGCGCCCGCACGCCCGCACCAATTCACCGGCGGGTCGTTGCCGGGAGCCACCGAATGCCCGGGCGGGTCCGCGGCGTCGAACGAGAACATCGACAACACCACGAACGCGAACGCGATCACGCCCACGATCCAAGCGAGCCGGCGCAGCACGAGTGAAAGTTCGCCCGCGGCGCCCATCACCGCCCCCCCCGGCCCGCCACCCTTCAATCTGGTCTTTGCCGACCTGGACATCCGTGCCCTTTCCTCTCGCGACCCCCCTACCCCGTCACTCCTGCCCGACCGGGGACGACCGACCGGATGGTTGGCCTCGGTCACGAAACGTGCGCGGCGCGCGGCACCCCGCGCGACCGCTCGGCGGACCGATCCGTGTTCCATCGGCCCTCTGCCGCTCCAACGCACAATTGTTCGACCGGGGACCCTATCGGGAACCAACCGAGGCGGCCCGCTTCATCGCCACGCGGCGCTACGGGCATCCCCGGAAGAAGGACGACAGGAAATCAAAGAAGTCGAAATCGTCCACGGCGCCGTCTCCGTTGACGTCCGCGCGCGAGTCGGATGCGGAGAACTGGTTCAGGTACTCGAAGAAATCAAAGTCGTCGGCCCGGCCGTCATCGTTGATGTCCGCCGCGCACGCCGGCGTCAGGACGCACGCGGTGGATGTGCCGGCCCCGCAACTGTTGGCGATTTCGAGGCTGTACGTGGCCGCGTCGGCACGGACCAGCCCGGTGATCACCAGCTCAGGGCCGGCGGAGCCGGTGATCCGATCGCCGTCGGCCAAGGGTTGCCCGTTGCGCGACCAGCGGTACGAGACCGCGCCCCCCGCGCCGGCCCAGAGCGACGCCGCGAGCCGCACGGTCTGACCCGACTGGAACGCGACGTCCGGCGGCGGCGCGAGCACCAGGGGGTAGTACGGGCCAAGGAACTCCGGCGGCACGCTCGATGACCGGGAGTCCAGCGCGTTGAATCGTGAATAGGGCGCGGCCAGCCGATGCTGCGTGAACGGATGGGCCACGTACCCCCAGCCGGAGAACCGCAGCATCGCCGCCTGCAGTTCCTCGTCCGTGAGCGATTGACTCGATGGGTACCCGAGCTCCTGCTTCACGTGCTCCTCGTTCACCTGGGCCCAGGTCTCGTGCCCGGGGATGAGAAAATCGGCCAGGTAATGCTCGTTGGTGACGCGCCAGCGGCTCTCGTCGGGCGCGCGCGTCCCGAAGATGTACGTCGGCGCGAGGGTGTGCAGCACGTCGCAGGACGTGTACTCGGTCACGAACGTCACCCGCGGGAACGCCGCCTTGAGTTGCTCCAGCCACGGGTACGCGTCCCACACGGGCATCGAAGTGAACGAGTCCAGCCCCACGAGCGTGGCGTTCACGCCCGCCGCGCCCGCCATCTCGTTCAACGCGGCCGCGCGGTGCTCCGGGACGGCCGGGTCGAGGTCCGTCAGAAAATCCGCGTCCCAGCCGAACGACACGCTCGACGCGTGCCCCCACCACAGCCCCAGCTGGATCCCCGCCTGCGCGAACTGCGCCAGCAGCGGGAGGGTCGTCCGGATCGTCCAGTCGTCCTGCCAGTGCGAGGTGAACTGGAACGGGTAATTGAAATGGCGGTTGACGAAATACAACCCGGTCGGGTTCCACAGGCAGAACCGGGAGAAACCCCCCGCGCGGATCGCGTCCAGGCGCGCCACCCACGGGCCCCAGCCGTGCGCATCGGGCCGGAGTGACTCGTCGTAGAACCCCATCGGGTTCGACTCCGAGAGGAACTCCGAGTACGCCAGGATGGCCCCCACCACCGGACGCGGATCACGCGTGTACCGCGCCGCGCCGTACCGGCACTGGAAAAACGCCCGGTACGGCTCCAGCGTCCGCATCCACGCGCTCCGGTGCCCCTCGGTCGTGTTCCGGATGACGCGGCACGAGACCTCGTACGTCCGCGTGGATCGCGGGGGAAGATCCCCCGCGGCGTTGTAGACCCGATCGCCGCCGATCAGGTACGAGGGATTCAGGTCCAGCTTCACCTGCCAGTTGCGGCCCCCCTCGGTGTACTGCCCGCCGGGGCTCTCGATGCGGATGAACGCGGCGTGCGCATAGTCGAGGATCGGGTACTTCAGCGACACGCCGATCGTGTAGTCGCCGTCCGTCACGATCGCCACCGGCGAGTACATCGTCCGTGGATAGATGTTCCCGCCGCCGAAGTAATTCCCGTCCGCGTGATCGATCGTCACCCGCTTGCCGTCGGTGTAGAAATCCCGCGACCCGATCACGCGCCCGAAGCGGATCCCCGGCACGTACAGCGTCCCGGGGCTCCGCCAATCGTTCGATGTGTTGCGGAACGTGTAGACGACGTCGTACCCGTCCGGCATCGGCCGGAAGCGGACCTCCGGCTCCAGGGGCGTCATCACGGAGCCCATCCCCGGCCCCCACACCGCCTGCAGGTTCGGCGACATCAGCACCCGCCCCGAGTCCACATCGACCATCGTGATCATGCGCGCCGCGTCCATCTCGACGCGGAGCTCGAGCCCGTCGGACTGCGCGATCGCCGACGCGCCCGCGCACAGCCATGCGCCCGCGCACGCCGCGCGCAGACCCTTCCCCGCGGCTCCGACAATGCGGACCGCCCCCTCCCAAAAAGGGATCCTTCGCACGCTCGTCTCTCCTCCACTCCATGCGCCCCGTACACCGGTGGGCGGGGCCTCACCACGGTACCAGAACCGCGGTCGCGAACACAAGAGCGACCCAATCGAGCCGAAACTCGAACAGATTCCCAACCCTCAAAGCGGTGTCGTGGCAGCCCGTGGGGCGAACGCCAGCCCTTTCAAAGCAGCGACGCGGCGAGGCTCGCCAGCTCGCTCCGCTCGCTCTTCATCAGCGTGACATGACCCGCGATGCGGACGCCCTTCATCCGCTCGACCGTGTAACTCAGACCGTTGGACGCGGAATCGAGATAGGGGTTGTCGATCTGCTCGATGTCGCCGGTGAGCACAACCTTCGTGCCCTCCCCGACGCGCGAGACAATCGTCTTCACCTCATGGGGCGTGAGGTTCTGAGCCTCGTCAACGATCATGAACTGGTGCGGGATGCTCCGCCCCCGGATGTACGTCAGCGGTTCGAGCACGAGCTTGCCCGACGCCATCAGCTTCGCCAGCCGCTGCTCGATCGAATGGCTCTCGGTGGTCTGCATCGGCGCCCCCCGCGTCGAGAGCAGGTACGCGATGTTGTCGAAGATCGGCTGCATCCACGCCGTGAGCTTCTCGTCCTTGTCCCCGGGCAGGTACCCGATGTCACGGCCCATGGGCATGATCGGTCGGGCCACCAGCAGCTTCTCGTACCGCTCCTCCGTGAACACCTTCGCCATCCCGGCCGCCACCGCCACCAGCGTTTTCCCCGTCCCGGCCGAGCCCAGCAGCGTCACCAGCCTGATTTCCTCGTCCATCAGCAGGTCCAGCGCCATTGTCTGCTGCAGGTTCCGCGCCAGGATCCCGAACACGGGCTTGCGCGGCCCGGCCACGGGGATCACGTGCTCCGTGTCCGCCAGACGACGCGCCAGGCCGGTGTGCGATTCCTTGCCCGCCTCCCGCAGCACCAGGAACTGGTTGGGCGCGACCTCGCGCTGGTACGCCTCGCCCTCGGCCGTGGTTGACCGCAGGGCCCGGGCCAATCGCTCCAACGGGAACATCCGGTCGTTGTACAACTCGTCGATGACTCCCGACTCGACGTCCAGCACGTGGAAGCCCGAGTACAGACGGTCCGTGTCGACCTTCTGATTCTCGAAATCCTCGGTGCGAATCCCCAGCGCATCCGATTTGATCCGCGCGTTCAGGTCCTTCGAGACGAAGACCGTTCGCACCCCTTGGTTGTGCAACGACCACGCGGTCGCGATGATGCGGTTGTCCGGGGAATCGTCGCTGATCACCCCCGGGCGGGTGTGCTCCGACGCGTCCACCCGCACCCGGCCCGACCGATGCCCGCCGCCCCCCCCGCCCTTCCCGTTCCCCCAGGGCACGCCGTCCACCAGCCGTCCGCGCGTCCGCAGCCGATCCAGGTGCCGGATGCACTCGCGTGCGTTGCGGCCGATGTCGTCGTTGCCGCGCTTGAACTTGTCCAACTCCTCGATCACCGCGAACGGGATGACCACGTCGTGCTCCTGGAAGACGAACATCGCCTCCGGGTTGTGGAGCAGGACGTTGGTGTCAAGTACGAAGTGCTTGGGGCCCGACTCGTCCTTGATGCGGCCCCGGCCCGCCGTCGCTGATCGGCCACGTGGCATCGCGCGTATCTCCGCTCATCCGGGCCGGGAGACGAGCCTCCGCTCGACCGCCCCGTCCCGTCCGACCTCCGCGCCCAGCATACCCCCGGCGCGCGCCCAACGCTCAATCCACGCACGCCGCGATCGTCAGCGCCGCGCCGACCAGCGCCGCGCACCCGGCCTTGATGATCATGGCCGCGGCCCGACCCGCCGCCGCGCCCCCGCCCGCCCGCGCCGAGTCCCCCCAGCCCCGGCCCGCGACGGCGCGCTCCGCCACCAGCGCCCCGACCCCGGCCCCGCCCACGGCCCCCACGATCGTTCCCACGACCGGCAACACCAGCGAGCCCGCGATCGCCCCGCACACCGTCCCGATCAGCGCCCCCACGCTCCCCGAGCGACCACCCCCGGCGCGGCGCGACCCCCACGAACCCGCCGCCAGCTCCATCACCTCCGCCGCCAGGCACACCGCGCTCGCCGCGCCCAGCGTCCACCAACTGAACGTCCCCGGCCGCCACCACTGGCACCCCAGCGCCGCGAGCACGATGAACCACGTCCCCGGCAGCGTCAGCAGGGTCATCAGCACCCCGACGCACGTCGCCGCCGCCAGCACGCACGCGATCACCCAGATCATGGGGCCAGCCCCGCGTCGCGATTCACGCCGTCCCGGCCGCCGAAGCCGGTTCCTCCTTCGCCGCGTCCTCCCCGCCTTGTCCCGCGCTCGCCTTGGCGGATTCCGGGAACGCGATCCGCTCCATCTCCAGGATCCACTCCTCCAGCGACGTGAACTTCAGGAGGTCCAGCTTCAGCGGCGCCGAGCCGTCCTTGAGGTGCAGCGTCACGAAGAACTTGTCCCACTTCCGCTTGTCGAATTCCTTCACGTCCGCGGGCGTCACCGCCCGGCCGTCCGGCACGGTCAGCGTGTGCGACGATGGGTCGTACCGGAACGACGTCCGCGCCGCGCGGATGAAGTTCAGGCCCACCCACGCCGCGCCCACCAGGCCCACCACCACGATCACCCACTGCAACGGGATGTCGTACGCGTTGAGCGGCTTGGGCGGGGCGTGCTTCGAAAAATACTCGCGCAACTCGGCCAGCGTCTTCTCCGGCTGATCCAGGACCGTGCCGGCCGGCACGCACGCCCCGACCAGCCGCAGCGAGTACAGCCAATCCAGGCGCGCCGCACGCAGCATGTCCTCCGAGAGCTTCGCCAGCTCCAGCCTCGCCCGTCGGCCCTCGGGGGTGTCCGCCTGCGACTCCAGCAGCAGGTTGCGCCCCCGCGACTGCGCCACCCGCAAGTCCTTGCTCGCCGCGTCGAGCTTCGCGTACTCCGCCGCGGGATCGGACACGGACGTGAACGACATCTGGTTCGTCCGCTCCGCTTCCTCCAGGTACGCCTTGAGCTGGTAGCGGGCGTCCACCCGGCCGCGCTCGGGATAGAAGTACAGCGCGTCGGCCAGCCCCCAGACGCCGAAGCCCGCCAGCACCACCAGGAAGATCACGATCTTGATCCACCATTTCTTGTTCAGCGTGGTGGTCCGCGCACCCTCGGCAGCCGTCGTCATCGCGTCCTCCTCATTCGGTCCGCCCAGTGTAGGGGCGGAATGCGGCTCCCGGTCGCGCCCCGACCGCGCGCCCGCCACGGTTACAATCGGCTCCCCGACCGCCGACGATGAGACTGGAGCACGCCTTGATCACCACCCGCGCCGCGTCCTTCGCCGCCCGTGCCGACGCCACCCTCGCCCAGCTCGCTCAGGGCGGGCAGTACAAGCACCTCCAGACCCTCGAGGGCCCCATGGACGCGGTCGTCCGCGTGCGCGGCTACGGCGAGGTGGCCTGCTTCTGCTCCAACAACTACCTCGGCCTGGCCAACCATCCCGAGGTCGTCGAGGCCGGGGTCAAGGCCCTCCGAGACTACGGCGCGGGCACCGCGTCCGTCCGCTTCATCTGCGGCACCTTCGCCCCGCACGAAACGCTCGAACGCGCCCTCGCCGCCCTCACCGGAACCGAGGCCGCCTACTCCTTTGTCTCGGCCTGGACCGCCAACGAGGCCGTCTTTCCCACCCTCTGCGAGCCCGGCGACCTCATCATCTCCGACGAACTCAATCACGCCTGCATCATCGATTCCATCCGCCTGGCCACCGCCATCAAGAAAGGCATCCTCAAGTCCGTCTACC
The DNA here is from genome assembly GCA_016794925.1 of Phycisphaerae bacterium. GTDB lineage: Bacteria > Planctomycetota > Phycisphaerae > Phycisphaerales > UBA1924 > JAEUIW01. The sequence continues at coordinate 157,687 of JAEUIW010000008.1, forward strand.
GCAACAACACCCTCACGGGCCCCAACTCGCTCGAACAGCGCCTCGCCGAGGCCGCCGCCGACCCCAAGGTCACCGGCCAGATCTGGGTCGTCACCGACGGTGTCTTCTCCATGGAGGGCTCCATCGCGGACCTCCCCACCATGCGCGGCCTGTGCGACCGCCACGGCGCCATGCTCGTCGTCGACGATTCCCACGGCACCGGAGTCATGGGACCCACCGGACGCGGCACGCACGAGCACTGGGGCATGATCGGCCCGGGCGCGCCCCGCGCCGACGTGTTCACCGGCACCCTCGGCAAGGCCCTGGGCGGCGGCGCGGGCGGCTATGTCGCCGCCGACCGCCGCGTCATCGAGATGCTCGTCCAGCGCGGCAGGCCCACGCTCTTCTCCAACGCCCTCCCGGTCACCGTCGCCTGCTCCGCCGCGAAGGCCGTCGACATCCTCCTCGCCGAGCCCCATCGCGTCGCCAAGCTCCGCGACAACGCCGCCTACGCCCGCAAACGCATCCGCGAGGCCGGCTTCGACGTCATCGAGTCCCCCACCGCCATCTGCCCCATCATCGTGCACGACACCGCACGCGCCATCGCCATGAGCAAACGCCTGCTCGAACTGGGCGTCTTCGTGATCGGCTTCGGGTACCCCGTCGTCCCCGAGGGCCACGCCCGGCTCCGGTGCCAGGTCTCCGCCGCCCACGACAGGTCCCACATCGACGCCCTCGTCGCGGCGCTCCGCACGCTCTGACCCCTCACGCGTGCTCCCCGCCCTCCGCCGCTCGCCCCGCCAGCGCACGCACCACCGCGAGCGCCTCCGCCGCGTGCCGCCCGAACTCCGTCTGCGAGTTGAACACCAGCCGCACCACGCCCGACGCGTCGATCACGTACGTCGTCCGGCCCGGAAGCACCCACAGCGTGCGCGGCACGCCCAGCGCCCGCCGCGCCACCCCGTGCTCGTCGCACAGCAGCGTGAACGGCAACCGGTTCCCCGACCCGAACGAGCGCTGCCGATCCCTCCCGTCCGAGCTCACCCCCGCGACCTCCGCGCCCGCCTCCCGGAAGTCGGCGTACGCGTCCCGGAACGCGCACGCCTGCGCCGTGCACCCGCTCGTGTGCGCCCGGGGATAGAAGAACAGCACCACCGGCCGCACGCCCCGGAACGCCGACAGCGCCCACGGCCGGCCGTCCTGATCCGGCAGCGCCAACTCCGGCGCCGTGTCCCCGACCCGCACGCCCATGCCCGGCCCCTTCCGACCCCCGCGCCCGCCGCCCCCACGCCATCGTACCATCGCCGCATGCCGATCCTGGTCATCTCGTCATCGCTCAATCCTGGCAGCCGATCCCGCGCCCTGTCCGCGCTCGTCGCGGAGGACCTCCGCGCCGCCGGCCACGAGCCCGACGTGCTGGACCTGCGCGACTTCCCGCTCCCGCTCTGCGACGGCGCCGCGGCCTACGCCCACCCGAACGTCGCGCCCCTCGCCGCCCGCGTCAAGGCCTCCGAGGCCGTCGCGTTCTGCTTCCCCATCTACAACTACAACGCGGGCGCCGCCGCCAAAAACCTCATCGAGCTCACCGGCGAGGCCTGGAACGGCAAGCTCGTCGCCCTTGTCGCCGCCGCGGGCGGGCCCCTGGCCTACATGGCCCCCATGACCCTGGCCGCGCCGCTCATGCTCGACTTCCGCTGCCTCGTCATCCCGCGCTACGTCTACGGCCCCGGCGAGCACGCCCCGAGCGACCCCAAGGTCCGCGCCCGCGTCACCGAGCTCGCCCTCGAGCTCCTCGGCCTCAGCGCGGCTCTCCGCTCTCGGAAATAGGCGCCGGCCGTTCCGGCTCGAACGTCGGCGGCACCTCCCCCGGCGCCGACACCGCCCGCGCCGCACGTTCCGCCTCGTTCCCCCCGATGGGCGTCCAGTCCACCCGCGCCGAGCCCAGCAGCGTCCCCGTCGCGACCGCGAGGTCCACCTGCGCCGACTGGTAGTCCGACAGCGCCCGGATCTCCGACGACTGCGCGTCCGCCAGGCGCGCCGCCGCGTCCAGCACGTCCGTGCTGGTCCGCTGCCCGACGTCGAATTGACGCTGCTCGGCCTCCAGCGTCCGCGCCGCCAGCACCGTCGCCTGACGGGCCGCGAGGATGCGCTGCCAACCCGCCCCGATCCGGTCCACCGCGTCGAAGACCTCCTGCCGGATCGTCTTCCGGCGCGACTCCCGCGAGATCAGACGCTGCAGCCGCGTCAGCACCGCGCGCCGCAGACGCGCCTCCGCCGCCTCGTTCCCCAGCGGGATCTCTCCCGAGAAACCGAACGAGCCGCTCTGGAACTGCCCGTCCGTCAGCACCCGGTTCGAGCCCGAGAAGGTCGTCCCCAGCCCCGCGAACGTGTACGACGCGTCCAGGTTCAGCACCGGGAGCACCTGGTTGCGGTTGAACTCGATCGTCGTCGCGTCCTGCAGCAGCTGCAGCTCCACCTGCGCCAGCTCCATCCGCGACTCGATCGCGCCCCCCGCCAACGCCTCGGCGTCGAGCTCGAACGGCGTCGGCGACGGATCCGTGGTCGGCGTCACCAGCACCCGCGACTCCAGGTCCAGCCCCGGCGTGTTCATCAGCCGCTTCAGCTCCCGCTGCTGCTGGCGGATCGCGTTCTCCGCCACGATGATCGCCTCCACCCGGTCCGCCATCCCCGACTGCGCCCGGATGATCTCGACCTCCGAGGTCGCGCCCGCGTCCACCCGCCGCTGCGCCTTGCCCAGCTGCTCCCGCGCCAGCTCGAACTGCTGCACCCGCACGTCCAGCTCTCGACGCGCCGCGAACAGCCGCCAGTACGCCCGCTCCGCCGACGCCAGCTGCGCGATCACCTGCAGCTTGGTCCGCGCCTCCGCCGCCTGGCCCTCGTACGCCGCGATCCGGATGCTCTGCATCGTCGCGTTCCGGCCGCCGTTCCGCAGCAGCGGCTGCGTCACCGAGAACCGCAGCGCGTTCTGGTACGAGTTGTTCGACGTCACGAACGCGTTGTTCGTCTGCGTGTACGTGCTCAGCAGGTCGGCGCTCACCCGCCCGCCGTCCCGCATCGGCACCGTCAGGCCCAGGTCCCCGCTCACCACCTCCTGCTGGTTCGGGTTCGTCACCTGGAACGTCGGAGAGTCGTCGTTCCGGTACCGCACGCTCGGCGTGAACACCGCGTTGAACTTCGCCTCCTCCGCCCTCAGCGACTCGCCCGCCAGCGTCGGGTCCACCAACGCCACCTTCAGATCCAGGTTGTTCGTCAGCACCGCGGCGCGGCAGGCGTCCAGCCCGAGCTCGTACCGCTCCATGCCCTCGAACCGCGAACGCACCGCCGCCTCGAGCTCCGACGCCGCCGCGCCCTTCGGCGCCGGCCGGCGGAAGTCGTCCAGCTTCAGCAGCTCCACCGTACGCAGCCGCTCCGTCGGCAGGCTCCGCGCCCGGTCCGACTCCCGCGCCCCCAGCGGGCCCACGCACCCCCCATTCCCCCCGACCATCGCCCCAAGGCCCACGCACGCCACCACCGCCGCCACGCGCACCCGCCCCGCCCCGCCGCCGCTCGTTCCGCCCGCCGCCCGGCTTGTCTGCTTCATCGCTGGTCGAACCCCTCGCCCCCCGGTCCCGCTCGCCGCGCCGACGCGGCTCATTCGTGACGCAACGCCTCGATCGGGTCCAGACGCGCCGCCTTCACCGCCGGGAACATCCCGAACAGCAGGCCCGTCGCCGCCGAGAACCCCACGCTCAGCACCACCGCCCACATCGGCACCTGCGCCTCGGCCAGCGGGCTCTTGGGCATCAGCTTGAGCGCCAGCACCAGGCCCTGGCCGATCCCCAGGCCGATCGCCCCGCCGATCAGGCACAGCGTCACCGCCTCCACCAGGAACTGCGTCAGGATCACCCCCGGGTTCGCGCCCACCGCCTTCCGCAGACCGATCTCACGCGTCCGTTCGCTCACGCTCACCAGCATGATGTTCATGATCCCGATCCCGCCCACCAGCAGCGAGATCGCCACGATCCCCGCCAGGAACACCGAGAGCCCCGCCGCCAGTTTCTTGAACTGCGTGATGATCTGCTCGATCGCCTCCACGCCGAAGGTGTTGGGGTCGCCCGGGCGCAGGTTCCGCGACTTCCGCAGGTAGAACTCCACCTCCGCCTTCGCGTCCTCGTACAGCTCCGGGCTCTTCGTCTTCGCGATCGCGTACATCCGCGGCTCCGGACGCAGCATCTCCCCGGTCCGGAACGGGATGAACACCTCGCTCTTGGCCTCGTCACCGCCGAACATCGGGCTCACCGTCTTGGTCTCGATCACCCCCACGATCGTGAACGCCCGGCCCCCCACCAGGATCCGCTGCCCCACGCAGCTCGAGTCCAGCCCGAACTCGCCGATCGCCTTGTCGTTCACCAGGCACACCTGCAGCCGCTGCTCCTCGTCGATGTTCGACAGCGGACGCCCCTGCAGCACGCTCCGCTCCTCGATCTCGTGCCAGCTCGGACGCACCGCCTGCACCGACACCACCGACTTGATCACCTGGCCGAACTGCACGCTCGTGCTCATCTCCATCACCGGCGTCAGGCTCGCCAGCGAGGGCGAACGCTCCATGATCCCGTCCACCTCGCGCGTCGTCATCCGGATCTGACGCCAGCTGAACCGGTCCCGCTGGCCCGGAGGCATCCGCGGGAATATCCACACCTTGCTCGCGCCCACCGACGCGAACTCCTTCAGCACGAACTTCTGCAGCCCGTCCGTCGCCGCCACCGTGCTGATCACCGCCGCCACGCCGATCACGATCCCCAGCGTCGTCAGCAGCGCACGCACCTTGTTCGCCCAGATCTGGCCCAGCGCCAGGAACACCGTCTGGAACATCACCCGGAAGACGATCACGCCCCGCCCCCCTTCCCGCCCCCATCCGAACCCGCCGAACCTCCCGAACCACCCCCGCTCCCGTCACCCGCCGCCGTCCGCGCCGCCTCCAACGCCCGGTACAGATACTCACCGTGCACCGGGTCGTCCGCCGTCGCGTAGTCCGACATGATCCGACCGTCCCGCAGACGCACGATCCGCCCCGCGTGCCCCGCCACGTCCTCCTCGTGCGTCACCACCACGATCGTCTGCCCCTCGGCGTGCAGCTGCTTGAACAGCGCGATGATCTCCTCGCTCGTCTTGCTGTCCAGGTTCCCCGTCGGCTCGTCCGCCAGCAGGATGCTCGGGCCGTTCACCAGCGCCCGCGCCACCGCCACGCGCTGCCGCTGCCCGCCCGACATCTGGTTCGGACGGTGCTTCATCCGGTCCCCCAGACCCACGCGCTCCAACGCCCGACGCGCCCGCTTCCGCGCACCCCACCAGTGCTTCCGCGAGTACACCAGCGGCAACGCCACGTTCGCCACCGCCGTCGCCCGCGGCAGCAGCTCGAAGCTCTGGAACACGAACCCGATCTCCTCGTTCCGCACCTCCGCCAGCTCCCACGCGCCCATCCGGTGCGTCGGCCGGCCGTTCAGCTCGTACACCCCGCCCGTCGGACGGTCCAGGCACCCCAGGATGTTCATCAGCGTGCTCTTCCCGGATCCGCTCGCGCCCATGATCGCCACGAACTCGTTCTTCCGGATCGTCAGGTCCACCCCGCGCAGCGCGTGCACACGCTCCAGGCCCATCTTGTACACCTTCTGAATGCCCCGGATCGTGATCGTCATGGCCCGCGCATCCCCTCGCCCCCTCGCCCCCCCAACCCCCACCCCCCAACCCCGCCCCGCACGAACTCACGATCCCTTCTGCTTCGACGGCGGCTCCTGCTTCGCCTCGGCCGTCCCCGCCGGCAACAGCCCTTCCTTCTTCTTCGCCGCCCCCTCCTCCGCCACCGATTGCGCGTGCTTCATGTTCACCAGGTGCTTGAACGGACCCACCACCGCCACCTCGCCCTCGTCCAGCCCCCCCAGGATCACCGTCCGCGTCAGGTCGCTGCTCCCGATGCTCACCGGCGTGGCCACCGTCTTCCCGTCACGAACCCGGTACACCACCCGCGCGAACAGCTTGTTCGTGTCCACGTGCGCGTTCCCCGACACCACGTCCTTGGGCAGCTCGTCGATCTTCCGGTCCAGCACCGCCTGGCTCGGCAGCATCAGCACGTCCCGCAGCGTCTCCACCTCGATGTCCGCGTTCGCGTTCAGCCCGCTCTTGAGCGCCTGCCCGTCCGGAACGTCCAGCAGCACCTCCACCTCGAAGTAGCTCGTCTGGTCACGGTCCACCTTCCGCAGCAGCCCCACCCGCTCCACCACGCCCGTGAACGTCCGGTCCGGGAACGCGTTCAGGTACACCTTCGCCCGTTGCCCCGACCGCACCGGCGCGATGTTGCTCTCGTCCACCTTCGCCTTCATCACCATCACCCCAAGGTCCGCGATCTCCATCACCACAGACCCCGGGTTGTTCAGCGTCCCCACCACCACCGTCTCGCCCACCTCGCAGTCCCGACGCGTGATCCGCCCGTCGATCGGGCTCTTGATCACCGTGTTGTCCAGGTCCTTCTCCGCCCGCTGGATGTTCGCCCGCGCGATCTCGATCGAGTGCTCCGCCTGGTTCAGCGTGCTCTGCGATTGCCGCAGCTCCGACTCCGCACCGTCCAGCGCCTGCTGGCTCGTGTCCCTCGACTTCCACAGGGTTCGCTGACGCTCCGCCTCCAGCGTCGCCCGCGTCAACGCCGCACGCGCCCCCTCCAGTCGCGCCTCCTCGCTCCGCTTGCTCGCCTGCGCGCTCTCCAGACGCGCCGTCAGGTCCGCCGGGTCCAGACGCATCACCACGTCACCCGCCTTCACCACGTCGCCCTCGTCGAACGGCAACGCCACGATCCGCGCCGAAACCTGCGCGCTGATCTTCACGTTCGTGCGCGGCTCGATCGTCCCCGGCGCGTTCACCAGCCGCGTCAGGTCCCCCCGCCGCACCGCGTCAAAACGCACCTCCAGCGCCTTCTCCCCCGAACGCATCCCCTTCACGAACTCCTGCACCGCCGGCTGCGTCCACGCGAAATACCCGCCCCCGCCACACAGCAGCACGATCACCACGAAAAAACCCAGCAACCATTTCCACACGCGGCAGGCCTCCAGCCCCCCAACCCCGACCACCCCCACCCCCGCTCCCCCACCACCACCCTCCACCCGACCTCGAACACCCGGCCCCCACCTGACGCCCCACCTGCGCCCTCCCGTCGCCCGCCCCCCGACGCGACCCCAAACGGACCGCTTCCCTTCTCCCCATCCCGCGCCGCAACCCAGACCCGCATCTTTCCGGATCCGCTCATCCCACTTTCAACGCCGAGAGCGTACGCACCCCCGCACGATCCCCCCACCCCTCCCTCAGCCCGAACATGTGGCCCTCACCCATCCGCCACCCATTCCCACCGGTCCCACCCTGTTCAATCGGGCTTCTCCTATGCTCCCAGAGTGACCGATGAACCCACCAAAGCAAAGGGTGAGACGACCCATCCTGACTGGACTGGCGCGGCCGCGCCCGGCTCCGCGCCCGGCCATGCGGCCCTCCCCAACGCTCTCCGCATAGGCCGCTACACCATCGTCCGCGTCCTCGGCGAGGGCGGGATGGGGACGGTGTACGAGGCCCAGCAGGAAAGCCCCAAGCGGACGGTCGCGTTGAAAGTCATTCGCGCGGGGTACCTCTCCCCCGAGTTGTTGCGCCGCTTCACCCAGGAATCGCAGGTGCTGGGGCGCTTGCAGCACCCCGGCATCGCGCAGGTGTACGAAGCCGGCATGGCCAAAGACGAGCGCGGCCACGAGCTGCCGTTCTTTGCCATGGAGTTCATCAAGGGTGTGCCGCTCACCGAGTACGTGACCCAGAAGAAACTGGGCACGCGCGACCGGTTGGAACTGGTCGCCAAGGTCTGCGATGCGGTGTACCACGCCCACCAGAAGGGCGTCATCCACCGCGACCTCAAGCCCGGCAACATCATCGTGGACGAGTCGGGCCAGCCCAAGATCCTGGACTTCGGCATCGCCCGCGCCACCGACTCGGACATCCAGCAGACCACGCTCCAGACCGACATCGGCCAGCTCATCGGCACCATCCCTTACATGAGCCCCGAGCAGGTCTCGGGCGACCCCAACGACCTCGACACTCGATCCGATGTCTACGCGCTCGGGGTCATCGCCTACGAAATCCTCGCGGGCCGCCTCCCCTACGACCTCCAGCGCAAGATGATCCACGAGGCCGCGCGGATCATCAGGGAAGAGGACCCGACCCGCCTCTCCAGCATCAATCGCACGCTCAGGGGCGACGTCGAGACCATCGTCGCCAAGGCCCTCGAGAAAGACAAGCTCCGCCGCTACCAGTCCGCCGAGTCCTTCGCCTCCGACATCCGCCGCTACCTCAAGCACGAGCCCATCACCGCCCGCCCGGCGAGCACGTGGTACCAGGCCGCGCGGTTCGCGCGCCGCAACCGCGGCCTGGTCGCGGGCCTCGCCGCCGCATTCTTGCTCCTGGTCGCCGGGCTGGTCGGCACCAGTTACGGCCTGCGCCAGGCGGTGGCCTCGCGCAACGCCGAGGCGCTTCAGCGCAAGACCGCCGAGGTCCAGCGCGACAAGGCCGAGAAGATCGCCGAGTTCATGTCCGACACGCTCAAAGGCGCCGGCCCCAGCGTCGCCAGGGGGCGCGACATCACGATGCTTAAGGAAATGATGGACGCCGCCGCGGCACGGATCGAGAACGGCGACCTGAAGGACGCTCCCGAGGCCGAGCTGCGCCTGCGCGCCACGATCGGAATCGCCTACCGCGAACTGGCGGTCTATGACGCGGCCCAGCGAATGTTGGAGCCCGCGGTGTCGCTCGCCCGCTCAACCCACGCCGCGGACGACCTGACAACCGCCGAGGCGGTCGCCAACCTTGGTCGCTTGCTCCAGGTCCGCGGTGACTTGGCGCGTGCCGAGCCGCTCTACCGCGAGTCGCTGGAGATGAAGAAGCGTCTCTTTCCGGGTGACCACCCGGACGTGGCGACCGGCCTCAACAACCTGGGGGACCTTCTCCGTGCCCGCGGTGACCTGGCGGGGGCCGAGCCGCCCTTGCGCAAAGCCCTCGAGATGTATCAGCGCTTGTTTCCGGGCGACCACCCAAACGTGGCGATCGGACTCGGCAACCTGGCAAACCTGCTCCAAGCCCGCGGTGATCTCGCGGGAGCCGAACCACTCTGCCGCGAGTCGCTGGAGATGACGAAGCGTCTCTTTTCGGGCGACCACCCGAACGTGGCGACCGGACTCAACAACTTGGCGGGCCTGCTCCATGCCCGCGGCGACCTGGCGGGGGCCGAGCCGCTCTTTGAACAGGCCCTGCAGATGCAGCGGCGTCTCTTCCCGGGCGACTCGCCCGAAGTGGCGACCGGCCTGAACAACCTGGCACTCATGTATCGGGCACGCGGCGACACCGCCGGGGCCGAGACGCTCTGCCGCGAGTCGCTGGAGATGAAGAGACGCCTTTTTCAGGGTGATCACCCGGCCGTGGCGGCCAGCCTCAGCAACCTCGCGAACATTCTGGGTGATCGCGGCGACCTGGCTGGGGCCGAGCCGCTCTGTCGCCAATCGCTGGAGATGTACCAACACCTCTTCCCGGGCGACCACCCGAGCGTGGCAACCGGCCTCAACAATCTGGCGGCGTTGCTCCAACAGCGCGGCGACCTGACGGGCGCCGAGCCGCTCATCCGTGAAGCGATGGAGATGAGGAAGCGCGTGCTCGGCGACGAGCACCCCGACACGCTTCTCTC
>JAEUIW010000090.1 GCA_016794925.1 Phycisphaerae bacterium
TATACAATACGTTGCTCCGGGCGATCATGTAGATGCCGGCAGTAACCATTGTAGCGGCATGGATAAGGGCGCTCACGGGTGTAGGACCCGCCATCGCATCCGGTAACCAGGTATAAAGGGGTATCTGGGCGCTCTTACCGGTTGCTCCTACAAACAGGAGAAGGGTAATGCCTGTAATATCCCTGGTAGTAAGTTTGGAAAGATTGGCGAATACCTCGTGGTAATCGGCCGAACCGGTTTTGCTGATCAGCCAGAATACGGCCAGCAGGAATCCCAGGTCGCCGATCCGGTTCATGATAAAGGCCTTCTTGGCCGCGTTGTTGTAATTGGTGTTCTTAAACCAATACCCGATGAGCAGGTACGAACAAAGTCCCACTCCTTCCCAACCGATGAACATGATCACGTAGTTGGCGCCCATCACCAGCAGCAACATGGAGAAAACGAACAGGTTCAGGTACGCGAAATATTTAGCGAAGTCCTTCGGATCTTCTTCGTGCATGTACGAGGTGGAGTACACGTGAATAAGAAAACCAACGCCGGTGATGATAAGCAGGAAGATGGATGATAACGGGTCGACCTGGAAATCGAAGCCGATCTTCAGTCCTTCGATATTGATAAAGTTGAAATAATGGGCCACATGGGAATTTCCCCCCTTTACCTGGAAGAACACATACAGACTCACCAAGAAGGCCAGTAAAACGGTTCCGCTGCCGACAATGCCTGCCATGGTTTTCGACAGCATCTTGCGGCCCAACCCATTAAGCAAAAAACCGATCAACGGAAGCGCCGGTATCAGCCACACTAA
>JAEUIW010000091.1 GCA_016794925.1 Phycisphaerae bacterium
TGCTCTGGCAGGCGCTGTGCGGAATGTTCGAGTTGGACCGCTCGGCCGCGCGCGGACTCATGACGACGCGCGAGCTGGTGATCTTCGAGCACCAGAGCCCGCTCGGGAACGCCCAGGCCCATCGCCTGTTCGAAAGGGTCACCGCCACCCGAAAGGACCCGACTCGCCCGGCCCGCGCGTACGCCGACTACCAGGTCTCGGTCGAGGAGTCCGGGCTCCCGGCGGGGGTGAGCATCCACCGCCCCTGCCGTGGCTGACGTCGACCGGTCTCCCGAGGACGACCTGATCGCGGTGTCCGCGCTCCAGCACCTGCTGTTCTGCGAGCGTCAGTTCGCGCTGATCCACATCGAGGGTCTCTGGGCCGAGAACCGCCTGACCGTGGAAGGTCGTCATCTTCACGAGCGAGTGGACTCGGGCGCTGTCGACACGCGGTCCGGGGTACGTGTAGTCCGAAACGTGGCCATCCAGTCGTTCCGGATGGGCCTGAAAGGGCGCGCCGATTCGATCGAGATCGCCGAGGACGGCACGATCACCCCGGTGGAGTACAAACGAGGTCGGCCGAAGCCGACGGCGTTCGATCGGGTCCAACTCTGCGCGCAGGCATTGTGCCTCGAGGAGATGTTCGGCCGGCCGGTCACGCGGGGCTATCTGTTCTATGCCAGGCCCAGGCGTCGGTCCGAGGTGGCGTTTGATCAGCCACTCCGCCGCACAACGGAGAGGGCGATCGACAGGGCACGTCGTTTGATTCGAACCGGCCTGACCCCCGCCGCGCGTCGGGAGACCAAGTGCGCGGCCTGCTCCCTGA
>JAEUIW010000092.1:0-344 GCA_016794925.1 Phycisphaerae bacterium
CAACTCCGAGGCATACGACTACTTCGGCGCTTCTGTGGCCATTAGCGGCGATACGGTGGCAATTGGTGCGTATGCGGAAGCAAGCAGCGCATCAGGCGTGAATAGCAATCATATCAACAACGCATTCTTCAGTTCCGGCGCCGTCTATGTCTTCACCCGCTCGATCGACGGCGCCTGGAGGCAGGAGGCGTTCATCAAAGCCTCGAACTCAGGGCCGCTGGACTTCTTCGGCATCTCAGTAGCCCTTAGCGGCGACACGCTGGTTGTCGGGGCGAACGGCGAGGACAGCGCCGCCACAGGAGTGAATGGCTGGGAACCCGACAATCAAGCGAGCAGATCCGGCG
>JAEUIW010000092.1:354-804 GCA_016794925.1 Phycisphaerae bacterium
ACGCGCAGCGGAAGCACATGGAGCCAGCAGGCCTACCTCAAGGCCTCCAACACAGATATGGGCGACCTCTTCGGCTCTTCTGTAGCAGTCAGCGGCGACACCGTCGTGGTAGGAGCTTATCAAGAAGACAGCAACGCCACGGGCGTGAACGGCAACCAGGCGAACAACAGTTTATGGTCCGCCGGAGCCGCCTACGTTTTCGTCGGCTCCGGCGGCAACTGGAGCCAGCATGCCTACCTCAAGGCCTCGAACACAGAGGCGGGCGACTATTTCGGGTGGTCCGTGGCTGTCAGCGGCGACACCGTGGTGGTCGGGGCTTGGAGGGAGGGAAGTAACACAACTGGAGTGAATGGCAACCAATCCGACAATAGCACCCTCGGCGGGGGCGCCGTTTACGTATTTGTACGCGCGCACGGTGTCTGGAGCCAGCAGGCCTACCTCAAAGCCTCC
>JAEUIW010000093.1 GCA_016794925.1 Phycisphaerae bacterium
GGGGCCCGAATCCCGTAGGGAACTGAGGCGGCCGCGTCCCGCGCGGCCGCGACCCCACTGCAGGACTGGAGGCTGCGAATGGAAGAGTTCAAGGTGAAGGGCTCCAAGCTCATGGCGAAGCTCAAGGAGCTGATCCACGAGGGGAACGTGCGTCGGGTGATCCTCAAGAACCCGGAGGGACGCGTGCTCCTCGACATGCCGCTGAACGCCGGCATCGCCGGCGCGGCGCTGCTCCCCTTCTGGGCCGCGGTCGGTGCGGTCGCGGTGCTCGCCACGGATTACTCCGTGCTCGTCGAGCGCGACAAGGACGCCGAAGTCACGAAGGCCACATGACGGTGGGCTACTCGAAGACGCCGCTGGCGAAGAAGCTGGGGATCAAGGCGGGGGCGCGCGTCCGCGTGCGCAACGCGCCCGTCGGCTACCGCAACCTGCTCCGCCCGATCCCCGCGCGCGTGAAGTTCACGCGCACCCACGACGAGACCACGGACCTCGTGCACGTGTTCGTCCGCACCCGCGCCGAGCTGCGCAACGCGCTCCCGGACTTCCGGAAGAACGTGCGTCCGGGGACGCCCGTCTGGGTCTCCTGGCCCAAGCTGGGGTCCGGCGTCCCGACGAACGTCACCGAGGACATCATCCGTGCCGCTGCGCTCCCGCTCGGCTTCGTGGATGTGAAGGTCTGCGCGGTCAACGAGATCTGGTCCGCGCTCAAGCTCGTGGTGAGGAAGGAGGAGCGGTGATCGCACGCGTGGCCGCGCTGATCGGATGCGTCCTCGCGCTGGTACCCAGCGCGTCCCAGGCGCAGT
>JAEUIW010000094.1:0-554 GCA_016794925.1 Phycisphaerae bacterium
GGGATCTGCTCCAGGTACAGCGAATCGGCCTTCTGGCCCACGGGACGCTCGGTGGTGTCGATGTAGCCCTGCACCGCGCGGTCGCGCACCAGGGCGGGGCTCTCGGTGTAGAAGCGCGTGGGCGAGAGGTCGAGCTGGCTGTCCTTGATGGGCGCCACGCCGCGCGCGATGACCACGCCCGAGGCGCGGTCGGACAGGGCCACGGTCAGCTTGTACTGGCCCGCCGGCCCGTCCTGCGCGGCCAGCGTGCCGTTGATCACCCAGCGCGCGTCCTTGGCGCCCGTCTCGTTGAAGGGCAGCAGACGCACCTTGGGCATGACCTTGGGGATGGACTCGATCAGCGCCTGCATCGCGCGCTCGGTGCCCCGGGTCTGCTGGCCGCTGCGGCCGTCGAGCAGCGGGTCGATCACCGCGGTGCGCTCGGCCTGCTGGGCCTGGGGCCCCAGCTGGCGCGCCATGTCGAGCAGCACGCCGTTGATGGCGCCTTCCAGCGTTTCGTCGACCGGGGGCGGCGGCGGGGGTGGCGGCGGGGGCGCCTTGCAGCCCGCGGCCAC
>JAEUIW010000094.1:564-797 GCA_016794925.1 Phycisphaerae bacterium
GCGGGGTGGGGGGGGGCGCCCCGGGGGGGCCGCTTGGGCGCCCGCCCGGGGTGGGGGGGGGGGGGGGGCGGGGGGGGGCGGGGGGGGGGGGGGGGGGGGGGGGGGGGGGGGCGCCTTGCAGCCCGCGGCCACCAGCGCGATCGGGACCAGCCAGCGCCACAGCGCTCGGCGCTGCATGCGTGAAAGGTTGCGGGCGGGGCTTGCGGTCACGGAAGGCTCCCTGGCTCGGTGGG
>JAEUIW010000095.1 GCA_016794925.1 Phycisphaerae bacterium
CACCGCCACACCCGACAGGGCGATAAAGCCCACGCCTGCCGAGATGGAGAACGGAATGCCACGCAGCATCAACGCCAGCACACCCCCGGTCAGCGCCAGCGGCACACCGCTGAAGACGATCGCCGAGTCCTTGCCCGATCCGAAGGCCATGAACAGCAGACCGAAAATCAAGATCAGGACAACAGGGACCACCACCGTCAGGCGCTCACTGGCGGAGATCAGCTGCTGGAAGGTGCCGCCATACTCGATCCAGTAGCCTTCGGGCAGCTGCACCTCAATCGCCACCCGCTCGCGCAGTTCCTCGACAAAGGAGCCCAGATCGCGACCGCGCACATTGGAGGTGACGACTACCCGCCGCTTGCCGTTCTCGCGGCTGACCTGGTTGGGACCCAGCTCGATGGCGATCCTGGCGACCGCGCCCAATGGCACCGACGTCGGCAGCGTCAAACCGTCCGTGGTCGCATCGCGCTGCGCGGGTACCATGATCGGCAACGCAGCCAGCACCTTCAGATCCTGACGCTTGCCTTCCGGCAGCCGTACGACAATGTCGAAGCGACGATCACCCTGGAACAGCTGGCCCGCGTTGGCACCACCCAGGGCCGCCGCGACCGTGCCCTGGATGTCGGCCACCGCCAATCCGTAGCGCGCCAGCGCGGCACGATCCGGATCGATGACCAGCAACGGCAGACCGGTTACCTGTTCCAGCTTCACGTCGGCGTTGCCCTCGGTCTGGCCAGCCAGCGCTTCGACCTGGGCGCCGATGGCTTCCAGTTGCTCCATGTCATCGCCGA
>JAEUIW010000096.1:0-550 GCA_016794925.1 Phycisphaerae bacterium
GTTCGCCCAGAACCTTGAGCCGCATCCCGTCGCGGATCGCGGGCGGAACGGGCGGGTCGAGGATGATGCGATCAGTGAGGCGGAGTCCGCTCGTTACGGCGGTGAACCCTTCGTCTGCCGCGGGCGTCGTCGTGATGTCGCGGCGGCGGGCCACCGGGCTTCCGCCGGAAGTATCCACGACCCAGACCTGGCCCCTGTCCTCACCCGCCGACGTAACAGCGGCCGTCGGAAGCAGCAGCAGCATGTCGCCGCTCTCGCCGTGGCCGGACGCTTCGCCGCCCCCGGTGCTTGTGCCGCGTTGCCGCGAGGCAATCGCGGGCGTGTGGAGTTTCACGCGAGTGAGCATCTCGGGCTTGAGAACGGGCGATGGCGCATCGAGCGCGACCTTGAACTGCACCGTGTTCCGCTGGATGTTGGCCTCGTGTATGACCCGCGACACCACGCCGCTGAAGGTCTGGTCGGAGAGCGCCTCGGTACTGACGGTCGCACGCGTGCCGACGCTCACCTTGGCGGCGTCGGCCAGCGGCACGTCCACACGCACCTGCAGTTT
>JAEUIW010000096.1:560-790 GCA_016794925.1 Phycisphaerae bacterium
CGGGGGGGTGGCGCGCGCCCGACCGGCCAGGGGCTCGGGGGGCTCCGCCGCCCGGCCCGCACGGGCTGGGGGGCGCCCCGGCCGCCCCCCCCGGGCCCCCCACGACTCCCGCGACCGGTGAGCGCACCTCCATCCGTTCCAGCCGGAGCGCGGCCTCGTCGTGCAGCACATGCGTCGCGGCGTGGGCCGACTCCGCCTGGGCGAGAGCGGCCCGTGCCTCGTTCACCATC
>JAEUIW010000097.1 GCA_016794925.1 Phycisphaerae bacterium
TATCGTAGCCCGATGAGCGCAGGAGCAGGCGGCTGCCCGGCACTGCCGCAAGCAGCGCCGACCATGCCGCGAAGGTCGCATCGGTGAGCTTGTTGAAATTGTTGAAGCAGCCGAACGTGATGTAGCCCGAGCCTGCCGCCGGCAACGGCGTCGGCGGCAGCGGATCGCGGGGCACGGCGTAGCAGATGTAGGTGTCGGGCAGCCGCCAGGGCGTCTCGCTCCACTGGGCCTCCTCAGCCTCGGGGATCACCCATTTGTTGGCGAGCACATAGTCGACGCTCGCAAGTCCCGTTGTCGCGAAATAGCCGATCCAGCTGAAGATGACGGGGGCGGGCTTGCGCGCCACCACCATCATCCGGTTGCCGGCGGTGTGGCCGGAGAGATCGATGAGGATATCGATGCCGTCGGCGACGATGCGCGCATCGAGATCGCGATCGCTCAGGCCGGTGACGTTGAGCCAGTGCGGTACGGCCGCCCGCATGAGGTCGCTGACCGCATCCTCTTCGTCGGTGTTGGAGTAGGCGAAGAGCTCGACCGCACGACCATCGAGCTCGGGCAACACGCCGGCGAGGAAGCGGCCCACTGGATGCGCGCGCAGATCGGCCGAGAGCAGGCCGACGCGCAGGCGGCGCGCCGGGTCCGGGTCGTTGGCGTGCACCGAGCGCGCCGGGATCTTCTGCGCGATCATACCCCCGACGGCGCGGGCGCGGTCGGCCATCGCCACCGGGTCGCTGCCGGCGATGTAGTTCTCGGCAAACAGCAGCGCGCTCTGGAGGCCAAGGCGGTT
>JAEUIW010000098.1 GCA_016794925.1 Phycisphaerae bacterium
ATGGCGAGCACCAGGCCTCTCGCCCGCGGTGCCGGGTCGCCCCCCGCCGAACGGGCGAAGGCCGGCCCGCCGAGGGACTGGGCCGCGCCGAATCCGGCGATCGAGGCGTACGTGCGCACGCCGCGGGCCTTCGCCGCGCCGGCCTCTTCGAGGATGAGAATGCCGCCGCCTTCGCCCGGAACGACACCGGCCGATGCCGGATCAAAGGGCCGGACCCGGGCGGCCTCGTCGGGGTTCTTCGCGGGGGCGAGACGCTCGAGCAGCGTCTGACGCATCATGCCCATCAGGTTCACCTTGCTCTCGGCCCCGCCGCTGAAGCAGGCCTCGGCGGCATCGCGCTCGATCACGCGGCAGGACTCGCCCAGCGAGAGCAGCCCGCTGGCTTCGGAGCAGGTGAGCGTGTTGCTCGGCCCTTCCGCCCCGTGCAGGATCGTGACGTGGCACGCCAGCATGTTCGGCAGGTACTTGAGGAGCCACAGGGGGGGAAGATTGTTCATCCCCCCGCCGGATCCCTCGCCGACCGCGCCCCACGCTCGGACGGAAAAGCCGTTGGCTTGTTCCAGTTCCTCGGGGGTGGGGGCGGGGCTTTTTGCTGTCACAAACGCCGCGGCGAGTTCGGGCACCTCCGCCGGGATCAGCCCGGCCCCGATCTGGCACCCCAGCCGCTCGGAAGGGAACGTGGGGGGGGTGCCCTCGGCCTCGGTGTGGATGCGGGTCGAGAGCGAGGCATCTTTGACGGCGACCGCGGCGGCGATGACGGCCAGTTCGGTATCGCGGGCCATGAC
>JAEUIW010000099.1 GCA_016794925.1 Phycisphaerae bacterium
AAAATTGCCTTGCGCGCCGTCATCGATCCACCTGCCGGAAAAAAGGAACCGCGCGGAGGGTGCCCCCCGCGCGGTTCCGGCTCATCCTACTGTCGATGCCGGGCGTCAACCGCCCGTCTGCGTGCCCAGTCCCTTCACATGCTCGCCGCCGGTCACGATCTGGGCGGTGGATTTGCCCAGCGTGTCGCCGACCGGCTCGGCCCGGCCGCCCAGGCACGGTGCCAGGAAGTTTTCCGCCACCGCGTTGAAAGCGATGTTGTTGGTCGGCTTCCTGAAGCCGTGGCCCTCGTCCGGGAACAGCACATAGGTGACCGGGATGTTGGCCTTCTGCATCGCGGCCACGATCTGGTCGCTTTCCGCCTTGTTGACGCGCGGATCGTTGGCGCCCTGGCCGATCAGCAGCGGCTTGCTGATCTTGTCCGCGGAATAGAGCGGGCTCATCTCCTTGAGCGCGGCAAGGCCCTCGGGCGTGTTGGGATTGCCCATGCGGTCGTGGAACTGGCGCACGATCGGCACCCAGTAGGGCGGGATCGTCTTGAGCAGCGTCTCCAGGTTCGACGGCCCGACGATGTCCACCCCACAGGCGAAGCGGTCGGGATAGAAGGCAAGGTTGGCGAGCACGGCATAGCCGCCGTAGCTGCCGCCCATGATCGCGGCCTTGTCCTGGGTGGTGATGCCCTGTTTCACGGCCCAGGCCAGCGCATCGGCCAGATCGTCCTGCATGGTGGTGCGCCACGCCTTGTTGCCGGCGTTGGTGAACGCCTTGCCGAAGCCGGTGGA
>JAEUIW010000009.1:0-134842 GCA_016794925.1 Phycisphaerae bacterium
TTCAGCCCCATCGGCGTTCACGCCCGATCCGAGCAGGAACGAACGTTCGCTGATGGGCGGCGCGAACACATCGGACTTGACGGGCGCGTTGACGTTGGGCATCAGCATCGGCCGGTCGAATCTCCCCGCACCCGCCGCGATCGATGCGCCGGTCGGATCAACCGTCGTCACGTTGCGCGCGAACGAGGCCGACAGGCCGCCGGTTACTTGCATGCCGGTGCCGGGAACTCCTCGGTCAAATCGAAAACGCGGAAAGCTGGGTGGTGGGGGTGGTGGTGGGGGGGGGGGGGGGGGGGCCCGCCCCCCCCCCCCCCCCCCCCCCCCCCCCCAATTGTGTGTGGCCTCGGTTGGTACCGATTCAATCTAACACATCCAACAACCGAATCAAGGTGCATGAAACGATTAGATTAGAAAAGCGCGGCTCGGCCGAATTGAAATTCGCGGGTTTCTCAGGTTGGATGCCGAGCGCCCGAATCCGGATGCAACGATCCCGTTCAGCCCCGACGATCCCGGCTTTCCTCGATCAGGCGGCTCATGCCCCGGGCGGTCTCCCCGGCCGGGCCGGGCAGCCGCGCGGCCTGCTCATCCGCGTGATAACTGCTCCGGACCAACGGCCCGGATTCCACCACCGCGAACCCGCGCGCCAGGCCTTCGCCCCGGAAAATCGCAAACTGGTCGGGCGTGACCCACCGATCGATGGGGAGGTGATTCGGTGTCGGTTGCAGGTACTGCCCGATCGTCAGGATCTGGACACCCGCGGACGGCCCTCGCGTTGAGGCCGTCGTCGCGGTCCGAACCTCGTCCATGAGGGAGAGCACTTCTTCATCGCGCTCGCCGATCCCGACCATGATGCCGGTCTTGGCGACCGTGCCTTGCTCCGCCACCCGTCGCAGCAGCTCCACGCTCCGGTCGAATTTCGCGCTCGGCCGGACCGCCGGGTACATGCGCCGGACGGTTTCAAGATTGTGGTTGATGATGTTCGGCCCGGCATCGATCACGAGTTGCAGCGCGTCCCAATTACCCTCAAAATCAGGGATCAACACCTCGATCGACATCTCCGGGCACGACTCACGAGCCCGGACAATTGTCTCGGCCCAGATCGCCGCGCCGCCGTCGGGAAGCTCATCACGATTCACTGACGTGATTACGACATGACGTAATTTCATCAGCCTCAGCGATTCCGCGACTCGCCTCGGTTCGTCCGTGTCGAGCGCGGCGGGACGGCCGGTCTTGACGTTGCAGAAACCGCACGCGCGGGTGCAGGTATCCCCGAGAATCATGATGGTCGCCACGCCGCGTGCCCAACATTCCCCCATATTAGGGCATCCGGCCTCCTCGCAGACCGTGTGGAGACGATGTTCGGACATGATGGTGCGGAGCCGGTTGTAGCCCTCTCCGCCGGGCACCTTGGCGCGCAACCAGTGCGGTTTGCGCTTGGCCCGGAGCGAATCCACCCCGACTTGGTTGTTGAGGACGAGACTGGAAAGGCTGATAACGGGCGGATCCGCGCGTTTGAGCGGATCTCCCCCGAGAGGTCGTGGGTGTCGCCGGAGGGTTCGTTCAACAGCCGAAACGGGAACGCCGGCGTCAACCCTGGCTTGAGGGAACTCGGCACCGGCCCCGGATGAGGACTCGACTTCCGGCATGGCTGGCGTGAGTGTACGTCGCGGGGCCACGCGACCTCGTGCGGGATGGACGGCGGGGCAGAAATTCGAGCGGGGGGGTCGGAAACTAAGTGTCGCGGGCGAAACGGTCGATTGACCTTTGTCAAGGCTATCGGCCTTGCCCAGATCCCCAAACGTCCACTGATGAGGGGCGTTCCTGGGGCTACGCTCTCCTCTTTCCCGTCGAACAGAGGGCCTGGGGCGTTCGTCTGGAACCCGAACGAGGCGATTGGGCTCGCCCCGGTCGGCCCGCTGCAAAGGAGCGCTGTCGTGAGCGATCTCGGAATCCGAAACTCGCACGTTCTGGCCGACCGCGTCCGCCGTCCGGCGCTGGCCAAGGCGCTCGCCGCGGGGCTCGCGGGCACGGCGGCGGCGGCGCTCCTGTGCGGATGCGAGGCCGATTCGTTCTTCGATCAGACGGTGAACGGGCGTTGGGAATGGACACCGACGGTGGTCCCGGTGATCGAGAACCTGACGGCGATCGAGGACGAGAAGGTGGAGTACGCGGAGGTGACGCGACCGACGCCGGCGGATCTGGTCCCGGAGGTCGAGGCGTACCGGGTCGGCGCGGGCGACGAGTTCGAGATCTCGATCCAGGACTACTTCAACGAGGGGAAAGAGGACGTATTCCCACGGGTGATCGACCCGCGGGGCTTCCTGGACATCCCGCGGCTGCCGCCGATCTTCGTGGACCGCAAGACGCAGGAGGAGATGCGGGCGGCGATCGTGGAGGCGATCCAGGGTCAGCAGATCATGAACGACCCGGTGGTGTCGATCGTGCCGCGGCGGCAGCGGAAGCTGCTGTTCAACGCGATCGGCGGCGTGCAGAACGCGGGGCAGTATGTGATCACGCAGCCGAACTTCCGCCTGTTCGATGCGCTGGCCTCGGCGGGCGGGTTCACGGAAGCGGCCGCGAGCATCTACGTCATCCGCACGGTTCCACTGAACGAATCGGTGAAGGGGCTGGCGCCGACCCCCGGGGGCGGCGGTTCGACGGCCCCGTCCCCGGCGCCCGCGCCGGGGACGCCCACCAAGTCGGGCGAGAACGTGATCGACCTGATCGACGAGCTCTCCAAACCCAAGGGGGGTGGCTCGTCGCCCGCGGTCATGCGGGGGCACGACGATCCGCCCGCGGGCGAGCCCATGATCGACCTGGACGCGTCAACGAGCGGCCCCAAGCCCGCCGCCAAGCCCGCCGGGGGAGGTGTCACGACGTGGGTGTACGTGGACGGCCAATGGACGCAACAGGCGCGGCGTGACGGGGGCGTGATGAACGGCGGGGGCAACGGCGGGAACGGCGGCATCGCGCTGCCGGGAGAGGCGGGCACGGCGAGCGAGCTGGTCACGCAGCGCGTGATCGAGATCCCCACGGCGCGCCTGATCGCGGGCGCGGCGGAGTACAACATCGTGATCCGTCCGGGCGACGTGGTGCGGGTGCCGTCGGCGGCGCGCGGGTACATCTACGTCGCGGGGCAGGTGTCGCGTCCGGGCGTGTTCACGATGCCCGACTTCGGGAAGCTGACGTTGCAGCGTGCCATTGACGCGGCGGGCGGGCTGAGCGCGACCGGGGTTCCGGAGCGCGTGGACCTGACCCGCATGGTGGGCCCGAATCGTCAGGGCACGATCCGCCTGGACCTGAAGGCGATCGCGGAGGGGACGCAGCCGGACATTTTCCTGAAGGCCGACGACCGGGTGAACGTGGGTTCGAATTTCTGGGCGTTGCCGATGGCCGTGCTTCGGCAGGGCCTGCGCGCGAGCTACGGGTTCGGGTTCATTCTCGACCGCAATTTCGGCAACGACGTGTTCGGCGCGCCGCCGTCCAACGTTCTCGGGCAGTGACGCCGCGGCGGGGCCTTCGCGGGATGCGCGGGTCGCGGGATCGGACCAGGGAAGGTCGGTGAGGGCCTGTGGCGCGCGCGGCGACCGTGCGGTGTGAACCGATCGGGCTCGGGATCGTACGAGACGTGTGCCTGTGGGAGCGGATGGAGAGCGGGCGTGACCAGCGTGTCGGTTGTCAAGTCGGCTTCGGGGACGGTGCCGACGGGCGAGGCGTTGCTCGCGCGGCTGGCGACGGGACGCGGGGTGTTCGCGGTGGTGGTGCTGGCGGCGGGATTCGGGTGGCTGTTCCAGCACTGGTTCGTAGCCCAGGCGTTGCTGAGCCTGGGTGACGGGAACTGGTCGCACTCGTTCGCGGTGCCGCTGATCAGCGGGTACCTGTTGTGGCGTGGCCGGGGCGGGCTCGCGGGGGCGGTGGTGCGGCCGTTCTGGCCCGGCCTCGTGGCGCTGCTGACGGGCGTGACGTGCTACGTGTTCTTCCTCGTGGGCGTGCAGAACCACATGGGCCAGGGGTGGTCGATGGTGCTGACGCTCATGGGGTTGGTGCTGCTGGTGTGCGGCCCGGGGGTGATGGGGGCGGGGTTCTGGCCGCTGGCGTACCTGATGTTCGGCGTGACGGTGGCCGAGAAGATCATGCTGGAGGTGACGTTCCCTCTTCAGAATCTCGCGTCGGGCGGCGCGTACGTCCTGCTCACGCTGTGCGGCCTGAACGTGGATCTCAGCGGCAACATCATCACGATCATCGACAGCCAGGGCGAGCCGCACGCCATGAACGTCGCGCAGGCGTGCAGCGGGATGCGGATGCTGATCGCGTTCCTGGCCCTGGGGGCGGCGGTTGGGCTGGTGGGGTGCCCGCGGTGGTGGCAGCGGGTGACGCTGCTGGCGACGGCCGTTCCGGTGGCGCTGCTCCTGAACATGTTCCGCGTGGCGATCCTGGGCGTGGCGATCCTGTTCAATCCGAACCTGGCCGAGGGCGAGGCGCACATGTGGATCGGCACGGTGCTGCTGGTCCCGGGCTTCTTCGTCTACATGGGCCTGATGTGGATCCTGAACCACGTGGTGCGCGACGATGTTCCGGGCGCGTCCCGGGCGGCGGGGGGTGGGGCGTGAGCGCGCCGCGGTTGGGTCCGGCGTTCTGGATCGCGGCGGCGATCCTGTTCGTGTCCGCGGCGGGGTTGAACGCGGCCATCTCCGCGCTGAGGATCCACCTCCGCAAGCTCCCCATCGAGGCGCCCGGCGGGCGCAAGGTGCAGGCGATCCCGGCGGAGACCGCGTCGTGGAAGCGGTTGATGGATATTGTCGAAAAGCCGGAGATCGTGACCACGCTGGGAACGGAAAACTACCTCACCCGCGTGTTCGTTCAGAAGCCGGACGCGGTCACCGCCGGCGAGCGTCCGAAGCGGGCCGATCTGCACCTGGCGTACTACACGGGCTCGATCGACACGGTCCCGCACGTGCCGGAGCGGTGCATGGTGGGCGGCGGGTGGTCGATCGTGGGCGACTCGGTCGAGGTGGGCATCGCGCTGGATCGTTCCGACTGGCGCGAGGATCGGCTGGTTCCGGCCGCGTTCGCGGGTCGGGTGTGGACGGCGCGCACGAGTCTGCAATTCTCGGATGAGCCCGGCCGCCGGGTGCGTCTTCCCAAGGGGTCCGAGCGGGTGCCGATGCGGATCACCGAGTTCGCGGACGGCAAGGCGGGGCGTCGCATGTTCGCGGGGTACTTCTTCCTCGCCAACGGGGGCCTGACCAGCAGCGCCGAGGGGGTGCGTCAGCTCGCGTTCGATCTGCGAACGGACTACGCGTACTACCTGAAGGTGCAGGTGAGCTCGCCCGACGCGGACTCGCCCGCGTCGCTGGCGGATCTCGCCGGCTCGCTGCTGAGCGAGCTGCTGCCCGAGGTGATGCGCTGCGTGCCGGATTGGGTTGCGGTGGAGAGTGGTCAGTATCCGCTGGACCGGTCGGCGGCGGTGGAGGCGAGCACGGGACTGAAGCGACGGGAGTGAGCGGGCCGGGCCCGGCGCGGGCGACCGGACGGGGCGATCAGCGGAAGGACGAAGCATGGCGACACGCGTGAATACGAGGTTCGTGGTGATCCTGGCGGCCGCGCTGGTGGGCCTGGGCGTGGTGGTGGGGGGCGTGGCGGTGTTCCTGCTGCGGACCAGCCCCGCCGAGCACGTTCGCCGCGGCGACTCGAGCCTGCAGGCGGGCAAGTTCAGGGAGGCGGCCGAGAGCTACTCGCGCGCGGTGAACAAGGACCCGTCGAACGTCGCCTACCTCGAGAAGTGGATCGAGGCGTTGCGGAAGTACACCCCGACGAACGCCGAGCTCGCCAACGAGTCCTACCGCAAACTGGTCACGGCCAAGCGGGCGGTCGCCGCGGCCAAGCGGACGGATGTGGGCGCGCACAAGGCGTACTTCGACGAGTTGTCGGAGCGATCATCGTTCAACGTCCCGACGGTCTCGGACATGGAGCAGCTCGTCTCGGAGGTGGACAAGGCGGTGGCGATGTTCCCGGCGGGGGACGGCTCGGCCCGCGCCTTGCTGCGGTATTCGGGTATCATGCGGGTGGGCGTGATGGGGGCGCGGCTGGAGTTGCCCGAGGCCGAGCGCGAGCGGGCCCTTGCCGACCTGAAGGCCGCGCTGGAGGCGGACCCGGCGGACGCGGGCTCGCTCGACGCGCTGGTGACGTGGTACCTGTTGGAAGCGGATCGGCAGAAGAAGCGGAACGACACGGAGAAGGCCGAGAAAGCCGAGCAGTCCGCGCGCGACGCGGTGCAGGTGTTCCTGACCAAGCGGTCGGACGATCCCGGCGCACTCGGGGCCAAGCTCAGGCTCGAGTCGAGCATTCGCGCGTCGAGGGCCAAGGCGGGGGAAACTTTTCAGTCGGTGCTGAACGAGGTGCTCCCGATCGGGGACCAGTTGACGGCGGCGGTGCGGGCCGCGGCGCCGGAGACGCTCGATCGCGAGGTGGTGGCGCAGGCGTCGCAGCACTGGATGCAGCGGGGCGGGGCGGAGGGCCGGGGCGTGGCCATCGAGCTTCTGGACCACGCGCTGAAAGGGCGGCCGAACGACGCGCGTCTGCTGCGCCTGCAGGGCGTGGTGGAGTTCCAGGCGCGGGAGTACGCGGCGGCGATCGAGCGGTACCAGAAGCTGGTGGACCTGCCCCGCCAGCCGACGGGCTTCGACGCCATGATCCAGGAAGCGGTGAAGCACGACGCGCTGTACCAGCAGGCGTCGGCGACGCTGGCGGGCCTTGACGGCCCGCTGACCGACGATCAGCGGCGCGACATCATCGCGCGGGCGCGCAAGCTGCGTGACGCGCTGATGAGCGCGGCGGGCGAGCGGTTCGCGTCGCTCAACCTGCTCGACGGCCGGCTGATGCTGGCCGAGGGCAACCTGGTGGGCGCACGCCGGGCGCTGGCGGCGTACAACGAGGTGACCGGCCAGCAGGACTCGATGGGGTTGATGATCCTGGGCACGGTGCTGATGCAGCAGAACCTGACCGGCGAGGCCCGCAAGAACTTCGAGCGGGTCATCGAACTGCAGCCCACGAACGTGGCGGCGATGTTCTCGCTGGCCCAGATCGAGACGGGCCTGGGCAACTACCGGCGCGCGGGGCTGATCTACGAGACCATCCTGCAACTGGACCCGACCAACAAGACCGCCGAGGAGCGGATGGCCTTCGTCCGAGAGGTGGAGAAGGGCGCGGGCTCGTCGGACAAGGTGGTGGCGCTGCTCTCGGCGGTGAACCAGAATCTCTCGGGCGCGAAGGCGGACCTGGACGCCGCGATCGCCATGCTCCGCCAGGGGCTGGCGGACAACGACAACGACGCTCGGCTGGCGGTGGCGTTGGCGACCTGCCTGAACGGCAAGGGCGACAAGGCGGGAGCCATCGAGGCGCTGGAGATCGCGCTCAAGAAGCGGCCGAACGATCAGCGGATTGTCGATGCCATCACGATGGTCAAGGCCAAGAGCCCGCTGGATGGGCAGTTGGCGCTGATCGAGGCCTCTGCGGCCCCCGATCTCGACAAGCAC
Source organism: Phycisphaerae bacterium (assembly GCA_016794925.1). Lineage (GTDB taxonomy): Bacteria > Planctomycetota > Phycisphaerae > Phycisphaerales > UBA1924 > JAEUIW01. The sequence continues at coordinate 7,536 of JAEUIW010000009.1, forward strand.
CTCCGCCGCCACGAGGCGTACAAGCTGGCCGGGGATAAGGAGAAGTCCGCCGCGGAACTGGCGGAGGCGATGAAGGCGGCGCCGGAGGATCCGCGCGTGATCGAGGTTGCGTTCCTCGATGCGATCTCGCGCGAGGACTTCAAGGCGGCGAGGGTGTTCGTGGACCTCGCGATCGCGAAGGACCTCGATCAGTCGCGGGGCAGTTACTTCAAGGGCCGCTGGGAGGCCGCGCAGGGCAAGTTCCGCGAGGCCGCGGTCTCGCTCGATCAGGCGACGCAGGCGGACCCGTTCAGCCCGAGCAAGTGGCGCCTGCTGGGCGAGGTCCGGATGCAGCTGAGCCAGCTTTCCGAGGGCCTGAACGCGCTGCGCCGGTCGCTCCAGGTGAAGCCCGACAGCCCGGACACCGTCCGCGACATCACGCGATGCCTGATCCTGCTCGGCCGCGGCGAGGAGGCCCTGGACTTCGCCCGGGCGAACCTCACGTTCGGTCGGGCCGACCGGGAGTTCGAGGAGTACTACCTCTCGCTCGAGGCGGACCTGGGCGAGCGTCGCAAGGCCCTGGAGTGGCGCAGGGGCATCGCGGAGCGCAACCCCGCCAACACCAGCAACCGGGTCTCGCTGACCAACCTGCTGGTCAGCGAACGGCTGTGGGACGAGGCGGACGCGAACATCGCCGAGCTCACCAGGTCGAGCGAGGCAAGGGTCCGGTTCTTCGCGATCGGCCTGCGGGCCCGCTGGCTGGCCGAGCGTGGCGACGCGGAGGCCGCGAGGAAAGCCCTGGACGAGTTCATCGCGGGCCCGGACGGGCCGAGCATGGACGTGGGGACGTACATCGAGTTCGGCCGGTACATGGCCTCGCGGGGCCTGCGCGAGGCGGGCATCGGCTACCTCGAAGCGGGCCGCAAGGTCCAGAGCGCCGATTCGATGGAGGCCGATCGCGCCATCGGCGACCTGAACTTCGAGTCGGGGCTCTATGAGAAATCGATGGAGGCGTACGGCCGCGTGATCGCGGCCGGAAAGGACGAGGGGCGACGTCTGCAGAAGCGGAGCGCCGAGTGCCTGCTGAACCTCAAGAAGTTCGCGGAGGTGGAAAAGGCGCTCGTCGGCATCCCCGATCTTGAGTCGGACCTCGAGGCGACGCTCCTGCGGGCCAAGGCGGCCGAGGGGCTGAACGATCGCGTCAGGGCCAAGCAGTTCCTCGACCGTGCCGTGACGACGGCCCCGACCAACGCGCTCCCGTACTACGTTCGCGGCGAGTTCCTGTCCCGGGAGCCTGACCTGTTGACCGACGCCGAAGCGGACCTCAATCAGTCGCTCAAACTCAATCGCGGGCTCGCGGCGTCCCGGAACCTGCTCATCGAGATCTACGCCCGCGCCGGGCAGACCGACCGTGCGCTGGAAGTGATGCGCGACGCCGTGGCCCAGAACCCGCTCGACGATCGGGCCCGCCAACGCCTGATCGCCGAGCTCATGAACCGCGGCAAGGAGAGCGAGGCCTTCGACATCGCGGAGAAGGGGGCCGAGCGTCGGAACACCGCGGTCTCGGCTCAGGTCCAGGCCGCCGAGACGTTCGCCCGGGCCGGCAAGTGGGACAAGGCCCGTGACTATTTCAAGCGCGGGTTTGACCTCACCAAGGACCTCAGCCTGCTCGCACGGGCGGTGGACGCTTCGCTGCAGATGCCCAACGCGAATCAGGAGCAGTCGCGGCAGCTCCTCGAGTTGGCGGGCGTCAAGTTCACCGACAACGCGCCCCTGATGATGCTCCGCGCCCGGATCAACGCCCTGGCGAAGGACCCCAAGCAGGCCGCGCTGGACGCGACGGACGCCTTCAGGCTCGTCGCGACCGACGACTTCGGGGCGTCCTCGGGATATCTCCGCGACCTCCGCCTGCTCTACCCGAATCGCGCGGACCTCAGCCGCTTCCTCAAGAGCATCGAGCCCAAGGGGGGCTTCACGGATGCCATGGCCGCGAACCTCGCCCGAATGAAGCTCGAGGATCAGGCCACCCGTGCCGAGGGTCTGGGTGAGCTCGACAGCATCGCCCAGCGGGCCACGACCAAGGAAGTCAAGATCGCCATCCTGCGTGTGCTCGGAACCAACCTCTACGCCGACGGTCAGCGGGGCGTGGCGGGTTCCTACGAGAAAGCGGTCAAGGTCTTCCAGGCGCTGGTCGATCTCACGCCCGACGAGCCCGCGATGCGCAACAACCTGGCGTTCGTGCTGGGGATTCGCCTGGGTCAGCCCAAGGAGGCACTGCCCCATGCCGAGCGGGCCGCGGAGCTCTCGCCGAACGACCCCGGTGTCCTTGACACGCTCGGCGCGGTCGCGCTCGCCGTCGGAGAGCTGGACAAGGCAGAACTTGCGCTCCGGCGTGCGTGGGGCACGGCTGTATCAAATGCGGACCGCACCCCGGTCGCGTTGCATCTTGCCGAGTTGCTCGCGAAGCGGGCCCAGCCCAAGGAAGCCCAGCGGTTCTTCAATACCGCCGAGAAGCTCACCCAGACCGACCGGCAATTGGCGGAGCTTTACAAGGCCGATGTGGACCGGATCCGCAAATTGGTGGGAGGTTGAAGCCGATCCGAGCTACGAACACACTCCGCACGACCGACGGATATATGGTTGGGCCCGCTCACATCCGCTGGAATGCCCGGTCCGGTAAGCCGATGGACAGAGAAACACCATGAGCACGAATCTCCCAAGTCCTCCTTCGTCTTCCGGCCGCCCGACGGCCGCGGGCCGCCCCGGCCCCGGTCCCGTCGGCACAGGGCCCGCGACGGCACTGGACCCGATCAAGCTCTTCAAACAGCATCAGTGGAAGCTGCTTGTCGTGGCGATCGTCGGGGCGTTCGTGGGCCTGGGCGGGCATTTCGGCCTGCTGTACCTGTATCCGTTCTATCAGTCGATGGTCATCTACCAGTGTCTGCCCCCGATCGACGATCCGACGAAGTCGCAGACGCTGATCCGTCCCGCGGACGAGATCGAGCGTTTCATGGCCACGCAGGTCCGGATCATCCAGAGCCAGCAGATCCTGCAGGACGTGGTCCGCGACGCGGCGGTGAAGCAGACCAAGTGGGCCAAGCGGTTCGAGCGCCGCAGCGGCAGCGGCCTCAACGAGGCCGACGCCATGTACTGGCTGAAGTACGACCTGTCCGCCCGCGTCATCCCGCAGACCGACCTGGTCGAGTTGACCATGACCTGGCGCGACAAGGAAGACGTGGCGACCGTCGTCAACACGGTCGATCGCATCTACCGCGCTGACCTCGACGTGCAGGGCAAGAAGATGCTCTCCGATCGCCGGCAGGCCCTGAGCACGACGCTCAACCAGCTGCGGGAGGAGATCGCACGCATCGATCAGTTGCGGTCGCGGCTGCTGGGAGAGGGCGGGCTGAACGCGCTCGAGGGGATGAACACCACCGAGCAGACCAAGATCCAGAGCATCTCGCCCCGGCTCGTCGAGGCTCAGAACCGTCTCGACCAGTTCAAGAACACGATCCAGAAGTACGACGACATGATCGCCGCCCCCGGTGGCATCCAATACCCCGACGACCTGCGGGCCGATGTCGAACGCGACAACATGGTCCAGCGGCTGCAGGGCGAGATCGGCCAGCTCAGGTCGAGGTACGCCGATTTCACCCAGCGGTACGGCCCCAAGCACAAGGAGGCGATGTCGCTCCTGAATCAGATCGACTCGCGGGAGAGCGAGCTGTCGCGGGTGCGCGACGAGCTGCTCAAGAAGTTCTTCGAGGGTGATTACGAGACGGCCAAGCGCAGCGTCTCCAGCCTCGAGCGGCAGATCAAGGAGATGGAGAAGGACCTGGCAGACGCCAACGGAAAGAAAGAGGAGATCGTCCGCAAGCTCGTCCGCAATGCGGAGCTCGAGGAACAAAAGAAGAAAGCCGAGGAGCAGGAATCCGAGCTCTCCAAATCCATCAAGGAACTCGACACGCTCCAGGCCATGAACATCGCCAACCGCGTCCGCGTGTACCAGCGCGGCGAAGTTCCCGACGACGTCATCTTCCCGCTCATCTGGATCATGGTCCCGCTGGGCATGGTGCTGGTGACCGGTTTCTACGCGTCGGTCGTGCTCGTCCGCGAGGTGCTTGACCAGCGCGTCAAGGGGCCGAGCGACATCGCGCTGATCCCACGCATGCGCGTGCTGGGTGCGATCCCCATCGCGTCGGAGGATCCATCCAAGCCCCCCGCTGTCGAGACCGCGTTCCGCGACACCCCCATGGGCGCGGTCACGGAGGCCTACCGGCAGATCCGGGCTCCGTTGGTGAGGGGCATGCAGAACGCGGGCCACAAGACACTGGTGGTGCTGTCGGGCATGCCCGGGTCCGGAGCAACGTCCCTGGTCTGCAACCTGGCCTTGGGGTGCGCCGCGGCGGAGATCAAGGTGCTCATCATCGACGCCAACCTGCGTCGCCCCAATATCCACCGCGTCTTCCGTCTCGCGGAGGGCCCGGGCCTGGGCGACGTGCTCGCGCGCACCGCGACCCTCGATTCCGCCGTGCAAGAGACCAACGTCGCCAACCTGCACGTGCTCACGGCCGGTACCGCGGCCGGCCGCTCCATCCCCGAGCGCCTGAGCACACATTTCATGGGCGAGGTGCTCGGCGAGCTCCGCCAGCGATACGACCTCATCCTGCTCGATTCCGCACCCGCGACCGTCTCCGGGGACGCGCAGGCGCTCGCGGCCCGCTGCGATGCCGCCGTGCTGGTCGTGCGCGCCCTGGCCGAGAAGCGTGGCCTGGTGGCCCGCGTCGCCGCGCAGCTCGGCCAATCGCACGCCGAGTTCCTCGGCGTCGTCGTGAACGCGGTGCGTGCCAGCGCCGGAGGCTACTTCAAGCGCAACATCCAGGCCACGCACGAGTACCAGAGCGGGGCCGCGCCCCGGGCGGCCTGAGAGAGGCTCGGCACGCGGCGTCCGCCGACGGAGCATCGATCGTGGGGCACCGCCCGTCGAGTTCGAGCAGCGGCCCGTGGCGCGACCGCCGCGTTCTGGTGACGGGGGGCGCCGGGTTCATCGGCTCGCACCTCGTGGACCTGTTGCTCGCTCGCGGCGAGCACGTCACCGTCATCGATGACCTCTCGACCGGGCGTCGCGACAACCTCCCCCGCGTGCACGAGCGGCTCCGCGTGATCGAGGCGGACCTTTCGGACGCCGTCCGTGCGCTCGGCAAGGGCGAGCGGTTCGACCGCATCTACCACCTCGCCGCGGCGGTGGGTGTGAAACTGGTCATGGACGAGCCCGTCCGTTCCATCGAGACGAACGTGACCAAGACCGCGGACCTGCTCGCCTTCGCGCTCGACCATGGCCCCGACGGCGGTTCGGCGCCGACCCTGCTGGCCAGCAGTTCCGAGGTGTACGGCAAGAGCGAGCGGTCGCCGTTCCATGAGGACGACGACGTCACGTACGGGCCCACCACGAAGGGGCGCTGGTCGTACGCGTGCACCAAGGCCATCGACGAGTACCTTGGGCTGGCCTACGCCCGAACCCGCAACCTCGGGGTGGTCATCGTTCGGTTCTTCAATACTGTCGGCCCCCGTCAGGTCGGTTCCTACGGGATGGTGCTCCCGAATTTCGTCGCCGCGGCGCTCGAGGGCCGTCCCATCGATGTGCACGGTGACGGCGGACAGACCCGGTGTTTCTGCGATGTGCGCGACGCCGTGGAAGCCCTTCCCGCGTTGCTTGGTTGCGAGTCCTGTCGGGGTCGGGTGTTCAACCTGGGCTCGGATCGGCCGATCTCCATGTTCGAGCTCGCCCGTCTGGTCACGGGCACGCTCGGCTCGGACTCCCAGATCCGGCTCGTGCCGTACGATCGGGTCTACGGCCCCGGATTCGAGGACCTCAGGCAGCGCCAGCCGGACCTCGGACGGATCCGAGAGGCCATCGGGTTCGCCCCGCGCGTGGGCCTGGAGCGGACCATTTTGGACCTCGCCGAGCGCATGCGGGATCGGCCTCGGTCGGAGAGCATCGCGTGATGACCGAGCTCGTGGCACAACTCGGCACGCCCCCCGTGTCTCCGGCGCTTCCCGCCTCGGCCGCCGACCGCGCGCACGAGCTGGCCGAGCGGAGCCGCGCGTTGGCCGACCTGCTCTCCGGGGACGGCTCGGGCCTCTCCCGGTTTAACATCTTCCAGGGCTATATCGCCGTGCTGGCGGTGGCGTTCCTGATCACGCTCGTGTCCACGCCGCTCATGCGCCGCCTGGCCGTCGCGAACGGCATCATCGACCGCCCCAGCGAGGCGCGCAAGGTGCATCGCATCCCCGTGGCGTACCTGGGCGGCGTGGCCGTGTACCTCGGCATCCTCGGCGCCATCCTGCTGGCCTACACCGCGCCGTTCCATCACCTCATCGATTTCCATCCCAGCAGGCACCTCACCGAGAACCCTCTGGACAACAACGTGCCGCTGAGCGTCCTGGCGGGCATGACCGTCATCATGCTCATCGGGCTGCTCGACGACGTGGTGGGAATCAGCCCGCGCCTCAAGATCGGCGGGCAGCTCTTCGCCGCCGCGGTTCTGGCGCTCGATAACGTCGGCGTCAGCCTCGCGGGCGGGCTCATGAAGCCCTTCGGCGCGATGATCGGCAACGTTGACCTCGTGTGGCACATCCCGGTGCCGATCCCGGGTTTCCCCGAAGGAATCCGCTTCGACCTGATCTACTGGACCGGCACCGCGCTGATCGCCATCTTCGTGCTCGGCTCGTGCAACGCGTCAAACCTGATCGACGGGCTCGACGGGCTGCTCTCCGGCGTCACCACGATTGTCGCCGCCGGGATTCTCATCATCGCCCTGACGCTGGCGTACCGCGATGACGGACCGCGAGACCCGGCCCGCATCATCCTGTGCCTGGCGGTCATGGGCGCGTGCCTTGGCTTCCTGCCTCACAATTTCAACCCCGCGAGCATCTTCCTGGGCGACACGGGGTCGATGCTGCTGGGCTTTTCGGTCTGCGCGCTCATCCTCACCCTGGGCGACACCGGCAAGACCCACCTGGTCCTTGCCGGGCTGATCATCTACGCCATCCCCATCATCGATACCACCCTGGCCATCTTCCGCCGCAAGGTGTCCGGCAAGCGGATCAGCGACGCCGACGACCAGCACCTGCATCACATGCTCAAGCGCGCCCTGGGCGTCAAGGGGGCTGTCTTTGCCCTGTACGGCATCGGCATCGGCTTCGCCGCGCTCGGCGTGGCCATGAGCCTGGGCGGGGGACGTCTCACGTACGCCCTGACCATGATCTTCGCCGCGTTCATCGGCGTGACCGCGTTCAAGATCGCCCGACGGAACCAGATCGAGCATCAGGCGGCCCTGTACGACGCCGCTCGTTCCCCGGCGAACGTGTCCGCGGCTCCCGCGCCGTCCGCCGCCGCGCCCTCCGCCGCCCGCTCGGCGTGATTCGGGCAGTCCGTCGGGCACGCTCGCCTACGCTTGGTCATGCCTCCCGAGACGCCCGCGCCCCAACGCCCGGCTCCCGACGCAACACGCCCGCCAGCCGCCGCTCCCGCTCGCCCGGCCTCGCCGCCGCCTGACTTCGCGCGGACGCGCACCATCGCCCTGATGAACCAGAAAGGCGGCGTGGGCAAGACCACGACGACCGTCAACCTCGCCGCGGCCCTGGCCCGTGCCGGCCGGTCGGTCCTCCTGATCGATCTCGATCCGCAGGCTCACGCCACGCTCCACCTGGGCGTCGAGGCCGGCGCCGGGCACGCCACCGTCTACGACGTTCTCCACGACCCGGATTCCATCGCCGGGGCGATCATCCCCGCGAGAGAGAACCTGAACATCCTGTGCTCGGAGACCGATCTCGCCGCCGCGCCCAGTGAGCTTGCGGCATCGCACGATCGTCTGACCCGTCTCCGCCTGGCGCTGGACCAGGTCCGTAGCCGGTTCGAGTTCGTGCTGATCGATTGCCCCCCATCGCTCGACCTGCTCACCCTGAACGGCCTGGCCGCCGCCCGCGAGGTGTTCGTCCCCATGCTCGCGCATTTCCTTGCTTTGCAGGGGATGAGCAAGCTCCTCGAGACCGTTCAGCGCGTCAACCAGGCCGCGGGCGCGGCGGACTCGCTGCGCGTGACGGGCGTCATCCTCGCGATGCACGACGGCTCCACAACCCTGACACGCGAGGTGGTCGCCGATCTCGACCGGTTCTTTGAGCAGGCGCGGGAGCAGGACGTGCCCTGGCGCGGCGCACGCGTGTACCGTCCCCCCGTCCGACGCAACATCAAGCTCGCCGAGTGCCCGAGCTTCGGGAAGACCATCTTCGAGTACGCCCCCACCTGCCCCGGCGCGCTCGACCTTGCCCAGCTGGCCGAGACCATCGCCCGCGAGTGGGACGAATTCCAGGCTCGGCGCGCGACGGCCCCGGCGCCCGCGGCCGTTCCCCCGCCCGTCCCCCCTGTCACCGTTCGTGCACCCACCCCGCGGCGCGGCGCGGCACACGGCGTCCCGCCGGGTTGATCCATGAGCGGAACCGGCACCAATACGCCCGCGGGCACGCGTTCCACGCTCGTTTCATTGGCGCTCGCGGTGCTCGTGGGTGCGTCCATCGGGCTGGCGATCGGCCGCTTTCTCCCGCCCGACTCCCATGCCGCCGCGACGGGGGCCGCCTCCGCCGCGGCCCCGCGCGTGATCGAGCATGACGCCGCGGGCGCCGATCGCGTGCTCTTCGATCCCGCCGCGCCCGAGGTCTCCTCCCCGCGTGCGGTCCACGCCGAGGCGCCGACGATCCCCCTTTGGCAGCTCGCGCCGTTCGTGGCCCTGCTGGCGTCGATCGCGCTCATGCCGTTCGTCGCTCCGAAGTGGTGGGGGGTCCGCTACGGCGAGGTCGCCCTCGCGCTGGGCGGTCTGACGGCGGGATGCTTCCTCGCCCGCTACGGTGCGTTCGGTCGGCACGCGATGCTGCACGCCGTGCGCGAGTACGTCTCATTCATCGCGCTCGTCGGCGGGCTCTACGTGGTCTCGGGCGGCATCCTCGTCCAGGTTCGGGGCCGCGCGACGCCCCTCGTCAATACCGGCTTGCTCGCGTTCGGCGCGCTCCTGGCGAACCTCGTGGGCACGACCGGCGCGTCCGTGCTGCTCCTGAATCCGTTCATCCGACTGAACCAGGGGCGCATCCGCTCGATCCACATCGTGATGTTCATCTTCATCGTCTCCAATTGCGGCGGAGCGCTCACGCCCATCGGAGACCCTCCCCTCTACCTCGGTTTCCTCAACGGGGTCCCGTTCACCTGGACGGCCGTGCACCTGTTCCCCATGTGGGCGACCTGCGTCGGCGCGCTGCTCCTGATCTTCCTCCTCATCGATTCGATGTTCGTTCCGCCGCCGCCGGACGACCCGCGGCGTTTCGGCGTCACCATCGCCGGAGCGCCCGCGATGGCCGCCCTCGTGATCATCGTCGCGGGGGTCTTCATCGACCCCGGTCTGGAGGCCGCCTTCGGCATCACGGGTGTGCCCGTCGGCCCGCTCGTGCAGGTCCTCGTTGCCGCGGGCGCGTGGCTCCTCGCAGACCGCAAGATCCAGGCCGCCAACCGCTTCTCCTTCCATCCCGTGCGGGAGGTCGGACTGCTGTTCGTGGGGATCTTCGCGACCATGGCCCCGGCCCTCTGGTACATGGTCCAGAACGGGCCGCGATTCGGCCTTGTCTCCCCCGCGCAGTACTACTTCGCGACCGGCTCGCTCAGCGCCGCGCTCGACAACGCCCCAACCTACCTGAATTTCCTACAGATGGCTCTCGGGACGTTGCACATCCCGGCCGATCCGGAAGGCGTTCGCCGCGTGCTCGCGCACTCCTACACCGTCGTCGGGCCGGGTGGCGAGGCGAGCAGATTCACGGGAAATGAGCTGATCGCCGCCATCTCTCTGGGGGCGGTGTTCTTCGGCGCCATGACCTACATCGGCAACGGCCCGAATTTCATGGTCAAGGCCATCGCCGAGGACGAGGGGGTACCCATGCCGGGATTCCTGGGGTACGTCCTTCGGGCGGCGGTCATCCTGTTCCCCGTTCTCCTGCTGGTCCGGTGGCTTTTCCTCCGATGACCGAGCAGGAACGCACCGCCATGGACAGGCCCGAACCCGACGCCGGCGACACCCCAGGCGGCCCGCAGCGGCCCTCGCTCGCGGCGGCGGTCCGCGTGGTCTCGGGGGTCACGCTGCTCTCCCGCCTCGGTGGGCTCGCCCGCGAGGTCCTCACGGCCCGCGTGTTCGGGGACACCGCGCTCGGTTCCGCCTTCACCGCCGGCTTCGCGATCCCGAACATGTTCCGCAGGCTCTTCGGAGAAGGGGCGCTCGCCGCCGCGTTCATACCCGAATACGCCGCCACCGACAAGTCCGATCCGCGGGCGGCGCAGCGCTTCGCGTCCCTCACGGTCGTGCTGCTGGGGCTGGTCGCGGGCGCGGTCACCGCGGCGCTGGAACTCGTGCTCCTGCTCGTGCTGCTGTTCGCGCCCCCGGATGCCGATCGCACGCTGTCCATTCGGCTCGTCATGCTCATGCTCCCGTTCATGCCCTGCATCTGCGTCGCCGCGCTGCTCAGCGGCATGCTGCAGGTCCACGGCCGATTCGGGCCGGCGTCTTCCGGGCCGCTCGTGCTCAACGGGTTCATCATCGTCGTCGGGCTCGGGCACGTGCTCGCGGGCAGCACCGGCGGGCGTGCCACCGCTTACGCCCTGGGCGTCGCCACGGTCCTCAGCGGCCTGACCCAGGCGGTCTGGTTCTACGTGCTGCTGCGCCGTCATGTCCGCTGGACCCGCGTGTTCGGCGACGCGTGGGAACGCGCCCGTCGCATGTTCCGACGCATGGTCCCGGTGCTCGTCGGACTGGGCACGCTCCAGCTCAACAGCTTCGTGGACACCCTCGTCGCTATGTGGCCGATCTGGGTCGGCCCCACGTTCCTCGGCCTCGTCTACCCGCTCGACAAGAGCTCCGCGGTGATCCTCTCCGCCGGCCAGCGCCTCTACCAGTTCCCGCTGGGCGTCTTCGGCATCGCCGTCGCCACCGCCGTCTTCCCCATGCTCTCGCGCCACGCCGACGACCCCCGCCTCTTTGCGGACACCCTCCGTCGCGGCGTCCGTCTCGCGCTCTTCATCGCCGTTCCCGCCAGCCTCGGCCTCGTGCTCGTCCGCTCCGACACCATGGGCGTGTTCTTCCGCTTCGATGCGCACGGATTCTCCGCGGCGGGGGTCGAGCGTGCCGCGCTCGTGCTCCTCGGCTACGCCCCGGGGATCTGGGCCTATTCGCTCAACCACACCCTCACCCGGGCGTTCTACGCACGCGGCGACACGCGCGCCCCCATGCGCGTCGCCCTGGCGATGGTCGGGTTCAACTTCGCGCTCAACTGGGGCCTCATCTGGGCCGCCCGCGAGGCGGGCCTCGCCTGGTCAACCAGCGTCGCAGCCGCACTTCAGGCCGTTCTGCTCGTCCATCTTTGCCGATCCCGCCTGGGCGTGCGCGTGTTCGACGCCGCCACCCGACGCGCCGTCGTCAGGATCCTCCTCGTCACGGCGGGAATGGGCCTGCTGGTCTGGCTGTCGCTCACGCTCGTTCCCGCGCGCGATGCCTGGTCCATGCGCGTGCTCCGCCTCGCGGTCGCGACGTCCGCCGGCGCGGCGGGGTACGCCCTGCTCGCGGCCCTGTTCCGATGCGAGGAGTGGGGGTGGCTCGTCCGCCGCGACCGACCTGGGCGAGCCTGACCGCTCTCGCCTTTCGCGCGCGCCATGAGATAGACTCCACCCGTAGGTCCGTCCCGACCTCACACAGGAGCACCCATGAAGACCTATTCCGGGAAGATCACGACCGGCCTGATCGCCATCGCCCTCTGCGGCGTCGCCGCGTCGCTCTCCGCGTGCAACACCGTCGAAGGCGCCGGCAAGGACATCAAGGCCGCGGGAGACGGCATCTCGACGGGCGCCAAGAGCACCGGCGACGCCATCTCGGGCAAGAAATAGCCCCGCGGCACCATCCCGTGGCCCGCATCGACCTCGCCGGAAAGCCCATCGCCATCACCGGCGCCAGCAGCGGCATCGGGCGCGCGACCGCGATCGCGTGCGCCCGCGCGGGGATGCCCGTTGCGGTGGGCGCCCGCAGGCCCGGGCCGCTCCGCGCGCTCGTGGAGGAGATCTCCGCCGCGGGCGGTCGCGCCCTGGCCGTGGAAATGGACACCACGCGCCGGGAGGACTGCCGCGCCCTCGTTGACGAGACCGTCCGCGCGTTCGGCTCGATCTACGCCGTGTACGCCAACGCTGGCTACGGCCTCGAGGCCGCCTTCGACCAGATGTCCGACGAGCAGATGCGTGCCATCTTTGAGACCAATTTTTTCGGCACGCTCAACGTCATCCGCCCCGCGCTCGAACACATGAAGCGTGCCCGAGCCGGGCACGTGCTGGTCTGCTCCTCCTGCGTCTCGCGCTTCCCGCTCCCGTACTACGGCGCGTACTCCGCGACCAAGGCCGCCCAGTTCCACATCGCGCGCGCCATGCGATCGGAATTGAGGCCGTTCGGGATCTTCGTCTCCCCAGTCCTGCCCACCGGCACCCGCACCGAGTTCTTCGATCGCGTCCGCCGCCCCGACGGCTCGGCGCGCTCCATCGAGCACATGCCCGCCTGGTTGCTCCAGTCCGCCGACCACGTCGCGCAGCGCACCCTCAATTGCCTGCGGCGGCCCAGGTCCGAGGTGTGGACGAGCTTCCCGCTCCGGTTGGCGATGGGGTTGTGCAACACCTTCCCGATGCTCATGGACCTCGGCCAGCGCGTGTCCCTCAGGAGCCGGCCGGGCCCGATCCCTCCGGCGACGTCCTGACCAGAAGCGCCACGACGTGCGCTTCCACCGCGCGACCCTCGCCGACGGCATCCACCCGCTCGTGGGTCTTGCCCTTCACGTTGACCTGTGCCGCCCCGATCCCCAGCATCGAGGCCACGCTCGCCCGGATCCGTTCCTTGAACGGGCTGATTTTCGGACGCTCCAGGATCACCACCGCATCGAGGTTGGCAACCGCCCAGCCCGCGGCTCGGGTTCGCGCCGCGGCAAGTTCCAGAAAGACACGCGAGTCCGCCCCGGCATGCCGCGGGTCGGTGTCCGGGAACAACTGTCCGATGTCCGGCAGCCCCAGCGCGCCCAGAATGGCATCGGTGACCGCGTGCAGCAGGACGTCCGCATCGGAATGCCCGACAGGGCCCGTCGTCGCGCCGGGTTCACTGATCTGGACACCCCCCAGAACGAATGGCCTGCCGTGACCGTTCGGCGGCAGCGGCTCGATGCGGTGGAGGTCGTATCCCAATCCAACACGAAACGGAGCCGTGGCAGGTGAATCGGAGGCCGGCATCGGTCGCATCGTTGTGACTCCGCATGGGTTGCGGGTTCCCATTTCGGCCTTCACGAGCCATCCCGGCGATTTCAGCCGTCTTCTACCGAGTGGGGGGACAGAGCGAATGTGTCGGGCGGGCTTCTGTCAGGACCGACGCCCCCTCAGCCGATAAGTGGAACGCGGACCGAAAGACGCTCGGATGCCCCGCATCCGCACGCACTGTATACCCTTGTCACGAGGATCAATCGGCACGGTTCCGCCGCCGGCTCATTCGACTGTGGAGGAGACGCACCATGATGAACATCCGCACCGCCCCCCGCCGTTCGACCCTGGCTCTCCTCGCGAGCGCAGCCCTTGCCGCGACGGGTCTCAGCGGCTGCTTCAAGCCGGGCGGGGCCGGGATGTCCATCGACCAGTACACTTACTGGAGCACGACCCACATGCCCCAGACCGTGACGGTGGTGGACACGCGCACCGGTCAGGCGCTCTGGACGTGCGAGATTCCCGTCGGGCAGGAATTGGTGCTGAAGTTCTCCAAGAACGAGCGGATCGACGACGATCCCGTCTACCCCGACCGGATGACCTGGGATGTGCTCCCGCTGGGACGGGAATCCGCCCCGCTGACGCACCACATGTTTGTTCCGCCCTATCACGCCCGGCTGGTGAAGGTGGAGTTGCGCAAGTCGCCCGAACTTTCCCCGGCAATGGCGGCCAAACCGGCCGAATCGGGCGTGACGCAGCCCGTTCCGACCCCAGCGGCGGCCGCTCCCGCCACGACGCCCGGAGCGACCGAGCCGGCCGTGGATATCCCCGCCGGCGGCGGTCGGTAGGCGGTCATTGGCGGGGCCGTCGTCCCTCGTGTCGAGCATGAAACGCTGGTCCGATTGACCGACTTCAGGTATGGTGTGGCGATGATCGCGCGCGCGAAGTTCGCCCGCGGCCCCGTGGGGGCCTCCCGATCCGATTCCCGGGCCGCCGGTGCGTTCACGCTCATCGAATTGCTGGTGGTCATCGCGATCGTGGCGCTGCTGATCACGCTCCTGCTGCCCGCGTTGCGGTTCGCGCGCGAATCGGGCCGGGGCGTGAAGTGCCTCTCGAACCAGCGTCAGATCGGCATGGCGCTCGTGATGTACGCCGACACGAACAGGGAGTGGATCCCGCGCGAGAGCGGGACCAGCGAGACCCCGCAGGAGCGGGCCAAGGGCATTCTCAATCCCCAATGGGCGTTCGTCGTCCGGCCGTTCCTCGACCCGGCGGCCCGATCGGACCAGAACGACGGCGGCCTCGCGGACCGTTACGCGCGCGCGGAGTACTACCAGGACCCCAGCCGCCGGCCGGACGGGCACAACATCCACTACATCGACAATGGGCTGACGTTCATCGGCCCTGACCAGGTCGTCAACGGCGACGGCAAGCCGCCGGGCAAGCTGGGGCGTTACCTCTTCGCGTCCACCACGATGTGGCTCACCTGCTTCGCCGACGATCCCGATCGCGTGCAGTCGCGGGACTGGTACGCGGCGGGCAACGACGAGCGCGCGATCGCGATCTACTACGACACGTTCCTGCGTTCACACATCGTGGGCCTGCCCAACGGCAACGGGAACGCGCTGACGCGTCAACGCATCGCGCCGCGTCGGCACGGCAACGGGGCCAACGGCATTTTCCTCGACGGGCACGCCGCGATCGTGCGCTGGGACACGCTGCTCGACATCAAATCCTGGGATGATCGGGACTACATCCGGAACTGAGCGGGGGTTCAGCGTTCCGCGGCGAGGTAGCAGATGTAGGCTCGGTCGGCGGCGCCGCGCCGGGTCTCGCGGAAGACGCCGTTTCCGGTCCCGTTGGCGTCCTCCCCTTCCCAGTAGACGCGGAAGCGGCGGAACCCGGCCTGGAGCGCGATCTCGCGGAGTTCGGGGATGGTCCAGGTTCGCCAGTGATATTCGAACGCGTTGCGGAGCCTCGTGCCGTCGCGGAACTCAAAGTGGATGCGGCAGTGCCAGTCGCCCGAGAGGGGGTCGTACCGGTGCTGGTCCCAGACGTAGGTGAACCCCTTGCATCGGCGTCGCTCCTCGAGTTCGCGGAGCGCGTCCGAGCCGCCGTAATAATCGAGGAAGAAGACGCCGTCGCGCGCCAGCGAGCTCCGCACGACCCGGAAATAGCGCAGCATCAGGGGCCGTGTGCGGAACGTGAAGTACGAGAAGTTCATGGCGGACACGATGTCGAAGCCGCCACGCGGGGCGGCGGCGCGCGGTGGCGTGAGCACGTTGCCGCGTCGGAGGGTGATGCGGGCCTGCTGTTCGGGGCGGAGTTTCGTCCGTTCGTGGGCGCGTGCCCACGCCAGCGTCGGGGCGTCGAGGTCGAGCCCGAGCGCGGTATGGTCGGGCCCGCGACGCACCCATTCGCACGCGGCGGCGGCGGTGCCGCAGAAATCCTCCCGGAGGTGACGGGCCGGGCGGGCGCGCAGACGGAAGAACTGGCGGTCCAGAAAATCGATCTCGGACTGGACGTTCTGGACGGCCTCGGTGTAGAGCACGTGCCGGTCCGCGGAGCGAGCCGTCATCGGCGTGGGTCGGGCGGGCGGTGCGGCGCGAGGGCGGGATCGTCCCATAGGGCTCGGAATGTAGCCCGGTGAGCGGGCGGGGCGTCGCCGCGGGCGTCCGAACCGAATCCGAAAGCGGATCGGCCGCATCGTGGCGCCGAACAAACCGATGATTCCGGTGCCGGGGTCTATACTCCGCCCCATTCATTTTCGGCCTCGCGTCCCTCTCGCGGGCGAGGTCGGCGTGCCCAGGAGCAGCGCATGAAACTCTCGATGGTCGGCACCGGATACGTGGGCTTGGTCACGGGCGTGTGCCTGGCGAACACGGGCAACCACGTGACCTGCCTGGACGTGGACCCGAAGAAGATCGAGATGCTGCGCAAGGGCAAGAGCCCGATCTATGAGCCGGGGCTGGACGATCTGCTGGAGCACAACATCAAGGCGGGACGTCTGGTCTTCTCGACCGACGCGTGGGAGGCGCACCGGGACGCGGACATGATCTTCATCTGCGTCGGCACGCCGAGCGACGACCGCGGCCACACCGATCTTCGGTACATCGATGCCGCGGCGGACGCGATCGCGGACGTGCTGCTCAAGCTCGGCCCTTCGCAGCGGGCCAAGGTGGTGGTGGTCAAGAGCACGGTGCCGGTGGGGACGACGTTCCGGGTGCGCGACCGCATCCGCGCCCGGGTGGGCCCGGCGATCCCATTTGGTGTGGCGGACAACCCGGAGTTCCTGAAAGAGGGCGCGGCGATCGAGGATTTCAACAAGCCCGACCGCGTGGTCGTGGGCGTGGAGAACGAGGCGGTCGGGGAGCTGATGCGCGACCTGTACGACCCGTTCGTCCGCAACGGCCACCCGATCTACGTGATGGACGTGCTCAGCGCCGAGATGGTCAAGTACGCGAGCAACGCCATGCTCGCGTGCAAGATCTCGTTCATCAACGAGATGGCCAACCTGTGCGAGGCCTACGGCGCGGACGTGGCCAAGGTGCGGGAGGGCATGTGCGCCGACCGGCGGATCGGCAATCAGTTCCTGTACCCGGGGCTGGGGTACGGCGGCTCGTGCTTCCCCAAGGACACGCTCGCGTGCATCATGATGGGAGAGATGAAGGGCGTTCCCACGCCCGTGAACAAGGCCGTGCACGATCTGAACCAGGCCCAGCGCGACCGCTTTTTCGCGAAGATCCTGCGGCACTTCGGCGGCAAGGAAATGGCCGGCGGTCTCTCGGGCAAGAAGCTCGCGTTCTGGGGCATCGCTTTCAAGCCCCGCACGGACGACATCCGCGAGGCCCCGGCGGTGACGCTGATGCGGAAGGCCAAGGGGTACGGCGCGACGATCGCGGCGTTCGACCCCGTGGCGAACGAGAACGGGCGGCGCGAGCTGGGCAGCGCCGCGAGCATCCTGGACGACCAGTATGAGGTGCTCAAGGACGCCGACGCGCTGGTGATCTGCACCGACTGGGACGAGTTCAAGTCACCGGACTTCGCGCGCGTCGCCGCGCTCATGAAGGGTCGCGTGATCTTCGACGGTCGGAACCTGTACCGACGGCAGCATCTGAGCGAGCTGGGTTTCCACTATTACTCCGTCGGCCGTGCCGCGGTCACGCCGAAATAGCCGCGACATCGCGGCGACCGCCTACGTGCGGGGGGCATGATCCGGGAGTGGTTGCCATCACGCCGCGGGAAGCGCGGAGGGAGGGTTGTGACTGTTCGAGCGAACGGACGCCGGCTCAGATGCTGCGCAGGACCGGTGTGCCCGTGCCGCGCGGCCCGGCGGGGATGATCGCCAACGCGAGGCCGGACTCGAGTGACAGGCCGCGGATCTCCTTGGCCAGTTTTCCGCCGTCGATGGTGAAGCTCGCGAGGGTGCGGACGGCCTTGCCCGCGGCATCGATGGCCACAAGGTCGTAGGGTCCGTTGTCGGAGGGGAGGTTCTTGCAGTAGAGATATGAAGAGCCCGAGTCGGGGTTGTGCAGCAGGACGGCGCACGCGCCGGTGGGTGCGCCCGGCTGGGCCCCGAAACGCACGAACTGCGTCTTGCCGCTGACCAGCGTTTCCTCGAAGCGGAGCCCGAACTCGCGGCTCATGAAGTCCGCGACGGTGTTGGTCTGGATCAGCCCGTTGAGGCGGCGATACTCGGCCTGCATCCAAAACGACAGCACCCCGAACGAGACGGCCGCGGCGGCGCAGCCGATGGCCGTGGCCCGCCACAGCGGGCTGACAGCCGCTCCCAGGGTGAACCGGAGGAGCCGCCTGCCCGACCCGGCCGGTGTGATACGGCCGACGGGCGCGAGCGACTCGTGGGAGATGGCTTCCAGCACGCGGCGGCGCATCTCCGCGGGCGGCCGCACGTCCGGCAGCAGGCGCTCGATCTCGGCGAAGCGGGCCTGCTCCTTGCGGAGCTGGGCTCGAACCTCGGCGGGCGCGGCGTCGAAACCGGCGTCGAAGCGCCGCCGCT
The DNA here is from genome assembly GCA_016794925.1 of Phycisphaerae bacterium. Lineage (GTDB taxonomy): Bacteria > Planctomycetota > Phycisphaerae > Phycisphaerales > UBA1924 > JAEUIW01. The sequence goes on from JAEUIW010000009.1 coordinate 25,841, forward strand.
CGTCCTCGTCGAGCAGACCCAGCGCATCCATGCAGGCCATTTCCAACAATTCCCGTGTGTTCATGCTCATGGCGCCAACCCCTCGTTCAACCCACGCTCACGCAGCCGCACCAGCGCGCGGCTGAGTGCCGACTTGATCGTTCCCAGCGGCGTGTCGAGCTCCTCCCCGATCTGCCTCAGCGTCTGGCCACCGAGGTACGCCCGGGTGACCACCGTCCGCTGCAGTTCGGGGAGCTGCTCGACATGCTTCATCAGCGCGGCGAACCGTTCGTCGCGCTCCATGCTCTCGCGTCCTTCTTCGGGCGAGACGTCCATCCCTGCCGACATCGCGCGGCCTTCGCCGGACGCGTGCTGCTTTTCTTCCAGCGAAGAGGCCCGGATCGAGGACTTGGTCCTGCGGAGCCGGTCCACCAGGTAGCGGCGGGTGATGAGCATCACCCAGGTCACCAGGGCGGCGCGCTCCGGGTCGTACCGGCCGGCCGTCTTCCAGAGCCTGATGAACACCTCCTGCATCGCGTCCTCCGTGTCCGTCCGATTCGGCATGGCCTGGTACGCCATGCGATAGACCAGCGAGCCGAAACGGTCGTACAGCCGCGCAATGGCGGCCTGGTCGTTCCGCGACACCGCCTGCATGAGTTGCAGGTCGATCTCGTGCGTCGGGTCATTCGGTGCCACGGGTCACCGCCTTTTGAACGGGCCTCGAACGAGTCCCGCACACCCGACCCCCTTCATCTCTGAGCGGTCTGTGTCGCCTTCGTTGGATGAACGAGTGCGACCGTTCCGCTCCACTTTCCATACGCAACCGCTCACGATTAGGATGCGTCAGATCGGACGAATGGCAAGCAGGATGTCTGGTTCTCGCGAGAATTAGTTCGTATTTTGATTGGATCGAATGGTCTAATAACCTGAACAGGTGGGTCGTGGTATGCGTTTATCTGTTGTCCGAAGGCTGTATTGCCGTTAGACTCAGTGTGACCGTAAGGCCCAACGTGGGAGAGACGAACTGTGCCGGGTGCCGCTCGTGCCACAACGTCGAATTGCGTCCGCGCGTTCTCGGATGCGGGGCACCGGTCTAGGGGTGCGTTCTCGCTGATGGACGTGCTGGTCTCGATGGCAGTGGTCGCGCTGCTGGTGGGCCTCACGCTTCCCAGCATGACGATGGTCCGCGAGACCACGCACCGCGTGGTGTGCTCCTCCAACGCGCGCCAGCTCGGGCTGGGTGTCGCGATGTATTCGGACGACTACAAGGGCTGGATTCCCCGTACCGCGCAGGACGGTTCGGAGAGACAGGACGACGGCTCGGCGCGTGAGTCGCTCATCATCGTTCGGCTCGGGGCTCCGCTGAATACGTGGGACGGTCTGGGTTGGTTGTACAAGGCGTACCTGTCGGCTCCGGGCGTGTACTACTGCCCGTCGCATTGGGGGAACCACGATTTCTCCAAGTACGCGAAGACGTGGGACCTGCCGCCCAACGGCGGAGAGATCGTCGCGAACTACCAATACCGCGGCGACGGCGCGGACGGTGTCGGGCAGTTGTTCCGCATGGACCCGCGTCTGGCGCTGGTCGCCGACGGCATGCGCGACAGCAGCGACTACAACCACCGCAACGGCACGAACGTGTTTCACGCGGACATGAGCGTCGCCTGGTTCTCTGATCCGACCGGGCGCTTCACCGAGCTTGTCTCGCGTGACAACAACGGCGGGAACAGCGGCGACCGCATCGGCGACCTGTGGCGGATGCTCGACGGCGGCAAGAAGTAGGGCCCCGCAAGCTCGAACGCTGGTTGATTCGGACGTCTTATGGCTCACGGCGCGTTGGGGCGAGCGGACCGGGGATTCGCTCCGCGGCGGGGCTCCGCCCGGTCAAGAATGTCGGCATGAACCTCACCGCCCGCTTGCCGCTCGCCGTCGCTGTTGCTTGCCTCGGGGCGCTCGCGCCCTGCCGGGCCCAGCTCAACCCGGATCGGCTCTATTACGGCGTCGATCGCGCCATCCCGATGACGCTCCGGGCTCCCGCCGACGCCAAGGGCGAGGTCGAGATCGCGCTCTTCGAGCCGCTCGTCGATGAGCCCGTCGCCACGGCCGCCGCGGCGGTGGGGCGGGTGGACCTCGCGGGACTCTTCCCGTCGTTGTGGACGACGCGCGAGCCGAAGGTTCGGTACGCGCAGGCGATCGTCGGGGGTGTGCGGATCGGCGCTCCGGTGGTGCTGCAGCCGATGCTCGAGCCCGCGTACGCGATGCTCGACCGGGCCAACCGGCCCGCGTTCAAACGGCTTACGGAGAACAAGCTCGTCTACTCCGGCTTGCGCGCGTACGGCGACAGGCTCGTCGTGCTGGATACCAGCAAGGGCGAGATCCGGATCGCGTTGCGGCCGGACGCCGCGCCCAACACGGCGTGGAATTTCCGGCACCTGGTCGAGGGTGGTTTCTACGATGGCGTGCAGTTCCATCGCGTGGTGGCGTTCAAGCCCAACGGCGACCGGTTCGTGATCCAGACCGGTGACCCGACCGGCACGGGCGACGGTGGTCCGGGTTATTACATCGACCTTGAGAACAGCCCGCTCCCGCACGACTTCGGCGTCGTCTCGATGGCCCGCGACAGCGAGCCCAACACCAACGGGTCGCAGTTCTTCATCTGCCTGGGTCGCGCGGGCGTGAAGCACCTCGACGGCGCGTACACCAGCTTCGCGCAGTGCGTGTCCGGCGCGGAGGTCGTGCTCGCCATCGCCGCCGCGCCGGTCGGGCCCAACGACAAGCCGCTGGAGCCGCCGATCATCCGATCCGCGACGCTCGTCGAATCGCCGCCGTACGGGCAGGGCGCCAAGCCCGTCACGTCGCCGGAGGTCGCGCCGCCGGGGCGCTGAGTCATTCCGCGGATCGCTCGGCAGGGTGCGACGGTCACGCGGGTTTCCTAGCATCTCGCATGGCTTCTCCCACGGTCGATCGGGTGATGGTCGAGGCCCGCGCGGCGTCCTTCACGAAGCGTTCCATCAAGGCCGCGTCCAAGCTCAGGGCGCTCATGCTGGTCCTGTCGATGCTGGACCTGACGACGCTGGAGGGGAAGGACTCCGAGGAGAAGGTCCGATCGCTGTGCCGCAAGGCGCGCCGTCCCAGCGAGAAATTCGAAGACCTGCCCTCGATGGCGGCGATCTGCGTCTATCCGCGTCTGGTGGCGACCGCGAAGCGCGAGCTGGCCGGCAGCACCGTCAGGGTCGCCAGCGTGGCGACGGGCTTCCCGAGCGGGCAGTATCCCCTCGATGTTCGGCTGGACGACACCCGACGAGCCGTCGGGGAAGGCGCCGACGAGATCGACATGGTGATCTCGCGCGGCGCGTTTCTCGCCGGCCGCCACGGGGAAGTCGCCGATGAAATTCGCGCCTTCAAGCACGCGTGCGGGCCCGCGCACCTGAAGGTGATCCTCGAGACCGGCGAGCTGGAAACGCTGGACAACGTCCGCCGCGCCAGCGACTTGGCCATCGGGGCCGGCGCCGACTTCATCAAGACCAGCACGGGAAAAGTGCAGCCCGCCGCGACCATGCCCGTCACGCTGGTGATGCTCGAGGCCATCCGCGACCACGCCCTGCGGACGGGCCGGTGCGTGGGGATGAAACCGGCCGGCGGCATCGCCGCGGCCAAGCTCGCGATCCAGTACCTCATCATGGTCAAGGAGACGCTCGGGCCGCTCGAAAGCGGCGGCCGCTGGCTCACGCCGGAGTTCTTTCGCTTCGGCGCGTCAAGCCTCGCCAACGACGTGCTGCGGCAGATCGCGTGGGTGCGTGAGGGCCGGTATGCCGCGCGGTACGATTTTTCCGAGGCGTGACGCGGCATCGGTTGCCGGATCGCCGCGGGTTCCGGCGCGATGCGGCCGCGCGCGAACGGGCGACGGGCGGAGGAAGCGAGTGCTTGACGGTGTTGCGCCTGCTTTTCATCTTGTGCTCCTTGCTTGTGGTGGGCCTCCTGCTGAATGTGCTTGTGGCGTGGTCGTGTTTTCTCACGCAACCCGTGCCGCTCACCCGATCCGTCGCGCCAGAATCCGCCCCCCGTCTTCACGATTGGCCCGTTCCGGTCCCCGACGGATGGCCCGCGCAGGCCGAGCTCGCCGAGTCCGCGCAGCGCCGCGGCGTGGGCATCAGCAGCTACGTCGCGCTACCGGGCGTCGATGGTCCGGATACTCGTCTCAACTCTGACCGGGTTCTTGTGGGCATTGATGTGGTCCGTGCCGGATGGCCCTGGCTGGCACTTGAGAAGGAGAGTTGGGCCCCCACCATCGAACGCTACCGCCCACCCAAGGAATGGAACGTCACCGGATTGTGGCGCGGCGGGCTTCGCGTTCCGTCTTGGGTGCCGCGCCGGCCGGGGATCGAGAAGCACTCCCTCCCGGTACGGCCGAGCTGGGCCGGCTTCGCCGGCGGCGCGGCGTTCTACGCCGCCGTGCTGGCGCTGCTCCTCGCCGTGCCCCTTGCGTTCCGAGCACTCCGCCGTCGTCATCGCGGTCTCTGCGTGCGTTGCGGGTACGACCTCCGAGGGCTCACAACGTGCCCGGAGTGCGGGAGAGCCGGTCCGCCGTTCCGCCGCGCGACTGCCTGATTCGATCGGATCTCGACGGGGTTGCGCATTCTGGTACCATGGATCCGTTCGCTGGCCGTTACCCGGTTCGACCCGAGGAGCCGTGTTCGCATGAGGTGCGTTCGATTCCACCATGCCGCGCGAGCGTGCATCGCGTCCGTCGCCGCATTGTGGGCCGTGTCTGTCGCGCCCGCGCATGCATCGCTTGCGGCGCCCCCATCGAAGGTCAATCCGCCTCCCGCGCCGCTCGCAACGGGCAGTCCGGCCCATGACACTACGCGTCCGACGCTGATCGAGGCCGACCCGGATCTGCTCCGCCGCGCCACGGAAGAGTGCCGCGGTCGCACGCGCCTGCTGGTTGTGTTCGTGTATGACCCCCACGATGAACGTTCGGCCCAGGTGCTGAGCAAGGCATGGACGGATCCCACGCTCGGCGCGTGGCTCGCGTGGCACGCCGAGGTGTACAAGCTCAACGCGGCGGCGTACCCGATCCTGGCCAAGACGCTCCTCGGTGACAGCCCGATCCCGACCACCATCACGTTCCGCGACGGCAAGGAGATCGGCCGCGTTCCTCCCCTCAGCCAGACGAATCCGATGCGGCGATTCGAGATGTGCGCGGCATTGGCCTTGGGGCCGATGGGCCTCAAGCATCCCATCTGGGCCCCGGGCTTGCTTTTCCAACTCGACCTCGTGCTCGAAAAAACCAAAGCCACCCGGCCCGAGTGGTACGAGCGCCACGAGCGCACCAATCCCATGCCCATGGCGCCCGCGGTGGGAGAGGGCTTCAGCGGCCGCACCGATGAGTTCGCCGACGCCGTGCATGACTTCGGGCCGAACGAGACGCCCGATCCGCTCGCTCGCCTTGAGGCCGCCCGCCGCGCCGCACGCGATGGCGACGTCCGAGCCGCCGCGGGCCTGCTCACGTGGGAATGGGAAAACGCCGTGCGCATCGAGCCCGCCTGGCGCGGCGTGCGACTCTCGCTGCTGAGCGACGAGATCGAGACGCTCGCCCGTCGTCACCCGGGCCTCAAGTCGCGTTTCGTCACCATCCGCGACGATCTCACGGCCCGGCTTCCCTGGGCCTCGTACAACGAAATACTGGAGTGGATGACGCTCAACCAGATCGTCGGCGACGGCGCACAGAGCACGCTGTTCCTCGATCAGGAGATCAACGCGGTGGGCGTGATGCCCACCCGGGCCGACGTGCTCGGCTACGAGATGATCCTCCGTCGCGACCGCTGGCATGATCGTCGCGCTGCCGAGGTTGAGGGCGCGAGTTGGATCCGCCGCCAGGGCGAACTGCTGCGCGAACCGGCACCCTCGGGCATGAGCCTGAGGCAGTGGGAGAGCATCACGGCGCTCCGTCGGGTGCTCGTGCTCGCCGCCGCGTCCCGCATGTATGCGCTCCTGTTGGAGCGGAACATGGACGCTCCCGCGGCCACGGTCGTCTCGGCTCTCGAAACCGCCCTGGGATCAAAGGCCGGCGGCGAGGCGCGGTTGACGCTGCTCTCCGCGGCCCTGGTCGCGGGACATCCCAGGCCCGACATACACCTCGGCTGGATTGACGAGCGCACGCCCGCGTGGATCCGCGATCGACTCAAGCCCTGATCGGTGCGAAGCCCCAATTGTCACGCGGGCCGGCCCGGCCATCTACAGTTGATCATGAGGCTCCTCGCACTCGCGGCCATCGGTCTCCTGCTCGGCTCCCTCGCCGCGTGCTCGCGCTCGGGCTCGCCCGGGGCCGCTTCGGGCGGCGGTGCCGACGGATCGGCACTCACCCCAGGGCGGACCGTGACGTTGATCGGCACGCTCCGCGGCGGCATGGCGGGCATCGGCGGCGAGCACACCGGCTGGCAGCTCGAACGCGATTCGGGCGGCCCCATCATGGTGGACATGTCGGCGATCAACGCGGACTTGCACCCCAAGATGGACGGGGCGGAGGTCAGCATCACCGGGCCGATCGAGATGAAGAAATGGGTCGAGCGCGGCGAGGCGTTGGTGCTGGTCGCCAAGTCCGTCACCGTGCGCTGAAGCGTCGCGCGTCCGCATCGTGCACTTCGATCCGAGCGAACATGACCACATCACCTCGCTCAACCCCGCGCCCGTCGTCACGCACGCCCGCCGCCAACGGCGCCCACGGGCCCGCCGAGACGCCGGCCGCCACGGATTGGGAGTACGCCCCCGCGCCCGAATCGCTCAAGGTCGCCATCGCGCCCCGGTACGGCCACTTCATCGGTGGCGCGTTCGTCGATCCCGCCCCGGCTCGCGCGCGGTCGGGCGCCCCCGCGTACTTCGCGACCATCAACCCCGCCACCGAGCGGACGTTGAGCGAGATCGCCGACGGCTCGCCCGAGGACGTGGACTCCGCCGTGCGTGCCGCACGGGCAGCGCTCCCCCGCTGGGCCGGGCTCGATCCCCGCAACCGGGCGAAGTACCTCTTCCGACTCGCCCGCCGCATTCAGGATCGCGCCCGCGAGCTCGCCGTGCTGGAGACCCTCGACGGCGGCAAGCCGATCAAGGAGTCCCGCGACGTCGATGTCCCGCTCGTCGCGCAGCATTTCTTCTACCACGCCGGCTGGGCCGACAAGCTCCCGTACGCCTTCCCGGGACGCGCCCCCCGCCCCGTCGGTGTCTGCGGCCAGATCATCCCGTGGAATTTTCCGCTGCTCATGGCCGCATGGAAGCTCGCCCCCGCGCTCGCGTGCGGCAACACCTGCGTGCTCAAACCCGCCGAGACCACGTCCCTGTCCGCGCTCCGCCTCGCCGAGATCCTCCACGAGATCGATCTCCCCCCCGGTGTCGTGAACATCGTCACCGGCGCCGGCGCGACCGGCGCGGCGTTGGTCGAGCACCCCGGCGTTGACAAGGTGGCGTTCACCGGCTCAACCGAGGTCGGCAAGCGCATCGCGAAGGCCATCGCCGGCACCCCCAAGCGCCTCACGCTCGAGCTCGGCGGCAAATCGCCCAACATCATCTTCGAGGACGCCAGCCTCGACCAGGCCGTCGAGGGGATCATCCAGGGCATCTACTTCAACCAGGGGCACGTCTGCTGCGCCGGCTCCCGACTGTTCGTGCAGGAGGGCATCGCCGCCGAGGTCGCCGCCAAGCTGCGGATCCGTCTCGCCTCGCTCCGAGTCGGCGATCCCATGGACAAGAACACCGACCTCGGGGCCATCAACAGCCGCGCGCAGCTCGAGCGTATCTCCCGCTATCTCGCCATCGGGCGAGACGAGGGCGCGACGCTCCACGTCGCCGACCGTCCGGGCGCCTGCACCCCGGCCGACGCCACCTCCGGCTTCGGGCGCGGCTTCTTCTGCCGGCCCAGCTTTTTCACGGGCGTGCAGCCCAGTCACGCCATCAGCCGCGAGGAGATTTTCGGGCCGGTGCTCGCCGTCCTCACGTTCCGCACGCCCGAGGAGGCCATCCTGCGCGCCAACAACTCCTCCTATGGCCTGGCCGCCGGCGTCTGGACCGACAAGGGTTCCAAGATCCTGGAGATCGCCAAGCGCCTCGAGGCCGGCGTCGTCTGGCTCAACACGTACAACCGCTTCGATCCCGCCTCCCCCTTCGGGGGCTACAAGGAGTCGGGGTTCGGACGCGAGGGCGGCCTGCAGGGGCTCCGGGCCTATGTCACGCTCTGACGTTCGGCGCGCCTATCATGACGCGTACGAATCGATCGCCCCGACCTGCGTGCCCCGGATCCGGCTTCATTCCGGGCCCCAGACGCGGATCCCGCTCGTGGCGTCCCACCCGAACTCCGGCTTTCGGCGTCCGGCCGCATCACAACGGTTGCTCGCTCGCCCCATCGGCGCGCCGTGACCCTCACGATTCGATCGATGCGGCCGAACGGGACGCCCAAGCGATCGATGGAGTCGATCGCTCACCATGCCTTTTTCCACACTCCGTCTCAGCGCCCCGCTGCTCCGCTCCCTCGCCGATGAGGGGTACGAAACACCCACTCCTATCCAGTCCAAGGCCATCCCGGCCATCCTCGAAGGCCGTGACCTGCTCGGGTGCGCCCAGACCGGCACCGGCAAAACCGCCGCGTTCGCCCTTCCCATCATCCATCGCTTGCACGCCGTCGCGCCCGACCCCTCCCGCCGCGCCCCCGTCACGCCCCGCGCGCTGATCCTGTCGCCGACCCGCGAACTGGCGGCCCAGATCGGCGAGTCCTTCCGCGCCTACGGGCGGCACGCCGGGCTCACGCACGCGGTCGTCTTCGGCGGCGTCAGCCAGTTCCATCAGGTCCGCGCGCTCCGCAACGGGGTGGACATCCTCGTTGCCACCCCGGGCAGGCTCATGGACCTCATGAACCAGCGCGTGGCCGACCTCACCCGCGTCAGCATCTTCGTGCTCGACGAGGCCGACCGCATGCTCGACATGGGTTTCATCCAGCCCATCCGCAGGATCGCCGCCGCGCTCCCCCGCCCGCGTCAGACCCTGCTCTTCTCCGCCACCATGCCCCGCGCCATCGCCCACCTCGCGGATTCGCTCCTCAAGGACCCGGTCCGCGTCGCCGTCACCCCCGTGGCGTCCGCCGCGCCCCTGATCGAGCAGAGCGTCTACATGCTCCCGCCCGGCGAAAAACAGGCGCTGCTCCAGCACCTCCTCCGCGGCGGAGAGAGCGGCGCGGGCGCTGAGGCCGGCAAGCCGGGCAGGCGAACCGTCACGCGTGCGCTCGTCTTCACCAAGACCAAGCACGGCGCCGACCGTCTCTGCCGGAACCTCGACCGAGAGGGCATCCCGGCCGTGGCCATTCACGGCAACAAGGCCCAGAACTATCGCACCCGCGCCCTCGAGGCATTCCGAAAGGGCGCGTGCCGCGTGCTCGTCGCCACCGACGTCGCGGCACGAGGCCTCGATGTTGACGGCATCTCCCATGTCTTCAATTTCGACCTCCCGATGGAGCCCGAGGCCTACATCCACCGCATCGGCCGGACCGGCCGAGCCGGAGCCGCGGGCATCGCGATCTCGTTCTGCGATCCGCACGAGCGGGACTTGCTCCGCGCCATCCAACGCCTCACCGGCAAACCGATCCCCGTCGCCCCCCGCCCCGCGGACATGCCCGCGACCGCTCACGCGGCACCCCATGCGGCCCAGCGAGACTACCCGCCGGCGCACCACGCGACCCGCTCCCGCTCGTCCCCGGACCACGCCCCGGCGAAGAAACCCGCCGACCGTGCCCCCAGGTCCTCCGCCCCGCACCCCCGGGCCGGCGGTCCGCACGGCCGACCCGGGCACGGCGCCCATCCCAAAACGAACACGCACGGCCGTTCCGGCGCGCCAGGCGGGCGTCCACGCCCCGTGGGTCGCTGATCCGCACCCCACGACCGCTTGTTCTCACGTTCACGCCGCGCGCGCCGGCCCCGGTCGAACGATCGCCCCTGCCGCGTCGTGGTCCCGACGGCAATTGTGCCGCAAGGACACCCGCCATGAAGTCACGCGTGTTCGCTCTCGTTGTCGCCGGTTCGCTCGCATACACCTTCGCGCCCATTCGAGACGCGGCCGCCCGGCAGAGCGCCGAGCCCAAGCCGGCCCGGGCCGAAACCGTGATTTCATCGGACGGCACCGCCAAGGTCACGCGCACCCCGGACTACTTGGACGTCACGATCGGCATCGAGTCCGAGGCCAACGCGGCGCTGGAGGCGCAGTCCGCCTCCGGGTCCGTCATGACCAGGGCCCTTGACGCGGTGCGCGCCCTCGCGCTGAAGGACGTCGATATCCGGCCCGGCAGGGCCCAACTGGTCCCGCGCTATTCCGAGCGAGCCGACCGCGGCCAGCCCGAGCGCCGCATCATCGGCTACACCGCCACGCTGATCATCCGCGTGCGCACGTCGGACCTTGCCGCCGGCGGCCGCATCATCGACGCCGCGCTCGCCGCCGGGGTCAACCGGATCGAATCCGTCGAGTTCGGCTCCCACGGGATCATCGAGGCCCGCGAAGAAGCGATCCGGCTCGCCACGCAGGCGGCCAAGCGCAAGGCCGCCGTCATGGCCGAGGCGCTCGGCCTCCGCATCACCCGCGTCGCCACCGTCAATGCGCAGCCCGGTTCCTATTCCTCTTGGGCGCAAAACAGCGCGGCCCAGTTGAACAGCGCCCCGTCGGGGCAGTCCGGGGACGACGCATCGACCCCCGTCGTGCCCGGGCAGATCGAGGTCTGGGCCACCGTCAGCGTCACGTTCGCCGCCGAGGGAATCCGCTAGACTCGCCGCTCCGATGCCCAACACTGACGCCCACGTCCTCCGAGCCGATTGGCTCGAATACGTCCGCGCCCTGGCGCCGGCAAGCGTCGATCTGCTCTTCGCCGACCCGCCCTTCAACACCGGCATCACACGGTCATCTCCACCTTCCGGCGCGCGTCGCGGACGAGTCACCTCGTACCGATACACCGACGCCTGGTCCGACGCCGCGGCGTACATCGACTGGCTCCGTGTCCGGCTGACCGCTGCGCTCCCCGCACTCCGGCCCGCCGCCAATATCCTCATCCACTGCGACTGGCGGGCCGACCATCATGTACGGATCCTCCTCGATCAGCTGCTCGGTCCCGATCGCTTCGTCAACCACATCATCTGGTCCTACGGCCTGGGGGGGTCCTCGCCCCGTCGCTTCGCGCGCAAGCACGACGACATCCTCTTCTACTCCCGCGATCCCGCGGCGTGCCACTTCGATCCGCCCCGCGTTCCCGCCACCAGTCGGCGCCTGGCCGGCCGTGTGAAGAAGGCGACCGATGTGCTCGACATCCCCTCCCTCAACAACATGGCACGGGAACGGACGGGCTATCCCACCCAGAAACCCGTCGCCCTTCTCGAGCTGCTGATCGCGGCCTGCTGCCCACCCGGCGGGGTCGTCCTTGACCCTTGCTGCGGAAGCGGCACCACCCTGGTCGCCGCCGCTCGGCTGGGACGCACCGCGCTCGGCTGCGACCTCAATCCAAGGGCCGTCGCGCTCACCCGCCGTCGCCTGGAGCGGGAACGCCCGGGCCGCACACCAGCCCGGCCGCGCACCCCCTGACCCCCACGCGCCCCGGCTAGACTGCCCCGCGCATGTTCCCTTGGCTCGGCCGCTTCTACGCCCGACGGATCGTCAACATCAACGTCAACATTGTGTTGGCGGGGTTGCTGTCGCTCCTGCCCACGCTGCTTTGCGTCGCGCTCGCCGACCAGTTCTGGGGAGTGGGCCGCAATCCCTGGATTGTCAACGCCATCACATTCGTCGCCGACGTGGTCTTCGACTTCCTCATCTACTACATCCTTCACTGGCTCGCCAACCACATGCCCCGCCGCCGGCTCCCCTCCCCGGACGGTGTCAGCCCCATCCTGAACTACTTCAAGGACGCCACCCTCATCCAGTTCGAGCGCGCCACGCTCTCACCTCTCCTCTACGCCATCCTCCTGGGCACCCAGCACATGCTCATCCGCTACGACGTGGTCGGCCACAACCTTGCCACCGTGCTCGGATTTGTCGTCGCCATCGCGGTGGTCCGGGTTATTCACACCGCCTGGATGCTCAAGAGCCCGCGCCACCTTGAGCTGGCGAAGCGACAGAGCCAGATTGTGGGCTGATCCGCGCGCCGGCGCACACTCCTTGCCGCAGAGTCACGATGTGCGGAATCGCCGGCATCCTGAGACGGCCACCCCCCGATCATCCGGGTTCCCGGCCCGTTCCCCCCGAGGTGTCGATACCGGGAGCCTGGCTGGATCTTCTCGACGCCCGAGTCGCGCATCGCGGCCCCGACGGGGCGGGTCGATTCCGGGCCCGGGTGACCCCGCCGGACGGAGCCCACCTCGACGTCGCCTTTGTCCACCGCAGGCTCGTCATCATCGATCCCGAGACCGGCGCCCAGCCGATCACCATCCCCTTCGAAGGCGGCCGCACCCTCACTGTGGTGTTCAACGGCTGCATCTACAACCACCGCGAGATCCGAGCCGAACTTGTCGCACGTGACCGCCGGCTTGTGACCGACCACTCCGACACCGAGGTGATCCCGCAACTCGTCGCTGAAATTGGGCCCGCGGCCTTCGAGAGATTCGTCGGCATGGGTGCCGCGGCGGTCTTCGACCATGACTCCGGTCAGACGTACCTCTACCGCGATCCTTTCGGCGAAAAACCCCTCTATGTGTGGGATTGTCCAGGGTCGGGTCTCGTTGCGTTTTCGTCCAACGCGATCGCGCTCGCGGAGTTGCGTCGCGCCGTCGGTCATCCTTCCGCGGAGAGACTCGACCACAAGGCACTTTCAGAGTGGATTGCCCTCGGCTATCACGCGTCGGAAACACCATTTTCGGGTGTGATCCAACTCCCGCCCGGCGCGGTCGTCCGGGCGTTCCCGGCCGCCGCCGAATCGGGCGCGCACAGAGACTCATGCGAGGTCGTTGTGCGGCCAAATCCGCCCTGGGAACAGCCCAACATGCCGGCCCGCGCGCGCGTGTTCAACAGAACCGGCGGTCGTCGGTTCGGACATGCCGCCACCCTCGATCATGTCGAGGGGTTGCTCCGAGCCGCGGTCGCGCGGCGGCTGGAGAGCGACGTGCCGCTCGGATGCCTGCTCTCGGGCGGCGTCGATTCCTCGCTGGTGGCCGCGTTCGCTCGCGACGCGGCGCCGGATCTGCTCGCCGTGACCGTCCGGATGCCCGACGAACGATACGACGAATCGCCGCACGCGCGCGCGGTGGCGGCGCACCTCGGGCTCCGGCACGTGCTGGTCGATCCGCCCCGTGCGTCCCCGGCCGAAGACCTTGTGATGCTGATCCGGACGCTCGGGCTTCCCTTTGGCGACTCCTCGCTCCTACCGACCTACTGGGCTTGTCGCGCCGCCGCCGAGCACGTCGGCGTCGCCCTTTCCGGTGATGGAGGGGATGAGCTCTTTCTTGGCTATGACCGGTACCGGGCCGCCGGGGGCTGGATGCGGTTGTCCGAACTGGCCCGCGGTCTCGTTCCGATTCGCCTGTTCGAGACACCCGATTCGAAGTCCGCGCGCGCCAAAGTGCACCGGTTGCTGGAGGCGGGTCGGGCCGGAGGTTATTCCGACCTGCTCGCGATCTTCCCCCATTCCGAGCTGGAACTGCTTTTCAAAGGGTCGAAGGCGTTCGAATCAAGGGCGGCGCAGCGTCCCAACCCGCGCTCCTTTGCCGCCGCTCGGAGGTACGAACTGTCCAACCACCTACCGGGGGATTATCTGCGCAAGGCGGACACGGCTTCGATGATCGCGGGCCTCGAACTGCGAGCGCCGCTGTTGGACGTGGCGCTCGCGAACGAGGTCCTCGGATTGCCGGTGAGGGTGCTTCGGACCGGCGGTCGGAAAGGCCTGCTCCGCGACCTGGCTCGGCGGCGGCTGCCGTCATCCGTCGTGGACCGCCCCAAGATGGGTTTCGCCATCCCCCTGGGGGACTGGTTCCGGACCGACTTCGGTGGCCTCGGCTCATTGCTCCGCGACCATCTGCACGCCGCGGAGCCGTTTGGGCCGGCCCGACTGGGCATTGATCTGGACCGGGAGTACCTGCTTCGGATCGAACGAGAGCACTTCGACATGAAACGGGACCACGCGCAGCGCCTGTACATGCTGCTGGTGCTCTCGATCTGGGCCCGTCATGTCGGATCGGTGATCCAGCCGCATGACGAACGTCCGTCTTGAGTTACCGTTGCCGCTCCAGGATCGTCGGGCGAGGCGATCTCGGTGCGGACGCGTGGAGCAGAATCGGGACGGGGCGCGAGACCGCCGGTCGGCCTAGGGCGGGATCTATGATCCGCCCGGGTTCGGCCGGTCGATACCTTTTCGCTGGGATCAGCCGGCGCGAATCGGGACCGGGGTCGCCTGTCGGAGTTCACCGCCGTGAATATCGAACGCAATGAGTGTGGCGCGGCCGATGGCCGCGGCGGTGAGGGGGGTGAGCCGGGATCAGGCGGGTGCTCGCGCCGTCGCTTTCTTTCCGCGTCGGGGATGGTCTTCGCTGGACTGACGTTGGCGGGGTGCGCCGGACGCCGGGTCTCGAGCGCCGATGATCTTCCCGGTCCGAAGTGGGAGCCGGATCCGGCCTCGGGGCCGAACACACGCCCGCCTTCCCCGATCGCGGGCGGGTCGAGCCAGCCCGCGCCCGTTCCGGCGCCGCCGCCCGGTTATTACAGCGAGCCGGTGGGCGTGCTGCCGCGCTCGGCGTGGACGACGGCTGGGGTGGCGCGTCCGCGTGAGGTGTACCCGATGGGCCCGATTCTGCGGATCACGGTCCACCACGAGGGGATGACCAACGCGGGGATCGGGACGCAGGGCCAGGCGGCCGCACGCTTGGAGGCGATCCGGCGCTACCACACGCAGTCGCGCGGCTGGGCCGACATCGGTTACCACTATGTCATCGATCCCCAGGGGCGCGTGTGGCAAGGCCGCTCGGTTGGGTACCAGGGCGCGCACGTAAAGGACTCGAACGAGAACAACTTGGGCGTGATGCTCATCGGTAACTTCGATCAGCAGCAGCCCTCGCCGCAGGCGATGGCCTCCCTGGATCGTTTTGTCGCCGCGCAGATGGCCCGGTATCGGGTCCCGATCAATCGGGTGTACACGCACCAGGAGATCAAGTCCACGGCGTGCCCGGGTCGCTCCCTGCAGCGTTACATGCTGCAGACGCGATCGAACACGGGGATGCTCGCGTCGCTGGCGCGCCGGGGTAGCGGGTTGGGTTGAGCGCGGTGCGCGGGCGCGGCGTGCCCGGGGTCGCCGAGTGCCTGCTTCGTGAAGGGTCGGCCGGGCGTGTTCAAACCTGGGTTGGGCGCGGACCGGGCGTGCGGGTACACTAGCGGAACGGGCGTTCCTCGTGCTCCGGCCGCCAGGGTCGGAGGGGACGGGCCCGCGACCGAGGTCGTTGACGCCCCGCGTGCTCAAGTTGCCAGTCGAACACGTCGCCCCGTTCCGCGAGTTCTACCGCGCTCGGGACGTGTGCGTGACGGGCGGTGCCGGGTTTATCGGATCCCACCTGGTTGAAGAGCTGCTTTCGCTGGGCGCGAGCATCTCGGTGCTCGACGACCTGTCGAACTCCACGACCGAGCACGTCGCTCCCCTGATCGACGCGGAACCGGGCCGGGTTCGGTTCGTTCACGGCTCGATCCTCGACGACGCGGCGTTGACGGAGGCGATGTTGGGCTGCGCCTCGGTGTTTCACCTGGCGGCGATCGGCAGTGTGCCGCGGAGTTTTCTCGAGCCCTCGCGGTACATGGCGGTCAACGCGCACGGCACCCTGCGGGTGATGGAAGCGGCCCGGCGTGAAGGGGTCGGGCGGGTCGTGTACTCCTCCAGTTCTTCGGTGTACGGCGAGGCGCTGCCCGGGCAGGGCGCGTCCGCGGCGGCGAAAACGGAGACCCAGGTTCCGCGTCCCATGTCGCCCTACGCGGCCAGCAAGCTGGCCGGCGAGCACGTCGTGCAGGCGTGGGCGTCGGGGTACGGAATCCAGGGCGTCAGCCTTCGGCTGTTCAACGTGTTTGGTCCGCGTCAGCACTCCGATTCGTCGTACGCCGCGGTGATCCCGCAGTGGTCGAGGTGCCTGCTCACGGGACGGCCGCCGGTGCTGTACGGTGACGGTCAGCAGACCCGTGACTTCACGTACGTGTCAAATGTGGTGCTGGGGTTGCTCCTGGCGGGCGCAAGCCAACGGGTGGGCACGGGCGAGTCGGTCAATATCGGCACGGGCCGGTCCGTCTCGCTCAAGGACCTGCTGGCGTTGGTCGCGTCGGCGTTCCCGGGGCCCGCCGTCGTCCCGCAGCGCGAGCCCGCGCGCACGGGGGAGGTGCGGCACTCTCGGGCCGACATCGCGCTGGCGGAGCGGCTCCTGGGGTACCAACCGCTGGTGGATCTGGAGGAGGGCGTGCGGCAGACGGCCGATTGGTTCCAGCGGGCGCACCGGGACGCGGGCGGATTCGCGCCGAGGGTGGGGGCATGATCGGTCGGCTGTTCGAGACGGTGGGGGGGTTGTACCAGTTGGCGCGCCTGGGGGTGGTGACGCGGTTTGATTTCCGCGGCGCGTATTGGGAATGGCGGTTGCACACGGCCTTCGGCTCCGGGGCACGGGGGATGCCCGCGGGCCGGATGGCGCTGGCGCGGGCGGTGCTCGACTACGGCCGATGGGCGCATCGGATGCGCCGCCAGATGTGAGCGCAACGGGTGCTCCGACCGGAGCACGCTCCGCGTGATACTCGAGTTGGTTTGGCGTCAATGCGCGGGCGCGGGCAAGGGCACGCCCAGCCAGGACTGGTGCTGGGCGCGCTGGGCGTCGGACGGGTCGGGCAGGGCGATCACACGCGTCCGTCGAGCGGGCCGTGATGCCAGCGTGACGGACACGGTATGGAGCTCATCGCGTCGGAAGTACTCCACGCGGACTTCCTGTCCGGCACGCGATGCGTCGAGGCGCGCATCGAGTTCGCTCGCCATGAGGCGGCGGCCGTCGAGCGCGACGATCTCGTCGCCGGTGTTGATTCCGGCGAGGTAGGCGGGACCATCGATGGGCACGCCGCTCACGACGGTCTTGCCGGCTTTGTCGTTGAGGGTGATCCCGAGGTACGGGCGATCGGCGGCGGGGGTCTCCGCATGGGGCTCGGCCTTCTGGGTCGGCGGGGGTTCGTGAGCCGCGTGCAGGCCGACGGTGCGGAGCAACGCGTCGGCGTCTGGCAGCGCGCGGCCGTGGATATGGTCGCGGAACCACTCTTTGAAGTGATCGGGGTTGTGGGGATGGGCGGCCGCGTGACCGGGCGGCTGAGCGAGGGCCTGCTGCTCGATGACGGCGATGAGGTCGAGCGTGGAGTAGCCCGCGCCGGCGTTCGGGAACTTCTCAAAGAGCGAGCGGAGGACGGTGTCGAGGGAGGCGCGGCCACCGGAAACGCGCCGGATCTCCAGGTCGAGCAGCAGCGAGAGGTACGCGCCGCGCGAATAGAAGTTGACGGTGGCGTTGGCCGCGTCGAGGTTGGGCTTGTTGAACTTGATCCAGGCGTCGAAGGAAGATTCGGCGAGGCTCTGGTAGGCCGCTCCGGGGCGTGCGGCCTCGGTCTCGATCCGGCCCGCGATCATCTCGTGAAAGCGATCGACCTTCATGAGTCCGGCGCGCACGAGCAGGACGTCCTCGTAGTAACTGGTGCCGCCCTCGGCGAGCCACAGCAGGTCGGTGTAATTCTCGCGGGCGTAGTCGTAGGGCTTGAGGCCGACGGGGCGGAACTGCTTGACATTCCAGGTGTGGAAGAACTCGTGCGACACGAGCTGAAGAAAGTCCTCGTAGGAACGCTCGTCGTCGAAGACGCCCGGGCGGGTCTGCATGATGGTCGAGTTGAGGTGCTCGGTGCCCCCGCCGGCGTCGGACAGGTGGATCATGAAGACGTAACGGCGGTAGGGGAGGGAGCCGAAGATGTCGCGCGCGGCCCGGACGATCGCGGCAAAGTCGCGCGTGAGCCGATCGGGCTTGTGCCGTCCGCGGCCCCAGATGACGATCTCGTGCGGCGTGCCGTCTACGTCGAAGTCGAGCCGCTCGTGCAGGCCGATCTCAAAGGGTGAATCGACGAGCACGTCGTAGTTGGGGGCGACGAAGGAATCGGGATCGGCCGAGTCGCGCTGGGCGGCCACGGGCTCCAGGCCGGTGGCGGTGCGCCAGGGTCTCTCGCCGCGTGGGGCTTCGATGCGGACGGTGCAGGGGCGAGCGTGCTCCTGCCCCGGCACGTAGAAAAAGACGGCTGATCCGGACAGGAACGCGTGGGACGCGTCGACGTGCCGCGTGCGGTCGCCGAGGGAATTGGCGTAAATCAGGGAGTGAACCCGGACCGTCGTGGCGCCGTTGGTGGAAACGCGCCAGGTGGACTTGTCGATCTTCTCGATGGGGAGCGTCTGGCCCGAGAGCGATGCGGCCGCGACGGCGCGGATGGAGCCCGCGGGGTCGAGGACCTGATAGCGACCCGGCCGCCACACGGGAAGAGCCACGTCGAGCGTGGGGCCGTCGACGTCCGGCACGATCATCTCGATTTCCACGGTCTGGGTCTGCGGCTGATCGAGGCGAACGGTGTACGCGATCGGGCTCGAAGGCGAACGGGACGGAGCCGGGGTGGGCCGCGGCCGGCTGGGACCAACGGTATCGGCCCAGCGCGGGGAGCCGCGCGGGGCGGCGCAGCCGGCGGTCATTAGGCCGAGAACGGTGGAGGCGGCGAGCAGCGTGTATCGGATCACGGCGGCGAGCTGGTGCGGGTCGGCCACGGTGAGTCTCCCGAGCGGTCCGGTCAAGCGTAGCGGGCCGGGGCTACTCGCCCGCTCGTTCCAGGATCGCGCGGGCGATCGCCGTTGGCACGGGCATGACGCTCAGGCGCGGGATCCGCAGCAGCAGGAAATCAGCGAAACGCGGGTCGGACTTCATCTCGTGGAGCGTGACGGGGCGCGCGAGGGGCCGCAAGGGGAGAAGGTCGATGACCGCGAACCTGGGCTCTCCGCGGTCGTTGAGGCCAGCCCGGTCAGGGTCCTCGTACGCGGCGCGGGAGACCGCGGCGAGGCCGACGGCGGCGCGCTCGGAGCCGGTGTGGTAGATGAGGGCGACGTCTCCGACGCGGGCGCCGCGGAGATGGGAGAGCGCGGCGGGGTTGCGCACTCCGGACCAGCGTGCGCGGCGATCCCGCATCAGGTCGGCGAACGCGTACTCACGGGGCTCCGTCTTGAGCAGGAGGGACGGGAGCGCGGCGCGTGGCCGGGGGGTCGCGGGAGGGCTCACCGGCTCTCCACCAGGTAGTTGCACATGGCGCTGAGCGTGGCGCCGGGCTGGAGCACCACGGTACCGGTGTCGGGCACCCCGCGGGCCATGAGGTTGAGCGCGTCGTTCACCTGCGTGACGGGTTCGAGGGCGAACCAGGGGAGGGGGCCGACCTTCCGCCCCGCGGGCTCGGATGAGTTCGGGGTGAAGACAACGACGTGCCCGAGTTCGCGCGAGCATTCGAGGCGGAGCTGCACACCGCTGGACGGCCAGCGGATCTCGGCGCTGCCGCCAAAGCCGGAGAAGACATCGTCCAGCGGGGTCGCGGGCAGAGGGCCTCCCGCGCGGAAGTGCGCGCAGAGCTCGTCGTCGCGGGCGGGCCCGGTGGGGATGCGATTGGCGAGCGGGTACCGGCCCTTGACGTTCATCCTGATCTCGACGGCGTCCGCATCGTCCCACAACCGGCGCATGAAGTACGGGTGAGGCCCGCATCCGGCGGGCATGGGGGATTCTCCGGCGTTGGTGACGCTGAGGGTGGAGAGCAGCCGATCGGGGTGGATCTCGTACCGGGCCTCGCATTCGAACGGGAACGGGTAGTTCACATCGGCGAAGGACCGGGAGCGGAATCGGAGGCGAGCCGAGATCGGCGAGCGGTCGAGGAGCTCCCACGGTCGGCCGCGGACATCGCCGTGCATGGCCGTGCCGTCGCCGGTGGTGGGTCGGAGGGTGCGGCGGGCCCCCGCGAACTCGAAGGAGGCGCCGGCGACGCGGTTGGTCCAAGGCGCCATGAGAAAGCACGCGGCGGCGCCGGGCTCGGAGTCGCTTGCGGCGGCCCGACGCATGATGGGAAAGGCGTAGCGGTTGGGCCCCTTGATCGAGAGGTCGCTGATGGACGCGCCGAGGCGCTGGTTGATCTCGACGCGGAGACGGCCTGATTCGAGCACGATCCGCTGCATGGACGGGTCCTCTCAGGGCTCCGGGCGACGGAGCGGCGCCGCGGGAATCGACCCCTGGCGACGTGCCATGATAACCGTTTCCGGTCGTTGGGGTCGCGGGCGGTATGGCAGGCGACGGGTTATCCGACTGGCGTGTCGGGAGTCGGCGGCGGCCGTGTTCAGGGGCGCGCCGGAACGGTCGATACGCGGGGATCGGATTGGCGCGTTCTCGCGACCGGTTCGTTTCATGGAGTGACGGACCGCCCACGGACGGCTCAACATGAGTGCGCAGAGCCCGAACAACCAGCCGTCGATTCCCCGCGGCGGCGGCGATCCCGCGGGCGCGCTGGGCGTGGGGGGTGCGGGGGGTGTGGGGGGCGCGGGGGAGCGATCGTTGACGGATCAACTCGGCGAGGTGCGTTCGCAGATCGAGGCGCTGCGGGCCTCGGCGCAGCCCGCCGCCGCGCCGGGGCCGGTTGGGACGCTGGGTGGGATCGCGGCCCACGTCGCGGCGTTGGAGGACCAGCTTTCCAAGCGGGACCAGGCGCTGCGTCTTCTGGCGGACCGGTGGAAGAGCGCGGAGGCTCGGGCGTCGGAGTCTGAGGCCCGATTGGAGCGCTACCGAATCGAGGTCGAGCGTGCGGGGGCCGCGCGGCTGCTGATGAGAAAGGTGCGACTCTCCCGCTACCGTTCCATGCTATCGTCACGCTCGCGCAAGCTCATCCAGGCGCGGCAGATGCTCGACATGTGCGCCAAGCAGTACGAGGAGTTGCTCGGGCAACGGTCGAAGGTCGCGACGGCGTGGTCGACGGTGCAGGAGTTGGAGCGGCGGCTGCGCGGGCGTCGGGCGCGGGTGGGCGCGGTCGCGTGGGTGTGCGGGGTGGTGGTCATGATGGGCGTGCTCACGGCCCTGGCGTGGGGCGTGGCGCAGCAGACGGCCGTCCCCACGTACACCGCGAGGATGATGCTCGCTCCGGACTACGCGCTGCTGCCGCCGGACCGCAAGCCGGACGCGGCGGAGATCGCCGAATGGGGTCGATCGGTGCGCGAGGCGGTGGCGGACGCGCCGTTCATCGAGCTGGCGGCGCAGCGCATGGACCGGCGCGGTCTGGCCGCGCTGGCGTCGCCGACGGACCTTCGGGCCCGGCTGAAGGACGATCTGTTCATCGAGACGGACCCGAGCGGGCAGTTGATCGTCGAGTTCCGCGGCCCCGGGTCCGAGTCGACCACGAGGGTGCTCGAGACGCTCTCGGCGGCGCTGGTGAGCTACGTGAACGACGCCCGGGCCAAGCTCTCGTCGCTGGCGACGATCGTCACCGCGGCGCCGATCGCCGATGCGCGCCCAACGTCGGACCCTCGACCGCTGCGGGCGGCGATGTACCTGGGGTGCGGCCTGGCGGGATCGCTGGTGATGGGGTTGGGGGCGTGGCGGTCGCTGGCCCGGCTGAAGCGCACGTTCGAGCACGAGCAGATGATCGTTGAGACGCTCGACGCCCAGCATTGGCCGGATGCATCGAAGGTCTCGCCGCGCGGGCCCGCGCCCGCATCCGCGTCCGTCGCGGCGGGTGCGCCTGCGCGGCCCGCGGTCGCGAGCGACGGGCGCAAGCCCGGCGTCAAGACCAAGGCACGAGGCTGAGCGGCGCGAGCGAACAATTCCGGATCGGCGGTGGCGTCGTCGGTGACCATCATCGTTCGGGTTGCGCCGCACGTGTATGATCGTGCGGATGGGCCGAGGAGCTGCGCGATGGTTCGGGTGCTTGCGGCGGTTGTGTGTGTGCTGGTCGGGCTGGCGTGCGGGTACGGGCTCCTCGCTTCGCGGGAGCCCGGCGTGTCACGCGCGTGGCGCGCTGGGTACGCCGGAGGGGCGGGGCTCGCGCTGATCGGGCTGCTTGTCGTGGTGCGGGCCCGGAGGCACGCGTGAGCGGCCCCGAAATCCTGAAGACGTACAAGCTGTTCATGAACGGGGCGTTCCCGCGCTCCGAATCGGGGCGAACGACCGCCGTCGTTGGGCCCCGCGGTCGCGTGGCGGCGCACGTGAGCCGTGCCTCGCGGAAGGACCTGCGTGATGCGGTGACCGCGGCGCGCAAGGCGTTGCCGGGCTGGTCCGGCGCGGCCGCGTACCTGAGAGGGCAGATCCTCTATCGCGCGGCTGAGATGCTGGAGGGAAGGCGGAGCGAGTTCGAGGCCCTGCTGGCCTCGACCGTTCCCGGCGGTGCGGCACGGGCGCGGCGCGAGGTAAACGCCGCGGTGGATCGGTTGGTGGCGTTCGCGGGATGGGCGGACAAGTTTGCGCAGGTGCTGGGTTGCAACAACCCGGTGGCCGGCCCGTACTACAACTTCACCATCCCCGAGCCGACGGGAGTGGTGGGCGTGCTGGCTCCGGATGAGGAGCCGTTGCTGGCGTTGATCTCGCTTGTCGCCCCGCTGCTGACCGCGGGGAATGCGGTGGTCGCGCTCGGGTCGTCCGCGCACCCGCTGGCCGCGGCGGTGCTGGGCGAGGTGTTCGCGACATCGGACGTGCCTCCCGGTGTCGTGAATCTGCTGACCGGCGACCGCTCGGAGTTGGCGCCGTTTTTCGCGGCCCACCGCGACATCGACGCGATCCACGCCGCGGGAGTGCCCGAGGAGGTCGGTGCGCTGCTGCGATCGGGCGCTGCCGAGAATCTCAAGCGCGTGACGGTGCGGAACGGGCCGCGCCCGGGAGTGGTGCGGAAGGGTGGAGCCGCGGCATCGGTGGATTGGTACGACACAGGGGAGTGCCACTCGCCGTGGTGGATCGAGCCATTCGTCGAGATGAAAACCGTGTGGCATCCGGTCGGGGCGTGAGTCGTCGGGCTACGCGGCGGCGATCGCCGGCGTGCGACCGACTCCGGCCGGTGCGGTGATCGGTGGAGCGGCGGGCGGCGCGTCCGATGCCGTGTTTCGCGGCGCCGCACCGGGCTCGGCTTCGTGCCACGACACGCTGACGGCGACACCGAAGAGGCCCAGCAGCGAGGCCAGGTGCCGCTCGATGCTTCGGCGGGCTTCCTCGGTGTAGCGAGCGTCGTTGGCGGCGAAGAGCATGGCGGCTTCATCACGAGCCCGGGACATGAGGTCGGCTTGGCGTTCGGCGGTCATGGGGATGACGTCGACGAGCCCGAGCACGCGGGCGTTCTGGATGTCGTAGGGGGTGACGTTTGAGAATCGCAGCGCGCTCTCGATACGAGGAAGGCGCACGCGGAAGGTCCCGCCCTCCGTCCCCGGTGATCCTGGTTCTTCTTCCACGTCGGATGCTTCGACCCGACCGAGATCCACCCAGTATTGTTTCTCGAAGTGGAAGATCATCGCAAGCCGCGCCTGACTGAGCAGCAGCGGCGGCAGCCAGCCCCACCCGGCGCGGGCGGTGGCGATTTCCTTGGCGCACACTTCGAGGCCGACCAGTTTCCCGACCGAGCGAACCCGTTCCGCGATGACCTCGACGCTGATCCGGGGGGGAGACGCCCGCGACGACGCACGGCGCACGATCGCCCATACGGCGAGCCCGCCAACTCCGACGCCGAGCGTGACCAGAACGAGAGCCGTGGCCGCTTGATCCAGGATCATGCAGGGGTTGTTGGGAGTCGGGCCGAATGTCTTGCAGCCGCGCCTACGCGCACAACGCGGACGGACGCCGAACGATCGATCCAGGGGCTCCGATCGGGCGATAATGCCCCATGATTCCATCCACCGCCTCCGCAGTCGGAACCGAGGTCCGGTACTCCACCCATCCCGATGATGCGAGGCAGGCCGACGCGTGCGATCCGCTGGGGAGTTTGCGTGACGCGTTCGAGCTGCCGCGGTCGCCCGCGGACCCAAACCGCACGGCGATCTACCTGTGCGGGAATTCGCTCGGGCCGATGCCGCGCGACGCGCGTCGTCTGGTCGGCGATGAGCTTGACGCATGGGCCCGGCTGGGCACGGAGGGATACGGCAAATCGCCGCGTGCCTGGTTCGAATTCACGCACGAGGCGCGCCCCGCGCTGGCCCGGCTCGCGGGCGCGAGCGCGGCGGACGTGATGCCGATGAACTCGCTGACCGTCAACATCCACCTGATGCTGGCGTCGTTCTACCGACCCACGCGTGATCGGAACATCGTGATCATCGAGGACACGGCGTTCCCGTCCGATTCGTACGCGGTGCAGTCGCACGTCGCCCGAATGGGATGCGATCCTCGCGCCACCGTGGTGCGCCTCCGGCCCCGCTCCGGCGAACGGTGCCTGCGCACCGAGGACGTCGAGGACGAGTTGCACCGCCGCGGGGATTCTGTGGCGCTGCTCTTCCTGGGCTCGCTCAATTATCTCACGGGACAAGTCATGGACGTGGAGCGGCTGACCGCCGCGGCGCACGCGCGCGGGGCGAAGGTGGGGTGGGATCTGGCCCACGCGATCGGCAACGTGCTCACGCCTCTGGCGAAGTCGAACGCTGATTTCGCGGTGTGGTGCTCGTACAAGTATCTCAACGGCGGCCCGGGCGCGGTGGGGGGCGCCTACGTCAACCCGCGTTGGAGCGGGGAGCGTGGCGTGCCCCGTCTGGCGGGATGGTGGGGGAACAACCCCGCGACGCGGATGCAGATGCACCCGGACTTCGATCCGGCGCCCGGGATCGACGGCTTTGCGCTGAGCAACGTCCCGGTGCTGACCACCGCGCCGTTGTTTGCGTCGTTGGCCCTGTTCGAGCGTGCCGGCTTCGAGGCGCTGCGGGCCCGTTCGCGCGAGCTGACGGGCTACCTCGAGTTCCTCATCGATTCGCTGGCGCTGCCGGGGGTCTCGATCGTCACTCCCCGGGATCCGCTGCGGCGGGGGTGCCAACTCTCCATCGCCGTCTCGGGGGACGGCCGGGCGACGCTCGCCTCGCTCCGGGCGTCGGACGTGATCGGCGATTTTC
This sequence comes from Phycisphaerae bacterium, assembly GCA_016794925.1. GTDB lineage: Bacteria > Planctomycetota > Phycisphaerae > Phycisphaerales > UBA1924 > JAEUIW01. The sequence goes on from JAEUIW010000009.1 coordinate 50,934, forward strand.
GTGAACCCGACATCATCCGGTTGGCTCCGGCGCCCCTTTTCACATCACGGCACGAGGTTTGGCGGGCCGCCGCGGCGCTCGGGGCGCACTACGGCGTCAGGTTGAAATAGCGCCGACGTGCCCGCGCGGCTCAGAGCGCGACGGTCTTTCCACCGTCAACGGCAAGGCTCGTCCCGCTGACGTAGCTCGCCAGCGGGGAGGCGAGGAACGCGACCGCGACCGCGGTTTCCTCGGGTCGCGCGAACCGACCGGCGGGGACCTCGGCGATCATGCTCCGTTCGACCTCAGCTTCCGTGACGCCGGCCTTTGCCGCGCGCGAGCGGATGAGGGCGCGCAGGCGGTCCGTGTCGGTGTAGCCCGGGAGCACGCTGTTGACGGTGATCCCCCACGGCCCAAGCTCGGCGGAGAGGGTCTTGGCCCAACTGTTGACGGCGCCCCGCACGGTGTTGGAGACGCCCAGCCCCGGGATCGGCTGCTTCACGCTGGTCGAGACGATGTTGATGATGCGGCCGTACCCGGCCTCGCGCATGCCCGGCGCCAGGGCGCGGACGAGGATCTGACCCGATACGACATGGGCGGTGAAAGCCTCGATGAGGGCGGATTCGGTCGCGTCGATGGCCGTGCCCGCGGGCGGACCACCGGTATTGTGGATCAGGATGTGGATCGGGCTTCCCGGTTCCACCAGCCCCGCCGCGGCCTCTCGGACCATCTCCGGCTTGGTCATGTCCACCGCGAGGAACGAATGGGTGCGGCCCGTGCGCCGGGCCAGCTCGATGGCGAGCTTCCGGAGCGCGTCGAGGTCGCGTGCCGCGACCGTGATTTCAGCTCCGGCGTCCGCGAGCGCGTGCGCACACGCCAAGCCGATGCCCCGTGTGGCGCCGCCGACCAGGGCACGCTTTCCGGAGAGATCGATGCGCATCGCGACAACCTCCGTCTCCGAGATTCCATGCGGCGGGTGGTCAGCGGCTCCGGCCGCCCGCACGCGCGTTACCATCCGCCATGAGCCAGCATACGCCGGACCCGGCGCCGCTCGTTCCGCCGGGTCGAATCACGTACGGATCGTACCTCTGCATCCCCGATTTGCTGAGCCTGCAACGGGAGGTCTCCGCGCCGCCGCACGCCGACGAGTTGCTGTTCATCACCTCGCACCAGGTGTACGAGTTGTGGTTCAAGCAGCTCTTGCACGAACTGCGGCACGTGTGCCGCTGGCTGGACGCGGACCGCCCGCTTCGAGCGGCGCAGCTCTTCGAGCGGATTCACGCCGTGCAGCACCTGCTGATCGAGCAGATCCCGCTGCTGGAGACGATGTTCGCGGTGAGCTTCAACCAGTTCCGCGAGAACTTGCGCCCCGCCAGCGGGTTCCAGTCGGTGCAGTTCCGGGTGCTGGAGTTCCTGTCAGGGGCGAAGAACGCGCGCATGATCGCCCTGGTCGGCGATGATCCGGAAGCCAAGGCGGAGATGGAGCGGGCCTTGGGCGCGCCCACGGTCTACGACCACTTCCTTCGGCATCTGGCCCGGATTGGCCTGGCGGTGCCGGACGCGATCCTGCGGCGGGACACGTCCCAGCCGCACGAACAGCACGAGGGCGTCGTGTCGGCTCTGGTGGAGTTGTACGAGCGGTCCGACGAGCTCTACCCCCAATTTCGCGTGGCCGAGCACCTGCTGCAGTACGAGGAGCGGTTTGCCATTTGGCGCTTCCACCATGTCAAGATGGTGGAGCGGATGATCGGCACCAAGGTGGGGACCGGCGGCTCGAGCGGGGCAAAATATCTGGCATCGACGCTGGCGATCCGCTTTTTTCCGGACCTGCTCGCGGTGCGGGACCGGTTGTCCACCGGGTACGCATAAGCACCCCACATTTTGTCAGCCCCATGAACAGGTGCTTGGGGCATCCAATCGAATGAAATTCCTCCCTCAATGACAGAGTCCCGTCTTGATTCGGGGTCCTTTCCCTGTACGCTGCCTGCGGCGTGGCTTCGGCTCGGAGTCGATCGAGTTTTCGGACCTGAAAGCCGGGGCCTTGGCGAGTTGATTCCGCGAGCAGAGGTGTCTGGAGGAGAGGAGCGAGGTTGTCATTCGCGGTTGTTTTCGCAAGCCTGACCCTGGGGGTCATGGCCGATGGGCGGTTCGCGTCGAATCCGCGGTCGGCCGCGGCGACGAACACTCCGCGCGCGGTTGACTATCGATTGAACGCGTTTGCCGGGAGCGCACAGGATCGCGTGGCGCTGTCCCCGCTGTCCGACGGACGGGTCGTGGCAGTGTGGGACTCGCGTCGCCAGGAGCACGGAACGTACGGCGTCTTCGCCCGGCTGCTGGATGCCGACGGCACGCTCCGTTCCCGAGAGGTTCATGTCAACGCGTTCACTCCCGGCCAGCAGACGTACCCGGCGGCCGCCGCGGGGCCGGATGGCTCGGTGTGGTTCGCGTGGCTATCGCAGGGACAGTTCCACGCGGGCGGGAGCGTGGTTGCGCGGCGGTTCCACGCCGGGCTGATCGGCGCGGGCAAGGAGATCGTGTTGAGCGACGATCCATGCTCGGAGCCGGGACCCCCGACGGTGGCGTTCGACTCCGGCGGAGTGGTCCTGATCGCGTGGTCCGAGGCGGTGTCGCGCAATGAGTCGGGCGCGCGCATCCGGATCGCGTCGTTGGACGCGAGTGGCCGGAGCGAAGCGTGCGTCGAGACCCTGATCGGGTCGGGTGAGGCGGGCGTGCGCGACTCCACGCCGACGCTGATCGCGGGAGGGCCCGGTTCACCGTTCGAGTTCTTCCTGGCGTTCGCTCGATCCGTGCCGACGGCGCCTCTGGAATCACGCGTGCTGCTGACCCCGATCGAGGCGACGGGACGACCGCCCGACGGGTTCGGTCCGATCGAGGTGGGTCGGGGTGGCGCGATCGAGCCGTCGTTGGCCGTGGCCGCTGACGGGACGCTGGCGGTGGCGTGGCTCGAACCCGAAGCCTCCGCGTACGGCGTGCGATTTCGACGCTACCGACCGGACGGCGCACCCGGTGAGCCGGTGCGCGCCGTCGTGGGCGCGGGAACGCCCCGCAGCGGCGTGGCCGCGGCGTTTGACCGCGATGCCGAACTGACGATCGCGTTCAACGAGGAGGGGTTCGATGAGGCGGGGCGTGCGCTCGATCGCGTGCGCGGGGTGCGTGCTGACGCGTCCGGCGTGTGCTCGCCCCCGTTCGAATTGACGGCCCAACCGGGCGCGCAGGCCGCCGTACAGAGAGCGTCGGGCGCCGCGCACCTGGCCCCGCTGGGCGGGGGCAAGCTCGCGCTCGCGTGGTCCGGAAATTCCGGGCAGGGTGACGCGTCCGCCGCGAACATCTCGGTGATCTCGCACGACGTCGGGAATGCCGAGACGGCGCCACATGTGCTTGCCGCCGGCGCGGCGCCCGATCTGGGCGAACCCGGCCCGATCGACCCGCCCGTGTTCGACCCTCGGTTCGTGATGCCGGCCGATCCCTTTCCCGTGGACACGACCCGTGACATTGACGTCGGTTTCGAGGCCGTGCCCGGCACCGGCTGGAACCCCCCCGACCCGGAGATGGCCGTCGGTCCCAATCATCTGGTCGCGATCTGCAACGGCCAGATCGCGTTCTTCGATAAGGCCGGGAACAACTCGTTCCGACAGAAGATCGAGGGCGAGAGCGGGTTCTGGGCCTCGGCGGGGGTGACCGCGTCCGACTTCGTGTTCGATCCGGAGGTGATGTACGACGCAACGAGCAGCCGGTTTTTCACGATGGCAGCCGATCGAGCCAATCAAAAGAGCTGGTTCCTGCTCGCCATGTCGGACGACAGCGATCCCAACGGCGTGTGGTACAAGTGGAAGATCGACGTGACGTGGAAGGCCGGCAACGCCAGAGACATCGACTCGCCGAACCTGTCCGTGGACGGGCAATCGGTGTACCTGACGGCGGATTTTTTCACTCCCAATGACAAGATGCTGGTCCTGTCACTGTTCAAGCCGGACGTGCTGACCGCGAACCCGGTCCCGAGTTCCAGGTGGTACCTGTTCAACGGCTCCCAGTCGTTCGGCGTCCCGATCGCGTACGGGGCTGCGGGCCCCAATCAGTATCTCATCCAATCGCTGGAGTCGGCATCGAACACGAGCGTTCGTCTGCACGCCGTCGTGGACCCCAACACATTCCCGACCATCGCGTCGTTCGATCTGTCGGTTCCGGAATACCGATTCCCCGCTCCTCCACCCCAGGCGGGAACGTCCGTGCGGCCGACGTTGTTCGAGCCCCGGTTCTGGTCCTGCGCCGTGGCCCGGGGCTCGCTCTGGGCGGTGCACCACATCACGGTCGCGGGCAGCGCGGTGACGCGCGTGCGTTGGTACGAGATCGACTTGCGTGGCTGGCCCGCCTCCGGCGGGACGCCCGTTCTCAAGCAATTCGGTGAGGTCGTTCCCGACTCGGGAGCCGCGGCGTTCACCCCGGGGATCGCCGTCGATTCCAAGGGGAACGTCATCGTCGTGTACGCCCGCTCGTCCCCGAACGAGTTCATCTCGTCCTGGCGCGCGGTCCGTCGGTCCGACGATCCGCCCGGCACGCTTCGGGACGCGGTGCCCATCCGAGCCAATGGCGTGCCGGACACCAGCGGTCGCTGGGGCGATTATCTGGGCGTGAAGCCGGATCCGTCCGTGCCGCGCGTGTTCTGGACGCACACCGAGTTCAACCCGGCGGGGGCGTGGCGGACCTGGATCGGCCGTCACACGGTCCCCGACCCGGCCGATTTCAATCACGACGGCGTCGTCGACGACGCGGACCTCTTCGAGTTCCTCAACGCGTTCGAGAGCCAGAACGCGGCGGCGGACTTCGATGCCGACGGTGAGCTCAATGATTTCGACTACTTCGCGTTTCTGAACGCGTTCAACGCGGCCCATTGACTGAGCCGAGTGCATTCGTGCACCGGGGCCCGATTCGTCGGCGCGGCCGGGAAGGTCCTTCGAGAGGATGCACGCTCAAGGAGTCTGGCGATGCGAGTGATGCACGGGATTCTCGCGGGATGCGTGATCGCGGCGGGTGCGCCGGCCGCGTCCGCGCAGAACTGGTCGAACAGCGGGGGCAACGCCGGCCGAAACGGCCGCACGATCGAGGTCGGTCCGGATGCGCCGACGCCGCTCTGGAGCGGGGGCCGATCCAGCAGCATCGCGTGGCAGCCGGTCATCGAGGGGGACCGCCTCTTTGTCGTTCGGCAGACGGGCTTCCCGCCCGAACCAAATTCGGACAAGGCGCCGGTCGTCGCGATGAACCTGCACACGGGCGCGGAACTGTGGTTCCGCAACATCCCGTTCAACACCGGCGAGTGGACGACCTGGATCGCGGGCGTCCGTGACGGGCGTGTGTACGTCTCCCGCTCCGGCAACGGCGCGTCCGCGCAGGCGTACCTGCACTGCCTGGACGCCGCGTCGGGGGCGACGCTCTGGATCTCCACCGTCAAGATCGACGCGGGCCCGTACGACGGTGTGGTGTTCGCGCCCGACGGCGACCCCGTCATCGCCTCGTTCACCAAGATCTGGCGGTTCAACGCGACCGACGGGGCCGTCGTGTGGACCGCCACGCGCGTGGGATCGGTCTCGGGCAACTGCGGCGGGGCCGCCAACGTCGCGGCGGACGCCTTCTACGTCGCCGATGCCGTGGCGGGCGGACACGCGATCAAGCGGTTCCGTCTGAGCACGGGCGCGTTCCAGTACCAGTCGCCGGTGCTGCCGGGCTTTACCATCCAGGCCACGCCGATGGTCGGGCCCGACGGGACCGTCTATCTCTCACGGACGCAGAACAGCGCCCCGGTGGATTTCTTCTACGCGATCAACGATTCCGGTTCGGCCATGTCGGTCCGCTGGTCGGTGCCCGCGCGCTGGACCACCTCATCCGAGTTCGCGGTCGCCTCCGACGGGAGCGTGTACATGCTGGCCCCGGGAAACGTGATCAAGCGGCTGGACGGCGCGACCGGGGCGACGCTGGCCACGTCCCCCCCGATCAACAGCGAGACCAACATGCAGCCCCGCCTGGCGGTGGACCGCCTCGGCCGGGTCTTCGTGTCGAACGGCACGTTCGCCAACGGGCGCCTCTACGCGTTCAACGCCGATCTGTCGGCACGCTGGAGCGTGCCGCTCACCAACAGCAACATCGGCGCGCCGGCCATCGGGTCACTGGGCACGCTGATCGTGGCGGGCGTGGGCACGGACATCCGCGCCTACCGGACGGTTCGCTGTCCGGGTGATTTCAACGCCGATGGCGCCGTTGACGATTTTGATTACTTTGATTTCCTGAACGCCTTCGGACTGAATGCGCCCGAAGCGGATTTCAATCGTGACGGATCGGTGGACGATTTTGATTTCTTCGACTTCGTGAACGCGTTCTTCGCGCCATGCTGAGCCGGCGGACCTAGCACGGGCCGCCCCTTGTTCCGCGCCGCGAGCGATATCGGACGTCCGTCCGGCTCGGTCGCGCTCATCCAATGCCTCGGGATCGATTTGTGTTAATTGCGTGCGGCCGGAACCGTCATCGGTTCCTGACCCGATGACGTGGAACCGCCGATTGATCGCTATCCGAGGCTCGTATTCGGACCACGATGGCGGTTTTTCGGCCACCGTATCATGCTCAGATCACGGTCCATTCCCGAGGAGGAAACCATGCTCGTACGTTCACGATCCGGCGCCCCGACAGCGTCCGTCCCTTCGCTCGTGGGGTTCGCAATTTCCGCGGGGGTTGTCGCCTGCGCGACGCTGAGTTGCACGACCCGGACCGCGTCGAGCGGGGACGCGCGACCACTGGCCCCGGAAGGCCGGGCGATTGCCCCGACGGAATTGGCATCCGCGCCCCCGCCGATCGACCTGACGCGAGAGAATGTCGCGGTCTGGGGTTCGACCGACGCCGAGATCATTGATACCACCACGTTCCCGGTGCAGATCCAGATCGCGGACCCGTGGAGGGGCGAGGTTCGGGAGATCGGCGAGATGCTGCCGGAGGAAGGACAGGGCAAGGGCGTGCGGGTTCCCGAGGGGCCGGCCAACGACCTTGTCGCGGGCGGGCTGACCGCGGAGAGCCGTGTCCGTGCCGAGGGGGAGCCCCTTTGGCCGGCCATCGGTCAGACCCCGTGGACCCCGCCGGATCCGACGCTCGCCGTGGGGCCGAACCACGTTGTGGTCACGGTCAACATGGCGGTCGCGTTCTACGACCGCAGCGGCACGCTGCAGTTCTCCGCCAATCTCGACAACACAGGCAACCCGGGCTTTTTCGAGACCGTCGGCGGCGGGAACTTCGTCTTCGACCCCAAGTGCTTCTATGACCATTTCGCCCAGCGGTTTGTCATCATCGCGCCCGAGTACTACTCGCCGAACCAGTCGTGGGTCGACATCGCCGTTTCCGACGACTCGAACCCCAACGGCACCTGGTACAAGTACCGGACCAATTCGGTGGTGACCGTGGGCGCATCGACGTACTGGGTGGACTACCCGGGCCTGGGCTACGACCAGCAGGCGTACTACGTCACCGGCAATCTTTTCGGCCTCAACACGGGCGGCACCGCGGGCACGTTCTTCCGCGTGTTCAACAAAGCGCCGCTGCTGTCCGGCGGCGCGGCGTCATTCAGCACGCTGCGCGACGCCAACGCCTTCTCCGTGCAGGTCGCGCAGCATTTCGGCGCCACGCCGATCGCGCCGTACTTCGTCTCGACCAACAGTTCCACGTCGCTGAGGGTGCACGCGATCACGAACCCCCTCACGTCCCCGGCGCTCGTCAGCACCACCGTGACCGTGCCGTCGTGGTCGAGCTCCCCGTCGGCCGCGAATTCCGGGGGCTCGACGGACACGCTCGACGGCCGCATCATCAGCGCGCACTGGCGCGCCGGGCGGTTGTACGCGGGCCACACGATCGGGGTGTCGTCGCGCGCCGTCGCACGCTGGTACCAGCTCGCGACCAACAACTGGCCCACGTCGGGGTCCGTCTCGCTCACCATGAGCGGGAACATCGATGGCGGCAGCGGCGTTCACACGTTCTTTCCGTCGATCTACTCCAACAAGTACAACGACGTGGCGGTGATCGTCGGTCGGTCCACCGCGGCCACCACGCCCGCCGTGGCCGTGACCGGGCGTCGAGCGTCCGACGCCGCGGGCACCATGGGCGCGCTCACCGTTGTGAAATCGGGCGCGAGCGGCGCCAGCGGTCGCTGGGGTGACTATTTCGACGCCGCCGTCGATCCGCGCAACGATATTCGCTTCTGGGGCGTCGGCGAAGTCCAGGAGTCCGGCGGCTGGTCCACCTGGGTGCAATCGTGGCTGGTCTCCTGCCCGGCCGATTTCAACCATGACGGTTCGGTTGATGATTTCGACTACTTCGACTTCCTCAACGCGTTCAACTCCAATCAAGCCGCCGCAGATTACAACAAGGACGGCACGATCGACGATTTCGATTATTTCGATTTTCTCAACGACCTGAACATCGGCTGCTGACGCGGCATCACCGATCCGATCCCCGACGGCCCGGGTTCAACCCCGGGCTGTTTTTTCTTGATCGCGCCGCCTCGGACGCGCTCAGGCCGGCGCCTGCTCGCGCCGTCGCACCGTTGGCGGAAGCAGGCCGATGAGCACGCTCAGAGCCCCGACCGCGATCAGCCACAGCCGGGTCCGGTCGTCCGAGGTCCACTTCGCCAGAACGCTCGTGCGCTCGGGTTTGCGCGGCAGCACGATCCGGCCGGGCTCCAACCCCTCAAAGGGCGATGCGCTGCGCGGCGCGGACTCGGCGCCCTCCGGCGTCAGCAGTGAATACCCCTCCGGCACCTGGCCGAGCTGCCGCGCGGCCAGTGACTGCACAAGCGTCTCGTCGCCCCGCTCCAGCGCCCCAAGGAATTCGGTGTAGGTTCCGACACGTTCCGTACGCTGCTGCTCAACCGCACGTGCGACGGCCAGCTTCCAGCGCGTCAACTCCAGGTCCTCCCAGGCGGGGATGAGGACCGTCGCGCCCAGCAGCGCCGTCCCCGCGGCCAGGAACAGCCATCCGGGATCGAAAAGCGGCGCGTTGGGACCGTGTCGGACGAGCATGTCGCGGATCGTAGGTATCGGCTGGATCCGCACGGATCCGCCAGTCGGCTGGGGATCCCACGAGGCGGCCCCAACCGCTCCCGATCACCCGCGCCACACCCCGTCGTTCCTACACTCCGGTCATGCCGCGCGAGGTCGTGATTACGGGTGTCGGAGCTGTCAGCGGCATGGGCGTGGGAGCAGCCTCTTTGTGGGAAGGTGTCCTCGCGGGCCGTTCGTCGATCCGACCCACGACGCGCCTGGACACCTCGGGGTTTGGGTGCCGCTTGGCCGCGCAGGTCGAGAGTTTCTCGGCCCGCGATTTCGTGCCCAAGCATTATCGCAAGGCGGTCAAGGTCATGGCCCGCGACATTGAGCTCGCTGTCGCCGCCGCGAAGGAGGCCGTGGAGTCGGCGGGTCTGACCACCCGCGGGTCGCTGGGCGAGGATTCACAGGGAAGCACCACGTACCGGTCCGATCGCATGGGCTGCCAGATCGGGGCCGGGCTGATCGCGGCCGAGACCGACGAGTTGACAGCGGCCCTGGCCACGGCGCGGGGTTCCGATGGCAACCTGGACCTCGACCGCTGGGGCGGCGCGGGAAGAGATGCCGCGGAGAATGAGAGCGGGGCGGAGGGTGGAAGGATTGGGGAGGGGGGCAGCGCGGGGATGGAGAATCTCACGCCCCTGTGGCTCTTGAAGTACCTCCCGAACATGCTGGCGTGCCACGTGACCATCATCCACGGGGCTGAGGGACCAAGCAACACCATCACATGTGCGCACGCCAGCGGGCTGCTCTCGCTGGGCGAGTCCATGCGAGTCATCCAGCGCGGCGCGGCGGACCTGTGCTTCTCGGGAGGTGCGGAGTCCAAGCTCAATTACATGGGTCTGCTCCGCATGGAGTTGGCCGGTCGCCTCGCGGAGACCCGCGACGCGATCGATCCGGACGCGGTGCTCCGCCCGTTCGCGCCCGATTCGCGCGGCTCGCTCCCCGGGGAGGGCGGCGGGATCCTGATCCTGGAAGCCGATGAGACCGCGCGAGGTCGGGGCGCGGCTCCGCTCGCCCGGCTGGTGGGATTCGGTGGCGGGCACTCGGATGTCTGGTCCAGCGCGGAGGGACCGGATGAGGGGTACCTCACCGCCATCGAGGGTGCGCTCGAAGACGCGCGGACCGCGCCCGCGGAGATCGACATGATCGTGCCGTTGGGTTGCGGCGTTCCGAAGATCGATCGGACCGAGGCCGTTTCATTGGAACGCGTGTTCGGAACGAGGCTGGCCTCGATTCCAGTTCTCAGCATCGTGCCCGCGGTCGGGGACTGCATGGCCGGAATGAGCGGACTGCAGTCGGTCGTCGGCGTGCGCTGCGTCCAGCATCAGGTCGTTCCCGCCGGGGCCCTCGTCGGTGTGTCCGCGGGAGCCGCGGGGCGGGCGATCGGCTCTCCCCGGCCCACGGCCATCCGGAATCTGCTCGTCTGCACGCCCGCGCTGGGTGGCCAGAACGCGGCGATCGTGCTCCGCCGTTCAGCCTGATCCGCGCCGCGCGCTTGGCCTAGGCTACGACGATTCTCTTCTCCACCTTCCGATACGGAGCCCGCGCATGCACAACGACCACAACCGCTACGGCCACGCACAGGATCGTCGCTACGGCGGACCGGGCGTCCCACGCAACGACGGATACTCGAACGAGGGTGGGTACGGCGACTCGCGCGGCGAACGCGGGCCGCGACAGGACCGCCGCGGCACGCCGCTGGCCGATCTCGATCCCGCGCTCACGGACGTCAGCCGCAGGGTGATCGGCTGCGCGATCGAGGTCCACAAGGCCCTGGGGCCCGGCTTTGGCGAGTCCGTCTATCAGCGGGCGCTCGAGATGGAGCTGGGTCGCGCCGGCGTTCGCTTCCGCGCCAGGCACCCCGTCACGGTCAGCTACCGGGGCGAGAGAGTCGGTGAATTGACCGCGGATCTGTACGTCGACGAACGGTTCATTGTGGAACTCATGGCCGAGCAGCGCGAGATCGGGGGCACCGAGCGTGCCGCGCTCCGCGCCGAGCTCCGGGCCGCGGATCTCGAACTGGGCCTCATCATTAATTTCGCCGAACGCCGCCTCAAGGACGGCCTTGTCCGCGTCCTGAACCCGGACAAGCTCCAGGCCATGCAGTCCGCCGGATCGGGCGGCGGCACACAGGACGACATGGGCGCGATCGACGCCGGGGATGACCTCTCGTCCCGTCCGCCCCAGGCGGGCGTGTACGACCCGGACCGCGGCCGCTGAACGCGGGGGCAGGCACGCCCGGACCCGTGCCGATCGCACGCTCGGACCACCGCATGGACCCATCGTCGAGTCACTTCAAGGCAGCCGTCGCGCAGTCGGCTCGCACCTCGCAATTGCTCGGGGTGGACTTCATCCCCGTCTTTCGCGCTCCGGCAAAGGGAGGGTCGGCCGATGCGCCGGGCTCCGGCGGCCCGCTCGCGGACGCACCGAGCGCAGCGTCGGCCGGCGCGCGGAATCGGGACGCCGCGCAGGCTGAACTGGACCGTATCCGCGCTCGTTACGAAGCGGAATCGCCGCACAAGCAGTTCTGCACGAGCTTCAACAAGATTGTGTTCGGCGAGGGAGATCCGTGCGCGCGTCTCATGTTCGTCGGCGAAGCCCCGGGAGCGGAAGAGGACCTCACTGGCCGCCCCTTCGTGGGCCGCGCGGGCCAGCTGCTCGACCAGATGATCGCCGCGATGGGTCTGCGCCGCCAGGATGTCTACATCGCGAACGTCCTCAAGACGCGCCCTCCCAACAACGCCACCCCCACGATCGAGGAGGCTGAACTCTGTGCGCCGTTCTTGTTCGCCCAAATCGAGGCGGTCGCCCCCGAGGTGCTGGTCACCCTGGGCCTCCCGGCCACGCGCCTGCTCCTCAAGTCCGATCGTTCCATGGGAGACATGCGAGGTCGATGGGCCTCGTTCAGCACCGGACGCTTCACGTGCGCCGTCATGCCGACCTACCACCCCGCCTTTCTGTTGCGGTCCTACACCCCGGAGAACCGCAAGAAAGTGTGGTCGGACCTGAAACTGGCCATGGAACGCCTCGGGCTCCGCCCGCAGGCCGCGCACTCCTGATCCCGGGTGTCGATCGGCGCGCAAAAAACGTACGGTTCCATGCAACCAGCCGCGATCTCGTGCGGAAGGACCTGTGTTCCCCGGCTCGCACGTCCGGACATTCTCCTGACCCCCACGAGACCCGGCGCTACGGCATTTCGCCTAGCGCTGGGTTTTTTTTCGATCCGGCGCGCCACCCCGCCGCCGTGGTTGGGCCTCCGGGATCAGTTCCCGGAAGGGATCGAGGGAGGCTTGGCCCGCCGAAATTCCAGAGTTGTCGTATCGGGGAGTTTGACGACATTGGTCGCGGCCCAGCGAGAGGGCCTGCCCCACCACACGGCGAACGTCAGCTCGACCTTGTCCCCGACCCGCAGCCCGCTCAGCGAAATACCTTTTTCAGGTGGGAATTCCATCACCATTGAACCCATCCCGACGACTCTGCCATCCGCATTCGCATAATTGTCGATCGCCTCGTGATGAACCATGAACTGCGCCGCGGGCTTGGCGGGGTCGGGAAGCTGCTCAATGATTCCGCGCGTGACGTAGACGGCGGAGGGTGCGGGTCGAGCATGCCTGGGATTGGCGTCCGAGCAGGCCCCGCCGAACACACCGAACAGCGCGGCGGCGGCCACGGCGGCAATCCGGTCGTGAGCCATGCAGCAGGCTATGCGCTCGGTGCATGACGAACAAAAAACCACCTTTTCAGGTGGTTCAGATCGGTTCGCGGTGCCCGCATCAAGTCGGTTCTGGATCAGGCCGGTTCGACCTTCACGAAGCCATCAACCGACCTGAAATCGGGTGCCAAATCGATGGTGTAGATCATCGTCCAGGCTTGTCCGGCTTCGGGCTGGACGATCTTTCCGACGATCTCGCGCTTGGTCCAGTCACGGTTGCCACGGTTGTAGACCACGAGATTCTGCATGCGCTTGCGATGTGCCTTGCGCAGGCCGCGCTTGGCGTTTGCATCGTTGCGCATGAGCCGCGAGATGGTCGAGCGCCGGTCCGCGGTGCGCGGATCCTTGACGACCGTGCAACGGATTTTCTGGCCCGGTTTGAGGGAGTCGAGCATGAATCGGTTCCTGGAAGAAAGGAGGGGAGTATAGGCGTGGGGGGAGATTGGGGCGCGAGGGGGCCGCGACGCGAAATCACACCAGCGTGCGTCGGCGGCCGGGTCGCGCGTCAGATTTCGGCTGTGGGGGGCGGGTCCGAGCCGTTGACAGGGTCCATCGCGGGACGGGAACGTACGCGTTCAACGGGGTCGTAGGCCTCGACGATCCGCTGCACGATGTCGTGCCGGACGATGTCCCGTTCGGTGAGCGTGACGAAGGCGATGCCCTTCACACGGCCCAGACGTCGGACGGCGTCGATCAGGCCGCTCTGCGTGGGGTCGGACAGGTCGGTCTGGGTCAGGTCGCCCGTCACAATGGCCTTTGAGCCCTGGCCCATACGGGTCAGGAACATTTTCATCTGCGTTCGCGTCGTGTTCTGCGCCTCATCGAGAATGATGACCGAGCGATTGAGCGTGCGGCCGCGCATATACGCCAGGGGCGCCACCTCGACAATGTCGTTGAGGAGGAACCGCTTGACCGTGGCGTAGTCCATCATGTCGGCCATGGCATCGAAGAGCGGGCGGAGATAGGGATTGACCTTGGCCTGCAGGTCGCCGGGAAGGAAGCCCAGCCGTTCCCCCGCTTCGACGGCGGGCCGCACGAGCACCACGCGTTTCACCAGGTCGTGCTTGAGCATGTGAACCGCCGCGGCGACGGCCAAGTAGGTTTTGCCGGTGCCGGCCGGTCCCAGACCGAAGATGACATCATGGTCCCGGATGGCATCGAGATAGAGTTGCTGATTCGGGGTCTTGGACGCGACGGGAATGCCGCCCGCGTACACGTCGAGCCGATCGTCCCACATCCGACCGGTGGCCGCGTCGTCGTGGTGTCCGGCGTGCCGGGCCTCCTCCCCGGCGGCGCGGCCGATCAGGTCGAGCACCCGTTGGCGGCTGAGGCCTTCCCCGTCACCCCGGGACGCGGCGGCGAGCTGGTCGAGCACGCGTCGAGCCGCGGAGACCGCGTGGCGGTCGCCGGAGAGTCGCACGGCCCCTTCGCGGGCGGTAATGTGTACGCCCAGGGCTTCACGGATCATCTTGAGGTTGCGGTCGGCCGCGCCGAGCATGCTCACGCGATCCACACCGGGCGGAACATGTATGACCAACTGCACGCGTGACGTACTCCGTGGGCGCCGCCCGCGGCAATCCGGGCGGGCTCGGGAGGGCTGGGGCGGGCGCACGTTTCCCCCCGAGTTGACCGTGCCACAGTCTACGCCGGGGCGGTTGCGACCAGTTCAAAGGACCCGGCTCGTTCCCTTGGGGCTCTGGATCGTGAGTCTGTGCGCGGCCGGGTTGGGGGGATGCCGATCGGGGGGTGATCGCCTGGTCGAACCCGGGGTGGTCGTCGCTCCCGTGATTCTCGAATCGGGTCAGGCCCGGGTGGTGCGCGGCGACTGGAACGACGTCGACGCGGCCGTGAGCGTGGGCCTGAGCGACGCTGAGATGGCGGTGCTGCGGGTGCGGGTGCGGAGCGCCGATCGGATCGAGTACGAACTGGAATCGATTCTCGATGAGCCGGGTGAGCTGATCGTGACGCGGGAACCCGGCACGGCGGCGCTCGCCGACGGTCCGGGCCTGCCCATCCGCCTCGAGGCGCGGGTCGGGCGCTGGCTCGACGAGACCCGTGCGTGGCGATTGCTGCGCGGCACGGCGCGCCGGCTGGAGGACCTCGCGGGCGTCGAGTTCAAGCCCATCGAGTAACGCGAATCAGGGCGCGTTCGACCGTGCGTTGTCGTGCCCCCGCCCGGCGTCGGCCGTCGCGGCGCGCGCGAGTTCCATGAGCACGGTTCGGAGCACCGGCAGTTCGGGCACCGAGCGGGACCGGGCGGAGATCACGAAGTCGAACCCGCCGGGCAATTCCCCGGCGGAGAGCCGGAACGCCTCGCGGAGCATGCGTTTGATCCGGTTGCGGTCGGTGGCCCGAGGCGCGGCGCGGCGGCCGACGGAGAGCCCCACGCGGCTGAACGCCAGGCCGTTGGCGGCGGCGTGAACCACGATCGACCCTCGGGCGCGGGAGCGCCGGGCCGCGTACACGCGCTGGTACTGGCGGTCGTGCGCCAAGCGGAGGGAGCGGGGGAATCGGGCGTTCACGCCGTGAGCGTACGCGTCGCCGACGCGGCCGATGTTCGCGCGGGGCGTTCGGCTCACTGGCCGGTGCGGGAATTGGGCACGCACCAGAGTCGGCCGGGCTTGCGCGTGAGCTCGATGTTGTAGTCCACGCGCGTGATCCACTCGGAATGTCCGTCCACACAGCCGATGGTGTTGCCGCGCCCGTGCCGGAGATTGAGGCCTTCGTCGGGGTAGCTCGACCCGTCGTTCCAGCCGTTGGTTTCCTCGGTCTCCCACTGCAGCCAGGCGTCCTGCCGCCAGAAGTCCTCGATCTTGAACGCGTCCCGTTTGCGCCCGAAGGCGTTGACGGCGCCGTTCATGAGGTAGCTGGTCGTGGCCCCCGAGCGGTAGAAGGGCGGCTTGTGCGACGGGCAGCGGAAGACCTCGTCCGCCTGCATGTAGAGGTAGTACACGCCGCTCTGGTGCGTCTCCCATTTCCAGCCCGCGGTCCCCGGAGCCGGAGGGTTGTACAGCCATCCGGGCTTGCCCGGATCATCGACGCTGAGCCAGTTGGAGCGCGGCAGGAACGACTTGTGCTCGTTGACGTACGCCGCGATGGTCAGGCCGAACTGCTTGTGGTTGTTGGCGCACAGCGCCATGCGGGCGGCCTCGCGCGACTTAGCGATGGAGGGCAGCAGGAGCGAGACCAGCAACGCCACGATCGCGATGACCACCAGCAGTTCGATGAGGGTGAATGCCGGGGGCCGTGAGGCGCCGCGGGGCGGGCATCCGGTTCCGTCCGCGTGTCGCGCGATGGGGGGCTGGAGCGGTCCCACCCCCTACAGATAGCAGATCCACGCGCCCGTGCAACTCGGACGCGAGATTCCACTCGGATTTCCTTCGGTTGCGGAGATTCCGCGGACGTTTGCTCGCTCGGCCGCGGTGCGATCCCCCGCAAACCGGGGCGGTGCGGGCGCGAGGCCCCGGCGCGGCCGCCGATCACTCGACCGTCAGACGGGCCACCATCGCTGGTCCGGCGAGCGTCATCCAGAGCGTGATGACCAGCACGGCGATCACGTCCAGCCACAAACCCGCCTTGGCCATCTCGCGACCCTTCACCCACCCGGTCGCGTACGCGATGCCGTTGGGCGGTGTGGCCACAGGCAGCATGAACCCGGCGCTGGCCGCGAGCGTCGCCGGGATGATGAGCAGGTACGGATGGACGCCGATGCCCTGGGCCGCCGGCCACAGCACCGGCAGCGCCGCGCTCGTGACCGCCGCGTTGCTCGCGAGTTCGCTCAGCGCCACGATTCCCGCGCACAGCACGAGCGTCAGCAGCCACGTGGGCATGCCGTGCAGCCCGGCGAACTGGGCCGCGAGGTGCGCGTCGAGCCGGGTGCGCGTCATCGCGTCGGCCAGGGCCAGGCCGCCGCCGGTGAGCAGCAGCACGCTCCAGGGCAGCCCCTTGGCGAACTCCCAGTCCATGAGGAACACGCCGCGGCGGGGCTCGACCGGGATCGCGAACATCGCCACCCCCGCGAGAACGGCGATGCCCGCGTCGGTCAAGGTGTACACGACGCGCCCCGAGGCGTCGGTCCGGAACAGCCCCAGCGCTTGGGCGAGCGGCTCGCGGAACATCCAGGCGGTCACCGCCGCGCCGAACAGCCCGATGCACATCCACTCGCCGCGGCGGAGGGGGCCAAGGGCCCGCAGTTCACCTGAGACAAGGTCGCGCCCCAGCGCCGGTCCGCCGCCAGAACGGGCATCAAGCCGGAACACGATCCGTGTGAGCACCAGCCACGCCAGGGGCAGGAAGAGGACGATCGTGGGGACTCCGATCCCGATCATCCACGCCCCGAAGCCCAGGTCCGGGCCCTGGCGGTCCACCATGAATCCGCGGAGAATGGTGTTGGGCGGCGTGCCCACGTACGTGCCCATGCCGCCGATGGACGCCGCGTACGCCACACCCAGCACCAGCGCCTTGGCCAGCGGGGTCGCGTGTGGGCGCGGGGATCCTTCTTCGTCGCGCGCGCCGGCGGCGTGGGCCGCCAGCATCCCCACCACACTGGCCGCGATGGGCATCATCATCATGGTGGTGGCGGTGTTGGACACCCACATGCTGATGAGCGCCGTGGCGAGCATGAAGCCGCCCACCAGCCGGCGCTCCCCCCCGCCGAAGCACCACAGCACGGCCAACGCGATCCGCCTGTGCAACCCCCAGCGCTCCACGGTCAGGCCCAGCAGGAAGCCGCCCAGGAACATGAACACCACTTCGTTTGCGTACGACCCGCACACCTCGCGGATGGGCGAGACGTTCAGCAGCGGCAGCAGAGCTACCGGCAGCAGCGCTGTCACGGCGATGGGCAGCGCCTCGGTCAGCCACCACGTCGCCATCAGCGTGGCCAGCGCGGCGACCACGCGGGCCTCGTACGCCAGCGGCCCGCCGGCGCTCAGGGCGTAGACCGCGGCCGCGAGCAACGGGCCGACGACCAGCCCGGCCCAGCGGGCCGTGATCCCGCCCGCCCCCTCGCCCGTTTCGCCCATGCCGGCGGACATGAACGCACCATACCAGATCGAGCCCGGCGCGCGTGGGGGAGCGGCTGTCGGGCGGCACGACCGGCGCGGCGAGCCGCCCGCGACTCGCCCCGGCGCCCCTACCCTCCTTCCCCATGCCCTCGTTCTCATTCCAGTGCCCCCCGGGCACCCGTGACTTCTATCCGCAGGACCTTCTCCGCAAGCGCTACATCGAGAAGCTGTGGCGTGACACGTCCATCCGGCACGGTTTCGAGGAGATCGACGGCCCCACTTTCGAGCACACCGACCTCTACACCGTCAAGAGCGGCGAGGGGATCGTCTCGGAGATCTTCGGCGTCTTCTCCGGCAAGGACGAGGCGGGCGTGAAGGAGATGGCGGCCAAGCTCGCCGCGGGGAGCGGAGCGATGGCGCCCTATGCGTTGCGGCCGGAGTTCACGCCCACGCTGGCGCGGATGTACGCGGCCCGCGCCGCACAGTTGCCCAAGCCCGCCAAGTGGTTCTGGATGCAGAACTGCTTCCGGGCCGAACGACCGCAGCGGGGGAGACTCAGGGAGTTCGGGCAGTGGAATTGCGATGTGATCGGTGAAGGGTCGCACGCCACAGACGTCGAGGTGACATCGTGCTGCACCGATGTGCTGGCCAGCACGGGATTGACCCATTTGGATCTGCAGATCAGGCTGAGTCACCGAGACGCAATCGACCATGTGCTGCACCGGCTCGGCGTTCCCGATGAGCATCGCGACTCGGCACGATCGCTCTTGGACGCTCGCACAAAGCTGGGCGAGCGGCAGTTCATCGAGCGCGCGAGTCCGCTCGGACTGTCCGAGACGGGGGTCGGCGTGCTGCTGGATTTGTTCCGGAACAGGCGCAAAGCCCAGCCCGGTGCCGTCGCGTCTCTTCTCGATTGCGCAACAAAGGCAGGTGCGGTTGCGGAACAGGGCGTGCCCACCGAGTGGGGCGTGCTGGCCGCAATCCAGGATGAAGTCGCGACCACGCCATGGCACGAGTGGATGTGGTTCGACCTTTCAATCGTCCGAGGCCTTGCGTACTACACCGGCATGGTCTTCGAGGTCATCGCCGAGGGCGAGCGTGCCATCGCCGGCGGCGGGCGCTACGACAATCTCATCGAGACCTTCGGCGGCCCGCCCACGCCCGCGTGCGGCTTCGGCATGGGCGACGTGGTCCTGGGCAACATCCTTCAGGACCGGGGCCTCATGCCCGAGGGACGCGACCTGCTCGAAGCGCTCTCCCGCTCCGCCGCGTCGCTGCGACCCGATGTCTTCGTCATTTCCAACGGCACGCCCGAGGCCGATGCCGCGCTCCGCCCGCTCGTGGCTCGCCTCCGCCGCGGCGTCGAGTCCCGAGCCTGGTTGGATCGCGCCGACCGCAAACCCTGGCAGGCCGACCGCTACTCCGTCCCGCCCCTGCACGCGCGATACAGCTACAAAGTCACAAAGAACATCGGCAAGCTGCTGCAGGACGCCGCCGCGCAGCACGCCCGCTACGCGGCGATCCTGGAGGGCGGCGAGCGTGCCACGCTGAAAAACCTCGATACCCGCGAGGAGCGCAAGGACGTGCCGATCGACGCGCTCGCAGCGGCCGTGTGCGCCCGTCCGTGAGCGTGCGATGGTGACGATCAGTCGCCGAAGCACACGCCGGTCAACCGGGCCGCGCGGACCAGCTCATCGTCGGCGCCGATGAGCCGCTGGCCCGACGCGGCCACGGAAAGGTCCACGTCCGTCACCGCGGCGCCGCGGATCGCGGCCATGCGGGCGTCAGCGCCGCGCAGCAGCAGCTCCACGGCATGGACGCCCAGCCGCGTGCCGAGGATGCGGTCGAACGGGACCGGCGGTCCGCCCCGCTGCACGTGCCCGAGCACGATGGAGCGGCTCTCGACGTTGGTGGCGAGCTCGATCTGGTCGGCGAGCACGCGCCCGATGCCGCCCAGGCGGGTGGGATCGGGCGAGGTGGGATCGACGCGGGCGACGGTCGCCGCGCCGCCGCGCGGCCTGGCTCCCTCGGCCACGCAGACGATTGTGTGCCGCTTGCCGTCGTTGGCGCGCGCGTGAACGACGCGCGCGATGATCGCGGGGTCGTAGGGGATCTCGGGCACCAGGATGACCTCGGCCCCCCCCGCGACGCCCGCGTGCAGGGCGATCCAGCCCGCGTAGCGCCCCATCACCTCGACCACCATCGTCCGGTGGTGCGACGCCGCGGTGGTGCGCACGCGGTCGAGCGCCTCGGTGGCGGTGGTCACGGCGGTGGTGAATCCGAAGGTCACGTCCGTGCCGAGGATGTCGTTGTCGATCGTCTTGGGCACGCCCACGATGCGCAGGCCCTTGGCACGGCGCAGGAACGCGCTGGAGACCTCCATCGTTCCGTCCCCGCCCACGGCGACGATCGCGTCAAGGCCGGCCCGCCGAGCGGTCTCGACCGCGCGATCCGTCTCGTCCGTGAATCGCGGCGAGCCGTCCGGGTTCGTGCCGCGGGCGAAACGGGCGGGGTTGGCCCGGTTGCTGGCGCCCAGGATGGTCCCGCCCTGAGCGAGGATGCCGGACACGTCCGCCGCGGTGAGCGCGCGGGTGCGACCCTCGATCAGCCCCAGGAAGCCGTCCTCGATTCCGACGACTTTCGCACCCGCCGCGAGGGCGCGGCGGGTCACGGCGCGGATGACGGCGTTCAAGCCCGGGCAATCACCCCCCCCGGTGAGGATCCCGATTGTGATGCTCGTTCCGCTCATGCCTTGTCCCCGGCGCTCAGGCCAATCGGATCAACCGCCGTCCCACCCATTCCACGGTCATCAGCCCGATGACCAGCAGCAGGGCGAGCGGGGAATCCCACAGCGGGTCCTCGTCGGATCGTCCCAGCACCCGCACCGTGCGGTTGGGGATCAGCCCGGGCAGGGCTCCGACCTGTTCCTCGGTGAGCACGCGGCCGCCGGTTTCCGCGCACAACCGCGCGAGCCCCGCGTGATCGGCCTCGGGGCGGCGTCGTTCCTCGTCGGTCTCGGTTGCCTCAGCCCGCGTCGAGATGATGCCGCCCGCCGCGCCGCCGATCGGTTCCACGGTTTCAACGAGGAACTCACCCGCCTCGGCGGGGGTCCAGCCGCCGGAGAACCCCCGCGTGCCCGTCGTCTCCGTGCCCGTTTCGCGCCCCTGTTCAGGTCGCAGCACGACCTCGAGGGGGGCCGCCGGTTCCGTCAGCGGCGAGCCGTCGGGCGCGGTCATGCGTCGGACCCGGACCAGCACCCGTTCTCCCGCCGCGTCGAGTGCGGATTGATCCAGCACGTCCATACGAATCTGGGCGGTTCCGCCCACTTCGACTGTGCCGGGCGAGACTTCGAGCACCGCCGCCCTCCCGGAACGGGAGAGACTGTCGCGGCCCATCAGCCGGACGAGCTGGAGCCAGAATCGCTCCGGCAGGTCCTCTCCCCGCCCGTACCGCCAACGCCAGATCTCGTCGGTGCCGACGTAGATGCAGCGCCCCGCGCCGAACCGCATGGACACCACCAGCGCCGCCTCCGGGACGTCCTCCGCGCCCGGCGCGGAGACGGGTCGGGCGGTGGCCAGCACCTCGGCGGCCGGCTTGAGCCGCGCGCGGTCCAGGCGCTGCGCCCAGCGGAGGCGGGCCCACGGCACACCGGGATCGCTCAGCTCGCGGGGCCACACGCCGTCCGATTCGGAACCCAGCCGCAGGACGCCCAGTTCCCCCGCCCGCGGCGTCGGACTGACCACAACGTCGCGGTCCCACGCCCCGATCGTTGCCCCGGCGGCCCCGTCTCCCGCGTTCATTTGAACGGGCAGGAGGTCGGCCAGGGGCGTGCCGCGCCAGGCTCCGGGAACGGCGCCCTCGCCGGCGATCCACAGCAGCCCGGCCCCGCGTTCGGCCACCAGACGACGGATCTGGTTGAGCTGCCCCTCGGCGAAAACCTCGGGGCGAACGTCCCCGATGACGATCGCGTCAAACCGGGCCCACTCCTCTGAAGTTGAGGGCAGGTTGGCCGGGATTTCCTCGCCTTCCTGCACGAAGCGGCGGCCCGGTGCCAGCAGCAGCGTGCTGGCGCTGACGGAGGACTCCCGGACCAGCAGGTTCTTCAGAAATCGGTACTCCCAGCGCGGGTAGCCGTCAACGTAGAGAACCCGGATGGGGCGGTCGAGAAGCTCGACCCGCACCTCGCGACGGTTGTTGGTCGCGATCAGGTCGTCATCACCCGGATCGATGACGATTGACCATCGGGCCGGGCCCGCCACCGACGGGCTGGCCGTGAGCGTGAGCTCCCTGGTCTCGGAGGTCTCGCCACGCTGGCCCGGCGCGGCGGGGGCGTCGAACACCACGTCCTGTGCGTCCAGGGTCTCTCCCGTGGCCTCGTCCACCAGACGGGCCCGCGCGCCGGTTCGCTCGCCGCCGCCAACCCGCTCGATGCGGACACGAACGGGGACGGAGTCGTTGGTGAACGCCGCGGGCGGGGCGTCGGCGAAGGCGACGCTCAGATCGGAGAGAGGCCGCTCGCTCCCAAGCGGGATCGCGAAGACGGGCACGTTGCGGGCCTGCAGCGATTGGAGCAGTGTTCCGGATGGTGTATCGAACGATCGTCCATCACTCAGAATGACGATCGCGGCGGGCGGGCGGGCCCCCACCCGCGCGAGCGTCCCGTCGAGTGACGCGGCGATCAGGGTCCGACGCGCCTCGGCGAGCCCGAGTTGGGGCACGTGGTGATCCGAGCCATCGGGTCCTCGTTCGACGGTCGTGGGCAAGTCGAAGGCGCCGGCACCGAAGCCGAGCCACAGCAGGTCCTGCTCGCGTTCGATGCGTGCGAACGCGCCGACGTGCGCGCCCAGGATTCGCCGGAGCTGGCCCTCGCGCGTGACGCGATCTCCAGGGGTTCGAGCGCCGGGATCCACCGGTGCGGGCGACGGCACGCCGGGTCCCGGCGGGACGGGGGCGGCCGAGGGCGCATCGCCGATGGACATGGACGCCGATCGGTCCGCCATCACGATCACGCGCCCGCGTTCGATGCTCTCGCGGGCCCGGACCAGCATTGGCCCGGCCAGGATGACCGTGAGCACCATGAGCAGCAGCGCCCGGCACGCGCCCAGTCCGGCACGGGCGGGACCCGAGCCGTCCAGGCGGCGGTACGCGAGCCAGGCCAGCGTGAACGCGCCGGCCGCGAGCAGCGCCCAGGCCCACGCGGGAATCGGTCGGGCGAACAGGAACTCGACGCCGTCCTGGCCGAATCCGAGTCGGTCCGCGCCCAGCCACCACGCGACGCGTTCGCTCATGCGGCCACCTCCCCCGGGTTCGCGGCGGGTGGGTGGCGTACCTCGGGACGCGCGTGACGGCCCGCATCCGCGGCGGACGCGCGGGCCTCCGGCCGCGCGTGGCTGGCACGCCGGGCGAGCGCTGTTTCGGCCAGCGCGAGCGTGCCCGCCGCGATCAGCAGCCACACGCTCACGGGCGTCCCTTCCGATGCTCCACGGACGGCGCGTTCGAGCGTTGTTCCGCGGTCCGGTGCGAAGGGCTCGGTCGGCACGGGATCGGCCAGCCATGCAAACCGGTCGACACGCCCCCCCGCGGCGGCCACGAAGAACTCCTCGAGCGCCGCCCTGGCGACGGGAGAGGTATCGCCGGCCCGCGGATCAGGGTTCACGCTGACAATGGCGCGCTCGGTCCCGCGAGCGTCCCGGGCCGTCCACTGCCCGGACCGGCGCACCTCCATCGAGGTTCGCCCGGATGCCGGCTCGACGGTCAGCGCGGCGGTGTCGCCCGTGCCCGCGGCAACCGGCGCGAGTTCAATGCTCGAAGCCGGGGCCAATGGGTGCGAACCGGCGATGGCGGTGTACTCGCCGCGAGCCAGCCCGACGCCCTGTCGGACGAGCTCCTGCGCCAGGGGGACCATCAGCGGGCGGGCGGGCAGATCGGACCAGGTGAGGTCGGGCGCGACGCTGAGATACGCGACGAGACCGCGGGGTGCCGGCGCGCCGGAGTCGGGAGCCTCCTCCCGCCCCGGAGGGCCGATCCAGAGCAGCGTGGTCGCGTCGCTCAGGCGGAGCGCGGCGTGGCCGGCGGGCGCGACGCCGCCGGACAATTCGGGCGGGAGCGATCGGAAAACCGACACGCCGCGGGCCAACGATGCCAATTCGCCACGGAGCGCGGCGAGCACGTCCGTCTGCCGCGATTCTTCGTCCGCCGCGGTCAGCTCCGGCGCGGCGAGCGTGACGGGTGCGGCGTCGTCCTCGTGCCTCGTCGCGGCCTTGCCGAGCGCAATGGGCAGCGACAATCGGCGTGTGAAGGCGTCCGTCCAGACGTGGACGTCGAGTTGGGGCGGGGGCGAGACGATCAGCAGGTTGCCGGCGGACACGAACTGGCGGAGCCTGGCCCAGGTCTCTTCGCCGAGAAGATCGGGGCGCGGCAGCACAACCGCGTCGGCCTGACCGAGCACGGCCACGTCGATGAGCGCCGGATCGACGTCGGTGATGTCGATTCCGACATTCGGCGCGGGTCGCAGCGCCAGCCGCCACCACTCCGCGGCGTCCATGGTGTCGGCGGAGATCGCCCCGTCGGGCCGCCGCGGAGCGGCGAGCACGACGCTCAGCGCGCGGCGCACGCGGATCGCCAATCGGAAGGTGTTGTCGCCTTCAACGGCGTCGGGGTCGAGCACGCGGGCGAGGAGCGGGATCGATCCGCTGACTCGCGCGTCGCCGCCGGCGCCGGGGAGTTCGAGACGAACGCGGGCCTGCGCGACACGCTGGCCGGGCGTCCAGCGTACGGTGGTCTCGGGCCCGCTCACGATGCCCGGGCCGCTCGGCGCGCCGGCGAAGCGAGTTCCCGGCGCCGTCTCCAATCGGAGGCGTGTGACCGCCTCCCGATCGTCGCCCGAGCCGGAACGATGGAGCGTGACGGTGGCCTGTACGGTGACGCCGGTTCCGTCCGCGTCCAGCGCGAACGCCCTCTCCGCGCGCGTGTCCGCGAGGGTGACGTTGGCGGACGCGCCCGCTCGTGGCGGCGTGGAAATCAGCCGGAGCGCGTCCGGGAGCGCCGGCGCGCGAGCCCGAAGATCGGCGGATCCCGCCAGCAGGTCGCTGAACACGATGGCGGACGACCCCGGGAGGGTGGCCCCGGTATCGGCTCCCCGGGCCAATTCGGCGAGCAGCGACAGTCCGCCCGCCAGGTCGGCGCGCGCGTCGGTCGGAGCGGCGGCGTCGAGCGCGGCGCGCACGCCGGCCAGGTCGGCGCTGGGAGGACCCAGGGCGGATCGCGCGGGCGTCGAGAGCAGGATCAGGGCCGCGCGGTCCCCCTCGCGGAGCTGGTCCAGTGCGCTCCGGGCCCGCACACGTTGACGCGCGAACGCGGCCGCGTTCGAATCCGGGCCGACAGATCCCGCCTCACGAGCGGTCGCGGTGAGGCTGTCGTCGAGCAGCAGGAAGAGTGTCCTCGGGCCGGAGAGCGCGTCGCCGCCGCCGAGCATCGGGCGCGCGATCGCCGCGGCGACCGCAGCGACCAGCGCCGCACGGAGCGCGAGCAACAGCAGGCGCTCGACGAGGAGCCGCCGCCGGCTCTTGCGGTACGCCTCGATCAGGAAACGCATGGCGCCGAACTCGATGGGCGTCCGGCGTCGGCGGGTCAGGAAATGGATGATGATGGGGATGGCGATGCACGCCAGTCCCGCGGCGAGCAGGGCCGGGTGGACGACGGTCATGCGGCAGCCCCGGCGCGGCGTGCGCGGGCCCGATCGGATCGATGCTGGCGCGGGCGGGTGTGCATGGGATCAGCCGAGCTTGCTCCTGCGGAGCCGGGCATGCCGACGCGCGAGGAACGCGGCCAGGGGCGGTCCGAGCCAGTCGTCGGTATTGACCAGCATGGAATCGAAACCGAACGCGAGGGCGTCCCGTTGCACGCGGGCGATGTGGGCCCGGAGCGCATCGAGGTAGGCCTCGCGGACCGACCGGGGATCGAGCCGCAGCGTGCCCTCGTGCTCGAGCCCGACGAAGGGGGCCTCGTCCGCGTAATCGAACTCGCGCTCGCGGCGGTCAAGAACCCGGCAGAGGATCACGTCGTGGCCGCGATGGCGTACTTTCGCGAGCGCGGCCCGGATGCGGTCCGGGTCGTCGATCAGATCCGAGATGATGATGATGAGGCAACGGTTGGTGAGGGCCCCGAGCTCCTGGTCGATCACGCGGCCGAGGTCCGACGCCCGCTCCACGGGCTGGGTCGCCAGCGCGCCGACGATCTGCCGCCAGGTGCCCTGGGCGCTGGAACGCTTGACCATCGCGCGCACGCCGTCGGCGTACACGGCCAGCCCGGCCCGATCCCCCTGGTTGAGGGCGAGATACGAGAGGGCGGCGGCGAGGGCCGTGGCGTGATCGTACTTGGTCCAGAGGGGCGAACCGGTCGGGCCGATGGCTCGGCCCGCGCCCGAGGCTTCGGCGAAGAGCCGGGATCCGAATCGCATGGAGCCGGACGAGTCGACGAGCAGCACCAGATCGAGGTTGGTCTCCTGCTGATACTGCTTCAGGTGCAGCTTGTCGGTCCGGCCGAAGACCTTCCAGTCGAGGTGCCGGATGTCGTCGCCCGGTACGTACGGGCGGTGCTGGGCGAATTCGACGCTGAACCCCTGGTACGGCGAGCGGTGGGCGCCGGACATCACGCCCTCGATGATCATCTTGGCGCGCAGGTCGAGGGTGGAGAGGCGGGCCAGAGTCTGCGGGTGCAGGTACAGGCGGGCGTCGGCCTCGGCGAGGGAGCCGGACGGGTTCGGCGCGGGTCCGCTCATGCGCTCATGGTAATCGGTCCGTGCGTCCCCCGGAGTGGGCAGGAAAAAGAAAAAGGCCCGGGGTCGGCCCCGGGCCCGAGTTCGCGAATGGGCGGGCGGCGTGGTCGTGCCCGTTCAGCAGGGCAGACCAAAGGCGTTGAGGAAATCGAACAGGTCGAAGTCATCCACGCTGGTGTCGCCGTTGAAATCCGCGGACGGGTTGTTCGCGTTGAACGCGTTGAGGAAATCGAACAGGTCGAAGTCGTCCACGCTGGTGTCGCCGTTGAAATCGGCGGGGCACCCGCAGGTGGCCAGCTGGACGGAGAACGCGTCCACCGCGGCCTCGACCGTGGAGGGGCCGCCCAGATCGGAGGCCGTGAACCGGAACTTCATGGTGGCGGTGGGGGGCAGGAAATCGGAGATCTTGAAGGACTTGAAGCGCCATCCGCCGCCCGCGTCGGGGCCCGCCGGCCCGACGGTCTCGAGGGTGACCCACGACGAGCCGTTGTTGTTCGAGGCGGCGACGGTCATGATGTCCTGGTTGGGGTTCCCGCCGTTGTTGTTCGAGAACCACCGGGCGTACGAGACGGTGAACTCGCCGCCGGTGGCGTTGATGGTGGGGGTGGTGAGGGTCACGGTGCCGGCGACGTCGCGGTTGGCCGTGTTGTCGGTGACGTAGCACCGGCCCGAGCCGTCGAAGTCGCCCTCAGGGTCGCCGGCGTCGGCGTTGACCGGCACGGCGCGGGCCCACGACCCGACGCCGAACATGTTCGTGTTGGTCCGCGTCCAGCCCGTGTCGGTCTCGAAATTGTCCGTGAACGCGACCGTCAGCGTGCTCGCGGCGGTGGCGGTGTACGCGGCCAAGGGTGCACCGTCGGGGCTCGTGACGAAGGTGACGCCGTTGGCCTGCGCGGAGATGTAGTACCGCACCGGCGTGCCGCACGTGGAAGCGGGGAAGACCGCCTCGTAGGTGTTGACGCCGATGGGATTCAGCGCGTACGCCGCGAAGCTGCCGTCGTTCTCGGGGTCGGCGAAGAGCTTGGTCGAGCCCGGGGTGATCACGGTGTTGTTCACGGGCAGGATCTGCACCACGAACGCGGGGCCGCCCGCGGGGTCGATGAGCGCGGGACGCCCGTTGGGGAAGTTGTAGTTGATGAGGTTCAGCGCCGGCCCGGGCATGTTGTGCAGGCTGAAGCCCTGCTGGATGTACGCGTAGTTGGGGGTGCCGTTGGTGATGTCCGTGTCGGTGTCGTCCAGGGTCATCACGTCGATCGTGATCTGCGGGGTGATCTCCGTCCCGGTGTGCAGAAGGACGCTGTTGCACGCCAGGTCCGAGAGGATGTCGAGGTAGCCGGACACGCTCGCGGCGACCATCGCGTTGCGGGTGTCCCAGAAGCACCCGGTGATGAGCTGGCCGCAGTCGTGGATCTCGCCGTTGCACGGGTACATCTTGTTGTTCACCGCGCTCCGGATGCCGGAGTTGCAGTCGCCCGTGAAGCCGTAGCCGAGGATGGGGTCGTCCGAGATGATGACGCCCATCAGGTCGCCGAAGCCCTCGCCGTACATCCCCTGCCCGGAGCCGGCGACGGCGACGATGTGGTGCCCGTATTCGTGATGGACGACGTCACCGTACGCCGTGTCGGGGCAGCCGCCGCCGGCCGGGTAAAAGTTGATCGAGCCGCCGTCGTAGAACGCGTTGCAGGTTCCCGAGACCATGACGTTCACGCGGAACTCGGCCTGCGCGGGGATGGTCGGGAACGTGGGGGCGAACGTGAGCAGGTGGTCGCGGACGACGTTGGCGTTGTAATACGCGTTGACGCTGGCCCGGTCACGCTCGACGTTGTTGGGCTGGTTGTGAACGAAGTTCGCCGGGCCGGGGGGGGTGATGCTCTGCGTGAGCACGGTGGCATCGGCCGAAGGCGTGAAGACCCGGAACCACTGCCCGCGGATGCCGCTGGACAGGCTCACGGCGGTCGTGCCCGAGTAGGGCATCACGAAGTTGCCGTTCTTGTCGGCGAACACCGTCGTCGTGCCGCGCACCACGCGTGCGTAGGGCAGCGGTGTCAGGACTTCCGTCGCGCAGTTGTCGGCCTTCTTGCCCGGGGTCACCATCGCCTTGACGGTCCCGGGGATGTCAACGTGCGAGATCAGGCTGCGGCTGTGCAGCACCTCACCGGTCGCCGCGTCGGTCACGAACAACCACTTCTCATAGACGTTCGCCCCCGGCGCACCCTTCGACCCTTCGAACACGGTGGCGACGCGGGCCGGCGCCGGTTCGTCGGAGGTACCCGCGTAGATCACCGTCGTCGCGGGCGTGAAGGCGTCCAGGCCCGGTTTGAGTGCGATCGCCGCGGCGCGGCCGGCCTCGGCGTTGGGGGACGCCGCCAGGGCGCGATCGGGTCGGAACGCCCCGAGGTCCCGGAGGGCGGAACGCGCGAGCACGAGCGGGAAGCCCGTCTCGTTGCGGACCAGCAGGCGCAGGTCCGACTCGAACACGGGGAGCCCGTCGCGAGTCTGCAGGAACGACACGAGCGAGAATTTGTACCCGCCATTGTCCCGATCGATCATGATCTGACGGACGTGGGCGTTATCGGCCGCGAGCGAGCCCGGGCTGAGGTCCGAAGCCGGAACTCCAAAGAGCGTCACGGCGCTGCCCTCGATGAAGGCGGATGCGGTGGCGACCGGCGATGCGCCCTGCGCGAACGCCTGACCGTAGACCGAGGTCACACGCCCGGAAGAGGTGTACAGATGTGTTCGGGGATGGGCATCAAGGAACTGAGAACGCGTGATCGCGTTCGGAGTTTCGTTGATGGGTCCGGGCAGAGCGCTGCCGCCCGCAGCAAAGACCAGAGCCAGACACGACGACAGAGCAACACCAGCGGTTGGCAGCATCTCCAGCCTCCATTCGATCAATTGAGTGTGGACGTTGAGAAAAATCGGTCGGAGTCATGCCACGGACGAGACGTACCGCGCACCCGCTTCGGTCACGCGTGGCTATGAAAGATTACCAGTCGGATGCCGAAAGGTTCCAAATCGGACGGAATTTTCCGGTATTGACGCGCACGCGGGCTTGGGTGCGAGTTACCGGTCCTGTCCCTGCTCATTCGAATCCGGGGGATCCGACACATCATCGGGGATTCCCGAATCGTCCTCGGTGAGCGCGCGGGAGATCGAATACTCGCCCGACATCCACCGATTGAGGTCGGCCATGCGGCATTTCTCATCGGCGAAGGGATACGTCGGCGAGTCCGGGGCGACTTTCCGACCCGAGATGGGGCATGTGGTCCAGTCTCGGCCCTGAGACGGGGGTGGGGGGCTCTCGGTGCGAACGAGCTCTTCCCAGCCGGGCCGGCCCTGCCAGGACGAGGGCGCCGAGACGCTCACGCGTCGGCTCTGCGCGCCCGTGTGCTGCATCCCGATCCGTGCTGTGCGCTCCGGGCCGGGCAGCGCACGTTCGATCTTCTCGGCCCATTCGATCACGACCGCGGCGCTGCCGTCGATGATGCGATCCCAGCCGATGGTGTCGAGCTCGTCGGCGGAATGAAGGCGGTATGCGTCAATATGAACCAAGGGCACCGTGCGAGCCGAGGGCGACGGGTCGGCCCCGGTCCCGGATTGCGCGGCGTCGTTCGGGGGCGCGGAAGGAACATACTCGTGCACCAGCACGAACGTGGGGCTGGACACGCGCTTGGGGTCGATTCCCATGCCCAATGCGATGCCGCGGACCAACCGGGTCTTCCCGGCACCCAGCGGTCCGTCGAGGCCGATGAAATCGCCGGCACGGAGGAGCCGCCCGATGGCCCGGCCCAGCGACAGGGTGTCCGCGAGCGAATGGGAGAAGAACGTGAGAGCCATATGGCATGACCGTAGCGGACCAACCCCAGTCGGAGCGTACCTCGCGCCTTGTTCTTCGTTGGAGGCAGTGCGATTATCGGGCCCCCTCGGCTGGCGGCTCTTGTCGGGACCTATTCCACTCGTATACTGGTCAAGCCCGCTTTGTGCCGTGGGATTTCAGGGGAGTTTTCAAGATGCGTTCGATGTTCCTGACGGTGGTGGCGGCGATCGCACTGTCGGTTCCCGCGTTGGGGCAGACGGTGCCCGCCGGGTTCACGGTGACCAATCTGGCGGCATTCACGAGCCCGACGTCGATGGCGATCGCGCCCGACGGGCGGATTTTCGTGGCCCAGCAGAACGGGCTTCTGAGGATTTACAAGCCGAACGGGACCACGGTCACGTTTCACACATTCACGGGTCTGTCCACCGCCGGCGAGCGCGGGCTGATCGGCGTGGCGTTTGACCCGAATTTCGCGGTGAATCAGTATGTGTACGCCCATGTGACGAGAGCGACCCCGTCGCCGCACAACGAGGTGGTGCGGCTCCGCGCGGCCACGATCGGCAGCGACGTCTCTGATGGCACGGAGACAGTCCTGATCGCCATGAACAATCTGGGCGCAACCAACCACAACGGCGGCGCGATCCACTTCGGCCCCGACGGGAAGCTGTACATCGGCGTGGGAGAGAACGCCGTCCCGGCCAACGCCCAACTCATCACCAACCTGCTGGGGAAGATCCTGCGGATCAACAGCGACGGGACAATCCCGGCGGACAACCCGACCTCGATCTCGGGAATCGCGGGAACGACCACCGGCGTGAACCGGGCCATCTGGGCGGCGGGGTTGCGGAATCCGTTCACGTTCGCGTTCCATCCCGTGACCGGGCGCCTCTTCATCAATGACGTCGGGCAGAATGCGTGGGAGGAGATCAACGAGGGCGGCGCGGGCCGGAACTACGGCTGGTCCGCGACCGAGGGCGATTTCTCGCAGTCTTCGTTCCCGAATTTCACCCGGCCGTTCTTCGCGTACAGCCACTCCGAGGGTTTCGCGATCTCGGGCGGCGCGTTCTATCGCCCGCCGGCGCACTCGTTTCCGCCCGCGTTTTTCGACGTCTATTTCTACGCCGACTATGTGTCGGACTGGATCCGACGCATCGATCCGGTCACCAAGGCGGTGACGGCCTTCGCCACGGGCGCGTCCGGGATCGTGGACATGATCGTGGACCCGGAGGGCCGCCTGGTGATTCTCATCCGGGACAGTTCCCCGCAGCTGCGCCGGATCAGCTACACGGCGGCGCTGCCGCCGACCATCATCACCGAGCCCGCGGGGGTGGCGATCGTCTCGGGCGCGCCCGCGTGTTTCACGGTGTATGCGGCGGGGAATCAACCCCTTTCCTACCAGTGGAAGCGGAACAACGTCGCCATCGCGGACGGCCCCGGCGGCGCATCCGCGGGCGGCGGCACGGTCTCGGGCGCGACGTCGCAGGCGCTGACGGTCGCGGACGCCCGGCTCTCGGACGCGGGCGTCTACACGGTCGTGGTCAGCAACGGGGCAGGATCCGATACGAGCGTCAACGCGACGCTCACGGTGTCTTGCCCAGCGGACTACAACGGCGACACCAGCGTTGATGATTTCGATCTGTTCGATTTTCTCAACGATTTCAACGCCAACAACAACGCCGCGGACTACAACGCGGACACCAGCGTTGACGATTTCGACCTCTTCGACTTCCTCAATGATTTCAACTCCTGCTGAGCGCGGCCGCGCGAACGCGTGGGTCAGTGCTGCCAGCCGAATGCCGCGGCGTCGTGCGCGTTCCCGTCGGGGTCGAGGATGACGCACCCGCTCCCCGCGGCCGCCAGGCCGATGCGGCTGAAGCGCACGCCCGTTTCCGGGCAGCACGCCGGCTCGGGTACGCCCGGACCCGGCATGGCCAGGGTGAACAGCAGCTCGTGGTCCTCGCCGTCGCCGGCCGCGGCGCGCCAGTCGGTCACGCCCGGACTGAGCGGCACACGGCGAGCGTCGATCTCGATGCGGACGCCCGACGCGCGCGCGACCCGGGCCGCGTCGAGCCCCAGACCGTCCGAGACGTCGATCATCGAGGTCAGGCGAGCGCCCAGCGATTCGCAGAGGAACGCGGCCTCTCTGAGGCGCGGCTCGAACCGCGCGTGATGGCCCGACGCGAACGAACCGCCCAGCGACCCGGAGACGAACACGAGGTCGCCCGGGCGCGCCCCGGCGCGCGTCACGGGCCCGCGTTCCGGATGCGGTGCGCCGATCACCGTCATGCTCAGCACCATCGGGCCACTGGTCCGCGCCAGGTCCCCCCCGACCAGCGGGCACCCGAGCAACGCGGCCCAGTGGAACAGGCGGGCGTTGAGCTCGTCCGCGTGTGCGAAGCCGTCAGGGATCGCCCCTGTGGCCAGGCTCCAGAGCGGGCGTCCGCCCATCGCCGCGAGGTCCGACAGATTTCGAGCGACCAGCTTGCGGGCGATGAGGTCCGGTTCGGTTCCCGGGGTGAAGTGCCGCCCCTCGACGACCTGATCCGCCGCCAGCAGCAGGGTGTCGCCGGCGGGTGTGCGCACCGCGGCGGCATCGTCGCCCGGGCCGAGGACGACGGACGGGGGCAGCCCGCGTGAGCGTTCGAAGATCCGGCGGAGCAGCTCCTCTTCACGCACGTGGGGCTCCTAGGAGCGGCAGAAGTGTTCGGCCAGCTTTCGCAGGGGAGGGGCGATGAGCAACGCCACCGGCACCGCCACGAGCGTGCTGATCCCGAACGCACGCCCCCACCGCCACAGGAAGCCGCTCGACAGGCCGGAATTCAGCAGCGTCATCGCCAGCGACATCGAGGCGCTCATGCACACGCACATGAGCAGGACGAAGAGGACGTTGGCGCCGCGCCGGGAGAGGAGCATGCCGGATTGAAGGCGCGGCGGACGCGGGGCGAGCGGGATCGGCCGGCTCGCGCGGCCGTGCGGGCGGGTACGCTTCCGCCCCATGCCCACGACCGAGCAGCTGGAGTTCGTCAAGGTGGTGCTGCAGATCGGATCCTCGTTGATCTTCGCGGCGGGTCTGATCTACACGGCGGTCCAGTTCCGTCACCACCGCCGAGCCGCGCACGTCGCGAACTTCACCAAGCTGGTGGAGATGCAGATGCAGCTTCGGCGGATGCGGGTGGAGAACCCCGCGCTCGCCAAGGTGTACACCCACGACGTGCTGGACCTGCGGACCGAAGACGACATCCGATTCTATTTCTTCAACCTCATGCAGCTCTCGCTGTTCGAGATCGCGTGGTACAGCTACCACCAGGGCCAGTTGAGCGACGCGTACTACCGCTCATGGGAATCGCGGATGCGGATCATCGCCTCGGAGGAGACGTTCCGCCGGATGATGGCCAGCCCCTCGATGAAGATCATGCACGACGACTTCCAGCGGTACATCCAGCGCATGATCGCCGAGGTGAGCCCGGATCCGCGCGGCTGACGGCCGCGGTCAGCCGCCGCCGCCGGGCAGGTCGCTGAAGACCGTGGTCCATTTCGTGGTGAACCGGCGACCGGGGAGCGTCTCCAGGTAGGCCGCGTGCCCGTCCACGAAGAGCATCACCGACTTGCCCTGGTGGCCGTACCAGTTGGGGAGGCGTCGCTTCGGGTTGGTATCGCCGAGCGCCGCAACGGACAGGTGCGGGTCGGACAACCACGCGAACTTCCACGGCGTCACGCCCTGCCCGGAGGCGAACCGCTGCGCGCCCGCCGCCATGCGCTGCTCGAAACCCGTCGGCAGACCCGGCTGGTCCCACCAGATCGCGTTCCAGAGGTAGCTCGTGCCGACATCGTCGTAGGTCGAGACCGTCAGGTTCCGCTGCGGCCAGGATCGCTCGTACGACCACGAATCGAGATCATCCCGCAGGGCGGGGGCCTGGTCGTTGAGCCTGCGGGCGTCGTTCATGGGCAGGCGCGCGGGCGGCGGCGGGGCCGTGAACGTCACGTCCGGCTGAGCGTAAGAGTTGAAGGGGCGGTCCGCGGCCTCCACGTCGAACCCGCCGCCCGATGCGTTGAACCAGAACGGGTGGTTGTTCTTTCCCGCGGCGCTCCACGCGCACCAGCCGACCAGAGAGTTGTTGGTCTGCCTGCTGCTGCCGCGCGGCGTGTACGTGAGGGTGAGCGGCAGGAAGTTCTGGTTGTCGTTCCGGTACAGCCCGGCGGCCGTGCCCAGCCAGCCGAGCTTGGACAGCCCCCGGGTCGGCCCGTGCACGATGTCCCGCCCCGGCCCCATGCCCGCCAACACCGCAAGCAGGATTCCCGAGGCCGCGGCCGATGCGACCGCTTCGCGAAGCGCGAACGCGCGAGTATTGACCATGAGTGGCACGCTCCGAAGATCGGCGCGACGGATTCTCCGAGTGTACCACGACCCGAACGGTCCGCAAGGGCGAAGCGCATCCGACCGTCGGATCCTCCGAGAACGCGATGTTCGCGGCGCGCGTGCCCGGGGGTTGGGGGGGGGGGGAGGACGCCCGCGGAGTTCCGCCGCACGGTCCGGGTTTGTCACACGCCGCGGGGCCGGGCCAGGGTTGCGATCGGCCCGGGCAGCGGGAGCCGGCGCGCCAAGTCGAGGAACCGGACCATATTGTCCCTTGTCTCGCCCAGGCTGTCGCCGCCGAATTTCTCCAACGCGGCCACGGCCACTTCGAAGGCCACCACGTTCTCCATGACCACGCTCGCGGCGGAGACGGCGCAGATGTCGGAGCGCTCGTAGGCGCTCGGGGCGGGGCGCTTGGTGTTCAGGTCCACGCTGGGCATGCCCCGCAGCAGGGTGCTGATGGGTTTCATCGTGCCGCGCACCACCAGCGGCGCGCCGTTGGTCATTCCGCCCTCGGTGCCGCCGGCGTTGTTGGTGTCACGCACGAATCCCAGCGCGGGCGTGTCGATCCGCGCCGGATCGAAGCGGATGGGATCGTGCACCTGCGAGCCGGTGCGGGCCGCGCAGTCCTTCCCCAGGCCGATCTCCACGGCCTTGAACGCCTGGATGCCCATCACCGCCGCGGCGAGGCGAGAATCGAGTCGATCGCGCCAGTGCATGGTGCTCCCCAGACCGGGAGGGCAGCCGAAGACGTGGCACTCGACCAGCCCGCCGACGGTGTCCTTGTCGATCTTGGCCTGGCGGATGGCGGCGCATTGGTCGGCGGTCGCGCCGGTGTCGGGGCAGTAGGTCTCGCTGGAGTCGCGGACCGTGACGAGCGATCGCCAATTGGCCTCCGTCACTTCGAGCGGGGTGGCGCCGTTGTGGATCGCGCGCACGAATCCGAAGGTCTCGATGCCCAGCTCGCGCAGGAGCAGCCGGGCGAGGGCGCCGGCGGCGACCCGAGCGGCGGTTTCCCGCGCGCTGGCCCGCTCCAGCGTCTCGCGGCAGTCGGTCGTGAGGTACTTGATGCTCCCGGCGAGGTCGGCGTGGCCGGGGCGGGGCGTGTGCACCGGCGGAGTGCGGGCCACGTCGTCCAGCCGCGAGTCCCGGTTGCGGATCAGCAGCGTGAGGGGCGAGCCGATCGTCCGGCCCAGGCGAACGCCCGAGAGGGCCTCGGCGGTGTCGCTCTCGATCCGCTGGCGGGCCCCACGCCCGTACCCGCCCTGGCGGCGGGCGAGCTCGCCGTTGACGAACGCGGCATCGAAGGGGACCCCGGCGGGCAGGCCGGTCACCACGGCGACCATGCCGGGACCGTGCGATTCCCCCGCGGTCTGGTAGCTGAGTCTGGTCATGGTTGGTCCTCA
The DNA here is from genome assembly GCA_016794925.1 of Phycisphaerae bacterium. GTDB lineage: Bacteria > Planctomycetota > Phycisphaerae > Phycisphaerales > UBA1924 > JAEUIW01. The sequence goes on from JAEUIW010000009.1 coordinate 87,079, forward strand.
CCCGGGCCCGGGAGACGGGATCTCGACTCGGCTCAGTCGCGCATGATCTTGAGCATGTTGGAGAAATCGTCAGTCCAGAGCCACTCCTCGCCCAGTGGCTTGAGCTCGGTCCACCTGCCGTTGGCCAGCTCCGTGACGTCGCGGAGATTGTTGACCAGGAGCACCCAGGTGCTGGCGTACTTGCCGACGTTCATCTCGCTGTCGCTGACGCCCCCGTCGTCCTGAATGATGGCCCGCATGCCGAGCTTGGTCGCGATGGAGGCGAGCAGGGGGGTCAGGTCCAGGTGCCGGTTGGAAATGTGGAACGCGAGCATGCCGTCGGGCATCATCTTGCGGCGGTACATCTCGACGGCCTCGAGCGTCATCAGGTGAACCGGGATGGCGTCGGAGCTGAAGGCGTCCAGGACGATGATCCCGTAGAGCCCGTCCTCCGCTTGCGCGAGCTTCAGGCGGGCGTCGCCGATGTACGCGTTCAGGATCGCGCCCCGGTCGAAAGCGTCGCCCATGTATGTGAACATGTTCCGGTTGGTGGCCAGGCGCAGGATCACCGGGTCGATCTCGTAGAACGACATGGCCTGCCCGCGCCGCGCGTACGCGGCCATCGTCCCCACGCCCATCCCGACCACGGCCACCGAGCGGAACCTGGGGTCCGCCTTGTACGTCTCGAACACCTGCCCGATCGGCCCGGTCGGGTGGTAGTAGGACATGGGCACCGCACGCAGCTCGGGGCTCGCGCGGATCTGCTGCCCGTGGCGCGTCGTGCCGTGCATCAGCACGCGCCGGTAGTCGTACTCGTCCCGCTCCACGTGATAGATACCGAAGAATGTTCGGTCGCGCCACATCGTGGGGTACTGCATGTCCCGCTTCGCGTACCAGAACACGAACAGCGCCAGGATGCACAGGGCCAAGCGGGCCGGTCGTTTCCACGCCAGCAGCGCCAGCAGCGCCGTGGCGATCACGTAGAACACCAGGGACGGGAGCGTGCCAAGGTGGACGGCGACGGAGAACTCACGCAGCGCGTTCCAGAATGGCGGCGGCGTTTCCTCTTCCAGCGGCCTCCAGTACACCTCCCGCCAGAACCAGAACCAGAACATACCCCACGCCGCCACCACCACCGGCCACATCAGGTCCATGCCACGCCACCGCCAGACCCGCTTCCACCGCGGCAGCGGCACGCCCGCTTCGGCGGGTCCGGCGGACGCGGCGGGCTCGGGAGAGGAGCGGAAGCGAACCGCGGGCAGCAGGGCGCACACCGCGGCCAGAGCCAGCGGGAACTCGTACACGTCGTTGAACATCCGCGGCGCGAGCAGCGAGTTGAACACGCCGCCGATCACGCCCCCGAGCGACATCAGCAGATAGTACTCGGTCAGGCGCGACACCTCGGGCCGTCGCCGCGCCAGCAGGCCGTGGCAGAGCATCGCGCCCAGAAAGAGCACCACCAGGTGCAGCGTGATGAGCAGGACGATCTCCTCGAGCACCTCCGCGAGCTGCGCGGCGCACAGGCCCACCGCCGCCAACGGAAGGAACTTGGCCACCCGCTCGGGCGAGAACGGGTTCCGGCGCGCGAACGCGAAGATGAACGTCAGCAGGTACACGGACAGCGGCAGCACCCACAGCAGCGGCATGGCCGCCACGTCCGTGGACAGGAAGAGCGACACGCTCAGCATCAGGCTCGAGGCCAGCGCCGACAGCCCCACCCACCACGCCCGCTGCACCCAGATCGGCCGGTCCGAGCCCAGCCGCGGCATGGTGTCACCGGCCTCCTCGCGCTGCACCTTGCGGCCCACGCGGCCCGCGCTCGCCGTCACTGCCGGCGCGATCCCCTCGCGCCGCCAGCGCACCACCCCGCACAGGACCACCAGCCCCGCGTACAGCCCGAAGCCCACCGCCCACCACCACGATTGCTGGCCCAGCGTCAGCGCGGGCTCGACCGCGAATGGGTACGCGAGTAGGCCCAGCAGGCTGCCGGCATTGCTCGCCGCATAAAGAAAATAAGGATCCGCCGCCCCCGCGGCGCCGGTGCGGCTGTACCACTCCTGGATCAGCGGGCCGGTGGTGGACACCACCAGGAACGGCAGGCCCACCATGATCACGAGCAAACCCAGCAGCTGGATCTCAGGGTGGGCGGTCTCCGTCGGGTTCCACCCCGCGGGCAGGCCCATGGGCAGGACCAGCAGGGGCACGAGCACCACCACCGCGTGGACACCCACCTGTGCGATCGGACGACGAATTCGCGCGATCAGGTGCGCGTAGGCATACCCCGCCAGCAGGGCGGCCTGGAAGAACACCATGCAGGTGTTCCAGACGCTTGGCGACCCCCCCAGGCGGGGCAGCACCATCTTCGCGACCATCGGTTGCACCTGGAAAATCAGGAACGCGCCGACGAAGATCGTGATGGAATACAGGGCGGTGATCACCACCCAAGCGTACCCGCACGCGGCCGGTCGCGGCCCGGGAATTCGACCGGTCCGCCGCGCCAACGATTGCGGAACGTGACCCGCCGCGCCTTCACGCTGATCGAGCTATTGGTGGTCGTTGTGATCGTCGTGGTCCTGGTGGCGATCCTGCTTCCCGTACTGGCCTCGGCGCGCGAGGCCACCCGATCCACACGGTGCCTGTCGAATCTCCGTCAAGTCGGCCAATCGCTGCGCGCTTACGCCGACGATCACAAGGGGTATTCTCCCGCTCTCGGGCAGCCCTACGGCGCGCTGCCCAACTGGGCCCTGGTCGTGCAGTCCCACGCACGGGGATCGGGCGCCACCCCCGCCGACCTCTACTCGACCCAGTCTGTGCTCGTGTGCACGTCCGCGCGCGCGTTCTACGGGTTGGACATGACCCGCACCTACGCGGCGAATGTCACCGGGCACGCCGGTCTGCCCGGCGACCCGGACAACTACGACGACGCGCGCGGCATCGACCAGCCCGCGTTCCGGTCACACCTCCGGCTCGACCTCATCGCGCGGCCCAGCGACGCCTGCCTCGCGGTTGATTCCAGTTCCGGCCCGATCGCCGGCGGGGCCCCGCCCCCGACCCGGACCGCTTCGGTGCTCGATTTTCGACAACCGGCGCACGTGAGCGAGCGGTTGGGCCGCTACCACGGACACGGCTTCAACGCCGCGTTCGCGGACGGATCGGCACGGTCGCGCGCCGATCCGGATCCCGCCTGGGCGAGCTCATTGCCGTAACGATCGTGGCGGCAAGATGAGCATGGCGTCCCCGTACGAATAGAACCGGTACCGCTCGCGGATCGCCTCCTGGTAGATCGTCCGGAGCTGAGCCAGCCCGCCCGGCAGGCGCGCGGCGACCATCGCGAGCAGGGTCGTCCGGGGCATGTGGAAATTGGTCATCAGTGCGTCGGTGTGCGCCCAGCGGTGCCCGGGCGTGATGAGCAGGTTGGTCCAGCCCGATGCGCCGTGCTCCGCCGCGTCATCGAGGGACGGGCACGATTCGAGCGTTCGCGCGCTGGTGGTGCCCACCGCCACGATCCGGCCGCCCCGCGCCCGGACTTCCAGAATCCGGCGCGCGGTCGCGGCGGGCAACTCGAACCACTCCCGGTGCATCGGGTGACTCTCGACGAACTCGGTTTCCACCTCCTTGAACGTCCCGGTTCCCACGTGCAGCACTGTCGGGGCGGTTCCAACCCCGCGGCGCGCCAGCGCGTCCAGCAGCTCGGGCGTGAAATGCAGCCCCGCGGTCGGCGCGGCGACCGAACCGCCTCGGGGAACCTCGGCGTAAACGGTCTGGTACCGCGCACGGTCCCGGGCGTCGTCCGGCGCCAACCGGGCACGCTTGCGAGCCGCGACGATGTACGGCGGCACCGGGGTCAGCCCCACCCGGTCAAGCAGCGACGCGGCCGATTGAACCGGGGACCCGTCCGCTTGCGCCACGCGCGCCAGCCACGCCCCATGTTCCTCCGGATCGCGCTGCACAAGGGTGAGGTTGATTCCCGCGTCGAGCTCCATTCCGTCCCACAGATCAATGACGACGCCGGGAGCCTGGCGGCGCGCCCGAATCAGCACGGACCAGACCGGGCCTCGCTGAGCACATCGGTCTCGTTCCCCGAGGTACAACCCCTCGACCCGGCCACGGCTGTCCCGACGCACCCCCCTGAATCGAGCTTGAAGGACGCGTGTGACGTTCAGGATCAGCAGATCACCCGCTTCGAGGATGTCGGGCAGGTCGCGAACGTATCGATGCGAGCAGGCGGAATTGTCCCCGACCACCATCAGGCGGGCCGCGTCACGCGGCTCGGTGGCCTCCGTAGCAACCAATTCAGGGGGTAATGTGTAGTCAAGATCTGTCGTTCGAAGCATGGGTTCGGCGCCGCCTGGTCCATCATTGTCCTCAAGCCGACGGGTTGCTCGCGGCAACGCGGTGTGTTGCCATCGGGCAGCGCGCGCCACAAAGCGATACCGGGTGCTGAGTCAGTTCCTCGGTACGGGGTTGGATCAGCCGGTATTCTCGGACGCATCAGCATGGGCACCCGCGCCGCACTGTTTCCGGCGTGCGAATCAGCGGGGCGCAATTGCAATCAGTGGCGACGTGTGCGCGGCGTACCGTGCGAAGCGTTGAGCACGTCGATCGGTTCGGTGATCCCTCGGACAGGTGCCGTGGGCATGACAGGGCAGGGGCACTTTCGCATGGGCGAGAGCCGCTCGATTTTGGCGATTATCTGGTGCGGGCGAATCGCCGGGATGGTGATGCGTTTACGCCGCTGGCGCCCGTGACGGCGGTGGTTGTGCCGGCGTTGGTCGGGTACTCGGGGCCCCGGCTGGGGGACGTTCCGGCGCCCAAGCAGTCCGAAGCCGGCGGCTTGGCTGCTCACGGCGGCGGGCCGCGTTGTGGCGCCGAGATTCTACTCATCGGCAAGCTGCTGGATTTGTACATCTGAGTGCGCGCCGGGTCGCCACTTGGCGGTGGCGACCGAACCCGGGGGCTTCCCCGGGGGACGGTGTTGAAGTACACTGGCACCCCCAAGTCCCAGTGCCCGTTACCGCACCCCCCGGCTCCACATGACCCCGCGTGCTCTGAATTGACCGCGATGGGGTCGGGACGCACGGACGGGAGGCTGAGCGGGGCCGAGGAGGCCGACGCGTGTCCACGTTCACCCCCCCGTCCGACATCCGCAACATCGTCCTGACCGGTCACGCCGGCAGCGGCAAGACGACCCTGGTTGAGCGTTTGCTGTTTGACACCAAGGCCGTGTCGCGGCTGGGCACGGTGGAAGAGGGGAACACGACCTCCGACCACACGACCGAGGAGAAGCAGCACAAGCACTCGCTGTTCTCGTCGCTCATGCACTTCCGTTTCCACGGTCACCTCGTGAACCTGATCGACACTCCGGGTCTGGGTGATTTCCTGGGCCAGTCGATCGCGGCCATGCCCGCGTGCGAGACGGTGGCGGTGGTGGTGGACGCGGTGAAGGGGATCGAGCCGGTGACGCGCCGGATGATGAACCTGGCGGCGGACCGCAAGATCCCGCGGATGATCATCGTGAACAAGATCGACGCGCCCGAGGCGAGCCCCGAGCGTCTGACGGCGCAGCTCCGCGAGGCGTTCGGGCCGGTGTGCCTGCCGATCAACCTCCCGACCAACGGGGGCAAGTCGGTGGTCAACGTCTTCGACCACGACGGGACGGACGCGGCCGGCGACGCGGCGGATTTTTCGAGCGTGGCGGAGGCGCACCGCGCCATCATCGAGCAGATCGTCGAGGTGGAGGAGCGTCTGATGGAGACGTACCTCGAGAAGGGCGAGGCGTTCAGCCCCGAGGACCTGCACGGCGCGTTCGAGAAGTGCCTGGGGGAGGCGCACCTGGTGCCGATCTGCTTCGTCTCGGCCCGCACGGGGGCGGGCGTCGACGACCTGTTGCACATCTTCGCGGACCTGTGCCCCGCGCCGACGGAGGTCAACCCGCCGGAGTTCGTCTACCGCCCGATCTCCCCCGCCGGTGACGCCGGCGACGAGCAGGAGTTCAATCCGAACCCGGACCCCGCGGGGAAGACCATCGCGCACGTGTTCAAGGTGACGACCGACCCGTTCGTGGGCAAGCTGGCGTTCTTCCGGGTCCATTCGGGGGTGGTCCGCACGAAGGACGAGCTGCTGCTGAACGATCACAAGAAGCCGCTGCGGATGGGGCACCTGCTGAAGGTGCAGGGCAAGGAGATGACGGAGGTTCACGAGCTGGGGCCGGGCGACATCGGGGCGGTGTCGAAGATCGACGAGATCCAGTTCAACGGCGTTCTGCACGACTCGCACGAGCACGATTCGGTGCACCTCAAGCCGCTCGCGCTGCCGCGCCCGCTGTACGGCCTGGCGGTGGAGCTGAAGAACCACGCGGACGAAGCGAAGTTCGCGACGGGCTGCCACAAGCTCTCGGAAGAGGACCCCTGCTTCCGCATGGAGCGGATCCCGGCCACGAAACAGACGGTGATCTCGGGGCTGGGCGAGCTGCACCTGCGGGTGGTCCTGGAGCGGCTCAAGCACAACTTCAACATCGACCTGATCACGTCCAAGCCCAAGGTCGCGTACAAGGAGACGATCACGGCCCGGGCCGACGGGCACCATCGTCACAAGAAGCAGACGGGCGGGGCGGGGCAGTTCGGCGAGGTGTACCTGCGTGTCGAGCCGCTGCCTGCGGATCACGAGACCGGATTCGAGTTCGTCTCCGAGGTGGTGGGGGGGACGGTGCCGCGTCAGTACTGGCCGGCGGTTGAGAAGGGGGTGCGGATGATCCTGTCGGAGGGCGCGATCGCGGGGTACCCGCTCACGGGCGTGCGGGTGGCGCTGTACGACGGGAAGTACCACGACGTGGACAGCAAGGAGGTTGCGTTCGTGACCGCCGGGAAGAAGGCGTTCATCGACGCGGTGCGGAAGGCCCGCCCGGCGTTGCTGGAGCCGATCGTGACGCTCGAGATATCGGCGCCGGCCAAGTTTGTCGGCGACGTGAACGGGATGCTCTCGACCAAGCGCGGCCGCGTGCAGGACACCATCATGGACGACAACGACATCGCGGTGATCACGGCGCAGGCCCCGCTGGCGGAGCTCTCGAACTTCGCCAACGAGCTCAAGTCGCTCACGGCCGGCCAGGGCTCGTTCTCGATGGACTACTCGCACGACGAGCACACCCCGGCGAACATCCAGGCGGCCGTGGTCGCGGCGTACAAGCCCCACCCGGACGAGGATTGAAGTGAAATCGTCCGCGGGAGGCGTTCGCGGACTGGACTTGGCCTGCTCGGGGGCGTGGAATGTCCGGAGCTTGGTTCTCGCACGGAGGATCTCCCCATGTCTACGACCGCCGCGCCCCCTGCCGCACCTTCCGTTTCCGCCCGCTCGCTCCTTCCATCCGTGCTGCTGGCGACGGTGCTTCTGGGAGGGCTGGCGCTGCTCACGCTCCAGACGATGGCGACCGGGGGCGGCGGATCCGTGTCGGTGACGGCGGCGTCGCCGCTCATCGAGGCCGCGTTCGCGGGCGATGCGCAGGGTGTGCGGGCGGCGTTGGCGAACAAGGCCGATCCGAACGTGCGGCTGGTGACCGACGACCCGGCCCGCCGGTCGATGACGCCTCTGATGGCGGCGGCGATGTCGGGCAAGGTTGAGGCGGTGCGGGCGCTGCTGGAGGCGAAGGCGTCGGTGGACGCTCGGGACGATCACGGCCGCACGCCGCTCATGTACGCCGCGGGGTGGGGCGACGGCGCGTGCGTGCAGGCGCTGCTGAACGCGGGCGCGAACGTGAACGCGCGCGCGGACCAGGGGTGGACCGCGCTCATGCTGGCGGCTGCGCGGGGGACGAGGGACGCGCTGGGCGCGCTGATCACCGCGGGCGCGGACGTCTCCATGCGCACCAAGTACCAGCAAACGGCCCTGATGGTCGCGTCCCGGTGCGGCGACGCGGACAAGATCGGGGCCCTGCTCAACGCGGGCGCGAGCGTGTCGGACACGGACCGTGACGGGAACACGCCGCTGCTGATGGCGGTGGACACGGACCGCGGCGAGAGCGTGGTTGTGCAGCTCCTGGGCGCGAAGGCCCCGGTGAACGTGGCCGACAGCGATGGGATGACGCCGCTGATGCGGGCCGCGTCGCGGGGGGACGCGGGGCTTGTCCGGATCCTGTTGGACGCGGGCGCGGACAAGGCCGCGAAGGACGCGCGCGGCTGGACGGCCCTGCAATGGGGCCTGAATCGTGCTGACGAGGCCGGGAACGCCGTCTCCCAGCTGCTGCGGTGATGGCGACGGCCGTCACGCGCTTTCTGTTGCTCGCGGGGCGCGGCGCTCCGATGATTGGAGCATGAAGACCTCCGTGCTGCGCTGGGTGTTCCCGCTGCTGGGACTGTTCGTGGTGGGTCCGGCGGTGGGCTGGCTGGCGTCGGGGCTGCGCGCGTCGGACGGTTCGCCGCACTTCTCGCTGCTGACGTCGGTCTCGCCCGCGCGGGCGCTGGGGACGTTCGCGCTGGCGTTCGCGCTGGCCGCGGGGCTGGGGTCGGCGGCCGCGCGTCTGGTGAGCCGGAACACCGGACTGTTCAGCGCCGGGATGGTGCTCGCGTGGGCGTCCTGGCCGACGGGATCGATCGAGGGGATCATCCGCCGCACGCAGTCGGTCGAGCCGCTGCGGTCGCTGGTGTTCGAGGGCCCCATCGTGGGGCTGCTCAGCCTGGTGACGGCGGGCGTGATCATCGGCGCGGCCCGGGCGCGTGCGTCCGCGGGGGGGTCGGATGCGCGCGGGGCGCTGGCGCGGCTGCGCGACCCGCAGACGCTCTTCGGCATTGCCGCGGGCGTGCCGGTGGCGGGCGTGGTTGCGTGGTTCATCGCGCAGGAGCCTTCGAAGGGGCAGAGCATCGCGGCGGGCGCGCTCGCGGCGCTGGCCGCGGCCGCCGTGGCGCGCCTCGCGTTCGCGGAGAGCCACGCCCTGGCGGCGTTCGTGGCGGTCGCGGTGCTCACGGCGGCGGGTCCGTTGGCGGCGTCGGCGGCGTACGGATCGGACGCCGCGTTGCTTCGGGCGGCGTACGCGGACGTGCTGCTCCCGCTGGCGAGGCCGTTGCCGATCGACTGGATGGCGGGCGCGTTCCTGGGGACCCCGATCGGGCTCTCGTGGGCGTCCTCGATGGTCCAGAAAAAGCCCGAGGGCTGAGGCGCAGATCCGCCGGGGCCTACGATGCGTCTCGCGGTCGGGCCTGCTCCGGCCGCGGGGAGGCGCACCATGCGGACAGGATCGGCACCCGGTGCCGCGGCGACGCGGGACGAGCGCCCGGCGAGCATGCCGGACGTGCAATCCGCGTCGGATCGTCGTCAGATCGCGATCGATCGCGTGGGCGTCAAGGACGTGACGTACCCGATGATCCTGTCGACGCCGGACGGGGGCACGCAGCACACGGTGGCGTCGATCAACATGTACGTGGCCCTGCCGCATCACCAGAAGGGCACGCACATGAGCCGCTTCCTGGAGGTGCTCAACGAGCAGTGCGCGGTTGCGGTCCGCCCGGACCAGATCCCGCAGATCGCGCGTGCGATCCGGGAGCGGCTCAACGCGGAGGAGGCGCACTTCGAGGCCGAGTTCACGTACTTCATCCGCAAGCCGGCGCCCGTGACGGGCGTGCTGGGCGCGATGGACTACCGGGTTCGGTTCGAGTGCACGACCAACAGCCACCAGGACTTCATCATGTCGGTGAGCGCGCCGGCGACGAGCCTGTGCCCGTGCTCGAAGGAGATCAGCGCGTACGGGGCGCACAACCAGCGTTGCCGCATCGAGGCCGGCGTGCGGTTCAGCGGCCGGTTGTGGATCGAGGACCTGGTGACGATCCTGGAGTCCTCCGCGTCGGCGCCGGTCTTCGCCGTGCTGAAGCGTCCGGACGAGAAGCACGTGACCGAGTTGGCGTTCGATCATCCGAAATTCGTCGAGGACATCGTGCGGGACCTGGCGGTGGCGCTGGACGCCGACGGACGCGTGACCTGGTACCGGATCAACTCAGAGAATTTCGAGTCGATCCACAATCACAACGCCTACGCGCAGATCACGCGGGACAAGTCGGCGGCGAGGTGAACGGGGCGGCTAGGCGGGGCGCACGCCCATCGCCAGTTGCCGCAGGCGCTCCAGCTGCGCCTTGCGGACCGACTCGAACACGGGGCGGGGCACCCGCCACTGGCACAGCCCCTCGGTGGTGCTGGCGCAGTACTCGGACAGGCACTGGTACAGGAACTTGAAGGCGTCGCGCGGCTGGCGCATCTGGTCGAGGGTCGCGATCAACTCGTCGCGGGGGACGTCCGGCTCGAAGAGATCCTGGAGGGTGATCGGGCCCGCGTCGGCGGCGCGGCACGCGCGGAGGCGTTGCTCGCAGAGGTCGTGCAGCGACGCGCCCGACCAGCTCAGCCGCTCGATCAACGACTGCTTGTCGAGCCGGGCGGCCTGGAAGAACGCGGCGGACTCTCGGAACAGCGCGTGGCGCAGCTCGGCCGGGAGGAGGAGCTTGACGCCGAGGCCGTCGAATTGCAGGAACGAGTTGCTCAGCAGGGGCCACACCAGGGCCCGCATGCGTTCGGGGTCGCCCGCGACGAGAGACGGCTCGTCGGCGCGGTCCATCACCAGGAGAATCGATTCGTATCCCAGGGCGCGGAGCACGCGCACGAGCCGGGCGAGGAGCGCCATCCGCGCGGGCTCGGAGTCGGTGACCGGTGCGCTCTCGCGGAGCGAGGGCGACAGCTCGCGCAGCGACCCGGCCAGCGAACGCTCCGAGCGAGGGGTCACGTGGACCTGGCGACGCACGCGCCGCGCCAGCGTTCGCCCGGCGAGGGCGTCGAGCAGCAGCACCTTGACCAGCGCCGTCAGCCAGACGGCGCTCAGCGCCACCCCGTACCAGGCCGAGACGTGGACGCCGCGCACCGCGCCGATTACCGTCCACATCACCACGACCAGCGCCGGGATCCAGCCCGCCCACGCGAGCACCCCCCAGAGCACGCTCTGACGCCCGAGACCCAGGCCGAGGCGGGCCCTCAGTCGGCGGGTGCGGTCCTCGGCTCGTTCGGGCCGGTCGTACACGGCCTGGAGGAGCAGCAGGTCCTTGCGCACGGCGAGGTCGGAGCGCCTGAGTCCGCGCCGGCGCTCGTCGGAGAGTTCGACGCTGGGCGTGCCCTCGGACGCTCGCGCGGGGCCGGCCTCGCCCAGGGCCGCGTCCACCAGGGGGCCCACGATGAGCGAGAGGATCGCGTCCACGTGGTCCGTCAGGCGGATGCGATTGAACGCCTCGGATACGGGATCGGCCTTGACCTGCCGACGCGATTCCCTCGGGGCCAGGCGAGGGATGAGCCGCTCCAGCACCGGATTGAGATCGTCGTACGGGGCGAGCAGCACGCGCCGGGCCGGGTTCGCCGCGTTGAAGGCGCCCACGCGTTGCGCCAATTGCAGACGGATGGCGGTCTTCCCGCTGCCCTTCTCGCCGAACGCGACGGCCGCGGAAGGACGGGAGAAGTCGCCGGCGATCTTGTCAAAGTCGGAGTGGAGGATGCGTGCGTCCGGGCCGGGCGTTGGGCCGCCCGCTCCCCCGGAGCCCGTGACGACGACACCCGCCAGACGTGCGAACACGGGATCCTGCCGCGCCTCTTCGCCCTGGAAGGGGTTCTCGAGGATGCCCCAGTGCTGGAGGAAGGAGGCGAGGTTCATGCGGGGGCCCTGGTGTCACGGCGCGGGCGTCGGCGGCTGAACCGGCCGCGCCGGCGGGATCGAGCGGCGAGGGTGGGTCAGTGATCGACCTTCTGACCGAGCATGGGAGCGATCTTCGCGAGGGCGCGATCCAGCGTGGCGCGGTCCTTGGCCTCCAGGTTCAGCCGCAGCAGCGGTTCGGTGTTGCTCTTGCGGACGTTGCACCACCACCCCAGGCGTTCGAACGCGTCCACCGTCACGCCGTCGAGCTCGTCGATCGTCGCCTTCTCGCCGAACTCCTTGCGCAGCGCGGCGAGGGCCCCGTCCTTATCCTCGATGTGGTAGTTGATCTCGCCGGATTGGGAATAGCGGGCGAGCGGAGCGATCAGTTCGCTGAGCTTCTTCCCGGATTGCGCCAGCACGCTCAGCACCACCGCCATGGCGATCGCCCCGGAGTCCGCGTTGAAGTTGTCGCGGAAGTAGAAGTGGCCCGAGAGCTCCCCGCCGAAGACCCCGCCGTGCTCGGCCAGGGCCGATTTCATGAACACGTGCCCGACCCGTGAGCGGACCGGGCGTCCGCCCGCCTTGACGATCTCCTCGGTCACCGCCTTGGTCGATCGAAGGTCGAACACGATCGCCGAACCCGGGCTGAGTTTCAGGAAATGCCTGGCGAGCAACGCCGTGAGCAGGTCGCACCCGACGATCCGGCCCTTCTCGTCCACCACCACGCAGCGGTCCGCGTCGCCGTCGAAGCACACGCCGAGGTCCGCTCTCTCGGTGACCACGCGGTCCTGGAGCTGCCGGAGATTCGACGCGACGAGGGGGTTGGGCTCGTGAACGAACTCGCCCTTGCTGTTGTCGAAGTGCAGCTCGATCAGATCGATGCCCGCGTCCGCGCCCTTCTTCCCGAAGACCCGTGGCACCATCGTCCCGGCCATGCCGTTGGACGCGTCCACCACCACCCTGAGCCTCTTCTTCGCCTTGGACACGTCGAGAAACGCGCGCACGTGCCGCACGTACGCCTCCCACAGGTCGCGCTTCTCCACCCGGCCCCCCGCCTTGACCACCGTGGTCTTGTCCGCCATCGCCGCGAACTTCCGCACGTCCGCCAGACCGGTTGACTCGCCCACCGGCTTGGCTCTCCGCTTCGAGACCTTGAAGCCGTTGTACTGCGGGGGGTTGTGGCTCGCGGTGGTCATCACGCCGCCCGCGCAGTCGAGGTGGTTGACGGCGAAATAGATGAACGACGTGTCAACCATGCCCACGTCGATCACGTTGCCGCCCTGGTCCGTGATCCCCGCGATGAGCGCCGCGGAGAGCCCGGGGCTGCTCTTGCGCATGTCCCGGCCCACCACCACGTTCTTCATCATCGGAGAGCCTTCACCGGCCGACGTCGCGTCCGCCAGCAAGAACTTCGAGCACCCGTAGCCGATTTGCCACGCCATGTGCTCGTTGAGCGGGTCCGGAACCGTGCCGCGAATGTCGTACGCCTTGAAAACTTTTCCAAGCATCGCTTTGAGCCCTGTGGACAGCCGTGCGCCGATCGATGACCCAAACAAAATGCAACTATTTCTTCCGATTCGGGCCGCAAGGAACAAGCGTATTCCATCCGCAACTTGTTTTCAGCATGTCCAAATGCGGCCCCGCTGTCCAAACTCCCGTTCATCCCACATCGTGTTCCCAACTCTCAATCTCGGGCTCGATCACGCGGATGCGCACACCTTCGGGCACCGCCGCGCGAAACGCTCCGCCGTACCGTGCTCGGACGATTCTCGGATCCAGGACCACGACCTTGCCCCGATCGGCGTGCGAACGGATCAGTCGTCCGAACCCTTGTTTGAATCTCAGGACCGCGCGAGGCAGCGAATCCTCCGCGAAAGGGTTGCCTCCCCGAGCCTTGATGCGCTCCAGCCGGGCTTCTGTCAGCGGCCGGTCAGGTGGCTCGAAGGGCAGCCGGGTGATAATCACGTTGCGGAGCCCCCGGCCCTTCACGTCCACACCCTGCCAGAAACTCACGGCCCCGAGGAGCACCGAGGCCTCGTTCTCTCGAAATCGCACCAGCACCTGACCGGCAGCGCCGTCCCGGCCTTGAACCAGCATCGGGAGATTCGCCTCCGCAAGTGGCGCCGCGAGCCTGTCCGCCACGGCCTCCATCGTGGCCAGGCTCGTGAAGAGCACGAACGCGCCTCCGTGCGTTGATCGGGCATGGTCGAACACGCGACGGGACAACGCATCGTGATATCGATTCTGGCCCGCCGCGTCGGCGCCCGACGGCGGCTCCGGCATGGTCAGATCGATGACGAGTTCGGCCTGCTCGTCATATCGGAACGGGCTGCCCAGGCGAAGGCCGAGCGCACGGTCGCACCCGAGCCCGCGGCGGCAATGATCGAACCCGTCGGACGCCGCCTGATACGGACCGCCTTCGATCGACCCTCGCTCATCCTCATGCGAACGGGGCGCGACGGTGGCGAGCGTGGCGCTGGTCATCACCACCGACAACGGGCGTCCGAACAGGTGCTCACGGAGCAACGGCCCGACCTCGATCGGTGCACAGGCCAGCTTCACGCGCGGCCGGTCGCGACCATCGCGACCGTTGCGCCCGCCCGAGCCGTCCCGCTCCGACTCCACCCAATAGACATAGCCCGCGAGCGTCTGGCGGACCAGGGATTCGGCCGCACCGGCGATGTCGCGGGCCCGTTCGATGTACGAGTTGAGTTCGAACCGGTCCGCGTCGCCGCGAATCTGCTCGCGCAGCGTGCCCAGCCGCAGGGCCAGCCCGGTCATCGCGGTGGTCAGCGTGTTCTCGATCGCCGGCGGCGAGGTCAACCGGCCGTTCCGGGTCAGGCCCGAGCGGACCAGCCGAGCCAGGGAATCGAAGAACTCATCCGTTGCCGCGGAGGCGTGCTGGACGGCTTCCAGGGCGGCGTCGAGCGCCGCGGCGTCACCCGACGCCAGCCCGAGCGACGGCAGGTATCCCTTGCCCGAGCGTTCGTGGTGCAGGACGCCCAGCAGGTGTTCGGCCCGCCCGCGCGTGAGGGACACGCCGAAGTGCTCGCACGCCGTGTCCTCGACGCTGTGGGCCTCGTCGAGCACGACGTGGTGATACTCGGGCAGGAACCCGACGCCGCTCCCGCCGGCGGGCTCCTCCCCCCGGGCCCCGGCCGCCGCGCCCCGCGCGCGCAGGGCCAGGTCGGAGAAGAACAGCGCGTGGTTGCACACCAGCAGGTTCGCCCGTTCCATCTCCCGGCGCGAACGCTGGTAGAAGCACTCACCGTGGTGGGGGCACTTCCGGCCCATGCAGTTGTCCGCGTCGGACTGGGCGCGGTCCCACACGGCTGGACGCTCCAGGCGCGGCAGCGTGGCCAGGGTCCCGTCCGTGGTCGTGTACGCCCAGTCCTCGATGACGTGCAGCGAGCGGCGCGACGCCGTGTCGGGAAAGAGACGGTCCTGCCTCGACGACGCCAGCCGCAGCCGACGGATCGAGACGTAGTTGCCCCGTCCCTTGACCAGCGCGGGGATCACGGGGGTCAGCTTCGCCGCGTCAAGGCCCCATTCCGGGAGCGTGTCGAGCAGAAGCGGGATGTCCTTCTTGATCAGCTGCTCCTGCAGCGCGATGGTGTGCGTCGAGACGACCACGCGCTCGCCCATCAGGGCGCAGCGGAGAATCGCAGGCACCAGGTACCCGAACGATTTGCCGACCCCGGTTCCCGCCTCTATCAGCACGTGCTCGCGCGCGGCCATCGCGGCCTCGACGGCCCGCGCCATGTGCGACTGCTCGGGGCGGTGCTCATATCCCGGCCCCAGCCGGCGCGCGATCGGCCCGTGCTCAGCGAGCACGCCGCGCAGCGCCTCCGACATCCCGCCCTCGGCCACGGCCGGCACTCCTCCGTACGCCCACCGTGCTCGACCCGCGCCGGCCGTCGCGCCGCGCGCCGGCTAGATCTGACCAACCCAGCCCGGCTTGGCCACCTCTGTCCAGCGCGCGCGGATCGCGTCGTGCGCGGCCTTGCTCAACGGGCCCGCCGCCATGAGCTCGGCGTTCTGCCGCCACCGCTCGGGCTTGCTCGTACCGATCAGCATCACGCTCACCCCGGGCTGCATGGCCGTGAACCGCATCGCGATGCCCGCCGGGCCGTCCGGACCCTGCTTGTCGCGAGCCGGGCCGGTCGCGAAGTCGTACTTCAGCTCCTGCAGCCGTCCCCAGTATTCCTGGTGGTACCCGTTGTCGGGCTTGGCGTCGTAGCGCCAGACCGCGTTGGCGATGGTGCGCTTGACGATCACGCCCATGCCCTTCTCCTTCGCCAGCGGGAGCGTCAGGCCGATCGACTCCTGGTCGCAGATGTTCACCGACGTCTGGAGCGTGTCGAACCGTCCGGTCTCCACCGCGAAACGGGCCGCCGCGGAGTCGCCGCTATAGCCGATGAACCGTGCCTTGCCCTGCTTCCTGGCCTCGTCGAGCCCCTCGATGCACGCGCCCCTCTTGAGTTCGTCGAGGGAGCAGGAGTGCAGCTGCACCAGATCCACCGCGTCGGTCCTCAGCCTCTTCAGGCTGCGTTCCACCGATTCGATCACGCCCTCCTTCGTCCAGCCCCAGCCCGCCGCGCGGCCGTTTTCCGCCCAGTGCCCGCACTTGGTGAAGAGCAGGTAGTCCTTCCGCCGGCCCGCAACCGCTCGGGCGATCTGCTCCTCCGATTCCAGGTAGCACTCCGCCGTGTCGATCACGTTCATCCCCGCGTCCAGCGCGGCATTGAGAAGTGTGTCGACCGTCTGCTGTTCCGTGCGCTCGTACCCGATCTCGGCCCCGCCGAAGCCCAGGATCGCCACCGACAAACCCGTCCGGCCGAGCACCCGGTGCTCGATCGGGGCCTTGCCCGGAGTGCCGCCCTTCGCGCCCTCGTCCTTTTTCGGCGGCTCGCGCATGGGAGCGGCGCCGCGCGTCGAGCCCGCGGCGGCCAACCCCGCCAGGCCCACCGCCGCCGCGGCCGCGCCGCCACGCCTGAGAAATTCACGTCGAGAAGAACCCGTGTCGCTCATGGAAACGCTCCTGTTCCGATCCGATGACAGTGTACCGACGGGACACGGGAGTCGTTTCGTATCCGGGCCCGCGGTTGCCACCGGCTCAGCGGCCTTCCCATTTCCGGACCACCAGGGTGTCGTTCTGCCCGCCGAAACCAAAGCTGTTGCTCAGGCACACGCTCACCCCTCCCTGCGGGTTCGCGTCCCGGGCCCGGTTCGGCACGTAGTCCAGATCGCACTCGGGGTCGGGCTCGCTCAGGTTCATGGTTGGGGGCAGCCACCCGGTCTGGATCGCCTTCACGCACGTGATGAGCTCGACCGCGCCCGCCGCCTGGATCAGGTGCCCCAGCATGCTCTTGACGCTGCTGAACGGCACCCGCGTCGCGAGCGCCCCGAACACGCCCTTCACCGCCATGGTCTCGATGCGGTCGTTCTCTTGCGTGCCAGTGCCGTGGGCCGAGATGTAGTGCACGCCTGGCCGGCCGTCGGGGCCGGTTTCCCGGGGGTCGATCCCCGCCTGCGCCAACGCCTGACGCATCGCCGCTTGCGCGCCCTTGCCTTCGGGCTGGATGTCCGTGATGCGGAACGCGTCTGCGCTGCTGCCGTAGCCCGCGACCTCCGCCAGCACGTTCGCCCCACGCGAAAGAGCGTGGTCGATCGTCTCCAGCACCAGCATCCCCGCGCCCTCGCCCATCACAAACCCGTCGCGCGTCGCGTCGAACGGTCGCGCCGCCGTGGTCGGAGAGTCCGTGCGGGCGCTCATCGCCGTCAGGCGGATGAACCCAGTCATCCCCAGCGGGTGAATCATCGAGTGCGCCCCGCCCGCGAACATCACGTCCGCGTCGCCCCGACGGAGGATCTCGAACGCCTCGCCCACGGCTTGCGTGCTCGCCGCGCACGCCGTCATGCAGTTGCTCGCCGGGCCGCGGCAGCCGAACTGCGCCGCGACATGAGCCAGCGTCATGTTCGGTTCCTGCTCCACCTCGCGCACCGCGTCCATCCGGGCGTGCGCGGCGTCCGCCCAGCGTTTGCCGTCCACCCGTCGCGATGTCTCGTCCCAACCCGCCAGATTCGCCCCGAAGAAATTCTCAAAGTCGAGCGAGCCCTCGCCCGCGCCCAGATAGGCCCCGAAACGTCGGCGTTTCAGCCCCGCGTGTCCCCCCAAGCCGGATTGCGCCCACGCCCGGGCTGCCGCCGCCAGCGCGAACCGAGATGACAGTCCGGCCCCCCCCGCTCCCGCATGCAACGCCGTCGCGTCCGAGCCAAAGAACTCCGTCAGGTCAAAGCCCTTCACCTCGGCCGCGAAGTTCGTCTTGAAGTTCCGCGCCCGGAACCGGGTCACCGGGCCGATCCCGCTCTCACCCTTCATCATGCGCGACCAGACCCGTTCCACGTCGTCGCCCAGCGGCGTGACCCACCCCATTCCTGTGATGACCACGCGGTTGCCGCTCATGGCGGACTATAAGTGCATCCTGCGACCTGCAGGGCCCTCAGCCGCGACGGTACCGCTCGCCCAGCATCAGGCTCCCCAGCAGGTCCTGCACGCTGCCGTCATCTTCGACCGCCCTCATGGCGGTCAACACCCCGTACCCGAGGCCGAGGTAGATGAGCGACCAGGCGGTGGCCTCGGGGCTGAACCGCTTGGATACCACTCCCGCCGCCTGCGCGCTGGCAACCTCATCGCGCAGGAACGTGTGCAACTGGGAGATGTGTTCGTGCAGGGCCCGCTGGATCTGGGGGTCCTCGACCTCGGTCATGGCCTGCACAACCACCCGGTACAGCGTGCTCCCGCGTACCGTGACCATCGGATTGGCCCCCAACAAACGGGTCAGACGGTCCGCCGGATCGGTGGCGCCTCGGAGGTTCGTTTCCCAAAGTCGGATCGTTGCCGCGCCGGTTCGTTGGATGAGGGCAATGAAGAGGTCTCTCTTGGAAGCGAAGTGCCGGTAGATAATTGGTTCTGTAACTCCCGCTGCCTTCGCGAGTTGCGCGGTTGTAGCCCCACTGTACCCGTAGCTCGCGAACACGACGGCGGCGGCGTCGAGCAGCAATTCGCGTCGCTTTTCCGCGGGCAGACGGGTCATGAATCAACTATATCGAACCGTGAGATTCGAAACTAGTGTTTACTAACGAATGCCGCGATTTGGTTTTCTTGGGGAGGCGTGCGGCGGCGGGACCGGGTCAAATCCTCCCTTGCAGAAGGGATGACACCGAATCAAGCGTCC
Organism: Phycisphaerae bacterium; assembly: GCA_016794925.1. Lineage (GTDB taxonomy): Bacteria > Planctomycetota > Phycisphaerae > Phycisphaerales > UBA1924 > JAEUIW01. The sequence goes on from JAEUIW010000009.1 coordinate 105,946, forward strand.
AAGAGTTATCAGTCCCGCACGGAGCATGCCGTGGGTCCGGAATGCTCCGATCGCGTAATTGGAGCAAGTGGGGTGAAAGCGGCAATGGCCGCCCAGGAGCGGCCCGAGCGTGATCTGGTACATCCGGATCAGGCCGATGGGCAAGGCGGAGAGGAGCCGCACGGGCCTTCCGGCTCGAATCTCGGATTCTCGCGGGCTCACGCCCTGGTTCCGGTCGCGCGCGCCAGGAGGCGCACGCTCGCGAGCACGATCCCGGCCGCACGATCCACCTCTTCGGTGGTCGTGTCTCGTGAAAGCGAGAAGCGTAACGACCCGTGCGCATCTGCCGGTTCGATGCCCATCGCCAGCAAAACCGGAGAGGGTTCGAGCGAGCCGGACGCGCACGCCGCGCCCGCCGATGCGCACACGCCGCGTTCCGAGAGCATGAGCAGCAGAGCCTCTGCCTCCAGGGCGTGGAACGCGAGGTTGGTGGTGTTCCAGAGTCGATGGGCGGGATCGGTGGATCCGTTCACGCGTGCGCGGACCCCGCACGCGGCGCAGCCGTCGAGCACCGCACGCTCGAATCGGTCGCGTTGGCGTGCCAGCCGGTCCCGCGCGTCGGGGTCGCGAAGAAACTCGGCCGCCGCGAGAGCCGCGGCGCCCGCGGCCAGGATCGCGGGGACGGATTCCGTGCCGCCGCGCCGTCCCAATTCCTGCGCGCCCGGCATCTGGGGGACGAGCCCGAAACCCGGTCGCGTGACGAGCGCGCCGACGCCCTTCACCCCGTGGAACTTGTGGGGCGAGAAGCAGGCGAGATCGAACGCGGAAAGGTCCGCGGGCATCTTGCCGACCCATTGCGTGGCGTCGCAGAGGAACGGAACGCCGCGCGCACGGCAGCGCCGCGCGACCTCGGCGACGGGCTGGACGACGCCGGTTTCGTTGTTGGCCCAATGGGCGATGCAGAGCGCCGTTCCCGGGAGCAGGAGGGCCTCCAGACCGTCCGGGTCGAGCACGCCGGTGGGCCCGATCGGCGCCACGCGCACGGTGAGTCCTCGACGGGGCGCGAGATGGGCGAGGAGTTCCCGCACCGCACCGTGCTCGGTGGCGGTCGTGACCACGGCGCGTTCGTCGGTGGCGTCGAGGACGCCGCGCACGGCGAGGTTGATCGCTTCGGTCGCGGACGCGGTGAAGGTGATGCCGCGGGGCTTGACTCCGACAAGGGCGGCGACGTGCGCGCGGGCCAGCTCGACCTGGGCCCGCGCGTCCTGCCCGGCGCGGTGCGCGGACGAGGGGTTGGCCCACCACCTGCGGGCCGATGCGTCCAGGGCTTCGATCGCGGATTCACAGGGCCGCGTGGTCGAGTTGTTGTCCAGGTAAATCAACGGGCGATCGTACGGGAGTGGGCCGCGCAGGGCCGACGCGTGGGTCGCCGGCTCAATCGGGACCGGTCCGGTTCGAGCGTGTGGCAGCGGTGTGGACGAGCCCGCGCGCACCGGATGGCGTCGATTCGAGCGCGGCCTACGCTGGTCGCGTGGACCAGGCACCCGTTGAAATCCGGGCCGAAGCGCTGACCCGCTCATTCGGGACGCGGACGGTGCTGCGGTCGATCTCGCTGACGGTCCGATCCGGGGAGATGGTGGCGATCGTGGGCACGAGCGGGTGCGGCAAGACGGTGCTGCTGGACCACCTGACGGGGCTGCTCACGCCGGATTCCGGGCGTGTGCTCGCGGCGGACCATACCCGCGGCACGGTCCCCGCGCCACTGGTGGACCTGGCGGAGATCGATTCGGACCGGCTCGACGAGGTTCGGCTGTTCTGGGCGATCGTGTTCCAACGCAACGCGCTCTTCAGCGGCACGGTGTACGAGAACATCGCGCTCTGGCTCCGCGAGCACACCGAGATGACGGAGCCCGAGATCCTGCAGCGGGCCCGCGAGTCGCTCCGGAGCGCGTCCCTCGATCCCGACGAGGTGCTGGGCAAGGACCGCGATGCGCTCTCGGGCGGCATGGCCAAGCGGGTGGCGGTGGCGCGGGCCATCGCCGAGGACCCGGCGGTGATCTTCTACGACGAGCCCACGACGGGCCTGGACCCCGTGGTCTCGGGTCATGTTCACGAACTGGTGTGGAACACGCATCATCGGCGTCGCGCCGACGGGCTGGTGCGCACGAGCGTGATCGTGACGCACGACAAGGAACTGCTGAGGCGCATCGGGCCGCGCGTGGTCATGCTCGACGAAGGGGCGGTCTGCTACGACGGCTCGTACGAGCGATTCGGCAGCGGGGATTCGTGCGCCGCGGCGCGCCAGTACCTCAGGGCCATGCCCGTCCTGCACGCGGCGCACAAGACCGACTGAGCCGGCGGCTTGTGGAGGAGGGGCGACGCCGGTACGCTGGCCGGGGATGGCGCAGCGGCGGCACCACTATGAGCGGGCCTTCGAGTCGTACATCCGGGCGCGTCGGATTCCGTACGTGGCGGTGGACGAGGCCAAGAAGGCGCTCCTGCCGACCGGGGCGACGCCGGCCCGGGCGGTGGACGGGTCCCCGGCGCGGCTCAAGTCGTTTGACTTCATTCTGTACTCCGAGGGCGTGAACGTGCTGTGCGAGGTGAAGGGGCGGACCCTCGGCAAGGCGGGCGTCCCGGTCACGGCCCGCCGGCGTACGCACGGGCCCCGTTTCGAGAACTGGGTGACACGCGAGGACGTCGAATCGCTCGGGGCCTGGCAGGCGCTGTTCGGCTCCGGGTACGCGGCGGCGTTTGTCTTTGTGTATTGGTGCGCGGAGCAGCCCCGCGATTCGTTGTTCCAGGAGGTCATGGAATTCGAGGGCTCGTGGTACGCGCTGCGGGCGATCGAGGTCGGTTGCTACCGGGCCGCCATGCGGCCGCGTAGCCACCGCTGGGGGACGGTGGACCTGGCGCGGGAGACCTTCGAGCGACTCAGCCAGCCGTTCGCCGGCCCGAACGAGTTCGCGGGCGGGACGGCGCTCTGGGACGACCTGCGGCGCCGCGATGGCGGCGTTCCGGTCGTCGGGGGGATCTGCGCGGCCCCTTTACTGCCGCTCGGCGGCTCCGTAGAGTGAGGGCATGAAGAGGATCGTGCGTGCGAGCGCGGCATGGTTCGTGATCGGCGGGATCTGCTTGAGCGGCTCGGCCTGGGCCCGTCAGCAGCAGAATGCCGAGGAGCCCAAGCTCCTGCCGCCGACTCCGACCGCGAGCCGTGATGCGCAGAACATCCCGCTCACGTACATGCTGATCGCCGTGATTCTCGCGGGCATGGTGGTGGGGGCCAACCTCATCCCGAGCAAGCGCACGGCCGATGATCGCTAGTCCCGGGCGAAGGGTCTCCATGAAGCACCGACGTCCGACGGGCGGCCTTCTGGCGTTGAACGGGGGTCTGCTGGCGGCTCTGCTCATCGCCGTGGCGTGGCCGTCCGGCGATGCACGCGGACAGGGCGTGGGAACTTCCCGCCCGCGCGGGCAGTACACCATCCTCTCGGGCCGGGTCCAAGGGGGGGCGGGCAACGCCGCGTACGTGCTGGACTCCGTGAACGCGGAACTGATCGCGGTGCGATGGAACCGCACCTCGGGGCGTCTGGAGGGGCTCGGGTATCGTTCGATTCTGGAGGATGCGCGCGGCGTGGCCGCGGGCGCCGGGGTCGGGGGCGGCCGATGAGTCGCGCCTCCCCGATGGCGCTGCGGATCACGGCGGTGCTGCTGGCCGTGCTGGTGCTGACCGAAGTGGGGCGGCGTCTGGCGTCGGGAGCGCCGGATGTGGCGGCCCAGATCAATGACCTCGCCGCGGTTACGGTCGACGACGGCGCCGCCGAGGACCTGATCTTCACGCTCGACGGCAGGTCGGAGGTGCTGCTGGTTTACCGGGTCCGCAACCAGCAGTCGCTCGAGTTGGTGGGTCGCGAGGACCTGAGGCAGATGTTCCTGGACGCTCGACGCGCGGCCGGCGGGGCGCCGATTGAGCCGGGGGAGCGGGGGAAAGTGATCGATCGGGGGCGGTGATTCTGCTACGCTGAGTGAGTTGGGTGGTCAGGTCGGGAAGGGGTCCGCTCGTGCGGGGGGTGACTCGGAGAGCGGATCGAACGAGGGAATCGCGCGTGTTGAGACGCCGAACCCGGCCGGGGGTTCGGCGGCGTACAGGATGAGCCGGCCGGAGCTGTCGCGACCGTGCTCGGCCCGATCCCGGATCGGGAGGAGTGGCGGTGCGGCGGCGGACACGCGCGAGGCGGGCCGTCGCGGCTCGTAATCCCATGCCGATCATGCCGTTGCCGCAGTTCGAGTCGGACCTCGAAGCCGATCGAAAGGCCTACGGGGCGCTGAAGCCGCCCAAGTCGATCGTGGTGAGGTTCGGGTCCATGCGCATGGTCGGCGAATTCCCGTACGACGGGGACGCGAAGCCGGGGTGCGGCAGCAAGCTGGTCGTTCGCACCCACCGGGGCACGGAGCTGGGCGAGATGCTGACGAGCACCTGCCCGAACGCGGGCTGCTCGAAGAGCGTGTCGCGCAAGGAAATGCTCGAGTACATCGAGAACAGCGGCGGGAGGGACTACCCGTTCTTCACCGACGGCCGGGTGCTGCGCGTCGCGACGGCCGAGGACGTGAGCCATCAGACGAAGCTGACCGAGCAGGCCGGAGCGATGCTGAAGGAGGCGCGGCGCATCGCCACGGCCGTCTGGTCGGGCGTCGCGGGCGGGGTCCCGATGCGGCTGGTGGACGCGGAGCCGATCCTGGGGGAGGAACGGCTGACGTTTTATTTCACGAGCGAGGAGCGGGTCGACTTCCGGAACCTGGTGGGTGAGTTGGCGGCGACGTTTCGGACTCGGATCGAGATGCGTCAGGTCGGCGCGCGCGACGAGGCTCGCCTGATCGCGGATTACGAGCGTTGCGGTCAGCATTGCTGCTGCAAGCAGTTCTTGAAGGTGCTCAAGCCGGTTTCCATGCGCAGCGCCAAGACCCAGAAGGCGACGCTCGATCCGCTCAAGATCAGCGGTCGTTGCGGCCGCCTCATGTGCTGCCTGCGGTACGAGGACCAGACGTACGAAGAGCTGAAGAAGAGGCTCCCGCATCGCAAGCAGCGGGTGCGCACACCCGACGGTTGGGGCATGGTGCTCGACAGCCAGATCCTGACCCAGCTCGTGCTGGTGCAACTCGAAGGGGTGGAGGGAGACGGCTCCGTCAAGGCGTACCCGGTCGAAGACTTGGGGGACGTCGCGCGGGGGAAATCGCCTCGGCCCGCTGGGGGTGCGGAGGAGGGTGATCTTGACACGGACGATTCTGCACCGGCGGGCAACGAGCAGGGTGAGGGGCCGGCCGGGGGACAGACACGAACCCAGGTCCATCCGGACATACGGCGCTCCGGAGGAATGGGGCCCCGATCGGGTGGTGACCGTGGCGGTTTCGGCGGGCGCGATCGGGGCGGGCCAAGGGGCGGAAAGGGGCGGGGCGGGCCGGGGGAGGGGGGAGGCGGACCGGTGGGTCGTGGGAGTGGGGATGGCGGCAGGAGCGGCGGGCCCGGGCAAGCCGATGATCGAGGGTCCTCGGGTACCAATCCGGGTACGAGCCCCGGGGATTCGAACCGTGGGAATCCGCGGACGTAGGCTCTTGGATGCGTGTGCGCGTCGGGAGTTGATGCGCGTGTTCCGCACGGCGTGTGCCTGTCGCGTTCGGGCACTTGGGGCGGCAGAAGGGAACCTCGATGACGCACGGGTCAGCGGCTGATCAGGCATCGAACGCGGCGGGGGGACGTGGGGACGGCGAGACCGCGCTCCGCGATGCCGCGCCGCCCAAGGATTCGATCAAGGAAACGCTGATCAGCACGATCATCGCGTTCGTGCTGGCGTTCGTGTTCCGCGGGTTCGTGATCGAGGCGTTCATCATCCCGACGGGTTCGATGGCGCCGACGCTGATGGGCGCGCACATGCGGTTCCGCAGCCCCGAATCGGGCGCGGAATGGGCGGTGGGGCCGTGGTTCTCGAGCCCCGCGACCGGCGAGCCTCTGGACGTTCAGGGCGCCAACCCGAACCAACCGGTGGTGGTGCACGATCCGATGACCGGGCTGCGGGTCGAGGGGAAGGAGGTGCCCCGGCTGTCCGGGGACCGCATTCTCGTTCTGAAATACCTGTACGCGCTCAACGAGCCCAAGCGATTCGACGTGGTGGTGTTCAAGAACCCGAGCCGGCGTGAGCACGACAAGCAGGCCGACGGCGACCTGCAGAATTTCATCAAGCGGTTGATCGGGCTGCCGGGCGAGCAGGTTGCGCTGGTGGACGGCGACGTGTTCACACGCAAGATGCTGGAGCAGGGCGTATCCGCGGGTCGAGTAGGGTCGGCGGCGGGCGGGGGCAGCGAGGAGTGGAACAAGCCGGGCTGGACCGTCGCGCGCAAGCCCGTTGGCGTGCAGCGCGAGGTCTGGCAGACGGTGTTCGACAGCGCGTACTCGCCGCTGAACCCGGAGCGCGACGGCCGCCGGTGGTTCACGACGCCGTGGGCTGGGGAGGGACCGGGATGGAGCATCGACGGCCGACGCGTGTACGAGTGGTCGGGTGGGGGCGTCGGGGCGACGGTGCTGCGCTGGGACTCGGACCGGCCCTTCGTCCGCGATCCTTTGGGATCGCCATCGAGCAACCCTCCGACGTGGGAGATCGTGGACCGCTACGCGTACGACGAGATCGCGCCCTCGCTCCCCAACGCGGCGGCGCAGCGTGCGTTCTTCCCGGTTTCGGACCTTCGTCTCCGGGCGGGCGTGGAGCCGACGGGAGAGGGGCTCGGCGTCGCGTGCGTGGTGCTGGCCCGTGGGCACGAGTTCCGGGCTGATCTGCAGGGCACCGGCGTTGCGCTCCGCATGCGGGCCGTTGGAGGGGAATGGAAGGAGCTCGCCCGGGGGAGTTTTTCCGGCCTGAGAAAGGGCGTCGTCTCGGACGTGGAATTCTGGCACGTCGATCAGTCCTTGCAGGTCTGGATCGACGGGAGCAAGGTGTGCGAGGCGGCGTACGAGTGGGGGCCCGCGGAACGGATCCTTCATTCAACCGGGAGGCGGCTCGAGGACCTGGTCGGGAGCCCCGGCAAGGACTCCGTGGCGCGGCTGGCCAACGAGGCCATCTATCGCAAGCCCGGGGCGAGTTGGGGCTTCAGCGGCGCGGGAGTTCGGCTCCATCGGGTCGCTCTGGATCGAGATCTGTTCTATCAGCCCGCGATGCAGGTCCCTCAGGGGGTTCCCGGCTTGGGCACGCACCCGGCCCGCACCGTGACGCTCGGCGACGATCAGTTCTTCGTCTGCGGCGACAATTCACCCGCCAGCGCCGACGGTCGGCTGTGGACGGAGGTCGATCCCTGGGTGGCCGCCGAGATCGACGCGGCGGTGGGCGTGGTCAATCGTGAGCTGATGCTCGGCAAGGCCTTCTTCGTGTACTTCCCCGCGCCGACCTGGGTCGCGGGCCGCGTCCCGGTGCCCGACTTCGGCCGGATGCGGTTCATCCGCTGAGCGGTCGTCCGCATCGATGTGATGCGCCGCCGGGCGGTGATCAACCACCTTTGTCGGGCGCGGCCCTGGCGGCGTCCCGCTCGGCCTCGGCCTTTGCTTCCGTCGCGCGGTAGGTCCAGGTCGCGATCCGCTCGTCGAAGATGATCGCGCCGCCGCTGCTGTAGCGGCGCTTCCAGGTGACGTAGAAATCGACGATCATCGCCGCGGAGTTCGCCCGAATCTCGGCGGACTGGTCGCGCGCGTCCTTCATCAGTTCCCAGAAATCCAGGATGACCGCCTCGGCGGGCTCGTGCAGCGCCTTGTCTCGAGCGGCGGAGCAGGCGACGCCGATTGCGCGATAGCACTGCTCCGCCGATCGAGCGGGAATCTCTTTGAGCCGGCCGAGGGTCTCGCCGAGGCGGCTGATGACCGTGGAAGCGTCCCGGCTCTTGTAGATGTTGAGATACGACAGCTCGTGCCAGCAGCGCAGTTTTTCGTCGCCGATGGAGATCGCGAGTTGCACGGCTTCCGCGTCCAGGGACAGCGCCTGCTCGATGAGTTGATCGCGTGCCTCGGCATCGGCGGCCTCCTTGGCCTGACGGGAGAGCACATCGCCGTAACTGACCAGCGATTTGGAGAGATCGGCGGGATCGTGCAATTCACGCTGGATCGGGATGATCTCCGCGTAGAGGGAAGCCGCCCGACCCAGGTCGCCGCTCCGTTTGCGCAACTCGGCGAGCTCGCGCAGGCTCTTCGTGAGGAGCCCGGGCTCGGCCGCGAGGTCTCTTCGCAGCGAGCGTTCCTTCTCGTCGAGCTGCTCGGCCGACGGCGGGCGCTCCTCGCCGCGTGCGCCCCCGACCAGGTGCCTGGCGGCGATCCGGGCGGCCCGGGAGCTGTCATCGGCGCGCTGCCGCTCATCGAGGCGTTTCGCGTTCACGCTGGCGGTCTCGGTGCGCAGGACGACCTCCCGGATCGCCCACGCGGAGAGCAGCACCGCGACGATCCCCGCCGCGATCCCGGAGCGAACCACCTTCCGCTTGCGGCGCCGGGCCCGCAGGCGTTCCCGCTCGCGATCGAGTGAACGGATCCGGCCGGCCAGTTCCTCGGCGCTGCGGAGGCGCTGCTGAGGGTCGCCGTCCGTCGCGTCGCCGATCAACTCGCGCAAGGCCTCGTCCGGCACGCCGCGCTGCCAGCCGCCCGCCAGTGGCTTGCGGAGGTCGCCCACGGACATCTGATAGAGGATCACGCCCAGCGCGTAGACGTCGCCCTGGACCGAGAAGCGCACGCCCGCTTCCAGTTCGGGCGGAGCGTACATGTGCGTGCCGGTGCGGCCCCCGCTGTTGTCCGTGAGCGTCCGAACGGTGAACCCCGCAACGGTGATGTTCTTGTCCGCCAGGCGCGCCATGTCGGTGAGCGTTCCGATGCCGAAATCCGCGAGCAGGGGACGGGCGCCGGCCGGTACCGACGCGTCCTCCCGCATCAGCACGTTCGAGGGTTTCAGGTCCTTGTGCAGCACGCCCACGCTGTGCGCCGCGGCCACCGCGTCGGCGATCCGGGCGACCAGGTCCAGCCGCGCCGACAGCGGAAGCGCGGCGCATCCCCCGCGCCCATCGATCCACTCGCCGAGGTTCCCCAGGGCGCTGTGCTCCGACTCGAGGAAGTAGGGTGGCTTGTCGAGCTGCACGTCGTGCAGGCGGGTGATGTCCTGCCGGTCGCCGAGCGTCTCGCGGATGAGACGGAACAGCGTCAGCTCGCGTCGCAGGGAACGCAGCCGGTCCGCGTCGAAGCAGAACTTGAAGACGCGGCGTTCGCTGGTCTTCCGCTGCGTCGCGAGCCACACCTCGCCGAAGCCGCCCTCGCCGAGCTTCTTGTCGAGGAACCAGCCGGGCCGCATGGGCACGACGAGCCCCGCCGCGGGCCGCCAACCGAGCAGATCCTCCTCGCCGGCGCGCACGGCCCGGCGGGCTTTTTCCGAATCGGGCGGGGCCTGGAACGGTGCCACGCCGACGGCCCCGACTTCGAACACCTCCATCGGGTCGTCCGCTCCCTTGAAGAGATACTCGCCGTGCGCGATCCACCGAAGCTCGGGGCTGGCGCCGTCTCCCACCGGGGGATGCTCGCGCAGATACTGCCGGGCGTCGTCGAACGCCGCTCTCGTGAGCAGAATTTGGCCGGGCAGGGCCAGGCTCATCACGCGTGCGGACAAGTCAGCCGCCAGCCCCACCACCTTCGATTTTCCGTAGATGTCCACGCCCAGCTCGGAGACTTCACCGAGGTGGATGCCCAGGCGCACCCGGAACGGGCATCCTTCCACCGGCGTCCTGAGCCCGGCCAGCGCGTGCTGGAACAGCAGCGCGGCACGCACCGCGCCGCTCGCCAATTCGAAGCGGGCCATGAAGCCATCGCCGACGTCCTTGAGGACCTCCGCACCCTCGATCGGCTCCACGATTCCGCGAAAGATCGAATCATGTTGCGACGCGAGCGCGGCGTACGGCCCGGTCCCCAGACGTGACTTCAAGTCGGTCGAGCCCGCCACGTCCGTGAACATCAGAACCATCAGGCGGGTGGGGATTGACTGATCCATCGGCATGTTCCGGCGAGGCTCGAGCGTTCAACAAATCGACGCACGGGCGGCTGAATCCCCGGAGGCGTCACCCGGCCTCCCCAAGACGAGTGTACCAGATCCACGCAGAGTGAGGGAGGTGCGCAACCAAGATCAGAGGCGTTTGGTCTCGCATCTTGGTGAGGAGTTTCCTTTTCGCCATCGTTCCCGAGGCCTGGTAGTCTGCATCGGGCGAAGGACGCTTGGGTTCCCCTCGACGCGCGGAGATCGATCATGAGCGGATGGGCGTTGGTTGCGGTGCTCTGGACGATGGTGAGCGGGATCGGGGTTCCGCACGCCCCGCCTTCGTCCGCCCCGAACGACCCTGGCGCCGCTCCTCACGTGCGGCTGGTGCTGATCTGGACCGAAGCGGATCATCCGTACGGCACGCACATGTACCGGTTCGAGTGCGGGCTGCTGGCCAAGTGCTTGAACCAGACTCCCGGCGTCGAGGCGGTGGTTTGCCCGGATCCGATCTGGCCGAAAAACGAGTCGATCCTCGACGGGGCCCGAGGGCTGGTCTTCTACTCCCGCTACGCCGGGGACATCGTGCTCTCCAAGGAGCATCGTCCGCGCTTCGAATCGCTCATGAAATCCGGCGCGGGTTACGCGGCCCTCCACTGGTCGACCAAGGCGGAGGATCGAGCACTCCTCACCGACTACCTCGAAGTTCTCGGCGGAGCATTTCATTCCGAGCCGGGCTGGGCGTTGGAGACGAGCACGCGTCGGCTGGAGCAGATCGACCCGGCCCACGCGATCTGCCGCGGATGGCTTCCCTACGACCTGCATGACGAGTGGTACCTGGGCATGAAATTCCACGAGCGGGCGCGCCCGGTGCTGCGCGTCACGCTTGACTCCGGAAAGTCCGAGACGGTCGCGTGGACTTTCGAGCGATCGTTGGCCTGGGGCGGCGGTCGCTCGTTCGGTTCGACCTTGGGTCACTTTCACGACAACTTCCGCCGCGCGGAGTTCCGACGGGCGTTGGTCAACGGGGTTCTGTGGTCCGCGGGCGTTGATGTTCCCGCGTCCGGCGCGAGGGTTGAGTTGAACGATGAGGACCTGCGTCTCCCGCCCGAGGGCAAGTGAGCCTCTGCGGTCGCGCGCGAGATCGAGCGCCACCACGTTTCGCCGACGACGTTCAGACGGCACGAACGTGGGGGCGTCCGACGCGCGTTCGTGTGGCTGCGATTTCGAAGGCAACCGCCTTCAACGCGGCGGCGTGATAGACTGCTCCACGGCGATTCGGGTTCGGGAGTTTCTTGTTCGACCACGCCCCGCCGATCGCTGGCGAGGCTCTCGGCCTGAACGCGAATCGCGAAGATGCCGGAGTCGGAGCGCAAGGGGCCGGACATGTGGGCGACTATTCGGACCATCCTGGGCGTGTCCTTCGTCGCGATCCTCATCTGGGTATGGGCGGAGTCGGAGAGCCTTTCCGCCACGGCGGTCACGCCCAGGTTGGAATTCGTGTCGTCGGGTGACCGCTCCGGGGGCGGGGCTCTTCTGGTACGAGTCGCTGGCCCGAAGCTCGCCGGCGGAGTGCGCGCGCGGGTCGAGGGCTCCACGCAGGCGATCGACACCCTGCAGCGCATGCTCACGGCGCCCGTGCGATTGATCCCGGGCGTGGGGGGCGTGCCGGCCACGCTCGGAGCGCACGTGATTGACCTGCGCGAGGCGTTGCAGGAGCACCCCGAGCTGGCGCGGGCCGGCGTCACCTTCGAGAGCGTGGATCCGCCCTCGGTGTCGATATCGATCGATCAGCTCGTGATCCGCCAGGTGACCGTCCGCGCGGAGCTGCCGGGCCTGGAGCTCGACGGTGAAGCCGCCGTGACGCCCCCGACCGTTGCGATCCGAATGCCCCAGTCCGTCGAGGGGCGGCTCGCGGCGGCGGTGGAGACCTCCGCGCCCTCCGGTTTCGCATGGGCCACGCCCGACCGAGCCGAACTGGAGCGTGCGGGAGCGGTTGGCCCGGGCACGGTCACGGCGCGGGTCCGTCTGCCGGCGGTGCTCGATGGCGTCGAGGGCGCCGCCGTGGTGGAGCCGGAGCGGGTGAGCGTCACGTTCCGCGTGAAGGCGCGCCTCGGCAGCGTGGTCCTGCCCAGCGTGCCCGTCTGGGTAAGCGTTCCGCCGACCGAGGGCAAGGCGTGGGATATCGAGGTGCTCGACGCGTTCCTCAAGGACGTGACGGTGACGGGTCCCAACGACCTGCTGGCGCGAATCGCCTCGAAGCAGCTGGTCCCGGTGGCCCAGGTCATGCTGGGCAGCGACGAGCTCGACCGCCGGATCGAGGCCAAGGAGGCGGTGTTCACGGGCCTCCCCTCTCCGCTGCAGTTCAGCGCTCCGACCATGGTGGTGCGTCTGAAGATCACGCCGCGAGCGGCTGGAGCGTCGCCGCGCACGCCGCCGCCTGCTCCGTCGGCGGCCTGAGAAGGCTGCGCCGCGGGCGGAGACTTCGTCTTGCGTGCCGTGTTAGGCTTGATGCATGTCGCAACGGAGTCGGAGTCTGAGCGCGGGCGGGCGCCGAAGGGTCGCGCGGCAGAGCGCCGGGCTGGCGCTGGCGGGGGCGTTCTTTACGTTCGCGCCGATCGGGTTCCTGATGCAGCTGCTCGGAGATCAGCCCGGGGGGATCCCCAGCGGTCTGCTCGGGGCGGCCGTGTCGGGTCTGATCAGCATCGGCTGGGCTTCGTCGTTCATGTTCAGCCTGCGGTTGCTGCCGCTGGTGATCCTGTTCCAGGTGTTCGTGCCACCGGCGGCGTTCTACTACCTCGGGCGGTGGGGGTGGCTTGACATCGGACCCGAGTTGTCTTCTGCACACACGCGGCTCGGGCTCTGCCTGCTGAGCGCCGCGTCGATGGTGATCGGGTACGTGCTGGCGATCATGTTCACCCGCCGAATTGAGTCCGTCGCCGCGCGAGCCCAGGCCGAGCTCGATCTCGCTGGGCAGATCCATCGTGCCCTGGTGCCGACAATTCGCCGGTGCGAGCACGGGCTGATGATCATCGGGCGCAGCGAGGCAAGCAGTGAAATGGGCGGCGACCTGATCGATGTGGTGGTGCGTGCCGATCGGGTGGACGTCTATCTCGCCGATGTCGCGGGGCACGGCGTCAAGGCCGGCGTCGTCATGGGCATGGTCAAGAGCGCCGTGCGCATGGCCGAACGTGGGAGTGATGACCTTGCGGAGCTGGTCAGCGCCGTCAACCATGTCCTTGAGGAGATCACCGAGCCGTCCATGTTCGTGACCTTCGCGGCGCTGCGGTTCGAACGCGCCGGACCGAGCGGCGGTTGGCGCGTCCATCATGTGGTCGCCGGTCATCCTCCGCTGCTCCTGCACCGCGCTGCGTCCGGAGAGGTCGAGGAGCTCGGTCCCACGTCGATGCCGTTGGGAGTGGACCCGGTCGAGCGGTTCACCCCGGGAACGGTGCGGTCGGATATCGGGGACACGTTCGTGCTCTACACCGACGGTCTGACCGAAACAGCGGATCCCGGCGGTCACATGTTCGGGGTCGAGGCACTGAAGGCCGCCGTGCGTGTGGCGCTGCGTGGCCGATCCACCCGGCCCGACGCGGCCCTCGAGCACGTACTCTCCGCCGTGCGCGCGCACGGGCCGCAGTCGGACGATCGGACGTTGCTGCTGGTGCGCGTCGAGGACAATCCCGCGGTCGCTTGATGTGGCGTGCTTGTCCGATAACAATGTGAACCGCACGAACTTGGGGCTGAAGAGAACACCACGAAACCGGTTTCAGGTTCGGGCGATAAACTCGGGTCCTACCACAGGGGCCGCGCGTGATCGTCAAGACCGTTGAGTCGCTGGTAAGACAAATCGAAGCGAAGGACCTCTCGACCGCCGCGCACACGTGGAGGGTGGTGCTGTACACGCGTGCGATGGCGGAAGAGGCCGGGCTTGAAGCAGAACGCATCGAGCGGCTCACGCACGCCGCGGCGTTGCACGACGTGGGCAAGATCGATATTCCCGATCGGATTCTCCAGAAGCCCGGTCCCCTGGACAAGGACGAGTTCGAGGTCATCAAGCGGCACACGCAATTGGGATACGCGCGCCTGATCCGTCTTCAAGAGCGGGATGAATTGGTGCTGGATCTGGTTCGGCATCACCACGAGCGCTGGGACGGTCGGGGGTACCCTGACGGTCTGAAGGGGGACGAGATCCCGGTGGCGGCGCGCTACTTCGCGGTCATCGACAGTTTCGACGCCATGACCAGTTTTCGGCCGTACCGGGCCGACGTCGGCGAAGAGGCCGCGCGTCGTGCAGTTGAGGAACTGCGCACCGGAATCGGCTCGAGATACTGCGCCGAGAGTGTGGAAATGTTCGAAGCGCTGCACGGCAGCGGGAGGCTGGATTGGATCCGGGAGTACTACAACGACACATGCCCGGTGGGCTTCGAAACCCAAGGCGTGCTGGTCGCCGCGACCTCCAAATACGGTCCCACGACACCGGTTGCGGTTGTCGAGACAAGGACCTGAACTGGTTCACTTCAGCAGACCAGCGACGGGGTCGGGCTACATCCGATCATCGGCACGATTGAGCGAGCGGCCCGCCCGGCGCTGGCGGTTGATGAGCTTGCGCCCGTTCTTGGTCTTCATGCGGGCGCGGAAGCCGATAGCGCGCTTGCGCTTCAGGCGGCTGACTCGATGCGGGTAGTGCATAAACGGCTCCTGCGGTCCGAAGGGCGGGAATATAGGGGAGCCGCGCGGGCGGGGCCAGCACGGCAGGAATGTCGGGGATTGAAATTCCCCTGAATGTGGTGACTTGTTGGTTACAAGGGTACTATTTGCAGTGACCGCGATTGGCCCGTCGAGTCGGCGAGCCGAAAATGTGGTCTGCCATGGGCGCGTGGTTGGGTGAGAGTCAGGTTCGCGGGCGACCGGGCGGCGAGTTCCGTTCCTGAGTGGACGGAACCGGCCGCGAGGCCGCTGAGCGAGCTTGACGGGAGCCGGGATTCGGCGCGGTTGTGGCCGCGTCATCCGGATAGGGGGGACGCGTCCGTTCGGAGCGGCCGGGATGACTACTGAGGACACTCGAAGCCGGGCGGAGCGTGCGATCGGGTACGACTTCCGGGATCCGACCTTGCTGGAGCGCGCGCTGACGCACGCTTCGATCGCCGATGCTCGGGTTCGGAGCAACGAACGGATGGAGTACCTGGGTGATGCGGTGCTCGGTCTGGTTGCGTGCGAGATGATCTATCTCCGGTTCCCGGAGCAGCTTGAAGGTGAGATGACGAAGATCAAGTCAGCGGTGGTCTCCCGAACGACCTGCGGGGCGATGGCGGAGAGTCTCGGGCTGTCGGACTACCTGTCGATCGGCAAGGGGATGAAACAGCAGGACGGATTGCCCAACTCGCTGCTGGCGGCGGCGCTGGAAGCGGTGGTCGCGGCGATCTACCTGGACGGGGGGCTGGACCCGGCCCGCGAGTTCCTGGTTCCGCTGCTCGAGCCGCACGTCGAGCGTGCCGCGGCGAGCGGCCACCAGGAGAACTACAAGTCAATCCTGCAACAGCATGCGCAGCAGCATCTCGACGTCGCTCCGCTGTACGTGGTGCTGTCGCAGGTCGGGCCGGATCACGCCAAACGCTTCGAGGTGAGCGTGGAATTGGCCGGCGTGCGCCACACGCCGGGAGTGGGGGCGAGCAAGAAATCGGCCGAGCAGGCCGCGGCGCGCCTGGCGCTGGTGGCGCTCGGGGTGATCGCGGCGGACGGGTCATCCGAGGCGAGCGCGGATGTGCGTCCGCCTGTCGATTGCTCCGGGAACGGCGGGGTGGCTGCGGAACCGGATTGAGGCGAATTCGGGTATGCTCCTGCGCTCGTCGGAGCGAGCGAGGAGCGCACGGTGATGAGATCTACGAAGGGTTCGTGGGCCGTGCTGGCGCTGCTGGGCGGCTCGGCGTTGGTGTCGGCACGAATCGGGAGGTTCGACGACGGCGGCGCTCGGATGGAGATGGGTCAGGCGGCCCGAGCGTGGCTGGCCACGCTCGGACCCGAACTCGCACAGCGGGCGCGGTTCGCGTACGACGCGAAGGAACGCACGGACTGGCGGTTCGTTCCGGGTGAACGCGCGGGCGTGTCGTTCAAGGAAATGAACGACACGCAACGGCGCGCGGGGCACGCCCTGCTCCGCTCCGGGATGAGCGCGTCGGGGTACCTCAAGACGACCTCGATCATGCAGCTGGACATGGTGCTGCGCGACCTGGAACGGGCCCGCGGCGGCGACGGCGCTTCGCGCGATCCCGAGCGATACGTGCTGGCGGTGTTCGGCGAGCCCGGCGGCGCCACGCCCTGGGGGTGGAAGGTCGAGGGCCACCATGTGAGCCTGAATTTCTCGTCGGTCGACGAGGAACTGACCGCGACCACCCCGAGCTTCCTCGGCGCCAATCCCGCCGAGGTACGCGACGGTCCCCGGGCCGGATTGCGCGTGCTGTCGGCGGAGGAGGACCTCGGACGACGGTTGGCGCGATCGCTCTCCCCCGAGCAGCGTCGGGTCGCGGTTTCGGCCGAGGCGGCCCCGCGCGACGTGCTGCTCGGGCCGGGCACGAGCGCCGCGGGCGTCGAGGCGCGGGGCGTGGCCTACTCGGATCTGACACCCGATCAACGCGAGCTCGTGGAAGCGCTCATCGGCACGTACGCGGGGAATCTCCGCGGCGATCTGCGAGCGTGGCAGCTCGCGCGTCTTCGCGCAGCGGGCATCGAGAAGGTCCGGTTCTCGTGGGCCGGGCGCCTGGAGTCCGGGCAGGGGCATTATTACCGCCTGCAGGGACCGACGTTCATCATCGAGTACGACAACACGCAGGACGGGGCGAACCACGTCCATACCGTGTGGCGCGATCCGGTCCACGACTTCGGGAGTGGGCGTGACGACCCGCTGCGCAGGCACCTGGGCGAGGACCACGGCGTGAGGCCGATCGAGTGAGCCCCAAGCGTCGGTGGAGCAAACGATCGCGTGCGACGGGATGATCGATCGTGGAGGCACCATGTACCAATCGGGCCTGAGTCGTCTACTGCGAGCGGCGTTGTTTGTTGTTGCGGCGTGGTGCGCCGCGCATTCGTCGAGGGCCCTTGCGCAAGAGGAGGAACTCCATCAGCGAGACATGACGCTGATGTACGACCGGCCCGCGCGGACCTGGGCCGAGGCGTTGCCGATGGGCAATGGTCGTTTGGGAGCCATGATGTACGGGGGGATCTGGCGGGAGCGCATTCAACTCAACGAGATCACCGTCTGGAGCGGGGGACCGCAGGATGCGGACCGTCCCGAGGCCCTGGCGGCGCTGGGGCCGGTCCGCGATCTGCTCGCCGCGGGCAGGGTACGTGAGGCGGAAGAGGCAGCAAACCGGGCGCTGATCTGCCGCGGGCCCGGGTCGCATCACGGGAGCGGCTGGCAGCACGATTTCGGATCCTACCAAACGCTGGGCGATCTCTGGATCGAGCAGAGCATCCGCCCCGAGGAGGGCGAGGAAGCGGAACGCGAACGAAAGGAGCATGGTCGATCGGAATGGGAACTGGATCCGACGACCACGCCGGGCGCGTACCGGCGGTTCCTCGACCTCGACAAGGCGCTGGGGGGCTGGTTCATCGGCCTTGGGAAGGAGGACATGATCAGACGCGACGTTTTCGCCAGTCGTGAAGACGACGTGCTCGTGATCGTGTTCTCCGCGACCAAGCCGGGCATGATCAACTTCCGCGCGCGGCTCGACCGCGACGAACGGAACGCGTGCGCTCCTTGGAAGAACGACGCACCCATCGAGCCGCGCACAGGCGAGGGGCCCTCCCGGCTCGCCGCGGAGCGATCCGCGGTCGACGAACTGCTGATGCAAGGTCGCACCGTGGGGTCCCGCGGCGTGGGATTCGCGGCCCGTGTCCGCGCGTGGGCGCGGGGCGGGGACATCGAGGTTCGTGACGGATGGCTGACCGTCGAGGGTGCGGATCTCGCGGCGCTGATCGTTGCCGCGGCGACCGACTTCGATCCGGACGTGACCGCGAAGGGCGGGGCCCTGCCCCCCGGTGGGGGAGCCCCCGATCCCGTTCGGGTGACCCTCCAGCGGGTGTCCCGAGCGAACGAGATGGGCCCGACGGCCCTGTTCGAGTCGCACGCGCGCGCGTATCAGAAGCTGTACGGCCGGGTGACGCTCGACTTCGGCGCGAACGACGCCGCGCTGCTCACCACGCCGGATCGGCTGGAGCGCGTGCGGCGTGGCGAGGCGGATCCGGCTCTCGCGGCGCTGTATTTCCAGTTCGCTCGCTACCTGCTGATTTCGAGCTCGCGCCCCGGCGGGCTGCCGGCGAATCTCCAGGGACTCTGGTGCAACCACCATGACGCCCCGTGGAACGCCGATTACCACGCGGACATCAACGTGCAGATGAACTACTGGCCGGCAGAGGTTGCCAACCTCGCGGAGCTGCACACGCCGCTGCTCGACTTCATCGCCCGCTTGGCGGAGCCCGGCGCCCGGACCGCGCGCGTCCACTACGACGCATCGGGCTGGACGGTTCACGCCGTGACGAATCCGTGGGGGTTCACTTCTCCGGGCGAGGCGCCGCAGTGGGGGTTGTTCCCGATGGCCGGTCCCTGGCTGGCGCGGCACCTGTGGGAACACTATGAGTTCGGCCGCGATCGGGCTTACCTCGCCAGGGTGTGGCCGGTGATGCGCGGCGCAGCGGAATTCGTCCTGGATTACCTCGTGGCCGATCCCCGGACCGGTCTGCTCGTGACCGGGCCGAGCATCTCGCCCGAGAACCGCTACCGGTTGCCGGACGGATCCGAAGCGAGTCTCTGCATGGGACCGACGATGGACCAGCAGATCGCGCAGGACCTGTTCACGAACTGCATCGACGCGGCCGATGCGCTCGGCGTTGATCGGGAGCTGCGCGCGCGCCTCGCCGCCGCACGCGAGCGGTTGCTGCCGATGGCGGTCGGGCGGCACGGTCAGCTCATGGAGTGGGCGGAAGATCACGAAGAGGTCGAGCCGGGCCACCGCCACATGTCGCACTTGTACGGCCTGCACCCCGGCCGGCAGGTGACGCCGCGCGGGACGCCCGAGCTTGCCCGCGCGGCACGGGTCACGCTCCAACGCCGCCTGGAGGCGGGAGGAGGCCACACCGGCTGGAGTCGGGCGTGGCTCGTGAATTTCTTCGCGCGCCTGGGCGACGGCGAGGCCGCGTACGCGCACCTCCTGAAACTCTTGAGCGACAGCACGCTGCCCAATCTCTTCGACAATCACCCCCCGTTCCAGATCGACGGGAACCTCGGCGCCGCGGCGGGCGTGGCGGAGATGCTCGTGCAGAGCCACACCGGCGTGATCGAGCTGCTCCCGGCCCTCCCGCCGGCGTGGCCGTCGGGGTGGATCCGGGGGCTGCGCGCGCGGGGCGACTTTGAGGTCGGCCTGGCATGGCGGCAGCAGAAATTGGCGCGCGCGTGGGTGCGCGCGGGTCTTGGGGGGCCCTGCCGCGTGCGTGCGGTCGGCGGGGCCGACACGGAAACGCTGGTGGTTTCTCGTGCCGAGCGCGAGGTTCGCACGCGGACGCTCGAAGACGGGACCCTGGAGTTCGAGGCCGAAGGGGGCGCCGAGTACACCCTGACGTGGAGGAAACCCTCATGAGAAGCATCATTGTGTGGCTCCTCGCGCTCGCGTGGGGCGGATCCGCGGTCCTGGGCGCCGACGGGCCCGAGGACGCCCTCGCCCGTCCCACGCCCCAGCAAGCGGCATGGCAGGACCTCGAGGTCGGGATGTTCATCCACATGGCGCCGCAGACCTGGCAGGATTCCGAGAGCGACACGCTCGCCACGGCGCCCGGCGAGATCAACCCGGAACGACTGGACACCGATCAATGGGTTCGCGTGGCCTCATCCATGGGCGCGCGGTACATCGTGTTCGTCGCCAAGCACGAGGGCGGCTTCTGCTGGTGGCCCACCACCACGACCGAATTCTGCGTTCGAAATTCGCCCTGGCGGCAGGGCCGCGGCGACGTGCTCGCGGATCTCGCGGCCTCCTGCCGCAAGGCCGGCATCAAGCTGGGCGTGTATCTCTCCCCGCAGGATCGGATCCATCGCGTGGGCGTCGGTGGTCGCGCGGCCGACCCCGCGAAGCAGGCCGAGTACGAAGCGCTGTTCCGGTCGCAGCTCACCGAGGTGCTGACCGGGTACGGTGAGATCGTCGAGGTGTGGTTCGACGGTTCGCTGGTCTTCGACGTTGGGGACATTCTCGCCGCGTGCGCGCCCAACGCCGTCGTTTTTCAGGGGCCGCAGGCCAGCATCCGCTGGGTGGGCAATGAGGACGGCGTCGCGCCCTACCCGGCGTGGAACGCCGTGATGTTCGGCGCGAAGAAGTGGGGGGATTACACCGCAGAGGACGGCAGGCCGGACGGCGACCGTTGGCTCCCGAACGAGTGCGACGCCCGCATCCGTGACACCTGGTTCTGGAAGACGCACAACGAGCACACGCTCAAATCGGTCGAGCAACTGATCGACATGCACCTTCAGTCCGTGGGACGCGGCGCCACGCTCCTGCTGAACAACACTCCCGATCGTACCGGGCTCATCCCCGATGCGGACGCGCGCCGCTCGGCCGAGTTCGGCGCCGAGGTCGCGCGACGTTTCGGCGTGGCGGTCGCGGACACCTCGGGGCAGGGTCCCGAGCACTCGCTGACGTTCTCGGCGCCGGTAACCATCGATCACGCGACGATCATGGAGGACGTGACGAAGGGCGAGCGCGTTCGCTCCTACGTGCTGGAGGCTGCGGTGGGCGCGACGTCGGAATGGAAGCAGGTCGCGGCGGGTTCGGCCATCGGGCACAAGCGGATCGAGCGGTTCGCTCCTGTGACGGCGTCGGGGTTGAGGCTTCGGGTCACCGGTTCCGTCGGCCAGCCGCTGATCCGTCGCTTCGCGGCGCACCGCGCGGCGGGGTCCCGCCGCGGACCGGAGCCGCTCAGCCTCGAAACTCCGACGGACTATCAGGTTTTTCAGCGCGCAACCGAGCGGGCGGGGATCGTGGGCGTGCGTGGGTGGACGGGTGTCGCGTGCGAGGCGGTCGAGGCTCGGCTGACCGGCTCCTCGGAGTGGGGCGAGCCGGACGCCACGTGGTCGCGGGCCACGCCCGCCGCAGATGGCTCGTTCGCGCTGCGGCTCAGTGCGCCCGCCGGCGGGTGGTACCTGCTGGAATGCCGTGCCGTTCGCGCCGGAGCGCCCATCGCGAACGTGCGCGTGAACCACGTCGGGGTCGGTGAGGTGTTTGTCGGCGCGGGGCAGAGCAACTCGACCAACTGCGGGGGAGAGGGCAAGCTCTCGTGCCGGACGGGCATGGTGAGCACATTCGACTGCCACGCGTGGAGAATCGCCGACGATCCCCAACCCGGCGTGCATGACGGGAGCACCGGCGGCTCGTTCTGGCCCGCGTTCGGCGACGCCATGCACGAGCGATTCAAGGTCCCCATTGGCGTGGCGGTCACTGGACACGGCGGCACGAGCATCAACCAGTGGCAGCGTAACGGAGAGTTGTTCGAGTGGATGATGGCCCGTGTTCGCGCCCTCGGCCCGCTCGGGTTCCGTGCCCTGCTCTGGCACCAGGGCGAGAGCGACGTGGGCATGACCGGCGATCAGTACGCGGCCGGGCTCGAACGGATTATCCTGGATTCGCGCGAGGCCGCGGGCCGGGAATTCCCCTGGGTCGTTGCGCGCGTCTCGTACCATAACCCGGAGAAACCGTCGTTCGACTCGACACGCGCCGGTCAGAAAGCGCTCTGGGATAGGGGCATCGCGCTGGAGGGCCCCGACACCGACACGCTCACGGGTGATCACCGTGATGGCGGCGGCAGGGGGATTCACTTCTCGCCCAAGGGGCTGGACGCGCACGGCCGGATGTGGGCGGACAAGGTTGGCGTCTGGTTGGAAGTGAGGCTGCGAGCCGACGCGGCGGCCCGCGACGGACGCCCCGGAGAGGAAGCGAAATGAACGACCTCGTGCGGATCGGATCCGTGTTCGCGCTGAATGTGCTGGTACTGGGTTTGCGTCCGGGGAGCGCCCAGCCGGGGCCGCAGGACTCGCCGGCAGTGTCGCGCGACGTCGCGCCCTCGCGCGTGCCCGACATGGAGGACGTGGTCAGGTTGTGGGACATCGATTCGAGGGAGATCGCCCGTTTCTACGACATCGGATGGTCCGAGGTCAGGCTGGAGCGGCTCGCCCGCAACGCGGACCTCTGGCGCGGTCGCCTGGCGGAGATCGAATTCGATGCGCTGAGCGCGCAGGGGCGAATCGACTACGTTCTGCTCCGGAACGCCATCGAGTCCGGCGCGGCGGCGCGAGCCCTCGAAGCCCGACGACTGACCGAGATGGACGCGATTCTCCCGGGCAGGCGTGAGATCCAGACGCTCGAACTGACGCGGCGCCGACTCGAGCCGTGCGATTCGCGGGCGTGCGCGGCGATCGTTGCCTCGATTCCCGAGCGATTGACCAAGGTCCGTGAGCGGATTGAGAGGGGAACCAAGGATCCGGGCGCGGCCGGTCCCGGGCCCGGCGGAGAGGGCCCCATTGTGGTGGCACCGGTGGTCGCGAATCGAGCGGCGGGCGTGGTGCGTGAACTGCGGGACACGCTCCGCGAGTGGTTCGCGTATCACGACGGCTACCAGCCGGAATTCTCATGGTGGCTCCGCCAACCGTACAGGGATGCGGACGCGGCCCTGGACGAGTACGGCAAGTTTCTCCGAGAATCCGTGGCGGGGCAGCGCAAGCGCGACGACGACGCGATGCTCGGCGATCCCATCGGACGCGACGCCCTGCTGGCCGATCTGCGCGCCGAGGTGATTCCCTACTCGCCCGACGAACTGATCGCGATCGCGGAAACCGAGTTCGCATGGTGCGAGAAGGAGATGCGCCGCGCGTCGGCCGAGATGGGACTTGGCGACGACTGGCGCGCCGCCCTGGAGCGTGTCAAGGGCGCGAGCGTCGAGCCCGGCGGGCAGACCGCGCTCATCGCGTCGCTGGCGCGCGAGGCCATCGCGTTCCTGCGCGAGCGGGACCTTGTCACCGTCCCGCCGCTCAACGAAGAACTCTGGCGGCTGGAGATGATCTCCCCGGAGAACCAGAAACTCTGGCCCTTCGCGTACTACGGCGGGTTGCACATCGGCGTCGCCTACCCCACTGACGCGATGAAGCACCAGGACAAGCTGATGTCGATGCGCGGCAACAACCGCCACTTCACGCGCATCGTCACCCCGCACGAGCTGATCCCTGGTCATCATCTCCAGGGTTACATGGCGCAGCGCTGGCGGCCCTATCGCCAGGTCTTCGGGACGCCGTTTCTCGTCGAGGGATGGGCCCTGCACTGGGAGATGCTGCTCTGGGACATGGGGTGGGGGCGCGGCCCGGAGGATCGCATCGGCATGCTCTTCTGGCGGATGCACCGCGGCGCGCGCATCATCGTCAGCCTCAAGTTCCATCTCGGGCAGATGAAGCCCGCCGAGATGATCGATTTTCTGATCACCCGCGTCGGGATGGAGAAGTTCGGGGCCGAAAGCGAAGTGCGCCGGTACATCGGCGGGCAGTACTCCCCGCTGTACCAGTGCGCGTACATGATCGGAGGGCTCCAGCTCCGCGCGCTCCGCGCCGAGGTCCTCGCGACCGGGCGGATGACCGACCGCCAGTTCCACGACGCTGTTCTTACGTACGGCCCGATCCCGATTGAGCTGATTCGCGCTGGGATCACGGATCGTCCGGTGCCGCGAGACGGCACGTCGTCATGGAGATTCGCCGGCGATCCGACACCCGTGAAGTAGTTCAGGTGTGCCGTCGGCGATCCGAAAGACCACCGCCCGATAAGGGTGGCCGTGCGGTGTTCAGGCCCCGAATCGGCGGTCCAGATGGTTGGATCCGGCCCGCCATCACGTATGCTCTGTATCGGGGAATCGCCGTGTACGCTCCCGAAGCCAATCTCGCGTTCAAGACCACGACCAAATTGCTCGATGCGCTGCGCGACTTCGCCGACGAGCCATCTTGGGCCCAGATCGACAGCCGCTTTCGACCGGTGATCGTGGGCCTGTCGCGCCGTCTGGGGCTCAGTCAGACCGAGGCTGAGGACGTCGCCCAGCAGACCTTGTCGGAATTCGTGCGCGCCTATCGCGAGGGACGCTACGACCGCACCAAGGGGCGTCTGAGTTCCTGGATCCTCGGTATCGCGCATCATTGGGCGGTTCGCGCGCGACGTCGTGCGGGGAGAGAAGGACCGATGCCGGCCGAGGGGCTGGCCTCCGTCAGCGAAGACCCCGAGCTCCGCTCAATCTGGCGTGACGAACGCGACCGGTGCATCCTGGCGCGCGCGATCGCGGCCCTGCGTGATCAATCCGATGTGGACGACCGCACGCTCCTGGCGTTCGAGCTCGCGGCCCTGCGCGGCGTTCCGGTGTCGGAAGCGGCGCTGCAGGCCGGGATGAGCGTCGATCAGGTCTACGTCGCCAAGAGCCGCCTCACCCGCCGCTTGCGTTCCTGTGTGGAAGAACTGACGGCCGCGTTCGAGGAGGATGCCTGACATGGATTCGGCGGGCGACGCGTGCCCCGGCGAGGAGACGATCGAGCGCGTCGCGGCGGGCGAGGCGCTGTCGGCCGAGCTGGAGGCGCACGTTTCCTCGTGCGGCCGCTGCCGCGAGGCCCTGGCCCGGGCACGCGACGACGCTCGCTTCCTGACTCGCGCCAGGGAGCTGGTGACCGAGGACCTTGGCCCCCGCGATGCCCCGCGTCTATCCGGCTATCGCGTGCAGGGCGTGATCAGTTCCGGGGCTCAGGGCGTGGTGTATCGTGCCGTCCAGGAATCGACCGCGCGCCCGGTCGCGGTCAAGGTGCTTTCCCTGGGTTCGGCGTCGTCCGGTCGGCAGCGGCGGCGTGCCGAGCGCGAGGCGGAGATCGCCGCTCGGCTGCGGCACCCGAACATCGTGACGCTTTTCGAGTCCCGCATGCTGGGGGACGGGCGTGTCGCGCTCATCATGGAGTTCGTTCACGGGGTGCCCCTCGACGCGTGGACGCCACCGGGATCCACCCCCGATCTACAACGCACGGCGCTGCTCCGGGCCTTCGTGTCGATATGCGGCGCCGTTCATCACGCGCACCTCAACGGGGTCATCCATCGGGACCTCAAGCCGGAAAACGTGCTCGTGACGCTCGATGACGAGAAAGGCCGGGGTGGCCGACCGGTGGTCCTTGACTTCGGCGTGGCCCGTACCGGCGGAGCCCTCCGGACGACCGTGACGGGCGAGTTCGCGGGCACGCCCGCCTACGCCTCACCCGAGCAGGCTGCGGGCAAGCCCGACGAGATCGATGCACTGACCGACGTGTACTCGCTTGGCGTCGTGCTCTACCGCCTCATTTGCGGGCGATTGCCGTACGACCTCCAAGGCTCGATCATCGAGATGGCCCGCACCATCGCGGAGAGTGAACCGCTCCCGCCCCGCCGAGCCGATCCGGCCATCAACCCGGATCTCGAGGCGATCATCCTCCGCGCCCTGCGAAAGGACAAGCGCGTCCGGTATCAGTCCGCGGCCGCGATGGGCCGCGATATTGAGCGGTACCTCGACGGCGACCCCATCGATGCCCGGAGCGGGTCGGGCTGGTACCTGTTGCGGAAGGCGGTGTCGTTGAACCGAGGGCGGCTGGCTTGGGCGGCGGGGCTGGCGGGGGTCCTGATGGTCGCGGGGATCGTTGTGATATCCAGCGTTGCGAGCGCGGCGGCGCAGCGCGCGCAAGCCCGTGCCGAATCGGTTCGCGCGCGGGCGGTAACCGAGCTGCTCCGCGAAGCGCTCCCGGGATCGGACCCGGGCCGGCCGGAAGTCGCCTCGGCTGTTGCCAGCGGCTTGGGGCACCTTTATTTCAGGATCGAGACCCGTGGCTTCGCGGATGACCCCGACGTGGACCAGGCGATTCGCCGGCTGTGGGGGGGGGTCTACACCGGCTTCGGAGGGCGAAAAGCCGCTGGCATGGTGGAGTACGCGGAGGTTTCGCTCCGCAGCGGCCTTGTCCGGCTACGGACCTTGCGCCCCGACGATCACGCTGAGATCGCCGCGACCATGCACGAGCTGGCCGGAGTGCTGCTCGTGCGTGCGCGACTTCCGGAGGCGGAGCGCGAGTGCCGCGCCGCCCTCGCCATGCGCGGACGGATCGCTGGATCGTCGAGCGCGCCAGTCGCCGAGTCCCGGGCACTCCTCTCGCGCATTCTGCTCGCCGCTGGCAAGGACTCCGAGGCGGCGAGCGAAGCCGAATCCGCGTTGAGGTGGTATCGCGCCGCATCCGGGAACGAATTCGTGTTGCCCCGGGCCTCACTCGCCGCTGTGCTGGCGAAGGTGCGCCTCAATGCAGGCGATGTCGCCGGCGCCGAGCCGTTGGCGCGAGGTGCCCTCGCGGACCGGCTTCGGTACCTGCCCGTCGAGGACCCTGACGTTCTGGCTTCACTCGCGGACGCGGCGGCGGTCAGCTTCCTGCGGCCCGAGGGGGAATTGAGCGGCACACTGCGATCGGTGTGGGGCTCGTCCGGCGAGGCGCTCCGGGCCGATATCCTGCGAGACTTGGCCGTGCTGCCCGGCTTTGATAGGTTCGATCCCTTCACGCCCAAGCGAACAGGAAAGACCCTGGCGCTCGGGCGTGCCCTTCGCCTGGTCGAGATGCTGGTCGGCGCCGATCAGTCCGCGATGGTGCGCGTGCTGGTCTCGCAGATCAGCGCCGCCGAAACGGAGTGGGACCTGTCGGCGAAGGCGGCCGCCGCGGAACGCGTGGCGGGCCTGCTCGCGTCCCGCTTCGGAGCAAACGACCCATCGGTGGCGATGTGCCTCGAGGAGGCGGGGCGAGCACGCGCCCTCGCCGGGCGTCCCGCGGAGGCGATCGGCATGATCCGAAGGGCGGTCGAGATACGGGAGGCCGAACCCACGCCCGCCCGAGACTCGCTGATCACCGCCAACAGCAGGCGGCTGCTGGCATGGATCCTCGTGCTCAGCGGCGAGCATCACGAGGGAGCGGTCGTTGCGCGACGCGTCGCGGACGAACTGCGTCAAGAATTCGGGTCCGACCACCACATCGTGGCCATGGCCGAGTACGTGCTGGCCTGCGCGCTGCTCGAGTCCGGCGATCAAGACGGCGCGTACGACGTCTCGTCCCACGCGTGCGAGGTCGGCGAACGATCCGCGTTGATGCCCCCCGATCAGCTCGCGCACCTCCGCTTCGTCCGTGCCCGCGTGCTCCTCGCCCGAGGCGACGCGGCTTCCGCCGCGCAGCTCTTCGAACGCGCATGGGAGCCGGTGTACAGGGTGAGCCCCGCCACGTGGATCTGGCGTCAGACCATGATCCGGGAGGCCACGCTCGCCAACGAGCGCCTGGGTGATGCCGCGGCGGTCGCGGCGTGGCGCGCCCGTCAAGGCCAGGAGGCCAGCGGAGCTGCCGCCGGAGCGAGCGAAGCACATTGAGTTTGACAGGATCCGTCCGTCACTCGCAACGCGGAATCCTGTCACCACGCTCCGCGCCAACCGCGCGCCGTCGTGCCCCCCGGTTCGTGTGCCATTGAGACGCCGTTCGTGCCTGCATCTTGCGTGAACAGCCATGTGTTGCTCATCGCGTCCTCGCGTCCGGATCGCTTGAAATCACCGATTGCGGTTGACGCTTCGACGCGCCAATTCGCTTCATGAAGCATCGGGGTTGCCTCCACTCGGGGTGATTGCGACCGGTTCGCCGAATCTGCGGTCCGCGCGGATGAGTACTGCCAGAAAACCGGCCCGAGGTCCGATGCGGGTGCCAGGCGCGGATCGACCGGGGTGCTGAGGTTCTCGACCGAGGGGGGCGGGGGGACATGGCCGACCGGAAGAGCGGTCACTCTGCTGGGATTGCCCGCGGTGCCCAACGCGAACTCGTAAGCGCCGATGTCGGTCTGACCGCCGAACGTGCGGGCGTAGCCCGGGCCGCGCTGGTCGGTGTGCAGGCCGAGCGGGTTGATTCCCTTGTTGATCGCCGGGCTGTTCCGGAGCAGCGCGTGGGTCTGTGTGGGCCCGCCGTTGAACGCCAGCGGGGCCAGACGCGGATCGACGCCGATGATGTTGCCGTTGACACCGTTCGTTAAGCCGCCCGAGTGAGCGGCGTCCTGGACCAGGTTGTTGGTCGAGCCCGCGGCGAACGACCCGGCGACGTCGTTGGGAGAGGAGCCGACCTTGTTCCCGGCCACGATGGTGCTCACGGCGCGCAGTGCACCAGTGCTCAATATGCCGCCGCCATTCGACACGGCTGTGTTTGCCGCGATGGTCGAGTTCGAAACGGTGACGCTCGTGTTGTTCGTGCTGGAGATCCCGCCGCCGCTGCCGGCGGAGTTGCCCGAGATGGTGGAGTCGGTCAAGGCGAGCTGGGCGAAGCCGCCGAAGAGGTGGACGCCGCCGCCGCTGACGGCCGAGTTCTGGGCGATGGTCGAGGCGGTCACGGTCAGGGGGCCCTCGGTGGAGATGCCGCCGCCCAGGATCGCGGAGTTGTTCGCGACGGTCGAGCCGTTGAGGATGACGCTGCCGTGGAAGTCGAAGCCGAAGCCCCAGATGCCCCCGCCGTTGCCGTTGGGCGCGGCGTTGCCGGTGATCTGGGTGTTGTTCGCGAGGACGGCCGCGTCGAACCCGCCCAGGATGCCCCCGCCGTTGCCGCTGGTCGCGGTGTTGCCGGTGACGTGCGCGTCGGTCAGGGTGAGCGGGGCGTACCCGACCAGGACGCCTCCGCCCGAGCCCGCCGTGTTGCCGGAGATGGTGGAGCGGAGCAGGGCGATGGCGCCGGTGTCGCTGGAGATCCCGCCGCCGCTGCCGGCGGAGTTGCC
Source organism: Phycisphaerae bacterium (assembly GCA_016794925.1). Classification (GTDB taxonomy): domain Bacteria; phylum Planctomycetota; class Phycisphaerae; order Phycisphaerales; family UBA1924; genus JAEUIW01. Next base: position 134,801 of record JAEUIW010000009.1, read on the forward strand.
CGAGATGGTGGAGTCGGTCAAGGCGAGCTGGGCGAAGCCGCC
>JAEUIW010000009.1:134941-152821 GCA_016794925.1 Phycisphaerae bacterium
GGGGCCCTCGGTGGAGATGCCGCCGCCCAGGATCGCGGAGTTGTTCGCGACGGTCGAGCCGTTGAGGATGACGCTGCTGCTGGCGGAGCCGCGGATGCCCCCGCCGCTGCCCGCGTTACCGCCGGAGATCGTGAGCCCGCTGATCGACGAACTGCCCGAAGCGAAATTGAACACGCGCGACAATCCACTTCCGCTGACCGTGAGCAGGCTCGCCCCGGGCCCGTTGATCGCCAGGTCTTCGGTCACCTGAAGTTCCGTGCCGCCCAGGGCGATCGTGCCGGTCAGCCCCGGCGCGAACTCAATCACGTCCGCGCCCAGCTGCGCATTGGCCGAGTCGATGGCGTCGCGCAGGGACCCTGTGCCAATCCCGGAGAGGTTGTTGACCATGAACGTCGACATCAGTTGGCGGGATTCGAGCGATTCGAGGAGACTTGTCATGATCAACTCCCTATTTTCGATGCGGATCCGCCCGTTGGGAATTGGACGTGAGCCAACGGTCAATCAGTGAGGCACGGAAAACGCGACGCGTCCGCCAAGATTCGCGTCGATTTGACCGAGTACGGATTCTGTTGCGTGGCAAAGCACAGAACAGCCCCCTACCCTTGCAGCGTTGTGCGGCAGCGTGCGTCCGGAGGCTTTTCGAGAGAGCTTCACGCCGGCACAACAAATTCCGAACACCCGCGGCCGAATTTGTGCATGGAACGAGAGCGCGTCACCCAGATTCTGCGTCGCGCGGCCGAGGGAAACCCCTCGGCGTCCGAAGATCTGCTGCCGCTGGTCTATGCCGAATTGCGGAAGCTGGCTCAGTCGTACATGGTGAATGAGCGGTCCGACCACACGCTCCAGGCCACCGCTCTGGCGAACGAGGTGTGCGTGCGGTTGCTGGGAACCGACCCCATCTCGTGGCAGAGTCGAGCGCATTTCTTCGCGGTGGCTTCACGTGCCATGAGACGGGTGCTGGCGAACCACGCCCGGGACCGACGAGCCGCCAAACGCACGCCGCACGGGGAACGGGTCACCCTCGAACATCTCGCGGCGGGGACACGCACGGTGGACCTGATCGCACTCGACGAGGCGCTGTCGAGGCTGGGCGAACTGAACCCCGAGCACGCGAGCCTGGTGGAGTTGCGGTTTTTCGGCGGCCTGACGTTCGATGAGATTGCGCTGGTGCTGGCCACACCCAAGCGCACGATCGAGCGTCAGTGGCGCGCGGTCAAGGCGTGGCTCGCCGTCGAGCTCAACGCGGACGGAGGATCGTCCGGCACGGGCACATGATGGACGCACGTCAGTACAACCTTGTGCACGCGGTGTTCATCGGGGCGTGCGACCAGCCGGAGAATGAGCGCGCGGGGTACATCGACGCGGCGTGCGCGGGCGACACGGAAGTGCGTTCGGCCGTGCTTCGCATGTTCGAGCGCGACCGCCAGGAACTCACGGCCGGTGACCTGGACTCGCAGCGTCCGAGGTTGATCGAGCTCCTGGCCGAGCCGCTGCTCGCCGATGGGCGGGGCGAGGTCGCGGATGCCATCCCCGATCAGGTCGGGCCGTACCGGGTGATCCGCAAGGTCGGCCAGGGGGGCATGGGCGCGGTGTTCGAGGCCGAGCAGGATCAGCCTCGCAGGCGGGTCGCCGTCAAGATGCTCCGGCAGGGACCGGGTGCCTCCACGCTGCTCAAGCGGTTTCGGCGCGAGATCGACCTGCTCGGAAGGCTGCAGCACCCGGGGATTGCGCAGATCTACAACGCGGGGACGATGAGCACGCCGTCGGGCAACTCCCCGTACTTCGCGATGGAGTTCGTGGACGGGCTCCCGCTCACGAAGATCGCGGAGGAGCTCGCGCTCCCGCTGCCGGATCGGGTGCGGCTCATGGCGCAGGCCTGCGATGCCGTGCATTTCGCGCATCAGCAGGGGATCGTGCACCGGGACCTCAAGCCGCAGAACATGCTGGTCGCCAGGCCCGCGCCGGCGGGCGTGAGAACCGAGAGGAATCCCGACGAGCCGCTCGCGCTCAAGATCCTCGATTTCGGCATCGCCCGCGTGCTGGACGACGCCAACCGCGGCGGCAGCATTCACACCGAGATGGGGCAGATCATCGGCACGATCTGCTACATGAGCCCGGAGCAGCTGACCGGTGACAACGCCGCCATCGACATCCGTTCGGACGTGTACGCGCTGGGCGTCGTGCTGTACGAGTTGCTCACGGGTCGGCTCCCGCACGACCTCTCGGACAAGACGATCCCGCAGGCCGCGAAGATCGTGGCGTTCGATCCGCCCACCCGGCTGAGCCGGCACCGGCCCGAGCTCCGCGGCGACCTCGAGGCTATCGTCGCGAAAGCGATCGAGAAGGACAAGGCCCGGCGCTACGCGTCGGCATCGGAACTTGGCGCCGACCTTCGGCGGTATCTCCGGCGCGAGCCGATCATGGCACGACCGCTGACGGTGCGCTACCAGCTCAGCAGGTTTGCGCAACGCAACCGCGGCCTGGTGTGGGCCTTCGGGTTGGCGACGGCGTTCCTGCTCCTGGGGATCGTCGGCACCTCGGTCGGGCTGTTCCGTGCGTTGGACAGCGAGCAGCGGGCCCGCGCCAGCGAGGCGGCCGCCCGACGGGAGTCGTACCGACTCGCGCTCGCCGCCGCGGACGCGACCTGGAAGATCGCTCCGTTGCAAGCCCGGAGTGCGCTGGAATCGGCGCCCGAGGAGTTGCGCGGATGGGAATGGGAGCACTTCGCGAGCCGTATGGAGATGATCCTGGCCGCGTACCCGAGTGAGGGCGCGCCGTCGATCGGGATCGATGCGCGCGCCGGCCCGATCGCGGCACTGGTGCGGACCGGAGCGGTGGACATCGTTGAGATGGAGTCAGGGCGTGTGCGCGTGGCGTGCCGGTCGGACGCGGCACTGACCGCGCCCCGGTTGTCACGGGACGGGACACGCCTCGCGGCGATGACCGAGGCCGGGGGCAAGTCGTACGCGGCGGTCTTTGACACAACGACCGGGGAGCGCCTGCGATGGCTCGAAACAGTCGGCACGCGCTGCGCTCTTTCGGCCGACGGCCGCACGATCGCGGTGGTGTCGCCCCGCCAGACCATCCAGTTTGTGGATACCGATACGGGCGTGGTGCGGGCGGAGGCAGCGCTCGATCCGCAAGCCACGCTCGTGGAGCTGCGGTTGACGCCCGGCGGCGTGGTCTCGGCGGAGTACATCCCTCTGCCGAACGGGCAGCAGTACGCCACGTTCTATTCGGCGGAAACGGGTGACAGGATCACGCCCACGTCGCCGGTTGACCGTGCCTACCCGTTGTACGACATCCGCGACGATCTTGTGGTGGGACACGCTCCCGACACACCCTACCTTGACATGCGCGCGGTGGAGGTCTGGCCCGCTTCCTCGCCCGCTTCGGTCCGACTGTTCAAGGGTCACCCCGCTCGCTTGAAGGATGCCGCCATCTCCCCGGACGGTGCGTTTATCGCAAGCTCCGGCACGGAATCGACCGTTCGTATCTGGGAGATCGCGAGCGGCGCGTGCCAGCGGGTGATCGGGCTCCTCCGGCCCGTCGATGCGCTGCGGTGGTCGGCGGACGGGAGAACGCTCGTCTGCGTGGACAGCGCGAACCGTGCCCTGCTGCTGGCGACCGATCAGGCGGAATCGCTCGTGCTCGCGGGTCACACGAGCTTCGTGTTTCACGCGGTGTTCAGCCCCGATGGCGCGCGGATCGCCTCCGCGGGCTGGAACAACGAGGTGCGGCTGTGGGATGCTCGAACCGGCGCGCTCCTGTGCCAGGTCCACAAGCCAGACGGATCGCTCCGATCGCCGTCGGTCCTGGGATTCTCGCCCGACGGCTCAACGCTTGTCGCGGACGCCGTCGCGTGGGACGTGCCGTCGCTCCTCCGCGACCCGCCGTCGCCCGATCGCGCACCGGTCCCCGGCAAGAAGTGGGAGGGAGTTGGCTGGGCTCACTTGGCCGGCAACGCACGCAAGGTGACGCACGTCGGCGGTCAATTTGAAGCCCTTTCCCGCGAGCGGTCCGTCGTCGCTGCGCTCAGCGAGCGCGGCCTCCTGCGCGTTGCGGACATCGACGGGAATGAGATGCGGACGATCCAGGCCGGCCCGGGCCCGCGTCAGGCCGTCACCGTCGGACCCGGCGGTCGCCTGGCGGCAACCGCGGGCAGCGACAAGATCATCCGCATCTGGGACGTGGCCACGGGGCGGATGGTGCGCGCGCTCGAACCGCGGCCGTTGCACGTCTACTCGATGGACTTCAGCCCCGATGGGACGCGGCTCGTCGGCGCGGGCGAAGAAGGCGCCATCCTCATCTGGGACACGCGACATTGGGAACTCCTCACGGAGTTGCGGGGGCACACCCAGTATGTCAGCGCGGTCTCGTTCAGCCCCGACGGCAATCGGATCGTGTCCGCGAGCGGCGATGGCACGGTGCGGGTATGGGACTCCGAGCCACGCTCGGTACGCCGCGCGCCGCCGCCGGCTCTTGACCGTCGTCGGGAGTAGAACAAATAGCGACGGTGGCCGGGTGTCGCGCCCGCCGAGGCCCCGAGATCAACGGCGCTGCCGACGAAGTGTGCATCCGCTTGATTCCTACAGAATGTAAGAATTATTCTAAATAACAACTCGGCAACGTCCAATCCGTTCAAGTCGTGCTCCATCTATGCTTTGCATGCCCTGATGTGGAAACCAGGGGTCGGCTATCATGACGCATGAACGCGCCGACATCAACAACAAAGCACAACGCAGCAACGCCAGCCACGAAACCCGACCTGCCGTTGATGCCGCGAGCGTTCGCGTCGTTCGCGCAGTTCTTCAAGGGATACATGGGCGTGTGGGCGGTTGTTGTAGCGGCCCTACCCATTCCCTTGACCTCCATCGGCGCCATTCCCACTTACGCGTGTCATTCAAAGATGCTGGTGACGTATGCGACAGTGTTCTGTTTCTTGTTGCTCGGATTTCTGTTCTATCTGCGCCCGCTGATTGCCCGACCCGTCAGAGCGATCTTCTTTCCGACGGCGGCGAACGACGGATCGTCCTGGACCCGTGTGGCGTCCGTGCTCGCTCGCGTATTCTGGAACGCCGTACCGCTCGTGCTGATTCTGGGTGCGCTGACGTGCGTCTGGCGCTATCACGCGGCGCTCTCGTACTCCACTCGCATCCTTCAAATCGCGGGGGACAGCCGACTCGGTTCCTTGGCCGTGCTCTCCGAGGAGGATCGCGCTGGGGAAACCGGGCGCGTAATCATAAAGCTGTTCGCGTTCCTAGATCGCATCAATGAATGCGATGAGGAATACGCGAACGCTGGCCTGAAGGTGACCTCTCCGTCCGCATCCGTTGAAAGCGTACCGCAACCCGCGAGGGCCCAACTGGCGCTGCTGCGCGAATCAGCCGCGGAGCTGGCCCGGGAGCTCAAGGTTGATCCGGACACCACCAGTAAGGCGGACTGGTTCGCGCTCCACCTGGCCCAAGCCGTGGAAACCGCCCCCAAACCCATCGCCGACAGCCCGGCCGTTTCGCCCCAAGACATGGATCGGCTGAAGCACATGTCCCGCGTCCTGAGGGAGCTCATCAAAAGAACGGAGTGGGGAAGTGATTTCTACATCGTCGTTCTGGAGCGAGAACTACGCAAGGCCGTGGGACACGACCCGCTCCTCCTTGCCTCCCTCCGCACGGAAGCAGCGCGGCTTCGGGACGGCGCCACGCCCGCTCCGACATCCAGCGATCTCCAATCCTTCCCTCCCGAGGCGGTGATCTTGGCGATGGCTCCGCTGAACGCCATTATCAACTCAACCGAAATCATTCTCTGGTACATCGGCTTGTTCGTCAGCGCGGAAGCCGCGTTCATTCTGTTGGCGCTACGCGAGTACATCCAGAACGTGTTGTGCCGAAGCGAGTTCGATATCCTCAGGGGAGAGTCCGTCGAGATGGCTCGGCTGAAGGCGACGCGCGCAGGCTCTGTCGTGGTGATACCAAGGGCAGCCATTCCCCCCGTCAATCCCGGCGACGACGCGCCCGGGCAGCTTCGCGCACCCACCCAAGCAAGCGACCACGACCTCACGTAGCCAGCCCCGCAACACGTGTTGGGGCCCTGCCAAGGTCGGCAAGGTCGTCCATGGCGGCGAAGGCCAGTTTCCCTTCGCACGCGTGCGGGAATCCCGGCGCGTCTTCGCCGTTCCGAAATGCGCCCCGCTCGACACGGCACGCCCGGTCACGTTCACGCCCGCATCGCGAATGGCACGAAAAACTGGGGATCTAGGATTCGAACCTAGACTAACTGAGTCAGAGTCAGTTGTGCTACCGTTACACTAATCCCCAAGACTTCCAACACGGGCCGCAGTCGACGAAAAGCGGGCGCCGGCCGCCCGGGCCGCTCCTGAGCCCTAACTCTATCGACCCGGGGCCTCCAGACAAGCAGTCAACCGCCGCGATTCACTCCCGTCGTCGCTTGAAGCGGTTGGGCCCGCCCCCGCACGTGTGACAGGGCCGTTCCCCCGGCCCCGCATCCGATTGCGCGGTGTCCGTCGGTGGTCCGATCATGCGGTGCCCCGGGAATCCGTCCCGTTCGCTCGTCCGGAGCGTTTCGCCCGAGGGCACCGCTTCCTTTGAATGAACCGCCGCGCCCCGGCCGTGGTGTTCAGGATTTCCAGCAGGATCGAGGCCATCGCGGCCAGCGCCGATGGCGCTCCACACCCGCTCGGTTTTGCGTACACTGCCGTCGTGCCGAACGCGCCAACTTCCGTCCCCCAGCCCCCTCTTTCTTCACCCCCCGGCGCCCCCGGTTCGTTGCCGCTGCCTCCCGCGCGCACCGACCGGCCGCTGATCACCGTGCGCGACATGGTCAAGCGCTTCGACGGCCGCGCCGTCCTGGACGGTGTGAATCTCGATGTCTACCCGGGCGAGACGCTGGTGGTCATGGGCGGCTCGGGGTGCGGCAAGAGCACGTTCCTCCGCTGCCTGATCGGGTCCTTCAAGCCCGATCAGGGCAGCATCTCGCTCTTCGGCCGTGATATCTCCGACCTCGACGAGGGCGAGATGGACGGGGTGCGCAAGAAATTCGGCATCCTGTTCCAGTCCGGCGCGCTCTTCAACTCCATGACGGTCGCCGAGAACGTCGCGCTCCCTCTCCAGGAGCACACCGATCTCGACCCCGAGATCATCGAGATCCAGGTCAAGATCAAGCTGGAGCTCGTCGGCCTGCGCGAGCACGCCGACAAGTACCCCGCCCAGATCTCCGGCGGCATGAAGAAACGCGCCGGCCTCGCCCGCGCCCTGGCCCTCGACCCGCGCATCCTGTTTTACGATGAGCCCTCCGCCGGACTTGACCCCGTCACCAGCGCCGAGATCGACCGGCTCATCATGGGCCTCACCCGCAAGCTCGGCGTCACCAGCGTGGTCGTCACGCACGAGATGGACTCGGCGTTCACCATCGCCGATCGCATGGTCATGCTCGACAAGGGCAGGGTGCTCGCCGTCGAGACCCGCGAGTGGTTCGACGCTCTCCGCAAGCTCGACGCCGCGGATGCCGAACGGCTCGATGAGCAACGCCGCCTCATCCGGCAGTTCCTGCGCGGCGATGCCGAGGGGCCCATCACCGCCCGACGCGAGGCCACCAACTACGCCGAGGACCTGCTCGGAGGACCCGACAAGTCCGCCCCGGCCATGCCCAGCGTGGTCGCCACGCGCGGCGGGGCATGAGCCCGAAAACGTCCGTCCCTCATCCCGTTGACGCCCACGCATACCGTTCTCGTCTCATCCGCACCACACCCGACGCCGAGCTCGTGACATGGCCATCTCGCGGTCCTCAAAGAACAACCTGCTGGCCGGATCTTTTCTGCTCGTCAGTCTCATCGGCGGCGTGGTGATCACCCTCGTGCTCGCCAACGTCGAGGAGTGGTCGGTCAAGACCGAGGCCTACGTCATCCGGTTCACGTTGTCCGACGGCATCAGCGGCATCAAGCCCGGTTCCATCGTCAAACTCGGCGGCCAGCCCATCGGCAAGGTGACCGGCGTCCAGCTCGGCGTCGATGAGGAAACCAAACGGGAATGCTGGGACGTCGCCGTCCGCCTCCGTTCGGCTCTCGCGGTCACCATTCACGAGGACGCGATGGTCTACCTCGAGTTGCCCCTCCTGGGCTCGGTCTCGGCGATCAACATCTCCGACCCGGGCTCCGGCGACGTCCCCGAGGGCCGCAGGCAGGGCGCGGACGCCCGCCTCGGGCCCGGGGAGCGCCTCACCGGACGCCTCGCCCCGCCCACGTTCCTGGCGCAGGCGGGGTACGGGCCCAAGCAGATCGCCGAAGTCCAGAAGTTCATCGCGAACACCTCAAAGGCCAGCGAGCGGTTCGACCCCATCACCGGCGAGGCGCAGAAACTCCTCTCCGACGCCCGCGAGGTCGTCGGGTCGGTGCGGGAACGCACCCCCGACTGGAGCGAGCGCATCTCCCGGTTCCTGACCCGACTCGACGAGGCCTCGGATGACTTCAAGCCCCTCACCAAGGCCGCCAACGAGGCCATGGCCACGGCCAACGAGGTGGTCGATCGCGTGCGCGCCGTCATCGACGAGAACCGTGAAAACGTACGCGCCACACTCGCCAACGCCACGGACATCAGCCAGCGCATCAGGGACGAGGTTGTCCCACGCGTGGTGGAATTCCTCGACAAGGGCAAGGGCGGCATCGACACGTTCAACGACGCGCTCGCGCGAGCCGACAATCTTCTCAAGGAAGCCGGGCCCGAGTTCCGCATCATCCTCGCCAACGGCCGCCTCGCCTCCGACCAGCTCAAGCTCGCCATGACCGAGATCCGCCGCAACCCGTGGCGGCTCCTCTATCAGCCCGGCAAGAAGGAACTCGAAAAGGAGTTGCTCTACGACTCCGCGCGCACCTACGCCCAGGCCGTGAGCGACCTCCGTGCCACCGCCGCGTCCCTGGAAGCCATCGTCGCCATGGGCCCCGGCGCGCAGACCCTCGATCACGAGTCCGCCGAGCGCCTTACCCGTTCGCTCGAGGAGACCTTCAGGAAGTACAAGGACTCCGAGCGCGACTTCCTCGATCGACTCGTCAACTCGCCCCGCTGAGCGCCCCAACCCGAGCCCTCCGCCCGAATGCTCACACGAGTCGCCGCTGTTGCGCCCTGCTTCAACCGGAGGGACGACCTTCGCTCGTTGCTCTCGGACCTCGCGGCTCAGCGCCTGCGCCGCGTCCAGCTCTCCGTGCTCGTCATCGACAACGCCTCCGATATACCCCTCGAATCCCTCCTGCCCCCCTCGTCCCTTCGACTCGGGCCCGCCGTCCGGTTCGTCCGCCTCCCGGTCAATCTCGGCGGATCCGGAGGCTTCAGCGAGGGCCTGCGCCTGGCGCTCGACACCGATCCACCCCCGCATTTTCTCTGGTTGATCGACTCCGACGCGCGCCCGCACCGGCACGCGCTCGCTCGCCTGTTGCTCGCCCTCCACCGGCGCCCCGACCTGCTCGCCGTCGGATCGGCCATCCGAGACCCCGGCTCCGGACGCGTGTTCGAGTGCGGCGGCATCGTCGATCGGACCTGGGGTTACTACGCCCCCGCTGCCCCGCACGGCCCCGCGCCCGTTCGTCTCGTCGAGCCCTGCGACTATCTCGCCGCCGCCAGCCTGCTCGTCCGCGCCCTCGCCGCCCGCCGGGCCGGACCCTTCCCCGACACGTTCCTGAACTGCGACGACGTGACATGGGGGCTTCGGCTCTCGCACGCCTCCGCATCCGCACGCGGGCGTGGCCTGGCCGGAGTGCCCCGATCGATCATCGAGCATCACGCGGGATGGGCCGCGCGCCCCCACGGCGCGGGCCGCTACTACCAGGCCCGCAACGCCTTCCTCCCCATCACCCAGCTCGGACTGGAGCCGGCCGTCCGCTTCCGACGCGCCGTCCTGGAAACCGTTCGCGCCGCCGGCGCGGTCTTCCTCGCACGCGACGACCTCGCCGAGCTCACCCTCGCGGGCCTCCGCGACGCGGCCCGCGGCGCCACGCTCGGCCGTGGCAACCCTCCCTCTCTGCGCGCGGCGCCCCCCGTTCCCCTGGACGCCCTCGCCGCCCAGTTCGGCCGCCCGCCCGCCCGGCCCCTCACCATTTTTCTTGATCCCCGGCTCCGGCACCTCCCCGAGCCCGCGCGCACCCGATTCCAGAATCAACTCCGCGCGCTCGGATCAGCCCTCGACCTCGACCCGCCACCACGAAACGACTCGGCCCACCCCGTCGGCGTTGCCCCGTGGACTCCCCCGCGTGTCGCGGAGTTCGGCGCATGGCTCATCCGCCTGTTCGCCGGGCCGCTCGCCGACGTCGCGTTCGTCTGGCCGCGTGACTGGCCCGACGGTTGGACACGCGGCCGACGCACCGTCGTCATCACCGTGGACGGCGCGAGCATCGCCGTCACACCCCGCTGGCGCACCGCCCTCCGTGCCCTCCGCGCGGCCCTCCGCGCGCTCACGCACGCCATCCGCATCACCCTCCGCGATTGAGGCGACCGATCACGCCGCCCGCGCCTCCGCCCCCGCGCCAGCCGCGGCCGCGGCCAGCAAGCCCAGACGCCACTCCAACCGTTTGAGCGGCACGTGCTGCTGGTACAAGGACGCCATCAGCACCGCGCCGGTCGCGTCGTCCAGCGGCGGGATCGCGTCCCCTCGAATCGTCGCCAGCGCCTCGAACGGTCCCCGGCTCCGCTCCGCCGCGCCGCCCTCTCGCTCCAGCCAGCCCCGCGCGAACGCGATCTCCTCGCTCGACGCCACGTCGCGCCCGAACACGTCGCGCGCGCACGCCGGGCACGACCGCGCGAAACTCCACGCCGCCTCCCCCATCGCCCGCTCCCGGCGGAGGTAGTCCCGGGGCAGGATCTCATGATCGTGCTGAACCACCGCGCCCGGTCGATACAGCACCGGCGCCCCCGTTGCCCGCCGCACCCGCCAGGCGAACTCGAGGTCCTCGTACATCGGCCGATCCAGCCGCTCGTCAAACCCACCAACCCCGCCGAACACCTCGCGTGGCACGCTCAGGTTCAGCGTCCACGCGTGCCGGAATCCCCAATCGTGCTCGTCCCCGGCGGTTCCCGCTCGCCGCGCCGCCTCCATGCGATCGTAGAAGAAAATCAACGACGTCTCGCGCACCATTCGGTCGAACAGCGTCTCCTCGCGCCCGGCCGATTTCGCCCACGGCGCCGCGCCCAGGATCATCGCCGCACCGCGGCGTCCCGCGTGCGCCTCGCCGTGGTGCCGCAGCAGATCGCGCTCCGCCCGCACGTCGTCGTTCAAGAACAGCAGCACCCGCCCCCGCGCACGCTCCGCCAGACGATTCCGCACGCCGCCCGGCCCCGTCCGGCCGAGCGCAAGCACGCTCAACCGATCCCCGATCGGACCGGCCTCCGCCCGTGCCGCCGCATGGACCTCTCGACCCGTCGCGCCATCACCTTCCGCGCCGCCGTCCACCCCCACAAGCACCTCGAACGCCCCGTCAAATCGCTGCCGCGCCAGCGAGGCGATGGCGCGAGCCAGTTTCTCAGGCCTCCCATGCGTCGGTATGAGAACGGAAAGGTCCATGCGGGGATATCGGTCGTTTTGGTGCCCGATCTCCCCTCACGGGCTCGTGCCCCCGAGCCGGAACGCCGAAACCTCCAAGCAGACTCAACCCGGTGTCCGATGCTGTTCTGGAGCCGCACAGACATTGGGTCCACATCAGGTTACACGGAAACCCCGCCATGGCCACACGCTCGACATCGACCCCCATTCCCGCCAACGACGTGCCCGCCCGCGAGCGTCGCGCCCACGAACGCCACAACATGCTCTGCCCCGGCAAGGTGTTCCACATCCGTTCGCACCGATTCCTTCCGGCCCGAACCATCAATCTCTCGACATACGGCGCGCTGCTCGAAGTCCAGTCCGATCGCCCACTCATCGCGGGCGAAACGCTCGATGTCGGCGTCGCGGTCACCGACACCCCCATCCTCAGGGCCGAGGCGCTCATCAACTCGAAAGTCATCCGCTCCAGCCTCTCCGGCGATGGCAACCAGCGCGTGGCGGTCCAGTTCTCTCGCGCCATGTCGCTCCCCGTCGTTGCCCCAGCGGCCGCGGCCTGAATACCTCCGCGAATATCCCCGCCGCGAACCCCTACCATGAACGGCCGGGCGCGGCGTGTCCCCCAGAACGGGTATGCGCCGTCCCTGTCCCTGTTTAGCCGACGTTCGCGCCACATGCTCTGGCAGCCCGCACTTCCCGATTCCTACACCAAGGCGGCCCCTGACGACCTCGCCGCGCGCATCACCGCACGAAGGAATGAACTCCGCGACCGGGTCGTCATCCTCGGTCACCACTACCAGGCCGACGAAGTCATCCGTCACGCCGACTTCACGGGGGACTCCCTCAAGCTCGCGCAGCTCGCCGCCGGAGAGGTCGCGCGCCGCGGCGCGCAGTTCATCGTGTTTTGCGGCGTGCACTTCATGGCCGAGACCGCCGACATGCTCACGCCCGATCCCGTGAGCGTGATCCTGCCCGACCTTGCCGCCGGTTGCTCCATGGCCGATATGGCCGACCACGACGAGGCCGTCCTCGCCTGGGAGCGGATCCACGCCGCCCTCGAAAAGCGCCGTTTCACCGGACGCGTCATCCCCGTCACGTACATCAACTCATCCGCCGCCATCAAGGCGTTCGTCGGCTCGCGCGGCGGGGCCGTCTGCACGTCCAGCAACGCGCGCCGTGTGCTGGAGTGGGCCCTCGCGGGCGGAACCCAGCCCCGCAAACCCCGAGAGAAGATCAAGGTGCTGTTCCTCCCCGATCAGCACCTTGGCCGCAACACCGCCGCGGCGATGGGCCTCGACACCGAGACCGAATCCTGCGTCTACGACCCGCGCAAGACCAGCGCCGGTCACGTCCTGGGCGGCGCCACCGCCGAGCAGATCGCGGCCTCGACCGTGATTCTCTGGGCCGGACATTGCTCCGTTCACAAGCTCTTCCGCCCCGAGCACTGCGACGACATCCGCCGATCCGAGCAGGACCTCCCCAAGCAGGCCCGGACCACGATCCTCGTCCACCCCGAGTGCGTCAAGGAAGTCGTCGACCGCTCCGACCTCGCGGGCTCGACCGAGTTCATCATCCGCGCGATCGACGAGGCGCCCCCCGGTTCGCGCTGGGTCGTGGGCACCGAATTCCACCTCGTCGGCCGCCTCGCCAAGCGCGCCGCGCTCCGCCGCGTGAGCGTGCGCATCCTCTCCGACTGCCAGTGCCTCTGCACCACCATGTTCCGCATCGATCAGCCGCACCTGCTCTGGGTGCTCGACAACCTCGCGCAGGGCAAGACGGTCAACCGCATCCGCGTTCACCCCGAAGCCCGGCGCGACGCCCTCCTCGCCGTCGAGCGCATGCTCGCCCTCGCCCCCAGGAACCCCGCCCCCGCCGCGGCCCTTGCCGATTGACCGACGCACCCACCCCGCCCCTCGCGCGGCTCGCCCGTCACGCGTTCCCGCGCCCCCGCGCCGCCCCCGCGACCTTCTTCGCCCTCTTGGCCTTCTTTTTCTTCACACCCGTCCCGCCCGTCCCGCGATTGGATTTCGCAACCCCGGCCCCGCCGGACTTGCCCTTCGTCCGGAGCGCCTCTTCATAGCGCTCGACGTACTTCCTCGCCGGCATCCTCCGGATCGACTCCGCGATCACTTCCAGCGGCACATCTTCCAGGCGCTTGAACCGGACGCAGCACTTCCCCATGTCCAGTTTCTTTCCCGCCTTCACCCACGCGGCGCGGAACCACTTCTCCTCCTCTGTCCCGCCGTAGTTGCACATGATCCCCAGCGACATGTGGTGTTTCTGCGACCCCAACCCCGCGAACGGCAGCGGCAGCCGCGGGTCGCAGTGGTACCCCGCCGGGTACACCCGCCGCGACACGTGGTACCCGATCGCCCCGTACGCCATCCCCTCTTCGTACCCGGCGTCGAGGTTGTCCAGGATCACCTTCCGCACCGCCGAGATCGCCGCCCGACGATCCTCCGGCAACGACGCCAGGTACTCCGCGACGGTCTTCGCCTTGCTCTGCATCGCCAGATACTACCTCGAGCCCCGCTCCCCGTCCGCTTCGGACGCACCGCCGGCCCGCCCCCGTCCAGCGCGGCGAGGCTTGGCGAGCCAGCCCCCGCACGACGCGTACCGTTCGTGCGGGAACGCCGAATTCATCGTGGAGGTCGCATGCGCGTGCCGAGTCTTGCGTGGGTGGCCGTGGTCCCGTTCATCTGCTGCCCGATCACCCGAGCCGCCGAGCCGCCGGCGCCGGCGATCGCCGCGGGCCAGCCCGCGGAACGGATCGCCGCGGCCGATCTCAAGGCCGATCTTCTCACCCTCCGGCGGGCCCTCGAGGTCGTTCATCCCGGGTTGTACCGCTACAACACCAAGGAGACGATGGCCGCGCACTTCGCGACGCTCGAAGCCGCCCTCGAACGCGACCAGACCAGGCAGGAGGCGTTCCTCGCCCTCTCGCGGTTCACCGCCAAGATCAAGTGCGGCCACACGTTTCTCAACCCGAGCAACCAGTCCAAGGCGGTCGTCGCCGATCTGTTCCTGCGGCGGGACAAGGTGCCCTTCTATTTTCGCTGGATCGACGCGCGGATGATCGTCACCCGCGACCTCACCGAAAGCGGCCAGCTCAGGCCCGGCACCGAGATCCTCGAGATCAACGGCTCGCCCGCGCGCGCCATCCTCGAACGGCTGATGACCATCGCGCGCGCCGACGGCTCCAACGACGCCAAACGAGTCAGCCTGCTCGAAGTTACGGGCGCGGCTCGGCACGAGACCTTTGACATCTACTTCCCGATCCTCTTTCCCCCGGCCGGCCCCGTCTTCGAACTCAAGATCCGCCCGCCCGGCGGCTCAGCCGACTCGATCATCTCCGCCCCCGCGCTCACCCATGAGGCGCGCCTCGCGGCGCGGCGGGCCGGGGACATCGCCCCCGAGGGTGACGACCAGCCGCTGTGGCGGATCTCCGATCTCACGGACGGCGCCGCGTACCTGCCGATGCCGTCCTGGGTGGCGTACAAGACCAGGTGGGACTGGGCCGGCTTCATCAACGATACCTTTGACTCGCTCGTCGCGAAGGACGTGCCCAACCTCGTGATCGACCTGCGCGGCAACGAGGGCGGATCGAGCGTCGGCGATGTCATCCTCGCCCGCCTCATCGAGACCCCCACGCCCCGGTCCGCCCGCCAGCGGTTCGTGCGGTACCTCAAGACGCCGGCCGAACTTGACCCGGCGCTCGACACCTGGGACCCGTCGTTCAGGGACTGGAGCAGCGAGGCCATCGGCCCCATGGACCTGGCCGATCGCGAAACCGGGCTGGCCCCGGGCACGACCGCCGGCTACTACCGCCTCAGGAATGAGGACGGAAGAGACCCGGCCGAGTCCGACGAGATGATCGCGCCCCGCGGGCCCCGCTACCGCGGGCGCGTCTTCGTGCTCATCGACGCGAGCAACAGCTCGGCCACGTTCGAGTTCGCGTCGCTCGTCAAGGCGCTCAACGTCGGCACCCTGGTCGGTCAACCCACCGGAGGCAACCAGCGCGGCATCAATGGCGGAGCGTTCTTCTTCGTTCGTCTGCCCCGCACCGGCTTCGAGATCGACCTGCCGATCATGGCGCAGTTTCTCAAGCACGGAGCGCCCCTCGCGGAAGACGCGGGCGTCGTCCCCGACGTGCTCGTGACCCCGACGGCCGAGGACATCGCGGGCGGCGTGGATGCCGAACGGCACGCGGTCCAGCGCCTGATCCGTGACGGGAAGTAGCGCGCGGCGCGCCGCGGGACCCTCCACCCTCCGGGCACGCGCGCCTCCCAGAAGAGAGCATCACCGCAGTAATCCAGTCTTGCAAGCCGCCGCGACATGAGCGGTGATCCCGCGCAAGAACGGCTCGAACCGCAGCTCTTCGTCCGGCTCGCGAAATTCTCCGAGTGATCCCTTTGGCGCGCTCGATACGAGCAAGCAGGTCCCGTCGTACAACCGGTCTCGCTGGAGCTTCCGGATCAGGATTTCGTATCGTCGCATGTAGGATGCGCCTTGAAACTCGGGGAAGACCCTGAAGTGTGGTTGGGACACCTTGACGCCGTTCCGCGACGCGCCGCAGTCTTCCAGAAGCATGAAGTAGCCAAGCCACGGTCGAGGTGAAGGACTGAACGCCCCCTCTCGGTAGGCTGCCCAGATGTCAGTGGCGCTACCGAGCGCTTCCTCCGTGCGGTTGTTGAAATTGTTGCCGAACGACGGCCCGATCTGCGACTTGAATTCGACCGCTGCCACGAGTCGCTTGTTGAATGCCACGACCAGATCCCACTGCTTCTCGGCCCGAAACCAGCCGGGCAGTTCCACGCGCGTGCCGAAACAGATCGAATCTGTCGGGCAGCCCGCCTGGACCAGCACATCGCGCAGGAGCAGGACAAAGCCGTCCATCTGTTTGCCCCCCGTAACGGCCGATCGCGAGCCCGCATCGCGTCGCCCCGATGCGCTCTGCTTGGCATTCTGCGACGTGCGGGTCGACCAGAAGAACCTCACCGCCTCAGAGACTCGGGCCTCAAGGTCCTTCACGGCGCACTCCTCCAATGGAATCGGTTGTTACTGCCGTGTTGGAATAGAGCTCGGCGTCGAGCGTCGCCATTCTCTTCCGGGCCGTCATGTAGTATGCCGGATCAACTTCAATGCCGACACTGTTGCGACCCCACCGAGCGGCGGCGTAGCTCGTCGTCGCGGTCCCCATGAAAGGGTCGAGCACCGTATCGCCGACGAAGGAGAACATGCGGATGATCCGCTCGGCAAGCGCCTCCGGAAACGGCGCCGGGTGCTTCGCCGTGGACGCTCCCGGAATGTCGGACCAAATCTGCCTGAACCAGATCTGGTACAGATCCGCCGGAACAATACTCAGGAATCGCTCTTGACGAGTCGGGCTGCGATAGCCACCCGGCTTGCGCTGCATGAGCACGAACTCGATATCATTCTTGATGACCGCGTTCGGCTCATAAGGCTTGCCGAGGAAGCCGCCGCCGCCCTCGACTTCGTAATGTGCGTTCGAGATCTTGTGCCAGATGATGGGCGCGAGATTGTCAAACCCGATCCGCTTGCAGTGCTCTTGAATCGTCGCGTGCAGCGGGACAACGGTGTGCCGACCATTGTTCTTGCGGCGCGAGAGGCAGACATCCCCGACGTTGACGACCAGCCGGCCGCCTGGCACGAGTGCGTCGTAGCAGTGCTTCCAGACTCGATCGATCGCTGCGATGAACGCGTCGTATTCTTCCACGTGTCCCAGCTGATCCGCACCGTCGTTGTACCGCTTGAGGTTCCAGTACGGCGGTGACGTCACAACAAGGTGGACCGATCCCGGTTCCAGGCTCGCGTCCTGAGCGTCGCCGAGCACGAGACTGTGCGATGTGTCCAGCCGTTGCACAACCGATTCGATGCGGCGCATGGCGCGCGTGTCGCGTGCCAAGCGAGGGATGATGTTGTCGAGATTCCCGGTCGCGTGGTACTCCGCGAGCAGCGATTCAACCGTATCCGTTGTTGCTCCATTCCGAGTGATCGCACTCATGCGGTGAGGGTAGGTGAAACGATCGCGTTCGGGAGTCGTCTCACGGATGAGCCGGAGCCCATGCGCACGCGCCGGTGTTCCATCGCCGGCGTGTATTCGGCGACCGCCGAGATCGCCCCTGCGCCACCATCTGACCATTCGGATCCAAGAGTTGAGGCGTGTGGGCACCTCGCCACGGGTGCAGCGCCGCCCGCGTCTTCGCGGGCGCCGCGGAACCCGTGGGCACCAACCGCATTCAACCAGCCCGCCCCGGCAGGGGCGGAGGAGTTCCTCATCCACGCGGCGGTGCCCAGCCGCGTCAGCACGAACGCATCCGTGCG